>JAZBLB010000001.1:0-198034 GCA_037032985.1 Bacteroidota bacterium
AACTGCAGGGGTTTCTGCGTTTATAAAAAGATCGGTGTAGTGAAAAGTTGAAGTAATGAAGCAAAATTTTAGCCAGATCCCTAAACTTCATGTAAAGGGCTACTCTTGAATTTTAGAAGAAAGTAAAAGCTACAACAGAGCAACGAATAAAGAGAATTCTGCTTTGAACTTAAATTTAAACTATTCTGTACAGAATATCTAGGTCAAGTGAAATCAAAATCAGCTATAAGTATTAAAATTCTATGGGAACTTTCTGTCTTATACTTACCAGATTAATAGTCATCTAAGAAGAGGATTCGTCGAGTTTCCAGATTGATTGCCATTGTGCTAATCTATACTTGCAATTGCTATGTTAAAAACTGTAAAATAATCGGCACTAAAATTAATAAAACCGTATTATTGTATCATTACGTACATTCTGACATGATTAATTTTAACCGAATAACAGCCTTTCTTTTTACGCTATTGATTTCTTTTCAAATCGGAGCTTTTGCGCAAAGTAAAAGTGTAAAGCTGCCTATAAATTGGTTTAACCTTGATTTAGCAGAAAGTGGATACTTTGGCATCAGTACAGAGAAAGCATACAGAGAAATCTTAAAAGATAAGCAGCCGAAAGAGCGGGTGATAGTAGCGGTAATTGATGGAGGTTTAGATATTACTCATCCTGATTTGATGTCAGTACTGTGGACAAATCCAAAAGAAATTCCAGGCAACGGGATTGATGATGATGGGAATGGCTATATCGATGATATTCATGGCTGGAACTTCATTGGCTCCACAAAAGGGAATCTGGAATTTGATAATCTTGAATTAATTAGATTGCTAAGAATTTATACACCTAAATATCAATCTACCACTAATTTGACTCCACTCGATAGCAATCAAAAAGAAGAATTCAGGCTATATAAAAAAATGGTTAGCGAGTTCGGTAAAAAATATGAAGATGCTAGCAACACTTTCTCCGTTCTGATAGCCATTAATAAGGTGCTTGATTCTGCGGCCAAAGTCAACAATAAAAAAGTTCCTACGTTTGATGATGTCGAGCGTTATAAGGCTGACGATGAAATAGAAGAGCAAGTAAAAAATATCATTAGAAAAGGATCAAAGGAAGATGGGAGCTTCGAAAAGTTCTATAAAAGTATTAAAGATGGCTATAAACAATACGATGCCATGCTGAAATATAACCTCAATCCTAAATATGATAAAAGAGCCGAATTGGTTGGTGATGATTATTCAAATAGTAATGAGCGAAGATATGGTAACGGTGATGTAAAGGGTCCGGATGCTATGCATGGAACGCATGTTGGCGGGATTATTGGGGCAGACAGGACCAATAATCTAGGAATTTCAGGCGTAGCCAATAATGTCAGTATTATGGCCATTAGGGTTGTGCCTACTGGAGATGAACGCGACAAAGATGTAGCGAACGGAATTCGGTATGCTGTTGATAATGGCGCAAAGGTGATTAATATGAGTTTCGGAAAAGCTTATAAGTGGGATAAAAAAGTAGTCGACGAAGCTGTTAAATATGCAGAGTCCAAAGGCGTGCTATTGGTACATGCGGCTGGGAACGATAATCAAAACAACGATATTGAAGAAAATTTTCCTAATAAATACTTTGCCAGTGCAGAGGCTGAAGCATACAAAGTAGCCCATCGTAAACCTGCCAAACCTGATTTTACTCCTCCAAAACCTATGAGACAAAACAGTATGGGGATGAGGCCTCCAATGAATAGTGCGGTTGTGAAGGCTGTTTCGGTAGATTCGGCTAAATTTGATCTGCCAAGTGCAAGTAATTGGATCGAAGTTGGTGCAAGTGCCTATAAAGATGACGAAACGTTAAAAGCAGATTTCTCTAATTATGGAAAATACAGTGTTGATGTTTTTGCACCTGGTTTTTTAATCAATTCTACAGTGCCGGATGGCAAGTATGAAGACCTTGATGGTACGAGCATGGCTTCACCAGTTGTCTCTGGTTTAGCTGCACTAATCTTAAGTTATTATCCCAAACTTACACCCGCCCAGGTAAGGGAAATTATTATGAAATCTGTAAATAAAGTGACTCACAAAGTGAAGTATAAAAATGAAAAGGGTGAGAATACCAGAGCTTTGTTCAGTGAGATTTGTGTAAGTGGCGGCATTGTCAACGCATACAATGCCATGAAGCTTGCAGGAACTTACTAGATACGCTAATTTTTAAGTTCATCAATAAACTGCTGAAAGGTTCCAAAAGGATATTTCTTTGATTTCATCCAACTGATCAGGTTGTCCATTCTATTGAGCATTTTTAAGCCTGTATTTTTTCTAACATATCCAGGAAATCCAAAACGTTCAAAATCAGTCAAGTCTGTAAATTCCCATGGATGGAAGTAGACATTTAGGTAATGATCTTTTTTATAAGTCCATTGTGCGAGGAATTTATAAATATTGAGTGGTAGGTTATGAAAAGAAAGCCAGAATAGCGGAAACCTGATTATAGGAGTCACCGACGCGGGAATTTGTAATACATTTTGTTTTCGGAAATGGGTTCTGGAAATGCTGAAATTATTATATCTTCCTGGTAAATACGTTGGATTAATAGAAGTATTGTAAGTATAACCGGCTTTTTCAATTTCTTTTTCATCAACAGGCATCATTCTGGCCATCCGATAGCCGGTGATTTTCTGCCCGGATAGTTCCTGAAGCTTTATCCTAGACTGAAGGAGGTGTTCAGGTTTGAAGTCAGAGTGATAATAGCCATGTGAAGCCAGCTCATGTCCGCTGGTTGTAATGCGTTGAATCAGATCAGGAACATTTTCAGCAAAAGTAACGGTACAGAAAAAAGTTGCTTTAATTTTGTGCTTGTCCAGGAGATCTAGAATAGCAAGAGTCCCTGCCCTGGAGATTGCTATCTGGTCGGTGAAAGAAATCTCTTTTCCGTATTCAAAAGGCATGTCGAACTCTTCGATATCAAAACTTAAAAGAACCATTAATGCTGCTGTATATTGGATGAACGAATAATATAATTAGGTCGGTTTTTAGTTTGCATAAACATTTTACCTACATATATTCCAATGATACCTAGGATAATTAACTGGAGGCCTCCAAAGAACACAATAGTCATCAGCATTGATGCCCATCCCGAAACCTCAACATTATTTACGAAAGCATAAATAACGTAGGGGATGTATAACACCGAGGCGAATGAAAATATAAAACCAAGGTAAACAGCAGAATAAAGTGGTTTTATGCTGAATGAGGTTACACCGTGCAGTGCAAGCCGAAACATTTTTTTGATGGTATATTTGCTTTTACCAGCGAAACGGGCGGCAGGATTGTATTTTATTGCATGCTGCTTAAACCCCAGCCATTTGACCAGTCCACGCAGGAAGGGTTCATTTTCATTAAAATTTCTGAAAACATTGACAACCTTCTGGTCCAATAAGCGGAAATCAGCGGCTCCAGGTTCCAATTCTATATCAGATAATAAATTGAGCGTTTTATAAAATAGGTTAGAGGATCCACGTTTTCCTTTTGAAAGGCTTTTATCCTCTTCTCTAATCGTATATACCACTTCATATCCTTCTTCCCATTTTTTTAACATTTCAGGAATAAGCGTTGGCGGATGTTGCATGTCACAATCCATAGAGATCACACAATCACCAAATGCATGATCCATACCAGCTTTCACTGCCAGCTGATGTCCAAAATTTCTAGAAAATTCAAGAAAAAAAATATGATCAGCCATTGCTGCATAATCGCGAATCTTATCTAGGGTATTGTCTGAGCTTCCATCATCAACCAGGATCACCTCATAATTGAAATTAATTTCAGCGAAAACATTTTTAATGCTTTCGCATATCATAAAAATATTATCAGCCTCATTGTATGCTGGTATTACGATTGAAACTAATTTTTTCATTTTTCGGTCATCGAATAAGACTCAAAATTTTCTTTTAACATCTGATAAACAATAGTTATCCAAATGATGACACAAGGTAGTGCTTTGAGTGAATATAGGCGAATAAAATCTTTTATCGCCCTAGGTAAAATGTCGGTTGGCGACAGGCTGGTGAGTACAAAGGCAAATATAAATAATGCAATTATCCAAGTTTTTCTTGGATCTTGTTGTACAATAAACCAAATGGCAACACCTGCAAAAGCGATAATGTAAGTAGGCGATTCTGAACCACTGCTAAAGATAACTGTGAAAATTAAGGTTGATGCCAGTAACATTAGTCTAAAAGCAAGGTACTTATATTGTTTAATCCGAAAATAGGGTAGTGCAAAGAGCATCAATCCGCCTAACAGAAAAGGACCATTTGGGATATTCACATTACCTGTAATCCGCCTGCACATGCCCATAAGAGAAATATCCTGAAAAGAAATGAGTGATGCATTGGAAGTATTTTTATGAACCAGCGAATGGTACCAATCTGCATAGGATTGCATGACAAAAGAAGGTGATGAGATGGCCATTGGAAGTAGAAATAGGATTAAAAATGCTCCTAAACCGGCTATTATGAATTTAATTTTTTGTCGTGTAAAGAAGAAATATGCCAAACCAACGATGCCGTATAGTTTAATCAAGGTTCCAAGGGCGATAAAAAATGCCGATTTAATTTCCTCCTTTTTGATCAAATAAGAGAAACTTAATAACATCAGGCCTGTGAGCGCGATATTGAATTGAAAACTAAAAAGCGCTGTGAGGGTTTCATGCGCACAGATCCAGGCTACAATTGTTCTTTTATTCAATGAAATAGGTAGGCTAAAAATTCCCCAAAGCAAAACTAATACGTTAGTGATATTCCATAAAAACATTGCCAATCCATCAGGTAGTAATGCAAAAGGTGCAATGAGCAAAGAAAAAACTATTCCGTAATGATTACTATCACCGTATTCTGGATAATTACTATACAAATTTTGCAGATCAATAGTGTGCCAGTAAACGTATTTAAAGATTAGATAGTTATTATAGGAGTGATGTAAATACTGCTTGGTACTTGCGATGATAGCCAAAAGGACATATATGGCGAAAATGACCTGTTTCTTCCTTAAAACCGTAAGAATCTTTGGAAAGATGGATTGATTTGCGAGGCTCATATGATTAGTTGCGCAAATATAAATAAATTAATGATCCATTTACGGGCACCTGAATTGCTTCGACGCCTGTTGAGGATAAACTTAAATATTCCCTTATTGAATTTCGAAAGGGGTTAACTAAAAAGAACAGCGTCTTTAGGCGTAATAAATCCGATACAGATAAAAAAAACGAAATGTTTTAATTTCGAATGAGTATCTTCATGAAAATAGTTTCTATCGCGGAACTATAGGTTGTTTATTGATGAAAAGAGCTATGCTTTTTTTGTGATTGATCTTGCTTATCAGGTTTTTTAAAATATTAAGCCATGGAAAACTGTATTATCTCCCATTTTGGTCTTTTTGAAGTTGAGAATCAATCGGTTTTCGAGCGGAATACTACTCACCTTATTCATAAAGCTGAAAGAAAAGCACGGTTGACTGACCAAAGTTTGATCAGCCTGCAGGCGAAGAAAATGCCATTTAAATGGTTTTTACATCTTCTGTTTAAAAAAATCTTTTAAATACATTTTTGCATTTCCCAATCGGCCGCGTACTAATCAGTATTTCCGCTGATATTGATCCGTATTTTATACCATAATTAAGCTGATCCTTTACCAATTTTATCTAAATTGATAGCGAAGGTTAACCCTTAATCTTTTAAAGACTATTTTTGATATACACCAATCATCAACAGTATTTAAATTAATTGCCATGAACAGCACGTCTAAATTTCCATTTAGCAATAACACGTTATCTCTATTAATTCTTACCGTTCTATTTTCCATCTTTTCAGCAACTGCAACAGCGCAATCGCCTTGGATCAATTTAGCCAAAAAACCATCTACATTGGGTTTAGCGAATGGATTTACTGCTTATGATGCCGGTGTATTTAAACTTAAACTGGTCAAATCATCTCAAACAGTAGCCAGCCTTCAGCCGAAAAATGTAAAGGACTTTGATTTTACACCAAGTGATAGTTTGCAAGTAAGAAGTTCAGATGGATTATACCATTTAGGAGATATCAACCTCAGGATTAGAACAGGGCTCAGCCAAGACTGGAAAAGCTTTAGTACTGCAGCAAAACGAATGCCTGTTAAAGCAATTGATGTTAAAGGTAAGGTACTGGCAGCTGCAGATTTGTCTGCCACATTACCAGCAGACATTCCATTGCAAATTATACGCAGTTGGGAAATGAGTGAAGGTAAATTGATTTTAAAATTTGAAATCAAAAATAAAACGGCTGAAGATATCGAAATCGGTGCTTTGGGCATTCCGATGATTTTTGATAATATTCTGGAAGGCAGAACACTTGAACAAACCCATGCCAAAAATGTGTTCTATGATCCATATATTGGAAGAGATGCTGGTTATCTTCAGGTAACGAGATTAAGCGGACAAGCGCCATCGCTAATTGTTGCACCCGTGGGTAAAACGCCATTTGAAGCTTATAATCCGCTAAATGATGACCGGACACCGCGTGGTATTGCCTTTGAGGGCTTTTACGAGTGGATGGTGTACAGCAAGGCCTATGCTGAAAATGAGTGGAAAACAGCAGATCAGTGGAATGTTCCAACATCTACTACAATCAAATCAAATGAAACCAAAACTTATGCGCTCCAATTTATTTTATCAGGAACTGCAAAGGATACAGAAGCTAAGTTAATTGAGCATAAACGGCCGGTTGCAATATCGATTCCTGGTTACGTTTTGCCTGAGGATGTTGATGCAAAACTATTTATCAACTATACAAAGAAAGTAAAGTCAATTACCTCATTTCCTGATCAGGCGCTAAAGGTAACAGCTTTAGGAAGTACTAGGAAAGGATGGAAAAGCTACGCTGTAAAAGGAAATAGCTGGGGCAGGGCCAGGTTGACTATTGTTTATGAAGATGGCTTGGAACAAACTATTAATTATAAAATTATTGAACCAGAAAGTAAAGTTATTGCCAGCTATGGTAATTTTTTAACGACTAAACAATGGTTTGATCAACCTAACGATGTTTTCAAACGTTCACCTTCGTCTATTACTTATGATTATGAAAAACAGCAGCAGGTGGTGCAGGATAACCGCGCCTGGATTGCTGGCTTAAGCGATGAAGGTGGGGCCGGATCTTGGTTGGGTGCCATCATGAAGCAGCTTGTAAATCCCGAAAAGGCAGAAATAGATAAGCTGCAAAAGTTTGTAGACTCCGTAATGTTTGGTAATATCCAGCTGAAAGAGGGTTCGCAGAAGTATGGCGTGAAAAAAAGTTTGTTTTTTTATGAACCAGATTCAATGCCGAAAAACACATATGCTAAAGACATTAATTTTAAAGTCTGGTCTGCTTGGCCAAGTAAGGAAGCGAATAATCTGGGTAGGTCGTATAACTATCCTCACGTGGCAGCTGCCCATTGGATGATGTATCGCCTCGCCAGAAACTACAATGGACTGGTAGCAAAAGGTACCTGGAAACAACACTTGATCGATGCTGCTGAAACCGGAATGGCGATGGTAAATATCGCACCTTATTATGCACAGTTTGGTCAGATGGAAGGAACCATTTTTTATTTGATTCTAACTGATCTGGAAAATGAAGGTTTAGCGGATGAAGCCAATAGACTCTCTGATGCCATGAAAAAACGTGCGGATCATTGGCGATCGCTGGAATATCCGTTTGGAAGCGAGATGCCATGGGATTCTACCGGACAAGAGGAGGTTTATGTCTGGTCGAATTATTTCGGTTATCAAGATAAAGCGAAGGTAACCCTGGATGCGATTTTAGCTTATATGCCAGTAATGCCGCATTGGGCCTACAATGGAAATGCCCGCCGTTACTGGGACTTTCTTTATGGAGGCAAACTTCAACGGATTGAAAGAATGATTCACCATTATGGTTCTGCCTTAAACTCGATTCCGGTGTTGATGGATTATCGTAAGAATCCAAACGATTTCTATTTGCTTCGCGCGGGTTATGGCGGATTGCTGGGTTCAATTTCTAATATTACCCAGGATGGTTTTGCACCCGCTGCCTTCCATGCTTATCCATCAACACTTAAAAACGACGGCATTACCGGCGATTATGGATCTGGATTTTTTGGATATGCGGTAAACACGTCCTCTTACATCCTGGAGCATCCTGAGTTCGGCTGGTTAGCTTTTGGTGGAAACCTGCAAAAAGAAAAAAATAAAGTTAGCGTTGCCATCACAACAGCAGCTAAATCATCAGTTTACCTAGCGCCAATCGGACTATGGATTTCATTGGATGCTGGTAAAATAGCTTCTGTAAATTATGATATTTCAACAGGTGATATACGTTTAAAGCTTGAAAAAGGAGATCAATACACGCCGACTGCTGTGGTTAGGGTTGCACAACCTGCAAAACTGGCTAATGTTGGTACATATACCATTAAAACAGCCGGTACAACAGAACGAGGTGCAACGATGGTTAATCTTTCTGAAAGCGGAACGACAGAAGTACTGATTCAAAAGTAACTCATAGTATACTAAAAGTAATTACAGCGACACGCCAACCCGTTCAAAGGTTGAATAGTCGTGCATAGTTAAAAACAAAAGGCCAATTTTCAAATCTGAAAATTGGCCTTTCTTATTGAAGATAAAAATTTTAATTCGCTGGGGTTAAGATTGCACACCAACCACCGCCTTTCTCCATCTTGATTTCGATTTTATCTGCTTTTGTTACTTTCGAGGTTTTGATTTGGTAATCCGCTGCATGTTTATCCGCATTGATGCCATCGCTTAGTATTTCGATCTGATAATTCTTCCCATCCAGAAAAGATAATCTTTGCGTCAATGTTCTGGCGTCCCAATTGGTCATTCCAGAAATATACCACTTCTCATCTTTCTTTCTGGCAATCAGTGCATATTCACCAACTTTTCCATCAAGTGCCACGGTCTGGTCCCAAATGGTAGGGATTTTGGAAATAAAACTTGTAAACAAAGTATCTTTTAAATAATTAGAAGGGTTATCACATAGCATTTGCAGAGGGCTTTCATACATCACATACATTGCTGCCTGATGTGCCCGTGTTCCCATGCTCATAGGTTCGCTGAAAACGATATTGAAATTCTTTTTCGTGGCGTTAATCATTGCACCGGGCGTATAATCCATTGGGCCGGCAGCCATTCTGATAAATGGTAGTGTTACGTTGTGCGTCGGGGTAATCTCTGCACTCCACTTGTTGTTTTCTGCTCCTCGAACGCCCTCATAACTCAATACGTTAGGATATTTGTGATTTAAGCCCACAGGTTTGTAGGCGCCATGCAAATCAACCATCAGCTGATACTTAGCAGCAGTTGCAGCCACCCGCTCATAAAAATTGACCATGTATTGATCTGCACGTGCCATAAAATCGACCTTGATGCCCACCGCTCCCCATTTTTTATATTTGGATAAGATGTTGTCCATATCCTTATCCAACGGACCCCATAAGGTCCAGAGCCAAACGCCTACATTTTTCGATTTACCATAATCTATAATTTCCTGTAAGTCGATGTCTGGTGCGGTATGCGTTAGGTCGGTAGTGGTTTTCGTCCAGCCTTCATCCAGCATAATATATTCTAGACCGAATTTAGCCGCAAAATCAATATAATATTTGTAAGTTTTGGTATTGATGCCAGATTTAAAATCAACGCCATAAATGTTGTTATCATTCCACCAATCCCAGGCTACCTTGCCAGGCTTAATCCATTTTGAATCGGTAATTACAGAAGGAGTTGATAATTTATAGGTGAGATTAGTGGTAAGTAAGTCTTTATCTTCCGTACAGATGGCAATACATCGCCATGGGAATTTACGCTGACCTGTAGTTTTTGCCAGATGACTTTCCAACTTAGTGATCTTGATATCACGATCCCTTACCGGGGTACTTGCAGCGATGTTTTTTGGATGTGCTGCTGTAAGTTTTCCGGTTCCGGTGCCAAATAGAAACATATTTGGATAGTCATAGAGATCTGCTTCGCTTACCAGCATTTTAACGCCAGATTTTGCATAAACCAACATGGGTAAAGCAGCATGTTTCTGACTACTAAATGCATTCAAAGTAGAATCTTTATACAAACTTTCGAAATGCGAAAGATAGTTAGGATCACTTTCTAATGGCCAAAAAACTCTGTTGTTCGATCCGAAATCAAAGTCGGCAATTTCATTTTCAACTTCCAGTGTTTGCTTGCCAAGTGTAGTTTCGAAGCGATAAGCAACACCGTCATCATATGCCCTGAAATAAACGCTGTAGTTCCCTTTAAAATTAAGCCTCAGCTCGTTATAATTATTATTTATAGTCTTGCTTTTTACCGGAATTTCTGCGGTTAGCACTCCCTGATGCATGCTTTGTTTCTGGTTAAGCAAAACCGGCTGGATACCCAGTTGAAGATTGTTTTTGAGCATCATTGCCAGCTGACTGGGGTGTAGAATTATTTCTGAGCCATATTTGATGCTCCAGGTAATCTTCTGCCCTAAGCTGACATCGATTTTTATTTTTTTATTGGGTGAACTAAGCTGGAGGTCTTTTCCGAAGGTGGCTCCAAAGATGAAAATACCAAAAAGAAAGGCAATGAGTTTTTTGTTCATAAATGTAGTTTTATAAATAGCGGTTAAGGTGATTTAAGTCCTCGGCTGTAATGGATATCTGGTTAAATTTATAATCACTAAATTACAGAAATGAAAGGCGTCATAAGCGACTATAATTTGCAATTATTGTGCA
Organism: Bacteroidota bacterium; assembly: GCA_037032985.1. Taxonomy (GTDB): domain Bacteria; phylum Bacteroidota; class Bacteroidia; order Sphingobacteriales; family Sphingobacteriaceae; genus Pedobacter. The sequence continues at coordinate 10,761 of JAZBLB010000001.1, forward strand.
TATTTTAACCCTAATTTTCAGGTATTGACGAAATTGAAGTGATTTTAGTACCATACTATTTGCCAATAATTGGCTGATTCATCTCGTATTTTATCCGATTGGTCTAAAAATTATTTATTAAACGCTGCTTTGGTCATCTTCGTAATTACAAACCCCATTACTCCGATTGTTTAATTCTCCAAAGATGAAAAATTCAATACGCAACATCCTTATTCTGATCATCCTTTCTAGTACGCTTACTGTATTTGCACAGGTTAAAGCGCCCGGCTATACCCTGGCAGATACCCTTAGGGGAAGCCTGAATGCAGAAAGAACGTGGTGGGATGTTCAGCGGTATGACCTTGCTTTCAAGCCAGATTTTGTTAACAAAACCATTTCAGGCTCAAATGAAATTTCGTATAAGGTGGTGAAAGCGAATGATGGTAAGACAAGGATGCAGATCGATCTTCAGGAACCACTTATCATTGATAGTATTTCATACAACGAAAAATTAAAATTGAATTTTGAACATGTGGGCAGTGTATGGTATGCGCATGTTCCTGCTCAGAAAAATACGGCGTTAAACCGCGTAAAAATATACTATCACGGTGCTGTTCACCAGGCAAAACGTGCGCCTTGGGATGGTGGTTTCATCTTCACAACAGATTCTCTATCCCGACCATGGATGACGGTTGCCTGCCAGGGTTTAGGTGCTTCGGTTTGGTATCCCAATAAAGACCACCAAAGCGATGAACCGGATTTAGGAGCCTCTTTAACCATGACCATTCCAGATACCCTTGTGGGTGTTGGCAATGGAAGACTCGTTTTCAAGAAGAACAATAAGGATGGTACCATCACCTACAAATACAATGTTAAAAGTGCCATCAGTAACTATTGCATTATTCCTTATATCGGTAAATACCTAAACTTTAAAGAAGTGTATGCCGGTGAAAAAGGGAAACTTGATATTAATTACTGGGTGTTGGATTATAATTATAGCAAAGCAAAAGCCTATATGCCAGATCAGGTACATAAAATGTTGAAAAGCTTTGAGCATTGGTTTGGTCCATATCCTTTTTACGAAGACGGTTACCAATTAATTGATGCTTCCCACACAGGAATGGAACACCAGTCGGCTGTATCCTATGGCAACAAATATAAGTTTGGCTATTTAGGTCGGGACATGTCTGGAAATGGCTGGGGAATTAAATGGGATTTTATCATCATCCACGAAAGCGGGCACGAGTGGTTTGGCAATAACATCACCACCAAAGACCTTGCAGATATGTGGGTGCACGAAGGCTTTACCAATTACAGTGAGACGCTTTTTGTTGATTATATTTTTGGGAAGCAAGCAGGGAATGAATACAATTACGGCATTAGAAAAGGGATTCGAAATGATACTCCCATCATTCCTGCATATGGTGTAAATGCCCAGGGTAGTGGAGACATGTATCCAAAAGGCGGAAATATGTTGCATGCCATCAGGCACAGTATGGATAATGATGAACTTTTCAGGTCTATCCTAAGGGGCTTGAATAAAACCTTCTACCATCAAACTGTAACTACTACACAGATAGAAAATTACTTTTCAAAACAAGCGGGTTATGATTATAGTAAAGTTTTCAATCAATATTTACGGACTACTCAGCTTCCAGTTTTTGAATTTTACATTAAACAAGGGGAAGTGTTTTATCGCTATACCAATTGTGTTGCAGGATTCGACTTGCCTTTAGTGCTTAAAAAAGAAGGCATTAAAAGTTTAAAAATTGTTCCTTCCGGAGAATGGCATCATCAACTATTATTGTCTGGACAAGAATCTTTGCTGAATAAAACCGCAATCGAATCGATGTATTATCTCGATGTAAAAAACCAGAATTAGATTTCAACTTAAATGGTGTATTTATAGTTGGTATCGGTTAAAATCTAACAATTACGCGCTAAAGCTATGCTGTAACTTTGGAAATAATCCATGCATCTTAACAACAGAGATGTATTAGCTAAGATTAAACCTTGTAAGAATACATAGGTGATCACTGAAAGTAAAATATATAAAATTAAAGATAAAATGGCAATAAAATGGACAGGGGTTTTCCCAGCTGTAACTACAAAGTTTACAGCAAATGATGAATTAGATTTCGCAGCTTTCGATTTAAATATCGAAGCACAATTAGAAGCCGGAGCAAATGGTATCATCCTGGGTGGATCTTTAGGAGAAGCCAGTGTATTGACAGATGATGAGAAGTTTGGATTACTATCTCACACTTTAGAAGTGGTAAACGGTCGTGTACCCGTTTTATTGAATATTTCAGAATCTACCACTAAAAAGGGAATTGAAGTTGCAAAAAAAGCAGAATCGTTAGGTGCGCAAGGGTTAATGTTATTACCGCCGATGCGATATTATGCCTCGCCGGACGAAACGTTGGCATTTTTTGGCGCCATTGCCGAAGCTACCGAATTACCCATCATGATTTATAACAACCCTGTTGATTATAAAATTGAAGTTACGCTGGATATGTTCGAAGCACTTACAAAATATCCAAATGTGCAGGCTATTAAAGAATCTACCAGAGATGTTTCTAATGTAACTAGGTTGATTAATCGTTTTGGTGATCGTTTCAAAATCTTTACCGGTGTAGATCCACTAGCAATGGAGAGTATTGTAATGGGGGCTGATGGTTGGGTAGCTGGTTTAGTAGATGCTTTCCCGAGAGAAACAGTTGCCATTTTCAACTTGATTAAAGAAAACCGCATTGCAGAGGCATTAACCATTTACCGCTGGTTTTTACCAGTATTGGAACTCGATATTCACCCAAAACTGGTGCAGTATATTAAACTTGCTGAAGTAGCCACAGGCTTGGGAACAGAGGCAGTAAGGGCACCACGTTTACCAATTGAAGGGGCAGAAAGGGAAAGAGTTTTAAAAATTATTAACGATGCATTAGCGGTTCGTCCGGAATTACCTGCAGGAAGCTGGGGTAAATAACAACACCAAATATGAACGGAAAAAATATTGTTGCCAGTGAATATGTAGATGGTAATGAAATTAACCTAAAGGCAGTAAATCCGGCAACGGGTTTACTGCTGGATGGTGATTTTAGTAAGGCCAGCAAAAAAGAGATTAATGAGGCTTTGGTTTTGGCAACCGAAGCATTTGAAGTTTACAGAAATATCAACAAAGATAAAAAGGCTGCATTTCTACATGCGATTGCAGATGAGATTGCAGCATTGGGTGAAGAACTGGTAGCACGGGCAGCTGCAGAAAGTGGATTGCCATTGCCAAGATTACAAGGTGAACTGGGTAGAACTACGGGCCAGTTAAGGCTTTTCGCTAATCTTGTTGCTGAAGGATCGTGGGTAGATGCCATTATTGATACCGCTTTACCAGAAAGACAACCTTTACCGCGATCAGATATTCGAAGAATGCTGATTCCAATTGGACCGGTAGTTGTTTTTGGTGCCAGTAATTTTCCTTTGGCTTTTTCGATAGCGGGTGGTGATACTGCTTCTGCGTTAGCTTCTGGCTGCCCGGTGGTGGTTAAGGCCCATCCTGCACATTACGGAACAAGTGCTTTAGTGGGTGGCGCAATAATAAAAGCAGTTGAAAAAACAGAGATGCCTAAAGGCGTATTTTCCATGCTATATGACGATGCTTACCAGGTGGGTACGGATTTGGTTTTGCATCCATTAACCAAAGCTGTAACCTTTACAGGTTCTTATCATGGCGGTATGGCTTTGGTAAAACTTGGTCAGGAACGCAAGCAACCTATTCCTGTTTTTGCCGAAATGGGAAGCATTAATCCGATCATCTTTTTGCCGGAGGCGATCGAAAATCAAGCAGACGAATTAGCAAAAAAATATGCAGCTTCTATTACCTTAGGGGCTGGTCAGTTTTGTACCAACCCAGGCTTAATGCTGGCTATTGATTCGCCTGGACTGGAACGATTTAAGGAAACGCTTGCCGCAGCCATCGCAGTAGTGCCGTCTGCAACTATGCTTACCGCAGGAATTGCTGAAAATTATGCGAAGCTTTCTGGTAACATCACCACAGTATCGGGGGTAGAATTGCTTGCAGTTTCTGAAGTGAAAAATACAGATCTGCAAAATCAGTCTGAGGCAAAAGTGGCACAGGTAGACGCTGCAAGTTTCATCAAAAATCCAGCGCTTCACGAAGAAATTTTTGGTCCGTATTCCCTTTTAGTGGTGGCCAAAGATCAAAAAGAATTAGAAGAAGTGATTTCGGTGTTGCAGGGACAACTAACCGTTACGGTAATGGCTGATAAAAATGAGCTTGGCAGGTATCAGTCGCTGATTGATAAACTTACCTCTAAAACCGGTAGAATTATTCTGAATGGAGTACCAACAGGCGTAGAGGTTTGTGCAGCCATGCAACACGGCGGGCCATTCCCGGCAACCAGCGACAGCCGATACACCTCTGTAGGCTCTACGGCTATTTATCGCTTTGTTCGTCCGCTTGCTTACCAGGATTGGGAACAGGAATTTTTGCCAGATGAGTTGAAAGATGGCAATCCGGCGGGCATTTTCAGAATGGTCAATCAGCAATTAACAAAAGACATATGAGTAAAACCTTTTTTTGTGTAGATGCACATACTTGCGGAAATCCGGTAAGGTTGGTTGCTGGCGGTGGACCACAACTGGTGGGCGCCAACATGAGCGAAAAACGACAACATTTTTTAAGGGAATACGATTGGATCAGAACCGGCTTGATGTTCGAACCAAGAGGGCACGATATGATGTCAGGTAGCATACTTTACCCCCCTCATGATCCTCAAAACGATGTGGCCGTTTTATTTATAGAAACGAGCGGCTGTTTACCAATGTGTGGTCATGGTACAATTGGTACCATCACCATTGCGATAGAAGAGGGTTTGATCCAGCCGAAAATTCCTGGAGTGATTAGGATGGAGGCACCTGCAGGCCTGGTTCAGATTGAATACAAGCAAGAAGGCAAAAAGGTTAAATCTGTGAAGCTGAAAAACGTGGCTTCGTACCTGGCCGCAGAAAACCTCGAAGTAGAATGCCCTGATCTGGGAACGCTTAATTTTGATGTTGCTTATGGCGGAAATTTCTATGCCATTGTAGACCCGCAAACCAACTTTCCGGGCCTCGAAAATTATACCGCTTCTCAATTAATTACCTGGAGTCAAACCATCAGAAAGCGAATTAATGATAAGTATACTTTTGTGCATCCGCAGGATGCTACCATTAACGGTTGCAGCCATGTGTTATGGACAGGCACCACTTTGGATCCTACCTCAACTGCCAGAAACGCAGTTTTTTATGGGGACAAAGCTATAGATCGTTCACCATGCGGTACAGGCACCTCTGCACGGATGGCGCAATGGCATGCAAAAGGCAAACTCAAAAAAGGAGAAGATTTTATTCATGAAAGTTTTATTGGAAGTAAGTTCACCGGAAGGGTGGAAGAAGAGATTGAACTGGATGGATTCAAGGCCATTATTCCAAGTGTAGAAGGATGGGCGAAAGTTTTTGGGTACAATACAATTAAAATAGATGCTGAAGATGATCCATATGCTTATGGATTTCAGGTGATTTAGTCAGGTGTTTTTATAAAATAGGGAAGTACAATGTCGAAAGTATTAGTTATAGGTGGAGGAATTGTTGGACTGACGTCGGCATATTATCTTCAAAAAAAAGGATTTGAAGTAACGGTTCTGGATAAGGGCGATTTAAGTGATAACTGTTCTTTTGGAAACGCAGGAATGATTGTTCCTAGCCATTTTATTCCATTGGCTGCACCAGGAATGCTCAGCAAAGGCATTAGGTGGATGTTCAACAGCAAAAGTCCTTTTTACGTTCGCCCATCACTAAATCCTAGCCTCATTGGCTGGGGACTGAAATTTATGAAGCATGCAACTGAAAAGCATGTGGCACAATCTGCAGAACCACTTCGGGACTTATCTTTGTTGAGTAAAAAGCTTTACGAAGACCTATCAAAAGAGCCTGACTTTAATTTCGAATTGACCAACAACGGCATTTTGGCTTTTTACAAAACCGAGCAGGCTGGCGAAGAGGAATCCCATTTAGCTGATAAAGCTAAAGCACTTGGACTTGATATGGCTGTTTTAAGTGCTGCGGAATGTCAAGCTTTACAACCAAATCTAAATCTGGATGTTTTGGGTGCTGTTCATTACCGTTGCGATGCGCACCTTTACCCCGGCAAACTGATGAATGCCTTGCTAACCTATTTAAGAGCTAATGACGTTTCCTTAGTTAGTGGAAAAGAAGTAGACAGAATCGAATCAGAAGGGAACAAAATCAAAAAGGTTTTTACGGGTACTACCGCCTGGGAAGCAGATCAATACGTTATTGCAACTGGATCATGGTCGCCTGCGGTAGCGAAAATGGCCGATTTAAATATATCACTAATGCCAGGCAAAGGTTATTCATTTATGGAGCCAGAGCCGCAGCAACGTTTAACCATTCCGGCTTTACTTTGCGAAGCCAGGGTAGCCATTACACCGATGAATGGTGGCATCCGATACGGCGGAACAATGGAACTTGACCGGATCAACACCAATGTAAACATGCAGCGGGTGAAGGGAATTGTAGAATCGGTTCCAAAGTACTTCCCAGATTTGCATCCGGCGCTTCCAAATGAAAAAGATATCTGGTATGGATTCAGACCATCATCACCAGATGGATTACCTTACATTGGACGCAGTACCCATAGGAAAAATCTAATTATTGCAACTGGTCATGGTATGATGGGCTTAAGCCTTGGCCCGGCTACTGGCTTATTGGTTAGTCAGATTATAGCTGAAGAAAAGCTCGAAATGGCTGTGGAGTCTTTCGCGGCAAACCGTTAGTATAATAGTAAGGTTTGAACAGGGCATTAATATATAAAAATACTGGTCGTAGCGTCTTGATATACCTTAAGCTATCGCTCGGTCTTGCCTCGGCTGGCCGCAGAAAGGGCTTCTACCTTTTTCTTGATAAAAAGGTAGCCAAAAATCAAGGCTTGGAACTGATGTCGGGTAAAATCGTTAAAGCTTCTGGATCTGCAGCACAAGCACCCGATGAAAAATCGGGAGAGAACGCGCTGGATTGGTCTGTGGGAAATGAAAGATTTTGGTCGAAGCTTTAACGTTTTCTCCCTCCGTCATTTCCTAGGCCAGTCAGCAGGGTGGCAATACCGAAATTCTAAAAAGATCTGTATTGTGCATGGTTACATAAAATCGTTGTTGCGAGGCACGAAGTAATCCCTCTTTCAAAATATATAGCGTCGTTGAAAGATAAAGTATTCCCGTAAAGACGTGTGGTAGCGAGATATTACCTCTTGCTGTCATTCAAATCGCAGCGAAGAATCCCCGCATTTTTCCACCACCTTCATTTACGACCAAAGCCTTTACACCACTAATTCGAAAGGATAGTTTTTAATCACTTTTTCCCACCTGCAGATAGGTATTGATAAGCAGAGCACATTCAGCTTTCATTGTCGCAGCGCAATCAGGTAAATATGACAAATTAGGTTATCTAAATTCTGCAGAATTAGATCAATCACTTGTTTGTATTTGTTTACTTTCAAATGCTGAAGAGCAAAAATTCTTAGCTGGTTTTTGTTGAATATTATCGTATAGTAGCAGGATTTTAACCTAACAAGGGTTTTATTTTAATTTTTATAGTTAATATCCTTATATTGAATCATAATCAACAACCAACCAACCAAACCAACTAAAATGAAAGTATTGCCATTTACCATGCTGGTGCCTGATGACAAGAGTGTCATTTCTGAGCACGTAGAATTGCCTTATTTTTATCAATATCTGCACAGACACGATGAATGGCAGATCACTTACATCGAAAGAGGAGAGGGGACGCTGATAGCCGGAAGTGATATGCATGCTTTCAGGCCGGGAGATATTTTCGTAATCGGAGCAAAGCTTCCGCATTTGTTTAAAAGCAATCCTGAATATTTTGAAAGCAAAAGCGAAAGATCTGTTGCAGCTTATTCTGTTTATTTCAATTCAAACGGCACGCTAGGGCCATTATTTTCACTCCCTGAAATGAAAATGGCCAATGCTTTTTTAGCAAAAAATAAACACGGTTTTAAGGTGCCTTTTGCACATACACAAGAAATTTTGGATAAGATGGTTGCCGTTCACGAAGCTTCAGGTACAGACTTATTATTTGCATTCGTTAAATTAATGGTTGCCCTGCAGTCTATTGGTGAAGATACCATTCCGCTATGTTCTGATTTGTATTCATCAAACGTGAGTGAAAACGAAGGCATGCGGTTGAGCAAAATCATCGGTTACATTACAGAAAACTATAATAGCCAGATTACTTTGGAAGACGTAGCAAACGTTGCTTTTATGACACCACAAGCTTTCTGCAGATATTTTAAGAAACATACCGGCCATACCTTCGTATCTTTTCTTAATGAAGTGAGGATTAATGATGCTTGTAAAAGCCTAATATCTGGCGAGAAAACAGATTGCATCTCCGGTGTAGCTTATAAAGCTGGTTTTAACAGTATTACCAATTTTAACAGGGTTTTTAAAAGCATTATTGGCCAATCGCCGAGGGCTTATGTAGACACTTATAATACGGTAAGTCGGGTGAGTTACATGGGTGCCTAAGATAACTAACTGATATCAGCGCTGTTTTTACTCCCATCTCATTAACAAAAAATAGCTCGGGCAGTAGCTATTCAATATGCTAAAATTTTCAATCGTAAAATCTCTCTGGTTTTAACCGGACAGGAGATGTTATGTCAACGTATCTATCCCCAAATTAACCATCCCCGCAAATGGAACAAGAAAAAAGCCAGTTTAAACCCTCATTAAAGTTGTTGGATGCAACAATGCTAGTGGCCGGAAGCATGATCGGATCTGGAATTTTCATTGTAAGTGCAGACATTACCCGTAATGTGGGCAGCGCCGGTTGGTTATTGGTAGTTTGGCTGCTTACTGGTTTTATGACACTCACCGCCGCGTTGAGTTATGGCGAACTAAGTGCAATGTTTCCAAAAGCAGGCGGACAATACATTTACCTCAAGGAAGCCTATAATCCATTAGTCAGCTTCCTGTACGGCTGGAGTTTTTTTACGGTAATCCAAACCGCAACCATTGCGGCCGTTGGGGTTGCCTTTGCTAAGTTTACAGCTTATCTATTACCCTCTTTTAGTGAAGATCTGGTCGCGATAGATTTAGGTTTTTTTACCATTTCACCTGCGCAATTGCTGGCTATTGCCATCATTATTTTGCTTACTTATGTAAACAGTCGCGGGGTAAATGCGGGCAAAGCCATTCAAACCACCTTTACAGTCGCTAAACTACTTAGCCTATTTGGTTTAATCGTATTTGGTTTGTTCTTTTTAGATAAGGGAATCTGGAAGTCAAACTGGGAAAACATGTGGAATTTAGGCTCATTAAACAAAGATGGATTTATCTCTCCTTATACAACCTTGGCTGCCTTTGGCGCAATAGCTGCGGCAATGGTGGGCTCAATCTTCAGCAGCGATTCCTGGCATAATGTAACGTTCATCGCCGGAGAAATTAAAAACCCGGCACGCAATATAGGCCTAAGTCTGGCGCTTGGAACCATCATTGTTACGGTATTGTATCTGCTTACCAATGTAATGTATACCGGCGTTCTTAGCCTCCACGATATCGCTTATGCGGATAAAGACAGGGTGGCTGTTTCTGCTGCAAGCCATATTTTCGGCACCGCCGGGACAATGATCATTGCAGTGATGATTATGGTTTCTACTTTTGGCTGTAACAACGGATTGATTATGGCGGGCGCAAGGGTTTATTATTCGATGGGTAAAGATGGCCTATTCTTTAATAAAGTAACGCAGTTGAATAAAAATGCAGTTCCAGGTTTTGGTTTATGGATACAGTGTGTTTTTGCCTGTTTATGGTGCCTGAGCGGCAGATATGGCGATCTGCTTGATATGATTTCCTTTGTTGTAGTAGGTTTTTACATGCTCACCATCTTTGGAATTTTTATCCTACGGAAAAAACGCCCCGATGCAGCGAGACCATATAAAGCATTTGGCTACCCAGTTTTACCCATCGTATACATTTTAATGGGCCTGGCTTTTTGCATTTTGCTCATCGTCTTTAAACCTAAATTTACCTGGCCAGGCTTGATTATTACCCTGATAGGGATTCCGGTTTATTATTTAATTCAGCGTTTTAATACCAGTTCAACAAATAAGGATTAGGTTAAAATATTCGTGTTATGGATTAAAATACAACGGGAATTTTAGGGCTTGTTGAATTATATTTACCGCTTAACACTGCAAAATGAAAATGAATTCCCTGATCCAAAAAGTAGCGCTTACCACGTTTTTTACTACGAGTGCTTTCGCTGTAATGGCCCAGCAAACGCCTTATGCGCCAACCGCTTCAGAAATTGTTCAGGCATACCAACGGGCCAGTAAATTAGATACCGCTCTCCGCAATATCCCAACCAATAATGATATTGTTCCGTTTTGGAAAAAAGATGGTACTGCTTTTTGGTATAAAAAGAACCTACCAGATAAAAACTGGGAATACATTTATGTTGATGTGGCAAGCGGGAGTCGGAAACCAGCTTTTGATGCCGAAAAACTTGCACAGAAACTGGAAGAAGCAAGTGGTAAAAAACAATCGGCAATGCGCTTACCATTTGCAGCACTTTATTTTACAGAACAGCATACACTAAAGTTAAAATCTCAGAACAAATGGTATCAGGTAAACCTTAACGATTATAGCATCATACCAACTTCCGATACAACTTCATTTATGTATAATGCCAAAATGCCTTTGCAGCGGAAACGCTCGCGCTGGGAGGGAAGCAGAATAGTAAACTTATCACCAGATGGTAAGAACGAAATGGAAATACGCGGAGGCAATTTGATTTTGATTAACGTAGCCACCAAGACCGAAACGCAGCTCAGTAAGGATGGTTCTGCAGATAAACCCTATGGAAATTTCGAATGGTCGCCAGATGGCAAAACGGTGGTGGCTTACAAAATCGATCCGAAGGAAATAAAAAAAGTTCATTACGTTTTAAGCTCCGTTATGGGAACAACCCGTGGCGAGCTAAAATCTCGCGAATATGCACAGCCGGGTGATGAATTTACTTCTTATGAGCCATATGTGTTCAATCTAGCAGCTAAAACTTCCAAAAAGGTTGACATAGAAGCTACTGATTTTTTTGATCCACAGCCACTACATTGGCGCAATAACCGTTACTACACTTACGAAAAAGCCGATCGTGGTCACCAGCGGTTTAGGGTAATCGAAGTGGATGTACAAACGGGAAAAACTAAAAACGTCATTGATGAAAAAACGAAAACCTTCATTTACGAGAGCAGGATTTATACCCGATACCTGGCCAAAACAAACGAAATTTTATATACCAGTGAGCAAGATGGTTGGCAGCAGCTTTACCTTGTAAATGGCATTTCTGGCAAACAGCAACTCATCACAAAAGGCAATTGGGTAGTGCGAGATATTGATAGTGTTGATGTAGTAAAACGCCAGGTTTGGTTCAAGGCCAGTGGCATGAATAAAGATGAAGATCCGTATTTTATGCATTACTATAGAATTGGTTTTGATGGGAAAGGCTTGGTAAACTTAACACCAGAGCCAGGCAATCATAACCTCACATTTTCGCCCGACCGAAAATATTACCTTGATACCTATTCGCAGGTAAATGTTGCACCTGTTACCACATTGAAACTCACGGCAAGTACCAAAGTTATTCAAGAATTAGAGCGTGGAGATACAGGGACCTTTTTAAAAACCGGTGTGAAGCTGCCAGAAGTTTTTGTAACCAAAGGTAGAGATGGTAGCACCGATATCTGGGGTGTAATTTGCAGGCCTTCGAATATGGATCCGAACAAATCTTATCCCATTATCGAAAATATTTATGCTGGTCCGCAAGATAGTTTTGTGCCAAAAAGCTTTCTCCCGGCCAGTGAAATGCAAAGCCTTGCAGAACTTGGGTTTATCGTAGTACAAATTGATGGCATGGGAACGGCCAATCGATCCAAAGCATTCCATGATGTTTGCTGGCACAATTTAGCTGATGCAGGTTTCGAAGACCGCATTTTATGGATGAAAGCGATGGCTAAAAAATATCCCAATGCAGATATCAATAAAATAGGAGTTTATGGAACATCTGCTGGCGGACAAAACTCTACAGGCGCCTTACTTTTTCATCCTGAATTTTATAAGGCTGCGGTTTCTGCTTGCGGCTGCCATGATAACCGCATTGATAAACAGTGGTGGAATGAGCAATGGATGGGTTATCCGGTGAAAGAACATTATAACGCGCAGTCGAACATCACCAATGCAGCAAAACTGCAAGGTAATTTGTTTTTGATTGTTGGAGAAGCGGATGAAAATGTACCACCAGAATCTACTTATCGCCTGGCTGATGCTTTAATTAAGGCCAATAAAGATTTCGATATTTTGAGTATCCCGGGCATGGGACACAGCGATGGTGGTGTTTATGGGCGGAGAAGGAAAAGGGATTTCTTTATTAAACACCTTTTAAATGCCGAAACACCCAATGTTAACCTGGTTTCATCTGCTAAATAGCAAACTCGTATCGCTGCGGTCATAGAAATATTTTAAACCAAAAGAAATAGTGCCGGCCAGTGTTTCTTTAACATACCAACATGAAAAACGCTTTCCTTAAGTTCTTGCTCTTATCTGTTCTGATTGGTTCTAATCACTTGGTGATGGCACAAGGTCAACACCTAAAAGAGAGGAATGGTAACCCGATAATTCCGGGTTATTTTGCAGATCCTACTGTAAAGAAGTTTGGCGATACTTATTATATTTATGCGACTACAGATGGTAATGGCGGTGGTTTCGGTCCATCCCAGGTGTGGTCTTCAAAAGATTTTGTGAACTGGACTTTGCATGATATGAACTGGCCAACTACCCATCATTATTGGGCGCCGGATGCTACGATTGGGCCAGACGGGAAATATTACCTTTATTATTGCCAGCCGGTGGAGATCTTCGGTGCTTCATCTCCCACTCCTGTTGGTCCCTGGACTCCTTTATTAGCACCAGGGAAACCCATCGTTCCGAACTTTCTGGTGCCTAATGTGATTACATTAGACGGACAGACTTTCAAAGATGACGACGGAAAATATTACATGTACTGGGGCACCTGGGGCATTTATCCAAATCACGGCTGCGGGGTGGGCTTGCTTAATGCAGACATGAAATCTTTTGCAAAGCTCGCTCAGATTCCCAATACAGACGCAAAAGATTTTTTCGAGGCGCCATTTGTTTTCAAAAGAAAAGGAATTTATTACCTCACTTACTCATCTGGTTATTGCGAAGATGGTACTTATCGCGTGCAATATGCAACGGCAACAAATCCAATGGGTCCTTTTAGATACGCCGATGAAAATCCAATATTGGCAACCAATAGCGATGGAACGGTGCACGGGCCAGGTCATCAATCGGTATTACAACAGGGCGATGATTTTTACCTGATTTACCACCGTCATAACAATCCCCACAATGATGGTGGTTACCATCGGCAAGTAGCAGCCGATAAAATCATTTTTAATGAAAAAGGAGAAATTCTCAAACTGGTTCCAACTCACACGGGCATCGGTTATCTGGCTAAGAATGTGAATCCACATGATAACCTCGCGCTAGGAAAAACAGTAACAGCCTCCTCAGTTTACGATGATGATTTTAAGGCAGCCAATGCAGTCGATGATAACAACGGGACGTTATGGAAGCCGAAAAATAATATTGGTCCATCATGGTTGAAGATAGATCTAGGTAAGGTAACTAACATTCGAAGTGTACACACACAGTTTGAATACGCCACCTGGTACTACCAATATAAAATTGAATTTTCTTTAGACGGCAAAACCTGGAAGCTATATGCAGACAAAAGTCGCAATACGCAACATGGCAGTCCGATGATTGATTTTGCAAACGTAAAGGCGAGGTATCTGCGCACCACAGTCTTGCACACCGAATATCCTGGTTTAAATAAAGCCATCTGGAATGTTCAGGTCTTTGATGATGCATCCTACCGCCCGGTGATGAATACGCAGGTAAAAAAATGGGAACCGTTACAGCGTTTTGATTCGAAAGGGCTATTGATCGATTTGAATTTTAACAAGCTGCAGATCGGATCTGCTGTGCAAAATCTCCCAAACCAAGGTAAATTAGCAGGCACATTTTCTGCTTTAGGGTCTGCTAAACCCATTGTTGCGCTATTAGATGGAAAGAAAGCCTTACTTTTTTCAGGAAAAGAGCGGTTATCTTCTTCTGCTTTAGCCCCGCCATCGTTGCTGGGGAACAGTAGCTACACCATCAGCATGTGGGTGCTTAACCCCGAAATTGAGAAAGAAGAAACCATCATTTCCTGGACGCAGCGGGGAGGCGATAACCTCACCAATGTTTCAGCAGGTTATGGGGCGAGCAAAAATTCTGGTGCAACTGTTCACCTAGGTTGGGCAGATTTGGGTTACAAGGTTGTTCCCAAGGCAAAGCAATGGCATCATATTGTGATGGTTTTTGATGGAACCCTTGAACGAATTTATGTTGATGGCAAATTGGATCAGGTAGCTCGAAGAATGCTTTTTGTAAAGAAGTTATCCCATTTTCTCGTTGGTGGGAATGAAGATGGAACGGCAGGATTTTCCGGAGCGCTGGCGTCATTAAAAGTTTATGATTTGCCTTTAAGCAGTGCAGAGATTGAGATGGCTTATACTAAAGGAATCGATAATCAATTAGTTGTGTATGCGGAAGCGAAAGACCTCCATTATGGAAAGCTGAAGGACTGGAAAAACAATGGCACCGCTTTGGGAGAACTAAAAATAAAAGGCGAAGCTGAAGTTGCAGATCTTTCAGGTAAGATTTCGTTGGTATTGAATGATGGCGCAAAGCTGTTCTTAAATGACGAAACTACGAAGAAGCTAAATTTTTCTAAACCTTTCAGTGCTATCTTTTCAGTGCTTCCGGCCAATGGTGCGAAAGTCTACTTTTATGGCGGTGCTGGAAAAAGTGCACGAGTTTCGGGCAATGGGAAATGGCAGCAGGTTCTGCTTAACTCCTTAAACGGGAGGTTTCAAATGGTCATAAATGGTAAATTAGTTGCTAGTTTATCTAATAAAAAGATCCAGAAAGATCAGCAACTCCTGGTAGAAACTGCTGGCGGTCAGCTGGCCATCTCTTCGGTTTTAATACAAAATGTGGGGCTAACTGAGGTTGAGCGAAATGCAGCATTCAATTTCTGGCAGCAAACCCGAAGTGTTAAACCTGTGCAAGCGCGCTTCGCTTCCAATCCGGTTGCCATTACACCAAACATGGTGCATATGGTGGCAAATCAGCCGGTTTTGCCAGGCAATGTTTTTCGATATTTATTTATCAATAAGGCGGATAAAGATGCCGCGAAGTGGAATAATACTTCCGATTTTATCGACTTTTCTGTGGAGCCAGAACGCCAGTATGAATACACGGTGAAAGTGAAAGATAACTTTGGCAATGTAACTCAACCCTCATCAATTTTTACTACCAAAACCAATTCATCTGGATTTATCGTTAAAAAACAGCTTGGGAATGCGCAGTCTATCCCAGGATTAAAAAACGGATTAGCTGGAACCTCGTGGGATGGTTTTATGGGATCTGCAGATACGCTTGTTCAGCAGGGAGGTGTTTTGAAAATGATTTCGCACAATACCTTATGGGATGGTTCGGGGACGACAGGGCCATTTGCGTACCACAAAGTAAAAGGCGATTTTGTGGCTGAAGTGAGACTTTCAGATCTCCTGGGATTGGAAAAAAAGAAAGCTTTCGGGGCGAATGAAGCGGGCATCATGGTGAAGCTGCCAGGAAAAAATGATCAGCTGATACAAAATGGTATTATGCCGGGTTGGGGTGTTGGCAATATTGTAACGGATCTAGGCCGAAAGGGAAGGGTGCAATCTAATAATCTATCAGGCTGGAATTTTTTTAGCTACCTGCAAATTCAACGATTGGGAAATACTTTTTTTATGCGCGGAAGTCATGATGGAAAGAAATGGGTTGAACTTCCCGGAAGTCCGGTGAAGCGGGAGGATATGGCGGGTGCCGATTTGGAAGTTGGCGTTTATCACGCTACTTATGGGGATATTTCCGGGTATGGTGCTTTTGAAGGGTTTAAGGTTTTTCAGAAGGAGTAAGGAGTTGTTACTCCCTAAATTTTAAGGAGGGTTGTCCGTTAAGGATGAACTTTAATAGCCCTTATCCGCCTGGCAGCACCTTTTCCTCCTGAATAGGAAACGGTGTGTAGTAAATATTTTCCGAGGCTAGTGGATTAAAAAGTTTCAGTAATAAATAGAAGGTAAAAGAAGGAATGTAGGGATTATTTGCTGCGCTCAGAATGACAGCGAAAGCAAAACCATACTTATTCGCCGTGCTATTACCAGCCTGCATCCGGCCTACGAAATGATGGAAGGATAAAACGTTTAAAGCTTCTACCACAAACTTTCATACCACCACAAACCAAGAAAGCGTGTCCTCTCCAGATTTTTCATCGGTGCTTGTGCTGCCGATCCAGAAGCTTTAACGCTTTTATACGACATCGGTTCCAAGCCTTGATTTTTTTTTCATCAAGCAAAAAAGTAAAAGCCCCTCGGCGGCTAGCCGAGGCAAGCCAGCGCAGCGGCAAAAAAACTCAACAAAATCCAAGCAAAAAACTGCCGTTAAACACCACTATCATCAATGTTTCACTGTTGGCCCACCAAAAGGAATATCCCTCCCATAATAAACATCCGCAGGAATATGATGCCCTGCATAAACTTGTGAAAGAATATGGTACAAAGTGGGATCGTATGCTTTTAAATCATCAGGAGTTTGAACTTTAACCGTACCATCGTTAAAGGCATAGTTAGACCAGAACCACCACTGGCTCCCCTCTGCCCAATATTCTGCGACAGTATTAATGGCATATTGATCTTTATACATCCCTTTCTTTTTTGCAGCCTGATACGCAACATCAATTTGTTTATAAAGCTCGGGATCTGCTCTCCGTAAGGCCGACATTACATTATGGCTCCACTCGTGCACCATAATATTTTCGCCATAATATTTAGTTCCGGGGAAGCCAAGTAAATTTTCTTCTGCACAGGAAGTTTGGATTCCACCCATGCCACGGGCACGCTGATTCCAATAGCCTTTATCTGTTAAACTCGCTATGCCACCAGGTTTGTTGTAGTTTTCTCTTTCTGTTGGGGTAAGGCGGCCATCCGTAAGTGCAGGTTTTTTCCAGTTACTGTATTCCGGCAGGTCGGTTTGCATTTCAGACCAGGCCATAATCGATAGTCGGGCTTTCATGCTGATCATTGCACTGCGAATATCTGGTCGTTTTACCAACATATAATTGATAATATCCCGAGCCACGAGCAAGGCAGCATCAGAAACCTTCGCAGAAGAAACTACCGGGATGCCAAAAGCATCAGTATATTTCTCGTAAAATTTCGGATAACCCAATGAATCCGGCGGACTTGTAATCAACAGCTGTTCTAAATTAGATACTAATGGTTTTACCTCACTTTTTTGCTCCTGTGCTTTTGCATTTAAAGTGAAAGTAACGGCAATTGTCAAGAAGATGAACCGGGAAATACGCCTTTGTTTGGGATGTAGCTGACTTTTCATATTTGCTAATTTAATTCAGGTTGAATGGGAGAAATGGTGTCAGTTTCCTGTCTTTCTTTAATCCTGGGAGAGACGAAGAAATAAACCACGATGAACAGACCAAGCAGGCCAATGAAGAACCAGTAATAATCTGCCCCTTTAAACTGAGCGAAGAAACCACCAGTTGAAATGCTCCGGTTGACCAAAGCGGTAAAGAGGTTTCCCAATGCTGTGGTAAGCAGCCAAATGGCAATCATTGTACTTTTCATTGATTTACTGGCCTGTGTGTAGGCATATTCTAATCCGGTGATGGAAACTAAAACTTCGGCAGCAGCTAAAATGGCATAAGCTAAAACCTGCCAGCCAATGGATGGTGTTGCGCCGCCATCTATACTGGTTTGAATCAATGCGATAATGACAAAAGAAATGGCTGTAAGCACTAAGCCTGCTCCAATTCTGCGGAGCGGCGTGGTTTTTAAACCCCTTTTATCGAGAAAAGGATAAAGCCAATAATTAAAAATGGGGATAAAAACCAGTAGGAAAAAAGGATTTACCGTTTGTATTTGCTCTGGAAGCAAGTTAATTCCCAAAATATGGCGATCCATCTTGGTGGCCTGCAATACCCATTCAGAAAGATTTTGATCCCAAAGGGCCCAGAATATCGGGATAAATGCGAACACTGCTAAAACATTGTAAACGGTTTTGACATCTTCTACCTTCTGGTGATCAAATTTTTCTTTCGCCACATCCAGCAGCGATTGCTTTTTCTTCTTTGAACGCCAGTTGAGCAGGGCGTAAACAGAAATGAAAACAAAGTTATTTTTATTCATACCCGATGGCGGAATATTGATATAGGTTTTTCTGCCCAGAAAGAAGATGATGGTGGAAAGCGCCATTAATATTCCCGGAATTCCAAAAGCCCATTTTGCCCCATAACGATCGTAAATTAAAGGAATAAGAATAGTGGATAAAACCGAACCGGCGTTAATGCTGAAGTAAAACCAGCCGTAAACTTTAGACATCAGGTGTTTGTTATCGGCTGTAAACTGATCGCCAAGGTTGGCAGAAACGCATGATTTAATCCCTCCGGCACCAATGGCAATCAAAATTAATCCGTACTTGAATTTCTCCAGATCATGATCAAATAAGGCCAGGCACAAATGCCCAATGCAGTACACTACCGATACGTAAATAATTACTTTGTATTTTCCGAAAAACCAGTCTGCGATCAGGCCACCAACAAATGGGAGCGCATAAGCAAGCGATACGAAAAAGTGTGTGGTTTCATTGGCCTTTGCTTCTGCAGTGATTTGCAAAGCAGGATTAAGGGTTGGGTTAAAAAAATGGAAAACCAGAAAAGTGGCTAAAATCGAACGCATGCCGTAAAAGCTAAAGCGTTCTGCCCCTTCATTGGCAATAATGTATCCGATACTTTTAGGGTAGCTGCTTTTTTTAGTTTCCGTTTTCTCCATACGCTAATTTGGCGTAATTATCGGGCTCAGTCTTTACTGATTTTCACCCTATGAGGCATTATCTTATCCTCTTTGAGATTGTGACCTAAATGGACAGACAATTTTTATTGCTTTTGTTACTTTTGATCAAATTTTATTATTCATTACAACAAAATAAAGCAGATGTTTCAAACAAATGTATATGTGGAAAGAAGAGCAGCATTGGCTCAGCAATTAAAATCTGGCCTGCTTCTGTTCTTTGGCAACGACGAAAGTCCGATGAATTACGCCGACAATACTTACACTTTCAGGCAGGATAGCACTTTCTTATACTATTTTGGAATTGCGCATCCAGGTTTAGTCGCGGTGATTGATATCGATGAAAATCGCGAGATTATTTTCGGGAACGAAATGAGTATCGATGATATTGTTTGGATGGGCAGACAGCAAACCATTCAGGAGAAAGCAAGACTGGTGGGCATCTCACAGCTTCAGCCCTTTAACGAACTATTTAATTATATTAAACAGGCCATTTCGAAAAATAGAACGGTTCACTATCTTCCGCCATATCGTTCAGACAATAAAATTAAACTTGATCAACTGCTCCATGTTGGGGTAAATGAACTTAAAGCATCGGCTTCTGTACCTTTTATTAGGGCAGTCGCCGCGCAACGTGCCATCAAATCTGCTTTAGAAATTTCGGAGATTGAGAAAGCCGTTAACCATACCATAGACATGCACTTGCTGGCGATGCATAAAACCAGGCCAGGCATGAAAGAGGAAGAGGTTGCCGCTTTAATTCATGGCGAGGCCTTAAGAACGGGTGGAAATCTGGCGTATCCCATCATTTTAACCGTTAACGGACAGATTTTACATAACCATTTTCATGGAAATGTGATGAAGGAAGGTCAATTGGTTTTAAACGATTCGGGTATGGAAACCGCGCTTGGCTATTGCGGCGATTTAACCAGAACATTCCCGGTGGGTAAGGAATTCGACAGCCGGCAACGGGAGGTTTACGCAGTTGTTCAGGCTGCGTTGCAGCGTGCAGAAGCAGCCTCTACACCAAACGCCAGGTACATAGACGTTCATTTTGAAGCTTGTAAAGGTTTGGCCGAAGGGATGAAAGCCATGGGCTTGATGAAGGGCGATGTAGGTGAAGCAGTCGCTGCGGGTGCCCATGCGCTGTTTTTCCAGTGTGGTACCGGCCACATGATGGGTCTTGATGTGCACGATATGGAAGACCTCGGCGAGAAATATGTAGGTTACGATGAGACTTTAAAGAAAGAAACCGAACTGTTTGGATTGAAATCTTTAAGACTGGGCAAGGCCCTGGAACCGGGTTATGTTTTTACCATCGAACCAGGAATTTACATGATTCCTGAATTGATTGATTTATGGAAGGCAGAACGCAGATTTGAATCCTTCATCAATTATAATGCAGTAGAAAAGTTTAAAGATTTCAGCGGAATTCGTTTGGAAAATAATTACGCCATGACCCATTCTGGCTTGCAGTTACTGGGAAAACCACTGGCGATTGATATTGATGAAGTGGAAGAAATTAGAAATAGCGCCTATTAATATGACTTATCAGGAAAAATTAGCTGCCATACGTGAAAATATGACCTCGGCGGGAGTAGATGCCTACATCATTCCATCATCTGATCCGCATATGAGTGAGTATGTGCCAGATCGCTACAAGTGCATTCAATTCGCATCAGGCTTTACCGGTTCAGCCGGAACGTTGGTAATTACACAAGAATTTGCCGGCCTTTGGGCAGATTTTCGATATTTCGTGCAGGCGGAACAACAACTTCAGGGAACTGGCTATGCATTAGTAAAGCTGAAGGTTCAGCATACCCCTGAATATATCTCCTGGCTGGATGAGCAATTACCTGCCGGATCTGTTGTGGCTTTCGATGATCAACTGATGTCGATGGTTTTAGGTGAAGAAATAAAAGAAGCACTTTCTGTAAAAGAGATTAAGGTTCAGAAACAGGATTTACTGGCAGCCATCTGGGAAAAACGACCAGTATTACCAGGTGATCTGGCGGTGCTGTTACCCGAAAAAGACTGCGGACAAGATTTTAAAAGCAAGTTAACAGCGCTTAGAAAAGCGTTGCAACAAGCGAAAGCCGATGTGCACGCGATTTCCAGTCTGGATGATCTGGCTTGGCTTTTCAACATCCGTGGAAATGACGTAACGTATAATCCTGTGGTGCTTTGCTATGCTTTAGTTACCGCTAACGAAGTGAACTTATACATCAACGATGGGAAGTTATCCGCGAATGATTTAAACTTACTTACAGAAAGGGGTGTAGTCGTAAAAAACTACAAGGTAATTGCTGCTGATATTCAGCAACTAACTAACTGCACTATTTTATTGGATGGAAAGCGGACCTGTTATCAATTCCTCACGCTGCTATCGTCAACTGTTCGCATCATCAAAGAAACCAATCCGGTTGTATTTTTGAAATCGATTAAGAACGAGACTGAAATACAACATACCCGGGCGGCAATGGTGAGTGATGGCGTTGCACTTACCCGGTTTTTCAAGTGGCTGGAAGAAAACATTGGCAAAATAGAAATCACAGAACTTTCCGCTTCACAAAAGGTGAAAGAGTGCCGCGAACTTGGTGAAAACTTTGCAGGGATCAGTTTTGCTTCAATTGCTGGTTATGGCCCCCATGCTGCACTTCCGCATTATTGTCCTGATGAAGATAGTAACCTCCAATTACTTCCAAAAGGTCTTTTCCTGCTCGATTCCGGCGGTCATTATTTTTATGGAACAACAGACATTACCCGAACTGTTCCGCTAGGGGAGACCACAGAAGAAGAGAAACTGGATTATACACTGGTGCTTTCGGCAATGGTTTTTGGTTCTGCGGCTAAATTTCCAAAAGGAACGAGGGGTTATCAACTGGATGGAATCTGCCGTCAGCAGCTTTGGCAGCAAGGCATCAATTACGGACATGGCACGGGCCACGGCGTGGGCTATTACCTGAATGTGCATGAAGGACCACAAAACATTGGACCATCTAATGCTGCGGTTGCAATTGATCCAGGAATGATTACTTCGATTGAACCGGGCATTTACCGGCCAGGTAAACATGGTGTACGGATCGAAAATTTAGTGTTGACTGTTTCTGCAGCTACCACGTATTTTGGCGAGTTCCTTCAGTTTGAAACGGTCACCTTAGCCTATATTGATACCTCAATTGTCATTAAAGAGTGGTTACTTCCAGAACAAATCGATTGGCTAAATGCTTATAATCAAAAGGTTTATGAGCAGTTAAAGCCATCGTTAACTGACGCGGAAGCATTATGGCTTCAAAAAAAATGTAGGGCAATATAAACGGACCGCTTTAACGGGTCCGGAGCAATCTCTGTTTTAGTAATAGAGATTGCTTTGTTAGCCCCGCACCCCTCTTGTTAACGGAGTGAAGCCCCCGTTAGCCTGATTTCATAAGGCCATTGTTCGTCATTGTCGTCCTTAGCATCGGTAATATGTTCCCAATGCTCCTTTGGTGCACCACTTATCACCAGCCATAAATATTTCGTCTCATCTGGTAGGGAGAACTCAACAGTTCCCTCACGATCGGAAAAAGTCTTTCCATACACGCGATCGCCATTTTGTTTCACCGCAAGGAAACTGTATCGCCAGCCTGCTTCATCAATCCGGATACTTCTGAAACCATCAATTCCTGCCAGTCCTTTAAATTCCAATTTGATTTTTGTTTTTATATCGGGTACTTTGAGTGGGATACCATTATAGCCATAATTCTGGGGACAGTTATTGGCTGAAACCCGAAGCCAGTTGTCTGGCTGCACATCGAATTGGGTCCGGTGCTGGTTTGCAGAGGATTTACTTGCCTTTTTTGCCTGATCTAAATCCCAGGTAATAAATTTTGTTGCTGCCTGGTGAATCTCGTTATTAAAATCAGCCTGCGTAATTTTGGTCATTCGTTTATAAGTCATCACCGGATCTTCTCCCTTAAGGGCCTCCCGCCACAATTTGCCAATAAACTTTAATCCATGCTTGTTAGACCAGTATTCCAGTACATAAGGAGAATGATACTGATTGGTCTCATGAAGGAAAGCATAATGAGTTTTCTTCAAATATTCTTGGAGGTGATAGTTTTCAAAGCTCATCCATTCCGGATATACATGCCAGAGCATGTACTGGGAGGTCATTTCAAAAATAGGTTGGCTATGGCTTCCCGGTGCTACCGAGGTGAACGCCCACGAACCATCAGCGTGAACAAGGTACTGGAAAGAGTGTCCTATTTCATGGGCCAACGCACCATATGGCGCTTGGCTGATGCGGGCAAGTGGTGTCCAGACAATTCCCACCTTTTTGTCTTCGCCGCCCCCAAATGCCGTGTTATCCGTTCCTTTAAATATAAATGCCAGTAACTTATAATGATCGGTAACAGACCTGCCTTTGTTCCCAAAACCTAAGCTATCTAGATAGAAATGGTAAAACCGGTCACATTCAGCTAAAATTTGTTTTGGATGAATCCTAAGTGAGGAGTCCGCATTTTGAGTAGCGTCAACACTGAATGCTTTCGCCCAATAAATGGCGACATCGTTTGATTCAATCATTCTTTTGTTGCTAAACTCACTAGCTTCATCGGTAAAATCGTTCCCTTTTGGAACTTTCCATATTTGCTCCGGAAGATAAAGCTGTTTGCTAGGTGTTAAGGCAATGTAGTTCTCGTTCTGCACTTGTAAACTCCTGCAGGCAAGTAGCAAGGAACCTATAAATATAAACATCGCTGCAGTGCTTAAGGTCTCTATTCTATTATATGGTAAGGAATATTTTTTTTGAAAATCTAGCATCTTGAGCATGAATTTGCCCCTGTTAATCAAGGCAATTAAAAACCCAGGATCAGATTTTGCGATCCTGGGTTTAAACTTAACTAACTGTTATGGCTTTTTAGTAATGTTTGGGATTTGAATGGTAACGGTGTAGCTCCCTGCTGATAAGGCTTTAAAGCCGAAAAATACAGGATTTGCGTTTCTATTCTCTACGGTAAACCTCGC
The DNA here is from genome assembly GCA_037032985.1 of Bacteroidota bacterium. GTDB lineage: Bacteria > Bacteroidota > Bacteroidia > Sphingobacteriales > Sphingobacteriaceae > Pedobacter. Next base: position 34,879 of record JAZBLB010000001.1, read on the forward strand.
AGGAATTCTATAGTAATTGCCGGTTCCATTGTTACCGTCTTTGATAGGGAACCCGTTTGGAAGGTCAATAAAATCCCATTCCATAGCGTTAGTTGTCCTAACCAATGGGAAGTAAGGATTCATTTGAGAGAAATTACCCCGGTCGCCTCTGGTTACTACCTGGCCGGCAGATGGATTAAAGGCTGTTCCGTTTTTGTCTAAAAACACGAACCTGATTTTATTTGGTCCTTTGCTATCGTAAGCTACGGTAACAGGAAGCGGCGATTGCCCGCTAAAACCAGTTTCTGCATCAGGATCAGAAGTGGTGAAAAACGGGCCAGAATCTAAGGCGAAGTGCGCTTTCGGGAGCAATTGTATTTTGCATGCGTTCAAAATCTCGCGGGTGCCTTTAACGTTGGTTACCTGTACATCAATTACATAATTACCTGTCGCCACGTTTGTTGTAGCTTGTGACAGGCTTATTCGCCCGCCAATCTCACTTACCTCTAACGGCGCGGCAGGTTTTAATACAATTTTTTGATTCACCAGCGCTATCGTAGAATCGGCTGCGGTAATCTGACCTAAAAATTGTTTAATGGTAAATTCTTTGAGCATATCTGGTGCGGGCTGGCCGGTATCTGAATTCCGGACGGCCAATAGCTTAACCTTCACAGGCCCTGTAGTGCCATCCAGCTCAAGGGCTTTCGAGTTAATCACGTTGCCTTGAGTGGCGATCAGCGGATTAGGGCTGTAGTACATGTAATCACTGATAAAGCCTGGAGTCACTTTTTTGCAGCTAAAAAAGATGCCCACCAGAGCCAATGCAGATAGAGATGAAATGATAAATCTTTTTTTCATGATGTTTCTCCTGGTTAAAATCTGATGAATGTATGGTTGTTATTTAACACGTGGAGCATGCCACCTGAAGAAGGTTCGATCCCGGTGGTTTGGCATTGCGCCCTTAAATCTATATCTGGATCGTTGGGTATAGGCGTGGCATTCGGAGGATCCAACCCACCTCTTACTTTAATATAAAAGAGGTAATAAATTGGTGCCGAAGACCATGATTCGGCTGGTTTTGGCTGTAAAACCTTTTGAACAGCTGTTTGTGTATTTGCTGCGTTCGCCACCATTAATGGCTGTAGGGGCGTAGCGGTTAATTCTATCCTCGATTTTGACAAGTATATCCGTAATGAATCTGCAGTGATGTTTTTATACATATCGGCTAAGGTGTAGGTATTATTTTCGTCAATCTTCCGAACAGAATCCCGCTTAAATCTGATGTAATTGTTGATGGAATAATTGGTCGGGGCAAAGAAGGTAGCCGCACCATTTACTTCCTCTTTCATGTTATAGTGATCAATAACCATAATCAGCGTATCAAACAAATGGTATTTATGCTGCCTCAGGTAATCATAAGTGGTGAGTGGAGTTTTCGCTTCGCTCAAGCCACCGTCTGTTAAGTATTCACTTTTTTTGCAACTGGTAAAATAGGCCAGCCCCAGGCTGGCTATGATTAAATACAGAAGTTTATTTTTCATCATTTACATCTTTGAGCTCCAGAAAGGAGTTTGAGTCAATTTTTTGTTAATGTTCATCAGCGCCGGATCAAGCGGCCAATAGTATTTGCCTGCATCAAAATCACTTTTATTCATTTTATCAGCGCCAAATTTCATAATTCCTGTTTTTTTACCCAGCCTAACCAAATCGTAATAGCGGTGACCTTCCAAGAAAAGTTCTCTTCCACGCTCATCGATTATTCCTTCAAAAAGATTTGCATTGGTACCTGCCCAGGCGCCTAAGCCTGCGGTGGCACGTACTTCGTTTAATGCAGATCTGGCCTGGTCAAATTGACTTAATGCGGCAAGTGCTTCGGCTTTGAGCAGCGCAATATCGGCAAGCCTGAAAATGATAATGTTGTTTCTGGATATGGCATTCACCACGTTTTGCCCGTTAACATAACTGATATTGGAATATTTAATGCAAATCGGATCGGTAGAATTGGTTAATGCAAATGCCGTTGTAAATCGCTTATCAGTTGGTGTATCAAACAGCGTGGTTAAGGTGTTAGCATTAAGCGTAAACAGTGCAGTTCCCGTATTGGTTGTCAAATAGGGGGTTTTTAAGGTGTAGTAAGCAATATTGAATGAGTTTCCTTCATTTTCATCGCTCTGCGCAATCTCAAAAATGCCCTCGCTTGATTTGCCTTTAAAAATATTCAGGTAATTATCACGGTTTACGTATTGATAAAAGTTTTGGCTGATGATCTTATCAGCTGTTAAGTTACAGTTTTGATAATCGCCTTGCCAGGCATAGATGTGTGCCAGGAGGGCCAGCGCGGCGCCTTTATTTGCCCTAACTGCACGGTTGTTAGCATTAGTATAATCCCAGCTGAGCAGGTTTATTGCAGTGTTGGCATCGCTAATGCATTGTGCCAAAACTTCTGCCGCCTTGGTACGGGGTACATCTACGGCATCAAGTACGTTAACAGATTCTAAAACCAATGGGATATCTCCCCAGATCCTGGTCATGTAGAAATAATTAAACGCTCTTAAAAAGTAAGCTTCTCCCAGGAGATTATTTTTGGAAGTACTCGACGTAAATTTATCATCGCCAATGGTAGGAATAAATTTAATGCAACGATTCGTTTGATCAATGGTGCTATAGAAGGTGTCATACCGTCTCATTTGCATCATTCTGTCGTTGACTTCTGCACTGCCAACAGGAATAGATAAGTCCAATCGTAATATGTTATCAAATCTGAAGGCATTTATAGCTGAAAATTCATCAGTCGGCAAATCTCCATAAGCATAAAAACCAAGACCTTCAGCTTTATTTAATGTTTTTCTAAGCAGTGCATAGGCACCTGCAACAGCCTTATCGGCATCGCTTTCCTTTTTCCAGAAAGTTAAGTCGGTAGAAACGCTAATAGGTTCCTCATCTAAGAATTTTTTACATGAGGTGGCCATGCTTATTCCAACAGCACAGCATATATATATCGTAAGTTTTTTCATTTTAGTCATGATTAAAAAGTTAAATCAAAGCCGAACGTGTACTTTTTAGGGATTGGATAATCATTACCTCCAGAGTAGCCGGACACTTCTACGGCTTCCGGATCAGGCACGGTAGATCTCGACCACACCTTTACATTGTCCATCACGCCGTAAAATCTAACCACGTTCAACCCAATCTTTTTCGTAAATTTTTGGGGCAGCATGTAGCCCAGTCTGATATTTTTAATCCGTAGAAAACTTGCATCTTCAATGTATGTGGTTTGGCCAATGTGCCATTTATCAACATTATTGGTGATAAGGCCAGGGTATTTTGCAATATCACCAGGTTTAGACCAGAAATCTTCCACATTAAAATTTGAAGCCGGACCTGAACGTGGACCCCAATAAAAGTAAGGATTGGCAGTACCTGCATCCTGAAATTTATCAGATAAATAACCATTCCGCAAGCTCCTGCCGGAGATGAAAGTTAACAGAACATCGAGCGAAAACCCTTTATAAGAGAAGGAATTTAGCATCCCGCCGGTGATATTTGGATTGGGGTTTCCGTAAGAAATATAATCGTTATAATCAATATTATAATCTCCGTTTTGATCCACTCTGGCCGGATCACCTGCTGCGTATTGTGCACCACCAAAATTGGTAATTCTTTTACCCGTTTTCGGATCCACCGGCACATCGGCATCCGTAGCATAAATTTTATTTACTTCCCATGCTTTGAACGTAAATAAAGGTTCACCCACACTTAGGGTTTGCTGTAGCCATGGATCGCCAAAGGTAAAGTCTCGTCCGCCATTGGGTAGTTTGGTAATGTAATTATCATTATAGGCAATGTTGAAATTGGTTGTCCACTGGAATTTTGATGTGGGGGCTAAGTTTCGGGTAGTTAAGGTAAATTCGATCCCGGTATTACGTAGGTCTACATAGTTGTTGGAGGTTTGCGAGTAACCTGTGGTTAACGGAACACCAATTTGAAACACCTTCGATTTCGAATCGCGGATATAATAATCAGCCGTTAAGGTAATCCTGTCTTTCAATAAGCCGAGGTCCAAACCTGCATTAAACTGCGGACTTCTTTCCCAGCTGATGGAATTAGCAGAGGCGGCACCATAATAATCAGGATATAGTACCTGCGTGCCATTATAAGTGGTTTGTGCACCTTGCTGGCCATTACCTAATACTGATGTTGGATAATTGGCATTGGCAATTAATGATTGATATTGTGCATAATAAGCACCGGGATCATTTCCTGTAATCCCATAACTGGCCCTGAATTTCAGGTAAGAAACTACATTTTTTAGTGGTGTGAAGAAACTTTCTTCCGAAGCATTCCATCCTGCAGAAATAGATGGAAAAGAGCCCCATCTGCTATCTGCACTATATCTGGATGATCCATCGGTACGGTACACTGCTTGCAGTAAATATTTTCCCTTATAATCATAAACAAAACTGCCCATCCATGATAAACGCGAACGTTCCTGAATTTCATTGCTTACAAATAAATTAGGGCCAGAGGCTATGCCCGTTACTGTTTTAACGGCATCTGCATTTCCTACACTTGAGCTATACGTATTATTAAGTACATTTTTTTCCATTCCCTGAAGCACAACCATATTAAAGTTATGTCCACTTTTCAGCGATTTGGAGTAATTTAATGTATTCTCCAATTCCCATCGGTTAGTTTGATAAATGTAGCCCGTGGCCTCATTTTGTCCACTTCCACTTAATACACTCGGCATAAAAAAGCTGCGGGTGTTGTTTGTAATGTTATAAGAGATGGTACTTTTTAAATTCAATCCTGGAAAAATGGTATATTGAGCCATAGTGTTTCCATTTAAACTGGTATTCTTATCATCATCGCGAAGCTCCTCATATCTACCACTGTATAGTTCCTGTTCGGTTTGGCCAATATTCCAAAAAGACGAAGGGAACCCCCACGTTGTAAACGGATACCTACTTGTATTGGGGTCACCTATTCCGTGTTTTGCCTTGGTGAGGCCCACAAATAAATTGGTTTGAACCAGTAATTTTTTAGTCGGATTGACTTGAAAAAATAAGCTGGGGGTGATCCGGGTGATGTCGTAACCCTTCATTACCCCTTCTTCATAATAGCGGTTAAAAGAGAATCGGTAAGAATACTTATCTGTTGCACCGGCAATACTAGCATCAACATTACTGATGTTTCCGGTTTGAAGGAACAATCCCTGCCAGTCGGTATTATTATTGAAAGCACTGTTTAAACTATCAGTTAGCATCATGTTTAAATTTGCTAAGCTGTTATAGAGTGCATTCCCTCCATAAAGTAAATCCATCTTTAATCTTCTTTCTGCTGCTCCCGTTTGAATAGGCTTTAGCGCAGGCTTATTCGCGATTCCGAAATAACTGGAAACCCTGATTTGTGGCGGCGCACCTGCAATAGCCCGTTTTGTTTTTACAATAATTACCCCATTTGCTGCGCGTGCACCGTACACCGCAGAAGCAGAGGCATCCTTCAACACGTCTACCGATTCGATATCGTTCGGGTTAATGGCCTGAAGCGGACTACTGCCATAAGCAGAGCCAATATCATTTACATCGTAAATCACACCGTCAATAACATACAGGGGCGAGCTGCTTTGATTAAAGTTAACATTACTTGCACCACGAATACTCACAATATTATTTCCTCCAGGTTCTCCCGAAGTGCTTAGAATGGTTAAACCCGCAACGCGGCCTTGCAGCATGGCATCGAAAGTAGAGTAAGGTGTGTTTTCAAAATCTTTTCCTTTTACCGATGAGATTGCCCCGGCTGTATTTTTCCGTTGGATGTTCTGATAACCAATGGCCACTACCTCATCTAAAGCATTATCATCTTCTGCTAACTGGATTTTTATACTTGTTTTTCCTGCTGATGAAACCTCTTTTGTTTTGTAGCCTACAATGCTGATGGTAAGCATGGGCGATCCCTCTTTAAGTGTCATCGAAAATGCACCGTTATTATCAGATGAAGTTCCGTTTGTGGTACCCTTTTGTTTGATAGAAGCTCCAGGTATGGGCTCATTTTTTCCATCGGTTACCGTACCGGTAATTCTGGTTTGTGCAAGGGTAAAAAAGGGCAGCAAAAAGAGGAGCATGATGCCTAGTAACTTACCTTGCCTCAAAGTAAAGTTTAATTCCATTAGCTTGTTGGTTAGTTTAAATGTTAGATTAACGTTTATAAATTTACCGTTGTAATGACATCAATATGACGAAGATTTTACCTGATTAGCATCATTTTTTAACCCAACCACAATAAGAAGGGGCAAAATTAGTTAGTTGAAGATTTTCTTGTAAATAAGACTTAAAAATTCTTAAGAGAAGTAGGCTTACCATTAAAGACGTTTAAGCTGTATTTGTCTTATTAATTTGATTAATAATTACGTGATTAATTTAGATTGGCCATTGCCTGCTCTATTGAAAAGCATTTCAATGCCTCCAAAAAAAGAAAAAGCTCCTGTTCATTTGAATTGAAAACAGGAGCTTTTGAAGAAAAAAACAAATTGGTATTTTATTATTTTACTGCCCATTCATGCACGCCGGTGGCATGTTCTTTAGGTAGTTGAATTTCCATTTTTAAGGCAGTTGTATTTACCGGTTTAAAATGAAGTACATTGAATTGGTCTTTACTAATCTGGTAAGGCGCAGTTGGTTCTACCGGAAGCCATTGGTCTGCTTTTTTATAGAGCAGTTTGTAAGCAACCGGAATTCTGCACCCGCCCCAGGGGCTGTCATCATACCAGAAGATTTTAGATTCGCTTACTGTTTGTGCCGAATCAAAATCATACTGAATAAATTCCTTCGTATCTTTTGCCGGCCACCAGTGCAGGTAAGGGAAATTGGTGTCTTTAGAATCGGCTGGCTCATACTGATCTTTAATGGCAGAGAACATTCGCTTGTTTTTTAAAGAGGCAGATACGGTGCTTCTGCTGGCAATGGTTGCTGCAGGTTTTGGCCGGGCGGCAGATTGCTCATAAGGGATCCAAACTGTCATTTCACTTGGGCCGCGGTTGGCCCAGGCATAGTAAGGAATGGCTTTTACATTTTGATCAACCACCAAAAGGCTGTCGGTATTCAATTGTCTTTTGGTACTTTGGCCGGCAATATTAATTACGCCAACTCCATTTAAAAGGTTTGCATCGTATTGTGCAGTAGCAATGGCATTTTTATCAATCATAATGTTCTGCACCAAGCTATCTTTATTGTCAGGCCCTTCCAGGCAATAAACCATTGGCCCGCGTGCTAAAACAAAACGCGATAAATCATCCTTTACATTTTTGTTGGCAATTACCTTTTCAGTTTCCAACGGAAGACTTAAAGAAACCACATCTCCTTTTTGCCATTTTCGCGTTAATACCGCATATCCTTTTTCGGTTACAAATGGAGTGGCTTTTCCATTAACTGAAAGGTTAACTGGGAGGGTTTTTTTATCTAAAAAAGCGTAGAGGTCGCCCGGAGATGCTTCCTGATTTGCCCATCCCGGAATGCGGATTTTTAACGTAAAGTTTGCTGTTTTTTCAGGGTTAATGGCTAGCGTTACATCACCTTTCCAGGGATATTCTGTAGTTTGTGTAATTTCTACATTGGTAACATTGAGTGCGATTTTACTGGTATTGCCCATAAACAGATTCACATACAGGTTATTTTTATCCTGCGCATATACATAACCCGGTAATGATGGCAGGAACCTGGCCATGTTACTGATGCAGCAGGCACAACTTATCCAGGCACTGCGCTGGTGTTGAAACATAGAAGCCAGCGGATTCGGATAAAAAAAGCGGTCGCCACTTAAAGAAACGCCGGAGAGTAAACCATTGTATAAGGTTCTTTCCAGAACATCGATGTATTTAGAATCTCCATGCAACAGGAACATCCTTTCGTTCCAATATACATTTCCAATGGCTGCACAGGTTTCTGCATAGGCAGACATGTTAGGCAGCTGGTAAGCATCACCAAAGGCTTCACCTGCGCCGGTCGCCCCGATACCACCGGTGATGTAAAGTTTTTTGCTCACCACATCTCCCCAGATGTCATCAATTGCGGTAAGGTATTTCGTATCACCGGTAAGGGCAGCAATATCAGCCATTCCCGTATACATATAGGCTGCCCGCACAGCATGGCCAACGGCCGTATGCTGATCAATTACTTTCTTATCGGCCTGGTTGTAGGCATCCCCCTTTGGTCCGCGAACATCTAAAAAGAACTTGGCTAAATCGAGATATTTTTTGTTGGCGGTTACCCGATACATTTTTGAAAGTCCTATTTCTACAATCTGGTGCCCAGGATATTCTTCTATTTTACCGGGGCCAAAAGTTTTGACCAACAGATCTGCATTTTTAATGGCGATGTTGAGTAAAGATTTCTTGCCTGTTGCCTGATAATGGGCTACGGCTGCTTCGTATAAATGCCCCGCATTGTAAAGCTCATGACTTAGAATTTCCTCTTTCTCCCAACGCTTGGATCCGATCCATTCGTGAGGTTGTTTTGCATTTACAGTTCTAAAGGTAAATAAGTACCCATCAGGTTCCTGTGCATCCCCTATTATGCTAATAAGGGTATCGATATAAGCCGCGAGCTTTAGGTTTGCTTTGTTTTGGATCGAATAAGATGCCCCTTCAATAGCCTTGTATACATCGGTATCATCAAATGGGAATTCGCTCATTTTATCACCGCCTAATTTTTTACCGGCACGTAAAAAGTTATCCATCCGGCCATTCGCTTTGCACTGCGCAATAACATATGGGATGGTTACCCTTGCATTGATCTCCATTTTGGGTTGCCAAAACTGATCATGTACGTGTACGTTTGTGAAGGCCACAGGTTGAATAGGATAATCTTTTTGTTGTGCACAAAGTGTTGATATTGCCCCAACCAGTACTACCAATGCAACTGTAAATTTTTTCATTTCCTCTATTCGTTTTATTTGGTTTATGTTCCATTTCCACAGAAAATGGTAAGTTTTCTCTCGCTATTAGCTACGGAGCTTGGGATTATATTATTCTAAATGCCTCATTAAAAAGTAAACTCATCATCTAATAGCGTAGAGGTTAAAGGCAATTATATCTGATTGTGGTTTTATCAGTAGTTATGCTGACGACACTAAATTAGCACAAAATCAAGGTGGTAGCTTAATCAGTTTTAGCGAAAATTAGGCGTATTTTAACCTCTTTAACCCCCCTTCAGGATTGAAATCGCTACTTTTATCAATGATGACTGTTGTTAAGCGTTGGTAGGCTTCATTGTAAGGAATACCTCAGAATTTAATGCGATCATAATTAACTAAACTCGTCGGGACGAAGACTTTTTAACGTGGTAAGTTGAAAATTATAATGCTTAGCCATCATTTTGACAGTCTATTTTAGTGGTATCATTTTGTCGATTAAATAAAGTTTTAATGGGTTTGATCGCTAATGGATTCTTCCGTGAACTTCAATGTGAAATCAACAAACGTTTAATTTGAAGAAACGCATTGCAGCATTTTATCTGATAATTGAGCTTTCAAGGTACCTAAATCAATGGCTTTGCGATTATGTTAGAATTGTATATAATTCACTCTCGGGATCTTTCAAGCTTTATTGTAACAAACAGTAAGTTTAAGCGCAAGAAAGCTAAAATTATTTTTAGTTTGATATGAGTGTAGGTTACTAATTGGAACACTTAACCATTCTTGATAGGTCGCTGAGCTAGCTGGTTTTTGGTTTTTACTCGTATTTTCTGCGATGGGAATAGAAAAAGTCGTTTCGTCTACTTTTCATCCTTTAGCCCGATCTGCTATATCAAAACACTTTTTGTCGATTACCAATGAAGCGGCGACTGTAACTTGGGCACAATAGGATTTGGTGAACTCGCAAAGAACTTTCATCATTCTCAGTTTTTCTGCAATTAGCAAAAATCGGGATAGCGGCAACTATGCTCAAGAGCAATTCTGTTTTTTAAAATCATTCATATAATTTGTATCCATTAACACCCAAAACTTCAAGTCATCCATGAAAAGCTTGACTTAGGTATATAATCGGTCGAATCTCACAAATAGCTACCTAATCGATTCTAATTTGACTAATACCATTATTGCATAAAGTTTTGTTTCACAAGAGATAGCCAAAAGCGGATTATTGTCTTCATGTGTGTACAAGTGGTTATTATTCATTTCGAAAGAACTTATTCTAAATGATAGGTTTGAATAGGATCTATTTGGTAATATAAACATTTTGTCATGCCATGGGCATTCGTTTGCGCATTGGGATACCCGTTGCGCTCCAGCTAAGTGTCAATTTGTTTAAAAAAATAGCATGTATCATGTTTTGTAGCCGTCTTTTTTAAATGAAAACGACTATAGGTTATTCAAATTTTCTAAGTAATGTTTTGCCCGGTTCAGCACTGATGATTTTAGTTCTGGATCCATTTTATCCCAAATCCGATAAACTATGGTAAGCCTGGGGTTATGCTGAAGCTTTTCCCTATGCCTGTCATGAAAGTCCCAGTACAGGCTGTTGAAGGGGCACGAATTTTCTCCGGATTTATCTGTGCGATCGTATTTGCAGCCATCGCAGTAGTTGCTCATTTTGTGAATATAGTTGGCGCTTGCCGTGTACGGTTTGGAACCAGTAATCCCACCATCTGCATACTGACTCATGCCCCTAGTATTGGTGATTTCCACCCATTGAATAGCATCAATGTATATCCCAAGATACCAGAAATCAACTTCATCAGGGTTTATTCCTGCAAGCAGGGCAAAATTTCCGGTGAGCATTAAACGTTGAATGTGATGAGCATATGAAAGGTCCAGCGATTGGGTAATTGAATGTTTTAAACAATTCATTTTTGTCTTACCCGTCCAATAGAACTGTGGAAGTTTTCTTTTGTGATCAAAGTAATTCATCTCTTCAAATGCTGGCATCTGCATCCAATAAATGCCTCTCATGTATTCACGCCATCCCAAAATCTGCCTCACAAATCCCTCAATCTGGTTTAGCGCTATCCACTTTTTATTTTTTCTCCAGTGACTAATAGCCGTATTTACCACCTCGATGGGCGAAATAAGTTTGGTGTTCATGCTGAAGGATAAGCGGGAATGATAAACCGACCATTCCTGCGTATGCATGGCATCCTGAAAGGTTCCGAACAATTGCAGGCAGTTTTCGCAGAAATAATGCAGCAGCTTTAACGATTGGTCTCTGTTGATCGGCCAAGGGAAGTACTGAGGGTTTATGTTGCCAATGGTCTCAATTTCAGCAGCCCTAATCCTTTCCAAGGGTTTGCTGACATCATTAACAAATAATAAAGGTGGATTCGGGTGATGGTCTTTTGGAAGCTTTTTTCGGTTATCAGTATCAAAATTCCATTTTCCACCTTGTGGGTCATCTGTATCATCAAGCAGCAGATGATGCTTTAAGCGCATGGTCCGGTAAAAACTTTCCATCAGCAGTTCTTTCTTTGAGGAAAACAAATCACCAAGTTCTGTTCTGCTGGTATAGAAATGCTCTGTATCAAACACGCGGTAGGGAATCTGTAGCATACTACAAAAATAGTTAAGCTCCTGATCCAGTCTATATTCATCAGGCAATTGATAATGAAATTCTTCGATATCAAATTTCTGGATCAACTCAGTTAGGTTTCCAGCAAAATTCTGTTTGTTCTCCGCATCATTAAGGCGAATATATAGGGTCTCAAAAGATTGATGGTGAAGGGCTTCTGAAAAACTTTCCATCGCCGCAAAAAAAGCGCATACTTTTTGGATATGATGCCATACATAATTTGTTTCTGTTTTTACTTCCATCAGCACATGAAGCGTGGAAGGTGCCGCCTGAGCAAACCAGGAATGCTGCAAGTTCAGCTGATCACCCAGAATAAGCCTTAATGTTGTGTATTTTTTTTTCATCATACTGAAGAACCCTATTAAGCATTAAATATCGTCTAAAAGTTCAAATTGTATTTGTAGGAATTAGTAATGTTTTTCCAATAAGAGGCTTACTATCAAGACTACAAGTTTCAGTTTGGAGAATTTGTTTGACGAGCTTTCATTTTTGTATCCCAAAGCAAGCTCATTGCTTGGCATGAAGTCCTCTCACCATGATGGAAGGATTTCTAAATCAACTATACCTTATTCAACGCTATCAAACCCGTCATTCGTTTAGCAGATTTTAATTTTGTAAAGCAATCCCCTTTAAGAATGAATAACTGTTGCAGGCAGCGCGTCAATTGTCAGCTTAATAGCCGAGGAATAATGTATGCATCTACGCTAATCCCTGGTGGTGCGAAGGCAGGTTTTTGTTGGAATAGCTTTCGGAATCCAAAAACACTACCTTCCATTTAAGCTGAGCTAAAAGTCTTCAATACTCCAAGGATTTAAATTGTGCTTGTAAGACTGGGTTCATTCAAATCCAATTAATACGGTCCATTAAGCAACAATCGAATAGTTAAACGTGAATCCGAAGTAAAATAATCGGCCCATAACAACCACTAAATGAACATTTCCCTTAGGGTCATCGTGTGGTAAATTAAATAAAAATAAAAAATAGACGTTGGTATAAATAAACCTTTTAGTATATTTGCAATGCAAAGCACTTGTCATGTTATCAAAAGCCGAGAAAACAAAGCAATTTATTTTAGAAACAGCCATGCCTTTATACAATGAAAAGGGAATATCTGGGGTGACCATTGATGATGTTTTGCTTGCCACCAAGCTAACCAAGGGTGCACTTTATGGACATTTTGATGGAAAGGATGACTTGTCGAATCAGGTGGTAGATTATGCATTAGACAAGCTGGCTTATGGAATAAGGTCGGCCATTTCTACAAAAAAAACAGTAAAGGCTAAAATTTTGGCTTTTATTGATTTCTATAAGGATCCAATCAATACCCTCATTCCTGGCGGTTGTCCCGTTTTTAATACTGCTGTAGAGACTGATGATAACTATCCAATACTCAAAAAAAAAGTGGCTAAGATGATCAGGCGAGGTCAACAGGATTTGACAGCGCTTCTTCAGAGTGGTATTGATTGCGGTGAATTTTCATCAGAACTTGATCCTGCAGGTTTTGCATTTAAGGTTGTTGCCTGCGTTGAGGGGGCTACGGTGATGTGCAGGGCGCTTGAAACTGCCAAACCGATGCTTGCTTTGATTAAAAGCCTAAAAGCTGAATTAGCACATTTTGAGAAATAAATTTTTTTTGGTTAAAAATATACTAAAAGGTATAAAATATAAAGTTAAAAATTATGAAGAATACAAAGTTATTTGATCCTGTATTAATTGGTAACACCGAACTTAGGAATCGTATAGTTATGGCGCCCATGACACGTTCGAGATCCAACAACGATTTACATGTCGCCACGGCGTTAACAGCAGAATATTATGCGCAGCGGGCGAGCGCGGGGTTGATCATCACAGAGGGTACATTTATCAGCGAAGATGCGGTCGGCGTGGTGAATGTTCCTGGTATTTACAGCAAGGTGCAGGTAGATGGCTGGAAACTATCCACATCAGCAGTTCATGAAAAAGGAGGCAAAATCTTTGCACAACTGTGGCACACCGGGGCTTATTCTCATCCGGATCTTCATCAGGGGAAATCCCCTCTAGCACCATCTAGCTATAATCCAAACGTGGAAATATTTACCCAATCAGGTTTTAAGAAAAGCGAAAGCTCGCAGGCGATGACGCTGGAAGATATAAAACAAACCATTTCCGATTTTAAACAAGCTGCGGTAAATGCTTTCGAGGCTGGCTTTGATGGAGTGGAACTGCATGGTGCAAATGGATACTTACTCCAGCAATTCTTTAGCATAAACAGCAATCGGCGTGAGGATGCGTATGGAGGATCTGTGGAAAACCGTGCACGCATTTTATTTGAGGTTTTAGATGCATTAAAGGAAGTGGTCGATATGAATCGTGTTGGATTACGCTTAAATCCATCTTTGAACGGCATCATGGGAATATCGGTTGATGAGCAAACAATTAAATTATATGATTATATCGTCGGTAGGTTAAATGATTATGGTTTAGCATATCTTCATCTTATCGAGCCCTTTACCGATGTAACAGGAAATCCGGATGCTATACAGGAAGTGGCTAAACATTTTCGCAAGATTTTCAAGGGAATCATCATTATAAACAGAGGATTCACTAAAGAAACTGCCTCAAAAGTACTGAGCGATGGAGATGCAGATTTGGTATCGTTTGGAGTACCATTTATTGCCAACCCAGATTTGGTGGAACGCTTCAAAACTGATGCATCACTGAATACCCCAGATCAGCAAACTTTTTACACGCCGGGAGAAAAAGGTTATACGGACTATCATTTTTTATCCAAGTAGTTAGTGAAATGACTTGATCCAGAACCGGTATCGTGCAGTCAAAATCAGGCTTACGATAATGATGATTGATATCGGTTGGTTGAATTGTTTTTCAAGAAGAAAGATTTACAGATTATGCACTCTCATGCCATTAATGGACTCAACGAATAAACCGCTAAAATTTTAACTCTAAAAATATGAAAACTACAGGAAATACCGTATTTATAAGCGGTGGAAGTGCAGGCATTGGCTTGGCTATTGCCAAGAAACTGCATGCAGCCGGAAACAAAATTATTATCAATGGACGAAGTGAACAGCGCCTTCAAAATGCACTCAAAGAATTGAATAGCGATGTGGTCGGTATTCTAGGTGATCTTTCAATAGAGGCTGACAGAATTCGGATTGCTGATGAGTTGAAAAAAAATCACCATAATTTAAATATCATCGTAAACAATGCAGGTTCCGCCTTTATGAATGATTTGAGCGATTTTGAAAATAACCCGGCGGAAAAAGCCTACCAGGAAATCAATACTAACTACATCAGCGTGATTCACTTCACCTCATTGTTATTACCTCATCTTTTGAAACAGGATCATGCGTCGGTTATTAATATTTCTTCTATAGCAGTATTTAGATCAAATAAATATCTTCCAACCTATGCGGCAAGCAAAGCTGCACTACATAGTTACACTCAGGGTTTAAGGGATACCTTCGCAGTCAATGATAAATTAAATATTTATGAGGTTTATCCACCATTAGTGAACACTGATTTTTCGGCTGAAATTGGAGGCGCTAATGGTATTCCTCCCTCGGTGGTAGCAGATGAACTTCTAGTAGCATTAGAGAACGATAAATTTGAAGTTCCAGTTGGCGAGAGCATAAAAATACATGCGCTCATACATCCAATTACCGAACAGTCGGCTCATTAAAATTTTATTGGTTAACATTCAAAACAGATGGATTTAAAAGGAAAAACAATACTGATCACAGGTGGTGCTTCTGGGATAGGACTGGAGGCAGCAAAACAATTTCTGTCAATTGGCGCCAGTGTAATCATTACGGGTAGAAACCAGACAAAGTTAGATGAGGTAAAAAAAGTATATCCTGCGTTAACCGCAATACAAAGTGATGCAGGAAAAGAGGCAGACGCAAAGCTGCTCTTTAAAACGGTGAAAGAGATGGGTGGTATTGATATCCTGTACAATAATGCAGGAGTTTTAGTCGCTCCGTCCAACCTGGGCATTCCAAATGATAATCATCTTGAAGGCGCAGCGTATGAAATGGAGGTAAATTATTTGGGGGTGATCAGGCTAAATAATCTTTTTATGGATATGCTTAAATCCAGAGAAGAAGGAGCAATCATTAACACAACATCCATATTAAGCATGTGTCCATCATTAATTGAGGCAACTTATTCTTCATCTAAAACGGCGTTGGCTTTTTATACCGTATCCCTTAGAGAACACTTAAGAATCATTGGAAGTAAAGTTAAAATATTCGAACTTATACCTCCACTTGTCGCCACTGAAATGACCGCAGAGAGAAAGGATAAAAAAATCACTTCAGAAGAGATGATCAAAGGGTTAATCAATGGCCTATCAAAAGAACAATACACCATTCGAGTTGGCGATGCAAAAATATTCAGTCTTCTTAACAGGTTTCTTCCAAAAACCGCATTCAATATAATCAATCCAAAGGATAGCTATCAATTTTTGAACAAAACACGATGAAAGCATACACTATAAATAAATATACACTGGACGGTGCTCAGCTCGTGGATATGCCAGTGCCAATAGTTGCCGATAATGAGGTTTTAGTTGAGGTACATGCAACGAGTGTAAATCTTTTGGATTCAAAAATCAAAAAAGGTGAGTTTAAATTGCTACTACCTTATCACTTCCCCTTGATATTGGGACACGATGTTGCGGGAATCATTACTCAGGTCGGCGGGAAGGTGAAGAAATTTAAGGTTGGCGACCAGATTTATTCACGTCCTGCAGATTTTCATATCGGAACATTTGCAGAGTATATCGCTATTAACGAGGAGGATGTAGCGCTCAAACCTAGAAACTTAACCATGGAAGAAGCGGCTTCTATTCCCTTGGTTGCTCTTACAGCTTGGCAGGCGCTGGTTGAAAATGCCGGATTAAAGCCAGGGCAAAAAGCATTTATTCAAGCGGGTTCAGGCGGCGTTGGTTCCATCGCCATTCAATTGGCAAAACATTTGGGCGCATCCATTGCAACCACTTCCAGCGCTAAAAGTTTTACATTGGTTAAAGAACTGGGTGCAGAACTATTAATTGACTACAAAGCGCAGGATTTTGAAGATATACTCAAAGATTATGATGTAGTTTTGAATAGTCAAGATAATAAAGCCCTCGAAAAATCAATCCATATTTTAAAGCCACAGGGTCGAATTATTTCCATTTCAGGTCCTCCAACGCCAGCTTTTGCCAGGGAGATAGCCCTTCCTTGGTACTTAAGAATAATTTTGTCGCTGATTAGTTTCCGCATCAGGAGCAAAGCAAAAAAACACAATGTAAATTATCATTTTCTCTTTATGAAAGCTAGCGGTGATCAATTGGGCAAAATTGCAAAATTAATTGAAGCAAATGTTATTAAGCCTGTTGTTGATAAGGTCTATGCCTTTGAAGATCTTAATGATGCGCTAATTTATGTCGAAGCAGGTCGAGCAAAGGGGAAGGTTGTCGTGAAGGTAAAATAAACGTTTTTCTTCATTCGCTTAACCAATAATAGAATTGATGCTGGTAACTCAGGGTTGATAGTCAGCTCAGATCAGAAATTATGGATTTGGTAATAAAAACTTTTGTGAATGTAATGCGGTCCGCCTATAAACCTGCATGAAAGGTGCTGCTACTTTAAGCCATCTTTGTTGGCACGTCGGATCCCGAAACACAGTAATGAGCACCTATGATACCTGTTTTCACTGCCCTCCTATAGAAACTTCCAATGCGGATGCTATAAAGATTTCCATTCATCCTCAAACCTTGTTAATTGCAGAGGAACTTACTTCTGGTTGAATAAACGGCAGAACCGATAGATACTTTAGCATAGGTACCGAATCATTTTCGAGGTTTGCCCAATTATGTGCCTTCATATGCCGAAGGAGAACAATAAGGCCGTTAATTACTTCCCTTAAGCCTTACATCCTTCATCATAGTACATTGGGGAAGATCGCTTCTGCCTAAAATTTGTATTTCATCGAATCCGATCCCGATATTCCTTTGGCGTTACGCCCAGCAATTTTTTCACGTAGCGGGTAAAGAAAGAACGGCTCGAAAAGTACATTTCATCAGCTATTTCGGAAATGTTAAGGTGCTTGTTTTGCAATAATATAATGATCCGCTCCTTGGCGTTACGCTGTATCCATTCTGATGCGGTAATCCGGGTATTGGCCTTGCAAATATAATTGAGGTATTTGGGCGTGATATTGAGCTTATCACTATAAAACCTTACCTCACGCTCTCTCATGCAATGTTCCTGTACCAACTGTACAAACTGCTCGTACAAAGTCCCACTTTGCAAACTTCTTTTTTTTCTGTCGAGCTCGTCTTCAAAAATGTGCCACATCTCCAAAAGAAAGAGTTGCATTTGGAGTTTAAGTGCTTCCTCAAAAAATCGATGGTTTGTTTCCTGGGACATATCGTAAAGCAACTGAAAATTTTTCAGGATCTTCTTCTTGTCTTTTTCATCCGGATGCAAAATCGGATATTCCTTAGAATGTATAATGCTGTCTATGCTCGCCGTGGCACTTGGCAAACTCGCGGTAAGCAGATCGCTATCGACAAACAAAATCGTGGCCTTGAAATTTTTTGAGAATGACAGGTCAGAAACATTGATGCCCGCCAGCCAGAAGATAAACTCGCCCTTTTTAGCTTGATATTGCCGGCCATTAAAGACAAATTTTACGCTCCCGAGCTGACAATAAATATGTGTATGGAACCGGATATTAAAATCCTCTGGGAATTCGTTTTCCGATACTGCTTTGCAAAGCATAACTTTTTGATTTGTTACCATATTAGGTAAAAATATAACAATTAGTTATCAATACGTAATATTTGACATTACTTGCGAAATAAATGTAACAGAATACCTCTCAGATCCATTTATCTTTGTTTAAGTGAAAAATTAGGGCAATGAGCATTAACAACATTTTCAAGAGGTTACGCAATGGGGAAACCATTTTACCGAACAATCCCGAAGCATACAGAATGCGGGAAGAATCGTTTGCGACCAAGAAACTTTTGTTAAAGATGAACAGCACCCCAGATCCCGATGAAATAAGAAAATATTTAAGCCAAATAACAGGTTCGGAAATTGATGAAAGTGTTGTTGTTTTTACGCCCTTGCATATCAATTACGGGAAGCATACAAAGATAGGGAAAAATGTATTTATCAATTTCGATTGTGTTTTTCTGGATCTTGGCGGAATTACCATTGAAGACAATGTGTTCATCGCTCCGAAAGTAATTCTGCTATCAGAAGGGCATCCAATATCAATTGAAGAACGGCATTCATTGGTTCCAAAAGCCATTCACATCAAAAAGAATGTATGGATTGGTGCGGGAGCAACCATACTTCCGGGTGTAACCATCGGCGAAAACGCCGTTATTGCCGCGGGAGCAATTGTTTCCAAAGATGTTGCTTCAAATACAATTGTCGGGGGAGTTCCGGCAAAATTCATCAAAAACATTTAACATGAAAAAATTACTTTTTATTGCGCTGACTACAATCTTTTCTTCTGGTACGGCAGCCGCACAATCCACATCAAACTCACTACAGATGAAAGAAATATCAGGAAAGAACTATACCACGTTCAAGGTAAGTGACAAGGTAACTTTGTATGCGGTTACGTTCAGGAACCAATATAAGATGGGGGTTGCAGCGCATCTTTTTATCCCCAATAATATGGACAGAAAAACAAAAAATCCTGCAATTATTGTCGGTCACCCAATGGGGGCGGTGAAGGAACAAAGCGCCGATGTATATGCTTCGAATATGGCAGACAGAGGTTTCATCACCTTGGCAATCGACCTCTCTTTCTGGGGGGGGAGTGAGGGCGGACCTCGTAACGCAGTCTTGCCTGATGTATACGCTGAAGATTTCAGTGCGGCCGTCGACTTTTTGGGAACACGCGATTTTGTTGACAGGAATAACATAGGTGTGATTGGCGTTTGTGGCAGCGGAAGCTTTGTGATCAGTGCTGCAAAGATCGATCCTAGGATGAAGGCTGTTGCGACGGTGAGTATGTATGATATGGGATCGGCCAACCGTGATGCGCTAAACCATTCACAAACTCTGGAGCAAAGAAAGAAGATTATCGCTGAAGCATCCGAACAGCGATATGCAGAATTTACAGGTGGTAAAACTAAATACACTGGCGGAACGGTACTAAAACTAGAGGCGAACACCCACCCAATCCAGCGTGAGTTTTTTGATTTTTACAGAACCCCCCGTGGGGAATATACTCCAAAAGGAGCATCTAAAGAAACCACAACAAAACCAACCTTAAGCAGTAATACGAAATTCATGAATTTTTATCCTTTCAATGATATCGAAACCATTTCTCCACGTCCACTGCTTTTCATCACCGGAGACCAAGCGCATTCAAAAGAATTTAGCGAAGATGCCTATAAAAGAGCAGCAATGCCCAAAGAGTTGGTTTATGTTAAAGGGGCAGGCCATGTAGACCTTTATGATAAAACCGATTTGATCCCATTTGATAAATTGGAGACATTCTTTAAAACCCACTTAAAATAGAAGCAGGATGAAAAACATACTAACAAGCCTGATCCTATCTGCCTCCCTGTCGTTAAGTATGGCAAGCTGCGACAAAGGTAACAAGCCTGTCTCAATTCAGGAGAATGGCGATTCTAATGTAACTACTACCAACCCATCTACCAGCAAAATGAAAATTACAATAGGAAGCGATTTATTTACGGTAACGCTTTATGACAATCCAAGTGTGACGGCTTTTAGGGCAAGGTTGCCGCTCACCATCAATATGACGGAACTCAACGGAAACGAAAAATATTACGATCTGCCAAACAGTTTGCCTGCCAATGCGGCGGTTGGTGGAAATATCAAAGTGGGCGACTTAACGCTTTACGGAAGCAATACCCTCGTTTTATTTTATAAAGGCTTCAACACATCATACAGCTATACAAAACTAGGCTATGTTGACAGTCCCAGCGGACTTGCCACGGCGTTGGGCAACGGAAATGTTGTCGTAAAATTTGAGAACAACTAGAACATCATACGACATGAAAATCAAGATAAAGATAGCTCCGATACTAATCATAGGCGCTTTTGCAACATCTTGCAGTAGCCCAAAAAACGACAATGAAATGAAAGCAGAGAGAAATGAATTAACTGAAATTTTCCCGAAAGGACAAAAAGGACCAAGCGAAAATTTCACGGGGAATGCTTATCATGTAGGTCTGGTAGATCCGGATAGCACTTTTACCACATCTGTAGGGAATGTATATTTCGAGCCAGGTGCGAGAAGCAATTGGCACAGTCATCCAGCCGGTCAAATTTTAATCATCACTGACGGTGTTGGCTATCATCAAATCGAAGGACAGCCTATTGAAATCCTTAAAAAAGGAAGTGTCGTAAAATGTCCGCCAAATGTTCGTCACTGGCATGGAGCAAGCGAAAATGTAGGTTTACAGCAATTGTACATCGTTCCTAATACGGAGAAAGGCATTGTCAATTGGCAGGAAGCGGTGAGGGATGAAGTGTATAAAAGTTCCAGATAGATCTCAAAATAAATAAAATTTTTATGGAAAATAATATCAAGGACAAAAATATAATCATTACAGGGGCCAGCAGTTGAGACAGCCTCTTTTTTGTGCTAACATGGTTTTGCTATAATTACTGGGTTTAGTTATTTTTTTTATAGCCCCTAAGTACCTAATGTAAGAACTGAATTTAACCTACTAGTTCTGCTTGCAGAAAATACCTTAATGATGGGGCTCGAAGGATTTATGTATGTATATGCAGCCAGAGGGGTGGGAATGTTAATTGCCAAACCACTACAGTTTTTTGCTAATTTTGGTGTAAATTATTTAAAAACTGCTTCTATTGCTGGTTTTGCGCCTGCCCAATTAGGCTTTCAAAAATTCTCCTTAGATAAACAAAAGAACCGATGCCAACGCCATGCGCCGCTAATCCTATAGCTTTCGTAAACTCTTTTAACTTCTTTTTTGAAACAAGTCCGTTCAGTTGAGGTAGTCTATCTTCTTCTCCTTTTAGAGGATGGTTCTTGATTAGATTCGTAAGTTATATCTTCCTGTAGTTTCGATAATCTCTCCTCTAGAAAAGGCACGATATTTTTTATTGCCCAATTTGGCATCTGGTTTTCTTTAAAAGAAACCTGCCCGTATGTTCAACAGAAAGGATTAAATCAGGACCTCCAATGGGTTTAACATCATAGAGATATAATCTATCAAATAATTCCAAATTTGATTTTAATAATGTAAACGTGTTGTGGTAATTTTGGAATATTGTTTTTCATAAACAAAATGTCCTCCAGCATTAAATCTTTGGTCTGCCCTACTCCAGCATAAGTTTACATCTTCAGTGAAAAATAGATGTAACTGAATGCTATTTTTTGGTTTGTAGGTAATTAGTTGCTTTAAATCCTCCTATTGCCAATTAAATCCCAGATTGGTTTCGTAACCGAAATTCTTATTGGTATCTAAAACTTTAAATATTTCTTTTTTAAACTTATCACTTCCAGCTTTGTCAGGGTCGGAATTATTTTGTTCCCTATATTCTAGGTAAAAGTAGTCTTGATTAAGATATAACTCACCATTCATTAAAATGGATTCTGATGCTGAAGTTTTACCAATTCCTGGTGGTCCGGCAATCACAATTATTTCAGCCATTTAATCAATCAATTCTATTTTACCATCATTATATTCAGCTATCATTTTATTATCTGAAGCTCTTCGGTAAACTAATGGCTGATTGCGGGAGAATATGTTTTCCCTAATATTCATTTCTTGCCATTTTTTATATTCTTCTTGAAGCTCAGGGCTCATTTCCCAATAGTCCTTTTTGAACTTATCAGGCTTTTTCCCATATTGCAATTTAATTTCTGTTTCCATGTCGCTAATATTTAGATCATTTTTAATCCCTTATGGTTAAAAATTACATCCACTCGTAACATAAATTTTTGTCGCTCTTAAAAACTGAAAAGTAGCCTCTCAATATTCTTAGTGCGGTTAAACATAGTCAAACCTAATATAATGTAATTTGTTTGGGTAGACAAGAATCTCGGATAAAACAAATATGGAAATTGATTTGATCAAAGAAGGTCATATTAGGCAATCCAGAAAGTAAATTACAGGTCAGTAACCTCTTAATCTCCAACTGTGGACAAGGTGCTCAATGATGTTATACTACATGATAATGTAAGAAGCATATTTTTCCAAAAAATCTAATGAGAGAATTAAATAAGATTTTCTCATTTCTGATCGGAAGTGATTTTAGATTAAACAAAAGACATTTGGAGTTAGGATGGAATTTAGAAAAAGTCCTCTAAAGTACAAAAGCCCATCTTTCGATGAGCTTTAATCAGTAGAGTAGACCATACGTCGATCTAACTTTTATAACGACTTCGAAGACACGATTCATCGAGTGGAGGCTTATTTCGAAAAGTATGGCGACGATAATTTTGTATCCATAGCATTTTTATGTAATTATAATCTTACTACCCTAAACCTTTTTTCAAACAAGAACTGATTTATTCACCTATTGTACTTATGTATCCAATTTAAACTTATAATGCGTCAACATTAATTTGAGACGTAAGTGCTATCTGTCACGCTTTCAAGCCAAACAGCTGGGCCATGATTGCGACTGCTAGCGCAATCTGTACAAAGTTGGATTCTGGACTAGCTCTGTGCCAGTGAGGAAGATTTGGAGGGCATTTTACAATATCCCCTTTATTTAGTATAATCTTCTATTTATCTTTTTCCTAGAAGGTAAATTTATTTATAGCCTAAAATGCTTGTAAACCAATCTATAATATCAGACCTGAAAGCGATCATAGCTCATTCCAATGATAGGGCGGTGCGAGCTGTCGATCACCAAAGGACGCTAATGTACTGGCATATCGGCAAACGGATTTTTGAAGAAGAACAGCAGAGTAAAGACCGAGCAGATTATGGAGGTTTTTTGATCAAAATACCTTTCGGAACAGTTACAGCCAGAATTTGGAAGTGGCTTTTTCCGTCCGTCAGATTAATCTCTATCGTCAATTTTACCGTACTTTCCCAATTGTGCACGCACTGCATGCACAATTGAGTTGGACACAGTATAAATTACTCCTCAGTGTTGACAATGAGGAAATAAGAGAGTTTTATGTTGCTGAAACAAAAAAGAACAACTGGACGTCGCGGCAACTGGAAAGGCAGGTTTACAGTAATCTTTATGAGAGACTTTTATTAAGCAATGATAAAGAAAGTGTTTTAGCTGTTGCCAAAAACGAAAAACAGCCTGCTGATGCCAAAGAAATAATTAAGGATCCGATGCTTTTGGAATTTCTCGGATTAAAAAGGGGGTCCTCTTATTATGAAAAGGATTTATAAAGCGCCATTATCACACATTTGCAGGACTTTTTACTCGAACTGGGCAATGGATTCTCTTTCGTATCAAGGCAAAAGAGAATCCATATTGAGGGCGATGAATTTTTTGTAGACTTGGTATTTTATAACCGTTTGCTACAATGTTTTGTAATCATTGAAATCAAAACACATAAATTAACCCATCAAGATATCGGTCAGTTGCAGATGTATGTCAATTACTATGACCGCATCGAAAAACTATCTCACGAAACCCAACTATTGGGATTTTGCTCTGTGCCGATAAAAATGATGCAGTTGTAAAATTTACCCTTCCTGACGAACAAAAACAAATTATTGCCAGCCAGTACAAACTTTATTTGCCAACAGAAAAACAGTTACCTGATGAAGTTAGCAAAGAGATGGAGAATTTTCAAAATGGTGAAAACCTTTAAGATATATGCCACTTTCCGACCTAGACGCTATTTATTTGTTCCAATCTTATTCTTCGGACGGGAGGATGTCTTTGCCATACGATAGGAGAAAGCCGGAAAGTCAGGTTATATGCCAGCCTATCACTACGACCCATACCATTACGCAAAACACAAAATAAGTGGAGGGACCTTCCAAAAGTATCCGCACAAAACGTACTTGCCACTTAATAATGCAGAAATAGAAAAACACATAAAAGGAATCCAGCAGATTGGAGTCTATCCATTGTTAATCGATAATACTTCTTAATTTTTAGTTGCAGATTTTGATGAGCAGAATTGGAAGAAAGAGGCTGTAGCCTTCGTGAACGCGTGCGAACAAAAAGGGATTCCAGCTTATCTCGAACGTTCAAGATCGGGAAATGGTGGCCACGTCTGGATTTTTTTCGAAAGTCCATATGGAAAGCGTAAAATTTCAATTTCTCAATAAAAATTTTATCCATCAAAACCCAACATCAAAAACAAACATTCTTACGTCCAGCGAATCTTCAAAAGCACAGAGTATTTATCCTGATGCTGAAAGTATTCTGCATGATCTATTAAAGAGAAAACAGTATAAGCACTCCAAACAAATTCAGTTTCTGGCAGACAAACACGAGCGGACTATTATGAAATTAAGGTTCGTGCTGCAACCGTTTTCATTTGTTTTTCTTCTTGTCGGAGAAGAAAACTATCATATTATTTTAGAGACGCTGGATACCGAAGAAGCAACTTATATCTGGCATAATATCAAAAATAAAGCTGTTTTGGCCCATACTATTAAACAGATTTATAAAGAACTGAACATCATTAGGGAAAAAGGGCGTCAGACCTACTTGGAAACGAATCCTCATAATTTTTCAAGAATACATCACGACTATTGGGATAACAATAAAGGATTTATAATTTGGAAAGGGCTATTGGAAGAACGGCTGCTGTAATATTTTAAGCTAAATTTATTTTAGTTTTTTTTGATATAATTTCAAATAGTTAGTTCGAAACGAAAGATGTAAGAACTTAGAATAGCTAATGGTGAAATTGCCAATGGTTAAAATCTTCATCCTAAATGGCTTAAAGTGGGATAATTGAAAGTATATTGTTTTTCTTGATAAGAAGGAGATTAAGTTATCTGCCAGAGACAGCATTGAAGTTAACGACGAGGAGACTGCAGTAATATTGAGTTTTTTATACCATATTGCCAAAATCCATAACCGAAAAATGGTATTGGAGGATGTTGAGATCCTTAAGGAAAAGCCGAACAAGTCAAATAGTCGCTTCGTATAAGCTTTATAGATTTTGTTAGACCCAACTGTATTTTTATATAGAGCAGCCGATTGGGAAATGTCGAACCGGTAAAGGGAGATGTGCAACTAATTACTATATAGTGACTTATGGGTGTAAAAAAAGGAATAACAAAAATGTGCTATTTCCTTATGGTAGTCAATCCGCGGAAGTTCGAACCTTTTCAAGCATTGCGAAGCAATAGTTGATTTTGAGAATTTGTTAAACAATAAGGTGGAAGGGCAGTATCGGAAAAAGAAATTACTATAAATTTTACCAAGGTATTTATGATTTTGAAATCTATTCCAATAGCTTCTTCAATGAATTGTTTCGACTATTTTTGTATTATCAAGAAACGACCCTTTTTTTATAGAGTCTAAATTTTTAAATGGCAGTCTCATAAGCGAGTAAATTATCATCTGCCATATTCTAATATCATGTTATCTTTGAGCTCTTCCTTTTTCATCAAAAGAAATGTTCTTGTTGTTTCCGTAAACTTCGGATCTTCCGAATAAGTAGTTAATCCCGAGGTTGAAGGTTCTATAATCATAGTCTGTTTCAACGGTCTGCACAAAATCTTTAAAATGGATATCATATTTACTAACCGTACCGAGGAAATAGCTTGAGCTTATTATTAAGTTGTTATTAAGTAACTTTAGTCTAGCTCCAGTTATCAAGTTACGCTGGCTGTAAGTGTAAACGTTTCCATTAGTGGAAGGTGAAGACTGACTGTAGTTAATGTAAAAACTAAGATTAGTCGTTGCCTTGAAATTATTATTGATGCTAAATGAAGCGGAAGTGCCATTTTGGGTTGGAATTTTTTCGATTTTGGATTTCGAGGATATTGAGAAAAAAGTGGCAGAAGCGCTATTTTCCCACCATTTTAAAAAAGCCCGATTAAAGGACATGTAGGCTCCCAAATTGTCCTGAGATAAATAGTTTTGCGTAGTTGAAATAACTGATGGACCATTAACCGTCGTAATTGATGAAAACAGATCATTGTTATGTTGTGAAAATACAGTAATGGAAATCATGCCTTTGTACAGATAGCTGAGCTCTAAATTATTGCTATAAGAAGGGAGCAGAAGCGGATTTCCAATGGAATAGCTATAAATGTTGGAATAAAACGCAAAGGGATTTAAGAAATTAAGGCCAGGGCGGTTGATCCTCCTAGCATAGTTCAAAGAAAAAACATCATTCTCGTTAGCTTTATAAGTGATATAGGCTGTGGGAAATAAAGCACCATAATTTCTTTTATTACGTTGGTCTAAAGTAGGTGAATAACCATTCATCATTGTATACTCGTATCGTAAGCCTGCCTTGGCAGTCCATTTTTTGGACAATTCAGATTCCAGGCTAAAATAGCCAGCCAGGTTGTTTTCCATATAGTTGAATTTGTTACTACGTGTATTATCTAATACAAAATCTTCGTTGGCATAATTGAAGTATTCCACATCTGCACTGTTATCAAAAATGGTATATTTTCCTCCTGTTTCTATTGTTGCCCATTTGTATGGCAATGCCAGATCTGATTGGACGGACCAAATTTTGTAATCTGAAAGGCTGTTATTCCGGACAGTTGCATTGTTGGTTTCTGATTCAGACATAAAATTATTTCTTACTTCAGGCCTGTGTGTAAAAAAGTTTACCGAGCTATTTAATTTTTTCCCTGTCGAATCAATTTTTAAATCGTGGTATAGGTTTAAGGTTTGGGTAAACAATGGCCTTGAAATTTCGGCGTTAGTATTCAAAATCGAGTCGACGGTATTATCGGTATTAAAGCTACTCCTGTTACTTAAAATTGTCTGCGCCTTACTGTGTGAGATGTTGTAAATTACCCCAACATTATTGTTTTTGTTTAACTCGTAATCTATACTTAAACCGGCCTGTAAATTTGGGGTGGTTGTTACACGTTGTCCTTTGCTAAATATGGGGGTAGACTGACTGGTTATATCATTCGATTCGGCAATAATATTATGATTATTAGATTGGTTAAATGTAAAAGAGCTATTAATTTTTTTTGACCTAAAAAATAAAGCCAGACTGTTGTTATATGAGCTGTAAGTTTGCTGCATAAATGACGAACTCAATGAACCACGCCATCCTAACGATTGGTTTTTCTTTAAAACGATGTTAATCAGGCCAGCATTTCCCTGCGCATCATATCTTGCTGGAGGAGTAGTTATAATTTCAATTTTCTCTACATTTTCTGATCTTAATGTTTTAAGGTAATTAGTCAAGTCTGTTCCGCTAAGGTTTATAAGTTTTTCATTTACCATGACCCCCATACTCCCTTTGCCGACCATTGAAACACTGTTATCTGAAATGGTCAAAATAGGAGCAATGCGCAAAGCCTCAAACAGTGAGGCTCCATTAGCCATAATTGTGCTGTTTAGGTTGAAAATTAATCGATCAACTTTTCGCTCAAGAATAGGTGTTGTTTTTTGCGTGATTTTGACTTCTTGTAATTCTTTCAATTCTGCACTAAGAACGATATTCGCTAACTTAATTGAAGAACCGGTGAACTTAACATTGTTTAGCAATTGAGGGTGAAACCCTATGCAAGTTACTTTAATAATAAATACCCCATTGCTTAAATTGCTGAGATCGAAATAACCCTGCGTATCACTTACCCCATATTTTACAGCGCTCGAGTCTGTAGCATTTAAAACTGATATATTTGCATTTTCAATTCCTTTCCCCCCAGTTTCTACTATCCTACCAGAAAGAACCTGTGCTGCTACTGGATAAATAATGCTGAAAACCAATAAAAGACTTAATATAATTACTCTACTAACAATCAAATTCATAGATATTTTATACTGCTCTTCTATGTCCAACTTAATTCATCTAAAAAAAATTTAGCAGTATCTAGCATAATGAGACAGGCATTGATAAAAAACGTTGCACCATTATCAATAATTATTTTAATCGACCCAATACTTATTTGTCAGGTCGATTCAGTATAATCATTATCACTTATTAAACATTATCGTTATTCCCTCAATATGTGATAATGTTTAGGGGCTTAGGACTTTAGGATATTATAGTCTGCAGAGTCGCGTACTATGATCCTGCTGAACTCCGCTTTTTTCCTTTATTATCATAAACTCATTCCATTAATCAAATCAAATCTTTAATTTTTGATGATGAGTTTTTGATAATTCGAATTGTATGAAAATGAGGGTTAAATGCAAGCTTATTAGTATTGGATGAAATAACATTTAATTTTTATTTCATTTTCGATTGACTTTAATTGTGAGAAGTCTTTTTCCAGATCATTAATTCGTGAAGGATGTACTTGAATCGATTCCGCAACCACAATTCAATTATCTATTTATTAAGCTGTTTTCCATGGACTCAATTCTAGATATAGTATTGAAAAGCTAGATTACCTAAATTTCAGTCGCTTAACTGATATAACGATTAAGGAAGTTAAGGATTACCTATGTTCAAACATTTTTCTGATGCGGAGGCACATGAGCTAATTCGAACATTAAAAAGGTTTTCAGAGATAATCGTTGAAGATCGTTTTAAGAAACAAAATCAAGAAAAGAAACTATAGCAATTTATCAGTTCGAATCATAAGCGCTTGTAAAACAGTGCTTAAAGTAATTGTTGCTGGTTGGGTTAACCCAAGCAGGATCGAACTAATAATGCCTCATTTTCAGCTAATAAAGCATTTATAAATGTTTTATTTCTTTTCTTGGGAAAACATCATAAAAAGAAAAATCCTTTAATTTGAGCTCCTTTCAAAGAAAAGGTTCGAATTTCAAGGCTTTTTGCCGTCTTGGTAGAGTCGGGGCGCAATTTGTCGACCCTATATGACCATTGTGAAGCAATAATTCATTTTGAGAAATCAGTACTTACAAGAATTGAAGGTCAGTATCGAAAGAAGAAGCAATAGTGATTTAAAAAAACTTTTTCATAGGAAAAAAGAATGGCTAAAATTAGCCATTCCTACTCATCCCGTAATTTTCAAAGACTGTATCAGGTCATCGATTATTTCTAAATGATAACTCAATACAATAGGGCTTCCGTTAAATTTCCCTGAAGCTTCTGCTTTTAAAATGCTTTCCGTTTCTTTTTCTTCAAAGCTTACGGGCTGCATTGTAGCCTCGTATCGCACGTTGGCATCGGCAATCCAATGTTCTATTTCTTTTCTTCCTTTGTGCGTTTTGCCTTCATCATATACCACCGCTGTCTCGGAAAAAAAAATTGCGTGCGTTGTAATTTGATATTTAACTAATGTTCTTTAATCTGTAACTTGTACTTCGGCCACCACTTTCCTCCTGTTCGAGCACACCTCTTTTTACCAGGTCCTGTATATCCCTTAGTGCAGTATCTGTAGATGTTTTGGTGATTGTCGCCCATTTGGAAACATTTAGTTTCCCAAAAAAATTGTCAAGCAGGACCTGCAGCATTTTTTGCTGACGCAGGTTGAATTCCTGTCCGCTATGGTTTTCCCAAAACCTTGCTCGTTCTAAAATCCGGGATATGGTTTGCTCTGTTTCCTCCATCGAATGATAAAGACAGTCCAGGAACCATTCCAGCCAGCGTGTTATATCTAGCTCACCCCGCTGAGTGGATTCTAAGATCTCATAATAGCCCTTCCTTTCTTTAAGTATTTGGGCCGACATGGAATAAAATCTTTGCCTACTTTTATCTGCACGAGCCAGTTGCATATCGGCAATAGCTCTCGCGATACGCCCATTTCCATCATCAAAGGGGTGAATGGTTACAAACCAAAGATGCGCTATCGCTGCCTTGATCACCGGGTCCAGTTCCTGCTGATCATTCAGCCAGCGCAAAAAGCCATCCATCTCTGCTGGAACTTTTTCTGCGGCAGGGGCTGTAAAATGCACCGTTTCCCGTCCCATTGCACCCGAGACGACTTCCATCGGACCGTCTCTCCAATCGGCCACCTTTATTTTATACATGCCGCTGTGTCCGGTTGGAAACAGTGCCGCATGCCATCCGAAAATTCTGTCCTGACTGAGGGGTTGGTCGTATCTTTGGGTAGCATCAAGCATCATTTCAACCACACCTTCCACATCCCGTTCGGTAGTTACAGTACCCGCAACCTCTATACCTAAACGCCTGGCGATAGAAGACCTAACCTGTTCCTCGCTGAGCAGTTTGCCTTCAATTTCACTAGATTTCACAACATCTAAAGTCAATGCCTGAAGCATCGCTTCTTCCTGGATCTTGAAACCAAATGCCTGCATCTGACCTAAGATTTTGCCTTGCCGATGCCTGACATCGCCTAATTTTGCGAAAAATTTCTCCCGGTCCCAGTTAAAATCTGGCCACTTTTCTCGCTGATGAACAAACATAATTACCGCATTTATGCGGTGAATATAGGGTTTAATTGCCGCATATTAAAATGTTATCCATTTTTTGCGGTGAAGAGTGTTGCTAATCGCCTTATTTTTGCGGTGAATAAGGGTTCTATTTACCGCACAGTAAAGTTAATTTATGGTGTTTGAGAAATGGCAGACTGAGACAGTATTTACCATTCCCATAGACTTCTCAGGTTATGCATCGGCATAGTCGATGAGCAGCTCCAGTTAAATCATGGGTCCGAGATAGATGTTTTCAGTGGAAATGCAAATTTGGATATAGCAGATAAAAAACATCTTGTTCAGCTCTTTCAGCCTGAACATATAAATTTACTGATGGGAGATGTTCGTTCAAGTCAAACCCCGCATTCTCAAAAATATTAGAAACCAAGAACGATGTTTTAATATAGGAATTTATAGCAAGGAAAATTTCAAACAGAAAAGCGATCGCTATTTTGGCCAAGAATAGGATTGACGTACGAGATCACGAAGCCGACATCATCTCGGATTTTCTGTAGCTCATGACAAAGAACTACACCAAGAATGATAAAGTGGAAAATGACTGAACCCAAAGGAAAAATCGAACTTGCCAAAATCCATCAAGAGGAGTGAACCAATAGCGTTTTAGACTGATTCAAGTAAGAGTCTAAAGAGGTTTTTTGCTAGTTATCGAACATCGGTTCGCAAGCTGCAACAATTTGTTTATCAGGTTTTTATTTGCATAAAAAAAGGAAATACCATGCTTTTGGTATTTCCTTAAGTAGCGGGGAGCAGGATCGAACTGCCGACCTCAGGGTTATGAATCCTGCGCTCTAACCATCTGAGCTACCCCGCCGGGTTGAAATATTTGTGTATATTATCAAATATTTAGCTGGTTATTTTTTGGAGTTGCAAATATAGAATAAATTACCTTTCTTTAGAAAAATAAATAAAAAAAAATACTCCGGAATATATTCTGGTAATGAATTAACATGGCAGAAAAGAAAAAATTTACACTTGAGTACGAGGTTAAATCGTCACCACGAATATTGTATAGCTTTATCAGTGAGCCAAATGGCTTATCGCAATGGTTTGCCGATGATGTAAATTTCCGCGATCAGGTTTATACCTTTACCTGGGATGATGAACAACTAAAAGCTAAGCTGGTTTCGATCAAAGAGAACAAATTAGTGAAGTTTAAGTGGCTGGATGACGAACCTCAGTGTTACTTCGAGATGGAGATTGTACAGGATGAGCTGACTAATGATGTTGCCCTTTCTATTACCGATTTCACAACAGACGACCTACTGGCGGAGAAAAAATTAATCTGGGATAATCAGATTGACTATTTGATTAGCGTTTTAGGTGCCTAGTTTAAAACCGTATTGCTTACCTTTGTAGGGTGAAAAAAATACATCTTCTCTTAGTAAAAGCATTCATTAAGCCATTCCTTGCTACATTTTTTGTAGTGATGTTTATCCTGCTGATGTTTTTCTTATTCAAGTGGATCGATGATTTAATAGGGAAGGGGTTTGAATGGTACACCATTTTAGAATTGATGTATTATGCCTCTGCCGCCAATGTGGCCATGGCATTACCACTTTCGGTATTGCTTTCTTCTATCATGACTTTTGGTACCCTCGGTGAAAATTATGAGCTGGTTGCCATAAAATCTGCCGGCATCTCACTTCAGAAAGCCATGCGACCGCTATTTGTAGTGATCATTTTGCTTACCATCAGCTCGTTTCTGTTCTCTAACTATATGCTGCCTAAAGCAAACCTGAAATTCAGTTCTTTGCTTTACGATATCCGAAATAAAAAATTGTCTTTCTTAATTAAGCCGGGCGTATTTAATAACAGTATCCCCAATTTTTCCATCAGGGTAGATGCAAAAGATGAAAGCGGAAAACTAAGTGGTATCCTGATTTACGATCACCGCGGTACCAATGGCGTACCGAAGGTAATTATGGCCAGAGAAGGGGAGATGAATAAAACATCAGACGGCAAATACCTGCTCCTAAAATTGAAAGATGGTGTGCAATATGAAGAACAGGCGAGTACCAGCGGAGCATATAACCCCCGCCAGGTTTTAAACAGAACGCGTTTTAAAGAAACTGAACCCCGGTTTAGCCTGGAATCTTTCGATATGAACCGTACAGATCCGAATGCTTTTGGAAACAGTACACCAATGCTCAATTTACGGGGAATTAGTAAAAAGGGCGATTCTTTATCTAAACTGCTTGATACTTTAGGGCAGTATGCAGCCCGGATGGCATCTTCCAATTTTAAACAATTTAACGCCGCAAAAGGCTATTCAAAATTGAAGGTTACCCCGAAAGTAATCAGTGATAATATTGTTAAGGATATACCGAACGGCTCGAAAAAAGCCAGTCTGGATAACGCCTCCAATATTGTATCTGGTATGATCCAGAACCTGTCTAACACTGCACCACGTCACACCGATTTAGTGGGGGAATATATCTTTACCCGGATAGAATACCAGCGGAAGTTCACTTTAGCTGCATCTTGTATCCTGTTATTTTTTATTGGTGCGCCGTTGGGTGCCATCATTAGGAAAGGCGGGATGGGTTTGCCCGTAGTAATCGCAATTTCCTTCTTTTTAATTTATCATATCATTACCACCGTTGCTGAAAAATCTGCCCGGGAAGGCTCTACGAACCCCATTGTAGCCATGTGGATTGCCGTAATTGTTTTATCGCCACTGGCCGCATTCCTTACTTACAAAGCTACGGTAGATTCTGCCTTATTTGATATCAATTATTACAAACAGCTTTTCTTTAAACTCTTACGAATCAAGCAAAAAAAGTAGGCGATATCCTTTACTTATAAATGATATTTCGTCGATTTTTTTGTCTATTAAGGTTGTACCTTTGTCTTGGCAAAAGTCGTCGCATGTTATCTTAGTCAATAGAAAATAACATGATCTGGCCAGATAAATATGCCGTGAACAAATGCAAACAAAACTGAACACCATAGAGGAAGCCATTGCTGAAATTAAGGCAGGCAAAGTGATTATTGTAGTAGATGATGAAAACCGTGAGAATGAAGGTGATTTTTTAACTGCTGCAGAAAATGCAACGCCTGAGGTAATTAACTTTATGGCCACCTATGGAAGGGGATTAATTTGCGCACCGCTTACAGAAGAGCGTTGCAAGGAGTTAAATCTCGATTTAATGGTTGGTAAAAATACCGCTGCTTACGAAACCAATTTTACGGTTTCAGTAGATCTTGTTGGGCACGGTTGTACGACTGGAATTTCTGCAAGCGACAGATCTAAAACGATGCTTGCTTTGGTAGATCCAAAAACAACACCTGAAGAATTAGGAAGACCCGGACACATTTTTCCGCTTATTGCCAAAGATGGTGGCGTTATCCGCCGTGCCGGTCATACAGAAGCTGGCGTAGATTTAGCCCGTTTGGCGGGAATGAAACCTGCTGGTCTTTTGGTAGAAATTTTGAAAGAAGATGGCGAAATGGCCAGACTGCCGGATCTTTTCAAAATTGCAGAGCAGCACCAGTTAAAAATAATTTCTATTGAAGACTTAATCGCTTACCGGTTAAACATTGATAGCTTAATAAAAAAAGAAGTAACAATAGATTTACCAACCGAGTTTGGCGATTTCAAAATGACGGCCTATACTCAGTTGGATAACAGCGCAACACATTTAGCCATTTCAAAAGGAGAATGGAGCGCTGATGAACCTGTTCTTGTACGTGTGCATAGTTCTTGTGTTACCGGAGATATCTTCGGATCATGCCGTTGCGATTGCGGACCACAACTGCACAAAGCTTTGGAAATGATTCAAAAAGAAGGCAAAGGAATTGTAGTTTACATGAATCAGGAAGGTAGAGGTATTGGACTGATCAATAAATTGCGTTCATATAACTTACAGGATGCCGGTTTTGATACCGTTGAGGCGAATATAAAATTAGGTTTTAAAGGTGATGAACGTGATTACGGCGTTGGTGCTCAGATTTTAAGATCTGAAGGCATCACTAAGATGCGTTTAATGACGAATAACCCAACCAAGCGTGCAGGATTGATTGGCTATGGCCTTGAAGTGATTGAAAATATTCCGATAGAAATTGAAAGCAATGTACATAATGAGCGCTATTTAAAAACGAAACGCGATAAAATGGGACATTCGATCATGAAAGGATAAATCCAGTTAGTAGTTTTCAGTTAACAGTTCTCAGTTTCTGATTTGCAGTTTACAGTTAGATTGGTGATGGGAGTTTAATATAATGAAGATTTTATAAGCCAGTGGTTTCAACCACTGGCTTTTTTGTTGCGCATGATTGTAATTACTGGGACGATGCGCTGGGGGCAACAAATATAAATATTCAACTAGTGTACATAGTTTGATGTTTTTCGTTCAGGAGTAGGATTTCCGGCCTGGTCTTTACTCCTTCTTCTTTACTCTTTCCTCCTGATTCGGAAAATCTTTAATAAGGGAGGGCAAAATATTAACCACGCCACCCTGCAGCTACCCCTCCGGAGGAGGAGAATTGCGTCCGTAATAAAGATTACTTCGCACGCTGAAAAAGCCCGCCTCGCAAGGATGCCTACTGAAGCATGAGCGTCACTACAAAAACTGTCGGCAACCAACGATTAACGAAAAACGACCAACGAAAAACGGGGGACGAAAAACAACCAACGATTAACAAAAACGCCCAAATCCTTACCTCCGCTGATTCCCTTTGCTCTGATTAATAATCGCTTCTTTACTAATAGATTTATTCGTTTTAACAGGCGTTTCGCTTTGTTTCCGTTTTAAATTTCTTCTGTAGGCGCCAGAGATTTTTTGAATAAACTCTTTAAAAGTATCAAACTGTTGCGTGTACACCAAGCCAAAAGAAGTAACGTTTGCTGTCGGACTAATACCACTGTTCAGGAAGATACTTTGTTGCGTAGGTGGTTTGTTAGCGGCCTTAGCGGTTAAGCTTCCATCTTTTCTGATTAAAAACAATGCTTCAACTTCTCGTCCTACGTTATCGTTAGAAAAATCGATCACGTTAAAATCGTTCACACTGTTCCGGTCTACAATCCCCGCGTTGATAATGAGCCTGTTGTTAAATAATTTGAAAGAGGCATTGGCCTCATTTAATGAACGTACATTTAAATCGACGAAGTTTAAGTTTAACGAAGATAATACGTTATTGAACTGGTTAAATACCAACTCTGTAGCCGTACTGGTTGCGGTAGAACTTAATTGGTTTCCGATAGATTCGCCCCCATTTCCAGAAGCAAAACTCCTTCTGATAATCAAACTAAAAGCTTGTAAGTTCAGGTTATTCTGGTCACTCAGGTAAGTTTGTAGCTGCTCCTTAATTGATGGCTGTGAAGGGAAATTAATATCAAGTTTTATTTCCGGCTGTAGCAGGAGACCAGTTAATCCCATCTCTACTTCTGTATCTACCCTTTGGTTAGCCAAACTGCTCGCATCTCGGTTAGCCGCTTTAAACAATTCATTTAAGTTAGCCCTTAATGCATAAATAGCTTTCAAGTTAATTTGTGCTGCGGTTGGATTACCAGTCCACCGGATGGTACCGCCTTGCCTGATTTCGAATTTCTTATTGATTACCTCTTGTGCAGTGAAGTCAAAACTACCCGTTTCAATAATATAATCTCCAGACATTTCGAAATCGCCCAGACTATTGATGTTCAAGTTCAATTCTGCGTTACCTTTTCCACTTAGATTACCAAGAGTGGTGAAAATATTTGCTGTTGTATTTGGATCTATCGTTAGTTTAAAGGTAAGTGTTAAGCCATCGAAACTTGTTGTTTTCTTTACTACTTTACTCGAATCGCGACTTATAAAATTAATAAAGTCTTTATCAGATACCGTTTCAGAACTGTTCAATGGTAAATTAAAAACTGTTCCATTTCCGGTTTTGGCCTTAATATCAATCTTCATTTTGCTGGTAGGGCCATTAAATTTGAAAACACCCGTACCATATGCTTTTCCAAAATAAACCGAGTTATCTTTTGAGGTGGTATTTAAGGCCATAAAATCAGTGGCCTTCACTTCTATATCCAAAGTTGGGTCATCAAGATTATTTAGATCTACTGTTCCCTTGGCATTTGCCAGGTGGCCTTCCAAATCACGAAGTTTGAAGTCTTTGAGGTTAACTACACTATTCGTAACGTCAACTTTATCTGTTATGACATAAGTTGTTTTGAGGTAATTCACCATTAATTGTCCCTCATCAAGCGAGAGTGATCCGTTAATGGCAGGCTTATCTAATGTGCCTTTAACACTTAGATCCGCAGAAATATTTCCTTTCAGGTTTGAAACCAGTGTTTTCACGAAAGGCTCCAGGATGGTAAGTTTACTATCATTCATCTTCACATCCATGTCGATCAGTTTCTCCTTTAAATCAACATTTCCTGTCAGCTTGAAGGTTTCTGAGTTATCGGCAGTGATTCTTGTAAAGATGTTAACCTTGTTGGTTTCACTGTTGAAAGATGAGGTGTCGCGAAGTGTTCCGATGTAGATATCATTAAAGTTAAGCGAGTCAATTTTTAGATCATCATTAGCTCGAGGTGCTTTTAAAATCCCGTACAGTTTGGTATTTCCATTGGCATTTCCAGCCAGCCTTACACCGAAGCCTTTTGTAAATGGATTAAGTGTTTTTAAGCTGAAATCTTTAAAGCCTACTTCGAGTAAATCTTTCGGATCGTCAGACAATAAGCCATCAATCGTTAATTGTTGATCTCCATTCGTTAAATCAAAGTTACTAATGAGGGTTTTTCCATTGTTCAACACAATTCTGACCTTTTCCTGGATCCGCCATTCTTCAGTATTTATTTTAAGAATAGATGGCAGTAAACTCAGGCGTGCAGTGGTATCCTGGTTTTTCGTAAACTCAACAAGCCCGTTTAAATCCAGTTGATTGGCTTCATCGGCGTTAGACATCTTAATGTTGAATGCTAAACTATCATTGCGAAGAATGTTTGAAACGTTTACATCTTTAATATATAAACTGTCATTCAACTGAACACGATCAGAAGTAACAATGAGCTGAAGCTGTTCTTTAGTGGTGTTTTCATCGAGGATGATATTGTTGACCACAATGCCATTGTATTTCAGTTTTTTAACAAACCCGGTAAGTGTGGCCGTATTGTTTCGCGAATCAAAATCACCCAGTAGGGTAGCCCCCTCTTCCATTTCCAATCCGGGAGCAATAAACTGCGCCAGGGGTTCGAATTTTTTAATGCGGAGGTCGAACTTGAAAATCTGATTGTTGTACTTTATAATATCGGCTCTTAGCGATGGAATGTACGTTTTTGCGATGGCTTTATAATAAGATGCAATGGAATTCAGGTCATAATCGCCAGAAACACTCGCATCCAAAATATCTGATTTAATGTTCAGAGTTCTATTTATACCAAGGCCTTCGGCCATCAACTGTACCGAATCTACATTGTAAATTCCCTTTGGATTTTGAAGTCTGATTTTTTCTATCAGCAAACTGCCTTCTATATTATTTAGGTTGGTGCCAGAGAAATTCGTGCTAAATTTTGCATCAACCATTAAAGAATCTTTTAGCAGTTTTAAGGCTTTAAGCTTCGCCTTTGAGATGGTTGCGTTGAAGTTAAATACAGGAAGTTTAGGGTTAAGGTTTACGCCACCGTCGAAAACAAGTTTTAAGTTCCGATCATCTATGCTGAGCTTCCCATCAAAATACTTTTTATCGAAAGTACCGTCAATTTTTACGTTGCTGTATCGGTACCCGTTGAAGTCGATGTAATCGATATCGCCATTAATTTTTTCAGAAAGGCTTTTCAGTTCAGTACCACGGCCTTTCACGTACAGAGAAGAGGTAATCCTACCCAAAGATTTTTCATCGATCAAATTACCAATGTTGAAATCGAAGGTTTTAACGTTTCCCGTATAAGATGGGACGTTATTTTTATCGATTTTCATATTTACATCGGAAACAATTCTACCAAGCTTTGTCTTGAATTCCCCGTAGGCAATAAAATCGTTCTGGAAACCAGTAAAACTTCCGTTAAAGTTGATATTGCCGAACTTATTTACAATTACCGGGATCACTTTTTTCTTGCTATTGGTTACGCCAGCAAGAATAGCATCAAGATCTGTTTTGTTAGTCCCTGCCATTTGAATTTTCATATCCATGAAGGTTTCCCGCCACTTTGGTAGGCCTTTAAGAATGAAATCTCCTTTGATGTATGTGGCTTTACCCGCCTTTATAGATAGTTTTTTGGCTCTGATGTTATTCACCAGTCCAGTAATCTGTCCGTCAATATCCAGATCAAGTTTCATGTCATTGAGTTCTGGGGCAAAGAAAGCCACGTCTTTAGAAGATAGGTGACTATCTTTAAATATCGCTTTCATCCTTACATTATCTACATAATGATTAAAATCTTTTAAGGATTTATATTTCATTTGATAATAATTCGTCAGATAGCTATTGTTGGTCACCAGCAATAGATTTTTCAACTCTATTGCATTGCTATCTAAGGTGGCTTCTGCGGTTAGGTTTTTTAAGTAAAAACCGCTTTTTTCTTTTAGTGTCAGGTTTTTAACATTGGTTTTGAGAAGGTGATTTTTCATGTCAAGCCCTTCAAAAATTCCACTGAGGGCTTTAACATCAACGTTATCAAAATTTACTGCTTTACCTTGCGAGGTATCTTTAGCGGCGTAATTGGTGTAGCGAAAGGCAAATTGGTTCAAAATAAGGCGACCTAACTTCACATCGAAAGGTTTGGTTTTCTTTTTCTTTACCTTAGGTTTACCAGAATCGAAGTAGTCTATGATGAAATCGAGGTTAGAAGACTTATCTTTGAAATCCTTTAGGAAAAATTGCCCGTTATTGATCTGAATGGTATTGACATCAATGATCTTTTTCTCAATAGAGAGCTGATTGATGTCCACCATGAACTGCGGTGTGCGGAGTAAAGTGTCTTTTTGTAAATCAAGCACTACTAAATCTTCAAGCACAACAGATTTAAAAGGCTTAATGTAAAGGCTTTTAATGGTAATAGTGGTACTAAGCTCTTTAGACAAATACGCTGCTGCTCTTTTAGCAACGTAAGTTTGAACGGGCTTAAACTGTAATGAGAAAATAATAAGCGCAAGCAGCAAAATTATTGATGCAATTACCCAAAGGAGTATTTTAAATAGTTTTTTAATAATTTTGCAGCTTAAAAATATAAATAATTTGTCTGTTATACTTGCTATCGAATCTTCTTGCGATGATACTTCAGTCGCTATATGTAACAACGGCAAAATTACGGCCAATGTTATAGCAAACCAAACTATTCATGAAAATTATGGTGGTGTAATCCCCGAATTGGCATCCAGGGTACATCAACAAAATATTGTTCCAACTATTGAGCAAGCATTAAGAAATGCAAAGGTTACAAAACAGGACATAAACGCAGTGGCTTTTACCCGCGGACCAGGTTTGTTAGGGTCTCTTTTGGTTGGTGTTTCCTTTGCAAAATCTTTCGCACTTGCGTTAAATATACCCTTAA
This sequence comes from Bacteroidota bacterium, assembly GCA_037032985.1. Classification (GTDB taxonomy): domain Bacteria; phylum Bacteroidota; class Bacteroidia; order Sphingobacteriales; family Sphingobacteriaceae; genus Pedobacter. The sequence continues at coordinate 75,362 of JAZBLB010000001.1, forward strand.
TTTCTGTCAATCATATGCATGCCCATATATTGGCGCATTTTATTGATGATCCAAAACCAAATTTTCCATTTTTATGCCTTACTGTTTCTGGTGGACACACACAGATTGTATTGGTGAAAGATTATTTTGATATGGAAATCGTAGGTGAAACACTAGATGACGCAGCAGGAGAGGCCTTCGATAAAACTGCCAAAATATTGCAACTTCCTTATCCTGGTGGTCCGTTAATTGACCGGCATGCAAAGTTGGGCAATCCGAAAGCATTTAAATTTGCGGAGCCGCAAATCGCTGATCTTAATTTTAGCTTCAGTGGATTCAAAACATCAATTCTTTATTTTATCAGGAAACAGGAAAAGGAGAATCCGAACTTCATTGCCGAAAATTTAGATGATATTTGTGCGTCTGTTCAACATAGCATTGTTCAAATCTTATTGAATAAGGTAAAGAAAGCGGCTAAACAATATGGCATCAGTGAGGTAGCTATTGCAGGTGGCGTTTCTGCAAATTCTGGATTGCGAAATGGTTTGCAGCAAACCGCTGATGAACTTGGATGGCAGGTTTATATTCCAGCGTTTCAATATTGTACTGACAATGCCGGAATGATTGCCATCGCGGGATATCAGAAATACCTTGCTAAAGATTTTGTTGGACAAGAGATAGCGCCACTGGCAAGAATGGAATTTTAGGTTGGTCAAGAAGGGTTTAGGGGGTTAGATAGGTTAGCGGGTTGGCTAGAAAGCTAGCGCAAATACAATCTTACTTCCAAATAAAAATAATTAAATTGAATTGATAGATATGACTGGAGCATCATTGGTATTTTGGATTGTTTGTGCAATACCACTTATTGGAATTATATATTACCTGATCAGAAAGGATAAAAACAAATTGAAAGGAAGCTGGGGAGTGATTATTCTGGGCGCTTTAGTAATCGCTTCCTTACTGGTTATTGTATATGTTACAAAAGATTTTAATGCCATATTTAGTCAGAACTAATTAATGGAACATAAAAAAATCGCTGTGAATTTATTTCACAACGATTTTTTTATTTGCTATTGTCAGACTATTTTTCTTGCAAATGCTCGCCTGTAACTTCAGCTTTGATTTTGGTTTCAAGCTCTTCTGCTAATTCAGGGTTATCACTTAATAATTGCTTAACGGCATCTCTTCCCTGACCAAGTTTAGTATCTCCATAAGAGTACCAGGATCCCGCTTTTTTGATGATTCCGAAGTCTACACCTAAATCTACAATCTCGCCATTTTTCGAAATTCCTTCACCGAACATCACATCGAATTCAGCAATTCGGAATGGAGGTGCAACTTTATTTTTAACAATTTTAACTTTAACACGGTTACCTGAAACTTCATCAGAATCCTTAATTTGTGAAATCCTACGGATATCTAAACGTACAGATGCATAGAATTTCAATGCGTTACCACCAGTGGTGGTTTCCGGGTTGCCAAACATCACCCCAATTTTATCACGTAACTGGTTGATGAAAATACAGCAACATCCGGTTTTTGAAATCGTTCCGGTTAGTTTACGTAGTGCCTGACTCATTAAACGAGCATGTAAGCCCATTTTACTATCGCCCATTTCGCCTTCAATTTCACTTTTAGGAACCAATGCTGCCACAGAGTCAATCACGATTACGTCAATAGCGCCAGAGCGAATTAAATTATCGGCAATTTCCAATGCCTGCTCACCATTATCTGGTTGAGATATTAATAAGTTGTCAGTATCAACACCTAATTTTTTCGCATAGAATTGATCGAAAGCGTGTTCTGCATCAATGAATGCTGCTATACCACCTTTCTTCTGCGCTTCAGCGATAATGTGGGTAGCTAGAGTAGTTTTACCAGAAGACTCTGGTCCATAAATTTCAATTACTCTTCCTTTTGGAATACCACCAATGCCCAAAGCAATATCTAAACTGATAGAACCAGTTGAAATAAAATCAATAGGTTCTATTGCGGTATCGCCAAGTTTCATTATGGTGCCTTTACCATAAGATTTTTCTAATTTATCTAGAGTTAACTGTAATGCTTTTAATTTATCAGGATTTGCGCTTGCCATTTTTTTTTAATTTGATTACGTAAATATAATTGAATTGTCGGCTAAATATACGAGTGTTGGTAATTTGTATTACTAAAATATTTAGCTAAGTTAATTGTTTTTTAGCTAATGTCAATAGTAAAATTAAATTATTTTCATTTTAAGTGCATCTCGCTCGTTTTGAGCAGTTAAACGCTCAAAATACCGACACATATAAGTGATTTCGCAAACTTCACACTTCGGGCTTCTTGCTAAACAAACATACCTTCCATGAAGAATAAGCCAATGGTGCGCGATGTGAATATCGTGCTCGGGAAGGTTTTTCACCAGGTCCTTTTCTACCGAAAGAGGTGTCTTGCCATTGGTTAAACCTAGTCGGTTAGCTACTCGAAAAACATGTGTATCCACAGCCATCGCTGGTGCATTATAAATTACAGAAGCAATTACATTAGCTGTCTTGCGCCCTACACCGGGCATTTTTTGCAGGTCATCTATCCCGGAAGGCACAATATCGTTAAATTCATTAACTAAAATATTGGCCATGCCGACCAGGTGTTTTGCTTTGTTGTTTGGATAGCTGATACTTTTGATATAATCAAAAACAATATCTGGGGTAACCTCGGCCAGTGCTTTTGCATTCGGAAAGCGTTGGAATAATGCCGGCGTGACGATATTTACCCGCTTATCTGTACATTGTGCAGACAGAATTACAGCAACCAATAACTGATAGGGATTATTGTAATGTAATTCCGTTTCGGCATCTGGCTGTTTGGCCGAGAAATGTTCTACAAAAAGTTTATAGCGTTCTTTTTTAAGCATGCGCAAATATAACAAGCAAATTGCTGAGTTGGCAGTTATCTATTATGTATAATGATCTAAGAAAGATTAGTGCATAACCACATATTTTTGTTCACTCGGAACAAAGCCTTTACTCGATTTACTTTTGATTAGCCAAAAGGCAAAGAAAGCACCAATTAGTGCCATTGCAGCGCCAACATAAGCTGGTGAGGTGTAATCGAAACCGTAAACTAAAGGCAATCCACCGAAAAATGCACCCAAAGCATTTCCGATATTAAAACTCGCCTGACTTGCAGATGCAGCCAGCATTTCCGAGCCTTTAGCCGATTGTATCATTAACATTTGAATTGGTGCCGCTAATGAGAAAGCAACCGCACCAGTAATAAAAGTCATTATGAGTGCCAGCACCTGGTTTCCAGAAACAAAATGTACAATGGTTAAGGCAACCACCATAGCCAATAGCAATACGGCAGATGCCTTGGCCGGGGAATATTTATCTGCCAGCAAGCCGCCAATAAAGTTTCCAGCCATCATACCTAAACCTGCAAGCATTAATATATAGGTAACCGCTTCTGGCGAAAAGCCGGCAACGTCTGTCATTAATGGTGCAATGTAACTATACCAGGTAAACAACCCACCTGTACCGATGGATATCATTAAAATAATAATCCAGGCTTCTCTCTTTTTAAAGAAACTGAGTTCGGCTTTAAGATCCCTGTTTTTGGCAGCCTCTAAAGCGGGAAGCCATAATTTAAGACTTAATAAAGTAATTAAGCCCACTGCTACCACTACAGCAAAAGATATTCGCCAAGAAAAGTTATGCCCGATAAATGTACCTAACGGAACGCCCAAGATATTTGCAATGGTTAATCCCATAAACATTAGCGAAACGGCTTGTGCTTCTTTTCCTTTTTGTGCAATGCGGCTGGCCACAACAGAGCCTACCCCAAAAAAAGCGCCATGTGGTAAGCCAGATAACAGCCTGGCAATAAATAACGTATTAAAGGTCGGCGCAAAGGCTGAAAATGCATTGAAAGCGGTAAACATAACCATCAAAGCAATAAGTATTTTCTTAGGTGGATATTTCCCCGCGATCATGATGAGCAAAGGAGCGCCAATCACCACACCAAGTGCATATGCGGAAATTAAATGGCCGGCTTTTGGAATAGTTACCGTTAAGTCTTTCGCAATATCAGGCAGCAATCCCATCATTACAAACTCCGTTATTCCGATACCTAAACCACCTAGTGTAAGTGGAAGAAGATTTTTATTCATTTGTGCTTAGTGTTAAAATTACACTATGCAAAGGTAAGATTTTTTGTATTTTCAATTGTAAAAATCGGGACATCTTAGTTTCACCGATTTTTTTGCAAAGGGGAAGAGCCTTTAATTAACTGAAAAGATTGGTTGCAAAATGAAAAAGGCTGCCCTACACCAGTAGAACAGCCTTTCTTAGCTCATGTAATTTTTACTTCTGTCTGCTGTAAGCTAAGATCTTCTTGATGGTTTCATCTTGAGGATCTGCTGCTAAACGATCTAGCTTACCTTTTATTTGATCATAAAATAAGCTGATTTCTGCGTCAGATTCGATGTCAGTTTTAGGCTGAAACATGTTTTGAATAGGTAAATTTACACTTGTGTTTGATGTAGAGGTTTTTGTCATAAGCAAATAAATGTGATAAGTTTAAATAGATAAACGATACTTCACTTGCTTTATTTTACACCCTACTACAAAATTTGTAACATTTACGCTACCCTTTGTATGTCATCTCTTTCGTCTTTAACATTTTCCGAAGGTTGCTTAACGCGTAACGCATCCGGCCTAAGGCGGTATTGATGCTTACATCGGTTAAATCTGCTATTTCTTTAAAACTTAAGTCTGCATAATGGCGCATCAAAAGCACCTCTTTCTGCTCGTCTGGCAAAAGATGAATCATCTCTTTTAAGTCTTTATGGGTTTGATCGCGAAGCATTTTATCTTCTGCGCTCTCATCATAAAACTGTAGCATATTGAAGACATCCATTCCATCAGAACTGGTGATGATTGGTGTTCTTTTCTCTTTTCTGAAATGATCAATAACGAGGTTATGTGCAATACGCATTACCCAAGGCAAAAATTTGCCTTCTTCGTTATATCTTCCTGATCGCAGCGTGTTAATTACTTTGATAAAGGCATCCTGAAAAATATCTTCTGCTAGGTATTGGTCCTTAACCAATAAATAGATAGAAGTATAAATCTTGCTTTTATGTCTTCGTAAAAGTTCCTGCAATCCGTTCTCGTTTCCGGTAATATATACCTTTACGAGGTCCTGATCGTTATATGATTGTAAATTCATAGGTTTACCTACACTAAATCCCGTACTGTTTGCTAAAAATTAATTTGTAGATGTTTAATTTCTATAGCTGATCTCCTATGTTTTTTTGATTGAGTTGGTTTGGTTCTGAGGTTGTTAATGTTCAAAGAAAGTTATTTTTTGTCAAAATGCAAAAAATAAAATGTTAAAAAATAAATTAACCACCTTAGTACCCTATTTTTGTATCGTCATAAAACCCAAATCATTTTCCCGGGTTTTCATAATATATTCTTAACACTACATGAGCAAAAAAGAGGCCGAAAAAGATCCGCATAAAAATATAATCATTAAAGGTGCCCGTGTGCACAACCTCAAAAATATAGATGTTGCCATTCCAAAAAACAAGTTGGTGGTGGTTACAGGTATGTCTGGTTCGGGGAAATCTTCATTGGCATTTGATACATTATATGCTGAAGGACAACGCCGTTACGTAGAAAGTTTATCTTCATATGCCCGCCAGTTTATGGGGAGGATGAATAAACCTGACGTAGATTACATTAAAGGGATTGCCCCTGCCATTGCTATAGAACAAAAAGTAATTACATCTAACCCACGTTCAACAGTTGGTACATCAACAGAAATTTATGATTACCTCAAATTGCTTTTCTCGCGGATTGGAAAAACAATCTCCCCGGTATCTGGTAAAGAGGTAAAAAAAGATTCTGTAAGCACAGTGGTTGATTATATAGGCGCTATGCCTGAAGATACAACGGTAACCATTTTCTGCCCGCTTTATCCACATAATAACAGAACCATTAAAGAGGAACTCGCTATTCTATTGCAAAAGGGATTCTTAAGGGTGCTGATAGACGATAAAATTCTGAAAATAGAATCGGTTCTTGATGATGAAGATTTTAAGGATGCCGAATTAACAGACGATAAGACCGTTCAGATTCTAATTGACAGGATTGTGGTTAATCAGGAAGAAGAAACTTTAAGCAGACTGGCAGATTCTGCCCAAACAGCTTTCTTCGAAGGAAAAGGAGATTGTTATGTAGAGGCAGAAGGGAAAACGAAACATTTTAGCGATCGCTTTGAGCTGGATGGCATTCGTTTCGAAGAGCCAACACCTAATTTTTTCTCTTTCAATAATCCTTATGGTGCCTGCAAACGTTGCGAGGGTTATGGAAATGTAATCGGTATTGATGAAGATCTGGTAATTCCTGATAAAAGTAAAAGTGTTTATGATAATGCGATAGCGCCCTGGAGAGGAGAGAAAATGAATGTTTGGCTGCAGAATTTTATTAAAGCAGCCCCAAAATTTGAGTTTCCAATTCACCGTTCATATAGTCAGTTAACTGCCAAGGAACAGCGTTTGCTGTGGACAGGCAACAAGTATTTCTCTGGCCTTGATGCCTTTTTTAAAGAACTGGAAGAGCAGACATATAAAATTCAGTACCGGGTAATGTTATCTCGCTACCGCGGAAAAACAACCTGTCCTGATTGCCAGGGATCTCGCTTGCGGAAAGATGCTTCTTATGTGAAGATTGCTGAAAAATCCATTATCGACATCGTCTTGATGCCGCTGGCAAAAGCCCTGGTTTTCTTTAATGATTTGAAGCTCAGTGTAAATGATGCTAAAATTGCTAAACGTTTATTGGCCGAGATCGATAATCGTTTCCTTTACCTGAACAATGTTGGTTTAGGGTATTTAACATTGAATCGATTATCCAATACCTTATCGGGCGGGGAATCGCAAAGAATAAACCTGGCTACTTCATTGGGTAGTAGTTTGGTAGGATCTATTTATGTGTTGGATGAGCCAAGCATCGGACTTCATCCCCGCGATACCAATAAATTAATTGAGGTATTGATTTCCTTGAGAAATGTTGGTAACACTGTTATCGTGGTAGAACATGAGGAAGAAATGATGCGTGCTGCCGATTACATTATTGATATTGGTCCGGAAGCAGGTACACATGGTGGAAACCTGGTTTTCAGTGGTCATTATGAGGAGATATTAAAAGACAAGAATAGCTTAACGGGCCGTTATTTAGCTGGGATCGAAAAGATCGCCATTCCGGAAAAGCGCCGCAAGTGGAAAGATCATATCCTGATTAAAGGAGCGAGGGAAAATAACCTTCAAAACATTGATGTACAGTTTCCATTGGGTGTTTTCACTGCCGTAAGTGGTGTTTCTGGTTCGGGTAAAACGAGCTTGGTAAAGAAGATCCTTTATCCTGCGCTGCAGAAAGCCATCGGCAATTACGCGGGTGAGCAAACCGGTGCTTATGATGGTATTTTTGGAAATACTGATTTGGTGAGTGCCGTGGAAATGGTGGATCAAAATCCTATTGGCCGTTCTAGCCGTTCAAATCCCGTAACTTATGTAAAAGCCTGGGATGATATCCGGGCGCTATTTTCAGGCCTGGCTTCTGCTAAAGCTGCAGGATTAAAGCCTGCTGCCTTCTCGTTCAACGTGGAAGGTGGACGTTGTGATGTTTGCCAGGGTGAAGGTGAGGTGAAAATTGAGATGCAGTTTATGGCTGATATTTATCTGCCATGTGAAGCTTGCGGCGGAAAGCGTTTCAAACAACAGGTTTTAGATGTTACCTATAAAGAGAAAAATGTTTCGGAGATTCTGGACATGACCATTGATGAAGCCGTTGATTTCTTTAAAGATGAACAGAAAATTTTAAATAAACTCAATCCCTTGGTAGATGTGGGCTTAGGCTACGTTCATTTAGGTCAGTCATCAAACACTTTATCAGGCGGGGAGGCACAGCGGATTAAACTGGCATCTTTTCTGATTAAAGGCAATAACGCCAATAAAACGGTTTTCATTTTTGATGAGCCAACCACTGGTTTACACTTTCACGATATTAAAAAACTACTGAAAGCCTTAAACACCTTAATAGAACAAGGAAATACTATTCTCGTAATTGAGCATAACATGGACATGATTAAATGTGCAGATTGGGTGATTGATATCGGGCCTGAAGGTGGTGACGGCGGTGGTAATTTGGTTTTTGAAGGCTTACCCGAAGATTTGGTTAAAGAGAAAACTTCTTATACTGGTAAATATTTAGCATCGCATTTGAATTTAAATCCATAATTTCGGCAATGCTTTTTCTAACCTTTTTTATAGGCATCATTCTCAATGCCATGGGCTATATTCCCCCTGGTAACATCAATCTTACGGTTGCGCAGCTTGCCATTAATAAGGGCATGCGGCAGGTGTGGTACTTCATCCTGTCATTTTCGTGCGTAGAGATATTTTTTACCTTCGGGATGATGCGTTTTGCACGCTGGGCCATGAGCGATATCAACCCAAATGAAGCAGTAAGCGAAGTGAGGTTAGGCACTTTGGTAGATTGCTTCATGATTCTCATGTTTATTACTATGGGAACCATTACCTGGGTAAACAGAAAGAAGGTGCCGATCACCAGTAACAAAAAGGAAGATAAGCGGAGCGGCAGTGTATTGTACGGCTTAATCCTGGGGGTGTTAAACCCTGTTCAAATTCCCTTCTGGCTATTTTTTGGTAACTATGTAATTTTGCATGAGTGGATAAAAACAGATTACCTATCACTGATCATTTTTGCGGTAGGTTCTGGCTTCGGTTCTGCAGGTGCACTTTATCTGTATGCTCACTTTGCTACCTTTATTCAGGAAAAATTTGCTTTAAGCAGCTTGATTATCAATAAATCCATTGCCATATTTCTTTATGTATTGGCAGCTTACCTGATTGTGAAACAGATCGTTGTTATTCTTTAAGGGAATGGGAAGTTGGACAGTGGGAGTTAGGGGAGGGGAAGCAGGATGGTAAGGCTTATTGCTCAGCCCCTCATTATAGAAATGATTAACCTCAGAATAGATCAAGAGCAACTTTAAAGACCAAAGCAGGAAGCCTACCCCTGAGACGAAAAACGTCAGACGAAAAACGCTAATTGAATCCATATATTTTTTGTAAACTCTTGGCCTCATCTTGAAGCAATCTTTTTTGCCAAAAACACTTTTTACTTCAAAAACTCTAGATTCCAGATTTTTTCTGCTTTTCTGCCAATAAGCCAGAATGATGCTGCAAGTACAGAAAAGAAAAGCGCCTTGTGCCAGCTATCCCAGAAATATTCAAAATAGCGGGTATAGAGATTTATAAAAAGAAAGGTGATTCCGAACTCCCTGGCAATATCATCGCGGTATTTGAGGCCGTATAAGGTACTGGCCACACAAACTGCAGCAGAAATTAATGCCCAATAAAATAAGTTTAATTGCCGAACGGAATACCATTCCTCCAGGCTTGCGAAGTTTCCAAATACCGATAATGCCCAAAGGGAGATGAATAAGTAAACCATTCCCGCGAGGTAGGTTACCTGAAAAAACTGCTTGGTTTTTGGAATTAATTTCATGAGGAAGGATAACGCCGTAAGCGCAGCCCCAAAAATTACAAACCGAAGCGGGTAATTCATGCCGAGGAAATAATAGTTCCAGCGACTGAGATAACCAGTCTCTGTTCCAAACCAGGCACCTAAAGATATCAGGGCAAAAATCCAGATCAATTTTGAGTTGAAGATATAACCCAGCCCACCATAAATAAATACGGAGATTAAAATCAATATTGTGAAGTTTCCAGAACCATTATCCAGCGATTTCCCAAAATAGGCAACTGCATTTGCGGTGAGTAATATTGCAGAAAAAACAATTGCTTCATTACTGAAACGTAAGTTGGGAAGTTTTTTCTTTCTTCGGAAACCTAAGATATAAAGCCACCCTGCCAGGCATGCAGAGACTAAGGCAATAACAATATTTGGCGTATTGTAAACGCGTTTGAGGTAGTTAAGAATAGAATTATCAATTAAGAGCGATCCTAAAGCAATAAAACCACAAGCCAAAGCCACCCAAAAAGCATACTGTGCAAGCCTTAACCAGTCAAAATTTTTAGCTTCATAGCTTTGTCTAAGCTTGTTTCCTGTTTCCTCATTGATTAAGCCATCGTTTTTCCATTGCTCAATCATTTCATCAAGAAACTCACTCTTTTCTATATCAACTTTCATAGGTATGGTTGTATGCGAATATAAAAAAATAAGTCTTTATTCGGGAGTCTATAATCGTAAGGCTATATCGGTTCAAGACTCATGATTAAAGACTCTCGACTAGCTATATTACCTCTTTAATTTTTTTTTTATTCCCTACAATCCAGATTACATCTCCGTTATCGAAGGTAAAATCAGATGAAGGATTTAAGATTCTTTCTGTTCCGCGTTCAATGCCAACAATTAAGGCTTGCGCTTTTTCCCTAACGCCGGCATTTCTGATACTTAACCCGTAAACAGGAGATTCAAAATTAACCACAACCTTCTGTAAGGTCATTTCCTTATCAGGGAAGTTTTTCTCGCTTTCTGTTTCAGGAATATCTACTTCTAAAATTCCCTTTACTGCTGCCAGTTGATCATCTGCACCAATCAAAAGTAATTTATCGTTAGGGTAAAGCCTTTCATCTCTGCCCGGTGTTGGAATAGTTGTTCGGCCACGTTCTATCATGGCAATGTTTACACCATATTTCTCACGAATCATCAGGCTGGAAAGGGTTTGGCCAACCACTTCAGATTCTGGTGAAACCACAAGTTCTGTTAAGTGGGTATCCCATGGTAAGATATCCGGTTTCTGATTTTCTCTGGCATTCAGGTTTAAGATAAAACGTTTCTCCAGCTTATTGTAAAATGTCTGGAGCTTTCTGGAAAAGATAAACATCATCAATACAATGAGTACTAATGCTATTCCTGCAGCCACCCAGGTATTGAAAAATTCATAAACCAGGAAGCCTACAAAAAACACACCTAACGCAATTCTAAAGGCTTCGATGGCAATGAGCGGGCCACGTGTAAACTTTTTGCTGAGCCATAAATGAGAATAAGCTGTTTTCTGAATTCTCCTGATGGAAAGTGCCCATAAAAAAGGAGCCATAATGGTGAACGAAACCACTAAACTGATAATGGTGGATTTCATGCCGTTTACAAAGTTATTGGCAATAAAAGGCTGAATATATCTTGATGCAAGGAACATTATGGCTACAATAATTACCGAATGAATTACAGTATTGAAAGCATAACTGCGCAAAAGAATTTTCCAATCGCTTAGGGTGGTCATTCCGGCAGTACTTGAACTATACCTCGAAATCCCATCAAGCCATTTTTTAGGGAGGATTCTATTCAAAAAGTTATAAAATGATTCTGAATGCTTAATTAAATATGGAGTTGTAAAGGTAGTGATGGCTGATGCAGCCACTGCGATTGGATAAAGGAAGTCGCTTGTTACTTTTAACGTTAATCCAAGTGTAGCGATAATGAACGAGAATTCGCCAATTTGGGCTAAGCTCATGCCAGACTGAACCGAAGTTTTTAAGGGCTGCCCGGAAAGTAATGCGCCAAGGCTTGAGCTTAAAAATTTGCCTAAAATTGTAGCTAGTGTTACAATTAGGATGGGCAGGCCATAGTCGATCAAAATTCTTGGGTCGATCAGCATACCAACAGAAACGAAGAAGACCGCAGCAAATAAATCCTTCACCGATTTGGTAAGGTGTTCTATTCTTTCTGCTTGCGTGGTTTCAGCCAGGATGGAACCCATAATAAAAGCACCTAATGCTGGCGAGAAGCCCACTTTTACAGCCAGCAATACCATGATTAAACACAATGCTAAAGAAACTACCAACATGGTTTCGTCGTTCATGAGCTTTCTAGTCGCTTTAAGAAAAGTAGGGATGAGAAATATCCCACCTAAGAACCAAAGAACTAGGAAGAAGGCCAGCTTAGCAATGGAAATCAGCATTTCACTACCTGCAAATTGCTGACTAACAGCAACTGTTGACAGCAGAACAAGTAGCAAAATTGCCACTAAATCTTCTACAATAAGCACCCCGAATACCAAACCAGCAAATTTCTTGTGTTTAACGCCCAGTTCTTCAAAAGCCCTGATGATAATGGTGGTAGAGGAAACGGACAAAATGCCACCAAGAAAGATACTATCCATGGTTTTCCAACCCATTAACTTACCAGCAGCAAAACCGATGAGCAGCATGAAAACGACTTCCACTATTGCTGTGATGGAGGCTGAACCCCCAACTTTGACCAGTTTTTTGAAACTAAATTCTAAGCCAAGACTGAAGAGTAGGAAGATAACACCGATCTCGCCCCAAATGTTGATGCTTTTGGTATCGGTAACTGATGGAAAAAAATCTAAATGTGGCCCAACGAGTAAGCCTGCTAATATATAACCTAAAACTAAAGGTTGCTTTATTCTTTTAAATATGAGTGTGGTAATTCCTGCTGCGGCAAGAATTAATCCTAAATCGGCAATTAAATCTGGTAAATGCATTATGGTAATCAGTATTATGGTAAAAAGATTCCCGGCTGAACCGGCTTTCGTATTCCACCTGATGGCGGCGAACTCAAAGAATTACCAGAAAACGTGTTTCGGGTAAAGCATTTCAAGTAAACACCAGTAATTGTATTTCAGTCGCTTCAAAATCGAATCACCTATTTTAGCAGGTAAGGAAAGAAGCATTACAATAAGGAGAACAGCAAATAGATCCAAAAGGATTTTAACGAGGGTGCTATTGATTAAATCTTTTTGGATATTTTCCTGATCAGCAGCAATACCAAAATTAAATTTCAGGTTGTATCTTTTGGAAAATGTAGTGATTTGTGTAGAATGATTTTTTAAGGCAGTATTTTTTTTTGGACCAGCAAAGCTTGCGAAACTCAACAGTGTACTGAAAAAAAATATGATATAAAAAACCCTCATTGCCGCTAATATAGCGAAAATGAGGGTTTTTTTAAAGTTAAATTTAGATTACGCCTAGCTATTCGAGCGATGAAAAGTAAGCTAATGTATCTTCTTTATCTTGTTGAAGTTGTATTTTTAATGCCTCTAAGCCAGTGAATTTTACATCATGACGGAGGAATTTTAAGAAATTCATTTTTATATCCTGCCCATAAATCTCTTGGTTAAAGTCGAAGATATTGACTTCGATATTTCGGGTCATGCCGTTGATGGTTGGCCTTTGGCCAATATAGGCCATGCCTTTAAAAGGTTTAAAGTTTAAGGTTGAAGATTCTGGGGCCTCAACTTCCAAGTCAGAACTCCTAACCTCCATCTCCACCGTTACGGCATAAATACCATCGCCCGGAATAAGTTTATACGTTTCTTCTACAAAGATATTGGCTGTTGGGAAGCCAATGGTTCTGCCAATTTTATCGCCTTTTATTACTCTCCCGAAAATGGAAAACGCGTAACCTAAGTAATCTGATGCCAGTCCAACGTCTCCGGCAAGAAGTGCCTGACGGATTTTGGTTGAACTTACGGCTACATCATGAATATCTTGTTCCATAATTTCCTCTACCGTAAAACCAAAATGAATGCCTGCTGCCTTCAGGTCTGCAAGATTGCCCGAACGGTCTTTGCCGAAACGGTGATCATAACCGATAATGATGTGTTTAGTGCCGATGTCATTCACCAATGTATTCTTGATATAATTCTCTGGAAGTTGATTGGAAAAATCTCGTGTAAAAGGCGTAATGATTAAATGATCTACGCCGAGCCTTTTCAATATTTCTGCCTTTTCATTAATGGTATTGATCATCTTCAGGTCCTGGTTTTCTGGATCGATAATGAGTCTTGGATGCGGGAAAAAGGTTAAGATTACACTTTCACCGTGATCTGCTTTGGCTTTTGCAACCAGTTGTTTAATAATTTTCTGGTGTCCGAAATGAACGCCGTCAAAGGTGCCGATAGTTACTATTGCATTGCTCAGCTTGGTAAATTCTGATAGGTTATGATATATTTTCAATGGATAATCTTTTAAGCTATGGGTTCTGCGTGAGGGATGGAAGCGGCATCCTTTTCTGTTTTTTCTCAATAATGAAGGTGATAAAAACGAAAAAGATATAGCTTACAGTCCGACCCCTTGCGTCGCTTGGGGACACGCCCAAATTTCTATAATTAATTTATTAATGTAATGCATGGCGCTTCACTACGCCACCTTTCAAGTCTGCAATTTGTTGCTGTATTACAAAGGCATCAGCATCTATATTTCTAATGGCAGTTTGCAATTTGCTCATCTCCAGCTTGGTTACAACGGTAAAAACAATATCTATATCTTTTCTTTCGCCATAGCCACCTTCGCCTTTGTAAATGGTTACCCCACGTTTCATTTCGGTGATGATATAACTTTTGATTTCTTCCTGATGCTCTGAAATAATAGTTACGCCAGTGTACTGTTCTATCCCATTAACAATAAAATCGATGGTATAAGAGGCTGATAAATAAGTTAGTATGGCGTAAAGTGCAGTCTCGATATTTAAGAAGTAGGCCGCAAAAGCGAAGATAATGATGTTTAAAATGAGGATAATGTTACCTACGGTTAAAATGCTGTTTTTACTGATATAAAGCGCAAGCACTTCAGTGCCATCAATTACGCATCCGCCACGCATGGCCAGGCCAATTCCTCCACCTAAAAATAATCCGCCAAAAAATGCAATGAGCAATTTATCATGCGTAATGGGCTGAAAGGGCAATACGATTAAGGCCACCGATAAGGCGGCGATGGCAATGGCGGTTTTAATGGCAAAGCCTTTTCCAATCTGCCTGAAACCCAATATTACAAAAGGAATATTGATGAGGGCAATAAGGTAAGAGAGATTCCAGCCGGTTAAAGTGCTTAACAGTAGCGAAATACCCGTAACGCCACCATCGATAAAATGACTGGGCATTAAAAAACTTTTTAAACCAAAACAAGCTGAAGCAACCCCTGCAGCAATCAAAATAATTTCTTTTGCAAACCGGGCATTCTTGTTTTTTATTCGGTTCATCTTTACTCCTGAATTTTAGTTTCCTCTTTCTTGTTACGAATATAATTAACAAGCTCCAAAACCTCAAACGAATTTGAGAGCAAAAAGTTTCCGCTTCTTGTTCTGGTAAGTTTTGATAAATAAGCACCACTGTTTAGTGCTTTGCCAAAATCTGATACCAGTGAGCGAATGTATGTGCCTTTGCTACAAACAATGCGAAAATCAATTTCAGGGAGTTCGATTCTGGTAATTTCAAAAGCAGGAACAGTTACAAAGCGTTTTCGCAATTCTACTTCTTCGCCTAAGCGGGCTTTAACATATAAACGCTCCCCATTAATTTTTACTGCAGAGTGGGCTGGTGGATATTGTTCAATATCTCCGGTAAAAGGCGTTGTGGCAGCATAAATCTGCTCGTCGGTAATGGCTGAAATATCGAAAGTCTGATCCACTTCCGTTTCCATATCAAAGGATGGTGTAGTGGCGCCGAGTATCATGGTGCCGGTATATTCTTTTTCCTCTGCCTGGAAGGTATCTATCTGTTTGGTTAACTTCCCGGTGCAGATAATTAATAGCCCTGTGGCTAAAGGATCAAGTGTGCCTGCGTGGCCCACCTTTAATTTTAATGGTTTTAAAGAGTTTCGGATTTTGCCTACTACATCAAAAGACGTCCATTTGTATGGTTTGTTAATTAAAAGCAGTTCGCCCTCGGCAAAATTAAAATCTTTGAACTTTGAATTTTCTGTACTCACAAATCTTTTTTGCGCAAAGATACAGATTAAATAATTTGCATTGAGTGGCCGCTAAGCAACAATATAATAATTACAAGTCCGGCCACGATTCTATAGTAGCCAAACATTTTAAAGCCGTGTTTATTTAAGAAACCGATAAAGCTTTTGATGGCTAAGAGTGCTACAATAAAGGCCACTACATTTCCAATCACCAACAGGTTAACTTGCTCGTGGGTAATGGTGTTACCTTCTTTATAGAAATCGAATAACTTTTTGCCTGTAGCGGCAAACATGGTTGGAACTGCTAAAAAGAATGAAAATTCGGCAGCTAACTTTCTGCTTAATTTCTGTGTCATACCCCCAATAATGGTTGCGCCAGAGCGGGAAACCCCAGGAATCATGGCGATGCATTGAAAAAAGCCAATTTTTAGCGCAGTTGCGTAATTTATTTCTTCTTCTTCATGAATGGTAGGATTATTGAACCACTTGTCTACAAAAAGCAGAATTACGCCGCCTACGAGTAAAGAAATTCCTACTGCCATCGGACTTTCCAATAGCTCATCTATTTTTTTACTTAATAACAAACCAAACACTGCCGCCGGGATAAAGGCCACCACCAGTTTGATGTAAAAGTTAATGGATTTAAAAAATCTTTTGAAATACAATACCAGTACAGATAAGATAGCGCCTAGCTGAATGGCAATGGTAAAAAGTTTTACAAATGGGTCGCTTGCTATACCCATAAATGATGACGCGATGATCATATGCCCTGTACTTGATACAGGCAAAAACTCAGTCAGTCCTTCAATAATAGCGAGGACGATGGCTTCAAAAGAATTCATATATTTTTTAATGAGTGGAGAAAAGGCTAGGTTAGTTGTAAATGATTACTCGCAGCCTATTGTGAGAGGATTCTTTAAAAAATCCAATACAGATAGTCTAACTAAAATCATGTTATTACTTATTAGTCTCTCCAGTAAAATTTAAGTTTGGTTACTTTTTAAGAATAGCGTAAATACCGAAAGCGAAACCGAAAAGAACAACAAGTGGTGCCAATAAGGTTCGTCTGAAATCATAAATATCCCCTGTTGTACCCATCATTAAAATGAAGCCTAACGCTACAATTCCAATGCTAATCAACAATAACTGATAGTTTTTTTTGGTAAAAACCAATTCGCTTTTGGCGTCCTTCGTAATTGGACTTGTCTTTTTTTCTAAAGCCATTATCTATAAAGATTGTAAGATTTTAAACGTAAATACCTGCTTACTGCAAACCAGGTACTGATGCCAGTAATAAATATTCCAATAATTATTAAGCCAACGAATACAAAGCCAAATTCTTTGTAATTGTTTAGGATAATGATTTCCGGAACTTCTTTACGTGCATAAATTAAAGTAGCTAAAAGGATAATGATGGCTATAAAAGCTGCAATTAATCCATGTAAAGCCGCGTATAATAGAAAAGGACGTCGGATAAAGTTTTTCGTTGCACCAACCAGCTGCATACTCTTGATTAAAAATCTTTGTGAGTAAATTGCTAAACGTATAGTGTTGTTAATCAGAGCGATGGAGATGACTAAAAGTAATGCAGCAAAAGCTAAAATAATTAAACCTATGGTATTGATGTTTTTATTTACCATGTCTATTAAAGAACTTTGGTAAACCACTTCTTTCACCACAGGATTTTTAGAAATACTGGCTTTTAAGCCTTCGATGCTTTTATTGTTGGCATATTCAGCTTTTAGGTAAACATCAAAAGTAGAGGTTAAAGGGTTGTAACCTAAAAAGTTAACAAAATCCTCACCCAAATCCTGAGTCAGATTTCTGGCCGCCAACTCTTTGTTTACGTATTGCGTTTGTTTCACCGCACGGTTTGCATTTAATTCTTTCTGAAATGCTAAAACATCTGCCTCTTTTGCGCCCTCATCAACAATAATGTTTAAAACAATATTTTCTTTTACGTAATTAGACAGGTTTTTGGCATGTACAAGTACCAACCCAAGCAGGCCCAGCATTAATAAAACCAGCGCGATACTTATTATCGTAGAGATATAAACGGTTTTGGTTTTCTTGGATGCATCACTTACTTCGAATTCTTCCATGTATTTGAATTTTGTTTTTGCGAAAATATAAATTATACCTGATAAACTCCAATATAAACAGTTCTAAATGAACTTTAACGCATTGGCAAACGATTTAGTTTAGGTGCTATAGATGAATTTTAGTTGCAGACTTTTTTCAAAATCAGTACGAAATTTAGAAGAATCACGTTACTCAATCATAACTAAAACTTAAATCTACCTAAATGAAAAAACAAATTACCATTATTGGATTACTTCTTATAGCTACTACGGCTTTGTTTTCTTGCAAGAAGGATGAGACTTCTTTAAAGGCCCGGATTATGGGGAAATGGACTGTAAACAAGATCGAAGTATCAGGAAATACCAATACATCTCTTAACGGAACGTTCAATTATACAAGAGATGATTATATGGACTTCAAATCCAATAACGATGACCAGGTAGAATTGGGTTTAACCAATCAGCGTACTATCGGCACTTATAGTACTTCACTCGGTAACGAATTCTGGATGGTTTTTCCCGAAGGAACTTCTTATTGTACCGTGGCGAACATTACTGGTACACAGTTTCAGTTTACTGCAAAAATTGATAAAACCAATATTGTAAAAACTTATTACTTAACGAGATAAAAGGCTAATTCCCTAATGTTTGCCTTCCGCCATTGGTTTTAATAGCCAATGGCGCTTTTTTTTTTATGTCCAGATATATAAGGTTTGCCAGACAACTTAAACCAGTGGTAAGGATATTAAATTTGTTGAAGATTCAGGAAGAAAAGATATGCCGATAAAATAATAGAGGTGTGGGGTTTTTCCTCTAAACTGCCTTGATGTTTTGAGGTTCAATTCATTGCCATCTGGCTTCAGCCTACGTTTTTTTGTTTTGGCTTTACTAAGCCCCTTTATTTCTGTATTTTCGCTCCTTTAAAAATTTAAAACTTGCAATGGATTACCAATTCAAAGAAATAGAACAAAAGTGGCAGAAATTCTGGGCAGATCATCAAACATTTAAAGCCGAAAGCAATTCTACAAAACCAAAATACTATGTGTTAGATATGTTTCCTTATCCATCGGGAGCAGGTTTGCACGTTGGTCACCCACTGGGTTACATTGCATCTGATATTTTTTCGAGATACAAGCGCCTTAAAGGCTTCAATGTTTTGCATCCGATGGGCTATGATTCTTTCGGTTTGCCAGCAGAACAATATGCCATACAAACTGGTCAGCATCCGGCCATTACAACAGAAGCAAATATTGCAACTTATCGTCGCCAGCTAGATCAAATCGGTTTTTCTTTCGATTGGAGCCGCGAGGTGCGCACCAGTGATCCATCTTATTATAAGTGGACGCAATGGATTTTTATGCAGCTGTTTAATTCCTGGTATAACCTGGAAAATGATCGGGCGGAAGATATTACCACTTTAATTGAAAAATTCAATTCATCTGGCTCTGCTGATGTTAAAGCGGCTTGCGATGAAGATGTAAGATCGTTTTTACCAAGTGATTGGGCTACCTTCACAGACGAGGAGAAACAGATTGAATTATTAAAATACCGTTTAACCTATCTTAGAGAAAGTACCGTAAACTGGTGTTCGGCGCTGGGCACTGTTTTGGCGAACGATGAGGTTAAAGATGGTTTCTCGGAGCGCGGCGGATTTCCGGTAGAGCAGAAAAAAATGATGCAGTGGAGCATGAGAATCACTGCTTATTCTGACAGGCTATTGCAAGGATTGGATACCATCGATTGGCCCGAACCAATTAAGGAAATGCAACGCAACTGGATTGGTAAGAGCGTTGGCGCATCAGTTAAATTTAAGATTGAAGATTTACGGTCTGCAGGTGAGACTCCTGAGTCCGGACTCCTGACTTCAGACTATATAGAGGTTTTCACAACCCGGGTAGATACCATTTTCGGCGTGTCTTACCTGGTTCTGGCACCCGAGCATGAATGGGTGGCTCAGTTGACTACCCCAGCGCAGAAACAGGATATTGAAAATTATATTTCTCAAACGAAAAAGAAATCAGAGTTAGACCGCATGGCTGATACCAAAACGGTTTCAGGTGCTTTTACGGGTACCTATGTAATCAATCCGGTTAATGGAGCGCGTGTTCCTCTGTGGATTGCTGACTATGTGCTTGCAGGTTATGGGACAGGTGCGGTGATGGGTGTGCCAAGTGGCGATCAGCGCGACTGGTTATTTGCAACGCATTTCAATTTGCCGATTATCCAAATTTTGGACGGTCAAAAAGAGATAGAACTGCAGGCAGATCCTACCAAAGAAGGAACTTATATCAATTCAGATTTCATCAATGGCTTAACTTATAAAGAAGCGGTACCGCTTTTGAATAACTGGTTAGAAGAGAAAGGTGTAGGCAAAGCAAAAGTTAATTTCCGCCAGCGCGACGCGATTTTTGGTCGCCAGCGTTATTGGGGCGAACCCATTCCAGTGTATTTTAAAGACAATTTACCCTATTTAATTAAGGAAGAAGAGTTGCCGTTGATTTTGCCGGAAATCGATAAGTATTTGCCAACGGAAACTGGTGAGCCTCCATTAGCTCGAGCAGATAACTGGACGCCTCCTGCTGGTGATCATTACGAACTCAGCACCATGCCGGGTTGGGCTGGAAGTAGCTGGTACTGGTACCGTTACATGGATGCCAATAATGATACTGACTTCGCTTCAAAAGAAGCGGTTGAATACTGGCAAGCGGTTGATTTATATATCGGCGGTTCTGAACATGCCACTGGTCACTTGTTATATAGCCGGTTTTGGAACAAGTTTTTGAAAGATTTAGGTTACACCAAAGAGGAAGAACCTTTCAAGAAACTGATTAATCAGGGCATGATTCAGGGTAGAAGTAGTTTTGTTTATCGAATTAATGACGAAAATGGCAAGCCAACTAATACTTATGTTTCAGCAGGACTAAGGAAAGAATACAAAACTTCTGCATTGCATGTTGATGTAAATATTGTAGAGAATGATAACTTAAATCTAAATAAATTCAAAGCTTGGAGAGAAGAGTATGCAAACGCGGAATTCATTCTTGAGGGCGGGAAATATATCTGCGGAGTTGAGGTAGAGAAAATGTCTAAATCAAAATTCAATGTGGTAAATCCTGATGATTTGATTGAGCGTTATGGCGCAGATACGTTGCGGATGTATGAAATGTTCTTAGGTCCATTGGAGCAAAGTAAGCCCTGGAACACCAATGGTATCGAAGGTGTTTTCAAATTCTTGCGTAAATTTTGGAGGTTATTCCACAACGAAGCGTGGGAATTCACGGTTTCAGATGCTGAACCTACAAAAGCCGAGCTGAAAACTTTACATAAGATTATCAAAAAAGTTCAGGATGATATTGAACGCTTTTCTTTCAATACCTCTGTTTCCAGTTTCATGATTGCAGTAAACGAATTAACAGATCTTAAATCTAACAAACGAAGTATTCTACAGGATATGGTGGTGATTTTATCACCATATGCGCCACATATTTGCGAAGAGCTTTGGGTACAATTAGGTAATGAGTCAGGAACGCTATCTCATACAGGTTTCCCGGTTTTTAATCCGGAACACCTGGTGGAAGACGAATTTGCTTATCCTGTTTCTGTAAATGGTAAAATGAAGATGAACCTAAACTTGAGTTTAACTTTAGCTCAATCGGAAGTAGAAGCCATTTTATTTGCTAATGAGCAATTTCAAAAGTTTTTAGATGGCAAGACACCGAAGAAAGTCATTTTTGTAAAAGGAAAGATTATCAATGTGGTGCTTTAAGCTAAAAGACTAAAGCTTAAAGCTTTTTTCAAAGTCTATAAAAAGGCCCTGATCTGCGAGCGCAAATCAGGGCTTTCTTGTTTATTTTTTGTTTGCAGAAATTTTAATTCGATGATTCTTATTCTTTATTTAAGTTACTGGCGGTAGCCTTGGATTTCGTCTCGCTTACCGAATATATGTCAGGCTCGCAGTTTTTGAAAGATCTTCTTTTTAAACACGAAACACGAAGCGTTCGCTTCAATCAGAAAGCTTATTCAGCCTATTAGCTAACCTATGCTCTTTTTGGCCTTAGCCAATGGTTAGAAAATCTCGTTAAATAGAGTCCGTTTTTCCGCTATGCTTAACCAACTTACCTATTCATCGCCTTTGGCTTCAGCCAATGGCTAATATTAATAGCAAAAAACCCAGGCTGTTTTCACAACCTGGGTTTTCGCTTTATTCTTTAATGCTAATCTCTCTTTCTTCTGTTTCCGCCAAATTTTCTCTGACTGCTTGCATTCCTCGGTTTACCGCTCATGTTGCCCTCGCCGCTTTTTCTGGCACCACCACCGCCACCGCCTTTAGATTGGGCCTGTGGTTTGCGTTTTACCTGGTTTTTAGCCAGCATACTTTCCCAACTTAATGGATAAGGATGATCATCAACTACTGGTAAAGTAATTTTGATCAGTTTCTGGATATCCAATAAATATTCGTTCTCTTCTGCATCACAGAAAGAAATTGCAATTCCATTTGCACCAGCGCGACCGGTACGGCCAATCCTGTGTACATAAGATTCTGGAATATTTGGTAATTCGTAGTTTACAACGTGGGACAACTGATCGATATCAATACCTCGGGCAGCGATATCGGTTGCTACCAAAACTCGGATTTTTCTATCTTTGAAATCTGTTAATGCACGCTGACGGGCATTTTGTGATTTATTACCGTGGATAGCGGCAGATTTAATTCCAGCAAAGCCTAAATCTTTTACAATTCTATCTGCACCATGTTTAGTTCTGGTAAAAACCAAGGCCGTTTGAATGTCTTTATCCTCTAGCAGGTGGATTAATAATTTCTTTTTATCTGGCTTATCAACGAAATAAACAGATTGAACGATGGTTTCTGCAGTAGAAGAGATTGGTGTAACTTCAACTTTCGTTGGATTAGATAAAATCGTATTCGCCAACTTTTGAATTTCATCTGGCATTGTTGCAGAGAAAAATAAAGTCTGACGTTTTGCAGGTAATTTAGCTACAACTTTTTTCACATCGTGAATAAAGCCCATATCTAACATCCGATCAGCCTCATCCAAAACAAAAAGTTCGATGGTGCTTAGGCTGATGAAACCCTGGTTCATTAAATCTAGTAAACGACCTGGTGTGGCCACTAAAATATCGACACCTTTTTTAAGTGCTTCTACTTGGGAGTGTTGGCTTACTCCTCCAAAAATTACCAGTCGGCGTAAATTCAAATTACTGCCATAAGCTTTGAAACTTTCTTCAATTTGAATGGCAAGTTCGCGGGTAGGTGTGAGTACTAAAGCCTTAATATTTTTTGTGGCTTTGGTATTGATGTGTTTTTCGTGCAATAATTGCAACATTGGGATGGCAAAAGCAGCAGTTTTACCCGTTCCTGTTTGTGCACAACCTAATAAATCTTTTCCTTTTAATATAGTGGGGATGGATTGCTCCTGTATTGGGGTAGGTTGAGTATAACCTTCTTTCTCAAGTGCCTGTAAAATTGGCTCTATGAGGTTTAATTCTTTGAATAACATGTATGTTTCTATGTAATATTTATCGAAGAAGCTAGAACAATCATTTGTTGAAGGACTAACTTGCGGAGAGAATATGCCATTCAGAATGACAAGCCCATATTCCTGCTTCAGCGGCAAAGATACAGAAATAATCGGTAAGCAATGATAAAATTATTTTAGCCGCTATTATAGGCTTATGGATCAGATTAACAACGAAAAAGATTAATTGTGCGATAAGTTCAGCCCAAAAAAGAATTATGTTTTGGTTGCGTATTTTATTTTTATTAAATTGTAAATAGTTTGTAATCAGCATTGTGCAGTTTATCTGTTATATGTCTAATTAAACTGACTAATTTCTAACCAACTAAATCATTTTCTATGGCACGACAAGTACCTACTCTTCAAAGCAGTTTCTTATGCTTTCATTTAATTGCGATTACACATTTTCGATCCAGTGGAGATCTCATCTTTAATTTTCATAGTCATTGCTGATAAACACCTGACTGAATTTAAACCACTTTACTAAAGCTGGTTAATTCGAAGCGAAAACTAATACTAACCAATATATAAACTATGACACAAAATCTATCCTTTTTCAGGAGGGGCTTCCTTCTTCTGTGCTTGGGTTTGTTGTATGCCATCGGCGCAACCGCCCAAACTAAAATTACTGGTAAAATCATTGCCAGTGATGACAAACTTCCCATTGTAGGCGCAACAATTAAAATTAAGAATGCAACTGGCGGGACCACAACAGATGCAAACGGCGTATTTTCTCTCAGTGTACAACCTACTGATGTTTTGGTTATTTCCTTTATTGGTTTTATAAACAAGGAGGTACCTGTAGGTAGTCAGACTAATATTGCAGTAGTACTGCAGGCTGAAAATAATAACCTTACTGAGGTTGTGGTAACGGGTTACTCTGCCCAGCGGAAAAAGGATTTAACAGGAGCGGTTGCGGTGGTGAGTATGGATCTTTTAAAAGCCCAGCCGGCTGCGAGTGCTGTAGAAGCGTTACAGGGTAAGGCTACGGGTGTTCAGATTATAAACGATGGTGCTCCAGGTTCTACGCCTCAAATCCGGATTCGTGGTACGAGTACTATCAACAACAATGAGCCGCTTTACGTAATTGATGGAGTGCCTTTTGAAGGTAAACTATCATGGCTTAACCAAAATGATATTGAAAGTTTGCAGGTACTAAAAGATGCTTCTTCTGCCTCTATTTATGGCTCTAGAGCAAACAATGGTGTTGTAATTATCACCACAAAAAAAGGTGTTGGTGGTGCACCAAAAATCACTGTTGATTCTTATTATGGTACACAAGTGCCAAGATCAGGCAGTTTCCCTGAAATGATGAACCCACAGCAATATGCACAGTATGTATTCGACGGATATAAAAATGCCGGAAAAACAGTTGCTGCAGGTAGAAACTACGGCTCAGGAACTACTCCTGTTTTACCTGAATACTTAGTAGCAGGATCTAAGTTAGGTCAGGATGTTACTGCTGCTGATGCGGATCCATCTAAATATAACTATAGCCGCGATCCAAACTTGTTCTACCAGATTACCCGTGCCAACAAAGCCGGTACCAACTGGTTCGATGAAATCACCAAAGCTGCTCCGGTTCAAAATTATCAGTTAGGTGCTACTGGTGGCGGTGAAAATGCAACTTATGCGGTTTCTGCAGGTTACCTTAATCAAAAAGGAACGATAGACTACACCGGTTTCAAACGCTATAATTTCAGGTCTAATACTGGGATTTCCGCATTTAACAAACGTGTTCGTTTTGGTGAAAATGCACAATATAGCTATTCTGAAGGCTATGGATTTGGTGTTAATCCGAATCTTCCAGGTGGTTACCAGGATCAGGGAAGTGCATTAGGTTGGGCTTATCGCATTCCAACAATCATCCCGGTTTATGATATCAACGGTAATTTCGCTGGTAGCCGTGGCAGCCAGTTGGGTAATGCAGAAAATCCTTTAGCTTTCTTATACCGGGCAAAAGACAATAAAAACAAAAATAATTTCTTCTTCGGAAATATCTTCGGAGAAGGTGACATCATTCCAGGATTGGTATTAAGAACGAATTTCGGGTTACGTTATGAAAACTATAACGGTTTATCGATGCGTTATCCTAACCTCGAATTCTCTGAAGGAAATAATTCCAATAACCTGAACGAATATCAGGGCTATAATACCGAATGGACATGGACCAATACTTTAAATTATAGTAAAGTATTTAACGAGAAACACCGTGTGAATGCGTTAATTGGTACGGAAGCCATCAGGTCTAGGTCAAGACAACTAAATGCAGGTAGAAATGATTTCTTCCTTTTAGGTAATCCGGATTACTACTATTTAAATACGGGTTCTTCTAATATCAGCAATTCAAGTACAGGATCAATTGGATCGCTATACTCTTTATTTGCCAAATTAGATTACTCTTTCGATGATCGCTACCTGGCCAGCTTTACCATTCGTCGTGATGGTTCATCAAACTTTGGTGAAAATAACAAATATGGTAATTTCCCTGCGGTAAGTGGCGCATGGCGGATCTCTGAAGAAGATTTCATGAAAGATGTGAAATGGATCAGTGATTTGAAAATCCGGGCCGGTTACGGACAAACCGGAAATCAGCGGATTCCTGCTTATCAATATCTCAACCGATTTGAAAGTTCAATCATCAATGCTGCCTATGCTGTTGGTGGTGGAAACGGTTTAAGTACTGGTGTACGTCAGAACGCTTATCAAAACCCCGATGTGAAATGGGAATCTCTAAAATCCCTTAATATCGGTTTAGACTTCACAATTCTGGATGGTGCAGTTGATGGATCACTAGACTGGTACGATAAGAAAACTACAGATATGCTTTACAACTTACCATTACCATCGAGTGTGGTAGGGTTGGGTAGTTCTCCTTTTGTGAACATTGGCGATATGAGCAATAAAGGGATTGAGTTCAACGTAGCTTATCATTATGGTAGAAAAGCGGATAGTCCATTTAAATTCGATATTGGTGTAAACTTTTCTAAAAATGAGAATAAAATCGTGCAACTGGCTCCTGGAATTTTAAATCAGATTTATGGTAACTACAGAAGCCTTCAAACCAGTGTGTTACAGGAAGGTGCTCCTTTTGGTTCTTTCTTCGGATATAAAACTACAGGAATTTACCAAAGTGCTGCGGATATTGCTAACAATCCATCTTATGCTGGCGCGAGAGTTGGCGGACTTCGTTACCAGGATATTAATGGTGATGGAGTATTAGATCCAAAAGACCGTACCATTATCGGAGATCCAAATCCTGATTTCAATTTAGGAGTGAACCTGAATGCTTCTTACCGTAATTTCGATATTTCTGCATTTATCTATAGCGTTCAGGGGAATGATATTTTCGAAGCAACCCGTTACTTCACAGACTTCCCATCTTTCGATGGTGCGAAAAGCACACGGTTATTAAATGCTTGGAGCCCAACGAATACTTCGAGCCTTATTCCTTCTGCTTATGCTGGTGCATCTGATCTTGAATTTGCGTCTTCCAGTTATTACATTCAGGATGGAAGCTTTGTGAGATTAAAAAATATTCAGTTAGGCTATAGTGTGCCAACAGCTAAAGCTTTCGGCCCGAATTCAAAAATTAGCAGATTAAGGGTTTATGTAAGTGCAACGAATTTATTCACCATTACCAAATACACAGGATTAGATCCTGAAGTCAGTCAAATCACTGATGGCTTTACTGCTCCAGGGGTAGATCAGGGAGTTTATCCTTCACCTCGTCAGTTTTTAATCGGTATTAATGTTGGGTTTTAATTAAAATTATCATGATGAAACATATAAAATATATTATTCTTTCCGTACTTATCTGCAGCAGCATGTCTTGCAAGCGAGAATTCTTAACACTGCAGCCTCAGGGAGAACTTACAGAAGAGCAATTAACTACACAAGACGGAGTGGAGGGGCTTTTAGTTGGTGCCTACAGTTTGTTAAACGGAAACGTGAACGGTACCTACGGCAATTATGGTGCTGCACCGAGCCAATGGTTATTTGGAGAGGTAGCCTCAGACAATGCCCACAAGGGGAGTAGCGTAGGTGATCAGCCACCCATGAATGCCATTGAACAACATTCGCCTACCAGCACCAATGATAATTTATCTAATCTTTGGGATAGGTGCTTCGAAGGCATCCAACGCGCAAATACTACCATTAAAGTATTAAATAATTTGCAAACTGGAGGAGCGGCCGGAAAGTTCAGCGATGCACGTGCAAAAGAAATCCAGGGTGAAGCCAGGTTGTTGCGTGCACACTATTATTTCTTTTTAGTGAGGGTATTTAAGCAGGTTCCTTACATTACAGAAACCACTAACGGTGCTTTTGTGCCAAATGATAAAGATATCTATCCAAATATTGTGGAAGATCTTACATATGCTGTTGCCAACCTTTCTACCACTAAACCTCGTGGACAAAGAGGCCGCGTGGATAAATATGCAGCTCAGGCTTATCTTGGAAAAGTTTTGCTTTACCAGAAGAAATACACAGAAGCTTATGATTTATTAAATGCTGTGATTCTTGCAAAACCAGACATTACAACATTGGCTTATTCAGATAATTTCGACATTACCAAAGAAGGTGGTGCGGAAGCCATCTTCGCAGTTGAACATTCTGTAGGTACAGATGGCACTGGGGGCGATAATGGTAATGTGGGCGATATTTTGAATTTCCCTTACGGCAATACGCCAATCAATTGCTGTGGTTTCTTCCAGCCAACAATAGATTTAGCAAATGCTTTTAAAGTAGATCCAACCGGCCTGCCTTTATTAGATGGCAGTTACCGCAATGACCCTTATAAATCTGATTTTGGATTATCACAAGCAGCAAAAGATAGTTACGTAGTTGATAAAACGTTACCGTTAGATCCAAGAATTGAATCTACTTTAGGCAGACGTGGGGTTCCTTATCGCGATTGGGGATTAATGGCTGGCGATACCTGGATTCGTGATGCGAGCAACGGTGGTCCATTTTTACCTATTAAAAACACGATTGAAGCTGCTCAAATCACCAGCGGATCAGCACCTGGAACAACCAATGTTACCGGGCTAAATGTTAACTTGATTCGGTTAGGCGACGTTTACTTAATGGCGGCTGAATGTGCAGTAGAAAAGGGCGATTTACCAAGAGCCTTGACACTAGTGAATCTGGTGAGGCAGAGGGCTGCAAAAATAACTCCTCAACTGGTTAACGGAGCAGCTGCTGCGGCATATAAAGTGAGTCCATATGCGGCTTTTCCTAATGCTACTTATGCCAGGACTGCTGTGCGTTTTGAACGTAGACTGGAGTTAGCTATGGAAGGTCACCGCTTTTTTGATTTGGTGCGCTGGGGAATTGCTAAACAGACCCTCGAAAGCTACTTTGCATTCGAAGGGGGCTTCTTTGATTACCTCAAAGGAATTAATATTGAAGCAAGAGATGAGTACTTCCCTCTGCCACAGGATCAGATTGACAGGAGCAAAGGTACTTTAAAACAAAGTCCGGGCTATTAAACCTCAACTGAATACCATAACAAAACGCATGGAACAAGTTGTTTCATGCGTTTTGGTTTGCGCTAAAATTTAGCTGCTTATTTGTCTTCTTTAAACCGGCTGAAAACAACAAGTGCAATCAAGCATAGCGCAAAGCCAACTACTCCGTTTAGCCGTAGTCCAAAGTCATTCCCCGGATCTTTCCCATAAATAGTCAGCATGGCAAAAACGGCGATGCCCAACGTCTGGCCTAATTTTACAAACAGATATTTAACAGCGAAGAACATGCCCTCATGATTCTCACCAGTTGCAATGGTATCTTTTTGAGCGATGTCTGCCAGGATTGCTGTAGGTAAAATGCCTAAGGCTGCAAGGGGGAAAGATGCAGAGAGGACCAAAAGATAAATTTGTGTGTACGGGCCGAAAGGTAGTTTTCCTAAAAAGAAAATGGTTACAAAAATGATGCACAGCACACCAAAGCCGAATAAGACAAAAGGTTTTTTGCCAATTTTCGCTGATCCTAACGTAACCACTGGATAAAATAAAAGCGAAGCAAAAACCATTGCAGCCATAAATTTTCCTCCTTCTGATTCTGGTAAACCAAGTAAAACGGTGCAAAAAAATAGTAATCCACTGGAGATGATACTTAGGGCAGTATAGAATGCAAAATCAGAAATCAAGTAATACTTGAAATTGCTGTTTTTAAAGGTGTTTTTTATGGCTGGCCAAAGCGGAACATGCGTTGGCTTTGCTACAGAAAACTCTTTCTCATTAATGAAAAATATCGGCATCAGCATGACCAGACCGGATAAAAGGCATAGCGCCCAAATGGCAATCTGCACAGCTTCACTTCGGTTTGCCACCATAAAATGGTTTTGAACCAAATCGGCAAAGTTGTTGGTGCAAGCAGAGAAGATGATGCCAATTACAAAACCCACTTGCTGATAGCTGGAGAGTTTTACTTTCTGCCGAGGGGTATTGGTGACTTCAGCTAATAGGGCATTATAGGGAATGATGTAAGTGGTGACCGATACAAAAAATAAACATAATGTTAGAGTAAGCCACCAGGCATTATGCAAACTTTCGCTCTTTTCTATAGGATAAAATACCAAACCGCAGAAGATCATAGCAGGTAAAATTGCCCACTTCATAAAAGGCATTCTACGGCCATTTGGATTTTCACTGGCGTCGCTTTTACCCGCAATAAAGGGGTCAAATACCGCATCAACTAATCTGCCTGAGGCGGCGATAATTGATAAAATATTAAACGCACCCAAAAAAACAAGTTGTGGGACCAATGGGGGTAATCCCGAATTGCTTGGGGGCAAGTAGAAAAATGGCAGCATTACAATGATAATGTTTGTCATCGTACTCCAGCCGATCATACCTGCAGCGTAAGCAATTTCTTGTTTTAGAGAGAGGGTTTTGTTCATTAATTTGGTTAAATTATTTTAAAGCAAGGTCTTGTTTTTAATTGGTAAAACCAGCGTTACTTTTCATTTTATTCTAGGTAATTTGTAAGGATTTCTTACCTCACAGATTAGCAGCCAATCAGTCTATAATCTCAACTGATCCTCCTCGATTGAACTGGATTTGATTTTTAAGCCAACTTATCCTTTGTGAATGGCTTTCCTTATTAAGAATATGAGTACGGTCAATTAAACAGACTCTTTCGAGGCTGAATCCCTTTAAAACTCCTGGGCGACTATTTTTTTACGAATCTTGATATGAAATAAATGGTTAGGAAGCCTAGAAAAATGTAAAGACCATTTAGCGCTGCATTCGGATCATCCGCATAAATACTAAATGCAACAAAAGTATAGGCCCCAATAAAGATAATTGGCAATATGGGATATAAGGGGACGGTGTAGATCGTTTTTTGATCCAGATGTGCAGTTCTTTTTCTTAAAATGAAGATAGTTGCCGCCGAGCTCGCCATGCTGATACTTTCCAAAAAGATGGTGTAATTTAAAATTTTATCGAATGTTTTGGCGTAGAAAATAATCACCACTGCGATTAGGGTGAAGAGCGTCAAGCTCAGCGTGATTACGCCTGTTTTCGGGTCTGTTTTAGTGAAAATCTTAGGCAATGCGCCTTCTTCTCCCATGGCAAACATTGCTCTAGGGTTACTTAATAGATTAACGTTTACATAGCCCATTACGGAAACGAAAATGATTACAGAAAGCATTTTAAAGCCTGCAGGACCAAATATCTTTGAAGCTAAAATTGCAGCAATACTTTCCGCTGTTTTTAATTCTTCAAAACCAATAACGCTCACATAAACATAGTTCAGTATTAAGTAAAGGGCTACGATAATACTTAAGCCGATAATGATGGACCGTGGAATCACCTTTTTAGCATCTTTTACTTCGCCTCCAAAATTTATGGTCTGTGCATAGCCTGCATAAGAGAAAGATACCGCAATTAAACAAAGACCTAACGCTTTTCCGTAGTCTGCCCAAGTGGGTAATGCACCGGTTTGGGTTTTGAAAACAGGTATCTGGGCCTGCGTTTGAGTACCAAACAGTACGGCAGAGATAAGCAGTAAAATCAGGGCTATTTTAACGATTGTTAAGACATTTTGTGTTTTTGCACTTGCTTTTAAACCCAATAAATTAATCAGGTAGAAAACCAAAATAGTCGTGATGGCAATAGCAACCCGGTAGAAATCAGTTTGCATTTTTGCAGGCAAAATTATTTTCCCCAAATATTCAGCACCTATAATGGAGATTGCCGCAACAGAGGCTGCGCTGGAAATAATAACGATGCAATTGATTGCAAAAGCAATAGAGGGGTGGTAAGCGGCTGAAAATATTTTATAATAACCTCCTGTTACGGGATATCTTGAGCCAATTTCGGCATAGGTTAGTGCGCCACAAAATGCAACAAAGCCGCCGATAAACCATGCCAGGTAAAATAATTCAGGGATCTGGGCCTTCGCAGCAACATTTACAGGTGTACGGAATATGCCCATACCGATAACCAAACTGACCACAATCATGGATAAATCGAAGAGCGAGAGTTGTTTTTTTGGTTGCATTAAAAGAATAATAAATTAGGCGATGAAGATAGCGAAAATCTGTAACAACGAAGTTTATTCAAAAATACAGCTAATGATTTATTGCTGTGATCTATAAAGGGCCTATGTTGAAATTTTCATTTGCTAGCTTCAAAGATTAGAAGTATTATTGTAAATAATTATTACTCGTCGATTTTTTAGATTCATTAGTAAATGTTTCTCTTGGATTCGATGTCAAATTATCCCAAAACTATTGTCATGTTGACTGTTAAAGCTTGCTCCGAACATCCCTCGGTAGGGCTTCTTTGTCTAAGCGCAAAGTTCTTTCAATGTGGTAACAAATAAAAACTTATGGCAGAGGTAGTTTATAACGACGACAGTATTCGCTCATTAGATTGGAAGGAACACATTAGATTACGGCCCGGTATGTACATCGGTAAGTTAGGTGATGGCTCTGCTCAAGACGATGGAATTTATGTTCTGTTAAAAGAGATTGTAGATAACTCTATTGATGAGTTTGTGATGGGGACAGGAAAAACCATTGAAATTACCGTTTCTGAACAAAAAATAAATGTTCGTGATTATGGTCGTGGCATCCCTTTAGGAAAAGTTATCGATTGTGTAAGCAAGATCAACACCGGTGGAAAGTATGATAGCAATGCCTTTCAAAAATCTGTTGGATTAAATGGAGTCGGTACTAAGGCCGTTAACGCATTGTCTACCAGTTTTACCGTTCAGTCTTATCGGGATGGAAAAAGCAAGAAGGTAGAATTCTCTAAGGGGGAAATTGTTAACGAACAACCCATTATTGATACCACTCAGCGTAACGGTACGGCCATTACTTTCTATCCCGATGAAACGATTTTCAGAAATTACCATTACATTCCAGATTTCGTAGAAAGTATGGTCTGGAACTACGTGTTCCTGAATACTGGTTTAACCGTAAATTTTAATAATCAAAAATACTTTTCAGAAAGAGGGTTGTATGATCTTCTCTCTAAGTTCAATAAGCCAGAAGAAATTCGCTATCCGATTATCCACATGATCGGTAACGACATTGAAATTGCAATGACCCATGGTCAGCAATATGGCGAAGATTACCATTCCTTTGTAAATGGGCAGCATACCACGCAAGGCGGAACCCATCAGGCGGCTTTCCGGGCTGCGGTAGTTAAAACGGTAAGGGAGTTTTTCAAAAAAGAATTTGATGCTGCGGATGTGCGTTCATCGATTATCGCAGCGATATCCGTGCGCGTTCAGGAACCAGTTTTTGAATCCCAGACGAAGACTAAACTGGGCTCCCAAAACATGGGACCAGAAGGCCCATCTGTGGCAACTTTTATTAATGATTTCGTGAAAAAGGAACTGGATGATTACTTACATAAAAATCCGGATGTGGCAGATGCACTCTTGAAGCGAATCAACCAATCAGAGCGTGAGCGTAAAGACATCGCAGGCATCAAGAAGCTGGCGAATGACCGTGCAAAGAAAGCCTCTTTACACAATAAAAAACTTCGCGATTGCAAAGTACATTTCAACAGCACACACGAAAAGCGTTATGAGACTACCTTGTTTATTACAGAAGGAGATTCTGCCTCAGGATCAATCACCAAATCCCGAGACGTCGATTGTCAGGCTGTTTTCAGCTTGAAAGGCAAGCCGCTTAACTGTTATGAGTTAACAAAAAAAGTAGTTTATGAAAACGAGGAATTTAATTTACTGCAACATGCGTTAAACATTGAGGATGGTTTAGACGGACTGCATTACAATAACATCGTTATCGCTACCGATGCGGATGTAGACGGCATGCACATTCGTTTGCTGATGATGACGTTTTTCCTTCAGTTTTTTCCAGATCTAGTAAAAGCAGGTCATGTTTACATTTTACAAACCCCTTTGTTTAGGGTTCGAAACAAAAAAGAGACCATTTACTGTTACAGTGATGAAGAACGTCGAAATGCCATAGCAAAGTTAGGCAATAAGCCGGAAATCACTCGTTTTAAAGGATTAGGAGAAATCTCTCCTGATGAATTTGGTCTGTTTATAGGTAAAGACATCCGGCTTGATCCTGTTATTTTAAAAGATCAGACCATTAAAAGTTTGCTCGAATACTATATGGGAAAAAACACGCCTGATAGGCAGCAGCACATCATTCGAAATCTAAGGGTAGAAAAAGACGAGGTAGAGGAAGAGCCTAAAATTATTGATGAGGTAGCATAAACTCTGGGGGTTAGATAGAATAAAAACTCCTTTATTTTGTTTTGCAAAGTAGGGTTGCTTTGATCTGGAACCCTACTTTGCAACAATGCTACAGCTTGGCTGTTGTCCAGCGGGAGCTGAGGCGTTTAATCCACTTGTTACGGAGATAATAAAAGCTTTTACCGCATTAATCCCATCCCATCCAGCTATTTGTGGGGCGCATGTATAGTGTCCTCCGGATGCTGTGGGGGAAGCACATCCACATGTTTCTCGACAATTGTGATTTTGGTGAAAACCGCATATTTACTTGGCGCAATACCACCATCATATTTTTCTGCATAAGCCTGAGTAAATTCTGCACCGAAATAAAGGATGATCGAAGTATAATAAATCCAAAGTAAGATCACAATGATTGAACTTGCAGCTCCAAAAGCTGAGCCTGGATTACCTTTTTCAATGTAGATTCCAATTAAATACTTACCTAAACTAAAAAGAACTGCCGTAAATAAGGCGCCAAGGATAGCAGACTTCCATTTGATAACCACATCGGGAAGGACTTTGAAGATGACGGTAAATACAGCAGTAACTGCGGCCAGGGTAATTACATTGTTTAAAATGTAGATGATCAGGGCCATAGTGTCATCGGCGACAGGAATTACATCGTCGATCTGGCTTTTAGAAAGCAGCGAAATTAATTTATCTCCAAGCCCTACTACCACACTATTGACCACAAGCGAAACCAGCAGCAAAAAACCCATCGAAACGATAAGTGAAAAGGAGAGTAGTCGATTGGTCAGCATCTTCAACCAGCCTTTCTTAGGGATCGCTTTTACTTTCCAGATCATATTAATACTATCTTGTATCTCAATGAAAATTGCCGTGGAACCGATAATCAATGTCGCGATTCCAATAATCAGTCCTATGGTAGATTGACCACTCTTAGTAGAATTTTCCACAAATCCTTGAATCTGTGTCGCTGCATCGGGGCCAACCATATCGGTAACCTGAGCGAAAAATTTATCCCGCGTATCGGTATTGCTTTTATTTCCCAGAAAAAGTGTCGCTGCAGATAATACGATAATAATTAATGGCGTCAGCGAAAAGATAGTATAGTAAGCTAACGCTGCGCTAAGTTTCATCACCCGATCCTCCATAAAGCCTTTCCCGGCTGCTATGAATAAATGATATAGGGCGATAAAAAAATGTTTGATTTTGTTAACTAACTTCATTCGAAAAATTAAAATGGATATCCTATCCCAATATTAAAGATTAAATTCTCTCTCCTCCAGGCTTTGTCTCCAAAAGCGATATTATCGAATACCCACCGTTGCCCTGCCGGAAGATAAGGTTTGCGAACGGGGAAAGCAACGTCAAGGCGAACTACAAATATGGTTGCATCAACACGTAAGCCGGCACCTGTACCCACAGCCAATTCATTCAAGGCATTCTTAAATTTAAATTCAGAACCTAGACGGCCGGTATCATCAGTGCCTGGAACTCCAACATCTTCTTTTCTTAACCAAACATTCCCCGCATCTACGAATAGTGCTCCATATAAAACGCTTACCAGTTTAAATCTTAACTCTGAATTTAACATCAGCTTGATGTCTCCCCCCTGATCTGAAAAGGTAGCATTCTCATTAACTTTATATGTACCCGGTCCTAATGTCCTGGCTGGAAAGGCCCTGATATCATTACTTCCTCCAGCAAAAAATTGCCTCACAAAAGGTAAAGAAGTGGTATTTCCATAGGCATATCCATAACCAAGATTCAATCGATTTGCCCAGGTAACATTTCTTGTAACCTTGTAATAATCTCTCAAATCAGCTTCCAATCTGACAAACTGGGATAAGGGTACATTAAAAATTGAACGCCTGCCTTCATTATCTTTCGGCACAAACGCTCCCCATAAGTTGCCACCGGTTTCTATGCTTCCAAAGAAGAAAGTGTTGTTTCTCCGGTTAGTCTCCATTTGATTGGTGTAGGTAAAATTATAATTACTACCAATAATAAATTGATTTTCAAGCGTTGCCCGAAGGAGTGGATTTACTCTATATAGACTATCTCGTACATCTGTGTTAGGAAATCCAGTAGCGATATAACTTACCGAAATGGGGTTGAAGTTATGTTCTTTGTATTGGTTTTCTTTAAAGTTATACCCAAATTCACCTTTAAAGGCATTCAATGTATAATCACCTCCTCTGTTCAGCATCTGGTAAGACAAGGAGGCAATAGTTTTTGGGATGAAAGCTGTAGTACTGTTGGGCTTGTAAAACGGGACAATAAATCTTGGGAACGTTAACTTGGCCTCAGTAGTAAGGGATAATGAATTTTTACCCAATGATGTTCCCCTGGTCTGCGTCTCGAAACCGCCGGCCACGCTGAGGTCTAGCTGTTCTGCACCTCTGAAAAGATTTCGGGTGGTTTGGGTTACCCTTACCTCAGAGCCTACGAAGTTGTTTGACTTACTCGTACCGGTTACTCCAAATGTCAGGGAGTTTTTCTTCAATGGTGTTAAGTAAATATTCAAATCCAACTGGTTATTTTTAAAACTGTCAACGGGTAAAAATTCTGCCCTGACGTCTTGGAAAGCTCCAATGTTTACCATTCTATTCAAAGATTGGTTATGGTCTCTTCGGTTATAAGGCTCGCCTTTTTGGAAAAATACTAAACGATCGAACAGCCTGGGTTTAAACGTATTTCGGTCATCGTAAATATTGAAATCTTTGTATTCCAACGGTTTTAACCGTCTTAAAATCGTGTCTCTCCTTAAGGAATAACTCGGGTAAATATTAATGTTCTTAATGGTGTAGGGTTTCAAACCAGCATCTGGGGCAATGTCTTTAACCTTAACGGAGACATTTACGAGGTTTTTGCCAATGGTGCTATCCACCTGCATGATCAGGTAATCTGGACTGAAATAAAAGAAACCATTTTCCTTCAGATCGTTATCGATTCGAATCCGTTCGTTTTTATATACATCTAAATCATAATAATCCCCTGCTTTCAACAAAGTTTTACCTTTATTAGCATTGATAATTTTGGTTAACCGGCCTGTATCTGGTGGAAAAGCTATGGAATTGATTTTATATCGCTCGCCGGTCCTTGCGGTGTAAATGGCTTTCCCCTTCCGTTCTTTCACAACCGTATCACCCGTTACGGTGGCCTGTAGATAACCTTCGCTCAAAAGATAGCTGGTCAATACATCATTATTATATTTAAGTTTAACCTCACTCAACAGCACAGGAGCTTCGCCTTTTTTTCTGATCCAGTTTCTCAATCCCCCTTTGGCTTTTTTAGGTTCACCTGCAAAATTGTATATGGCCAGTTTGATTTTATTATTCGGCTTCGGCCTGGTTTTACTCTTAAGATCAGCTTTGACCTGTTTCTCATCGTCGATCTTTCCGGAAGAATCCGGATTAATTTCTACTTCGGCTCCGGTGTATAAAATCTGACCTGGCTTTAGGGATTTGGTACTGCTACAGCCCGCGTAAACTAAACAGGCCAATAAAAATAGGATAGGTCTAGTTAGTTTTCTCATTTTGTGCTTTCTGTTCAATGTTTCTCGTTCTTCTGTTTCTTTTTTTCTGGAAAATCTCTCTGAATTTGTTGTAATCTACAACCAAGGTAAATCCTAAACCGGTTTCAATAATCTGACCCTGTACAATCACATCATTTTGATTTCTTCTGTAGGCACGTAACCGATATCTTCCATCTGCTGATAGTGCGTATTCCACATTTACGTTTCCTGCAATATCAGTCGATTTTTCTCCTGGTGCCTGCGGACCTTCTAAAGCAAATGAGCTGCCCACTGTCACTGTAAGTCTGTCATTGAGTAGTTTTTTTGAGAGACCAATTTCCAGGTCGGTTTTCTGCTGCATTGAACCGGTAGAATAATCTTCGGATGAGTTCACGCCAAAATTAAGATCTACCCCCTGAATTAAATCTGATGTGAGGTTATTTAATTGCTCGGTTAACAATTTACTTACACTAGAACGAGCAAGTGTAGAAACACCTCCTCCGCCACCGGCCAAGCTTTCAAATGGGTTATTTGCGATGAATCGGTTCAGCGCCAGCAAAGCAAAAACCTGTTTGTTCAATTCACTTTCATTCCTGTTTACATTAATCAGTTTAGTGTAAACCTGTCCACCTAACGCATTTCTTTCGTTTTCAGGTAGGTCTAACTTGAAGGAGATT
The DNA here is from genome assembly GCA_037032985.1 of Bacteroidota bacterium. GTDB lineage: Bacteria > Bacteroidota > Bacteroidia > Sphingobacteriales > Sphingobacteriaceae > Pedobacter. Next base: position 113,584 of record JAZBLB010000001.1, read on the forward strand.
ATTGGTTTCATCAATTCTCCTTTCATCATTAGGTAAACCTGGAAAGGTAATTTTGTCCTCGCCTCATAATAATCCGGTTGATTTAATAAGTCGATCGGCGCGGCATTAACCTCATAGAGTGCGGTTAAGTTGACATTTGCAGCGGTGGGCTCCCCGGTCCAAATAATGGTACTTCCTTTTACCAGTCTAAATTCTTTCTTGCCCAGTGGTCCGACTGAAAGGTTATACGATCCATCCACAACCTCGTAACGGCCCGTCATACTAATTTTGCCACTTGGATCCATTGTTGCGTTTAGATTGGCTTCACCCTTAATGTTTAAGGCATCACCATTTGATGGATCGACCACGACGTTAAGTTCTGCTTCAGGATCGATACTAATTGCCGCAACAAGATTAATTCCCTTTACTGGAGATTTACTGATGCTGTCTACCTTTAAAGCCTTTTTCCCATTAAACGGTGGGGCATCGGCATCAATAAATTGTACAATTCCATCCTGATCAATAACTGATGGGTCGCTTGTAGGAAGGGCGAAGAAGAATCTGGTATCCTTATTTACCTTGATGTTCATATTCACATCCGGCTGATTCAAATCACCCCTAACTTTAATGTCGCTGGTAAGGAAAACCTTACCGTAAATCATATCGTTATCTTCTACTGTCGAATTAATGATCCGGAAGTTATTCGTCTTAATGTCTAATCCAAAACGATAATTTCTGTAATCGGTTGTTAATATTTTACCATTAATTGTGGCTTTTTGGTTCAGCGAATCTATTAATGTAAAGTTGTTAAAAGAAATTCCTTCATTGGTGAAGGAGATTTTTTCATTGGGCATTCTTAAATATGAATTTACGTAAGCCACGTTAATTCCGGCATTATTGAAGGTTAAATCACCTAAAATTTTTGGGGCTGTTAACGCGCCTTTAACTGTAAGCGCGCCAGTAAGGGTTCCGGTTCCGTTTTTCAATTGCCCAGCAGATAAGCTCTCAATGTTTTTCATCTCGATTTTATCAATATTGACCGTTAAATCTAGCGCGCTTTGTGGCGCAGTATAATAAAAGCCGTTAACGCGTAAATCATGAACACCACTCAGCGATAAGTTCACTTCAAACGCGTTTTTGGTATCGTTGTTCACCGCTAATCGAAGGGTTCCCAACTGATCTTTTTGATAGCGCAGTTGGTCTATAGTCAAATTGGCTTCAAATTTAGCGGTTGCTGCCAAATCTTTCACATTTGCTGTTCCGTTCAAACGCCCACCAATTAATGTGGTATCGGTTTCTGCAAATTTGGTTAAGGTTTCTAATTGGAAATCTTTAAATTCAACTGCCAATGGTGCGTTTGGTTGTGTGGGATTACTGTTGATGGAAAGTGACTGACCATTATTACTAATGTGGAATTGGTTCACTAAGATTCCAGAAGCACCGAACTGAATGTAGTTGTCTTGTGAAACGACCCATTTTTGATAGTCAAGCAGTAGCTTTTGAGGGTCTAATGTAAATTTGAAATCTTTATCAATCGACTGAAAGTTCCCTCCAATTACATATTTATCCTTACGCTGTCTATCCCGAAGGAAAATATTTACACCTAACAAATTGCCTGCTGCCTCTCCACTGATCTCTGTATTGAACAAGGAAACCGATGGGCTTTGAAGTGCCTTAACGGTTAAACCGTAATCGAGTTTATTATTGTCATTGTTAATATCTAAGATGGTGGTGTCTACTTTAAAATCGCCATAAACGATTTGTGGGAAATTACCTTTAATTTGTAAGCTGTCTTTTTGTGTATCTATCAGACCATAAAACTGTGATTGTTTAAAGACCGTTAGTTCTGGCACGAATTGCTTTAATAATTTAGAATCATAAACCTGAACGAAGAAACGCATCCGTTGATCAGGGATTTTAGTGACCTCTCCGAAGGCATAATATTTGTTAATTTCGTTGATGATAGCATTGCTCACTTTAGTTAACTGATACTTACCATCAATTTTTGCAGATAGCACTTCAGACTTTAAGGTGAGTAAATTTTCAGTTTCAGTTGTTTTGGCATAAACTGAAATGGTATCTACATTAATGCGCTGTTGATCTTTAGCTAATTGTAAGCCCGTAATATCGACGTTTCCATTTAAGTAATCTGCGTCAGCAGTGGCTAAATCAACCTTTATAACCCCCGCTGCGCTTAAGAGTGTAGGACTGAAATTTAGTGCCTGTAGATTAATCTGCTTTAAATCCAAATCCGCTTTAACTGCAGGATACTTTCCAGCGAGGTTTACATTCGCCGCTAATTGGAAGTTGGCATTGCTATCAGGCATGCTGCTTTTAATGGCTACCTTCTGGTTGGCGTAGGTGCCCGCAAGCGTTAAATTCCGGTACGTGTATTTATTGTAAAAAGCACTCAACACACGGGCGTTAAATTTTGCGTTTATTCTTTTTGGATCGAGGCCCGTACCCGCTACATCTGCTTTTACAGAAACGCGGCCCAATTTAGGCTGCATTTTTAACAACCGACCAACATTGAAATTATTTAGGCTGACATCTGCTTTGTATCGTTCGCGACCTTTTGGTCCATCCATGCCTGCCACCACAATTGCACCACCCATATCGGTTTGAATATTCATATTGGTATTGAAATCGGTCATGGATCCGGTGAATTTGCCTCGTGCATTGATCACATTTGGCAGTTCGATAGAGGGTGGAAGTGATTTTTTTGGAACAGCAACTAGAATGTCGCCTTTCGTTAAATAAAGTTTGTTGATGTTTAGGTCAAGGAATGTTTTGTTGACATCAGGTAGACCTTTAACGTTTCCGCTGATATCAATCTGTGTATTTTTTAAACCTGAAATCTGTAAGCGCGGAATTTTAAGGTCATTTAAATAACCATTCAATTCGGTATTGATTTTGATCTTTTCGTTTCTGTAACTTGCGGGAACCGCATCGCTGAAATAACCTGCATCTCGAAGGCCGATAGTGGTATTTTTTAAACTCAAAGCCATTTTTACGCGCTCAGGATGTTTAGTTAAATCCTCCATTGAAGTGAAGTTCAATTCGGTAGCATTCTCAATTGTGGTATTTGGTGTTTTTAGAATGAAATTGCTGAGTTTAATTTGCTTGTCATTATAAATTGCGTCACCCTTTAATTCTGTTAAGGCAAAACCGCTCTTCTCTTTTAATGAACCATTTTTTACGCTGGCCTTGATGCCATCAGCACTGTAGCTGATGTCGCCAGCACCGAAGGTAAGGTCGCTAATCTTAAGGTGGTTAAAATCCATTCCTTTAAGAGCAGATTTTGCCCCAAGATTATCAAATTGTATGTCATTGTCTGCAAGGCTAATGTTTTTGATGATTAAGCCTAAAGTAGATTTCTCCCGAACAACAGTATCTTGAACCGATTTTAAGTTATTGCTTGGTGCAGGCTTGAAAGCAAAAATGATATTAGATTTGTTCAGTTTTGCATCTTCAACAGCGTATTTGCTATTTGTTAAATCAACCTTTAAATTTACCAAACCCAATTCATTGATATCTGCAACCGCTTTAGTTGTGGAGATTTGGTCATTGTAATTTACCTTCACGTTATTGAATGCAAAGTCTTCTACCTCAATAAGCGGAAGTTTACCTGCTTCCTTCTCGGTACTATCCACACTGTTGGTGATGTGTTGTACTAACTGCGTAAGTGGTTTTTGCTGAAGGTAGCTTAATGAGGTGTTATTTAAACTGAGGTTACTGATAACGTAGTGTTGATTCGCTAAATCGAAAGTTTTTAGTTTGGTTTTCAGTGCACCTAGATAAAGTTTAACATCATTTCCGGCAACATCATCGCGGTAGGTAATGCCAATATCCTCAAAAGAAACTTTATCTACCGAAAATTTAAGTGTAGATGTAGTGTCCTGATTAACTTTTTCCTCAGGTTTTTTTTGGTCGCTCATAAAAGCATCAACCAGGAAAGAAAAATTGAACGTAGTATCGGGATTGATTCGTTTTACGTTAGCACGAATAGTTTTTAACTCAATGTTATTAATTTCAACCGTATTTTTTAAGAGTTTAAACAGACTGATATCTACTGCTAGTTTTTCTGCATAAAGAAGCGTGTCTCCTTTTCGGTCCTCAATATAGAATTTATTTAACACTACATCTTTTGGCAGTGCAATCTTAATACTTTCTAGACTAACCTCTGTTTTAGTTTTCTTTTTAAGATAGTTAATGGCTTTTCCCTTAACAAAGTTTTGTACTGCCGGGAGGTTGAGAGAGAGTGCAATACCTACAACGAGGATAATGATAGAAGCGATTACCCAAAGTAAAACTTTTAAACTTTTGCGTACGTATTTATTCAAAGCGGATGGTGTTTGGTGATTTTAAAATACTATCGGACAAGCTAGGAAAATTAATTTTATTAGCGCCTATACAATTAATACAAAAATTATCCTAAATTGTTCGCCCGCTACATAAATTTAACATAAGCGGTTTCGTAATATATTATAAATGAAATTATTAAATTTGAAGATAAGCTTTGAGCAGTATGCCGGCATTGCTGAATTAGCAGAAAATGACAGAGTGCTTTGCCAAAATGCCGAGCGGGCTTTGGCAACATCTTACTCGCCTTATTCTAAGTTTAAAGTGGGAACAGCCATTCGCCTCTCCTCCGGAAAAATCGTTTTAGGAAGCAATCAGGAGAACCTTGCTTATCCTTCGGGTTTATGTGCTGAGCGCGTCGCATTGTTTGCTATCGGATCAGATCAGCCTGATGCAGTCATCGAAAGTATGGCCATTACTGCTCAAACTGATCACTTCGAAATCACTAAACCGGTGACCTCGTGTGGGGGGTGTTTGCAGGTGATGGCAGAGTTCGAGCGCAAGCAAGCTACGCCAATTGAGGTGATTTTTTATTGCCTGAATGGTGAGGTTATAAAGGTTGCTAGTGTAAAGAGTTTGTTGCCGTTTTCTTTTGTGGAAGATCGGTTAGAAAGATAACATTTGGTGTGCCTATCTTTAGCATTTCCATAATATGAAACACTATTCTATCCTCTATTTTATACTCCTTATTTCAATTACTGCGCAGGGGCAGCAAGTATTGAAACCCAAGGCCGTTTACCACATAAGTTACTTTCGATCTGCTGATGGCAAGCCAAAGGCAGATCCGAATCCAATCGTTGTTGTCGTTTCAGAGCGCCAGAATCGGCTCACTACACAAAACATTCAAAGCGAAAAATCGAGTTTTCCTTTTGAACAAAGTGTGATAGCAAAGCCTGAAAATACCTTGTTTCAGATAGCGAATTTAGCCAAGCAAAAGCAAATTGCCACTGCAGATAGTACCGGCGTTGCTAGGCAGGTTTTCGAGTTTAGTAATGAAACTAAGGTGATTCTGGGCTATACCTGTAAAAAAGCAAAAACGGTAGTGAACTCCAATACCATCGAATTATGGTATACGACAGCTGCAAATATTAAAGCTGCACCAACTGTTTTAGGGCAGCAGCTTGGATTGGTTTTAGAGCAGGTGCGCAATGGGAACAGTTACATCACCGCTAGCAAAATTGAGGAAGTTAATAGCTACAAGCCCATCGATGTAGCACATTTGAAGCTAACTGACGGTCTATCTTATAAAGACCTGTTGTGGAAAAGCAGGTTTACTACGCTAAATGTTTTCACTAACGAAACAATTAATTTTATTGATAAACCCCAATCTAACGATTCCATTTTCAGGTTCGCCGGTGGAACCGTGATTGCCAGGAAAGTTAAGTTTCCTCAACTGCAGTCACGTCCAACTGTTTTTGTGGATTTAACTGAACAATCCAACGGGGATGCTTACGATCGAACGGGATCTGTATTTATCATTCCTACCGACAAATCGATCAGTTTGATGGATGCTTTGAAAAGCTCCATCAAGGCATTGCCCGTCTACACTAATGGAAATGGTAAAACTTATCAGGGCGTTGTCGCTACAGTTGACTATAACCCGGTAATCGAATTGATGCGCTTTTTTACGCCATTTGGAGTTGGAAAATATAATTCACTCAAGTTAAAGGATAAAGATTGGGCCGAAAAAGCATACTACAGGCAAGAGGTTTCTGAACTGTTCCCCTTAATGAACGGTAAGGAAGTTTGGCTGGCTGTATTCATTGGCAATTATGATAAAGGCGGTCACCGCGTTTCGATGAACATCACTTTACATCAGGAAAGAGAGAAGCCTCTATCTGAACCTGTTTTATTCCCATTGTTCAATTCCACCAATGTAATGGAAATGGCGGGACAGGAATATGCCACCATGTTCAGTATAGAGAAAGGCCTGGAAGTAACTTTTACGCTTTCCAAAGATTTAAAAGACGCCAAACTCCGTTACCTCACTACAGGCCATGGCGGCTGGGGGGGAGGCGATGAATTTGTGCCAAAAAAAAACTCGATCTTTTTGGATGGAAAAGAAACATTTGCTTTCGTGCCCTGGCGGATGGACTGCGGCTCTTACCGTTTAGCTAACCCCGCATCCGGAAACTTTGAAACCGGATTATCATCTTCAGATTTAAGTCGCTCGAACTGGTGCCCTGGCACGGTAACGAATCCAAACCTGATTCCTTTAGGCGATCTGCGTGCGGGTACCCATACCATTAAAGTTTCAATACCGATGGGGCCGCCTGAGGGGTCTTCTTTTAGCGCCTGGAATGTTTCAGGATTATTAATGGGAACCCAATAACTTCGCTTTTGAATAACTAGAATTTCCTCTTTAGAGACTTACTTTTATTAGCTCAGTACTTCAGTCGCTTTAGCCCATGGAGGCGATACTTTTTTTAAGTTAGGGGTTGAGTGATCTTCTCGGACATCTGCAAGGGGGTTTAGCGCGCAGGACAACCACTTCATTAGAACTAAGGGTTTGCCTTTATCCGAGTGTTTTCCAACACGGGAATGTTCATAACCTCTATTCATTCAGTCACATCATTTTTCTTATATTTACCGCTGCCAATTTCTGTAAATAAATGAGTGAAGAATTAGACCAAAACGTAAACGAAGAACACAAACATACGATAACCCCTATTAACGGATTATACGAAAACTGGTTTCTGGATTACGCCTCTTACGTGATTTTGGATCGTGCCGTACCGCACATTCACGATGGTTTAAAGCCTGTTCAACGCCGCATTATGCATTCATTAAAGGAAATGGATGACGGGCGTTTTAATAAAGCCGCGAATGTAATCGGAAATACCATGAAGTATCACCCACATGGAGATGCCTCTATTGGTGATGCAATGGTGCAGATTGGGCAGAAAGATTTACTGATAGACATGCAGGGAAACTGGGGCGATCCCATTACCGGCGATAGTGCTGCGGCCCCACGTTATATTGAGGCACGTTTATCGAAGTTTGCAAACGAAGTGGTTTTTAACCCGGATACTACCGAGTGGCAATTGAGTTATGATGGACGGAACAACGAACCAATCACTTTACCTGTTAAATTTCCTTTGTTATTGGCGCAGGGGGCAGAAGGTATTGCAGTTGGTTTGGCTACGAAAGTGATGCCGCACAATTTCAATGAGCTACTGGATGCATCTATTGATGTATTAAAAGGAGTTCGGCCTAATATTGTACCAGATTTTTTTACGGGTGGCATGGCCGATTTTTCCAATTACAATGGAGGTCAGCGTGGTGGCAAAATTAGGGTAAGGGCTAAAATTACTGAAAAAGATAAAAAGACCCTGGTGATTACGGAAGTGCCGTACAGCACCACTACCAGTTCGGTAATTGACAGTATTCTTGCGGCAAACGATAAGGGTAAGATTAAAATTAAAAAGATTGAGGATAGCACGGCTGCTCATGTAGAAATTATTGTGCATCTGGCTCCGGGTATTTCGCCCGATGTGACCATTGATGCACTATATGCTTTTACGGCTTGCGAGGTTTCGATTTCTCCAAATACGTGTATTATTCAGGGCGATAAACCGCATTTCTTAAGTGTAAATGATATCCTGATCGAGAATACCAAGCACACAAAAAGCTTATTAAAAAAGGAACTGGAGATTCGCCTGCACGAATTGCAGGAGAAAATTTTCTTCAGCTCATTACTAAAAATATTTATTCAGGAAGGGATGTATAAAAATCCTGAATACGAAAATTCGAATAATTTCGATACCGTTGTTGAAGTTTTACACTTGTTATTCGATCCTTTTAAGCCATCTCTCTACCGTGAAATTTTACCGGAAGATTTTAAAAAGCTGATTGATAAGCCCATGAGTAGCATCACCCGTTTTGATGTGAAAAAGGCAGATGAGCAAATGAAAAATCTCGAAGATGAAATCAAGGTAGTCAAAAACCATTTGAAGCACCTGACCGATTATACCATTGCCTGGTTCCAGCGGTTGAAAGATAAATATGGAAAGGGAAGAGAACGCAGAACCGAAATTCGCTTGTTTGATCGGGTAGAGGCATCTAAAGTGGCCCTGGCAAACGTAAAGTTGTACGTGAACCGCGAAGATGGCTTTATTGGAACGGGATTACGGAAGGATGAGTTTATTGCAGACTGTTCTGATATTGATGAAGTGATTGTTTTCCGTGAAGATGGAAAATGCATGATTACCAAAGTTGCCGATAAAACATTTGTTGGCAAGGGCATTATTCATGCTCAGGTATTTAAGAAAAATGACGAGCGCACCATTTATAATATGATCTATAAAGATGGTGGTACGGGCGTTTCTTATATTAAACGTTTCGCTGTTGTTGGAGTAACCAGGGATAAAGAATACGATTTAACGAAAGGTACAAAGGGTTCTAAAGTGTTATATTTTACCGCCAATCCAAATGGTGAGGCAGAAATTATTAATGTTGCACTGAAACCGCATTCAAAATTACGTAAACTACAGTTCGATCAGGATTTTGCAGAAGTGGCAATTAAAGGCCGCGGTTCGCAAGGTAATATCATATCTAAGTTTCCGGTCAAGAAGGTTACGTTGAAGAGTAAAGGTGTTTCTACTTTATCAGGATTAAAGATCTGGTATGATGATTTACTGAAACGCTTAAATGTTGATGGCCGGGGTAAATATCTTGGTGAGTTTGATGGCGACGACCGGATTTTACAGGTTCATAAAGATGGTCATTACGAGCTGAGTTCTTTTGAATTGAGTAATCACTTTGATGACGGTTTGATTTTGATCGAAAAATTTGATCCGGAGAAAGTTTTTGCAGCTGTTCATTTTGAGGGTAAAGCCCAGAATTATTTCATTAAACGTTTTGTTTTCGAGCTGCAATCGGTAGGTAGAAAAACGATTTTCATTAGTGAAGAGCAGAAATCCAAGCTCTTGTTTTTAACTGCAAATCCGGCAGCAAAGGTTATCGTGGATGTATTGAAGGGTAAAACGCAAATTCCAGAGACCCTGGATTTAGTGCTTTCAGAACTGATAGACGTGAAAGGTTTAAAAGCCAATGGAAATCGTTTATCGCCACATGAGGTACAAAAGGTGGTACTGGAAGAGCCTGCACCTGAGGTGGAAGAGACAGATGAAAACGAAGCGCAAGAAGACAATGGTGGTACAACTGAAATTATCGAAGAGGAGATAGCAGAAGCAGAGACAACTAGCGAGGTCGTCTCAAAAGAAGCGATTGAAGAAGATGTCAAACAAGATGTGAGTGAAGCGGTTGCTGAGGCGCCGATAGTGCAGCAGTCAAAACCTAAGTTTGAACGGAAAATCACACAAGATCCGGAAGAAAAAGTAATTCCTGAAGAAAAGCCTGCGATTGAAAAACCAATTGTGGAAAAAGCTGAAGAACCTGTAAAAGAGGAGCAGCAGGTACCCCTTGCGGAGGTGATCGTGGAGCAGCCAAAAGCAGTACCTCAAAAGAAGGAAGAACCTAAATCTAAGCAGAAGCCTAAGGCTCAAGAAAAGCCAGCAAAGAAAGTTGATTTTGAAATCACCAATCCTAATGACATTGAGATTGATGATAAAGGGCAATTAGGATTGTTTTAGAAATAACATGAACGGTGGTCTTTGCGAGGAGACACTACGAAGCAATCTATTTAGCATTGAGAGGTTGCTTCGTCGGCTGCGAAGTCTCCTCCCAATGCTATCCAGTTCAAATTTGAGATAATACAAAAATCTTAATATTTTAAATCTATATTTGACTCACTCAAAGGGGTGCTTTTGAATTTATGCAACACTTGTTGCAATCGAAGGCTGAGATTACACCCAAAAGAGGTAGAAACAGATGGTCAAAGGCAGATGGTTAAACCATGGCCTTTAAGCAACTGTTATATCTTTAACGACCTGATTCGGATAATGCCGACGTAGGGAAGAGGTTAAATTCACCATACTGTTTCGCCCTGAAAACAGTTCAATTATTTTTTGTTAGTCGCAAGACAAAATTATTGTAAATGATTTTTCAAGAGTGGTTCAGGCTTTTCCAGGAACAGATTTTAAACACTTCGATTATAGAGTGGTTCGCCGTTGGCTTTGGTGTTTCTGAAGTTTTACTGGCGAAGAGAAACAGTATCTGGCTTTATCCGACGGGTATCATATCCGTTTTATTATCAATGTTTCTTTTGTTGAATGTGAAGCTTTATGCCGAAATGCTTTTGAGTATTTATTACCTTGTAATGAGTGTTTATGGTTGGGTCATTTGGAAAAAACGGAAGATAGATGGCGAAAATCAAGTTTCCTGGAGCACCAATAATGAGTTGTTAACTGCTGTAATCATTTCTGTCGTTGGTTTTTTTGTACTTTTTTTCGTGCTAAAAAACCATACAGACTCTGATGTGCCTCTTCTTGATGCATTTGTTTCTTCAACCGCATGGGCCGGAATGTGGTTACTTGCAAAACGTAAAATCGAAAACTGGATTTTTTTAAACATTTCAAATATTGTAGCCATTCCATTGCTCTTTCATAAGAAACTTCCGCTTATGGCTTGTCTAACTACATTTCTATTTATAGTGGCCATCTTTGGCTTTTTAGATTGGAAAAATATCATTAGCAAAAGAAAACTAACAACAGTTTAAACATCGCCTGTAGAATAGACAATAATGTTGAGAGGTTAAAAATTTTCATCGGGAAACAGATAAAGAGAACATGCAAAACACATTAACACAAACCTGGCAAGATAAAGTAACGCAATTTGCGGCGCAAGCCGAAGCCCTAGGGGAGTTGCATCCTGAAATTTTAGACCTTGCCTATCAGGAAAATTGGTTTAAACTTTTCGTACCTAAGGTGTACGGAGGTGCAGGCAAAAAACTCCCTGAAATTCTGCGCCTCGAGGAAGAATTAGCTGAAACTGATGGTAGCTTAGGTTGGACGGTAACGCTTTGTGCCGGTGCAGCCTGGTTCGCAGGTTTTCTAAATCCGGAACTTGCAGAAGAAATTTTCGAAGATGACAAAGCTTGCTTTGCAGGGAGTGGCGCTGTCGGCGGAATTGCAACAGAAACCGAAAACGGATATACGGTTAGTGGGCATTGGAAATATGCCAGTGGTGCGTTACATGCTACTATTTTTACTGCGAATTGTACACTGAAAAATGCCGATGGTACAGCTGTTTTAGATCAAGATGGGGTTCCTGAAATCATGTCGTTCATTCTAAAGAGAGCTGAAGTAACGATTCTTTCTGGCTGGTCTTACTTCGGCCTCATCGCTACAGGGAGCCACGCCTTTGAAGTAGATAATTTGCACGTTCCACAAAACAGAACCTTTAGAATTAACAATGATATAGCGGTTGCTGACGAGGGCTTTGATTATCCATTTTTGCAATTGGCAGAAACTACACTAGCGGTAAATAGTCTTGGAATGGCGCAGCACTTTATCAGATTAGTTGAAGATTCTTTTTTCGCCCGTACGGGCCTTCGCCGATACAACGAAAACCAGATTGCTTTCTTTCAGGCTGTATTGGATCAATGCAAAACAGAAGTTATTGCGCTAAAAGAGGCGTTCTATAAGAATTTTGATAAATCCTGGGATGAGTTGATTCGAAAAGGTTCAATAGCCGATGAGCAACTCGATGCCGTGAGTAAAGTGAGCAGAAAACTTGCGCATGCCTGCAGGCGAGCAGCAGATACGCTCTTCCCTTATTGCGGGTTGGAGGCTGCAAGGAAAGAATCAGAAATCAATCGGGTTTGGAGAGATATTCATACTGCTAGTCAACATGCATTGCTGACTTTCGAAAGCTGACACAGATTATTGAGATTTCAGTTTAGTTTGGCAATCTGCAGCAAGCTTGTCCAATTTAGGTCGAATCACAAAGGTACAAAACGGCTTGGTGGGGTTTAGCTGATAGTAATTTTGATGGTAATCGTCCGCCTGATAAAAGTCGCAAGCTAAACGTATTTCTGTAGTCACAGGTTTATCGAAATTTTTCTGGGTTTTAGTTAACATTTCTCTTGCTATCCTCTGCTGAGCCGCATTATGGTAAAATATTACTGATCGGAATGGTGATCGGTTTTCATTTCCCCGGTAATTTGAGCGTGTTGGATTGTGGGTTTTGAAAAAAGTCAGTAAAAGTTCCTCGTATGAAATGATATTTTCATCAAAGATAATTTCAACAACTTCTGCGTGGCCAGTGTTGCCGCTGATAATTTCCATGATGGTTGGATGCTTTTCTTCACCACCCATGTAACCAGACCTTACTGCCTCTACTCCCTTTATCGTTTGGAAAATTGCTTCTGTACACCAAAAGCATCCGGCGCCAAATGTTGCTGTTTGCATCTCCAAATAACGAAAACTACACCGCAATAGATTTAATATTTATCAAATATTTGGGAATAGATTTGATGAGGTTTTATTTAAAGTGATTTGGATTTCATTTTCTTTAACTCTGATTGAAAATTTGTTACCGGTATTTTTTCTTGCTTGCCTTTTTCAATAGCCGTTTCCTGAGTTTTAGCTGCTTCCTCATAATAACCCATGCGATAGAGAATGTGCGCTAATGTATCATAATATCCTGATAATGGGTTCAGTTCTATCGATCGGCGACTCCAGAGCATTGCTCTGGAAAGATTGTTGATGTTTTTTGTTCCCATTTCGTAAAACTTCCAGGCTGCATTGTTCAATTCCATCGCATAGTTGCTGGATGAAGAGGTAACAGCAACAACCGACTGCGTCGTTACATTCTTCGCCCCATGAAGTTTCATTAAACTATCCATTTTCTCTTTAGATACCATCTTTACTGGCTTGTCAGAAAATGGACTTGGCATTGTAGCTTTATGACTTCTAGCTTCAATTTTTTTAATACTATCGGCGCTAACATTCATATAATAGTTATCATAGAAATATAGCGCTGATCTCATGTAACTGGCAGTGTCTTTTACCGTATCATAGTACCAAAGCATTTGATTGTTATAAGCTTTGTCTCCCGCTCTGTAATCTCTGGTCCAGGAAGAACGTGCGAAATTTGCACCCGCCATGGCTCTGGCGGCATTTTTCTCTTTCGCTGCCGCAATCATGGTGTTAGAAATAATCGCATTATTAACAGCTATTCTTTTTTGCAAAGGCTCATTTTTATAAAAACTATCAACCAGCTTTCTATTGGTGTAAATCAATTTATAAGCGTTACCATCCGCGTAAGGGCCGGATTCTAAAATATAACTGATATTGTCATAACTATCAAAATCACTAACTTTCAAATTGCTAACGTATTTTTCAATCAAATCTGCATTATTGGTGACTCCAATTTTCTTTCTCGAATCGATTAGTTTTTTGATCAGGCTAACATTGCTTCCATCAGCTTCGACATCCTTTTCCAGTGCTGCTATAGGCTTTTCTTGGTAAGCCGCCAGGGCATTATCCACCATTAATAAGTATTTCTTTTTATCTGTCGAATTTCCAAAATCACTAAAGAAAATTTCTTTACTCTGCCTTAAAAAAATATATGCCGGAAAACGTTTGATATTGCCTAAACGTATGATAGACCTTATGCTTGTATCCATCATCGTTGTCTGGTACACCGTAAAATTTTTTTCAATTTTTTCAGTGACCTCATTTTCATTTAATGCAGATTTGAAAGTTTTATCAGTTGTTGTTAGGTCTTTCTGAGGCGCCAGCTTAGGTGCCTTAACGATCAGCAATACTGATTTACCGGTTTCTGATGATTGTGAAAGCGCAGTGAGTAAAGACTTTGACGATTTTAGCTCTTGAGAGAAACCTGAAAGTGAAATGGATAAAGCAATAACGAAAAAAATTATTTTCATAGGTGAGGAGTGTTAAATAAAGATGCAAAGAAAAGCCCGCTATTTAATTGCGGGCTCAAATTTTATTGGTATTGGATATAAATTGGTTTCGGAGTAAGTTTTAACAACTCTTCCGGTGTTAACAGTCGTTTAGGTTCTTTCTTCAAATCGTTTTTGTAGAAAAGCTTAAAGCCTGTAAACTGAACGGGTTCGCCATATACAAAGTGACGGTAAGTTCCTTTCTTTAACTCTGGTTCGCCCCATCCATCCATGTGTACAACCACTTGTACTTCCGGGCGTAGTTTAATGTTCGCAGAATTGGTAACCATTTTCTTAGTAAAACGGTGCAATACAAAAACTTTTGGAGGCAAATTATATTTTTTAACAAGGTCTGCCAGGTATCCAGTTACATAATTGATATCCACTGCATCATAAGTTCCAATTTTTTTACCAGGAAGAGAGCCATCTTTCATCGAAAACTCCGGGTCTATACCAAGATGAACATTAGGCATTTGCAGGTATTTTTCAATATGAGGAAGTTCTGCTTTGATGGTACTTAAAGCCACTTGCAAATCCAGAAATACGATTGTGTTGGGTTGCATCTGGGAAATTTTCATTACAGAATCAATCTGCTTATTACCCATTCTATTGATGTATTTTTTGTCTTTACCAGGGGTTCCACTTGCCACTGCCGCAATGTAATGCAGACCTGGTTGTACAGGTGTAGATGGATCTGCCTTTTCCCAGCGTTTAACTTCCGCGTTTAAGCGTTGCCACATTTCTTTTGGTGCATATTCACCTAAAGCGCCCATTTTCTTCGAGTGGAGGTTTCCGTAATAAACCACAATACGTTTAAACGGTAGAATTGCCCCGGCCAAAGGAGTAGGCTGATTTTTTACTGGCCATTTGCCGGTTGTATCGCCATTAGCTAATTTTTTTACCAGAGAATCGTATAGTTTCGGATCAACAGGCTTCATTATATTTGCTGCTGAATCTGTCTTCTTTTTGGTAGTGTCTGATGAGGATTGGGTTGCGCTGTTACCGCTTTTGCCTTCTGAATTGCAGTTGGCAAACAAACTGATTGCAGCAAAGCCAAGTATAATTGTGCCAGCTAAATGGGGGAATTTCATATATATTATTAGTAGTTATTAAGGTATAAGCTTTTTTATGTATCTGCTTTTACGCTGAAAAGGTATGTAAATTTGGTGAATCAAACCAAATAAACTTACACATTGCAGAATTTTCCAAAAACACCTAAAGGTAATTTGATGCCTGCAGTTGCCTGTAAATATAGTTCACCAACTTCCAGATTTTTCACAGCGGGATAGGAGGTACGGATTAAGTTTTCGACAATTACAGAAGAGAATCCAAGCGAGTAAGTGTTCAAAATTAGAAAGTGTTCCTGCTCATCCAAAAGCTGCACCACGTCTTGCATCATTTCCTGGATATGGTCTTCCAGTTTCCATTTCTCACCATTAGGGCCATGACCATATGCAGGTGGATCTAAAATAATGCCGTTGTATTTTTTACCTCTTTTGAGTTCCTTTTTAACAAACTTCAGTGCATCTTCAACCATCCACCGGGTATTTTTTAAACCTGATAATTCCTGGTTTTCATTTGCCCAGGTCACTACTTGTTTAATCGAATCTACGTGTGTGGTTTCTGCACCCGCTGCATTTGCAATTAATGATGCAGCACCAGTATAAGCAAACAGGTTTAATACCTTCGGTTGCGGAGTTTTGAATTTTTTTATTGATGATGAGATGAAATCCCAGTTTACGGCCTGCTCGGGGAAAACGCCAACGTGTTTAAAAGAAGTTAGGCCTAAACGAAGTTTAATGGCAACCTCATCGTTTTTATATTCTACATGCCAGCGATCAGGGATGGATAGGTTTTTCTTTACCCACTCACCAGAGGTTGCCGAGCGACCTTTAAAAGTAATGTTGGCTGTTTTTTTCCATTCCTGTTCTGATAATGTTTTCTTCCAAACGGCCTGCGGTTCAGGTCTGATTAAGATCACATTTCCAAAACGCTCTAATTTTTCAAAATCCCCGCAGTCAATTAGTTCATAATCTTTCCAATGCGTTGGGGCCAATAATTGTATCATGTATTAAGTAACTTTAAATTTGGGTAATTTCTGATGTATTGATTATCGGTTATTAGCCTAAGCTCATCTGCCAATTCCTGTGCAATAATCAACCTGTCAAAAGGGGCGCTATGAATTAATTGAAGAGAGAGGTAGGCGTCAAGGTGATGATTCTGTATATTAAGAACAAATATGTTTAAATCATCTATCAAAGTATACATTTCCTCAAGATCTCGGGTAACGTGTTTTTGGCTCTTCAACAATTTAATGCTGATCTATGCCTTCTCTATAAAAACTCTTCGAGTGTTTAGCTTTTAAAAAATCAACAAAATTTGCTACCTCATTTACCAGGCTCTCTGGTAAGGTCTCTAATTTTTGAATGATATTTTTTGTTGCCGTAGTCATCAAACAAATATAAGAATTTTCTTAAAACTTATCTTTCGCTGCTTTCATGAAGCGACTTGCAAATACAAAGTCGTTTAATTCTTTGATTTCAGTATGTGCGATTTCTTTATTGCTGCCTTCCCAGAATTTTTTTCCTTCGTGCAAGAACAATATATAATCTCCAATCCCCATCACAGAGTTCATATCATGTGTAACTACAATGGTGGTGGTTTTAAACTCTTCTGTTAATTCCTGAATCAATTCATCAATTACAATAGAGGTTTTAGGATCCAAACCTGAGTTAGGCTCATCACAAAATAGATATTTTGGGTTCATGGAAATTGCACGGGCAATACCAACACGTTTCTTCATTCCCCCTGATAGTTCTGCTGGAAATAACTTATTCTTACCTGCAAGATTAACACGCTCTAAACAAAAGTTAACCCGTTCTAGCTTTTCTTTTCTGGTTTGATCAGTAAACATATTGAGTGGGAACATAATGTTATCCTCTACTGTCATACTATCAAATAAAGCAGATCCCTGGAAAAGCATTCCAATTTCCTTGCGTACCTCTATACGTTGTTCATAGGTCATCGGAGTAAAATCACGTCCGTCGTATAAAACAGAGCCAGAATCTGGTTGGTGTAAACCTACCATACATTTAAGCAAGGTTGTTTTTCCAGAACCCGAGCCTCCAATAATCAAGTTTGTAACGCCTTCTTCAAACTTGCCCGAAATACCTTTTAGCACTTCGTTTCCGGAGAATGACTTATATATGTCTTTAACTTCGATCATTACAATAACAATTGGGTAACTAAATAATCGCAAACAAGAATAGAGATACAGCTAATTACAACTGCTCTGGTACTCGCCTGAGAAACCTCTAACGCACCACCACGAACATAAAAACCCTCGTATGCAGGAACAGAGGTAATAATGAAACCAAAAACAAATGCTTTTACCAGCGCCACAACAATAGTATAAGGATTAAAATCTGTAGTAATACCTTGCAAATACTCTGAAGGTGTAACCGCTCCAGATACTGAACCGCCAATATAACCACCAGAAATACTTAAGAACATAGAAATGATAACCAGCATGGGTACCATTGTAATGCCTGAAATAATTTTAGGAAGAATTAAATATCCTGGTGCATTGATGCCCATAATTTCCAAAGCATCAATTTGCTCGGTTACACGCATCGAACCGATCTCAGAAGAGATTGCAGAACCGATTTTACCAGCCAAAACAATAGCGCTAATGGTTGGACTCAGCTCCAAAATACTAGAATCCCTGTTTACAGAACCAATAATGGTTTTAGGAATAAAATCACTAACCAGCTGGAAAGCAATCTGTAAAGTCATAACTGCACCAATAAAGGTAGAAATGATGGCAATAAGGCCCAATGAACCCACACCTACATAATCCATCTGTTTGGCAATTTCCTTTAAATATATCTTTAGTTTTTCCGGCCTTCTGAATACAGATTTGAGCAGCAGGATGTATCTCCCGAAATTGGTAAAATTCATTCCGTATATGGTGCTTAATTTAAATGATCATTTATATTACTACAAAGAAACGATAAAAAAGTTGGAGCGCTTTGATAATTCAAAAAATATTCGTGGATTCGAATATAAATATGGTTTTTTGTCAACAAAAATTAAACCATAAAAATGAAAGCGGTAATCACAGGCGCAACTAAAGGGATTGGTAAGGCAATAGCCCTTAAGCTTTGGAAAGAAGGATATGACTTAGCGCTGGTAGCCAGAAGCGCCGAAGATTTAAAACAATTGCAACAAGAACTCTTTAACCCGGGACGGAAAATTTTAACTTACGCCATAGATTGTAGTATTAAAGAAGAAGTTTATCGATTCCTCAATCAAATAAATAACGATTTCGGGTTTGTAGATGTCTTGGTAAATAATGCAGGGGCATTTATGCCCGGAAATTTATTAGATGAAAGTGATGAAACGTTTGAACAGCAACAGGATTTGAATGTAAATGGCACTTATTATATCAGTAAGTTTTTTGGCAAAGAAATGCGATTAAAGCACCATGGGCATATTTTTAATATCTGTTCTGTGGCAAGTAAATCGCCAGTAGAAAATGGTGGCAGTTATAGTGTAACAAAAGCAGCGATGTTAAGTCTTAATCATGTATTGCGGCAAGAATTAGCTCCACACAACGTTAAGGTAACTGCTTTTTTGCCGGGCGCTACAAAGACAGCTTCATGGGAAGGGACAACTATCCCAGATGAAAAATTTGTACAACCCGCTGATATTGCAGAAACGCTTTATACCATTTTAAACTTAAGTAAAGGGGTAAATGTTGATGAGGTTTTAATCACTCCGCTGAATTTTTAAACACAAAATGAACCGCGTTATGGAAAAGAAGCTTTTTAGAAACGAACACGATAAGATGATTGCCGGGGTAGCTTCAGGACTTGCAGATTACATGCAGGTAGAGGTTACCATAATCAGATTATTGTTTGTATTATCAACTATTTTTATGGCTGGCGCTGGCCTGATAGCCTATATAATTATGTGGGCAATTGTTCCTGTTAACAATGATCCAGCTTTTAGATTTTCGAAGTTTAACGATTATTTCAATAAAAACAACCCGAACAATGTGCCATTTGGAAACCAGGCACCTTTCAGCGGGCCAACTGGATCTGGAAATGTAAACTGGACACAGCCAGTTAACGAAAATACGCAGAAAGCCCCTTTCGAAACGCAACAAGATTTCACAAAGTTCAACAAGCCCAACGATACCGGTAGAACGGTTACTGGTTTAGTATTGCTTGTAATTGGTTGTTTCTTCTTGATGCGGGAGATGGATTTTATCCCGGATTGGTTTACCATCAGAAACTTTTTTAAGTTTATGTGGCCACTAATCTTTATCGCCCTGGGAATTAGTATTATCGCAAAATCGAAAAGGAAAAATGATTGGCAGGCTTTTCAGCAACAGCAAGCTGCAGATCAAGAGAAAAAAGCGGATTTTACTGAAACTGTAGTGGGTAGCGAGCCAGCCACCAATCAGGATAACACAAACAATTCAGCCACTCACAATCCTCAATTATAAGTATTATGAAACTAGATAGATTAATTTGGGGTATTTTACTGCTTTTTATTGGCGGTGTACTTCTACTGGAAAACTTCGGTATTATAGATTTTTACTGGCGCAACGTTTGGGGCTTCTGGCCAATATTTTTGATTATTGGAGGCTTAAACATCTTATTTAATAGAAACAACTCGCAAACGGGTAGCATTATTTCAATTGCTGTTCTGGTGGTGGCATTATCTTTCCTTTTTGTAAAAGGCCAGCAAGTTCCAGAAGGTGGGTCATGGTGGGGTAGAAATTTCAAAAAGGATATAGACATTAATATCGATGACAATGACGAGGAAGAAAGGGAAGGAGATAGCGCCGTGCGGGAATTTAAATTGTCCGAACCATTTGTGGCAACTGATAATTCGAAGAAAACGATCTTAAATATTTCTGGTGGAGGCATATCATTTAATTTAAACGGCGAAACATCAGCTTTGATAGATGCCAATGTTAGAGGGAAAAATGGTAATTTTTCTCTGAAAAAAGCAGTTACCGACACAGCCACGGTACTCACATTCCAGTTGAATGATAAACGTAAAAAATGGAACTTTAATAATGGCTCAAATGATGTTGATTTCCACTTAAATAAAGCGGCTAGTTGGGATGTGTTAATGAAGCTTGGTGCAGGTGCTGCTAACATGGATTTTCAAGAATACAAAGTGAGGAGTTTCCGTTTCGATGGTGGAGCAGCGGCATTGGATATTAAATTTGGAGACCTTTTACCAATAACTGATGTTGTGGTTAAGTCCGGCGTAGCAGATGTGAAAATCGCTGTTCCAACCAACTCAGGATGCAGAATTAAAACTCAAACCGGCCTGTCTGCGAAAGATTTCGAAGGCTTTGAGAAAATTAATGATGGCTTGTATGAAACTTCGAATTATAAAACATCTACCCATAAAATTTTCATCAACTTAGACGGGGGATTGAGTAACTTTGAAGTAAGTAGATATTAAAAATGAATTCAGATCAGTATACTGTTGTGATAGGCGGTAAACCTCAAGGACCTTATAGTTTATCTCAGTTAACTGGTCTGAACATTACACCAAATACGTTTATCCGTAAACCCGGAATGGACGATTATAAAGAAGCCCATGCAATTCCCGAATTGCGTGAGCTTCTTGGTTTTAAATATCAGAAGACTGCACCACAATATTTTGCTGCATTTGATCAAAGGCTGCTGGCCTCGGTAATCGATCATTTTATTATCTTCGGTATTTATACTATAGCTATCCTAACCAGTTATATTTTTATTCAGGGTAAAGAGGAAAGGATTAACGCTTTCCTGATTCCATTTCCGGTTATATTTATTGTAAAACTGGTCTACGGGATCTTTGCAGAATCATCTGCCGCTCAGGCAACCATTGGAAAGAGAATGTTAAATATAAAGGTCACGGATTTAGAAGGGACTCGAATTTCTTTCAGGAGATCCTTGAGCCGTAATCTTGCCAAAATAATGTCTGTAATTCCTGTTTTTTTTGGCTATCTCTACAGCTTTCTAAATAAGAAAAATCAATGTTGGCACGATATCACTGCAGATACCTTGGTGATAAAAGAAAGATTGATTTAGCAATTATTGCTTTTAGTTATTTAAGCTGGTGAGCTTTTACAAATGCATGTCATTTAAACTAACTCATTAAAAGAAAAATATTAACAGTCTCTTGTTCCAATCTATGTTTGTTGATAATGGCTTAATAATGACCATTGTTTGTTACTGAACAATTAGGTTGGATTTTATTTTTAAATTTTCCATTTGCTATAAAAATATAGCAAAATGAGGAATTTGCCATCGTAATTATTTTAACAATCTATCAATTTAACAATTAAACATTTAGCTTATCTTTGCAGTCGCATGGAAAATTTATTGGTAAAGCATGAGTTAGGTGGGGGGTATTGCAACAGTTTAACGCAATATTCCAGGTTTTTAACCCGCGAAGTTAAAATTGGAGATATCGCCTTAGGTGGCGATAATCCCATTCGGATTCAATCCATGACGACAACAGATACCATGGATACTCTTGGAACAGTTGAACAAACAATCCGAATGGTGGAATCTGGCTGTGAATACGTTCGGATTACCGCCCCCAGTATTAAAGAAGCTGAAAACCTGGCCAACATTAAAAAGGAATTGCGTTTACGGGGATATCATGTGCCGCTAATTGCTGATATACATTTTACACCTAACGCTGCTGAAATGGCTGCCAGAATTGTAGAAAAGGTTCGTGTAAATCCTGGAAATTATGCTGATAAAAAGAAGTTTGAAAACCTGGAATACACTCAGGATGCTTACACGGCTGAATTAGAAAGAATTAATAAGAAATTCATACCACTCATTAAAATCTGTAAAGAATACGGGACTGCAATGCGAATCGGAACTAATCATGGTTCGCTATCAGACCGGATTATGAGTCATTACGGCGATACACCACGGGGAATGGTAGAATCTGCGATGGAATTCATCCGCATGTGCGAAGCAGAACATTATTATAACCTGGTAATTTCAATGAAGGCGAGCAATACGCAAGTGATGGTTCAGGCATATCGCTTATTGGTAGAAACCATGGTTAAAGAAGGAATGAATTATCCTTTGCACCTTGGTGTAACGGAAGCTGGTGATGGCGAAGATGGCCGGATTAAATCTGCTGTTGGTATCGGTACTTTGCTGGAAGACGGCCTAGGCGATACCATTCGTGTTTCCTTAACAGAAGACCCGGAGTTTGAGGCACCAGTTGCAAAAGCTTTGGCAGATCGGTACGCTTTAAGAAGTCAGAGGACGGAGGTCGGAAGTCAGAAGGTTGGTGGCGCAGCAACACCTCGGACACCGGACTTTGGACTCCAGACTTATTCCCCATATTCCTATTCAAGAAGAATTACCCAATCCGTTCAACACATTGGTGACCATCATCACCCGGTGGTAATGATCGATGTTTCTAAAGAGAACCTGAAAGACCCATATTTTTTAAACGCAGTTGGCTATAATTATAGTGCAGGATTAGATAAGTATAACCTGGCAGATCAGGCTTGTGATTTAGTCTTTCTTGGTGATAACCTGCCATCTTTTTCTTTCCCAGGAAACCTGAGGCAAGTTTATAATCATCAAACCTGGGTAAAGCTAAGGGATAAAAACAATTGCCATCCTCTTTTTACCTTGGAAGGATTTGCCAAAGCTGAAACCAAAGATGGATTTTTGAATTTTATTGAAGTGGATGCCAACCAGGCAGACGTTGAGGCCATTCAGCAGTTAGACAAAACTGTGGTGTTAATCTTAAACACTTCAGCTAACCATGGGATGGCAGGGCAGAGAGCTTTTTTTGTTGCCTTGCAGCAAAGAGATATCCAGATCCCGGTAATTGTTAAAAGAACCTATCAGAATTTAGATGCCGACACTTTGATGCTGTACGCAGCTACTGATTTAGGTGCCTTATTTACAGACGGTTTTGGTGATGGAATCTGGATTGATGCACAAGGCCAGAACTTAGCTTTAATAAATGCGACGAGCTTTGGAATTTTACAAGCTACACGTACCCGCATTAGTAAAACTGAATATATTTCGTGCCCAAGTTGTGGCAGAACCCTTTTCGATTTACAGGAAACGACTCAATTAATCCGTTCCCGTACTGATCATTTAAAGGGACTCAAAATTGGGATCATGGGATGCATT
Organism: Bacteroidota bacterium; assembly: GCA_037032985.1. Lineage (GTDB taxonomy): Bacteria > Bacteroidota > Bacteroidia > Sphingobacteriales > Sphingobacteriaceae > Pedobacter. Next base: position 136,930 of record JAZBLB010000001.1, read on the forward strand.
GTAAACGGCCCTGGCGAGATGGCAGATGCCGATTATGGTTATGTAGGTACTGGTCCGGATAAAATTACGCTTTATCGCGGTCAGGAAGTAGTTAAAAAAAATGTCACGACCGCTTTTGCTTTAGATGAACTGATCGATATCATCAAGAATGACGGAAACTGGGTAGACTAAGTTTAATCACTTTTAAGTTATTGACTTTCCAGGAATAAAAACTAAATGATGCTCATGGACCTATTGGAGTTTGAATCCATTTTCAATGAATTGAGAAAACTCTTAATAGAGCAGGGGTTAACAGGCGGTGCATTGATATATAGCTATTTCATGATCGGATTAATCAGCGTCACGCTGTTTTTATTCATCACGATTTTTGTTACCCGGCAAGTATTTATAGGGGTTGTAAAAAGTGCGAAAACAAAATCCGACTGGCAGCAAGCTTTATATGAATTCAGGGTTTTTAGGGCATTTGCTTTAATCTTTGGAGCATATATTATTTACAACGCGGTTCCTTACCTTTTTATAGATTTTAAAAACTGGTTCTTTTATGCGTTGATTTTCTCTAAAATCTACGTAGTGCTTGCTACCTTATTTGCAATTAATGCATTTTTAAATGCACTGGTTTCCATCATGGAATCATCGCGGAAATATGCAGACAAACCCATCAGAAGTTATAAACAGGTAGCTAAAATTGTCATATATATCTTTGGCTTTGTATTAATTTTATCCATTATTCTTAATCAATCCTTGCTCTATATATTTGGAGGGTTTGGTGCGGTAACTGCTGTTTTTATTTTAGTTTTTCGAGATCCCATTTTAGGTTTCGTAGCCTCCGTACAGATGAGCGCCATAGATTTGGTACGTGTAGGCGATTGGATCACGGTTGAAAAATATGGTGCTGACGGAGAAGTTACAGAAATTAATTTAACTACTATTAAGGTTAGAAACTGGGATAAAACGGTAACCATTGTACCAAGTTATGCCATTGTAAGTGAGTCATTTAAAAACTGGCGGGCCATGGAAGAAAGTGAAGGGCGGAGAATTAAACGGCATATCAATATTAAAATCTCTAGCATTAAATTTTGCGATGAAGAATTAATTGGTCGCTTGCAAAGCATCGATTTTTTAAAAGACTATTTACAAGAAACGCAGTTACAAATCGAGCAGTTTAATGCAGAGAATACCGTAAATCCTAATAATTTGGTTAACGGTCGGCATATGACTAATATCGGAACTTTCAGGGTTTATGCAGAAAAATACCTAGAAAGTAATCCATCCATTAATACCGATTTGACTTTCATGGTGAGGCAATTACAAGCCACAGAAAATGGATTGCCGATCGAAATTTATGTCTTTTCTAAAGAGAAAGGTTTAAAGAAATTTGAAGAAGTAGCCGCAGATATTTTTGATCATTTGCTTGCTGCGGTACCCTACTTTGATTTAGAGATTTTCCAGAGCCCAAGCGGAAGTGATATGCGTGGATTTGTGAGGCGAGGAGATGATTAACATCCCCTTGCCAAGGTTTTATTCACTTAAAAAGGTTAAGCATTTTTCGCACACTTTAAATAACTGCGGAGGAAGCGTTTCGTTTTCGAATGGATGACTTGCTCCATAAACATGGTTTGCACCCTCAATTTTGATTATTCTGCTACTCGGATTGGCATCCGCTAAAAGCTGAGCATGTTCCAGCGGTACATTTACGTCATCATCGCCGTGAATAATAAGCCAAGGGGTGTTCACTCGTTTTGCCGCATTAACAATGTTCAATGTTTCGGCATTTTGTTCCAGGTCTTCCAGTAGTGTAATATTCAAGGGCATTTGTTCCTTTGTTCTGGCGTTGGTAACAAAAATCTTTCCTGTTATTTTCCATTCAGGCTCCTGTTCCTTTTTCCATAGACTATCAAAGCTTGATATTGCACTCCAGGTAATCAGTTTATTAATTCTCACATCATTCGCCGCCTCAATAATGGCCAAACCACCTCCGCGACTATGTCCAATCAGATTTATTGCTGTTTCTTTTCCATAAGCTTTTTCAATAAAGTCTAACACGGCGTTAATGTCAAAAATTTCTTTAGATACCGTATTACTTGCAAAAGCTTCAAGATCGGTTACATCTTTCGGGTGATCAGCAAGCACACCACTATGGGAAAGGTTAAACTTTACATATCGGTAACCATTCGCAGCAAAATAACGGGCAACCAGATCATGTGCCCCCCAATCTTTGAAGCCTTTAAAGCCATGGATAAAAAGTACAATTGGCGTATTTGGATTTTTATCCTCAAAAGTTATATCGCCAATAATTGGTTTTCCATCCGCGCCGATAAGGCTAAAATCATTTTGTATAATCATTTTTTAAGGTATTGTTTTAGATAATACAACCTACTTAAACAGAATTTGTTGTTTTTGTAACCGTTTTTTTAACGTGTCTTTCATTAGTTTACTGCCTAATTATTTTACCTTTTCGTACTATTGTTTTTTAGTGTAAAGCCAGGCCCACCAGATAAAAAATAACTGAAATGGGATTCGAATCCATGCAATTAGCGGAGTAATTTCAAACCCCCCAAGCATAAATGGTGCTTTTTGAATCATGTAAATATGCGCGGGCATGAAAGCGATGAGCATCAGAATAATTAACCATCCTGCTACTTTTCGGGTTCGCTGAAAGAGCAACATTGCCCCAAAAACAAGCTCCAAAATGCCAGATAAATAAATTAAAAACTGGTGTGCAGGTAGCCAACCCGGGATGATGGCGTCGTAACCTTCGGTAGATCTAAAATGATTAATCCCCGCCAGTATGTATAGAATGGCATAAATCCACAACAAGAATTTGAAAGTACTGGAAGAATTGTCAGTGTTTTGCATTTATTTAAAACCGTTCTAAATTGATGTAAATTACAGATGAATGACGATGACATGAGGCATCCGTGCTACTTTTGTATCCCGACAGTAGTTAACAAAGGAATAACTTGGAATATTTAAAAGTAATAGCATTCACGCATCATCACATCGATCTGAAATCTTTAGGGAAATTAGTTATTTGTGACCAGAGTTTAGATGGTAGGTTGAAGAATATTCAAAATGAACTTCCTGTTAGTGAAATTTTTTACATCGGTACGTGTAACAGGGTAGAGTTTGTTTTTCTTACTAAAGAAAAAACAGACAAGGAATTTGTAACCAGGTTCCTTACCGTTTTAGATATGGGTTTGCCTCCTGAGTTTATGGAGCGTTTTCTTGATAATGTTACTGTTTATGAAAATGAAGAAGCCTTTAATCATCTCTTAAGAACATCCTGTTCATTGGAAAGTTTAGTAGTTGGCGAAAAAGAAATTCTTCCTCAGATTCGCAAAGCGTACGAGAATTGTCGCGATGCTGGCTTTACCGGCGATTACATGAGAATGATCATGGATCGTGTTGTTAAAACTGCGAAAGAGGTTTATACCCATACCAATATTTCTAAAAACCCTGTATCGGTCGTTTCCTTGGCCTACCGTAAGCTAAAGGAACTCAACGTAGCTCCAAATCCGCGGGTGTTAATTATAGGTGCAGGAGAAACCAATTTAAATCTCGCAAAGTATTTAAGCAAGCATAAATTTTCTAATTTTTCGGTATTTAATCGTACCCTTTCCAAAGCAGAATCGCTTGCAGAAGAACTTAATGGCAAAGCTTATCCCTTGTCGGCTTTAGAGAATTTTACTGAAGGATTCGATGTCATTATTACTTGTACAGGATCTACAGAGCCAATCATTAACGAAGCACTTTACGCTAAATTGCTAAATGGAGACAAGGCGAAAAAAGTAATTGTAGATCTTGCAATTCCTAATGATGTGGCTCCTGCAGTTATTCATAATAATCCTGTTTACTATATTGAGGTGGAATCTTTGAAAGAGGTTGCCCGTAAAAATATTCAGGAACGTTACAATGAACTGGTTCATGCTGAAGATATCATTAGTGCAAATATTACCGAGTTTTTAATGGTATTGAAGCAGCGCAGGATTGAACTGGCGATGCAGGAAGTGCCACGTAAGATCAAGGAAATAAAAAATACAGCCTTAAATGGTGTATTTGCTGATGAAATTAGCCAGATGGATGAAGCATCTCGTGAAGTATTGGAACGTGTAATGAATTACATGGAAAAAAAATGCATTAGTGTTCCAATGGTAATGGCAAAAGAGATTTTGGTTAAACAATCATAATTTAGATTTACCTCCAAGTTTAGCCACCAGCTTCTCCAGTTACAATGCCTTATATTTTTGATGTTCCATAGCTGGTTAAACCGACTAGTATCGTACATCTTACCGCGGTTTTAAAACGAATAACAACTGGTTATTTTATTTAAACTTTCCAAAGATTCATCTCCCAATTGAGTTAGTTTCATATCAATCTCCCTTCTCTGTAACCTCACTGTCTCATTTTTAAACAAATCATGGTATAAAGCACTATTTACCTTAAATTTGCAGCTCATTAAATGTTTATAGTGAAGAAATTAACCATCGGAACACGCGGTAGCGAACTAGCTTTGTGGCAAGCTAACCATATTCAAAATGAATTAGCTGCAATTGGAATTGAGGCAGAAATTAAAATCATCAAAACGCAGGGCGATAAAATCCTGAATTTGAGATTGGATAAACTGGAAGGAAAAGGTTTTTTTACCAAGGAATTGGAAGAAGAGCTTTTGGCTGGAACAATCGATTTGGCAGTACATTGCTTAAAAGATCTACCAACCAATCATCCTGCCGGATTAACGATCGCTGCTATTCCAGCTAGAGAAGAGGCTACAGAATATTTGCTGATTTTGAAAGATTGTGTTGATGTGTCACAAAAGCTTTCGTTAAAAAAGGGCGCAATGGTTGGTACCTCTTCAAACCGGAGAAAGGCCCAGTTGTTGGGATTAAGATCCGATTTGGAGATCGAAGACTTACGTGGCAATGTGCCTACTCGTATTCAAAAGCTGAGAGATGAAAGTTACGATGCCATCATGTTGGCCAAAGCAGGAATCAAACGTTTAGGCTTAGATGTAAGTGAGTTTCACGTTGAAGAATTAGCGCCAACTGAATTTGTTCCTGCACCTGCGCAAGGCGCTTTAGCCATTCAAATACGGGAAAATGATAGCGAACTTTTTGAAGCACTTCAAAAGCTCCACGATCCTCAAACAGCAGAACAAGTTGGAGTCGAACGGAAAGTTTTAAATCTGTTTGAAGGCGGATGTCACATGCCTTTAGGCTGTTATTGTCAAAAAGAAGATGGGGTTTTCGAAGTGTGGACCTCAAAAGCAGAAACCGCAGATGATTTTCCAGAACGTCTTTTTTTACGTTCGGAAACCTCTGAAGGTTTAGCTGAAAAAATTGTTGCCAAATTTAGCAAGGAAAGAAAAAAACCTGCGAAAGTTTTCATCTCACGCGAAATTGGCGAACATAGCTATTTTCGCAAAGCGCTGGAAAGTAAAGGTATTGAAATAGAAGGTCGCTCTTTGATCCGTACTTTTCCTATTGTGAACGTCTTAGATCAGTTCATTCTTAAGAATATTGATTGGGTTTTCTTCAGTAGCCGAAACAGCGTTGAATATTTCTTTACCCTTAAGCCATTACTTCCAAAGAAAACACAGTTTGGCGTGGTAGGCAGAGGATCTGAAGATGCATTACGTAAGTTTGGGCATTTCGCTGATTTTGTTGGTGAAAGTGGCGATATCAAAGAAGTTGCCGAAGATTTTGCTAAACTGGTTTCCGGAAAGAATATATTATTTCCACGTGCTCAGGACTCCTTACAGTCTATTCAAAAATCATTACCAGCTGATGCAAAGATTATCGACTTGCCAATTTACGAAACAGTGATTGAGGAAGATATCGATCAGAGTTATGCAGATGTTCTAATTTTTACGAGTCCTTCAAACGTAGATGCCTATTTTGTAGACAACCTGCTTGAACCTGGTCAGCAAGTAATTGCCATCGGAAATTCTACGGGTAAAAAATTCGATGAAATGGGCGTAAAGTACGTTTTGCCGTATTCACCTGATGAGATCAGCCTAACAGAGGCAGTTTTTGGAATAGACATTAAGTAGTTTAAGCTGAAACACTTAGTGATCTCAAGTAAAAACAAGTGAAAATTCTCGTTCTGCGTGATAAGTAATTTTAGTATCTCATTTAGCCGTGTAGATATTTTACCACAAACTTGAATGTTGCTGCCTGATAGATTAAAAAGCATCTGCAAATGATGAATCAGATTCTTGGTTACTTATAATGACAAAAATTAAATAATGAAACTTCAAGTCTATATACTTGATACTAAATAGTTGATACTAATAAAATAATATGTTACATCGTCCGAGAAGATTGAGGAAGAATCCGTTGGTTAGAGAGATGGTAGCCGAAACCCGACTATCGAAAGATATGTTTGTGTACCCATATTTTGTGGTGCCGGGAACAAATGTTACACATGCGATTGATGCCATGCCAGGTGTGAACCATTATTCGGTTGATACTTTGGTAAAGGATGTAGAAGCTGGATTAAAAAAAGGATTGAATAAAATAATGCTTTTTGGTGTTGGAGATGAAAAATCTGCTGATGCAAAGTCTGCATACCATGATCATTCGTTAGTACCTACTGCGGTGCGTGAATTAAAAAAGCAATTTGGTGAAGATTTATATGTAATTACTGATGTTTGTGTGTGCTCCTACACTACTCACGGCCATTGCGGCATCATGGAGAATGATTATGTTCAAAACGATAAGACAGCTGATGTAATAGCTAAAATGGCACTCACCCATGCACAAGCGGGTGCAGATATGTTTGCACCATCTGATATGATGGATGGAAGGATTGAAACCATGCGCAATTTGTTAGATCATAATGGTTTTGTAAATGCAGCCATTATGAGCCACGCTACGAAATTCGCTTCTGCATACTACGGCCCTTTCCGGGAGGCTGCAGATTGCGCACCAAGTAAAGGTGATAGAAAAGCTTATCAAATGGATTTTAGAAACCCACTGGAAGCTTTGCGTGAAGCAAAATTAGATGAGCAGGAAGGTGCCGATGTTTTAATGGTTAAACCAGGATTGGCTTATTTGGACATTATTCAGCGGTTGAAACAAGATACCAATGTTCCAATTGCGGTTTACAATGTTTCTGGTGAATATGCAATGGTAAAAGCTGCTGCAGAACGAGGATGGATTGATGAACAAAAAGTAGTAATGGAAACAATGCACGCCTTCGCAAGAGCAGGAGCAAGTATTATCACCACCTACCATATTAAAGATATTTTAAATAATAACTGGATATAATTAGGCTGAAAGCTTAAAGCAGGGAGACCAAAGCCATATCATGTCGCTTGCAAGTCCGCCTTAAGCTTTAGTCTTTCAGCTTTAAGCTTAATAAAAATGTTAGATTCATTAAAGAAAATGTTTTCAGGCAATGAAGCCGATATTCCTGTAAATACCGGAAGCAAACCTGATATTTCACGAGTTAAATCTGCGGAGTTATACGAGAGGTCAAAAACGTATTTCCCTGGAGGTGTAAACTCTCCTGTTAGGGCATTTAAATCAGTTTATGGAACGCCGCTTTTTATTGAAAAAGGCGATGGATGTTACATCTGGGATGCAGATGGTAACCAGTTTATTGATTTTTGCGGAAGTTGGGGCCCTTTGATTTTAGGACACAATAATCCTAAAATCAGGGAAAAAGTTACCGAAGTGATGCAAAATGGAATGAGCTTTGGTGCGCCCACAGCTTTGGAAAATGAACTGGCAGAGCTGATCATCAAGAATAATCGTTTTGTAGAAAAAATTCGTTTCACCAGTTCAGGCACCGAAGCGGTAATGTCCGCCATTCGCTTAGCCCGGGGTTTTACAGGAAGGGACAAAATCATAAAATTCGAAGGTTGTTATCATGGCCACAGCGACTCGCTCTTGGTTAAGGCAGGTTCGGGTTTAGTTACTTTTGGAGAAACCTCTTCTGCAGGGGTCCCAAAGTCTTTTGCTGAAGAAACCATTGTAATTCCATTAAATGATACCAATGCCATAGAACAAGCTTTTGCGCAGTTCAAGGATCAGGTGGCGGCTGTAATTATAGAAGGCATTCCTGCTAATAATGGTTTGATTATTCAGGACGAAGAATACGTTAAATTTCTGCGTAAAATTTGTACAGATAATAATTCCCTACTTATTTTTGATGAGGTAATTACGGGCTTCCGCGTAGGTTTTGAGGGTGCAGCTGCTCATTACGGCATTCATCCAGATATTGTAACTTATGGCAAAATTATCGGCGGAGGTTTACCTGTTGGTATGTATGGCGCATCTGCAGCTATAATGGCACATATTTCCCCTGATGGTGGAGTTTATCAAGCGGGTACGCTATCAGGTAATCCGGTGGCCATGGCCGCAGGAATTGCCACACTTACGGAACTAAACAAGTCTAGTTTTTACAAAGATTTAAATGCGAAAGCGCAAGGCTTTGTGGAAAGTATTCAACGTTTTGCTACAGCCAGAAATTATAAATTTAAAGTTTTTACTGTCGGCTCTATTTTTTGGTTTGCTTTTACTGATAAAGATAAAATCCAGACGGCAGATGATATCGATGCAAGTAGTATGGAGAAGTTTAAAGTGATGCACCGCGAGTTACTGAACAGAGGAATTTATTTGGGGCCATCTGGCTATGAAGTTGGTTTCGTTTCTGCGGCCCATACAAAAGTGGAGCTAGAGAAAGCAAAACGTGCTATATTTGAAGCTTTAGATCTGGTTTTTAAGAAGTAAGCTTTTTTAACTACAAAGCACACAGAGTTTTCTAAAGAGCAAAGAGGTTGCTAACCATGTAGCCATATAAGAAATTTGAGTTGGGTTATAAGCATTTGAGAGACTGCTTCCGTTCTTATTTAATGAAGCTTGCTGGAAAAGAGAAAACACTAAAATAATCTGTGTCACAAGCGATCTTTGTAAAACAACCCGAAGGAAAAATCAACAAATGAAGAAATCTATAATAATATTTTACGCACTACTGCTTTATGCTTTAATCCAACTTATTTCCTGGGGCACGTTGGTGGTGCGTTTACAGCCGAGCAGGATGACAATGATTATGGGTGAGGGTTCTGTATTCTTATTCTTACTTTGTATTGGGGGCTATTTCCTGCATCAATCGCTTAAGCGTGAAGATAAACTCAGGGAACAACAGCAGAATTTTTTAATGTCGATCACACATGAATTAAAATCGCCATTAGCGGCAATAAAGCTCTCTATTCAAACCATTGTTAAAAGAGATTTAGATAAAGCTCGTCAGGTATCATTGCTGAATAATTCCTTAAAAGATATCGAGCGACTAGACGACTTAGTGGAGAACATGTTGTTGGCTACGAAGATTGAAAATCGCTCTTATACCTTTCCTAAGGAGGAATTCAACTTTTCAGAACTGGTTTATAAAATTACAGATCGCTTGCAGGTTCACTCATGTGGTAATGAACAATTGATAAATGCTCAAATTCAGCCAAATTTGCAGATTATGGGTGACAAATTTGCCTTATCGTCAGTGGTTACAAATTTAATTGAAAATGCAGTAAAGTATTCAAGTCCTTGTGATGAGATAAATGTAGTTCTGGATAAGATAGAAGGGCATTTACGACTAAGTGTAATTGATAAAGGTCCGGGTATTTCAGATGCGGAAAAAATGCTGATATTTGATAAGTTCTACCGTGTTGGTAATGAGAATGTCAGAAAAGCAAAGGGAACGGGTTTAGGCTTGTTTATTGTGAAAGAGGTTTTACAATACCATGATGCAGATATTACAGTAAAAGACAATTTGCCTCAAGGAAGTATTTTTGAAGTAACATTTAGTTAATCTCAATTATGTCACAAAAATTAAGAATTCTATTGGTAGAAGACGAGGATCACTTGTTAGATGCTATCAAATTAAACCTCGAGCTTGAGGGTTATAAAGTTCACGCCGTTAAAGATGGCAAAACCGCTCTTAAAATTTTTAAGGAAGAACGCTTCAACCTGATTATTCTAGATGTAATGCTTCCGGAAATGGATGGTTTCCAGGTTTGTGAAACAATCCGTTTGGAAAATGCTGAAGTTCCAATTATGTTTTTAACTGCTAAAAATACATCTGAAGATCGTGTTTTGGGTTTGAAAAAAGGCGCAGACGATTATCTGGTTAAGCCATTTAACTTAGAGGAGTTAATTCTTCGTGTAGGTATACTGGTAAAACGCAGTTTGAAATCTGATGATTTAAAAGAATTAAATTCTTACAAAATCGGAGATAAAACAATCTATTTCAACTCTTTCGAATTGAAACATGATGATGGTACTATTACGCCGCTTACCAAGAAAGAAACCATGTTATTGAAGCTGCTAATTGAGCGTAAAAACGATGCGGTATCCCGTGAGCAAATCTTGGAAACAGTTTGGAATTACGATGTTTATCCATCAACAAGAACGATTGATAACTTCATTCTAACTTTCCGTAAGTATTTCGAACCAGATCAGAAGAACCCTGTTTATTTCCACTCTATTCGTGGTGTCGGCTACAAATTCACTGATATTCATTAATGTATAACAGTCTTGGCAGATATGTGCTAATGGCCGCGTTTTTAATGGCGGCGTTGGTTTGTGTCTATTTCATCCAATATGAGCTGGCAGCAGTTGCAGGTTTTCTTTTCGTATTTGTAATATGGAGTCACTTCAGGCATAGTTCTGTTTTAATGGCTTCAAAATATTTCAAGAATAATGAATTTACTAAAGCAAAACTGATGCTGGCTGAAGTGCCAAATCCGGAGCGGCTCTCTAAAAATCGCAGGGGTTATTACGAATTTATGCAGGGTAATATGGCTTTGAGAGCGGAAGATTTTGATAAAGCTGAATACCATTTCCAGTTGGCCAGTCGTTTTCCGGTAGGGGGTAAAACTCAGAAAGGTTATGTGTTAATCCATTTGGCTAATCTGGCATTAAGAAAAAAGGATAAAGAAAAGGCAGAGGCATATACGAAGCTTGCCAAAGAACTTGCAGAATCAGCCCGTTCGAAGGACATTATTGCCAAGATCGAAAAAGAAATAGGTAAATTATAATATTACTATTGTCATTTTGAATAACGAAGACCGGTTTAGGAATAAAAAGGTGCTTCGTTTTTTTTTTTATTTATAGCTTTGCGTCATTAAAAATTTAGGCATTTGTCAGGGTGTCTCTAATAAGAGATTATCTAGGCACTGAAAATGAATTCAGGCTGACGATACTGCGACATCAAATATAAATCATGAAGAATAACTTATTTTTAGACGCTGCATTTTCAAAGCAAACAGAACGTCCGCCAGTGTGGATGATGCGTCAGGCTGGTCGTTTTATGCCTCAATATTGGGAGATTAAAAACAAATACTCGTTTTTAGAAATGTGTAAAACTCCTGAAATTGCAGCTGATGTAACCATGTTGCCTGTCGATTTATTGAATATTGATGCGGCAATTTTATTTTGTGATATTTTAGTAACAGGCGAAGCGATGGGTGGAGATTTAAGTTTCACTCAGGGCGTTGGTCCAAAATTTGCAAATCCGGTACGTAGCGGACAAGATATCGACAATTTGAATGTTGACTGCCTGGACGAATTACAATACGTTGCAGATGCTATTAAGGTAATTCAACAGCGTTTAAATGGAAGTATTCCATTAATTGGATTTGCTGGTGCACCATTTACAGTAATGAGTTATTTAATTGAAGGTGGTTCTTCCAAAGATTTTAAATTAACCAAGCTTTTTATACACAATCAACCAGAACTAGCGCATAAACTTTTGGCTAAAATCGCTAAGGTAACTGCAGATTATCTGAATCTTCAGATCGCTGCAGGTGTAAATGCCGTTCAGATTTTTGATAGTTGGGCTCAGGCTTTGTCATGGAGCGACTACCAGGAATTTTCTCACCGTTACATTCAGGAGATCATTTCAAACTTAAACAGGAAAGATATTCCGGTTATTTCTTTTTGTAAAGGAAGTTCTGTTTTTGCACCTATTATGGCTGAAGCAAAACCTGACGTAATCTCTGTTGATTGGAATGCAGATTTACTCAATATTAAAAATGCATTGCCTGCGGGTATTGCCGTTCAGGGAAATTTGGATCCACATATTTTATATGCAGATAAACCCGTAATTAAGGCACAAATTCATAAGCTATTTGAGCGCATGCGTGGCACCGAAGGATTCATCTTCAATTTAGGTCATGGTATTATGCCAGATATTCCTTTTGATAATGTAAAATATGCGATTGAGGTAGTAAAAGAGTTTAGATATTAACTGAATCATTCGATTTTTGTATATTAGCTATATAACTCAAAAGTATTATTGTTAGATCTTTAAATGATGAGCATAAGCTGCCAATTAAACAATTATTAAAGCAGTTAATAAGAAGATGAAAGATGTTTTAAGGGTTGTTGATGCTTTAAAATTAGGTAGAACTGAAGTGAAGGCAGATGGGGTTTACAGAACACTTAATAATGGAGATTCAGTTAAGCTAGCAGAAGGTAATTTTAATAGAAAAAAAGTTTCAAAGAGAATTAAGCTCTTTTAATGCCTAAACTGCCTAACTTAAGAATTTTTGCCGGGCCGAATGACTCCAGCAGCTTTTTTAAAAGCTGGTTTCAGCCTAGAAAGTTGGAATTTAATTGTTAAGGAAAATGTTGTCTTAAAAAACACAGCATCCACAACAATTCATAACTCCTATCATTTCGCTATTATTGCAGATTTTATTCGATGTTCATTAACCAAAAATAAAAATTCATTCAGCTTGGAAACTGTATTTTCTCATCCTTCAAAATTAGACCTTATTGATTTTGCTGATCGTAATAATTATAAGGTTTACCTTTATTTTATCGGAACTGAGAGGCCAAGGATGAATTTATAACGCGTAAAAGATAGGTCATTTGGTTAGAGCGGAGAAAATTGAGAAGCGTTATTTTCTGGCCATGGATTTGTTAATCGATATGCTGAAAAAAGTAGATGAAACTTTCCTTTGGGATAATTCAGGATTAAAAAGTGACTTTGTTGGAAGAATTAAAGAAGGATTTTTTAAGCCTTGAAGCCCTAAATGTTCCAAATTGGATCAAGACATACATTTTGAATAAGATTAAGTAATGATAGAAATTCTTCAACCCTATTATCCGTATTTTCTCTCCTTACATATTGTATTTGTAATCAGCTGGATGGCGGGCCTGTTTTATATCCTTAGCCTGTTTATCTATCATACGGAGGCAAACGAAAAATTGGAGCCTGAAAAGAGTATTCTTTTGAACCAGTTTGTAAAGATGGAAACCACTTTATGGAAAATCATTTGTGCTCCCGCGATGGTGATTACAGTGCTTGCTGGTGCTTCAATGCTTACTTTACGTCCTGGATTGTTACAAGCAGATTGGATGCAGGTTAAACTTGGTTTTGTATTTGGCTTGCTAATCTATCATTTCATTTGCCGGAATATAGCCAAGAAATTGAAGACTGGTCAATTTAAATTAAGTAGTTTTCAATTAAGGTTGTGGCGTGAACTGGCAACTATCTTTATGATTGCGATTGTTTTTGTGGTCATCCTTAAAAGTGCTGTAAACTGGGTTTACGGTTTAATTGGAATTATGGGTGTTGCAATGGCGATTATGATTGCCGTTAAACTCTATAAAAATTATCGTTTGCGTAAATAAGCTTAAAGCGATAACCAAATAAAGTTCTTTGTTTGCTTTTCGTAAACTTGTATCCAATTTTTGATACTTGATACTCGGTACTTTACACTTTACGAAAAACTATTCTAAATTTGAGCGAATAAACTCAAACTCATGTCTACAATTTCAGGTTCGAAAAAAACCTTACTTTTTATTGTTCTTTTATTTTCGTCATATTTTGCATCAGCACAGTTCAATCAATCAGCTTTTGAAAACAGAATCCGTCCTGATAGCAGTTTAACCAACGAAGTTCATTTCAATTTTTATAATTTGAATTATGTTCGTAATTATGAGTATACCAATGATTTTCATGATGGCTATACACTCTACGGAACGCAGTTACAGCCTCAGATTGTTTATTACGCTCATCCAAATTTAGCGATTACGGCAGGCGCATTTATCCGCAAAGATTTTGGGCGGAATGGCATAACGGATGCAAAGCCGTTATTTAATCTGAAATACCATAAAAGAAATTTAACCCTGATCTTCGGAAGTTTAGAAGGTGGTATCCAGCATAAATATATCGAGCCACTTTATGATTTTGAGCGTACGATTACTACTCCAATCGAATATGGAACACAGTTATTGGTAGAACGGAAACGATTTAATTTAGATGCTTGGATCGCCTGGCAAAAGATGATTTATGCTGGCGAGGCGGCTAAAGAAGAAATAATCGGAGGTCTTTCAACAGAAACGACAATAGCAGAAAATAATGGCTGGAAATTCAGTTTCCCTGCACAGTTTTTAGCTTTTCATCAAGGCGGTCAAATTGACGTTTTAAAAGAAATTCCAATCAGTACGGTTTTTAACGGTGCTACCGGATTGAAGTTACATAAAGAAATTAATACCAATATTAAGCAGGTTTATACTGATAATTATATTGCTGTTTACAAAGATTTTTCACCCACTAAAAGAAGAGCTTATGAAGGCGGCTTTGGATTATGGTTAAATGCCGGTGTAGAAAGTAAATGGGGAAGTTTGGTTGCATCTTATTGGAAAGGAAATAATTTTATTTCTATTAAAGGTATGCCATTATATGAATCTGTTTCCAGCAATCTATACACTAACGGCTTGAAGCAAAGCGGAAGAAATATTGTTTCCTTGCGCTATGCCTACCAAAAAGAATTGATTCCTCATTTATATCTCGATGTTCGCTTCGAACCCCACATTGACCTTGATCATACAGATAAACAACTGCAGTTTAACCACTCATTTTTCTTAACTTACAAACAAGATTTTAAGTTGTTTAAGGTTAAGAAAGCGGAAAAGTAAAAGCTAAATGGACACATAAGCTTATTAAAATATAGGTTTCTTTTCAGTATTATTGTTTATTCTTTAAATAGTCCCTAACATCGGCAACATAATAATTCTTATTAGAGATTTTTGCAAATAATAAAAAGTTGTCGGCGAAAGATATAAACGTTTTTTTAACGCTATTTCTATAGTTTTGGTTTCCTTTTTTTACGCTAATATTTATTTTATCTGGTATCGAATCTCCGAAATTGTAGTCCCAGAATTTAGTAATAAACAAGTCTTTGTTTCCAATTTTTTTGAAGCCATTTACAGATTCAGAATTATCATATTCCTCTACGTCAGATGGAAATCTTTCGTCAAAAGGGGGCTTATAATTGCCATTTTTCCTGATTTTAAGAGAATCAACAATGGTTTTTAATTTTGTTTTATCTGTTAATGCTTTCTCAAATACTTTTTTGCAGACTACAAAAGAATCAATCAAAACGTAGCTATCTAGATTTATTTCTAGTAATCCAAATTCGCTTCCTTTGCCATCCTCGTTTTCATATTCCGTTTGTAATACAATAAACTCCTTTTTCGCTATATTTAATATCCCTTCTTTATCCGCTAGAGTAAACTCCTGGGGTTTAATATTGTTGATCTTAAAAGTATGGCGCTTGTATGGAGATAAAAAAATAGAATCAATGGCTTTATCTGTAATTAAGGTGTCTTTATCGTCAAAGATAATTGTATTTGGCCCGGAGGTAATATTGCTGATGACTGTTATTTTAAGCGGTTTGTTACAAGAGCAAAGTATTAATGCTAATATATAGATACAATTTTTCATAAGCGCTGATTATAGTAATTAAGATCAAACCAATATACATATTGCAGTAGTAATTAATTAATATCTTATTTATATTAAGAAATAATCATTTCAAGAAACTGTTTGCCATTGCTTTCTAAATCCCAACATGATATTTCGTGTTATTATTTGATAGATATCTCGATAATCAATCGTAAAAATTATATTTAACATTTATTTAACTTTTTTTTTCATTCCATGCAACCATTGTTTGTAATCTGCCATCTACTCTATACAAACACACAATGAAATTGACGCGAAGCTATACTATAAACGATTTGATGGAGGGCTGCAAAGCTGGCGACCGGAAGATGCAGGAGCTGCTATACAGGCAAACTTCATCTAAAATGTTAGCCGTTTGTATGCGCTACGCCAAAGATAGAATGGAAGCTGAAGATGTATTGCAGTTAGGATACATCAAAATCTTTCAAAAAATAAAAGAATACAGAGGAGATGGTTCTTTCGAGGGTTGGATTAGAAGAGTAATGGTGAATACAGCAATCGAAAGCTACCGCAAAAATTTACGTAGTCTAAATGTGGTAGAGATAGATGAAGCTTATGAACAACCATCTACCGGCTTTGATTTTGGAACATTAGGCATGCAGGATTTGATGAAAGTAATCCAAAAACTAGCAGATGGATATAGAATGGTTTTCAATATGTATGTGATAGAAGGATACTCTCACAAGGAAATTGCAGAAACCTTGGGTATTTCTGAAGGCGCCAGTAAATCTCAACTTTCACGAGCTAGAGCAATATTAAAAGAAGAAATTACAAAAATGGAGGGATTTGGTTATGCAACCTATACAGGATAAAGATTTTGATCAGTTATTTAAAGACCGTTTCGACAATGCGGAAATCACACCATCAAGAGATTTATGGAGTAACATCGAAAGTGAAATAGAACCAAAGAAGAAAAGGATTATTCCTATTTACTGGTTAACTGCAGCGGCAGTTTTGTTAATTGCCACAGTAGGAATTCTGGTTTACCAGCAACAAGATACTACGCCTAAACAATATGCTAATCACGTTTCGCCTAAAACAAATCCGGTGACTGTTAAACACCTTGGAAGAGACGCTGTCCGTTCAACTGATGAGGCTCCTAAGAACGTTGTTAGTACGCAGGTGGCCAAAATCAAACCGGTAACAACACTTGTTAAAGCAGAGGTAAAAGAGGTGGTGAAGCCACTTGAAAAGCAAAAGACAATCTCTGCTCCTGAAACACAAAAACAGGAAACCATGATTGCGAAAGTGGAAGAGCCTAAAAAGGATATCAGAACTAAAATTGAAGAAGCAGTTTTTCAGACCAAACAAGAAAGTGTTTTAGCCTCAAATGTAAATGAGGTGGTTGCAGATGAGGTGATCGACAATGGCTATGCTACAGATAGAAAAGGAATTCGTAATGTGGGAGACGTAGTAAACCTGATCGTTAATACGATGGATAAAAGAAAAGATAAAGTAATTCAGTTCAGGACTGATGATGACGATTCTTCAATTTCGGTAGTTAATATTGGCCCTTTTAGAATAGGTAAGAAAAACAGAAATAAATAACCTATCCGGTCCCTTTGCAAATGTTCACAAATAATAATCTAAAATAAACACACACAACATATGAAACATTTAATTTTTACAACACTTCTGGTAAGCGGACTTGCCGGTGTTATGGCTCCAAGTGCTTTTGCACAACAAGACACGGTAGTTAAAGATACAGTGATCAAAAAAAAGGCAAAATATACTGTTAGAATTGGTGGGGGAACTTTGATCACCAAAAATTCTGACTCTTTGGATAAGGTTAAAAAAGGTCGTTTTGTTGGCGGAATTACTTTTACAAGAGTTGATTTAGGTTTCTCTAGATTAATTGATAATGGCAATTTCAACCTCTCTCCAAATAATGAATTTCTGGATTATAAAGGTGGTAAAACAAGTACTTTTTCTTTTGATATCTTACAGTTTGGCTACCGTTTCAACTCTAATTTTAAAGTTTATGTTGCAGGCGGTTTCGACTGGACTTTGATCAGACTGAGAGATAATATCACTATTCAGAAAAATCAACCTACACTAACGTACATAGAAGAACCGATAGCATTCTCGAAAAATCGCTTTTCAAGTAGTTATGTGCATATTCCATTAAACTTTGAATTCCGTACAAACGAAAGCAGAAAGGGAAAAAGATTCTACTTTATTGTAGGCCCTGAAATTAGCTTTTTACTTAATGGAAAAGTTAAACAAATTAGTGATGAACGTGGTAAAGAGAAACAATATGATAACTATCACTTTCAATCAGTACGTTACGGAGGTAGTTTCAGACTTGGTTATGGTGGCTTTGGATTGTTTACCAAATACTATTTCAATGATATGTTTAATACCCCAGCACAAGCGGGTTTGAAAAACATGAGCTTTGGTGTAACCTTTGGTCTCAATTAAACATAGCAACACACAAATAAGTAGATCCTGTTTCGGTTAGGCGGAACAGGATTTTTTATTTTATATCGATTAACACATCCTTTGGAAACAGAACAGGAATTTCACTCAATTTAAAGTCTTTTGGATTCCGAGTGACAATTGCATCTATATTCTTCTGGAAAAACGCTGATTAGTAATGGATCGAATCTTCAAAATCTTTAAAACCTGAAGCGATTGAGTAGTTAATGATATCCTTTTTGACATCTATGGTAGTGATTAAAGTAGAAAGATTTTCCATTATTGCTATGCGATCTTAATGCGATGTCGTTTTTTTAGCGATATAATAAATATTGGAATAAGAAAGTCCTAAGATAAACAAGATTCACCTGGCTTTTAGCTGTAATGTCCAATATCTTAGCGCCATCATGATATAACGGTAATCTGTAAGTTATGATATCAATGATGATATTGGTGTCGATAAATGAATTCTTTATTTAGCATATTTTTCATTAATTGCATTAGACATAGCAGTTTTTGTAGTCAAAGTCATCAGGTAACTTAACTGATCCGGTAAGGCGTCTTAAGATCGGAGAAAGTTCGTCATTAGTAGTTGTCATCCTCTCTTCGTAACATCTTTCAGGTAATTTTTAACCACGGCAGATAAGCTTCTGTTAATCGTTCTTTTTTAAGCTTATTTAACTTTGTCATATTCTTTCTCTTTAAGTTTTAGTCTTTCTGCTTTAAGCTTTATCTTTACTCTGTGAGCGATACGATAATTAGCGTTAAAAATTTAACCAAACAATACCACTCCGAACAAGCTGGGGGAATAAGTAATATCAACTTTGAAATTAAACAGGGGGATGTTGTGGCTATCATTGGCGAAAGTGGGAGTGGTAAATCTACCTTATTAAAGTCTATCTACGGGCTACTTAAAGTTGATGAGGGTGAAATATTTTTTGAAAATGAAAAAGTAAAGGGGCCTGACGAGCAGTTAATTCCTGGTCATAAACAGATGAAAATGGTTACTCAGGATTTTTCTCTTAATATTTATGCCAAGGTTTACGATAATATTGCCTCACAACTTTCCAACACCGATCTTAAAACTAAAGCCGAGAAAACCAAAGCAATTATGGAGCATCTTCGGATTCTTCCACTGCAAAATAAAAAGATAATTGAATTAAGTGGTGGCGAACAGCAACGTGTAGCCATTGCAAAGGCCATGGTGGCTGATACCAAAGTGCTGTTATTGGATGAACCTTTTAGTCAGGTTGATGCGCTATTGAAAAACCAGCTAAGAGCAGACATCAAACGTGTAGCTGCAGAAACAGGCGTAACGGTGATTTTAGTTTCTCATGATCCTGCTGATGGTTTGTTTCTGGCCGACCAGCTTTTAATTGTGCGCAATGGAGAACTCCTACAGACCGGTAAGCCATCAGATATCTATCAAAATCCGAAGCATATTTATACGGCGCAAATCTTAGGGAATGCCATCGTGTTATCAAGAGGTGATGCAGAAAAAATTGGCTTAAAAACCTTTGCAGCTTCAGTTGCATTTTACCCGGAATGGGCTGAGATTAGCAGCAACTGGAGCAGCAGGCGCTTCAATGTGAAAGATGTTTATTACAAAGGTTTTTACGATGAATTGCTGCTCGAGCGGAATGGTGTAACGGTAAGAGCATTGCAGTTGAATAGGGGTGAGCATAAAAAAAACGACCACGTTCAATTGAACATAAGTCGTTTTTTAGAATTTCATTAGTATAATTGCTATTGACTTGATGTAACGATTACAACTCTAAGTCCGATAGGCGCAGTTGGCCTTGCCGGATTTAACTTCGTATCTCCAGAAGTTTGAATATCGATTGTTATTGAGCCTCTTCTTACAATATAACTGTAGGCTTGAGCATCAAAAACTAGCGGTAACTGTTTGTATTCAGCTACATCGTTGTCAGGATAAATGTAAACCAGAATGCCGTCATTCTTGAAGGTAGCGTCATCAATTTCAGGGAAGTTTATTGTTGCTGATAACCTGGTATTGTTTTCCGAAGAAACCCACTGATTTGCGTTGATAACGGTTTCAATGGTCTGGTTGGGTAAACCAGCATCTGGAACTAATACTTCTTTCTTGCACGATGCCAAACCTAGTGTGACAATGCAAAGCATTAAAATGGTAAACTTTTTCATTTTGATATGTTTTATTTGTGTGTGTGACTTGCATATTACAAAACAACTGCCAAAAATTCTTAAAACACAATGTGGATTAATAATTGTTTATCCGATATCACACAAATAATGCTAATCGAATTAATTCCTTCATAATGAGAATATTTTTTAGAGTTTTACCTTGGTTAATTCTACTGGTCGCCGGCTACTTTTTTATCTCAAAAAAGTTCAGCATTAATACGTCTGTAGAAAGCAAACATCAGCTTTTAGTAGAGAAAATAGAAGCTATTGGTAAACTGGAGCTGGTTCGATACAAAATCAGTGATGTACTGGAACATAAAAATAAAACCGACTTTCTACCGGAGGCCAGTGTTTTATTGATTGTAAAAGCAGAGGCAGTTGGGTGTATAGACCTTACAAAAATAACACGGGAAGATATTGAAGTTACTGCAGATACCGCTGTAGTAAATTTACCACAACCCGAGATTTGTTATGTAAAAATTGACCACAAAAACTCGAGGGTTTATGATACTAAAATGGCTTTCTTCCGTGAAGCTGGATTAGTAGACGAGGCTTATAAAGCTGCAGAAAAACAGGTCACTGCTGAGGTGAAAAAATCTGATATCCTGGCCCAAACCAAAACGAATGCAACAAATGTACTGAAGCCAATAATTGAGGGTTTGGGGTACAAGAATGTAAGACTAACTTTTGATTAGCTGATGTGTTTTACCACAGTAGATAACTCGGTTTTTAAGCAAATGACTTAATCTAAGGTCATGATAACATTACAAAAAGTCCTCACGATGTGGATTAAAAATGTCAATAAGTAAGCCTGCTTCCAAACACACCACGCCATGAAATACTAAAGTTGGTGCGAAAAAAACATCGCCTTCATTCAGGATTTTTTTATCATCTCCCATCGTCACTTCAAAACTTCCTTTCGCCACATAACTTAACTGTAAGTGTGGATGGTTGTGGATTGTTCCGATGGCACCTTTTTCAAAATCGACTTTTACCAACATTAACTGCTCATCGTAGGCCATAATTTTTCGCTTTACGCCATTGCCCAGCTGTTCCCAATCAATATCTTTATCCGCTATTAAGGTTTTATTTGTCAAGTCTTTGAAATTCATTTTTATGTTTTTTAATGAGCATGTTCAAATACAATGTCTTTGAACATGCACTGGATATTGGAGAAATCAGTTTATCTGTTTCGCTATAATCTCTTTCGCTATACTAAATCTCTAAACTAAATATTCAAACAAAGTTTGATCCTGATTTAGCTCAATAATCTCAAATTTGAAATCTTTCATGCGTTGCAATAAGCTCGCATAGTCGTTTTTATTGGAGAGTTCAATCCCGACTAACGCAGGTCCGTTTTCTTTATTCGTTTTTTTGATAAATTCGAAGCGGGTAATGTCATCCTGCGGACCTAAAACTTCATTCACAAATAATTTTAATGCACCTGGTCTTTGTGGGAAACGTACAATGAAATAATGTTTCAAGCCTTCAAAAAGTAAGGATTTTTCTTTAATCTCTTGCATCCGCTCAATGTCGTTATTGCCACCGCTAACAATACAAACTACTGTTTTACCTGCAATTTGATCTTTTAACTGATCTAAGGCAGCTACGGATAAAGCACCTGCTGGTTCCACTACAATTGCATCTTCGTTATACAGCTTCAAGATCGTTGTGCAGATTTTGCCTTCAGGAATAAGGTGCATCTGATCTAAAAGCTCTTTGCAATATTCATAGGTAATATGCCCGATTCTTTTAACGGCGGCGCCGTCTACAAAACGATCAATTTCTTCCAGGGTAAAAGGGCCACCATATTCCATCGCTGTAACCATAGATGGTGCGCCTAAAGGTTCAACACCTACTAATTTTACATTAGGTTTTACGGTTTTCATGTAGGCACTCACGCCAGAGGCTAAGCCGCCGCCGCCGACAGGCATCACCACCATATCCAAATCAGGTAGATCTTCAAAAATTTCTACACCGACGGTGGCCTGGCCTTCAATTACTTTTTCATCATCAAAGGGAGGGATGAAAGTTGCAGCATGCGCAGCGCTGTGAGCAAGTGCTTCCTTCAGGCAGTCGTCAAAAGTATCCCCTACCAGAATCACCTCTACGCTGTCGCCACCGAACATATAAGTTTGTTTGACCTTTTGCTTTGGTGTAATTTCAGGCATAAATATTACGCCTTTAATGCCGAGTTTTTTGCAAGAATACGCAACACCTTGCGCATGATTCCCAGCGCTTGCGCAAACCACACCGTTAATTAAAGCGTCCTGAGGTAGCGAACTAATTTTGTTATAAGCACCACGCAATTTGTACGAACGCACAATTTGCAAATCTTCTCTCTTTAAATAGATATTGGCGTTGTAGTGCGAAGAAAGCCCGGGATTGAATTCTAAAGGCGTACGTTTCACTACCCCTTTAAGTCGTTCTGAAGCGGATGCAAAGTTCAGTGTGTTCGGTGTCGTTGTATTCATTATTTCAGTATCAGGTATCCAGAATCAAGTTAGTGCCTGATTCCCGTTAAAATTTATGGCAAGCATTCTCTCTTTTATACTAAATGCAAAGCTACTAATTGATTTAAGTCATGATCATTGATGCCTTGTTTACTGTCAGCCAACACAAGGAATTGTTTGTAAACAATATCCAATTGTTCTTTTTCTAATTTATGGCCTAAACGATCTAAGTGGTGTTTCAAGGCCGCGCGTCCACTTCTCGCAGTTAATACGATAGTCGCATCCGGAAAACCTACATCTTCCGGCTTAATAATCTCGTAATTCTCTCTGTTCTTAAGAAAACCATCTTGATGGATGCCGGAGCTATGAGAAAAAGCATTCCCGCCTACAATCGCTTTGTTAGGCTGAACGGGCATATTCATTTGGTTTCTGACCATATGGCTCATTTCGTAAAAACGGGTGGTATCAATTTGCGTGCTTAAGCCTAAAATTTTATGCGTCTTCAAGATCATCACCACCTCTTCCATAGAGGTATTCCCCGCCCGTTCGCCAATACCATTTATGGTACATTCTACTTGGCGTGCGCCGTTTTGCAACCCAGCGATGGAATTCGCAGTCGCTAAACCTAAATCATTGTGACAGTGTACGGAAATTATGGCCTGATCTATGTTCTTAACATTTTCTTTTAAAAAGAGGATTTTTGAACCATATTGATCTGGCAAGCAATAGCCATTTGTATCTGGAATGTTAACCACTGTCGCACCGGCTGCAATTACTGCCTCCACCATTTTCGCCAAGAATTCGATATCAGCTCTACCGGCATCTTCTGCATAGAACTCAATGTCCTCAACGTATTTTTTAGCATATTTAACCGCATCAACAGCGCGTGCCAAAATGTCTTCGCGTGTACTGTTAAATTTATGTTTGATGTGGAAATCTGAAGCACCAATTCCGGTATGTATTCTTGGTCGCTTTGCGTAACGAAGGGCATCTGCTGCAACATCTATGTCGTTTTTATTTGCACGCGTTAAGGCGCAAATGATGGGATTGGTTACCGCTTTCGATAATTCAATTACGCTGTTAAAATCACCCGGACTTGAAACCGGGAAACCGGCTTCAATCACATCAACACCTAAAAGCTCGAGTGATTTAGCGATTTCTATTTTTTGGTTTGTATCTAATTGGCAGCCAGGTACCTGCTCGCCATCACGTAATGTCGTGTCGAAAATATAAACTTTGTTTGGGTCGTGAATCATAATCGCGTTGTTTAGGGTTGATTAGTTTTTTGTGATAAAAATTTTAATACCAATTTCCCCATTTCGGCTGTGCCTAAAACTTTGAATCGGTTGGTGGTTTGGTCGGCGATGTCGTGTGTTCTAAAACCTTCTTTTAATACTTCATCAATGGTGTCAACCAATAATTTAGCTTCGTCTTTTAAGCCGAAACCAATTTCCAGCATTAATGCTGCAGATAGTATAGATGCTAGTGGGTTGGCAAGATCTTTACCTGTAATATCGTGCGCAGAGCCGTGAATAGGTTCAAAGAACCCAGTGCTTTCCCCTACGGATGCAGAAGCCAGCATGCCCATTGAACCAGCAATTTGAGAAGCTTCATCTGTTAAGATATCGCCGAATAAATTAGCGGTCAACACTACATCAAATTTCTTAGGGTTTTTGATCAGTTGCATGGCTGCGTTATCGATAAACATATGCTCTGTTTCTACCTCAGGATATTGTTTTGCAATTTCCTGAACGGTTTCGCGCCATAGGCGTGAGCTCTCTAAAACGTTTGCCTTATCTACTGAACATAGTCTTTTGTTACGTTGTTGTGCTGCCTGGTAGGCTTTATGTGCAATCCGTTCTACTTCGTAACGATGATAAATCATTAAATCAGAAGCCGTATTTCTATCTTCAGAACGTGTTTTTTCACCGAAATAAACATCGCCTGTTAGCTCACGGAAAAATAAGATATCTGTTCCCCTTAAAATTTCTGGTTTAATGCTGGAAGCTTGAAGAAGTTCATCAAATAGTAATATCGGACGAAGATTTGCGAATAGACCAAGCTCCTTACGTATTTTTAATAAACCTTGCTCTGGTCTAACTTTTAAACTCGGGTCATTGTCATATTTCGCATGGCCAATAGCACCAAATAAAATGGCATCGCTGTTTCTTGCTTTTTCCAGCGTTTCCTCTGGCAAAGGTTCGCCTGTAACCTCAATAGCTGCATGGCCCATTAAGGCTTCATCAAAGGTAAATTCATGACCGAAAATTTCAGCAATTTTTTCTAGTGCTGCTTTTCCCCATGTGGTAACTTCTGGTCCGATACCATCTCCAGGTATTACTAATATGTTCTTTTTCATGTTAAACTGCTGTTATAGCTTGGTATTTGAGGACTAAAATATGAGGATGATCGTCCTAATCTTTCCCCTATTAACTTTGCTAATCATTTAGTATTTCTGTATTTAAACGTTCGACGACTTTTACCTCGCCATTTTCTAATAATATTCTTTTCTCTAGGCAATGAGGTAATTGAGATTCAAAATGACCAACATAAATTAAGGTCATGCCATTGCTGCATAATTCATCAACCAACTGGTTGAAATGCTGCGTTTGCTGTTGGTCCAATCCCTGGCAAGGCTCATCCAGAATTAATAGCTCCGGGTTTTTAATGATGGTTCTGGCCAATAAAACCAGCCGTTGTTTTCCTAAGGGCAGTGTGCTTAAGAGTTCATTTTTACATGAAGTGAGTCCAAAGTAGTCTATCAGTTCATCTACCTGAGCACCTTTCGTATAGGGCAATTGTTGAAATAAACCAACCGTATCGTAAAAACCTGATGCGATGCTTTGCCAAACTGTTGCATTGGCATCGAAATACCAGTGAAATTCTGGTGAGATTAATCCAATATGTTGTTTTATATCCCAAATGCTTTCGCCACTACCACGTCTGTTGCCAAACAAATACAGTTCGTTGGCATACGACTGTGGATGATCACCATTTATTAAACTTAATAAAGTCGATTTTCCGGAACCATTATGGCCTTGAAGCAACCACTTTTCTCCTGCGCTAACTTCCCAGTTGATGTTTTTTAAAACCTCTTTTTCGCCGTAGCTGATACTTACATCGACCATTTTAACAATGTTATTTGACGAGAAAGTCGGCGATTCCTTTAAAAAGTCAGGAATCTGCTTTATAGTCTTTTCGTTGAAAAGGGTTTGTTCACTTTTTGCATTGGAAACTGCAATCTGTCCCTCCACTATTTTGGCGAATTGATTGATAGAAGCTGGTAATTCTTCATCATTACAGATTAACAATAGTTGTACGCCGTCGGCAGCGATCTCCTCTAGCAATATATTTAGGTTTCGTCGTGATGCTTTATCTAAACCGGTGTAAGGCTGGTCAATAATGAGCAGTTGAGGCTTTAACCAAAGCGCTTTAACCAATTGAAGTTTTTTATGCTCTCCGCTGGATAGTTCAATTAATTGTGAACTTGCAAAACAGGCAAAGTGCAACGCTTCCAGTATCGGTTCCACGCGATCATAATGAAGGCCATTTTCTTTCCCATAATGCAACAGCTCTGCGTGAACCGTTAGGGTATCTTTTGCTTGTTGGCTGGTATAACGTTGCTGGTAGTAAAAGTTGGCAATTCCTTCCAGGTTTTTAAACTGATACCAGCTTTCGACAAATAGAATTTTTGCCGGGAGCGGGTTTTTAAAATTGAAATTAATTTCTACATCGCCATTGGTCTTTTGTAAACCAGCTATTATTTTAGCCAAAGCCGTTTTGCCACTGCCGCTTTCGCCATACAGCACATAATTTTCGCCGGTATTTATTATCCAGTTCAAATCTGTTAACACCTGCTTATGCTGATATTTCAGATTTAAATTTTTAATACTGACGAAACTTTCTTTCATTTAATTGTTGTTTTACCGCTCTTGAAACCTAAGCGCAATTAATTTAACAGTTTGTTAAAACCCTTGATTCTTTCTACGCTCTGTCCTTTTCGAATTCTTCTACCAAATGTTTCTGAGCAAGGATGAAGTCGATATCATCGTAACCGTTAATCAGACAAGATTTTTTGTAAGGATTGATGTCAAAAGATTCTTGTTCACCGGTTTCGATAATGGTTACCATTTGGTTTTCTAAGTCTACTTCTATTGGAGATGTTGCATTAATACCAACTGCTTTGAAAATCGAGGATAAAAAATCTTCACTCACCTGGATAGGAAGTAAGCCATTGTTTAAGGCGTTCCCTTTAAAAATATCTGCAAAAAAACTACTGATTACCGCATCAAAGCCTGCGTCCTGAATGGCCCAGGCCGCATGTTCACGACTGCTGCCGCAACCGAAGTTTTTACCTGCAACCAAGATCTTGCCACTATAGGTTGGGTTGTTTAGTACAAAGTCGGCTTTTGGTTGATTATCATTTTCATAACGCCAATCGCGAAATAGGTTTTCGCCAAAGCCCTCCCGGGTAGTTGCTTTCAAAAACCTTGCAGGAATGATCTGGTCGGTATCGATATTCTCTATGTTTAAAGGCACGGTGGCCGATGTTAATTTTGTGAATTTTTTCATTTTTAATAATGATTATGCAGATTTAAAATGATCTTTATGATAAACGTGAGTTCATTGATTAATTCTGATTATTTATTAGCTGCAAATACGACGAAATTCTGATATTGATAATAGCAATTTGCATTTTTCAAGCCTGCATCTCCCAACCAGTTTAATTGGTCATTCAGCGGTGCCATGATGTCAACTTTAATTCGCTCAAAGGCACTTTCCTTTTCATCTTCTGTGAGGTTTTGATTGTGCCGAACATGATTTTTCCAATTTTCAGTATAAACCGTTTCCGCCAGTGGCGTGGCGCCCAATACCTGATCGGCATTGATGAACCAGCCACCCGGTTTAAGGGTTTTTGCAATCTTTCCAAAAAGATGCCGTTTCAATTCATTTGGTAAATGATGAATAGCCAATCCGGAAACCACCACATCATAGTGGTTTTCAGGAAGGTCTACTGTAGCAAAATCTGCCTGTAAAAAGCTGATGTTTTCGTTTCCATCAAAACGTTCCTGCGCTTTTTTAAGCATGTCCTGAGAAATATCTATCAGCGTAATTTTTGCTTTTGGATATTTTTCCTCAAAAAAAGCACTCATCAAACCTGTTCCAGCACCAACATCTAAAACCTTTTTGACTGTCGTTACTTCCTCAGCTAATTTAAGGGCTGTTTGATAAAAGTCTTCAAAACAGGGAATCAGGAAACGCCTTTGCCGATCGTATTTTTCTGATACCGCATTAAATTGATTTTGTATTTCCTGTAACGTTTCCATTTTTTTAAAGCTTCTCCATATATCCCTAGCCACTTACAGAGCTAAAGGATTTTTGTTAGTTTATTTACTTTGATCTTGAACCTCTATGTAATGTTCAACGATCGGAAAGGGATCATAAAAATGATGCAACAATTTTTTCCAATTTTGGTATTCTGCTGAACCTCTAAAACCTTCCGTATGTGCTGCTAAGGTTTTCCAATTTACCAGCAGCAAGTATTGATCTTCGTTTTCGATGCACTTTTTTAGTTGATGCGAAAGGTATCCTTCCATTGAAGAAATGATTTGTTGCGCCTCTAAAAATGCATTTTCAAAATCGACCGATAAACCAGGTTTTATGTTGAGCGTTGCTAATTCTAAAATCATTTGCAATTTTCGGTATTAAGGTTGCTTAGGCTCGCTATGACCCTTACGCTTTCTCCAACATTTCTCTCACATCCGTAATTACGCCGGTAACGGCCGCTGCAGCAGCTGTAAGTGGGCTTGCTAATAATGTGCGTGCATTCTGTCCTTGTCTTCCTTCAAAGTTTCTGTTCGATGTAGATACACAGTACTTGCCGGCAGGTATTTTATCTTCGTTCATTCCCAGACAGGCGCTACAACCTGGCTCGCGTAACTGAAATCCGGCGGCCTCAAAAATTTTATCCAAACCTTCATTTATTGCTTGTTGCTCCACTTGTTTAGAACCTGGAACAATCCAAACAGTAACATTGTCTGCTTTGCGTTTGTCTTTAACGAAAGCGGCTACTTCACGTAGATCTTCAATGCGGGAGTTTGTACAGCTTCCGATGAAAACATAATCCACAGGTTTACCAATTAAAGATGCATCGTCATCAAAGCCCATATAATCCAAAGCTTTCTGGTACGAAAGTTTTTCCTTATCGGGCTGAGCATTTGTAGCAGGGATATTTTCCTGAATGCCCATTCCCATCCCAGGGTTAGTTCCGTAAGTGATCATTGGGGCAATATTTGCCGCATCGAAAGTTAATACGCTATCGAATTTGGCATCAGCATCGCTGTACAATGTTTTCCAGTAGGCAAGTGCTTTGTGCCATTCTTCTCCGGCTGGCGCAAATTCTCGACCTTTTATATAATCGAAAGTGGTTTGATCAGGAGCAATTAATCCACCTCTGGCGCCCATTTCTATACTCATATTGCAAATCGTCATTCTAGCTTCCATACTCAGCGCCTCAATTGCTGATCCTGCATATTCAATGAAATATCCGGTTCCACCAGCTGCGGAGATTTGAGAAATGATGTATAAAATGATGTCTTTTGCGCCAACACCTTTTTCCAGCGTTCCGTTTACTTCAATTTTCATGGTTTTAGGCTTCGATTGCAATAAACATTGCGTGGCGAAAACCTGTTCTACCTGTGATGTGCCAATACCAAAAGCAATTGCACCAAATGCGCCATGCGTTGAAGTATGGCTATCACCGCAAACCATTGTTTTACCTGGCAAAGTAATGCCTAACTCAGGGCCGATTACGTGGACAATCCCTTGAAAAGGGTGACCCAAGCCATAAAGTTCGATGCCAAATTCTGCACAGTTCTTGGTGAGCATATCCACCTGGTAGCGTGATAGTTCTTCTTTAATTGGCATTAACTGATTCAACGTTGGTACGTTATGATCTGCAGTAGCCACCGTTTGTTTAGGGCGCAAAACAGGCAAACCCCTTTTTCGCAAGCCATCAAATGCCTGAGGAGAAGTTACCTCATGAATTAAATGTGTGTCAATGTATAAAATATCAGGAAATCCTTCTTCACTCTTTACAACGTGTGCATCCCAAATTTTTTCAACTAATGTTTTCGACATTTTCTTGTTTTTTAAATCACGCAGATGGTTAAATCTGCGTGATTTGGTTTTTATTTAAATTTCTCCTCTTGGAGATTAAGTATTAAGCAGTTTTAATCGCCTTCATGGCAGTCATTGCTTTACGCAAAGTTGCCCCAATTTGTTCCACTTGGTGAGAGCGGATGGCTTCATTAACATTAATCAGGGTTCTGTTATCCACACCGCCATCTTTACCTTCGTTAAAGTTTTTACCTACTAAATCAGTATCAACTTTTTTCATAAAGTCAGCCAATAGCGGTTTACAAGCTTGATCGAACAAATAGCAACCGTATTCGGCAGTATCAGAAATTACGCGGTTCATTTCGAATAATTTCTTACGGGCGATGGTATTTGCAATAAGTGGTGTTTCATGTAATGATTCATAATAAGCAGATTCTGGTTTGATGCCTGCCTGAACCATTGTTTCGAACGCGAGTTCAACACCCGCACGAACGAAGGCTACCATTAAGGTATAATTATCGAAATATTCTTGCTCGTTGATTTTTACATCCCCAGCTGGCGTTTTTTCGAATGCAGTTTCACCTGTTTCTGCTCTCCAGGCCAATAAATTTTTATCGCCTGCAGCCCAGTCTTCCATCATAATCCGGCTAAATTCTCCGCTCATAATATCATCCTGGTGTTTCTGGAACAGTGGGCGCATAATGTCTTTCAATTCTTCTGAGATTTCAAAAGCCTTTATTTTGGCAACATTACTTAAACGGTCCATCATTGCAGTGATACCACCTTGTTTTAACGCCTCTGTAATTACTTCTACACCATACTGAACCAATTTGGAAGCATAACCCGCATCAATTCCTTTTTCTACCATTTTATCAAATGATAGGATAGAACCGGTTTGTAACAAACCACAAAGAATGGTTTGTTCACCCATTAAATCAGATTTGACCTCTGCTACAAATGAAGATTTTAACACACCAGCCCTATGCCCGCCAGTACCTACCGCATAGGCTTTAGCTTGTGCAAGGCCCTTGCCTTGAGGATCGTTTTCCGGGTGAACGGCAATCAGCGTTGGTACACCAAAACCACGAACATATTCTGCTCTAACCTCACTACCCGGACACTTAGGTGCCACCATAATTACGGTTAAATCTTTTCGAATCTGCATTCCCTCTTCTACAATATTGAAACCATGAGAATAAGATAATGTAGCGCCTTCTTTCATTAACGGCATAATGGCCTTCACAACAGCGGTATGTTGTTTATCTGGCGTAAGGTTAATTACCACGTCAGCATTCGGGATTAATTCTTCGTAAGTGCCAACAGTAAAGTTGTTTTCAGTTGCATTTTTCCACGAATCTCTCTTGCCTTCAATAGCCTCCTTGCGCAACGTGTAGCTTACATCTAAACCACTATCTCTCAAATTTAAACCCTGGTTTAAGCCTTGTGCGCCACAACCAACAATCACTAATTTTTTGCCTTTTAATGCGCTTACGCCGTCCAGGAATTCAGAACTGTCCATGAAATCGCAAACACCTAATTGGTTTAATTTTTCTCTAAGAGGTAATGTGTTAAAATAATTTGACATCGTTTTTATTGGTTTATTTCTGTTTAATTATCAGGTTAATATGTTGTTTTTCCTTCGGGTTGATTTCACAGATTTTAGGGTTCATCTTCGTTCTTTAAATTCCTTTCTTCAGTGCCGTAGCATAGCCGAAGTGTAGATTGTCATGGCCCACTGTCGTGATCAATACTTCTTCTATACTGTTCATCTGAACACCATAGGTAGCTGTTGTGAAAGGCGTAATGGCCAAGAACTTTCCGTTTGCATAGTCTTCTCTTATTTTTTCGATGCTCTCTATTGCAATGTCCTTTAATTCCGCCACTTCCTCTTCATTTACAGTATAGGTTGGCTTTGTGTCCTTTTTATAATATTCATTGAACTTCACTGTCGAAGTATCTGGTAAAATGCCTGTACGAACATAACAAAGGGTTTGTGTGCTTACTACGATATGTCCGAAATTCCAAATGATGTTATTATTGAATCCTTCCGGAATCTTATTCAGTTGCTCAATTGATAAACCGTTGATCAGCTGAATAAAAGCCTTTCTGGAATTAATCATGAATCCAAATATTTCGTTCATCGCTTTTTCTTTTTAATCCTTGTTCCTTGTTATTCTTCGCTAATGGTGATTCGTTTTGGTTTACATGGTAAAGATTTTTTCCCCCTTGTCCAAGAACTCGTTTTCTACCAGCTCTTCTCCAGGCTCAAATGCTTCAAATTCTTTGAGTTTCTCATGGAATCCGGCACTATCTTTAATAATTGCTACTCTCGCTGAGCGTACGAATTCAATCAGTTCGTAAGGCTCTAGTGCTTTTACCAGTGCATCGGTTTCTTCGCGGTGACCCGTTACCGCGAAAACCGTATAATCTTTACGAATCACTACCGCACTTGCGCCATATTGTCTAAGCAACCGCTCCACTGTAACCTTTTCGGCAATTTCATCGGTCGAAACTTTATATAAGGCTAATTCCTGCCAGATTATTTCCTCATTTGTATTGAAATAAACCTTTAACACCTCTATTTGCTTTTCGATTTGACGTGCAAGCTTTCTCACTACCTCGTAGCTTTCTGTAATTACTATGTTAAAACGGTGAATACCATCAATTTCTGATGGAGAGGTGTTTAAACTTTCAATATTTATTTTCCTTTTTGAGAAAATGATCGCAATTCTATTCAATAAACCGATCCTATTTTCGGCATAAACCGTGATGGTATATTCCTGTTTGCCTTCGATATCGGCTTTATCTATTTTATGTTCTAGCGTGTTTTCAGTACTCATGTTTGTTGGATTAAGGTTACCGGAACCAGGAGGATGTGGCCTTTATGCTTCTCTCTTTATTCTTTTTACCTCGTTTCTTATCTGTGTTATTTCAACCTAATTTCACTTACACTCATGCCTTGAGGGACCATCGGGAAGACATTGTTTTCTCTTCCCACCATTACCTCTAATAGGTAGGAACCCTCATGGTTGATCATAGTCTCTAATGCTTGTCTTAAGGTTGCGCGTTCCTCAACTTTATCAGCCTCGATATAATACGCCTTCGCTAAAGCCACAAAATCAGGGCTGGTGATGTTTACAAATGAATAGCGTTTGTCATGAAACAGCTGTTGCCATTGTCGTACCATTCCCAAAAAACGATTATTCAAAATCAAAATTTTTACTGCCGCTCCAAACTGCATAATAGTCCCTAATTCTTGCGGCGTCATCTGGAAACCTCCATCCCCGATTATTGCAATCACGGTTTTATCAGGGGCACCGTATTTTGCACCGATTGCTGCAGGCAAACCAAACCCCATGGTACCTAAACCGCCCGAGGTAATGTTGCTACGGGATTTGTTGAATTTCGCATATCGGCAAGCAACCATTTGGTGCTGACCAACATCGGTAACAATTACGGCATCTCCACCACAAATTTCGTTGATGTTACGTAATACTTCACCCATTGTCATCTCTTCGCTAGTGGGATACAACTCCGGAGTAATTACTTGGTCGATTTCCTGTTGATTATACTCCCGGAATTTAGCAAGCCAGTTTTCGTGGCTTTTTGCCTCGACTAGGTTGGTCAGCAGCGGCAAAGTTTCCTTACAATCACCCCATACACCAACATCTGCTTTAACATTTTTGTCAATCTCTGCCGGATCGATATCCAGGTGGATAATTTTAGCCTGTTTGGCATATTTATCTAAACGACCAGTTACGCGGTCGTCAAAACGCATCCCGATTGCAATCAAAACATCGCATTCGTTCGTTAAGACGTTTGGACCGTAGTTGCCGTGCATACCCAACATTCCAACATTTAGTGGGTGTGCGGTTGGGATAGCACTCTCACCTAAAATAGTCCAGGCTGCTGGAATTCCAGTCTTTTCGATGAAGGTCTTAAATTCTTCTTCAGCTGTTCCCAATACAACTCCCTGTCCAAATAATACGAAGGGCTTTTGAGCAGCGTTAATCAAAGCTGCTGCCTGTTCAATATATTCTATCCGAACCTTAGGTTTGGGTCGGTAAGAGCGGATGTGGTTACATTTTACATATTCAGGGAATTCCTCAACCTGTAACTGTGCATTTTTAGTGATATCAATTAAAACAGGACCTGGTCTGCCACTTTTAGCGATGTAAAACGCCTTCGCTAGCACTTCTGGAATTTCTTTCGCATCGGTTACCTGATAGTTCCATTTGGTAACTGGCGTGGTAATGTTAATCACGTCAGTTTCCTGGAAAGCATCAGTACCTAAAAGATGTGCAAAAACTTGTCCGGTAATACAAACCAATGGAGTACTGTCAATCTGTGCATCAGCTAAACCTGTTACCAGGTTGGTCGCGCCTGGTCCACTGGTGGCAAAAACTACACCCACTTCGCCGCTTGCTCTGGCAAAGCCCTGGGCAGCGTGGATACCCCCTTGTTCATGACGGACTAAAATATGCTGTAGTTTATCTGCATAATCATAAAGCGCATCATAAATAGGCATAATTGCCCCACCAGGATAGCCAAAGATGGTGCTAACCCCTTCTGCAATTAAGCCATTTAAAAGAACTTGTGATCCCGTTCCTTTAAATAAGGTTTTTGAGGTTTCTGCTTTGGCCTCAGCTTGTAATGTTTCTTGTGCAGTTTCCATAATCTCTATTCTATATTCGGTTGATCGAATTGTTGAAGTATTGGTTTACGTTTTTAGTATGATTTATGTATTTATAAATCGGTATTATTGGTTGGTTTTGAATCCTTTTTACGCACTCTCCATCCACGCGTTTTGTGTTGCCTGCGCAAATAGCGGTACCCGCTCATTTGCGTTAAGTCAGGCTAATACTCATCCGTGACACAACCACTGGCCGCATCTGATACTGTTTTTGCATATTTGAATAAAACCCCTTTGGTTACCTTCAGTTCGGGTTGAGTATATTTTGCTCTTCTTTCCGCGATAATTTCCTCACTCACCTGAAGGCTGATGATATTATTCACAGCGTCAATCAAAATTCTATCCTCATCTTCTACCAGACCAATTAAACCGCCCTTGTAAGATTCCGGAGTGATGTGACCCACTACAAAACCGTGTGTTCCACCAGAAAAACGGCCATCGGTAATTAAGGCTACCGATTTCCCTAAGCCAGCCCCAATAATTGCTGAGGTTGGCTTCAGCATTTCAGGCATACCCGGTGCGCCTACCGGACCAGAGTTCTTAATGACGATAACATCTCCTGGCTGAACGCGACCGCTGGAAATCCCAGCGATTAAATCATGCTCACCATCAAATACACGTGCCGGGCCTTCGAATTTTTCTCCTTCTTTACCGGAAATCTTTGCCACAGAACCTTTCTCAGCTAAATTGCCGTAGAGAATCTGTAGGTGACCAGTGGCCTTAATTGGAGTATTAAGTTTCTGGATGATTTTTTGATCGTAATCCATTATCGATTTTACCTCAGCTAAATTTTCAGCCATAGTTTTACCCGTCACCGTTAAGCAATCCCCGTGTAATAGTCCCTCATCGAGCAGGTATCTCAGCACTGCAGGGATGCCACCATATTGATGTAAATCCTGCATTAAATACTTGCCACTTGGCTTAAAATCGGCCAATACAGGCGTAATATCGCTCATCTTCTGGAAATCGTCTTGTGTGATCTCTACGCCAATGGCCTTACCCATTGCTATAAAGTGTAATACCGCATTTGTACTTCCGCCTAAAATGATAATCGAACGAATTGCATTTTCAAATGCTTTTCTGGTCATGATATCAGATGGCTTAATATCTTTTTCCAATAAAACTTTAATGTATTTTCCAGCGTCTAAACATTCTTGTTTTTTCTCCGGACTAATGGCAGGATTTGACGATGAATAGGGTAAACTCATGCCCAAAGCCTCAATCGCAGATGCCATTGTATTGGCTGTGTACATGCCACCACATGCGCCAGCACCCGGGCATGTGTGTTTAATAATCCCCTGATAATCTTCTTCTGAAAGGTTGCCGCAAATTTTCTGACCTAATGCCTCAAATGCAGAAACGATATTTAATTCTTCACCTTTATAATGTCCGGGAGCGATTGTTCCGCCATAAATCATGATTGATGGACGATCCAATCGTGCCATTGCCATAATTGCACCGGGCATATTCTTATCGCAACCCGGGATGGAAATGATCCCATCATAGTACTGGCCACCACATATGGTTTCAATACTATCTGCAATCACATCACGACTGACCAACGAGTAACGCATTCCGTCGGTTCCATTGCTCATTCCATCGCTTACACCTATGGTATTGAATACCAAGCCCACTAAATCATTTTTCCAGACCCCAGCTTTCACATCCTTCGCTAAATCATTAAGGTGCATGTTACAGGTATTGCCATCATAACCCATGCTGGCAATACCAACCTGTGCTTTTGCCATATCGGCATCTGTTAAGCCAATTCCATAAAGCATAGCTTGCGCGGCAGGTTGAGTGGGATCTTGCGTAAAAGTTTTACTGTACTTGTTTAATTCGCTCATTGTTTAAAATGTTGGTTCTGGTTCTATTCGTTTAATAATTGAGGGGCAAAAAAAAACCGCCTCTTTTGAAGGCGGTTTCAATTTTGTATATTTTACATTATACGCAACGATACTCACCTCTTTTTTGAGAAATGACACTAATCAGGTTGCTAATCATGTTTGTGTTAACTTTCATGTATTCGTTTGAACACAAACATACTAACTTATTGAATTATGCAAAGAACTATTTAACGTATTTCCCTATTTTTTTACTGCGATTATAATCCCGGTTGCCCAAACCTGTCTGGTTAGCTGCAGATCTGTCCTGGATGCTAAATCATTCATCAATTTCATTGCCTTTTCCTGATGTCCTTCAGGCCAATTGGGTTGAGGCAACAGGTCATCAATGATGTAAAAGCCGCCTTTTTTTAACATAAGTAACGCTTCATCTAACAGCAAATATTTCCCATGCCAGGTATCTGCGAAGATGTAATCGTACTGTTTTTGTTTATTTTTCTTCATCCATTCCTCTGCGTCTGCCAAGACCAGATTTAATCTGCTGTCCTCATTTAAAAATTTCTTAGCTATGGCTAGGAACTGATCATTGTTATCTACCGAAGTTAAGGTGGAAGCCTGATCCATGCCATCCAATATCCACGCTGCAGCTAAACCAGTACCGATACCCAATTCTAAAAAATCACCCGATGGCTTAGCGCCGGCGAGGGTTCTAAGTAGTGAACAAGTTAGCTCATCAGAGGCCATATCAAAACCGGAAGCTGTTGTGGCTTCTTTAATTTTTTGATGTAGCGTAGGTGGAGCCTGATTCATTTTCTAAATGATTACCTCGTAATTTACTTTTTCCAACACCAGGTTTTTATAAGCACGTTGAATGGTGTAACCAATGGATTCTCTCCACAGGCTGCGGAAAACGATGTCATCTATTGAGGCGATACCTGCAACTTCTGTTGCTGTTCCGCATAAGAAAGCACTATCTGCATGCCTTAAATCTTCAACGGTTAAGTTTTTCTCGATACACTCAATGTCTAAAACGGTGCAGAGTTCTTTAACTGTTGCACGGGTAATGCCTGGTAGGATGTTACCCACTGATGGGGTATAAATCTTACCATCCTTTTCGATGAAAATGTTAGCCCCGGATGCTTCTGCAACAAATCCATTCATATCAAGAAGTAACGCTTCATCATAACCTTTGATATTGGCTGCAGTGGTGGCCAAAATCGAGTTGACATAATTTCCGCTCAGCTTGGCTTCCATCGGTGTCGATTTTGGATTCGGTCTTTCGTAATCTGAAACAGTAAGTTTTAATAACTTATTACCCGAATAAGCATCCCAGTCCCAGGCGCAAATAAAAATGGACACACCAGTTGGCTCATTCAACTTCATGTTGGGATGGCAAAACACCAAAGGTCGGATGTATGCATCTTTAAGTTTATTAAGCGTGAGGAGCTTGTAGGTTTGTTTTATAAGATCTTGTTTATCCCATGGGAATGGGATATTTGCCAATTTACATGAGCGTTCTAAACGATCAAAATGGGCAGCAGCTTTGAAAATGCGATTACCGTTATGGGTTTTATATGCTCTGATGCCTTCAAAAGCCGCATAACCATAATGTAGCGACTGGCCATATAAGTCCGTGCTACTATCGGCAGCTTTTTCAAACTTTCCATCGAGGTAAATAATCGTATTAGAATTGTAGTATTTCATAATACCTGTTTTGTTATTTAAAAAAAGCGTCCCGTTTGTATCGGGACGCTTTAAGTATATTTTAGTTTTTTAAATCTATTTATAAGCTACCCGATGTCTTACCCCGAAAAATAGTTAGGAGTAGGAGATTCAGCAGAGTGACAGGCAATAACACGATGCGTGCTGCAGTGATCGCAGAAGCATTGATTGTAAAGGTGTTATTTAGTGCTATCATTATTTCCTTATTGTTTATAAAACCAATTTAGTTTTTGGTTCATTAATATGCAAGGGAAAATGAAAAAAAATGAAATCGGAATATAATATCGCCGTTATAATTTATTTCGTAATTATATTTTGCTTTCTTAGTATTTATATGATTTAATGCCGAAGACCGTAGACTAAATATCAAAACGGTATACGGTATGTTTGTTATGCTTGCATTGCAAATGTTAAGGTTTTCTGCCTAAAATTGCAGTTTAGGTAATTTTTTTTGATTTTTCCGACAACGATTAACCGGAAGATGGTTGTTCTCAGTGTTCATCAGACTTCAATGTTTGTGCGTACCTTGGCTGCTCTTGGTTAATACAATTTTTTTTCGAAGGGTTTAAAATCTTGTATTTTAGGTAATGGCCGGATTATCGCCTTAGTCGTATTTTTTGTTAGAATTTCCTCTGAGCCTAATCCTTGTGTTATTTCTGTTCTGACTCCTGAGATCAAATCAAATTCGGTTAGTGTAGTAGTATTTTTTCCATCCCAGGTAGACTTGGAGAATTTAATGAGTTCAAAAGTCGCGTTACGAAACTTAAATATATGTTCGGCCAAGCCTCCCTTTATTTCAGCGCTCATTTTCAAATAGCCATTTTCAATGAAAAAATTAGGAATCTGATATTCATTGGGTAGACCGTTTCTGTAAAGGGGATACATTGGTTCCATTATCCTGGTAGAAGTAAAAAAGAGTGTGGGCTTTTTGTGGTGTTTTGATAAATAGATTTTCAGTTTTAACGGAACTGTTTCATCTACAGTATCCATCAAAATTAGAACCTTGTCTTTAATACCGTCATTATTTAAATCGCCCTGTTCTTCCCTAATCTTTACCACAAAGTTATCTTTCGCGCCACTGCTTTGTGCCTGTGCATTAAATTGAAGGATTACGAATAGCATTGTATAAAACAGTTTTTTCATGTATTCGCCATGCAAGTGTTAATTTAAAGACCTTATTTATTATAAAGCTACAATTTAATTGTTTCTGTAAATAGAAGGAGAGGGTTTAAACATAAAATAAGGACTATTCAATAGTTCTGTACTGCCCTTTTGACCGATCGGTCCTAAAAGACCACAATCCCACATAACAAAAAGAGCCCTTAAGAATTCTCTCAAGGGCCCTTCCTTATTATTTCTATGATTAGGCAATACCTTCTGCCAGCACCACAATCTTATTGTGAATGGCCTCGACAACTCCACCTTTAATAAAAAAGCGTTGTTCATCAGCTTTATTTGCTTTGATGATCACTTCTCCGTCTTCCAAAGTTGAGATGATTGGTGCATGGTCTTTCAATATCTGAAATGAACCTAAAGTTCCAGGAACCGTAACGGCTATTATTTCACCTTCGAAAACCTTTTTATCTGGAGTTAATATTTCTAAATTCATTTTGAATAGATTTCAGATTTAAGATAGGAGATTCAAGACCAGGTCCATCTCATATCTTAAATCTAGTGTCTCAAGTCTCTCTTAGTTCGCCTCTGCTAATAATTTTTTACCTTTTTCGATTGCATCTTCAATGCTACCAACTAAGTTAAATGCAGCTTCGGGATATTCATCAACTTCACCGTCCATAATCATGTTGAAACCTTTGATGGTA
Organism: Bacteroidota bacterium; assembly: GCA_037032985.1. Taxonomy (GTDB): domain Bacteria; phylum Bacteroidota; class Bacteroidia; order Sphingobacteriales; family Sphingobacteriaceae; genus Pedobacter. The sequence continues at coordinate 176,921 of JAZBLB010000001.1, forward strand.
TCTTTGATGTCTACTAAGACACCTTTTAAGCCAGTAAATTGTTCTGCTACGTGGAAAGGTTGAGATAAGAAACGTTGAACACGACGTGCTCTTGATACTACTAATTTATCTTCTTCAGATAATTCGTCCATACCTAAGATCGCGATGATATCTTGTAATTCTTTATAACGTTGTAAAGTTTCTTTAACACGTTGTGCAGTATTATAGTGTTCATCACCTAAAACAGCAGGAGAAAGGATACGAGAAGTAGAATCCAATGGATCTACCGCAGGATAAATACCTAACTCGGCAATTTTACGGGAAAGTACTGTTGTTGCATCTAAGTGGGCAAATGTTGTGGCCGGTGCAGGGTCAGTTAAATCATCTGCAGGTACATATACCGCTTGTACAGAAGTAATCGAACCACGTTTAGTCGAAGTAATACGCTCTTGCATTAAACCCATCTCAGTAGCCAATGTCGGTTGATAACCTACAGCTGATGGCATACGTCCTAGCAAAGCAGATACCTCTGAACCTGCCTGAGTGAAACGGAAGATGTTATCAACGAAGAAAAGGATATCTTTTCCAGCGCCTTCACCATCACCGTCACGGAAATATTCTGCAACAGTTAATCCTGATAATGCTACACGAGCACGTGCACCAGGAGGCTCGTTCATTTGACCGAAAACCAGTGTTGCTTTAGACTCTTTTAATTTTTCAGTATCAACTGCTTTTAAATCCCATCCACCTTTTTCCATTGAGTGTAAGAATTCGTCACCGTAGTTAATTACACCTGATTCGATAAACTCACGTAATAAATCGTTACCCTCACGAGTACGCTCACCAACACCTGCAAATACGGATAAACCAGCATAAGCCTTAGCGATGTTGTTTACCAACTCCATGATTAATACAGTTTTACCTACGCCAGCACCACCGAATAAACCGATTTTACCACCTTTTGCATAAGGCTCTAAAAGATCAATTACTTTAATACCTGTAAAAAGTACTTCTGTTTCGGTAGATAAATCTTCAAACCTAGGGGGAGTAGCATGGATAGGGCGGCCACCTGTTTTATCAACAGCAGTAATACCATCAATGGCTTCTCCAACCACATTAAATAAACGACCTTTAATTTGATCGCCTACCGGCATTTTAATCGCTGAACCAGTGTCAACTACCTTCATTCCACGAACTAAACCATCTGTAGAGTCCATCGAGATTGCACGAACGCGATCTTCACCTAAGTGCTGTTGAACTTCTAAAACAATTTTTTGTCCATTTTCTTTCGTTATTTCTAACGCATCAAAAATTTTAGGTAGATGGGCATCATCAGCAAAGCTAACGTCAACCACTGGGCCGATAATTTGTGCTATTTTTCCTAAGTTAGGCATATCTGTTGTGAGTAAATTTATTACAGTCAATGAATTAAAGCGGTTTGTAAGGGCTCCAATTCGGTTGGCAAAGTTAAGTTATTATTAGTAAATTTTAAATATATATTAGAAATTTTTCCAACAGCATTTTAATGGGTATTTTAGCAGCTTAAAATCTTCAAATGAAAACCATTTTGGTTACAGGTAGTAATGGCTTGTTGGGGCAAAAAATTACTCAAAAAATCTTAGCTGAGGGCCGGGTAAATTTAATTGCAACTGCTAAGGGTGTAAATAGATTCCCTATAGATGCAAGGTATGAGTATGCCGAAATGGATATTCTTAATCCTTTGCAAGTTTCAGACGTGATCGCAGGATATAAGCCAGATGCTGTCATTCACACAGCAGCGATGACCAACGTGGATACAAGCGAGGTACAGAAAGAATTATGCCTGGAGGTAAATGTAACTGCTACTCAACATTTGGTTTCAATTTGTGAAGCTAACCATATTCAGTTTGTGCACCTCAGTACTGATTTTATATTTGATGGCGCTGAGGGGCCATATTCAGAAACTGACCTGCCAAATCCGCTAAGTTATTATGGCGAAACGAAATTGCTTGCAGAGTTAGCGGTGAAGAAATCGAAAGGAAGCTGGGTTATTTTGAGAACAATTTTGGTTTATGGCATTACAAATGACATGAGCCGAAGCAATATTGTATTGTGGGCGAAAGGTGCTTTAGAAAAAGGGGAGCCCATTCATGTGGTGAACGATCAATGGCGGACACCAACACTTGCAGAAGACCTGGCCGAGGCGTGTTTGCTCGCAGTTGAAAATAACGCACAGGGGGTTTACCATATCTCGGGTAAAGATTACATGAGTATTGCAGATTTAGTGAGAAAAGTTGCCGATTATTGGTTGCTGGACCGATCGCTCATCTTGGAAATTAGTTCAGATAGTTTAAATCAAATGGCTAAACGCCCTGTAAAAACAGGTTTCGTATTAGATAAGGCAATTAAGGATTTGAAATATAATCCACATCGCTTTGAAGATGGTTTAAAAATCGTGGATGAGCAGTTGAGGAATGGTGTAAGATAGTATCAAGTAGTTAGTATCAAGTCTTATGACTGGGTAATGAGGTATTTAAGGTTTTGGAAATGCTGATTGTAAACGAGGGAACTTGCATTGAGTAATTAGTATCAAATATTCAGATTGGGTGATGAAGTATTTATGGTTTTAAAAACATTAACCAGCAACACATAACGAACAACACATAACGAACAACGCATAACAATAAACGATAAAGAAAATAATATGGCACTACAAATTGGCGATCAAGCCCCAGATTTTAAACTTTACAGCTCTGATTTAGCAGAGGTGTCCTTGTCGGCTTTTAAAGGAAAAAAAGTTATTATTCATTTTTTTCCTATGGCTTTCACAGGAACTTGTACAGAACAGTTGTGTACGATGAGAGATAATTTCAGTTTCTATGAAGGGATAAATGCTCAAGTATTAGGTATTTCTGTTGACTCTCCATTTTCATTAGCGAAATTCAAAGAGGTTCAGCATTACCAATTTCCTTTACTCTCTGATTTCAACAAAACTGCTTCTGAAGCTTATGAGGCTTTTTATCCAGAATTTGCATTTGGATTGAAAGGTGTCTCCAAAAGGGCCGCATTTGTGGTTGATGAAGAAGGAAAAATTACCTACGCTGAAGTTTTAGAAGATGCAAAGGAATTGCCTGATTTTAAAGCAATTGATGATGCTTTAAAAGCTTAATTAAAAAACTGCTGATATAATTTGAGATTTTTTTTAAAAATTAATTGGAAATTAAAATCTCAAATTATACCTTTGCAGTCCGTTAACGATACGGAAAACGCATTTGTAGCTCAATTGGATAGAGCATCTCACTACGGATGAGAAGGTTTGGGGTTCGAATCCCTACAAGTGCACTTGAAGGGAGGATTGAAAAATCTTCCCTTTTTTTATGCACAATCAATACGCCTAATTCTCTCATTTTAAGATGTTTAGATGATAAGATATTCATCATCGTGGGTGTTCGATACATGCCGTTTTCGTAATAGAGATTCGAGTCGAACACCAGATCTATAAACTCCCGTTTTTCTAACGTATCAAACTTGTGATAGACTGATTTTAAATCCGTCAATAATTCTAACTCTTTATTGAGTATTTCGTATGCCTCACTGTGATTAGTATTTAGCCTTTCTATTGAAATTTCTAAGTTGTCTATAGTGGTTTTATATTTGTTGTGCCACCTTTTGTAGGTCTCCTGATCGATTTCACTTTTAATCCATTTTTCTTCAACTGCATATAGTAGCTCCCGTTCTTTTGTAAGTTCTAGTTTTTTTTCTGCTATTACTTTACGATTATGTTCGAGCTCTTTCTCAATTTCTTTTTTTGAACTGTCTTTTATTATTTGAATTGATCTTGCAGGTAGGCTCATTAATTCAAGTGCTGTGTCAAATTGCATATGGGCTTTCTTGGCACTAATATTATTGTGTTTCGAGAACCTGCATTTGTAATAATAGAAATATTGTCCTGATTTGCCACGAGAAGGTGCTCCAGTCAACAAATTACCACAGTGGCATTTTAAAATACCACGCAGGGGTAGGGAATCATCAACTATTGTACGCGGTTTAGATATGCTTTTAAATTTGCTCTGCACCATTTTCCAGGAAATCATATCAATGATGGGCTCATGGATAGCGGGAAATAGCCCTCTAGGATGTTCCTTGTATGCCTTGGCATATACTAGTCCTGCATATACAGGATTATTTAAAACCCTTTCAACCGCCATATTTCCCTTTCTATCAAATCCGATTTCTTCAGCTTTTTGTTTAATCAGGTATAGCGGAACGTTTTTTAAATAAGCATCGTAAATAAATCGAACAATTTTCGCCTGAGGTTCATTGATGATTAATCTGCGGTTACGCGGCTCACCAATTTTGTCGTATCCGAATGGTGTAATTCGAAAAACGAATTTTCCCTCCTTCGTCTTTTTTGAATATATGCCTGACCGTATTTTGATGCTGCGGTTGATGTTATCCTCTTCCGCTAATAAAAGTTGTAGACCTGCTCTGAAGAAACTCCCGGGCTTGTCATAGTCAAATTCGATGCCCTCAGAAACACTTATGATCTGTATGCCATATTTTGATTGTAAGGTTTTAACCATTCCCATGGCTTCACCGGCATCCCTGCTGAATCTGTCCATCTGATCAACCAATAGATAATCAACATTCTTGTGATATAGGCTGATAAATTCCTGCAACTTAATAAAATCAGGTCGGTCAAATGTTTTAGCGCTTCTCCCTCGATCGATGAACGTATCTATGAGGTTTATTTTATTTAACTGGATATAATGATCCGTAACTACCCGCTGACGCTCGATCGAATTTTCACTCTGTTTTTTGTCGCTGAATCTTAAATATCTAATAGCTTTCTTTTCCATACAACTGTTCCAATGTTGATTTAACGATAACTTTTACTATTAAATTTAGTAATTTAGTTTCTTTTTCACGAGATATTTTTTCAATATTATCATTACATCTTTCCACATTTTCTTTGGCTTGTATGATGTTCTTTGGGTATGGTTTGCGGATACTATTTTTTGAATTTATAATTGATGGTTCTGGTGGTAATTTTCGGTATTCCTTTATGTGATTTTTCTCAAAATTTTTCGCCGATGATCGTAGTAGAGAACGCTTTCTCTGCTGTGGGATATTGCTAATTTCTTCTTTCTTTTCCATACATGAGACTTTTGGTATCCTAGCTATTATTTCATGATTTGCCGGCTGATTGTCTGTCAACCGTAGTTCCATTTAAAGGTTAATAATCAGAAGAAAATCTATGTTTAACTGGGTATCCTGTTCCGTAGTACGCAATATTTGTCGACTGCGAACGATTTCTGATTCCCGAAAAGATCTTTAAATTTCATTTGGAAATCATTATTGCCTGAAACTTCTGGCTAATACTGCCCTTGATAATAAAAATTATTATAGCTCATTTTCAGTTGTTTAGTTTGACAGCTTTGGGGATTTGAAAAAGGAATTTATTTTTGCGGCATGACTGTAACTGTATTGGCAATACTGGAGACCGATTTTAAGCCGGATAAGAATCTTGCGAAGGTGATGAATGATCGGTTGGTGCGTGTAGCAAAGGAATTGCAGGAGGTTCATTTTAAGCCACTGTCGGGCAGAGGTTTTTCTTCGGATGACCTGGTGGTGTATATCAGTTATAATCCCAAGTACAAGATCCGTTTTAGGATTGTGAATGATGTGTCTGCTGATATTGAATATTTCGTGGCCGAGTGTTGCGGAAGGCTAGGATATATCTTTTGGAAAGCTACTATCGTAGGTGTTAGCTGAGCGGTGTTTGGTTGGAGTTTCCCAGGCCAAAATATTTAAATTTTACAATTGTAATTTGGACGGGCACGGTTGCTAGCCCTCCTTATTGCTGAAAATTCTACAGGAGTGATTATGTCCTTTCGGATCAGTACGTTTTGGTCTGAACTAACTGTCTTAGTCAATCAATTATTTAGAGGCACGAGATATGCTATATATTTGTCAAAGCTACTTAGCTTAATGCGGAATCTCTTAGTTAGAATCCCGAATCTTCACTTATCGTTGATAACAGTTTACATTCGAGTTTCTATAAGTGGCAACATCAGTATGACTAAAAATTCGGAGCACTTTAATAAAAGCTTTAACCACTCGGGTGTTTTGCAAGATGTACTTTTGTATACACAAAAGAATCTTGCGCCCTTAGGGTCGGGCATTTTTCTCGTAGCTCGAAAATGCAAAGCACGAATATGCCAAGCAAAAGTCACGGTATGTGGAATGTTAAAAATGCTAATACTTTGAACAATTTAGAAAATCTCAAATCTGAGATGAAAGCACTGGGCTTCAGTAAGGAGCTGCAGGAAAAAATGGAGGAAAGCATGAAGGCAAATCTTCCTGAATTCGTTCTAAAAGACCAGGTCAATGGACATAAAGGTCAGATTGATCTTAATCTCTATTTTAAGCAATCCGGCCAATCCGAAAACTACTATCTGAACAAATATGATGTGGCACTTAATGAGGGTAAGCCGTTAGAGGCGGGTCAGAAATATCTGGTGATCTTTCCTAGTGACACGCCTGGTAAAAACAATGTTTTCAAAAGAGAAAATGTTGCCGAGGCAATTGAAGTATTTAAGAAACATACCGGAAATGCCGAACTGGCCGTAGGTAAGGATGCCGCACACAAAACAAAACTGGCCACCATGGAGGAAGGAAAGATTAATTACGTGGACAAGGACTTCGGCAGGACTTTCCGTAACCCACCATTGCCGCAAACCATCTGGGTAGAAAGAGGTAAAGGGTTTACCGCTTCCCAATCTGTCAACCTGATTGAAGGCAGGGCGGTATATCGTGAAGATATGCTTACTCAGGGCGGATTGCCGTACAAAGCATGGATGAAGCTTGATCTTGATGGCCCGCGTGATCGCCATATGAATTTCAATATGAACCAATACCATGATCCATCTTACGGATTTAATTTGAAAGAGGTGCTTGATAAATTCAATATCAAAGAACTAGACAATCCAAAGGAAAGAGAAAAACTGGAAGCCCAGTTGAAAAATGGTGATCGCCCTTCCATTACCGTTGAGAAAAACGGGGAGCAGGTGAAGCTGCAGGTTGAAGCCGTGCCACGTTATTCGCAACTTAATATGTTTGCCTCTAACGGAAAGGCAGAAAAAAGAGAACAGTTTCTCAAAGAACCAGCCTTAAATAAGGTGATAACAAAATCAAAAGGAAAAGAAGTTTCTGCCAGTCAGGGCTTGGGCGTTTAAGCGCTTTTTGTATTTAGCAGCTCGTATTAAAAATAAAATTAAATTTTATAACCGCTGATGGTTTTATTCAGCAAAAGTAACAATTATGGAAAAGTTTGAAAAAGTAAAGGAACTGGTGTCAGCAATTGAAGCTGATGCGACTAAATTTTATGAGGGTGGCAATGCTGCGGCATTTACACGTGTCCGCAAAGCGATGCAAGACCTCAAAGGTTTAGCTCAGGAAATCAGGGCAGAAGTTACAGAAAAGAAAAATAGCGCAAAATAAAAAGATCGCTGTTTTGGGAAATTTTGAAAGTCCCGGCCATCGGCCGGGACTTTTGTTTTATCAATAGAATCTTTTGCTCATAATCCTCATCCTCTGAGCGTTGAAAGGTAGTTACGGAAAATATATCGGGTTTTTCGAATTCAATGCCTGATTAAAAAATTAAAGACATTTTTAAGTTATTTCTGAGTAATACACGGGGACGAAAATAATGGAAGGTCAACGGGGATCATTTAATCCGCTGCAAATTTAGGTTTGATTTCCTGCACGCGAATGAAATTCCGGCATAAACCCGCCTGTAGCCATACCTGGAGATTTCGGCTTCGTTGACCAACGGATTTCGTAGCGCATTGACCAGTACAAGAAATTACATGAATCATTTTTAGTAAGTTGATTGTCAGTCTATTAAAATGGTCAGTCTGGAGCGAAACATAATGACCTTAAATTCCGAAATGAATTGATCCCTTATAGCGAAATCTCCACAATATGGACAAATCAATTAACTTGACCATGGTGCATGAGTTTTTAATTGTTTTTATAGCTTTGTTAATCAATCAGTTATAATATTGTTTCCTTTGTAGAAGGGGTCAATCGACATAGGTTTATCCACTTGGACATCCCTTGCATAAAAAAAATATGGTTTTTGACTGTGAAGCTAACAAAGCGCTTTATCCAGTTAAAAAATACAAGTATATAATTATTTGAATAAGTTATTTTGAATATAAACCGGGTTGAGAAGATTAATGTAGCGTTACATTTTCTATAGCTGACTAAAACCTTATGTTTTTCCATCAAATTGTTTTAGATTTAAGACCTCTTTACGTCATACCATCTAAATAATGATCTCTTTCATGGAAAAGAAAGCAATAAAACTGGGCTTAAGCACAGATCTTACCAAAGGCTTTAATACAGCCTGGTTAGCAGGAAATACAGAAGAAACAGGCTTACAGGCTTCTGTAAAGAAGCCTCTGGAAGAGCGGGAATTAGCTTTACCATCACAAAAAGGACAATGGAGCTATCCCGCTATTACGCTGCATGAAAACGCAAATGAGCTACTAGAGGCAATTTATCCTGCACGGATAGTGAACGCGGCAAGTAGTGAGATTGAAGCTTCATTTAATCGTGGAGAACTTTTTACAGGCCATAATTTCGCCGACGCTGTTGAAAAGTTCAGGGGACTGACCGGAATTGATCTTTCACTTCCGAATATGGGCTACGCATTACTTAAACTTACCAGAAAGGATGCTACACTAACGCACGCCTCGACAGCGGAAGGACTCCTTGTTCATTCCAACCCTTTGAAACCATTTGCGAATTTGGGTGTTGATGAAGAATTTAGAAGTGCTTTGATCCGCTTGCGTCCTTGTTTGGATCAAAATAATAGTTTTAGCCAACGCCTGTTATCTACTCAGGTTGTAAATGAATACCTGCAATTCTTCCGAACCTATGGAACTCACTATGTATCGGCTGCTGACGTGGGAGATGTGATATACCAGGTATTTAGTTATGATAAGAATAATTTCAGCAGGATAAAAACGGGTTTTAACGCCAGCGAATGGCAAGGTGCTGCAGCTCTTGAATTTGCTTACTATACAACCAGTACAAAAAATGGGAAGTTTGGTTATAGTTCAAATAGCAGCAAAATTATAGCATATAGCAATGATGCAGCCTTAAAACAAAGTATTCTAGCGAAGGAATGGTTTGAGCCTGTTTGGGCACAAGCGGATAGTATCTTTTCGATGTTTAATAAAAATTCTGCTGTCGAACGCTCTCTGTTAAACGGTAAATTTATTCAAACTACTCCAATTTCATACACACTTTCTTCGCTAACTGTTTTCGCAGAAATACAAAGGCGAGCCGTTTGGAACAGGATTTTTGCAGGAGCAATGGTGCTTAAATTTCCAGCTTCAACCAAACCAAACTTAACTAGTCATTATGATGCAAGACTGGAGCAAATATTTGGAGGGAATACATACACGGGCCTGGCATCGTCTTTGGCTACTCCCAATGTGAATCTATATAAACCGGTAATACAGGCTTCTCAATTAAGTTTTGCGGGTGCCGATGGTATTCAGAACCTGACCATTTCTACCAATTTATTTAAGGCTTATGCTGGTGATAGTTTTATTCTTCCAGGTAAGAATGTTCTCATCTCCGCACAGACAGTTGCGGCCGAAACAACAGGTAAAACGATAACAGTAACCATTTCCGATAAGAATGAACAATTAGAAGATCTGCTTTACTGTGAACAATTTTATGGACTCCTGCGATTTGTAAAGGCTAAAACAAATGAGTCATATGTAGTGCTGGATGCAGTTAAACTTAAAGTATTGGGGGCAGACAACACTGACGGAAAAAAAGGCGACGTCGTTGCTGAACGGGATATCCGCGTAGCACCTGCCGTTACATCATTACCGAAATTGAAGCAGAGCCTGCAATTCTCCTATACTTTTCTTCAAACCGCTGTTCATAATGATCTGATCAAAACAGATGGTATTTTTGAAGATTTTTTAGATCACGGTTTAAAGTGGATTGCTAAACAAATCCCATCGATTGCCACCGATAGCGATCTGCTAAACCTTCGGGTGATGTCGCTTGATATGGCTAATACTTCAAAGTCAGGGCACGGAGGCACCTATGTTCCAATTTTAAGCGCAGATGCCTACCGGGATAAAGTGACCTCGATTTTAGATTTGCTGGACACACTCGACCGTGATTACAAATCTGTTGAGGCACAGATCGCTGCCAGGAAGATACAGGAGATGGTCGTTGATACGACGAAAACTTTAAATGATAATATCAAAGAATCCGGAACTGCACTGTTGGATTACATCAAAGCAAGTGCATCATCGCAGAAAGCAATGGCCGGTTATTATGATGCTATCGCTGCTGATCAGGAAACGCAATACCGCCAGATGGTCATCAACATTGAGTTACTAAAAAATAAGGTCGATGCCCAGCAAACCACTGTTAACTACGCAATAGAAACTTATAAGGAAAAAGTAAAATCATGGATAACCATGACGGCTATCAGCGCATCTTTTACATTAATAAGTGATGTTTTTACAGCAGGAGGAGCTGCAGGTGAAGCGATTAAAGAGGTTGACAAGCTAAAGCAGATTATTATCAAAATTAAAAAGGTAATTACCCTTTTGGCAGCCCTCGGAAAGGCCTATCTGGCAGTAGCCGATGCTGCAAGACAAATTTCCAATGCCAGTGAAGCGCTGGACACCATCGATCAGGCAGGAACTTTGATGCTTTCCCAGTTGGAGTGGGACGAGTTGCTGGTCACCGTTACGGGTATTTTGGATAGCGGGCCGGGCGAAGGAGCAGAGGGGGATGCTAAAGGAGAGTTACTCGCGGAATTTAAGATATTAGTTTTAAGGGGGAAAGCCTTACTGGAAGCGCAGATGAATGCGAATAAGCTTGCCAGAGATATTTTCAACAATCAAAAGCTGAAAGAGATACTAAGCCAGCAAGAAAGCCGACTGAATGAGGTTAATGCCGAATTCAAAAATATTGATTCCTCCAGAATGGATCTTACAAAAATTGATCTGGCTGGACTTACTGGTAATTTAGACGTACTTCAAAATCAGATGTTAAGTATGCTTGCCAGTACCTATGCATTACAGGAACAGTCGTTACGTTATCAGTATCTGCAATCGGCTACTCCGGTAAACCATTTTACATTAGTAGGTTTCAAGACAGCTCTTGTAGAACAAAAATCAGCAACTTTATTGGCTAAAGAAAAGCAATCACGTTATCAGGAGAACGAAACAACCGAAATAAGCTATCTGATACAGGGGATTCCGATCAATCAGATAGCCAAAGGGGGCATCTATAATGTAGCGATAGGACTTGATGCTAAGGAGTTTCTGCACTACGTTAACACAAGGGTGGTTTCGGTAGTAGCCTCTTCACGAACAAAAGTAATTACAAAGAGCGGCGAATTCCTGCTTAATTTAAGATGTATCGCAGATCCTTTTATGGATCGTGATACAGATCGAGCGCCGATCACCTATCATTCGCTTTCGCGCGAAAAATCATATGAGTACAGCAGCGGAAGCATGACTCCTTTATTTGATGATCACGGAAAAACCTGGTCTGAAGGCGTTAACCCGATTACCCCTTTTACAATATGGGAGATATCCTTTCCCAATAGTCATTTAAATGAAGGTATTTCCTTTGAAGGTTCCTCAGTTGATATTGTGTTGAGTTTTAAGCTTAAAGCAAGGATTAAAGATACATCGAAGCTTCTTTCAAATTTAGGTGTTCAGCCCACTGCTAATGAAATGGTAGCACAAATGGCTGCCCAGGGTACAGTAACCAATAACTGGGATGTGGTATATAATATGTCACTCAGTAAAATCAATGCCAGCCTGAAAAAGCAATACACTGCATTGGCGTCCAGGACCTCTTATTTTAAATTGAAAACAAAAATAATGGTTGCAGAAATGGATGGGTTAAAGATGTATATCAACTTTGATATCGACCTTGGATATCCTGATCTACAATTTCTGAGCAACAACACCAGTAACGCTTCCTTAACATTTAAATTGAGCGGCAAAATACAAAAATCACGGAAAGATGGAGATGAACCAGAAAGATTAGGACCAGAATTGACTTTGACCTCAGAAACATTCAAAGCCGAAATTCCGATCTCTATGGTTACAGGTCTTGTTCAGCCACAGGCTGCAGCAAGTAAAGTATATTCAGTTATTCTTGACCTTGCTGCCGGTTCATTTACCGCCGCAGGAATCGACCTTTCGGACGAAGGGCAGGCCGCTTTGAACAAGATAATAAAAGAACATTTTATAGCTAATAGAGTACAGTTCATGATTAGCTCGCTTGATTTGAGTCAGATTGCTGTGATCGATGATTTAAGACCGAATGAGTTTCTGTTCAAAACACTGATCACTCCCGCAAATGTATCAATCCTGCAACTTTTTATACAAACCAACAGTCGCAAATCTCTGGGAACAAGCCAGACATTTTTAAATAATCTACCCGAGCCATTACCTGCCAGCCATTCAGCAAGCCTCATTATTAATAGCAAACTGTTCTTCAACAACATTCTGCCTAAAAGTATCAAAGGAGGCTGGAAATTAAGTGGGGTAGATCCTGCAGCCGCATCAAAGCCATGGAATGCTGCTGTAAGTACAGGCACGATAAGCGGAAGAGTTGATACCAGTAACCTACACTCTGAAGTGTACGATGGTACTTCGGAGATTTATGTAAATGCGGATAAAAGCAATAATATTGTCGTTGATACATCTGGGATGAAGATAAGTCCTACAGCCTCAGGAATTCTGAATTTGAAGTTCTCGAAGAAAAAAACTGTCGAATTTTTCGATTATATAGAGTACATTGTAACAAATCCTTCAACAGGACAGGGTAAAAAGTACCATAAAACCAATGCATATACAACAGATGTTAATGTCTCTGTAAATGCTTTACTGCCGGTAACTGTAGGTGGGGCAGGGCGTGATCAGACCATACAGATTAGTGTAAGTAATAAAGAAGTAAATGTAGATGGACGGATGTCTGGTGGAGGACCATGTGGTTGTGCAGATATGGAATCTCAGGTGAATGCAGCTATTAAGAATCAGATACCAGCGCAGATGGTCAGCGTGACTAATATCTCGTTTGATAGTTTATCTGTTTTTGCTTTGAAAAATCTGCTATTCCCTTCGGACAACTTCATTAATTTGAAATCGGCACAGGTTCCAGGAGACATGCTTGTTTTAGGTGAATTTATTGAAACAACGTCTTAAGTCTCTTTTATAAATAAAGGATCGGTCATTTGGTGAATACTGCATTACGGCTGTGTTCACCAGATGACTTGTTCCAAATTGCAACGATCATTTCGTTACTCTGTTACGGCCAGGGTTTCATGCACAACCTAACTGGTAGGCTAATTAAACCTGGAATGCAGGATATGTTTAATCGCGATTTGCCTGATTTGATAAGTAATAGCTAACGTATTGGACAAACCGTGGAAGATCAGAATGATTTGCTGTTGCAGCATGTGGGATAGTATTAAGCCAGAGAATCAAATCGCCTTTCTGACCAGTCACTGGCTGAGCGATGTTAGCATCGCGTAAACTTTCAATTGCTGCAACAGGCGATCCGTATTCATTTATAAATTGATCAAAATAGCTGTGAAAACCCGGGATAAGTTGAATTGGGCCTCTGTTTTCAGGTACATCATTCAGGTACACTAATCCCTGAATATAATAACCGGGCATCTGGTCAAAGTTAATGTCCCAGTGCAAAGGACTTCCCATAAACTTAAAAGAATCGCTAACAGGAGGATTATAGCTTACCTTATCGCAGTTTGCAATAATATTTTTACTTTTATATAAATCGCTAAATACCTTTCGAATAGATATGTTTTCCCTGATTTTAGATAAGACCTTATCTTGATAAAGCTGTAGCATAAGTCCTTGTAAAAGTTGGTGTTTAGGATACCATGTTGCTGAATTGGATAAGTTTACACCCAGGGTATTACAAATAAATTTAGTTACTGCATCGCAATCTTCATCAGCCACTAAACCTGAAATTTTGATGAAGCCGTTTTCTTTCCAAAATTCCAGTTGTGTGATGGATAATACATTATTGAGCTTTCCTTTAACGTTTAGGTCGTTTTGATTAAAGCGTATCTCTGCTGCTTTGAGGACAACTTCACCTTTGCTTTGGATTAACCATTCCCTAAAATGCTCGGCATCACGGCATTCACTGTAAAGAAAATGATAGTTTCGAACAAGCCAATACCGAGTGTAGCCAGAAATAACTTTTCATGCTCAATAAAATTTTCATCGGTAAGTTTAAACGCATCAACAGGGGAGTGATGTTGCTGATAGCTAATCAGAAATTCATTAAAATTTTTATTCAACATGGTGTCTGGTAATAAAGTTGTTAAACAATAAAGATGCAGTATTGCAAATCAATATGTAAATTCTAAAAATTAAATATATAGCTTTGAAAATCAAAAAACGTTAACGACATAACTGTTTTCTTTACTTTTCATGCTTACACATTCTTTCGTCATTGTTGCCTATGGAACATCTCCACATATTGAAGACTGTATTTTAAGTTTGAAACAACAGAGTATGTCCAGTAAAATAATACTCACAACCGCTACACCAAGTGTGTTTCTTGAATCTATAGCAAATAAATATAGTATCCCTTACCTGATCAACAGTAATTCTGGCGGGTCGATTGGGGCGGATTGGAATTTTGCTTTTTCAAAAGCACAAACTACGCTGGTTACCTTAGCGCACCAAGACGATGTATACCATCGAAATTTTTCAAAAGAAATTATTCAGGTTTATCAAACTTTTAAACACAAAACCGTAGGTCTGATATTCACTGGTTACGAAGATTTGGTAAATGGACAAATCCGGAAATCTTCACGCAATGCATTTGTGAAAAAACTGCTCTTGTTCCCGTTTAGTTTTACAGGGAAGATTGAGAGTAGTTTTTTAAGAAAATTGATATTATCCTTTGGAGATCCAATTTGCTGCCCGACTGTAACCTTAAATAAGCAGCAACATATAAATTTCAGGTTTGACGAATCGTTAACATGCGCATTAGATTGGGAAGGCTGGTATAGATTGGCAAAAACCACTGGGTGTTTCATTTTTATAGATAAAAAAATGGTGCAGCATCGGATACACGAAGCCTCAGAAACCACCACTCAGCTCTCAAATGGAAGGCGAGCTTTGGAAGAGGCCGCTATGCTTGAGAAAATATGGGGAAGACTGTTTGGGAGATGGCTTTCCAGGATCTATAAACTTGGGCATAAGGATAACCGTCTGTCGGCTTAAACCATTTTTTTTCCTATCGTGATAAACTCATTGTATTTGAAGATTTTGCCGATCAACCTTGGGAACGGAAATGAATAGCGGTGAGAAATCCGATATCCAAACCTTCTCAATGCAACAACCGCTGTCTCATGATTGACAAAGGTAACGTGTGTAGGATCTGATTTATAACCTGCTTCCTGTGGTGTGATGACGATGAAACTGCCACCTGGTTTCAGATATGGATGATATTCTTCAATTAAACTTAAAAAATCTTCACAACTCATATGTTCTGCGACATGGGCCATTAAAATGGACTCAAAACTATTATGGGGATACGCAGCGACATTGAAATCCGTCACAGTATAAGCTTGCAAGCCCTTTTTTCTGCACACGACTACTGAACTTTGATTGTGATCAACACCAATCCCATTGCCATTTAAGTGCTCCAGGTTTCGACCAATTCCACATCCCACATCTAAAACATATCCTGGCTTGATAGAACGGATATGCCATCTATATGGCGCCTGTACATCTAGCAACCTTTTCCACCAAACGGATTGGCGAGTGAGTAAGCTTTCTGTATAATCCGCTTCACTGGTTCCGGGAATTCCTTTTGTGGTTTTTATTTCTTTCTCAGACATGATCAATTATCCTTATTTTTATCCATTAAATTAAATCTGCAGATGGAAAATATTACTTCACAGTTTTTTTATTTATTGCTTTTTACTATTTTATATTGTTTAACTACTGCCTTTTCCATCGCACTGTTGGGAAATAAAAATTTAATTCAGGGTAACCTGTTTCAAATTTCCAATATCATTACGCTCATTACCAATTGGAGGTTTATATGCTCCATGTTTCTGGCAGTTATCTCTAGGTTATCATTTGTACTCATCAATAATACTTTGATTAAAATTCCTTACCTGTCAGGCGCAGCAACAACTGTTTCGGTTTTCATTACCCTCATCTCCCTGGTTTTTATCCTGATTGTAAACAGGTATTACCTTCAGGAAATGCTCAATTTAAAACAATGTATTGGTGCTTTAATCGTCATGACCGGAATATTTATCATGTTGTACAAGTAGTGTTATTTAGCTTTTGCTTTAAGTGCGCCCATTGCCCAATCCAGATTTCCTTTCGCCAGCTTATGGTTTGGGTTGATCATTAATGCCTTTTTGCAGGCGTCTGCTCCCCTTTGCCATTGACCTAGCTGATTGTATGCCGCTCCCATATTACTATATGCATCTGCATAATTAGGATCCACGCGGAGTGCAGCCTGGCAGTCCTCAATGCATTTTTGATACCGACCTAAATTGTAAGCTTCTAGACTTGCATTTAAAAAATCTGCAGCACTAGCGGCAATGCTATTTTTCGGCATTTCAGGTTTAGCAATCAAAGGTTGTTTGTTTTTTGCTGCGTTGAGATATGATTTGGCCATTTGATCTTCAGGCAAAAGCATCAAAAGGTCGTTTGCCCGCTCAGCGAGCTTAATCCAGTTACGTTCAAGATTGTAGGCTTGTAATAAAATATGGAGTGTCATTTGAGAGTTTGGATTCAACTTAAGGCCTTGTTCACCATATTGTATTGCATCAGGATACCTTCCTTGCTCGAGTAGGTACCGTGCATAGAGGGTATAGCTTTCAAAAGCATTGGGTTGCAGAGAAATAGCATGTTTGAAACATCTTTCTGCCTCTTGATGATTCTGTTTAGCCCCATAAAGCACTCCAAGATTAATGTATAAGGTATGGTAGTTAGGTAAAAACTGCAAAGCCCGGTTAAAGTAGCTTTCTGCACTATCGTAGTTGCCCTTACCCATCTCCGTCAATCCGTAATTCATTAAACCGCGACCATTATTCGGACTTTTAATAGTTACATCATACCAAAGGCTTTCTTCACTGTTCCAGATGATATTACGTTTGCGTATGCCATATACATTTAAGCCGTATATTATGACCAATGCCCCTGCTAAGCCATATTTGAATATAGGTGAAGATGTCAGACTCACATTTTTAAGTAATTGCGATAAATAAGCAACTACAGCCAATGACAATCCGGTAAAAGCAAAATACATGCGGTGATCGTTTGTGACCTCAGCGAAAGGAGCAAGTGAGGTTGGGAGGAGTGTGGCTGCAAACCAGATGAGACCCAGGCTTATTGGCTTTAACGCAGGTTTGGCCGAAGTGCGAACAATTGCAATAATGAGTAAAATAACGAAAGTAATGCCAAGAATAATACGTTCATCCAATGGGTTCATGATCACTACCCAATCTGTATCAGCACTTAAATTGGCCGGGAAAAAGAATGAAATGAAATAGTGTAGCCAAACATAGCTTTGCGTAAGCACATAGTAAAGCCATGGATTGGTGATGCCAGGAACACTGGTGATTTTCGATAACGTATAAAGCTGCGCCGCCAATACAGCCAATGTCAATGGTAGCAAGGATACGAAGACACTTAGTGCAGTTTTTAGTTGTCTGGATTTATAAATATTAGTAAGGCTTACCTCTTCCTCAATAACCAGTTTATAGAAAAATAATATAATAAGCAGCACAGGAACTGTTTCTTTCGCGAAAACCCCTATAACAGCTGGGATCAGGTATAGATAGTATTTGCGTTTAGTTGGCCAGAAAATATATGTTCCGAAAGCGGAAAGAATGAAAAAAGTAGATAATACGTCCGATCGGGAAATGATATAGTTCAGTGTTTCTGCATTCGCGGTATGTAGTGCAAACCACGATGAGGCGATGGCCGCCACCCACGCCGCCCAGGGATTTGAACTGAGTCGAAGTATCTTACGGTATATAAAATAGAGTAAAATACATAAAAAAATATGCCAGATAAATGTCGACAGTTGAAAATAAAAAGGGTTTAATCCACCGCCTAGTGCATAATCAATAGCAAGGCTGCTGGTAACCAATGGCCGCAAGCCCCAATGCTGCGGGTCGGCACTAAACATTTTTGGATCGGAGAAAAACTTTGGTAGGTTTTTAAGGTTTCTAATTGCCACATTGTCAACCACTGCATGGGCATCATCAAAATGGAACGTGTTTTGAAAATGATTAGCGTAAGCCCAAATCAGTAATAAAAGAATAAGGACTGCGAAAATGATCAGATTTTTATGATTTGATTGATTCATAAGGATGTAAATCAGCTTTTAGGCTTCGAAGTAATTTCGGTTATTTTTTTGTTTAACAGGGCAATATCCTGTGCCATTTTCTTATTCTGACGCTGGAGTTTTGATGTGGTTACGCTTAAATGTAACAAATAGATTAAAATTGCAAATATGGAACCTGCGAAAACCAGGTTTGCCGGTATAGCAATTCCGAGTAGCTGGGCTAACTGATTTAAACCTTCTTCATAAAAAGAAAAAATGACAAGCAAAACTGTACTGATTAGCCATACAATCGAATATTCTTCGCGCAGACGGTTTTTGATAATGAGCCTGGATATATAGAATAAAAACGCCAGGCTGGTCAAAATCATGATTAATTGAATCCTGGCCATTTTAATTTAAGCTTCTGATGGCAGAAAAAGTCATGGCAATACTCACCTTGACACAATAAAACAATGAGGAAAAATTTCCTATAGAAGACTTTCCTCCATCTCTAGATTTCATTAATACAGGAGTTTCGCATATCGAAAGTTTTTTTCGTGAAAACATCACTAAAGATTCGGGTTCCGGGTAATCATCAGGATAATGCCTTGCCGCTAGTTGAATTGATTTTTGATCAAAAAGCCTGAATCCTGATGTACTGTCGTAAATATTTTGCCCGGTAAAAACTTTATTTAGCAGGTGAAAGTAAGAAATACCCAATCTGCGAATTGGTGATGATTGAAAACCCTGACGTTCCAGGAAACGTGAACCGATGACAAGGTTTGCGCCTGTGTGTTGGTAACAGGAGAGGAGTTTCAGTAATTCGGAAGGGGGGTGCTGTCCGTCGCCGTCCATTTGAACCGCTAGATCGTAATGGTACTCCATAGCATATCTTAATCCACATTGTACCGCTCCCCCTATGCCAAGATTGACTGGCAAATTAAGTAGCGTTACTGGAAATTTACTGGCCACATCAGCAGTTAAATCGGTCGAATGATCATTGATTACGACAATGTCCATCTGATAATCTTTGGGTAGCACTAAATTGATCAGCTGCTGGAGTAATCCGGGTAAAGCGGCTTGTTCATTAAAACACGGGATGATGATAAGGAGATTCTTCACGTTAATTGTTTGGATAGCGTTGTCTTAAATTCAAATGTATAAAAAAAATGATTACTAATACGCCTGGAAAGACACGATGTATCGGGATACAGGGGTTTATGATTTCATAATGCAATTATAACGTCTAATTAATTAATGTTTGTTAAGCATTCTCCTAATGAGAATATAATCCCGAAAGGGCGCTAATGGTGGCTGTTGAAGGTTAAAAACTTATATTTCAGATTAAAAATCCACTAAACACATTTCAATCAATCTATGGTTATAAACGTAGCTTTACACTGTTGAGAAGGAATGTTTGATAATTATCAAGTATTAATTAGGGGAAAAACACCCTATTTGTATGTTTTTTAGAATTGCATTGAAATATTTATATACATTTGAATACAAGATATGATTAAGCTCTCAATACTTATAACATCCCTTGCGGTGATGCTATGCATTCAGTCCGCCTCCGCCCAGCTGCTGGATCGCAATGTCGTTTCCAATGGTGGCGAAAGTAGCAATGCAAATAATATCACCTTAACTTTCACCCTTGGGGAATTCATTGGTGAACTTTTAGGCACACAATCAAATGGAAAGATTTTGACTACTGGTTTCATTCAGGGGGACCAAGTAATTAACAATCCTTTTGCTGTCATTACAAGAGAACTTGCTGTATTTCCTAACCCGACTGCAGGAGACAATGCCAAACTGGATTTAAGAAACATACCTGATGGTAATTATACCGTCGAAATTTGCGATGTGATCGGCAGAATTCTATTTACCAAAAACATTCAATATACAAAAGACTATAGTTTAAGCCTTGATCTAGATATTTCCAGGTTCAAGGGTGGTACATACTATGTCAGAGTTCATAATGAATTAATAAAAGGTACTGTAAAACTTATCAAACTATAATCATCCCATGATTAAAAATGCTCTATTAACGCTCGTTCTGGTTGTTTCTTTTTTTGTTGCGCAGGCACAAAGTCAGAATTTTAAATACCAGGGGGTGGCCAGAAACAACAACGGGACAATTCTGTCGGGTTCGAATTTAGGAATTCGCATTTCCATTAGAAGTGGTTCTGCAACAGGTAATATTGATTATCAGGAAACACATAATGTAACCACAAACCAATTCGGTACTTTTTCGATCGAAATTGGCGCTGGAACTGTTAATCGCGGTACATTTAACAACATTGACTGGGCAGGAGCGCAAAAGTATATTCAGACCGAACTAAACACGGGTGGGAGTTTTGTGGATATGGGCGTGGCTAAGTTGTTAAGCGTGCCGTATGCTACATATGCATTTAATGCACCCGGGTCAAGAGGGGCAACCGGCGCTACTGGTCCGCAAGGGCCGCAAGGTGCTGTCGGTCCTCAAGGAATTCCAGGTATCAATGGCGTAGCAGGACCCATCGGCCCTCAAGGAATTGCTGGAGCAACTGGGGCAAGAGGGGTAACGGGTGCTACAGGTTCAAATGGACTTACGGGAGCAACCGGTGCTACAGGGTCACAGGGTAACCAAGGTATTGCAGGTGCAGTTGGTGCTACAGGAGCGCAAGGTATCGCTGGAGCTACAGGCCCAGTTGGTGCTACGGGAGCAAATGGACTTACGGGCGCTACCGGTGCAACAGGCGCACAAGGTATTCA
>JAZBLB010000001.1:198134-198859 GCA_037032985.1 Bacteroidota bacterium
GAGCAAATGGACTTACGGGCGCTACCGGTGCAACAGGCGCACAAGGTATTCAAGGAATAGCCGGGGTTACAGGCGCAGTTGGTGTGACGGGAGCAAATGGACTTACGGGGGCTACCGGTGCAACAGGCGCACAAGGTATTCAAGGTATTGCTGGACCAACGGGAGCTACTGGTGCAAATGGATTACAGGGTATCCAAGGTATTGCAGGTGCAACTGGATTACAAGGTATTGCAGGTGCAACGGGTGCAGTAGGTGCTACCGGAGCTAATGGTGCAACGGGTGCACAAGGTATTCAAGGTATTACAGGAGTAACGGGCGCAGTTGGTGCTACCGGAGCTATTGGACTTACCGGATCAACGGGTGCACAAGGTATTGCAGGAGTGACGGGTGCAGTTGGTGCTACCGGGGCTAATGGAGTAGTTGGAGCTACTGGAGCTACTGGTGCAACTGGATTACAGGGTATCCAAGGTATTGCAGGTGCTACCGGAACTAATGGACTTACCGGAGCTACTGGTGCAACGGGTGCACAAGGTATTCAAGGTATTGCAGGAGTAACGGGTGCAGTAGGTGCTACCGGAGCTATTGGTGCGCAAGGTATTCAAGGTATTGCAGGAGCAACGGGCGCAGTTGGTGCTAATGGAGTTACGGGAGCTACTGGTGTGACGGGTTCAACTGGGGCTACTGGTATGACAGGTTCTACGGGAGCTACTGGTGTGACGGGTTCA
>JAZBLB010000001.1:198959-236944 GCA_037032985.1 Bacteroidota bacterium
ACTGGGGCTATTGGTATGACAGGTTCTACGGGAGCTACTGGTGTGACGGGTCCAACTGGGGCTATTGGTATGACAGGTTCTACAGGAGCTACTGGTGTGACGGGTTCAACTGGGGCTATTGGTATGACAGGTTCTACGGGAGCTACTGGTGTGACGGGTCCAATTGGGGCTACTGGTATGACAGGTTCTACAGGAGCTACTGGTGTGACGGGTTCAATAGGAACAACAGGCGTCACTGGAACGACTGGTGCAACGGGGCCTTTCGCTGGAGGTGTTTTCAGTTTTTCTACAGTATATCCTACGGGTAGTGTAGTTTCATATTCAGGGGCGACATATCTTGCCATACAAGCAAATGTTGGTCAGGCCCCAAGCTCGAGCTCAAGTTTTTGGACTCCAACTACAGGTAGTGGAGGATCACCAGGTGCAACTGGCGCAACTGGCGCAACTGGCGCAACGGGTAGCACAGGTATAGCAGGAGCAGGCTATTCTCCTGGTTCAACTGCAGGGCAAGTATACATAACTGGTGCTGGAGGTGCTGTCCCTACGACACCAATAACAATAACTGGGGATATTAGCATCGCTAGTGGTGGTGTAGCCTCAATTACTGCAGGTTCAATTGTAAATAATGATATTGCTAACTCAACTATTACGGTAGCTAAATTAGCTACTACAGGTACAGCAAGTGCAACAACTTACTTAAATGGGTTGGGTGTTTGGGCTACTCCAACAACAAGTGGTAGTTCGGTAGTCTACACCAATTCTGCTGGAAATACAATTAACCAAACAATTACCGATACAAACATCAGATTTATTGTTATAAATTTGAGTGGTGGCTCTGGCTCTTCAACCAATAACATAGCTCTTCCTGCTGCTAGTTCTTACCCTTCAGGTGCAATGTTAACTTTTGTGCCCGTAAATTACACGACTGCAAATCCAACGTTTGTTTTAACTTCATCGGGTAGCGTATTTACACCAGCTTCTGCATCTGTTGCAAATATGGTTACAGGATATACTGTCGCTTCTAATGGATTGCGTATAGTAACAGATGGAACAAACTGGTACAGAATTTTATAAACTATTAGCGAGAGAGAATAAAAAAAGAGGCTGGTTTTACCAGCCTCTTTTTTTATATCCCGCGGAACTAGCCTTCTGGTGAAGAAGATCCAAATAATACTTCCGTAATAGTATCAGTCGATCGGAATACGTTACTACGGGCTTTGTTGGTATATGTTTGCCTTACCAGTGGTCTAATGTAGATCTGTTGCAAATGCTGTATCTTATTTAGTCAAATCAACGATTTGGATTTTCTACTAGCACTTCATGGATTTAATGCTTTTTGTGTTTGAAATTAATGTAAAAAAAAAGCCCAGGCAAGATGCCTAGGCTTGATGTAGAAAATGTAGTAATTAAGGGCGAGAAGGCCATATACCTTCCACACATATAATGTAATTCATCCCCATAATCGGTTGTACCAATGGCACTGATGCGTTACCTCCAGTAGGTGCAAGTGTCACCGTTGGATTGGTTGCTATAGTAGCAGACACTCCGGTTAATGTAACAGCAGGATTAGTATCATTGTTGTAAACCAACATGGATGGCTGTAACGTTGCATCTGTTAATGAGGCAAGAGTATTTGCGCCATTAAAGCCAGGCGTCGACTCTGTAGCTGAATTGGCAGAAGCTTCTATCGTTGCCGTAGCTGCGCCCCCACCAGCAGCCGTAGCCAAATGCGTATGCTGTGGCAATTGATTTTGGTTTAATACGGTTGTTTCCGAACCACCTTGCGCTCCATTTGGGTGTGGTGGCAATACGCCTACGCCCATATCTAATGATCCAACAGCTACACGTGTACGAAGATCTGGGAGCGCGAAAGTAGTATTACCATCACCACCATATGTTATTCCTATTAACGTGTATAAAGCTTCATATTGGCTAATTTGCAATAATGCTCCATTGCAAAATAACCATCCTTGAGGTGCAAAATTACCGCTAAATAGTTTTACAATGCCCATGTATTCATCCATAATAAATAATTTTAAATTTGTTAATTAGTGAATTGATTAGGGACGTGTCGGATAGATACCGCTCCAGCAAATGATATAGTTCATACCTATAAATGGCTGCATAATTGATACTGCGGCACCGCTTCCAGCCGGAACAACTGTTACTGTTCCAGGAGTACCTTGAGCCGAACTAACACCAGTTAATGGTACTGCAGGAGCCGAATCATTATTGTAAGCCCACTGGGCAGTTCCCAAACTAGGCTCGGTTATAGCCGCTAGCGTATTGGCACCATTTGTGCCAGGTACAGATTCTGTGGCTGCATTGGCAGAAACCTTTACCGATACATTCGATGCTCCACCAGCCATTGTGGCAACATGGGTGTGCAGTGGCATTTGAGTTTGATTTAACTGGATACTTTCGGTACCAGCTTTTGATCCAGCAGGATATAACGTTGCTGGTGGATTTGCACCCCCCATATCCGTTGACCCAACTGGTACACGAGAACGAAAATCTGGCAATGCGAAAGTTGTTTTTCCATCACCTCCATAGGTGGTTCCTATAATTGCAAAAAATGCCGAGTATTGATTAATAGGCAATAATGCTCCGTTACAAAAAAACCAGCCCTTTGGGGCAAAATTTCCTGCAAATAATTTGACGATACCTATGTATTCATCCATGATTGAAATTTTTAAGTTTGTTAATTTAATTGTTAATTATCTTCTAATTTACTGATTTTTACTATTGAAATCAATTAATTTTATCAAATAATATTCACTTTAGGTTAGTTTAAACGGTTATTTAAATAATTGATTACCAATTTGTTATCATTTTTATCTAAACGGTTTTTCTTTTTTTTTAGTGATTTATAAAATAAAAATCACTAAAGATTTAAGTATGTACCAAACCCTATAATTCTTTTGAGTTTCGGTCTGTAATTTCACTTTAAAACCAATAGCCAAACGGCTAAACTTTCAAAATTGGTTTTGATAGTTAAAACCTTTCTATATATGAAATTATCCTATCGGTATTAATTGCAAAAATCCATTTCTGCGGTGGAAATTAACATAAAGGAATACTCGCAGAAATAAATGGGTATCCGAATTGCTAATAGCGTTTTTTACCGAAATTAGCACTTAATGTAAATCTTATTGTGTTATTTAATGGGTTACCCCGATCAGCGGCAATCAGATATGAAAAATCTAATACTAAATTTTCATAGCGGTACCCTGCTCCGAATGTAGCATACCGACGGTTTCCTTTGTATTGATTTTCATAAAAATAGCCTGCCCTAATAGCAAATTTCTCGTCGTACTTGTATTCACCACCGGCGGCATAACTAATTTCTTTAAACTCTTCGGAAGCGCCGCCGGGTGCATCGCCAAAAGAACCGAAAATACCGGAAACAATTGACTGACTATCGTCATCGCGTCCCGCCGTTATTGCACCGTTTGCAGCTTGTAAAGGTGGTGTTGGAACCAACAATTTATTGAGATCTAAAGTAAGGGTCAACTTACTTAATTCATCTATTTTAAATTCATCTGCAACACCTACTTTTAGATTTGTAGGAAGAAAATAATTTTTTCCATTGTCGTAATAATTTATTTTGGTTCCAATGTCAGATATGTGCGCACCAAATGACAGTTTGCCTTCTCGACCGAACTGCTGCATACCGCTTACGTAATAGAGAGATACCCCTGCAGCCAGAGCGCTGGCCGAGTGTCCGGCTGCGCCAGCTATAGCAGCACTTGAACCAATAATATTAGAATAAATGTATTTAGCCGTTACACCCATCGAAAAGGTAGAACTTAGTTTTCTCGCCACGGAGAAATCTATCGCAAATTCATTTGGTTGATATGCTCCAAGATATACTTCATTAACGTCATAAGCAGTAACTCTTCCCTGATTGAAATAATTAATAGAAGCCCCTAAAGCAGTGCGCTCATTAATCCTTCTGGCAAAGTTAAGGTAAGCCATATTAACATCTGGCGCGATATTTCTAAGCCATGGAGTATAAGACAGGGAAGCATGGTTTTCCTCATCCAAAAAAGCCATTTTAGACGGATTCCAATAGGTGTCAAATGTTGAGGGAGATAGTGCAACTCCCGCATCACCCATCGCGCCTGATCGAGCGTCAGGGCTAATATTCAGAAACGGAACTGCGGTAAGTATAGGATTGCTATTTTTACCATTAACAACGGTCTGGCTAAAGGCCAAATGGCCACATAACAGTCCGATGATCGAAAATCCAATAAATTTCATTGCGTTAATAAGATGGATTGAGCGTTAAATTTTTATCATTATATAATCGTAAAAATACAGATTATCCGGATATAAATGGTATGTCTTAGCTGATTAATTTTATTCTTCAAATGCTTTCAAGCATTAATATGGCTGTAAATACGTTATTTCGTTTTTTTACTTTCAGTTTGTTGATAAATCTCAAATACTATTTTGTTATTTATTTTAATCTTATACGATTTGTAGGTTAATTAGGGGTATCTAATAACTTAACGCTACGTCTCATGATATTTTATAATACAATCCACATCCGGGTATTCATTAATCGGTTAATCATTTTCTCATTCTGATTAATACGTTCGGAATTTGAGTAGTTAAAACATACTGTTGTGTTTTAACCCTCCAATTCTTCCAAACTTGGAGTCGATATAGGTCAATCTCGACTCGGCATTATTGATCTTTATGCATTCATTTAGGCAGGAATTCCAAAATCAATCACAAACTACAATATGAACACAAATCCCATCTTAGGGCGCTATGACATGGTGCTCGCATTGTCTCAGGACAAAATTAATGCTGAATTTGAGAATCTTTATGATGACGGTAACATCGAAAATACACTCGAATTTTTAACGGATATTACGGGTACCAAAAGACTTACTTCAAAGAGTCCCGATTATGCCTCCATTAAGAAAAGCTGGCTCGAACAGGAAAATCTGAATAAGAATTTAAGTATTCTAGATCAGGACTTAATTTTACTTTCAGATCAGCAATCAAAAGCACTGGAAGAAGATGATTTCATACTTGCTAAACAACTTAGTGAAAAATTAAAAGTAAAGCGCAAAGAGCTTGAATCTTTACGGAAGAATACTTCGGAAGTTAATGGCTACAGTTATTTAATTGACGCGCAAATTAAAAGTCCTGAAATACAGATCTTAAGTGGCAATAATTCCAATCTGCTTTACAAGCTACGTTTCGAAAGCGGTAGCCTTTACTCGCTCGTTGAGCACAAAATCAGAAAAACTGATTTAAGCGAGAAGATTTATGCTTTTAATGTGCCCATTGGTAAAATACAAATTACGTCAGAACAAATGGTACTAGTAGATGACAAAATAGAAATATTGAGCGCCGGAGGGTTTGATGATAATCAATTTACAATTGAATCGATTTTTTTAAACTTCAACAATGCTAATATTTCCACTTTTGATAAATCACAGAGTATACTGCCTGAAGACCAAACTGTCCGAACTGATCTTCAGGTTGCGGTGACTAACTATTTTGAGAAATTAAAAAATGCCCATGAACATTATGTACTGGGTTATTCGATTCAAAAAAAGAATGTAAATACCAAAGAAAGAGCTATGCTCCATCCAACGTCAGCATCCTTTTCAACATCTTTCAGTTCAATTGACCGCGCTAGCGCATTCAATTTTCTGATGCAGACTGAGAATAAAAATTTCCCCAAAGATACAGACGCCGGAATACTCAAGGGAAGTCTTATAGAAGCGGTGATTGCCCAGGATCCTCCAGTCGACGGAAGTATCGCTATTGATTTTCCGATATTCAAAGATTTGTATTTAAATAAGCTAAAAGAGGCCGTAGCTGACAATTTAGAGAAAGGTTTCCGAGAGAAACTTTCCGAAGCTTACAGAGGGCGCAGTTTCGAAAATGGTTACACCCGTTACCATTTTACAATGGGAAAAATTTGGGTCGACTATAAACTCGAAGATGCAAAACTCCAGAATTTGGTAATGC
Source organism: Bacteroidota bacterium (assembly GCA_037032985.1). Classification (GTDB taxonomy): domain Bacteria; phylum Bacteroidota; class Bacteroidia; order Sphingobacteriales; family Sphingobacteriaceae; genus Pedobacter. Next base: position 204,957 of record JAZBLB010000001.1, read on the forward strand.
CTGACGGATCTACGGCTATCAAACTTACACACCGAATTTATGCAAATGGAAACGCACACGATGAAATTGAAAAGTCAGTGATTTTTGGCTTGATCGATACAGGTACGGTAGGAGTAAATCAACGCGTGTCAACTTCTGGTAGCTGGCCCATTAACGGTAAAATAGGTAGCGAAGGTTCACTAACCCTCACCATCCGGGCTTCTAAACAAGGAAAAGTGACTATTGAAACGGAATATAAAACTCCGAGTATTGGAAAGGATACTGAAAAGGCTGAATACAAAGATAATCTTGATAAATACTGGGACAAACTGTCTTCATTAGTCAATCCATTCGGTCTCGCCATATTGTTATACAGCTTATTCACAGACGATGGCCATGATATTGCGAATTTTAATCAGGATGGGTTCCAGGAGATTCCATTCGATAATCTCGATAATTTTTCAAGTAAAATTGTTCTTCCCGGCTCCAATACATTCGCTTTTAAAAATGTCCGCAGTTCCAAAGGAACTTTTAATACCGATGATATAATTCTTTTTGATATTACTTACGCTCCTAACACGACAATCAATAATGGATAACAGCAGAAAAAACACACTTATCTTTCCAGGACTCACTGTAAATTATCAAAGTGAGCTTATGGAGAATTATATTGCCGAAAGTTCCATTAATGCAGGAGCAGGACTTAAGGTAATTAAACTAAATGACGATGAAGCTATCATTTTTTTTATCACAAAAAAAACGGTACTAAATGCATTGATCTCCAATTCGGGAAACGGATCTGGCTGGCTGGTATATCACCTTTCGGACGAGAACGCAGAAGCTACGGCTTTTGATGTTTGCCTGGATGAAAAAAACAATGAACTTCGAATTGCCTTTGGTCAGCGGATAGGAGGGAAAAACGAGCTGAAAATATCGCAGCCAATACATCTCAATGCAGTACAGCCAAGTGAATTCATGAAAATGATCAGCTATGACCAAAAAAAACTAGAGGATGATCTGCGTAGCATTAACCATATTACTATGGATAGCGGTGGATTGTTGTTTAGTACCAAACAAAAAGAAACTGATGCAAAGTATCATTATACCACTTACGCTGCGCAACCGGAAAATTTTGCCCTTGCTGAAAACACAAACCAGATAAAGCAATTAAAACTCGGTAAGCTTTCTGGGAAATTTGGTGTTTTTATTCTTTACGATATGCCAGGACAAGGTAGAACGATGGCATTTCAGTCGTTTAGAAGGCCAAATCAGAAAGAGGTTATGGTGAGGAGATTTGCCATAGAAGATGATGTTAATGCCTTTGACTTACTGCCTAATAGGAAGGGGGATAGTGTGCTGTATCTAGCAGGAAAGGGAATCTATAGCTATGAAAATCACAATGCAGATAGGCAAATAATTGCAGGGCCAGAAGTAGAATTTTCCAAGATTCAACTTTCAAGGAATGATTCCGATATCAGTATTTGGGCAATTGGAAGTCTTAACGGTAATTCTGGACTTTATTTCGTTTCCAATAATTTTTATACAAGTACAGAATCGGGACTGATTTCAACTTCAGTGCAGTGGACTGCACCTATTCAAATGCATGAACATGTGGATGAGTTTGCCAGCATTCGTGGTTCAAACTTTATCAATCAACTTTTTTTGTTTGGTCAAACACCTGATGGAGAAGGCCTCATACATTTCTGGCAAGATGGTGTAAGCACTACCTGGCAGGAAAGCTTTCCTTCAATACCAAGTTTAAGCAACGCGATGGAAGTTAGTTCTTATACAATCGATCTAGATTTTACTGTTAATGCTGGAAGCGATCCTCTTACGGACGATATTGAAATCTCATCCGAAGAAAATCTGATTCTTTATATCAACAATACTAAATACGCATTGGTGAAAGGTAAAGTGCAATATATAGCATATCGCAGTTCGATTAATATCCTCTATCCCACACAGTCATTGGCAATGCCCAAACTTAAAGTCAGTGCCAAATTTCTCGATGATCCTATCGTAATCGACCCAACCAAGGGAATTCGTAAAGAATTAAACAGCCGGATTAATAGTGGAACTGATCTTGCAGAAATGAGAAAGCAGGATGGCATGCCATTGGTAAAAATTGGAACTGATCAATCGACCCTAGACCAGGTGGCAGCAGCTCTGATAAGTGTGTTACATCAAACTGAAAATATCGGAGAAGTAAAGAATAATAACCAAATGGAGGAAATTTCTTTAAAATTCGAACCCAGAGAAACAGCAATTACTGTCGCCCTTGAAATGGGATTCATTGATAATATAGGGAATGCTATTGGCGATGTTTGGCACAGCGTTAAGAAAGGTTTTAATGAAATTACAGGCTTTGTTATCAAACAGGTAGGCAATGTGATTACATTCGTTATTGAACTGGGGAATAAAATTATTGAGTGGGTGGTCGATACAGTAAAATCTGCTGTTGCTTTTTTGGAAAGGATCTGGGAGAAAATCAAAGTCTTTTTTAAAGATTTGTATGAAACGCTTGCGTTCCTTTTTGGTTGGGACGATATCCTAAATACGAAAAATGCCCTCAAACAAATGGGCCTCAATTACCTTGCCGACACAAAAGAAAACATTGGAGTATATAAAAAATTGGCTGTTGATTACATTCTTGAGATCCGCGAAAAATATCAAAAAATGGACAAGGCTATCAAAGATAAATATGCCAAAAAAGATAATCTGCTTGATATGATCGCTGACAATGCCAGTAAAGAAACAGTTGATTCCAGAACGAACTGGGTAAACAGTAAAAAAGATGTGATGTTGAGCAAGGATACCAAGTTAGGTAGTAGTGTGATTGATGAACAGAAGGCTAATGAAATTCAAACAAAGGCCGAATCAGAAAGCATTCCTTCGGAACTGACAAAGTTGCTTCTACAATTGCTTAAGGGAGAAATTGGTTTTGGGGAATTCTTTGAAAAATTTGTAAGCAAAATCACCCTGCTAGCATTGGATTTGGCGGTTAAAGTGGTTGAACTTTTTTTCGATCTGATCTTGAAGACAGTCGGCTTTATAGAAAAGTTACTCTATTCTCCAATCGATGTGCCACTCATTTCCTATCTATATAAAAAGATTTCTGATAGCGAATTGAGTGTAGCAGATCTTATTTGTTTACTTATAGCTATTCCAACGACTGTCGGTTATAAATTAGCAAACGGAGAGGCCCCGTTTAAGGCCGAAGAAGACCAGAATTTTATTAAAACTTTATCTTTCAACTAATGGCAAACAGTGTAAAAATTTTCGAATCAGCCTCATTGGATAGGACCAAGGAAGTAATGAAATGGATTGAATTTGGTGTTGCACTAACCAGTGCCGTAATGACTCCAATTAAGAAAACCAGGAGGTTTATGGAAGTGCATGCCGAAATGGTTAAAGATGCAAGCACTGACCTGGTAGACGATGTTGACATTTCGAATGCAGGCAGTGATATGCCGGAAGTAGTTGAATCGTCAGTGAGCACCAAATTTAAGACTATTACAGATATTTTTGGTTACATCAATCATGCCCTGACCATTAATAAGGCGATTAATTTTCTATTAGCCAACGAAGAAGTAGACCGGGACATTTTCGGTATTCATATTAAAAAGAAACACCTACAATTGGGCAAAAATGTCATTATTGGAAGTCTAATTTTAATTGGATTGATATACTGGTATATTGGCGGAGATAATAGAAAAAGTTTAAAAGAAGGATTGAAGACGAAATGGGTTAAATACGGGAAATGGGTGATGCTAGCCTATCATATGCTCAATACCATTGCAGCAGTCTATCTACTTTATGTGCTTATCAAACTGATGATTAAAGGAAAAAAATGGACAGTGAACGATTCTGCAAATTTAATTAGCGTTCTCAATACTTTTCTCTCTATCCTCGATTGGTTTTTTATAGAGGAAAGATTAGTGAAAACAGTAAAACCCTACTGGATAGGTGTGGGGGTATCATCGTTACTTGGGTTGGCGAAAGCGGTAATCATTCCATTTACCAAAGTTGAAGGTACAGCGATCGATTCAGCTAGTTTTAGTGCATCTGAAATCAATAGTGATGAAAACCGTCTGTTCGTTTATTTTTGCGGAACTCAAGAATCTACTAAGGTTCACCTCAAACGTTTCATGAAGACGATATCTGCCAAACACCAGATTTACATTAATGGTGTTGGCTCTGTAAGAACAAGATATGAACAGTTATATGATTCGGATCTCGTTGTTAACGAAAATAAGGTAGGGAATAATACAATGCGTTATGATTTCAAAGACAAGAAACGTGATATTACCAGTTTTGAAAAATATTATACAGGAGGAGATCGGGGATACTATAATGATGATGCCGAGAAGGCTTCGCTTTATATGTTTAATGCGCTTAAGGAACGATTGAACGAAAATAAACAAATTGATGAGGTTATATTAAGTGGGCACAGTCGCGGTGCTGCTGTAGGTTTAATGAGCCTACTACAACGGATAAGTATTGATAAGGACATGGTTTCAGTACTGTCGAAAATTAAAGTCTGTATTGTGCCGATGGATCCTGTGGCCGGCCAAACTAGTAACCATTATGGAATATTGCCGGAAAATTGGTATGCAGGGTCATTGTATGACAAACTTTATCAACAATTGGGTAAAAATTTGGTAATTACGGAAATTTGGGCCACTTCAGCTGAAATGTCTTTTTTTACCAATTTTAATCCTTCCAAACGTTTCATGACTAATCCGAAAGAAAACGTCAAATTAGCTCGACTTCTCCTTGGTTATGAGCATAGTGCACTGGTAAGCGATTATGAAGATTACATTATGTATTATCCAAAGGATAAGACACCATATTCGGAAATTGTTAAGTTTTTTAACGAGCGACTGTTCTTGCTAAATAATGCTGTGAATTTTGGAAAAAGAATTGCAGACATTCAAAGTGATTTCGCAGCTACTGACAAATGGGTTAGAGATGAAGGCAAGATGAATTATGGAGCTGGTAGACGCACTAAGTGTAAAGATCATCTCGGCAAAGTTGTTGATTTCTTTGATTGGATTCCTTCATACAACTACAAAGTGGAACCGACACCGTAAAGGTTTGTTGAACCGGTTCAAGGATAATTTATCATGAACCGGTTCTCATAATTACGTTTCTATTTGGATAAATTAATCTTGGAAAGACTGACTGCGTAACAACAGACAAGTGTTCAACGGGTTGTGGACAGGATCATGTTTGCAATACTTGTTGCTACGCTTAAGTTCAATCTACGAACTACAGATCTGTGGTTCGTTACTATTCCACACCATGAAAAAAATTCTATTATTAATCATTTGGGGATGTATTTCTTCAACTATTGTTCAGGGACAAGAACAGGATAACAATGATGTTCTTAAAGTTAAAATTAAGGGCTTAGGGATTAAGCCAGATTCTTTGATATTAAGTGCTGGTAATATAGATCCGAAATACTTTAGGCTAGGTAATAATATTTTTCCAATAACTGATAGTTTGGCTAACTTAAAAATTGATCGGGACTATGCACAAATGTATACTGTTATGTTCTCCAGTGACAAAAACGTAAAATATATGCGTTACGGAAGATACTTTATTGATGCTAGTACAAAAAATATGCTTGTAGATTATCACAATGAATCGTGTGGGATGGTGGACGGTGACCTTGCTAAGGAGTACCAAAAAAAATTTATTCCTTTTTTCTTACAGCAATACAACTGTAAAGAAAATGAAATCGATAAAATATTAGAAAGTAAGGCATTGAGATTCGATACCCTATTAAATGAATATATTGTAATAAATCCGAGTTCTCAAGTAGCGCTGTGGCATCTTATAGAACGTGTGTCAAATCTCGGGCATACTGCATTAAGAGAGCAGATGTTGAGCCGGTTTTCAAATAAGATAAGAGAATCAGAACCTTACCAGGTTTTAATGGCTGATATTGCAAATATCAAAATCAAAGAATTTCAATCTTTTCCGGGAATTCTCGTTCAGAATGTTGATCTCGTTAAACAAAATTTAAAATTACCAAAGACGAAATATACACTCGTTGATTTCTGGTTTAGCAGATGTATACCTTGCATCCGTTCGTTTCCCAAATACATGGAAATATACCATCGATATCAGTCAAAAGGCTTTGAAATGATATCGGTATCAACAGATAAAACAGTAGAGATAAATCTGTGGAAAAAAACCATACAACAGTATAATCTTCCTTGGCTTCAATTTATTGATGAAAATGCTTATGAATCCAAACGTTTAGGAATTAGTAGCTTTCCTACGACATTTCTTTTGGATAGTAATGGCGTAGTTTTGAAAAAGAATCCCTCCACAAGTGAGTTAGAAATATTTCTTTCTGAAAATTTGACCTTGTGAAAAAATCTGCTTTCGTGGAAGCTATATATTTATCTTTAATGATGATTATTGCAAAAACCATTTTACTTGACACCATTTTGCCAACTTTTAATTATTTGTAAGTGTCTAAAAATAAGTCGATAAATTAAAATTAGCATTGGTAGTAGAGGTCCAATGACTGCGGTTTATCTACCATAAGCCGAAAAAGTTATTTAAAAAGAAAATTAGTGCCACTTCATTGAAATGAGTGATAGTTTCGCCAAATCGGCCTCAGATCTTGGTGATATTTGGTTCGGAATGAATAATAGCCAAGATTCTTCTTTAAATAGTTTAGATACGATTTAAACTGTCTGGTTTTTCAAATAAAATCTCAATATTAAATACCATCTAAATTAATAATTATATATTTGCAGCCTTGAAAGGCAACACTTTGTGTTTCACTTTCTTTGTATAGCCATAGGAATAAGGCTTTTTTTAATTTTAAAGACAACCTAAACCACGTTAATGCTTAATTTAGTTCTCTTTGGCCCTCCAGGGGCGGGTAAAGGCACCCAATCTGAAAAACTGATTGCAAAATATCAGTTAGTACATGTTTCAACAGGCGATCTTTTTAGAGCACACGTTAAAGGAGAAACAGAATTAGGAAAGAAAGTTAGTCAATTGTTAGCTGATGGAGAGTTGGTTCCCGATGCAATTACAATAGCGATGCTTGAAGAAGAAGTTGATAAAAACCCTGATGCAAAAGGATTTGTATTCGATGGATTTCCTCGAACAGTTCCACAAGCGAAAGAACTTGATTTATTTTTGGAGCGTAAAGGCAGTAATATTGCTGGCGTTATCGCTTTAGATGTTGATCAGGTAGAATTAACAAAACGCATCGCTGAGCGCCACAAAGTTAGTGGCAGGCCAGATGACGATGCCGAAAAGTTGAAAAAACGTATTTCAGAATACTTTGAAAAAACAATTCATGTGCTACCTTACTATGAGGAGCAGGGAAAGTTGCAAAAGGTAAATGGAATCGGTGAAATTGAAACAGTTTATAGTAACCTCTGTTCGGTTATCGATAAATTCTAATACAATATTTTTACATCTGAACATCCGCAAAAAAAGCATTAGTTGTTTTTTGCGGATGTTTGTTTTTTAGCGATTTTTGCAATCTTAAATCGTAAAATTTAAAATCATAAATAATATGTCACAGGGTTCGAATTTCGTAGATTATGTAAAAATTTGTTGTCGTTCTGGTAAAGGCGGGGCAGGTTCTGCACATTTACATCGTGATATTTTAACATCAATGGGTGGCCCTGATGGCGGTGATGGCGGTCGTGGGGGCCATATCACAGTGGTTGGAAATAGCAACATCTGGACATTATTGCATTTGAAATATCGTAAGCATATTATTGCAGAAGATGGCCTCGCAGGCGGGAGTTCCCATAAATTCGGCCGCCAGGGTAAAGATGAGATTTTAGAAGTTCCACTGGGAACTATTGCCAAAGATGCAGAAACCGGCGAAGTACTTTTTGAAATTACTAAACATGGTGAAACGAAAATCTTAACACCAGGTGGTCGCGGTGGCTTAGGGAATGCTCATTTTAAAAACTCAGTTCAGCAAACACCAAGATTCGCACAGCCAGGTGAGCAAGGGAAGGAAGTTTGGAACATTCTGGAACTTAAAGTGCTGGCAGATGTGGGTCTAGTCGGTTTTCCTAATGCTGGTAAATCTACTTTGCTATCGGTAGTATCTGCAGCAAAACCAGAAATTGCAGACTACCCTTTCACTACCATTGTGCCTAATCTTGGAATTGTAAGCTACCGTGGTGGAAAATCTTTCGTAATGGCTGATATTCCCGGGATTATCGAAGGGGCATCTAAAGGAAAAGGTCTGGGCTATCGTTTTCTCCGACACATAGAGCGTAATTCCGTTTTATTATTTATGGTTCCGGCAGATACCAGCAGGTCAATCAAAGAAGAGTATGAAATTCTTAAACGTGAGTTGGAATCTTATAATCCGGAGTTGATGCAAAAACCACATATATTAGCAATCACTAAATCGGATATGCTTGATGAGGAGTTAATGGCAGAAATGAAACAGGATTTGCCAACTGTCCCATCTATTTTTATTTCTTCAGTTGCAGAAAAAAATATTCTGGAGCTGAAAGATCTACTTTGGAAAGCGATAGAGGGTTAATTTGTAGATAAATAGAGCGGTTCAACTGCGAATATAGTCCACAAGGTAGCCTACCCATTCTTTTAACAGCATATCCCAGTTTAAAAAAGCAGATGCCTCTGGGAGGATAAAGTCACTAATCTCGTAATCTGTTTTTCCAATAAAGTTGGTGGGATAGTAATCGAGTTTCGCTTTAGCGGTTTTATCAAAAATTAATCTGGCTCTTGGGATGTGCCAGGCACTGGTAATGACTAATATTTTGGCTTTAGGAATTTGCTTGCGGATGAACTCCAGGCTATATCTGGCGTTTTCTATCGTATTTCTACTCCGGTTCTCGATCAAAATGACTGAATCTGGAATTCCAATCTGCTTTAAAAAACCTACTGTTAAATCAGCCTCTTTTACTATTGTATCCAATAAGTTTGCACTTCCACTGCTTAATAAAATCTTTTTAATTGCCCCGGCGTTATATAGTTTTACTGTTTGAAAAAGTCTATCGCTACTTTGCCCAAAAGCAATTTCATGGGTTCTCTCGTTATAGGAGGAATAACCACCCAAAAGAATACCAACATCATAATGCTTTAATTTAGGATATTTTGCCTCATACCAGTTTGTGATTCTTCCAACGATAAAACTATTGGAGAAGAATAGAAATAGCATAATCCCCGTAAACAAAAATTGCTTTCTCCTTTTTTTAAAGAAGAAAGCAATTATAAATAATGCAAGGATCCAAACAATTGGCCTTAGTAAAAAAATAAAAATTTTCGAAAGGATAAAAATCATATATGGGCTTAATTATTGCCTAAAACTATGATTTTAATTTTAATCCAAAAGGCTGTTTAACCTTGTCCTTCTTGCACTTGAGGATTCTCATGTGCCTGTTCCAGAATTTCTTTCAAATCAGATTTTGGCTTCTTCTGGACTTTGTGTTTAAAATGTGGAACTTCGTGTTCAACAATGTCTTCTTCAATTGCTTCAACACCGAACACCTTCTCTTTTAATAAATTGTATTTATCCTTAAATCCGTAGCGTAGATTTTTCGCTCCACCAGCAATCTTTCCTCTGGTTCCTGCTCCGCTATCTGGCGCAAACAAGATACTCACAATTGCGCCCGCTGCTAAACCTGCCACCAGTGCTAGCGCAACTTGAGCATTGTTAGTTGATTTATGTTCTAGGTATTTTCCGATTAACTTTCTGTATTTCATAGCTATGCGTTTTTAAATTTAACAATTGCTAGGAAGGAATGTTTCGATAAATCTAAATCAGCTTAGAATAGCGCAGAATATTCATTAGGTTTATTTTCTAAGAAGATCAAACAAAAATGGTAAAAGCAACGATAAATAAGGAACATTATGCCTGTTCGGTAACAAATGGTACTCACGAGATTTTAGTAGATGAACCGTTAAATCTCGGGGGGACAGACAAAGGTTTTGCACCCAAAGGGTTATTAATGGCATCATTGGCATCCTGTGTAGCCATCACGTTGCGAATGTATGCGGATCGGAAACAATTGCCGATTGAAAAGATTGAAGTTGAAGTAACTATAGATACTGAAAATGGAGAAACTGTATTTTTTGAAGAAATTACCTGCACAGGGCAATTGACAGACGAACAGAAAATCAGGTTGGAAGACATTGCATCCAAATGTCCTGTCAGTAAGATTTTAACCGTTGGCCATGAGGTTAGGTCCAAAGTGCTTTAAAAGGTGCAAAACTCCTTTACTTAAACCTGAAAAGCTTTAATATCTTTGTAGACTTTCAGTTTTTTCTGGAGTTGAAATTATTTATGGCTACCGAAATTAAATGTCCGAGTTGTGCCCATGTTTTTCCGATGGAAGAAGCCATGGCCGAAGATTATAAGAAAGAGCTGCGCGAGAAAATGGTCACTTTTACCAAACAAAAGGACGAAGAATTTCAACGCAAGCTTACAGTGATGGAGAATGAGAAGCAACTTCAGCAGAAAGCTTTTGATATAAAACTTGCCCAGGAGAAAACCAAGTTAAAAGATGACTTGGAAGGAAACCTGCGTAAAAGTATTGCTGCTGATTTTGAAACGAAATTGCAAATGCTGGAAGGCAACGCAAAAGATAATGAAGAAAAGCTAAAACTCGCAAGGGAAAAAGAGTTAGAATTTTTACGTCGCGAGCAAAGCCTGAAGCTAAAGGAGGAAGAGATGGAGCTTGCTTTTCAACGCAAAATGCAGGAACAGCGGAATGAACTTGTGGAACAAATCCGCAAACAGGAGGCGGAGAAAAATAGCATTAAAGATACGGAACATCAGCTGCGTTTAAGAGAATTGGAAAAACAACTCGATGATCAAAAGAAACTCGCTGAGGAAATGAAGCGTAAAGCTGAGCAGGGTAGTATGCAGTTGCAGGGTGAAGTGCAGGAGTTGATTCTCGAAGAACTGCTTCGGAGCAATTTCCCTTTCGATTTAATTGAAGAGGTTGGAAAGGGTGTTCGTGGAGCAGATTGTGTACAGGTGGTACGCAACCAGTTTGGCCAGGAATGCGGTAAGATCATCTACGAGAGTAAGCGTACCAAAGATTTTGGTGGCGACTGGATCGAAAAGCTCAAGAAAGATATGCGCAGCATGGGGGTAGATGTTGCGGTGATTGTGAGTCAATGTTATCCCAAAGGAATGGATTGTTTTGGCCAGCGTGACGGTGTTTGGATTTGTTCTTTTGAAGAAGTCAATGCCGTAGCGTATGTGCTGCGTGATGGAATTCTGCGCTTATCGACTGCGATGAAATCCCAGGAAAACCGAGGTGACAAAATGCATATGCTTTACGATTACCTTACAGGAGCGGAATTCTCTGAGCAATGGAAAGCCATTCGGGAAGGATTTATGAGCATGAAATTATCCATTCAGCGGGAACGTGATGCCATGGAACGTTTGTGGAAGGCCCGTGAAAAACAATTGGAAAAAGTATTATTAAACGCAACACATATCAGGGGATCTATTGAAGGTATCGCCGGTAACGACAGCATCCAGCTGAGTTTAACCGATGATGACGACGAAGCCTTATTGCTGGACTAACGAAGGAATGATCCAAAGGAGGACCAGCGAAAAAGCGCGCACCTTCGGTTTACCGCCCAAAGACGCTGCCTTAAACTAAGCATGTTAACTATAAGTCTTGAGCGCCATAATGATGGCACATCAAATTAAAAATACTACAAATTAATACCTAAAGTGAATCATACTCAACATTACAAAAACATTAACATCTCTCAACTTCTTTGTATCGCCTTCTTTTGCCTTTTTGCTGGCAAAGTTTCAGGACAGGAATTAAAATCGCCAGATGCAAATTTGGTAGCGAAATTTTCTCTTGAACAGGGAGGCGTGCCAACCTATAGTTTGAAATATAAAGGTAAAGAAGTCATTAAAACCAGTAAACTCGGATTAGCACTCAAAGAAGGTAAATCTTTGGCGGATGGCTTCTCCATAACAGGTAGTAAAACATCATCATTTAATGAAAAATGGAAGCCTGTTTGGGGTGAAGTTAGAGAGATAACAAACCACTACAATGAGCTGGCGGTAACGTTAACTCAGCGAGAAACCAACCGTTACATCATCATTCGTTTGCGATTATTTAATGATGGCTTGGGTTTTAGGTATGAATTTCCGGAGCAGAAAAACCTGGATTACTTTGTCATTAAAGAAGAAAAAACACAGTTTGCACTAGCCGGTGATCACAAAGCCTTTTGGTTGCCTGGAGATTACGACACCCAAGAATACAGTACGGTAACATCAAACTTATCGGAAGTTCGTGGGAAAATGAAAGAAGCAGTTACCCCAAACGCCTCACAAACCACTTTTTCTCCAACGGGGTTGCAAACTCCTTTGATGATGAAGAGTAAAGACGGACTCTATATCAATATTCACGAAGCAGCATTGATCAATTATTCGCTCATGTCGCTTAATCTTGATGATAAGAATATGGTACTTGAATCCTGGTTGACACCTGATGCAATAGGCGATAAAGGCTATATGCAGGCGCCATGTTTATCGCCATGGCGAACCATTATTGTAAGTGATAAGGCCGGAGATATTTTAACTTCAAAATTAACGTATAACCTTAATGAACCGACAGCGTTTAAAGATGTATCCTGGATAAAGCCAACTAAATATGTTGGCGTTTGGTGGGAGATGATCACTGGGAAAAGTACTTGGGCTTACAATAATTTAACTAGTGTACAACTGGGTGTAACCGACTATTCGAAAACAAAACCGAATGGAAAACATGCTGCAAATACCGCCCATGTAAAAGAATATATAGATTTTGCTGCAAAAAATGGTCTTGATGCAGTTTTAGTTGAAGGATGGAATGAAGGTTGGGAAGATTGGTTTGGTAAAACGAAAGACTATGTTTTCGATTTTGTAACTCCTTATCCTGATTTTGATGTTCAGGAATTACATCGCTATGCGGCAAGTAAAGGAATCAAAATGATTATGCACCATGAAACCTCTTCGTCTGTTCGCAATTACGAGCGCCATATTGACACCGCTTATAAGTTTATGAAAGCAAACGGTTATGATGCTGTTAAAAGTGGCTACGTAGGCAATATGATTCCCCGCGGAGAACACCATTATGGTCAGTGGTTAAATAACCATTATCTATACGCCATTCAAAAAGCGGCAGAATATAAAATCATGGTTAATGCACATGAAGCGGTTCGGCCGACGGGTTTGGCTCGTACGTATCCGAATTTGATTGGAAATGAATCTGCCCGTGGAACGGAGTATGAGGCTTTCGGTGGTAATAATGCTGATCACACCACCATTTTGCCTTTTACAAGGTTGATTGGCGGACCTATGGATTACACCCCTGGCATTTTTGAAACAAAGGTAAGTGCTTATAATCCTGAAAATAATTCTTTTGTTCATACTACACTTGCTCGTCAGCTGGCACTTTATGTAACGATGTACAGTCCATTGCAAATGGCGGCAGATTTACCGGAAACTTATAACAAATATATGGATGCGTTTCAATTTATAAAAGATGTAGCAGTTGACTGGGACGATACGAAAGTGTTAGAAGCCGAGCCTGGAGATTACATTACTTTCGCCCGGAAAGCAAAAGGAACGAATAACTGGTTTGTGGGGCGTACAAATGATGAGGAAGCGCGCACATCAAATATTGATTTTAGCTTTTTAGATGCAGGAAAAAAATATACTGCTACCATTTATGCTGATGCGAAAGATGCACATTATGAAAAGAATCCGAAGGCTTATACGATTCGCAAAATGGAAGTGACCAAGAAAACCAGGTTATCGCAGTATTGTGCACCGGGTGGTGGCTATGCGATTAGCATTATGGCCAAATAGGAGTTAAGAATAACCGCCAAGGGCAATAGGGTTTTAAAAGGTAAGATCGATTGATTATTTTTTCGAGTAAGCTAAATACACTGACTTTCTTTTAACTTAGGCTTTGCGTACTTTGCGGTTAATATTGAAACCAAACCCATTATGGCAAAAACTAAAAATCATATTGAACTTCAATTTCTCAGCGAACCATCTGATGTAAACTACGGTGGGAAGGTACATGGTGGAATGATGATGAAATGGATCGATCAGGCCGCCTTCGCTTGCGCGCTGCAATGGAGTGATTCTTATTGCGTAACGGTTTATGTTGGTGGTATTCGCTTTTTTAGGCCAGTTCATATTGGCCACCTTGTAAAAATGGAAGCTAGGATTATTTATACAGGCAAAACCAGCATGCATATTGCTGTAGATGCTTATTCAAAGCCTGTAGGTAAGTCAGATTTTGTAAAAAATACGCATTGTATCATCGTATTTGTTGCTGTGGATGAAGAAGGACAACCCAAAGTAATCGCACCATTTAAACCGAAAACAGAAAAGGAAAATGCCATGCATGGTTATGCAAGGAAACTAATGGAATTAAGAAAAGGTATCGATAAGGAGATGGAGCCTTACATCGTTTAATAGATTTTATTTATTGCCTTTGGGATGAAACCCAAAAGGCAATGATTTTGCCGCACGTGTATTCGTAGCCTAGGGTTTCAACTCTAGGTTTGATTATACTATCCCTGCTACGGGTAGTGCGAAGCAAAATTTACTTCCTTCACCGATGGCACTAATTACCCAAATCTTTCCGGATTCAGCTTCAATAAAGTCTTTTGAAATTGCAAGTCCAAGGCCTGACCCGGACTTGTTCTGTCCATCTGTTGGCACCTGGAAATATCGCTCAAACAAACGTTTTTGATATTTTTCGTCAATTCCTTTTCCGTAGTCCTGCACAGAGAATTGGATAAACTTATCCTGCTGCAGTACATCAATGACCACTTTAGACTTTTCCGAACTGTAACGTAAAGCGTTTGATAAAAAGTTAACCAACACCCAGGCGGTTTTCTGAATATCTGCATTTACCTGAGCAAGGTTTTTATCGCAATTTATTTCAAGTCTAATCGATTTCTGTTCTGCCTGGAATTTTACAGCATCTACTGCATACTGGACGATGTCTTCTGGTTTAGTGATGGCAAAGGTGAGTTTCAGATTCCCGGTTTCAACTTGCGATAAGTCTAATAACTCACTGGTTATTTTGAGTAGCCGATCACTATCTTCTTTAATATGCGTAAGCAATTGAACCTGTTCTTCATTCATTGAGCCAACCCGTTCATCATTCAACAGTTTCAAACTCATTTTAATAGAAGACAGCGGGGTTTTAAGCTCGTGCGAAACGGTAGCAATGAAATTGGTTTTCGCTTCATCAAGTTCTTTAAACTGTGTAATGTTTTTCAAAACGAAAACACTCCCTGCAGATCTTATTGAGGATTTGAGCGTCTGCTCATCCTGATCTTCATAATTTGGAATGATGATTTCACGATGTTCCAGCAGGAAATAAGATTCCTTCTCATCAGCATAGATTTTCAAGGTCTTATCTGCTGTTTCTGGTTTAATAATTCGTTTAAGCAGTTCGTTTTTCTTCATCAATTCGGCTGCATTCTGACCAATAACTTTTTCTGCATCCAAATTCATCAGTTGCGCTGCGAGGTGGTTTAAAAACAGAATTTCACCTTTTTCATTTAGCCCAATAATGGCATCCTGCATCTGTGCGATAATGGCTTCAATTCGCGATTTTTCTGATTTGATTTTGGAGAGGTTACTGTTTTCCCATTCGTTCAATTTCACCACCATGCCATTAAAAGCATCTGCTAAGTCCGTAAATTCGTCATGATTTTTAAAATGCAGTCTTTGCTTATAATTTTTTCTACTGATTTGCTTGATGGCAGAACTGAATTCGGCGAGCGGGTTTGCAACGAACCCCGGGAAATTGACAATAAAAGTAAATAGAATCAAAAAGCTGAGGACTGCCGCGATTGAAATGTAAAGGTTTGCCCTCGCGGAGGCAGCGTTCGCCATTTCATTTTTAGCATAAATGGCTTCCATGTTCACCGCTTCAATATTTTGAAGCGCTGAGCGAAGTTCTTTGATGCTGTTTGTTTGTACACCCTTCGTTGATAATCCTTTATACGTATTCTCTAGCCTCTGGAAGGCTAGCTTTTCTCCATTCTCAGTGAGGTTAGTGCCTTCTTCCTTTAGATTTTTTTCAAAAACCTGCGCTTGTTTTGGCGTTAATGGAAAAGTATTTTCGTCAATTACCTTTCGCATGGCGCTTACATATTTCAGCGATTTGTAATTGTCTTTAAGGATGATTTTTGATTTGTCTGACAGCTCGTTCAGGAAGAATAAGGCGATCAGTCCGAAAGACAGAACGATTATAAACAGAAACCCGAATCCGAGGCGGAGCTTGGTTTTAATTTTCATGGTAATTTGGTTTTAACCGCAAAGAGCGGAGATTTTTTTTGCAATGAAACGCAAAGCTAAATGTTAAATAAGATGCTATTTTTAAGTTTTTAATCTGTTTACGACGATAAGTATTAGTAGTCTGCTTTGTTCTTACCAAATAGAACACCGAGTTTTCACAGAGAAGAGGAGAAGTCTTTATCCTTATGGCAACGTACCCTTTCTCTGCTTCGTCTGTGGTTATTCTCCTATTTTTCACTACTAAGCTTTGCGTTCTCTGCGCCTTCTCTTTCTACTCTTGGCGGTTAAAACCTTTAAAATAATGGCAACTCCCTAAGAAAGAATCACTAAATCGATCTCCTTGGCTGCTAAATTACGCAACAGTTGATTAAATATCGCCGTTCGCATCATCACCTGAAAAATAGTTAAGTGAGGTTTTCCAATGCAAATGGTGGTAATCTCCTTTTCTGCAGCCATATCTATGATTGCTTGTGTGATTTGATTGCTTTTTATTTTTATTACCTCAGCACCTAGCTCTGTGGCCAGTTTAAAATGGTTGATTAAATACCGCTGTTTGTCGAGTTTGATTTTGTCGAAACTTTCCGCGTCACTTTGCACATATAATACGATCCATGGTGAGCGGTAATAAGAAGCTAATCTAGCTGTTTTTCGAATCACTACGCCTGCAGTTGCAGCATTTGAAGAGATGCAAGCCAAGAATCTTTCGGTTCTAAGTTTGATTGATTTGGGAATCTCCACCAGGATTTTTCGCTCCACCTGGTGAACTACTTCCTTCAATGCGAGTTCCCTCAACTGCAAAATTTTATCAGCCTGAAAGAAGTTTTTCAAGGCATTCTGGATCTTGGATTGATCATAAATTTTGCCTTCCCTTAGCCGTGATATCAGCTCATCAGCTGTTAAATCGATATTCACGATCTCATCTGCTAACTCCAGAATTTTATCAGGAATTCTTTCAGTAACGTTAACGCCTGTAATGTGCGCTATATCTTCATTGATACTTTCCAGATGCTGAATATTTACGGCAGAGATTACACTAATCCCAGCTTCAAGTAAATCAAAAACATCTTGCCAACGTTTTGCATTCTTACTCCCCTCAGCATTGGTATGGGCCAATTCGTCAACAACTACAATTTCCGGATGACGATTCAGAATTCCCTGTAGGTCCATCTCATCAATTTCCTTCCCCCGGTAGAATATGTTTTTCCTTGGAATTAAAGGTAAGCCAGCAACCAAAGCTTCGGTTTCTAATCGCTTATGGGTTTCTACATAGCCAATGCAAATATCAATTCCATTTCGTAATAAGGCATGAGATTCTTGCAACATCCGGTAGGTTTTCCCTACGCCAGCACTCATCCCAATATAAATTTTGAGTTTGCCCCGCCTTGATTTTTGAATGAGTCCAAGGAAATGTTTTACAGAATCGTCTTTTTCTTGCATGGATATAAATTGTTTATTAGAAAGCTACTGCGATACTGGCTGTTAAAGTGGTATTCGCGTTAACCTGATTGCCATCACGAACAAAGATTTTGTCTTTACTGTCGTAGGTTTTACCTTCTAAACGAATCACCGCATTTTGAATTGGCGAGTAATCAACATTTAAAGAATAACCTTTAGTTTTGAAACCATTAGGTGTTCCGCTGGAAATAAAAATACCGTTTTTATCTTCGTAATATTCAAATCTACCTGCAACAGCCCATTTAGGTGCGAATTTATATTGTGCAATGGCAACAGGTGAAATGACCTCATTTCTATCACTGCTTCCTTTTGCTTTTTGTTGCGTTCCATAATCAAAGCCCATTGTTAAGCCCAATTGATCGGTAAGCTGGAAGATACCGTAAACATTGTGATATAACCGGTTCACCCGAACAGAATCAGCACCTTCAGTACCCAGGTAATTACTATAATTCACGGTGATTTTATCTGTAGGCTTCCATGTTAACTGTAATCCACCTGCAGGTTTGTTATTGCCATTAACCCTGGTTATTCTTTGCCAGCCATTAAGATAAAGCACGGTGGCTGTAAATTTACCATCTTTGGTGCCGTAGCTAATTTTAGCCCCCGATTCATAGTACGGTGTGTTTTCTGAAGCCATATTTCGGGTTAATACCCAGCAGTCTTTGGCGATTGCCCCTTCGAAACCGATGTGAGAAGTGAAAATTCCGGCGTCAATCCAAAGGTTTTCATTCTTGGATAATTTTACGCCGGCATTGGCTTCAAAGATATTTTTTAAAACACCAGGTTCTGCAGCTAAGTTGGCATTGGCATAGGTACCAGCCATTACGGCCAGGTTTGCCCGGATGGAACCACTCTCATAAGCGGCTTTAATGAATCCAAGATTCAGGTTAACCTCATTGGTGCGGTTAT
Organism: Bacteroidota bacterium; assembly: GCA_037032985.1. GTDB lineage: Bacteria > Bacteroidota > Bacteroidia > Sphingobacteriales > Sphingobacteriaceae > Pedobacter. Next base: position 223,615 of record JAZBLB010000001.1, read on the forward strand.
GCGAATAGATAAATGCTGGGCGGTTATGATCTGAGGGTTTATTGAAATCGTAACCATAATAGGTTTCCAGATAACCCGAGAATTTTACTTTAGGCTCTTCTTGTGCAAAAGCGGTAAGGCCTGCGGTTAATGTGGTGATTAAGGTGAGTATTTTTTTCATTATGATAAGGTGTTAGTACAAGGATAAGGGGAGTGTATAAATGGTTTAGCGTTTCTCATTTGATCGCCTGTGTGATTCCGAGTGGATGTATCTATAAATTATCTAAGTCCAAATTCAGTTTGAGTACATTTACCGATGAGGGGCCAAACAAGCCGAATAACGGTTTTAATGTATTTACCGCGACCAGCTCTTTTACTTTTTGCTCGCTGATTTTCCGGGCCTTAGCTACTCTTGCCACCTGAATGGCTGCGCCTTGCTCAGAGATATTGGGGTCCAAGCCACTTCCAGAGGCAGTTACCATATCTGCAGGGATATCGGCTGTCTTTAGCCCTGCGTTATACTTCAATAGCGTATCAATCCGGGACTGAACATCTTTCAGGTAATCAGGATTTGATGGACCTTTATTAGACCCAGCAGAGCCTGCTGCGTTGTAGCCAACAGCAGATGGTCTGCCCGCGAAATATTCCGGTTTGGTAAATGACTGGCCAAGCAAAGCATAGCCTACGGTTTTGCCGTTTTTAGTGATTTTTTCTCCTGCTCCATTTCCTTTTGAAAATTTGCCTGCAAGTGCAATGCTGATGGGATAGATGATGCATAACAATACGATTAAAACGAGCGTTAAGCGTAATGAGGGTATGATGTATTTTTTCATGATTTTATTTTTTTTTGCGGAAACAACTAATGAATAATAAAATTGGAGGGTGTATAAAGGCTAAGGACAGGGATAATCGAACCGAAGTGATGCCCTAACAATCTTTTTTTGCCTCCTATTTTCTCTTTATCGATTTCCTGTTTTTAGACGAATAATCCAACTACTAAATCAATTAATTTGATACCGATGAAGGGTGCTACAACGCCGCCGATTCCATAGATAAATAAGTTTCTGCGCAGCAAAGCCGTTGCACCAATGGGTTTATAAGCGACCCCTTTCAATGCCAGCGGAATTAGGATTGGAATGATAATGGCGTTGAAAATAACCGCAGACATAATGGCGCTTTCCGGCGAATGTAAGCCCATAATGTTTAACCGTTGCAAGGCTGGGATCGAGGCAATAAATAAGGCCGGTACAATGGCGAAATATTTTGCAACATCGTTAGCAATCGAAAAAGTGGTAAGTGTCCCTCTGGTAATTAATAGCTGTTTACCAATTTCTACAATTTCGATCAATTTGGTCGGGTCGTTATCCAAATCGACCATGTTCCCAGCCTCTTTTGCCGCCTGGGTTCCGCTGTTCATGGCCACACCAACATCAGCTTGCGCAAGTGCTGGTGCGTCGTTAGTTCCATCACCCATCATGGCTACCAACTTTCCTAAAGCCTGTTCGTCTTTAATGTAATTCATCTTGTCTTCAGGCTTTGCTTCAGCAATGAAATCATCTACACCAGCTTTTTCGGCGATGTATCGGGCTGTTAATGGGTTATCGCCGGTAACCATTACCGTTTTAACCCCCATTTTTCTTAATCGCTCGAATCGCTCACTGATTCCGGGTTTGATAATATCCTGTAATTCAATCACGCCTAAAGCCTTTTCGTTTTCAGAAACGACTAGAGGGGTTCCGCCGTTGGTTGCGATGGACTCAACGTGGTCTTCAATATCAGATGGAAAGATGTTCCCCGCTTTTTCCACGATATTTCGGATGGAATCGAAAGCACCTTTTCTGATTCTCCGCCCATCGAGCGTATCCAGTCCACTGGAGCGCGTTTCAGCAGTGAATTTGATAAAAGCAGATCCGGTTGGCGTACCCGTATTCTGAAAGCCTTGTTCAGCCGCTAGTTCGATAATGGATTTTCCTTCTGGAGTTTCATCTGCCAGAGAACTTAAAACGCAGGCATCGGTGAAATTTTTAATCAATACGCCCGCTGTAGGATAGAAATTGGTTGCTTTCCGGTTTCCAATGGTGATGGTTCCGGTTTTATCCAAGAGCAGTACATCAATGTCTCCGGCGGTCTCCACCGCCTTGCCAGATTTGGTAATCACATTGGCTCGTAAGGCCCGGTCCATTCCGGCAATCCCAATAGCAGATAACAACCCGCCAATCGTAGTTGGAATTAAGCACACGAATAATGAAATTAAGGCCGCAATGGTGATAGGTGTATTGGCATAATCGGCAAATGGTTTTAAGGTTACACAAACAATGATGAACACCAATGTAAAACTTGCCAATAGAATGGTTAAAGCGATTTCATTTGGTGTTTTCTGACGCGATGCCCCTTCTACCAAAGCAATCATCTTATCGAGAAAGCTTTCACCCGGAGCGGTACTTACCTGCACTTTTATCTCATCAGATAACACCTTTGTCCCGCCAGTAACCGATGATTTATCGCCACCTGATTCACGGATTACCGGAGCAGATTCACCCGTGATCGCTGATTCATCGATCGTGGCTATTCCTTCAATAATTTCTCCGTCTGTTGGAATGGTATCGCCGGTCTCGCAAATAAAGACATCCCCCTTTTTGAGCAGGTTAGATGAGCGGATTTCAAATAAGCCATTCTCCAGCACAACTTTAGCTGGCGTTTCTTCTCTTGTTTTACGTAAACTATCGGCTTGTGCTTTACCTCTTGCCTCGGCAATAGCCTCAGCAAAGTTGGCAAAAAGCACCGTAAGCAAAAGCACTATAAAGATGAAGAAATTATATAGGGTAGATCCTTGTCCGCTATGGCTAAACGAGTAAATGGTAACATAAGCCATTACTAGGGTGCCGATTTCAACGGTAAACATGACCGGGTTGCGAACCATTACCCGTGGGTCTAATTTGATGAAAGATTGTTTCAATGCAGTTTGCATTAAAGCCGGTTCGAACAATTTATTATTGGGTTTCATTTTATTTAATTAGGTGATTTCACAGATTATTAAGGATTTCACAGATTAATTTTCAATTGGTTAAGCGAAACTTCCTGAATTGTATTTCAGATTAAGCAAGCTCAACAGAGCTTCAGATTTACTTCAGCATGGTAAAATATTCTGCAATCGGGCCCAAAGCCAGCGCAGGAAAATACGATAAAGCGGTTAATACCAAGATTACTGCGAAGGTCATCAGGGCAAAAGTTTTGGTGTCAGTTTTAAGTGTGCCGGCAGACTCTGGGATGAATTTTTTACTTCCTAACAAACCTGCAATTGCTACAGGACCGATGATCGGTAAGAAGCGTCCCAAGAAAATGATTACGCCGGTTAATACGTTCCAGAAGACGTTATTGTCACCTAAGCCTTCAAAGCCAGACCCATTATTTGCATTTGACGAGGTGACCTCATAAAGCATTTCAGAGAAACCGTGGAAACCAGGATTATTTAACCAGGCCTTAGGTTGAACAGCCCAGTCTGCACCCCCATGATTGGTGAAAACATAGGTCGCAATTGCTGTACCCGCTAAGATCAAAAACGGGCTTAATAAGGTGATGATGGCAGCAATTTTGATTTCTCGTGCTTCCACTTTATGCCCCAAAAATTCGGGCGTTCTACCCACCATTAAACCAGAAATAAATACAGCAATGATTAGGTACACAAAATAATTCAACAAGCCCACGCCACAGCCACCATAAATTGCGTTAATCATCATGGCAAGCAATTGCCATAAGCCGGTTAATGGCATGGTACTATCGTGCATTCCATTGACTGACCCGGTAGAAATTACCGTGGTCAACGTGCTCCAATAGGCTGTTGCAGCAGGGCCGAATCTTACTTCTTTTCCTTCCATAGCTCCCGTAGTTTGAGCAATTCCTATCTTTGCTAGGGCAGGGTTACCAGCTAACTCGGAGGTAATGGTTGGGATCATCAACATAAATAAACCAATGGTCATTACTCCGAATATGGTCCATGCTAATTTCTTCCTGCGAATAAAGTAGCCGAAAGCGATGATCATGGCGATTGGAATAATCGTCTGCGCAATCATCTCCACCATATTGGTAAAGTAGCTTGGGTTTTCGAATGGGTGGGCAGAATTTGCACCGAAATACCCACCACCATTCGTTCCCAAATGTTTTATGGCGATGAATTGTGCCGCAGGTCCACGAGATACTTGCACGGTATCGCCTTGTAGCGAAATGAACTGATCTTTACCTTGATAACTTGCCGGTGTTCCATTGAAGGTTAGTATTAAGGCAATGATAACGGATAACGGCAGTAATAAACGGGTAATCGCTTTTACAAAGAACTCCCAGAAGTTACCCAGTTGGGTAGTTGTTTTATCTCTAAAAGCTTTAAATAGTACCACGGCTGCGGTAATCCCCGTAGCCGCACTTACAAACTGTAAGAACATCAAGACAAATTGCTGCGTAAGGTAGCTTACCCCACTTTCGCCAGAGTAATGTTGTAGATTACAGTTGGCGACAAAACTGATGACGGTATTAAATGCCAAATCCGGGGTCATGCCAGGATTTCCGTCAGGATTCAAAGGCAATTTGTCTTGAAACACTAACACAAAAAAGCCGTAAACCAACCATAAAACATTAATGGTAAGAAGGGCTTTAAGTTGTTGTTTCCAATTCATCTGCTCTTTAACATTTATACCGGAGAGCTTGAAAAGAATGTTTTCAAAAGGTTGTAAAAAGTCTGTCCAGACTTTTTCCCCTGCAAACACCTTTGCCAAGTATTTTCCCAGAGGAATGGCTATGAGTAAGGTGATCAGGAAGGTGGCAATGATGCCAATTAATTCAGTGTTCATTTTTAAAATTTTTCGGGTTTAATCAACACGTAAATCATGTAGATAAATACGGCGATTGCGATGGTAAATAGTGCTAACATTTTCTTTAGATTTTTTCGAACCAATCAATGGATAGGTAGGTTGCCCAGCAGAGCAGGATTAGAAGCAGAAACAGGATAATTGTCATAACGTATTGATTTATGAAATCCCTGTTGCCAACTCTCATGCCGCGAAGATTGATTTTTTCGCAACGCGTTGACTGACTGAGTGTTGTTTTGTTTTTGGGAAAAACGCGAAAATCCGGGCATAAAAAAACCCTTCCATTTTGGAAGGGTTTTTTTCATTTTGAAGAATCAATGATGAGGAATGAAATGAGCTAAAGGTGGGTCGAGTAGAGTTTAATGCCCGCCAAACCTCTTGTTGTTTAACCTTTCAACATCCTTTAGGGTTAACTGGGTTTATTTTTCATAAACCCCTTTTGTTGACGGCTGTGGCGAATGCCGCGAGGTGTTAACGCCGCGAGTTTAAATCAAAATTTTCCTTTTTGATTCAATAAAGCGAAGTACTTATCTAGCTTGGTACCTAAAGATTTTTCCATTGACGCTTTAAAATCCCCAGGTGTTGGATGCTTATTTTTCCATTCCTTAAAATAATCCTGAAATGCCTTGTCAAATTTTTCCTGCCCGATTTGCGATTGCAGCAAGTAAAGCCATAAGGCAGTTTTAGCATAAGAAATCAAACCATACTCTTCCGAAGTTTTAAAATCGGCAGCTGGGGTTTCAATGGCAGACTCCATAGGTACATTTGATAATGCACCATAAATACTGGATAAAAACTGATCGGTTGGTAAAGCTTTAATCTTCTCTGGAATGGCGTCGCCAAAAATAGAATTGGATTTATATTTTTCTGCTTCGTATCTAAATTGGTAGAAGGTGTTGAATCCTTCATCTTGCCAAGTATGCATCCTTTCATTGCTACCGAGCATGCTCATAAACCAGTTGTGGCCAACCTCATGTGTAATTACACCATCGAGCGTTTCTTTCTTCGCATCCGGACTGGTAATCAAGGTTATGGTCGGGTATTCCATCCCGCCACTGGCATTATTTTTCGGACCCTCTATCGCCTGAACGACCGGATATTCGTATTCACCAATCCACTCGCTGTATTTTCGGGTCGCATCTTTAATGTAATCAATGCTGTTTACCCAAAGCGTATTTTTTTTGTTGTGGTAATAGCTGAAAGCATCCACAACCTTACCAGAAGCCAATTTTACCGTATCGTATTGAATCACCAGGTCCTTGTCGGCAAACCAGGCAAAATCGGGCACGTTGTTGATGGAATAACGGAGCGTTTTTGTGGCCGATTTTTGAACAGGGGTATACCTGGCAGGCAGGTTGCCCCGATTAGCAGTGTTTTTTGCGCCAAGAGTTTTATAGGCTTTCAATTCATCAGCGTTTTGTAGCGTACCCGTTGCGCCTACCACGTAAGCAGATGGCAATGTGATATTTACGTTGTAATCTGCATATTCGCTGTAGAATTCTCCCATATCCAAATAGGGAAATTCATGCCAGCCATTTCTATCAAACACCGCAGGTTTTGGATACCATTGGGTGACCATAAATTCCGTATCGGCATAGCCTGAACGGGAAAAATAGCTCGGAAGCTGTACGTTGAAATCGGTCGAGATGGATATCGAATCCCCAGATTTCAATGGATTTGGTAACAGAACTTTGATAATGTCAATATATTCCGGGTTTGGGTGTGCTTCCGTTTTGGCTGTCTTACCGTTAACCTTAAAATTCAATCCGTCGATACTGCCATAGGTTACCTTTTTGAGTTTTTCCTTTCGGGAAGTATCGTTTCTAATCTGTTTAAAAAGTGCAGTCGATTCATTTTTATAAGCATTAGGCCAGATATGAAACCAGATAAAATCTAATGTGGAGGGAGAGTTATTTTTATAAGTGATGGTTTCTGAACCTTTTAATGATTTGGTTTGATCATTTAAAGCAACATCAATTTTGTAGGTCAACTTCTGCTGGAAATAATTTTCCTGTGCGAAAAGGGAAAGGGACAATGTGGAGAGTAATAATGTTAAAATGTATTTCTGCATGTGATTTTAATAAGGATAATTAAGAATAGCTATATAACGAATAAGTGTACATTAAATTTCTAAAATTCCATATTCTTCGATTTTACGGTATAGGGTAGTTAGTCCGATTCCCAGAAGTCTGGACGTTTCGGTTTTGTTGCCTTTAGTGTAGATCAGTACTTTTTGGATGTGGTGCTTTTCTACTTGTTGGAGGTTAAAATCATTTTTAAGCGGCGCAAATTCAAAAAATTCTGGGGGCAATGCAGATAAGTTCAGCTCATCGCCGTCAGATAAGATCACTAATCGTTCCATTACGTTTTTTAGTTCACGGATGTTACCACGCCACTGGTATTTTTCAAAAATATCCAGAATTTTATCGTCCAGATGAAGTGAAGTACGGTTCGACTTAATCGCATATTCTTTTAAATAGTATTTCGCCAGTAGCGGAATATCGGTCTTGCGTTCACGAAGTGGTGGAAGCATAATAGTGAACACAGAAAGGCGGTAGTACAGATCAGACCGGAACTTGCCTGATGCCGCATCTGCTTTTAAATCTTTGTTTGTCGCGGCCAATATGCGCACGTTTACCTGCTGGGTATGGGTGTCCCCAACCTTGATAAAACTTTGGTTTTCCAATACGCGTAAAAGCTTGGCTTGCAAATCGAGGTTCATCTCACCAATTTCATCCAAAAATAAGGTTCCGCCATTGGCTTCCTCTAATAACCCTTTTTTATCTTTATTGGCGCCAGTAAAGGCACCAGCTTTGTAACCAAATAGTTCGCTTTCCAATAAATCAGGACTAAATCCACTACAGTTTAAAGCCACAAAAGGCTTTGCTGCCCGCGGGCTTTCATAATGAATGGATTGTGCAAAAACTTCTTTCCCGGTTCCCGTTTCGCCCAAAAGCAAAACTGTGGTATCTGTGAAACTTACCCTTTTTGCTAAATCAATGGCTTCATTTAGTTTTTTAGATTGCCCTATAATGGTGCTAAATTGATGTTTCCCAGCAATTTTTTGTGATAACTCCGCAACACGCTGTTGGAGATGGGCTTTCTCAATGGCTTTATAAAGTAGCGGAATAATTTTATCATTATCATCACCTTTCACAAGGTAATCGAATGCCCCATTTTTAATGGCTAAAACGCCATCCGCAATTGTTCCGTAAGCAGTAAGGTTGATAACCTCTACATACGGTTTGAGCAGTTTGATGTCTTTTACCATAGCTACACCATTCACATCAGGCAGTTTCACATCGCTAATTACAATGCTCACCTCATTATTTTTTAGAAGCTTCAAGCCTTCTTTACCGGTGGCGGCCTGCAAGGTCTTAAACCCTTCCAACTCTATAATTCTAGAAAGTAAACTGCTGATTTTTTTTTCATCATCAATGATGAGGATGATCCCGTTCATAGGTTTGAAATAAGCTACAATATTAAGGATAAAAATGGCGAATTATTAAATCCTATTAGATAATCGCTAAAGTCACTTTCAATACTTGCCTGATCTTTTGCACCGCATCACATTAATATGATAAAAAGCCTTTCATTTTGGAAGGTTAAATTTTCATAAAAAGTATCTTCATACTGAATTTAAAATTTTTAATGCAGATTATCAAGGAGATAGATGTTGTTTGGATGTAGGGCACCGGGTTTGTAAAGATGGTTGTGAAATTTTAAATAAAATGAATAATCCAATCATATTTGTCCGCATCGCAAAAAAGGAAGATGCCATCTATGCAGCTGAAATTGTACAGGAGACGTTAGATTCTGCGATCATTAGAGGGTCTGGAATCTCTAAAAGAACACCTGCATCGATCATTGAAAAGATGGAAAATGGCAAAGCTGTAGTTGCAGTAACCGGTGATGGCGAATGGGTCGGCTTCTCCTATTTTGAAGCCTGGGAGGATGGAAATTTCATCTCCAATTCAGGTTTAATCGTAAAGCCAAAATTCAGGAGTTCTGGAGTTGCAAAATGCATTAAAAACAGAATTTTCAACCTCTCGAGGCGCTATTTTCCTCACGCTAAGATATTCAGCATCACCTCTGGGGCAGCAATCATGAAAATGAATAGTCAGCTCGGTTTTGAGCCTGTCACGTTCGATCAAATTACGAAAGATGAATCTTTTTGGACGGGTTGTGCGAGCTGCACCAACTTCGATATTCTGGAAAGAAAGAAACGTTGTAATTGTTTATGTACCGCCATGTTATTCAATCCAGAACATATTGAGCAAATCATTAGTCGTGCTAATTTACCAGAGCAAATCAACACTCTCTAGAAATCCATTAATTCCCAATTGCTATGCATAGTTCAGATAAACAAATTGCTGCACATCCAGATTTAAATTTGCTTTACAATGAAGCAATAGATCTTTTGACCACGTTAATTAGTATTCCTTCCTTCAGCGGCGCTGAAGATCGGACCGCTGATGAAATTGAATCTCATCTGGCCAAACATCAGATAAAAACAAACAGAAAGCAAAACAATGTATGGTGTTACAATCGATTTTTCGACGAGCAGAAACCTACCATCCTGCTTAATTCGCACCACGATACCGTAAAACCAAATGAACAATATACACGTGATCCGTTTGCTGCGGTGGTTTATGAGGATAAATTGTATGGTTTGGGCAGCAATGATGCCGGTGCGGCGTTGGTATCGCTAATCTCTACGTTTATTTACTTTTATCATGCTGAAGAGCTGCCTTTTAATATCTGTTTGGCCGCAACGGCAGAAGAGGAAACATCCGGCGGAAATGGGATAAGGTGTATTCTTGAAGCGCTTAAGCCAATTGCCTTTGCGCTCGTTGGTGAGCCCACTAACATGCAAATGGCAATTGCTGAAAAAGGTTCTATGGTGATTGATTGTACAGCAAAAGGGCGTTCAGGCCATGCCGCCAGAGAAGAAGGCGACAATGCCATTTACAGAGCGATGCGAGATATCTCCTGGTTTTCCTCCTATCAGTTTCCAATTGAAGAGGGGGCATCTCAACCGGTAAAAATGAGTGTAACACAGATAGATGCAGGCATGCAACATAACATTGTTCCCGGCTGTTGCCATTTCACAGTAGATATTCGGTTCGATCATAACTATACATCCAGAGAAATCCTCAATACGATTATTAACCACACGATTTCAAGTTTTAATGTTCGACCTAATATTCTGCAGCCATCTCATATCGATTTATTGCATCCAGTTGTAGTGGCAGGCTTAAGTTTAGGCAGAAAAACATATTTATCGTCCACCAGTTCAGACCAAGGTTGGCTGGATATGCCGTCGGTAAAAATGGGTCCTGGAGAATCTGCAAGATCCCATACCGCGGATGAATTTGTTTACATCGAAGAAATTGAAGAAGGGATCACGATTTACATTCGTTTGCTGGAAGCGATTTTTAAACGTGGTGTCTAAGCTTTATATACTTTTTCGTTTATAGCCGCCTGAAATAAATCCTTTTTAAGCATATTTGGTGCTGTAAACTCAATACTATGTTTAAAAGACTAAACCTGATATTCATCTTCGGTATTTTTGTATGTTTTTGTTCGGCTCAACAAGTACGGCCGTCAAAATCTGCAGAAATTTATCGGGAACTAAAAACCTTAAAGCACCTGCCAAAGGTACTTTATCTAGCCGCGCACCCGGATGATGAAAATACAGGCTTACTTTCGTGGTTGATTAACGAACAGAATGTAGAAACAGGATACCTTTCACTAACCAGGGGAGATGGCGGACAAAATCTGCTGGGCACAGAGCAAGGGGCAGCCCTGGGTTTAATCAGAACGCATGAGTTGTTAGAGGCCAGGAAATTAGATGGTGCACAGCAGTTTTTTACGCGTGCTATTGATTTTGGTTTCTCAAAAAATACCAATGATACTTTTAAACAATGGGATGCAGACAGCATTACTGCAGATGTGGTATGGGTAATTAGAAAATTCAGACCCGATGTAATCATTTGTCGTTTCCCGCCAACCGCTGCCGCCGGGCACGGACAACATGCAGCTTCTGCAGTGGTGGCCGAAAAGGCTTTTAAGCTGGCCGGAGATAAGAGTGCTTTTCCAAGCCAGCTTAAATACGTTGATGTATGGCAGCCAAAAAGATTAGTTTGGAATACCTTCCGTTTCGGCTCCGTAAATACCACCGCAGAAAACCAGATGAAAGCGAATGTTGGGCAGTATGACGCTCAACTGGGAATGGGTTATGGTGAGCTGGCAGGTTTAAGCAGAAGTTTACATAAAAGCCAGGGAGCAGGTACACAATCGGTAGCGGGTGTGAGAACCGAATATTTTACGCCCGTTTTGGGTGATCCGGCGAAAGCTTCGTTGTTCGAGAGAATTCCGATGAACTGGTCAGAAAAAGGCATTAATGATCTGGATGAACTGATTGATATTGTGCTTTTGTCTTTTGATTACAACCATCCCGATCAAAGTTTACACGGATTGCTGATGTTACGCAAAAAAATCGCGGAGTTGCAAGATCTGAATATTAGAAAAGATAAGTTGGCTGCTATCGATCATATTATTTTAAGTTGTACTGGCTTTATGGGGGAGGTAGTTACTAACCAAGCCGAAGCTATCGCAGGTAATAGTTATAGTTTTCGTTTAAATGTGATTGCCAGATCTGCTACGCCAGTGGTGTTGGAGCGGGTAAACTGGATTAACCAAACAGATAATTTAAACAGAAAAGTATCCGGAGACTCCTTATTGACCATAGAACGCAAAATTCAAATTCCGGCAGGTGCAGCCTTAACTGAACCTTATTGGTTGGAGAAACCGGCCAAAAATTCAGCAACATTTAGTGTGGCAAATGATACCTTAATTGGCTTAGCAGAAAATGAATCGGCATTAAATGTAAGCTTGGCGCTTAAAATTGGAGCAGAGAAATTCAATGTGAAACTTCCATTATCCTTCAAAAAATTAGATCCTGTTAAGGGGGACGTGGTGGAGCAACTCAGAATTGTGCCTGCCCTGGATTTAAGTTTTGCCGAGCCAGTATATTTTGCCAAAGAGAAGGAAGGCTTAACTGTTACCTTGCGGTTGAAAGCCAATCAGTATATCAATTATGGGAACATAACTTTCAAAATAGGTGATACTCCGATTAAAACTTTTACCGGAATCAATCTGCCTGAGAATAGTGTTTCCATTAAAGATTTTTTAATCCCTGCGGAGGATTTATCTAAAATAAAAGCGAGTCAGAATAAATTAGAAGCAGTATTTTCTGCAGAAAATAGAACCTTTAACAAGGGGCAGGTATTAATTCAATATCCCCATTTACCATCGCTACAGTATTTTGTTCCGGCGGCCACATGGATGCTAAAAGGTGATATTAAAGTGCTGGCGAAAAAAGTTGGTTACATACAAGGCGCAGGAGATTTAATTCCAGCGTTTCTGCACCAGGCTGGTTTGCAGGTAGATGTGTTAACGGAAGCAGACATCCTTAACCCAACCAAGCTGGCTACTTATGATGCCGTGGTAACCGGTGTGCGGGTAATAAATACCGAAAAACGAATTAAAAACTGGCAACCTGCTTTGAAAAGTTACGTGGAAAATGGCGGTACCATTGTCATGCAATACAACACCACTCAGGATATGGCCTTGCAGGATTTCGGGATTTATCCATTCAGTATTAGCGGAAAACGTGTTACCGAAGAAGATGCCGCAGTAAAATTTCTGATTCCAAACCATAAACTCTTAAACTACCCGAATAAAATCACAGCATCAGACTTTAGTGGCTGGGTGCAGGAGAGAGGTGCTTACTTTCCAGACAAATGGGACAATAAATACGAAGCGCTTTTTGAAATGAACGATACAGGTGAAGAACCACTAAAAGGATCTACATTGTATGCCAAATATGGAAAGGGGAACTTTATTTATTCGCCATTGGCGTTTTTCAGACAGTTGCCGGCAGGTAATGTGGGTGCAGCAAGGCTGTTCTTTAATTTCATATCCGCAGGGAAATAGATAAATTTTAGGCTTCAGTTGGTGGAGGCCGCCAACTGATAGGGAGACGCGAGAGATATTTTGTTTTTCTTATCGGTCTGGTGTCTCCCTAACTGGAATTAGCTTAGGTGGTTTAAAATTCTATGGAAATAGATTGATTTATCGAGTCAACCAGGATAATTTCCCAACTTCCTAGTCTGCATTTGTAAACAGAATATTTGCTTTCTTTTGTTTAAATTTGAGATATCGAGACGATGCGAATTGATATATTAAACCCAAAGGCAGCTCAACTTTTACGAGATTTAGAAGCGCTGAATTTAATTGCAATTCAAGATACTTCTCGAAATCATTTCCCAGGTGTACTTGAAAAGCTTAGAACTAAATTTAAATCAGCTCCTTCTATGGAAGAAATAACAGCTGAAGTTGTAAGATCTAAGCGATATCCAAACTCAGAAAAGTGAAATTATCATCCATACAAATCTTTGATTGGCTTTCTAATTACCAAAGTTTTC
>JAZBLB010000001.1:237044-292055 GCA_037032985.1 Bacteroidota bacterium
TTTTTTGTTAGCTGGAGATCAGGATTTACTAATTCTTAACCCTCATGGAAAAACAAAAATCAAAACTATATCTTCTTATATGAATGAAGACTTTCAAGTTATTTTGAATAAATAATTCGGTTTGCTGGTTCCATAGGTTGTTGCAAAACTCACGACTCAAAGCGGTCTGGTGTCTCACCAATCTGAACATGCAAACCAATAAGATAAAACGATTCATAACCTTACCAACTTATATTACTAATTTTGATTTTATTGTGCGAGAAAATAACTGACAGCACTAGTCGGCTAATCATAAATTAACTAAATGAATAATCAGCTTAAAAACTGGAATACCTGGTACATCTTACTTACACTGGCGCTCGTGTTTCAGGTGGTGTTTTATTATTTCTTCACTAAATTCTGGGCATGAGCAGTATCGATTGGTGCGTACTTATTTTTACCTTATTAGCTGTCGTTGTTTATGGCGTTTTTATCGGTCGTGGCCAAAAGAGCAACGAATCTTATCTAAAAGCAGATAGCAAAATGCCTTGGTACATTGTACTACTGGGTATTATGGCCACACAAGCCAGCGCCATTACCTTTCTTTCTGCACCAGGACAAGCCTACACCGATGGGATGCGTTTCGTTCAATATTATTTCGGTTTGCCACTGGCGATGATTGTGATTTGCATTACCTTCATCCCAATATTTCAAAGGCTTAATGTTTATACTGCCTATGAATATTTAGAAAACCGATTCGATAAAAAAACAAGGGTTCTAACCTCACTACTTTTCTTGTTTTCCAGAGGTTTATCTACCGGGATTAGCATTTATGCGCCTAGTATTATTTTATCGAGCGTATTAAATTGGAACATCTATCTAACCAATGTGTTGACCGGGGGGATCCTCCTGATCTACACTTATATAGGTGGTGCAAAAGCCATTGCGCACACGCAAAAGTTACAGTTCGTGATCATCTTAGGAACAATGGCTTTCGCTGGTTATTTGTTGGTGCAGAACATGCCAAACGGAGTTGGTTTCAGCGATGCGCTTTACCTGGCAGGGAAATCAGGAAAACTGAATGTCATCACTACAGACTTCGACTGGAAGGATAAATACAACCTTTGGAGTGGTTTGATTGGTGGTTTTTTTCTAGCGCTTTCCTACTTCGGTACCGATCAAAGTCAGGTAGGAAGGTATATCACGGCGAAAGATAATACCAATGCTAAAATGGGTTTGCTTTTAAATGGTTTGGTCAAAATACCAATGCAATTTGCCATTCTTTTAATTGGCGCACTGCTATTTGCCTTCTTTTCTTTAAAACCAGCACCAATTTACTTCAACGAACGATCATACCAAAACCTTAAAGAAACCCAACCAGCAAAGGCAGCAGTTTTTGAAAAAGAACATCAAGCTTTGGCGATGAAATTTAATCATCAATCTCAGGCCATCCTGAAACAAAAAGAAAGCCATTCGCCGCAATTAGCTACTTCAATCGAAAGTTTCAAGGCCACTCAGAAAGACGTAAAGGCACTCCACGGACGTGTAGAGGAGGCCATCAACCAGTCGAATTTTAACGCAGAAAAAACGGATACCAATTACATATTTCTTTATTTTGTTAAAAATACTTTGCCAGTTGGAATGATTGGGTTATTATTTGCCGTTATTTTTCTGGCAAGTTGGGGCTCTATCTCTGCTGCACTAAACTCTCTGGCAGCCTGCTCGTTGAAAGACGTACACTTAATATTTAGTAAAAAAACGATAGATGATGCAACGGAATTGAAATATAGCAGGTTGCATACCCTCGCATGGGGAATATTTTCCATCGCAGTTGCAATGTTTGCTACACAAATGGGTTCGCTCATTGAAGCTGTAAATGTGTTGGGCTCCCTTTTTTACGGGCCGATTCTGGGGATATTCCTGGTGGCATTTTATTTTAAGAAGATAGATGGCGCATTAGTATTTATTTCTGCTATCTTATCAGAAATAGCCGTAATTGCCGTTTATGAGTTCGATATCGTATCTTTTCTTTGGTTAAATGTGATAGGAGCCGCTGCGGTGATCATTTTTTCGACTTTGGGATTATTATTTTATCGCCCTAAAGCACTAAATTCGTAAGTCAAATACAACAAAAACAAATAATTATACTAGTATGAAAACGATGATTAAATCTATTACATTGCTTTTAACGGCAATAACGATCTCAACGAGTGCAATGGCACAGGAGGCTCAACCTAAACCAAGTCCGGCAGCTACCGCAACAGGAAAAGTAAAAGGTGCAACCATCACCATCAATTACAGCAGTCCGGCAGTAAAGGGGCGTAAAATTTTTGGTGGTTTAGAAGCTTATGATAAAGTTTGGCGCGCAGGTGCAAACGAAGCAACAGTTTTTGAAACTGATAAAGATATTATGGTAGAAGGAAAACCATTAGCGGCCGGTAAATATAGTTTCTTCCTTGTTCCAAAAGAAAGCGGTACCTGGACAGCTGTTTTTAACAAAGAACCAAAGCAGTGGGGTGCCTATAAGTATGAAGAAGCGAAAGATGCTTTACGTGTTGATGTGAAAGTAAAACCATTGAAAGCTACGCAAGAGCGCTTAGTATACAAAATCACTAAAACAGGTTTTTCTTTAGATTGGGATAAAGTTTCTGTTCCTGTATCAATTAAATAATAAGCTTTAAACTGTATTTAGGCCATTTCGTGTACACGGAATGGCTTTTTTGTTGTTAGATAGGTTTGTAAAGAAACGATAACATAACCTTGCCTTCATGGTAAAATCTTAATTTCGTTCGATTTTAGAACTACAGCATGAGAATTTTTATCAAATTAACGACCCTACTTTTAATAATTAAGTTAAACGTTTTAGCCCAATACGATAATTCTGCGATAAAAGGTAAGCAACCCGTGGAACTGGTTAATGTGTTTTTGGGTTCTTCGGGAGATCACGGACAAATGTCTCCGGCAGCCTCTTACCCATTTAGCATGTTGAGCATCGGTCCGCAAACCTACCCAAAAACGCATACAGGTTATGAATACCTGGCCAAAAAATTCGAAGGTTTTACCCATAACCGTTTCGAAGGAGTAGGCTGTCAAGGTTCAGGAGGTAATCTCTTCATCAAGCCTTTTTTAGGATCAGATCCTTCAAAAACCGAACTATTAAAAGTTAAAGAGCAGGCTAGTCCAGGTTATTATGCTGTGGATTTTGAGAATAAAATAAGTGCAAAATTCAGCGTTTTAAGCAATGCCGGCAAACACGTTTATCAGTTTCCAAGAGGTAAAAAAGGTTTTTATATTGACCTCGGCTATGCTTTTAACGGCGCTTTTGTAGACGAACAGCATCAGGTGAATGGAAATACCATTTCAGGTTGGATTACCTCAAAAACTACCTGTAGTGTTGGAAAATATAAAATTTATTATTCACTCTCTGTTGAAGGTGGATCCGTTTGGAAAGATATTAATAACCATCAATTGATCTTGATGCTCCCGGAAGATGCTGGTGTTGGCAAAATTAATATTGCATTATCATCCGTAAGTGTTGCAGCAGCTGCATTGTCGGTTAATAAAAAATCATTTGATCAGTTCAAGTTGCAAAGTGCGATGGATTGGAACCGAAACTTAAAAAAGATTGAAGTGAGTGGAGATGTAGCAGATGCGAAATTATTTTATTCACTTTTATACCGTACCATGCAATCGCCATATGTTGTTTCAGCTCAGGACGGACAATATCGAAATACTAAAGGTGAACTTAAAAAATCTAAACAGGTCCGTTACAACGGATGGGCAATCTGGGATAACTACCGTACGCAATTGCCTTTGCTTTCCATCATCAATCAAGAAGAATATAGGGGGATGGTTACGTCGATCGCGGAATTATACCAGTCAGGAAAAAAAGATTATGCAGGGCAGCATGAGCCATCTAATACCGTTCGTTCTGAACACGCAATTGTCGTGCTTTTAGATGCTTATAGAAAAGGGTATCCCGTTGATTTTAAGAAGATAGCAGATTCACTGGTTAAAGAAGTAAATGGTTTGGATTATAAATCGCCAGATAAAGCCTTGGAAACCAGTTACGATTATTGGGCCTTGTCGCAGATATTTACTATCCTTAAAAATAAAAAACAAGCTGATTTTTATAGAAACAAGGCCTTGGAATACAAAAAATACTGGACTAAAGACTTCAAGGATTTGAGCAAAGATGATGTAGACCGAATGCAGGCCCGCGGTTTATACCAGGGAACCATTTGGCAATATCGCTGGTTCGTGCCTTACGATTTTAAAGGATTAATTGCCTTGGATGGTGGCGAAGAATCCTATCTCGCTCACTTAGATGAATTCTTCGCCAAAGACTTATACAACCATGCTAATGAACCGGATTTACAGGTGCCTTTAATGTATAACGTTACGCGGTCAGGATATAAATCGCAGTATTGGATGCACCAGCTGGCTGCAGATACGGTGATTCAAAATTACTTTAACGACAATAGTCGCGGGATCGGATCTTACATCGGAAAAATCTACAAAAATGAGCCACAAGCTTATTTAAGAACGATGGATGATGATGCAGGCGCAATGAGTGCCTGGTATATTTTTACTGCAAGTGGCTTTTCGCCAGCTTGTGTGGGCTGGCCGGTTTATTATTTAAACGTGCCACTGTTTCCTTCCATCATTTACCATCTACCGAAAGGAAAGACTTTCAAGATCGAAACAGAGAATTTTGTCCCTAAGAATAAGTACATAAAAGAGGTTTTTTTAAATGGAAAACCCTTCAATAAAAATTACATTACCCAAGAGGAAATCAATGCAGGGGGAGTTTTAAAGATTGTTTCGGCTGCAGATCCTATCAAGATATCGAATACCGAAAACTGGATTTCATCGATAGAAAATTAGTTGTGAAAAATTATGTTCAAATGGCAAACATATTTTCAATAAGCCTGTTAATCTGTTATAAAAAATATTAACATGGCCCCATTGAAAATAAGCGAAGAACAGCATGCTACGTTGAGCAACAAAAGTACCTCAGAATCAGTAAATGATCAATCATTGGAATTACATCCGGAGGCTTATAAAGTTAAAGGTCCTTCACCAGATAAAATGCAGAGTGTATCATCATCATTAAGATCATATGCACACGGTTTATACGGGTTATTGTAATTTATATAAAGAAAACGATGCCTGCTTATCACTAAGTGGGCATTTTTTTTTTGCAACGATTTAGCCCTATAGTGTTTCCTCACCTCATTTTCACATGCTCCCATGAATGTGATCACCGCACCTTAATCTAGAAATTTATAGTAATTTTTAGCAGCTATAAATTTACATCAGTCGCACCAGACAAATTTTTTTAGGGTATGCCCGTCTTTATGAAATTGTTTATTATTAATTCATGGTAAGTTAACTAGTTGGATATCATTTATTCATGTCTCTTTTGTATAGTTGGAAGCGTCTTTGTTCGGTTTAGCAGCTAGGGCTGTTAACAAAAGATTATTCACATCTTAGCGGTAATCAAAATTTTGTTGCTAAGTTAGATTCCGTATTTTCGCAACCATATACTACAAATTAATGCCCATGGTAAACTGCCAGCTTATCAGCAGGTAGTTAGCCATTCCCATAATGAAGAAAGCATTAATGCCTCGTTTTGAATGCAGTGGATTAAATTAATATAGATATAAAAGACAAAATGGAAAAGCCTGTAGCACTGGGTGTAGATATTGGCGGCTCGCACATTACGGCCGCATTAGTAGATTTAGAGACGAGAACCCTGATTGATGATTCAATCAAACGTAGCCCTGTTAATTCACAGGAGAGTAAAGAAGATATATTATCTGCATGGTGCAAGATTATTGACCAGTCGTTTAAAAATATTAAAAGTGGAAATCGAAATCTTGGAATTGCAATGCCAGGACCATTTGATTACGAGGAAGGGATCTCACTGATTAAAGATCAGGACAAATTTAAGTCCCTTTATAACGTTAATGTTAAACAGGAGCTAGCCAAACGACTGGAGATACCGGTAGAGAATATCCACTTTATAAACGATGCAGCTGGATTTTTACAAGGTGAAGTTTTTGCAGGGGCAGTAAAAGGAAATGGTAATGTATTGGGGCTGACTTTGGGGACAGGATTAGGTTCATCGCTGAGCATCAAATTAAAAGCAACAGATGCCGACTTATGGAACTCGCCATTTATGGATGGCATTGCCGAGGATTATCTTTCTACCCGGTGGTTTGTAAAGCGCTACAAGCAGCTAAGCGGAACGGAGTTGCCTGGCGTTAAAGAACTGGTAGAAAGAGTAGATGGCGATCATTTGGCAACACGAGTCTTTATGGAGTTTGGCTACAATCTTGCTCAATTTCTTATCCCGGTCATTAATGCGCACAAAATAGATGCTGTTGTTATCGGTGGAAATATCTCTCAAGCGTTCAATGCTTTTGCGCCGGAACTAATAGCAACCTTAAAAGGCAATGATATCGATGCAAGCATCAAAATCTCGGCCTTAAAAGAACATGCTACTTTGATCGGTGCAGCGAGCTGTTGCGATGTCAATATAAATTAAAATATAGTTAGTATTAGTAAGAGGGATGGAGTTTTTTCATCCCTTTTTTGGTTTTAGCAAGTTTCAAGCGTTCAGTAAAATGCCAGCTTAAGATCGGCAAAAAGGCTTAGCAATAACCTGAAGGTTAACTTTCGCATTTTCTTCAACAAATTAGCATTCTTAGTAGAAATTTATTATTATTGCCTTAAATTAAAACGTTTTAGTACTCTTCAATCACCTTATTAATTAGCTATCCATTCCAAGGCTGTATATGAACAGTCTTTTTTTATAAATTCAAACTAAAACGTTTTAGTGTAAATGTATTTATCAGTTAAGCAGGAGGAAATGAATCGGCAATAAACTTCTATCAAACCAACCAATCGCTTAGGCGAAAAAACTAAACAAACTAATCAACATTTTATGAAAAAAAGAACTACCAAGTATCTGAAGCGAAAGCTTTTGACCAAGCAGTGTGCCCTAAAACTTTCGGCATTGGCGCTGGTCTTCGGAATTTGTTACGAGTCCTCAGCGACTGCGATTAACATCTCACACCTAAGCAATCCAGTAGATATCGCCAACCGAAGGAAAGAAATTGTCATACGAGGTCTAATTAAAGATGAAAACGGAGGTGCGTTGCCTGGTGCCGGAATTAAGCTTAAAGGCAGCTCAACTGTCGTATCCAGCGATATCAACGGAGCCTTTAGCATCACAGTGCCCGATCAAAATGCCGTTTTGATTATCTCCTATGTCGGTTACGATGTTCAGGAAATTCCAGTCGGTTCGCAAACGACCATTCAGGTTCAGCTTAGGCCAACTGCTGGTAACGACCTGCAAGAAGTAGCCGTAGTCGCCTTTGGAACGCAAAAAAAAGAAAGTCTTGTAGGTGCGCAGTCTACTATCAAAGCAACTGAACTCAGGCAACCTGTAGCTAACATCAGCTCCATGCTAGCCGGTCGTATTTCCGGGGTAATCGGGGTTAATAGAAATGGGGAGCCTGGATCTAGCAATGCAGACATCTGGATTAGGGGAATTTCGGCAATCGGTGGAAATAGCAGCGCACCATTGATTATTATAGATGGGGTACCAGGCCGAGACTTAAACACTTTAAACGCCTATGACATCGAATCGTTCACCATATTGAAAGATGCGGCGGCAACTGCCGTTTACGGAATACGCGGGGCAAATGGTGTTATTTTAGTGGTAACTAAAGCCGGGAAGATCGGTCCGCCTTCGGTAAATGTTGATTTTTTCCAGGGAATTACCAGCTTTACTAAAAAGCCCACCCTTATCGACGGGATCAATTATATGAATTTGGCAAATGAAGCTAAATTAACAGAATCGGTTCGTTCAGGCGCACCTTACACGCCACAGTACGCTCAGGACTACATCAACCGTACTGCCTCAGGTGAAGATATTTATCGCTATCCAAACGTAAATTGGCAAGATGAGATTTTTGATAACATTGGCCAGAATCGGACTGCAACTGCGAATCTTGCGGGAGGGGTAAACGCTGCCAAATATTACGTTTCGCTGGGTTATTATGACGAGACAGGTTTATTAAGATCAGATGATAGCCAATCCTATAGTACTAAACAAAGTTTTCAGCGGTTCAACGTCAATGCCAATTTAGACTGGGATATTACTGGTACAACAAAATTGAATCTGGGGATCAAAGGCATTTTGGCTCAAGGTCAAAATCCGGGGGCAGAGGACACGCAGAGAATCTATAATCAGATTTTTTTAATCAATCCCACTACCTATCCCGTACTCTATCCAAATGGTACGATACCGGGAATCAGTGCACAAAGTGATCAACGAAATCCTTATGCGGAGGTAACGCGAAGAGGTTATCGGACTAATTATACCAACCAGGTTTATTCCAATCTTCGTCTTTCGCAAGATTTGAAATTTGTTACACCTGGACTTTCCCTCACCGGTATGTTTTCATTTGATGCACAGAACCAAAACAGTGTCAATAGAACAAAACTCGAGAATACGTTCAGGATTAGAAACACAAACCCTGTTAACGCTGATGGGTCTTACAATTATGACCGTATCTATACAGGACAGTCATTTTTGGGGTATAACGTAACCAATTCAGGAGATAAAAAGTTATACGGTGAATTGGGGTTCAATTATAAAAGAAGTTTTGGTAAGCACGACATCACAGGATTATTGCTCTATAATCAAAGCGATAATCTCAATCCCTTTAGCGGCACATTTACATTATCCATTCCTTACCGATTACAAGGGATTGCCGCTAGAGTTGCCTATGCTTTTGATAATCGGTATTTTCTAGAGTTTAATGGAGGGTACAATGGGTCAGAAAACTTTGCCCCAGATAAGCGTTATGGGTTCTTTCCAGCTGTTGGAGTTGGCTATATCTTGTCCAGTGAGAAGTTTTTTGAACCTTTAAAAAACATTTTTCAATTGGTGAAATTTAGGTATTCTGATGGAATTGCAGGGAGTGGTGCAAGTACAAACGGATATGTTGCCAATGACTCTCAGCGGTTTTATTACCTTACCCAAGTCGGGGATAGATTTAACAATGCTGATATACCAGGTTACATTTTTGGCCAAACCCGAAATGTAGATTTGAGAGGGTTAAACGTTACCGCATATGGGGTAGACATTACTTGGTCAGAGAGTAGGAAAAAAGATTTGGGAATTGAATTGCGAACACTAAATAACAATCTCTCGTTAATTGTTGATCTCTTTAAAGAAAATAGAACGGGTCAATTTTTAGGAAGAGGAGTGGTACCCAACTACATTGGTTTGGTATCTAACCCATCCGGTAATCTTGGCGAAACTAAAAACAGAGGAATAGATGGTACTTTAGAATACAATGCAAAGCTCTCGGATGAGGTTGACTTTTCGGTCCGTGCCAATTATACGTATAACCAAGCCACTATTGTAGAGAATGATCAGGCACCAACCCGTTATCCATGGATGGAACTTCGAGGTTCTACACCGCTAGCAAGAGTGGGTTACCTTGCCGATGGATTATTTACCTCTCAAGCTGAAATTAATAGCAGTCCTACGCAATTCGGTAAACTTCTTCCTGGGGACATTAAATATAAAGACTTAAATGGTGACGGGAGAATCGATGCTTTTGACCGAACCATTATAGGCCGCGGCGATGTTCCATCATCTATCTATGGTTTTGGTTTCACTATGCGTTATAAACAGTTTGATTTAGGCGCCTTCTTCCAGGGCCAAAAGAATGCAGATATCATGCTTGAAGGCGGTGCTATTCAGCCCTTCAGGGATTCCGGTGGATTAGGAAATCTCCATGCGATTACCACCAATCGCTGGACGGTAGAAAATCCACGCCAAGACGCATTTTTCCCAAGACTATCCTATGGCTCGAATGACAACAATTTCCAGTCCAGTAGTTGGTGGCTAAGGGATATCAGCTACTTGCGTTTAAAGAATGCGCAGTTGGGCTATACCTTTAAAGAGGGAATAAAGAAAATAGGTATAAAAGGATTCCGGATCTATGCAACGGGGTATAACATTTTTACATTCAGTAAATTCAAACTTTGGGATCCTGAGCTGGCCTCTCCCAACGGGACTAAATATCCGCTCACATCGACATATACTTTAGGTTTAACAGCTAGTTTCTAAAAAAAAATGAAAAAGATATCGCTACTTGCTTTGGTTTCCATGTTTCTCATAGGAAACTGGAGCTGCAAAAAATTCTTAGATCAAGTTCCAGATGATCGCCTAACTTTCGAACAGGGGTTTGCTCAAAAATCAACCGTTGACCGGTTTTTAGCCAATGTTTATTCTACGCTGCCAGATGAATCAACGCAGCGCTCACCGGGGTTATCCAATGCAGGTCCATGGTCAGGTGCTTCCGATGAATTGAATTATACCATCAATAATTTTTCTACTAACATGAACACGGGAAACTGGGACCCAACCTCCGGTCAGGTAAATGATATGTGGACGAATTACTTTCGTGGCATTCAGGCTGCCAGTAATTTTATGGCCAACGTTGGCCGGTGTAATGATTGTAACCTAAATGGAATAGATTATGTAAACCGTTACCGAAATGAAGCGCGAGGTGTAAGAGCCATTTACTATTATTACTTGCTCCGTGCTTATGGGCCAATCCCGCTTCTGGGTAATGAACCTAATGCACCTGATGCTCCAGTGAGTACAATAAGTGTCGCTCGAAGTCCTTTCGATGCTTGTGTCAATTTTATCGCAGCCGAATTCGACGCAGCGGCAGAAGGGTTACCCGCTTTACCGCAGACAAATGATGATTATGGACATTTAAACAAAGCGGTTCTTCATGCATTTAAAATACAGTTGTATTTAACTGCTGCGAGTCCTTTGTTCAATGGTAATTCTGATTATGCGGCCCTTCGAAATGCCGATGGTACACCGCTGATTAACCAAGCCTATAATGCAGAGAAGTGGAAGCGCGCTGCTGATGCTGCCAAAGCGTTTATTACGACTTATCCTACTTTTCAATTGTTTACCAAAACCGGTGCCAATGCTTTCCAAACTGCGTTTCTATCTTGCAGGGATGTCATGTTAACCGATTGGAATCAAGAAGTAATTTTTGCTAAAGGAAATCCTAATATCACTTATATT
This sequence comes from Bacteroidota bacterium, assembly GCA_037032985.1. Classification (GTDB taxonomy): domain Bacteria; phylum Bacteroidota; class Bacteroidia; order Sphingobacteriales; family Sphingobacteriaceae; genus Pedobacter. The sequence goes on from JAZBLB010000001.1 coordinate 248,161, forward strand.
CAGTATGATATATCTCCAAATCACGTCGGTGCCAGTGGGGGGGATAAGGGAGGGTCCTTCCGTGCACCCTCGCAGCAAATGGTTGAAGCCTATTTTATGTCCAACGGCAAACCGACTGATGATGTGTCATCGGGATATTCCCGCACTGGCTTCAGTAGTTACCAGGGGCCCGAACCCGGCGATGTACCCCGATCGATTTCAAACATGTATGTAAATCGTGAACCTCGCTTTTATGTGGGAATCACTTATACCGGTAGAAAATGGATTAATCCAAATTCAAATATAATCACCGATTTCACTTTTAACGGGAATGCTGGAAGAGCGAATATTGGGAATGACGATTATAGTACTACCGGTTATACACAACGAAAAAATTTGTCAACAAGTGGCTGGCAAACCGGTGGACGAACAAATGTTGTTCTTCGCCTGGCGGAGATATATCTAGATTATGCTGAGGCAGCCTACGAAGCTAATCCGGCGGACGGCGAGGTTTTAGTTTATTTAAATAAAATTCGTGAACGTGCAGGAGTTCCCACCTATGGAGCCGGAGCCAATCAGCTTCCAATACCGAGCGATTTGAGAGATGCCATCCGGAGGGAGCGAAGGGTAGAGTTAGCATTTGAGAATCATCGCTACTTCGATACCAGAAGATGGAAAATTGCCGCTCAAACAGATACTCGAATTTTAGGTTTGGATATTTCTAAAAATGCATCAACTGGCTTTTATAACATCGTTACCCAAGAGAATAGGATATTTCAAACCCGGCATTACCTATGGCCTATTCCAAACGCAGAGATACAAAAAGTTCCTTTGCTAGTTCAAAATACAGGTTGGTAGGGAAGTGATTTCTCGCATAGCATTGCCTATAATCCAGTTGTAGGCAATGCTATCAACCAATCAGAAAGATGATGACTCTGATTATCGCTTGAATTAAACTTTAATTAAAAATAAACTATGATTAAACATTTTTTTACCTTGGTGATAGTCGTCCTACTCACGCAGGCTGTGCAGGCACAATCTAAAGGCTATCAACTTACTATTAATGACGATCGGCAACTCACCGATCAAAAAACAAAAGATAAACTTTCTGCCGCTTTTTATAATGTTTATCCCTGGTTTGCCTCAGCAGATGGTTACCGAACCCAAAGAAAAGCAGACTTGTCGTTCAATAGTCAGCGAACTCCAGATATAAAAGCGAAAGCGGGTGAAATAACGGTCAATGAAAACTGGGTAAAAGGAAAATCGCAAAAGAAAATTGAAAAACAGTTGCGTAGTGCCTTTAGCGAAAACTGGTCGAGCTTTTCAACCCAAAAGAAAAAAGGTTACAAGCTTACTTTTATCAGTAAAGACCCCCTTTTAGATCCGTTGCTACGGCAGAAATTGATCGATACTTATTTTGAAATCTACCCTACATTAGTGAAGACGTTTAATAACAAATCTACACACGATGTACTTTTTGTAGTTGATACAGCTTATAAAGCGGTTGCTGAGGCGAGTGGAAATCGAATTTTATTTAGTGCCGGCTATTTGAAAGCACATCCTACAGACATTGATGTAGTTACTCACGAAACCATGCACATTGTTCAGGGTTATGGCTACAGTGCTGGTCCGGTTTGGTTAACAGAAGGTATTGCAGATTATGTTCGCTATCAATATGGGGTAGATAATGTAGGGTCAAAATGGAGTTTACCAGCCTTTAACCCGAAACAAAGTTACCAGAACAGCTATCGCATTACCGCGAGATTTTTTGCCTGGTTAGCGCAAAACGTGAAGATGGATTTAATTCCAAGCCTCGATCAGCAGTTGCGGGCACATCAGTATACAGACCAAAGCTGGAACAATCTTACGGGTAAAACACTTGATCAATTATGGAAAGATTACGCGAAAAATCCAGATCAGGTCAAATTGAAATACAGTAGTAAAATAGACAAGATTCAATAAAATTGCTGCAATTGGAAATGCCGTCATATATTATTAAAGCGATGTAAATTAATAAGCGTAAAATTTTTGAGTGATTACTAAAACGTTTTACATATTATCTTTATTTTGCATCACCTTAGGATAACTAACCACTGAAAATAAATTAAATGAAAAAAACATCCTTTTTGACTTCGTTAGCTTTTGTAGCGGTTCTACCGCTATCAAAGATTCAGGCGCAGGAAACCGTAAAGAAAAATGGCTACACGCTTTCGTTTGAAAGTAACTATGCTGCGCTAGATCCAAAGTTAAAGAAAAGATTAATCGAAACGTTCTTTGTAGTCTATCCTCAGCTTGCAAAAGAATATAATCCTAAAACCTTAAAATCGGTTAAATTTTTTGTGGATACTGCCTATAAAGGGGTAGCAGCGACTTCAGATGGAAAAGTAACTTACAGCTCCATTTGGATGGATAAACATCCCGAAGACATTGATGTGGTAACACATGAGGTAATGCATATTGTTCAGGGTTACGGAAAAAGCGTAGGCCCGGGATGGTTAACCGAAGGTATTGCCGATTATGCACGGTTTAAATTCGGAGTAGACAACGCAGGTGCAAAATGGATTTTACCGGCGCTTAAACCCGAACACCATTATCAAAACAGTTATAGAATCACTGCAAGATTTTTTGCATGGATTGAAAAAAATGTAAAATCGGGGACCATAAAAGCAGTTGATTCCTCGTTAAGAGACCATACTTACCAACCCGAAATCTGGACTAAATTAACCGGTAAAGATTTAGATGGACTGTGGACAGATTACGTAAAAAATCCGCAGCTTTAACTTTTCAAAACACACAATAACAATATAAGAATGAAAAAACTATTTATTGCTTTCCTCAGCTTCGCTGCCTCTGCCAGCTTTGCCCAAACGGTTGGCAAAATTACGGATCCGGTAGACTGGATTAATCCCCTGATGGGCACACAATCTAAACCGAGTTTATCAAACGGAAATACTTATCCGGCCATCGGTTTGCCTTGGGGCATGAATATGTGGACCCCGCAAACGGGTAAAATGGGCGATGGATGGGCTTATACTTACGATGCGGACAAGATCCGCGGTTTTAAACAAACCCATCAACCTTCGCCCTGGATGAATGATTATGCTGCGTTCTCCATTATGCCCGTTACCGGTAAAATGAGATTTGCGGAAGATGAACGCGCAAGCTGGTTTAGCCACAAAGCAGAAGTATCAAAACCTTATTACTACAGCGTTTATTTAGCAGATGCTGATGTAACTACTGAAATAACCCCCACTGAACGAGCGGCACAGTTTAGATTTACTTTCCCTAAAACCGATAGTTCTTACGTAGTGGTAGATGCTTTGAATAAAGGTTCGTACATTAAAATCATTCCTGCTGAGCGTAAAATTATCGGCTATACGACTAAGTATGCACGTGGACCGCTCCCTAAAAACTTTAAAAATTACTTTGTCATTTATTTCAATAAAGACTTTAAACTGGCAAAAACATGGAGTGGCGACAAACTTAAAAATGATGAACTTGAGTTAGAAAGCGATCATAGCGGTGCCATCATTGGTTTCAAAACAAGCAAAGGCGAACAGGTTACGGCAAAAGTAGCCTCCTCGTTCATTAGTTTCGAACAAGCGGATGTGAATTTGAAGAGAGAACTGGCGAGCGATGGTTTCGATGCTACGAAAGCAAAGGGAAGAGCTATCTGGAACAAAACGCTAAATAAAATTGCGGTAGAAGGTGGTACTATTGATCAAACCCGAACTTTCTATTCTTGCTTATACCGTACCTTATTCTTTCCTAATAAATTGTATGAAGTAGACGCCAACAACAAAGTAGTGCATTGGAGTCCATATAATGGTCAAACTTTACCAGGATACATGTTTGCCGGAACTGGTTTCTGGGATACCTTCCGTGCTTTGTATCCATTCTTAAATCTAGTATACCCTTCCATCAATAAAGAAATGCAGGAAGGTTTAATTAACGATTACAAAGAAGGCGGGTGGTTGCCGGAATGGAGCAGTCCAGGTTACGCAAACATCATGGTTGGTAACAACTCCGCTTCAGTAGTTTCTGATGCCTATATTAAAGGTTTGCGTGGTTATGATATTCAAACCCTTTGGGATGCGCTAAAACATGGTGCCAACAATGAAGGCCCGATTGAAGCCGTTGGCCGCGATGGCGTAAAGTATTATAACGAATTGGGTTATGTGCCTTTCGATGTGAAGAAAAATGAAAATGCAGCCAAAACGCTGGAATACTCATACGATGACTTCACAATTTACCAACTTGGACGGGCTTTAGGTAAACCAGCTTCTGAGATTGAGATCTATAAGAAGCGCGCGATGAACTACAAAAATCTTTTTGATCCTGCTTCGGGCCTAATGAGGGGCAAAAATAAAGATGGCAGTTTCCAGACACCGTTTAGTCCATTTAAGTGGGGTGGCGCCTTCACCGAAGGCAATAGCTGGCATTATACCTGGTCTGTTTTCCAGGATGTCGATGGTTTAGCCAACTTAATGGGCGGACATGATAAATTTGTAACCAAGCTAGATTCTGTTTTCTCCATGCCTCCTGTATTTGATGAGAGTGCTTACGGTGGGGTCATTCACGAAATCCGTGAAATGCAGATTGCAAACATGGGACAATATGCTCATGGCAACCAACCCATTCAACACATGATCTACTTATATAACTACGGTGGTGCTCCATATAAAACGCAATATTGGGTAAGGGAGACAATGAATAGGATGTACAAGCCTACGCCAGATGGTTATTGCGGAGACGAAGATAACGGACAAACCTCAGCATGGTACGTGTTTTCCGCCATGGGTTTTTATCCCGTAACCCCTGCAGTGGATCAATATGTATTGGGTGCACCCTTATTTAAGAAAGTAACGTTAACCCTGGATAATGGAAAGACCGTAACCATTAATGCTGCTGGAAACAGTGATAGCAACCGTTATGTCCAGTCACTTCAGCTGAATGGTAAGTCTTATTCTAAAAACTGGATCAGTCATAGCGGTTTACAAAAGGGAGCCGTTTTAAATTTCAACATGACAGCAACGCCTAACAAAACCAGAGGTGCCAATCCAGCTGATTTTCCGTATTCACTCTCTACAGAAAAATAAAAAGTTCAGGAGAAAAAGAAATGGGGATTCCACAATTGCAGAATCCCCATCATCTAAATTAACGCTCTCATACATATAAACGATATTAACAGGAATTATTGCATCTGTGCAATAATTTTTTTTTGTTTTTAAAGATCGAGGATACCAGTGCAACTTTCACTATTTTCTCGTCGTTGTTTTCCAGAACCCTTAACCAACAGGAGGGATAGCGTAAACTTACAAAAAAACAATCGGGGGAAAACAGCTGTATCAACTAAAAATTCCATCTGTTTTCTTAGTTTTACTTTATGGGAATCATCGATCAAAATCACCAGAATGCAGAGAAACTTGCTGCGGCAAAGGCGGCAGTAAAACTTGTTAAAAATGGAGATGTTGTAGGCTTAGGCACAGGCACTACCGCAACTTTTGCCATCCGGGAGTTGGGGTTGTTAGTCTCACAAGGGCTAAGCATTAAAGCAGTAGCCAGTTCCATTCGTACCGAAGAACTTGCCAAATCCCTAGGAATCGAAATCTTAAACTTAGGCGAAACAGCTTCAGTGGATATCAGTATAGATGGTGCTGATGAGTTTACAGAAGGCCTGGAGCTGATTAAAGGGGGAGGTGGTGCCTTATTTCGAGAAAAAATTGTAGCCTCATTAAGCAAGAAGGCCATCATTGTCACCGATTCCTCAAAAAAAGTTAAAAAACTCGGTGCATTTACTGTTCCAATTGAAGTGATTCCTTTAGCCTATCAACACGTTTTTGATCAACTATCCAAACTGAATGGCAAGGGGCATAAGAGAATCACCGCTGAGGGAGACTATGTTACCGATAACGGAAACGTTATTATTGATGCTGACTTCGGCTTGATTGAAAATCCCAAAGCACTGTCCAACGCATTGAATCAGATTGATGGTTTATTGGCGCACGGATTATTTATCGATTTAACCGCTCAAGTAATTATGAGTGACCGTTCAGAGATCATTACTTTTAAATAGTTTACCGAAAAGTAAGTCGGTAAAAAAAAACACAAATCAATTAACCGATAAATTTACTTCACTCACCGATGAATTAAAGTTGTTGAAGGATACCTTCTTCTCCTGCATTCCTTTTCCTGATACATTTGGATATAAATCAAAACGATCATGGAAAATTTCACTCAAAACAATCAAGAAAATAAACAATTCGGTCTAGGCGTACTTATTCTTATTATCGGTGCGGTATTCTTGCTTAGAAACACAGGCTTGGCTATTCCGCACTGGATTTTAAGCTGGCATACGGCTATGCTTGCGGTAGGATTATGGTTAGGTTACCGGAAAAATTTTCAAGGTGGCAGCTGGTTAGCGATTGCCATCATTGGCGGGATTTTTACATTGAAAGATATTTCTCTTTTCGATATTGATTTATCAAGATTCACTACGGCGATGATTTTAATCGCACTGGGAACCTATTTAATCTTAAAGCCTAAAAAGTTTAAAAGCTTAGATCATTTCAGGCAGGCTCAGGCTCCTGAAAAAGACAATATAAACTTCTAAAATTCATCACTCATCATATAGATCAAGGGGACAGTTTGCGAGTAGATTGTCCTTTTTTTTATAGGCAAGAACGTTAAAAAAAGAAACGGGGATTCCACCATTAAGGCAGTATCCCCGTCATCTAAATTAACGCTCTCATCTACATAAACGCTGAGATCTTTAAATATTGTTTAACTCAGTATATTTTTTTTAGAAAAGTTAAATTAAGATGTGTAATCAAAAATTATAGAGAGTGGGATGAAAGAAAAGTAAGCAATGAATGAGAATAGCCCGAGTGGATAGGTGAGTGCTGGCTTATGGAACGGGAGAGAGTGAAGCGTGTGGCATAAATGCATCAGTAGGATACCAAAAGAATAGACTGCTTTTACTAATATAGGGTGAGCGTTGTGTTTAGGGATTGGAAAAATGCATTCAACATTCCAAATTTCATTCACTTTTCAAATGTTAAAAAACGTTAAAACTAAATAGGTAGTTGATGGGCAGGGGTTTAGGACATAAATATTACTAACTTTGGGTATTGGACAATTACAACTTAACAAATACATGAAAAGAAGTTTTTTAATCATAGTCGCTTTATTATTTACCACGAGCGCATTTTCTCAGAATGTTATTCAATTATTTAACGGTGCGAATGATTTTTTTAAATTACTGCAGGAAGAAAAATTTGCAGATGCACATGCGATTTTTGATGATACGTTAAAAACAAAATTAACTGAAGAAGGACTGAAGAAACTTTGGTCTGATATGGGCACAAAGTTTGGAAAAGCAGAATCTTTTGATGCAATCCAAAGCAGGGCACAGGGCGAATTCTTTGCAGTCACGGTAGAAGGTAAATTCAGTAACGGTGACCAGAACTTCATCTTAGGCTTTAATAAAGCGCAGAAGATTGTGGGTATTTTTCTTGCGCCTGCTAAAACTGCTGCAGCATATGTCAAGCCTGCCTATGCCGATACCAGCCTATATAGTGAAAAATCAGTTTACATCGGTCCGGCAGGCAGACAACTGGCGGCCATTATCACCACGCCAAAGAATACCAAGAGCTTTCCAATCGTGGTTTTTGTTCACGGTTCTGGACCAAGCGATATGGATGAAAGCATTGGTGCCAATAAACCTTTCAAAGACCTTGCTGGCGGATTTGCGTCGAAAGGAATAGGCTCGGTACGTTACGTAAAGAGAACTTTAATCTATCCAAATGAGTTTACAAAAATTTACACCGTAAAAGAAGAAGTACTTGATGATGCTGCAGCAGCAATTGCTTTAGCTAAAACTATACCTGGCGCTGACCCTAAACAAGTTTATGTTTTTGGTCATAGTCTGGGTGGTATGCTGGCACCTCGTATAGCAGCTGCTACGCCGGAGCTTGCTGGAATTATCTTAGCTGCAACCCCAGCAAGAAAGCTTAGCGACCTCATCATTGAGCAAAATCAATACATGTTCGATTTATCAAAAGACACCACAGCAGCTGCCAGAACGCAGTTAAGTGAGGCCATCAAAGAAATTAATAAAAGCAGGATTACGCAATTGGGCACAACCATTAAACCTGATTCTACAATTCTTGGAATTTCAGCAAAATATTGGGTAGACCTTAATGCCTATAACCAAGTTTCGGTAGCTAAAGGCTTGGGTAAACAACGTATTTTTGTGTTGCAGGGCGGGAATGATTTCCAGGTTAGTAAGACTGATTTCGACCTTTGGAATGCCGCCATGGGCAAGAAAAAAAATGTTCAGCTAAAATACTATCCAACATTAAATCACCTGCTCAGTGAGCAAACGGAGAAGACTACAACAGCCCAATACCAGGTGCCCAAAAATGTATCTGAGGCATTGATAACAGATCTATCCGCTTGGATTAAAGCTAAATAATCAGTTAAATGCATTTAAGCCTTGATTCGTTCAAGGCTTTTTTTTGCCCCTATGTTTTATGCGGATTGCATGCGCTTTGAGGATCGTAAAATTGCCCTGCATGGGATGTTAAAAGTCAGCTCTAGGGTGGTTAAGGGAGTTGAAAATCCACAATGTCCACATCATTCGGAGTGGAGCTCCTAAATAAAGTCTATCCATACGAGCATATAGCGGCTAAAAATGCGAGTGAGTGCCGACCACCGTTAAGAGGATTTTGGAACGAGAAGCTGCGTTACCCCATTTATAGTTTTATTCATTCCTATAAAATCTAAACAATTCGCTTTTTAAGGGGTTGAGATAGTGATAATGTTTATTCTATCCGATACTTATGTCAAAGACTAAAATTACTTTAAAAGGAATATGGAGCGTACTCAAAGCAGCTTTCACAGGCTTTGGTGACCATAAAGTGACTAAACTAAGCGGCTCCCTTGCCTATTATACGGTTTTTTCGATGGCGCCGCTACTGGTGGTTGTGATTTCGTTATGCGGAATTTTTCTAGGGCGAGAAATTGCTGAAGGGCAGGTTTATGCGCAACTAGAGGGGTTTTTAGGTCGTGAGTCCGCTACCTCACTACAGGCATTGATTAAAAATGCTTATCTCGATGGCAAGAGTACAGTGGCCTTGATTATCGGAATTATTACGCTATTAATCGGATCAACCACTATTTTCGGAGATATTCAGGATTCCATCAATACCATTTGGGGAATTAAGCCAAAACCAAAACGAGGCTGGGTAAAGTTGCTACAGAACCGCTTTTTATCTTTTTCAGTGATTATCAGTCTTGGTTTTGTCTTATTGGTTTCCTTAGCTGTAACCTCACTTTTGGATGCCTTCAGCGGTAGGTTACAGGCGCGTTTTGCCGACGTTTCCTATTATGTATTTTATGTTATTAATCAGGCGGTGACGCTAGCGGTAATTTCCTTAATTTTCGGCGTAATCTTTAAAGTATTGCCTGATGCGATTATCAAGTGGAAAGATGTAATTGCCGGTGCAGTGGTTACCGCAGTGCTCTTCATGATTGGTAAATTTGCCATCTCGCTTTACATTGGGCAAAGTGATGTCGGTGGAACTTACGGCGCAACAGGATCGCTAGTGGTTGTATTGCTTTGGACATATTATTCCTCCATTATTCTCTATTTTGGTGCGGAATTCACCAAAGCCTATGCCATCGCTTACGGATCAGAAATTTATCCCTCACATTATGCTGTTACCACTAAAGAGGTGGAAGTGGAAAGCGACAGGGCTTCCATTCAAGACAATCATCCTGAACTGGTAGATGAAGTAAAGCAACATGCCAAGGATAGTTAATTTATCAACCAGAAGACTTTTTAGGCTGAATTAACTAACCATTAATTAAGTATTTTTGTTTAGTGGATTGCCCTAGCTTAATTGCCCCAAGCGGTTATGATGAGCTGTCTGCGACCCCCGTAATTTCGATGTTCACATAAATAAATTCCTTGCCAGGTGCCCAAAGCTAATCTCCCGTTTCGTATGGGAATCGTAACTGAGCTTCCAAGAAGGGCTGCTTTAAGGTGACCGGGCATGTCGTCCGACCCTTCATAATCGTGCCTGTAATCGGGGTCGTTTTCTTTAACGGTTTTATTAAAATACATTTCAAAATCGAGTCGAACGGTCGGGTCAGCATTTTCATTGATGGTTAACGAGGCAGAAGTATGCTGAATAAATACCTGACAAATGCCAACTTCGATTTCACTGATTTTCGGCAAGGCATCTTCTACCTGGCCAGTTATAATATGAAATCCACGTCTGTGTTCTTTTAAGGACAGTGCCTGCTGAAATATCTTCATGCTCAAATTTACTTAACAATCCAGCCAACTTGTAATTTTTCGTCGCTGATAAGCTGATAATCTTTGAAATTACCAAGTACGCTAACCGATTGACCCAGTTTTAATTTCACTTTAACAGCGGCTAGGCTATCAGGTTGATCATATAGATTTTGCTGCGTTGGATTAATCTTTAACTTCTGCAGAGGCTTAGCCGTTTGAACCAAATCCCTGCTACTGATGAAACCAATGTTCCCGTCAGGTAAAGCTGCCTGATAATAGTTTCCGCTAGCTGAGTGTACCGTAAGGATTGTCCCGGCTGCTAACCTGGATACTATACCAGCATTGTTTTGCGGTGAGGCTAAGAGATTGACTTTGGCTGAGGTTCGCAAAGTTTTATTCAGGTTACTCAACTCAGCAGAGATTTTAGCAGGTGTCCTGGTCACCGGATCGATGAAAGGAAGTGGATTAACCGCGCCCGCAAACGTATAAATGCCAAAATGCAGATGAGGAGCAGTGGTCTTTGCATTTCCGGTATTTCCCATTAAACCAACCGTATCGCCAATTTTTACATCCTGTCCTTCTCTTGCAATTTGCTCGTCCAGGTGGGCATAATACAAGGTGTAATCCTTTCCTGCTGGTCGTAACCATACAACTTTTCCCCCCAGGTTATTCTCATTTACTCTGGTAACGGTTCCCGCTGCACTGGCTAGAACGGGACTTCTTCGGGGGCCGAAAATATCAACCCCTTCATGCTTACGGGCATTATTATCTCTTCCGTCACCCCAGAAGCTGCCAATGCTTTTGGTTTTCGATGCTGTAGGAAAGGCAAGGGATGGACCTGCCGAGATTTCTAAGGTGTATTCCACACTTTGAAGTAGCTCTGGTTGGAGTCTGATCAAATAGTTCCCCGTATCTTCAATTTCATATTGAATAGGAGTATTTAGGGTATCTGCTGATGCAATTCTTTTTGGGCTTTTCAGGTCGGCAAGATACCATAGATCCAGGTAAAGAGCCGTCCCTGATGGTTTTTTAATCACGCTAATCCTGACGTTCTGACCCTTGGTCGCCGCAAACTTATAGGCCGCTGCAGGGACTTTTCCTGCATCAAAATAGCCTGTTTCTTTATAGGCAATAGGTATGTTCAGCGCTTTTTGAATGCTTGATTCTGCAGCATTTATCCAGGCTAAACCCATCGCTGTCTTATCCAAACCGGATGTCTGCAACTTTCTTTTATATTGCTCATGTGGACTGGCCACTTTAAACAAGTTAACCGAACCTGTTTTACAGGAAACAAAAGCGATGGATATGAGTACGGCGATAAAGACAGTTTGCAGTTTGTTCATGCGGCTAATCTCTATTTAATCGATTAAAAACCCCGGCTGTAACCAATCCGCCAATCAGGTACCAGGCAACGGTAAGTACTTTCGTTTTATCTGTCTTTGTCACTGGCTTATCATCAAGGCCCATTTTATCAGGAAGCTGAATGGCACCTATGCCAGCGGTTATGCCCGCAACTGCACTTTTAAAATAAAGATTTTTGCTACCCGACAGCGCAATAGTTGTGTAATAAATGCCATTGCTAATTAAATCTCCTGCGAGCGTAGCTGCATAAAGTTTATCCCCTTTTGGGGCTTTTAGATTTAAGCTGTTCAATGATCGGGTTAATGCTTCTTCTCCCACTAAATCCACTCTTGGGGCATCGCTATCAAATCGGCGTACGGTTTCATGGAGTAGGTTTAGGGCTGCAGCTCCTGCAAAGCCTGCTAAAATTGCTTTCAAAACTTTCATATAAATAAAAGCCCTTTAGGGACTAAATTGTTTTGAATTTGGAGGTTTAGTTGCGAGGTGATTAATGGCGCTTAATGGGATTGGTTTACCGATTAAGCTGTGGCCAGTTGCTCAGGTAACCAGTAAGGCTACTCCGTAGCGGCAATACCTGAGAATGACAGGAGATTATCCGGGCGGATAATTCTTGTTGGGAGTTTAAAAAACGGTTTGGATGTTTTGCCCTTTTAGTAGTTTTTTTAAGCTGAAAAGTAAAAAATTAGGTGGATAATTTGGCTATTAATTCCTTTAATAACGATGGGATAAATATATTTGTGAATAAGAGTTGATAGTTCAGCTTTAACAAATCTCAAATTTTAACCATGAATACATTCGAAAGCCGTTACGCTCAAAGCCCCAAAGAAGTTAAACAGATGGACACCGCAGCATTGCGTGAAAATTTCTTAATTGAAAATGTTTTTGAGGCAAACCAAGTTAATCTAACCTTATCACATTTTGATCGATATATTGTTGGCGGTGCAATGCCCGTAAATCAAAAACTGGATTTACCCAATCCAGATGATTTAAAAGCCAATTACTTTTTGGAACGCAGGGAATTGGGAATTATTAATGTAGGAGGAAAAGCTATCATTACAGCAGATGGTGAGCAATTTGAATTGGATTATAAAGAAGCCCTTTATATTGGAAAGGGAACAAAAGAGGTTTCATTTGAATCTGCGGATGCTGCTGAACCAACAAAATTATATATAAATTCTGCCCCTGCACACCATACTTATCCCACCAAAAAAGTAAGCAAGGCTGAAGCTGAAATTGTGGAACTGGGAACCCCGGAAACGGCTAACCACCGCATCATTAATAAATTGTTGGTAAATAGCGTGCTACTAACCTGCCAGTTACAGATGGGTATGACAGAGCTAAAATCGGGTAGTGTGTGGAATACCATGCCTGCGCATACGCACGACAGGAGAATGGAGGCTTATTTCTATTTTGAGGTGCCCCAAAATCAAAGTGTTTGCCACTTCATGGGACAGCCGCAAGAAACCCGCCACATCTGGATGCAAAATGATCAGGCAGTGATTTCTCCGAACTGGTCAATTCACTCTGGAGCAGGAACCAGTAACTATACCTTTATCTGGGGAATGGCTGGAGAGAACCTGGACTATGGCGATATGGATCATTGTGCAATTAATGAATTAAAATAATTTAACCCCCAGAATCGAGCGATGAACAGTTCATGAAAGCTGGGGAGATCTGATTAGGACAATAGCTTAAAAATTTATAGAAAAAATGTCAAACATATTTGATTTAGCTGGTAAAACCGCATTGGTAACAGGCTGCAAAAGGGGAATTGGTCAAGCAATGGCCTTGGCTTTAGCAGAAGCTGGTGCGGACATTATTGGCGTTTCAGCCAGTCTGGAACTTAAAGATAGTGCCATTGAAAAAGAAGTCTTAGCGTTAGGAAGAAAGTTTTATGCCTATCAGTGCGACTTTGGTAATCGAGAGGCAACACTCGCTTTTGCCTCAAAGGTCAAAGCTGACCACCCTGTGATCGATATTTTGGTAAATAATGCGGGCACGATCTTACGTAAGCCTATTGCAGAACACCCTGATGAGATGTGGGACGAGGTAATCGCGGTCAATCAGAACGCCCCCTTTATTCTGACACGTGAAATCGGTAGAGACATGATCGCAAGGGGAAGTGGGAAAGTGATTTTTACTGCTTCACTATTGTCTTTTCAAGGCGGAATCACGGTGCCAGGTTATGCAGCAAGTAAAGGTGCAATTGCCTCGTTAACTAAAGCTTTTGCTAATGAATGGGCGGCCAAAGGTGTAAATGTAAACGCCATTGCCCCGGGTTATATTGCTACCGATAACACGAGTGCCTTGCGCGAAGATCAGGACAGAAGTACCTCAATATTATCCCGTATTCCTGCAGGAAGGTGGGGCACTCCAGCGGATTTCAAAGGTCCAACGTTGTTTCTCGCTTCTAGTGCTAGTGACTATGTTCACGGAACAATTTTGACTGTCGATGGCGGTTGGATGGGAAGGTAAGGCAGTTTAGCTTTTGGAGCTGGCAAGTTGCGCGGTTTAACTCGGACCTTCAGCGTCCAACGAACTTATCGATAAAAAAAAGACCGATGAAAAGGATGGAGAATTGCTCCAGAACCTCACATCGGTCTTTTTAGTACTTTAGGCCGGACAACTAGCATAGCCCTACGCCCAATCGCATTTATAAGCGACGCAATTCCCAAGCGATTCCTACGCTATCAGTTTAGGATTAAAAAAGATTATAAATCTCTTTAATGTCTTTTAGAATAGCTTCGAAATCAATTTTCAAATCGATTAGTCGGCCGGTATGGATATCAAAAACCCAGCCCTGTACCGTTAAGCCTCTCAAGGTAATGGCTTCCTGTACCGCTGCTGTTTTTAATAAGTTTACACATTGTTCCTGAACGTTGAGTTCAACTAATCTGTTGTAACGAACACCTTCGTCTTCAATCGCATTTAATTCATCTTTGTGGGTGCGGTATACGTCACGGATATTTCTTAACCACGGATTTAAAATGCCCATGTCAGCTGGCTGCATCGCCGCCTTAACACCGCCGCAGTTGTAATGTCCACAAACAATAATATGCTTTACTTTTAAGTGGCGAACAGCATAATTCAGTACCGTCATTACACTTAAATCGACATTGTTTACCAAATTGGCAATATTTCTATGAATAAATGCTTGTCCGGGCTGAATCCCCATTAAGTCTTCGGCAGTTACCCTACTATCTGAGCAACCAATGTATAAAAATTCAGGGGTTTGTCCCTTTGCTAACTCTGTAAAGTAATTGGGATCGTTCGCTAATTTTCTACCAATCCATTCTTCGTTATTTTTAAAAACTTCTTCTACTTTCATTGTTTTGTCTTTTAATTTAAGGGTAAGATATTAAAAAGATTACCATAGGATTCTTTTTATGCATTTCAAAAATAAAAAAGATTCCCTCATTTTCACTACTTCGGTGTGCCAAGATCTCGCGAAATAAAGGCGCAACTTCAATAGTTAAGAAAATTTGCTCAAAGAATCGTGCCAAAAAAATAGCTAAACCGATTAAGTAGAATAAACGACTAAATGATAAATTTCTGAAAATAAAAGGCAGGCACTTTACAGTTAAGAAGAGAGGTATGAAGCAATCGTTTCGATCAGGACGAATTAACCGCTAGAAGGGCGCGAGAGTCGCCGTTATGATCTTTCAGGTAGGGGATAAATGGGGTCCAGATGCTTCCCGCAAAAAAAAAAACAATCTTGAAGGGGTGAGCTGACCACCCGGCATTAACCTGTCCAGACAGCAAATGGTGATCCCTGCCAGCTAGAAGTAGCTATTAATAATAAAGAGAAATAATTTTTTATACGGCAATCTGGTTAAACGCGAACCTTTACGCGGGAACGTGGTACCGTTTTTTCCTCTGGAGTGGCCAGTTCTTCTAGCGTATAAAGGTTAGCAACACACTCGGCCAAAGCATTTTTATCGGTATACCAAACATCATCATTGGTGAAATGACAGATGCCTACGCCCATTTCGGTGATGATCGCGCCCAGAAGGGTTGCAAGTTGATGTTCGAACAAGTTGCCAGGGTAATATCTGATTGAAAAAACTTTCTTGTAGCCTTTGAGTCTTTCTTCTACGTTAGCACTGATTTTAATCGGCTTATATACCTTCTTTTTCTTTTTACGTAATAATTTATCAATAAAGCTTTGCTTAACTACTTTTTGGCGGATGGTTTTCTTTTTAAATTCTGCAAGTGCGAAAGGTTTGAAAGATGTGCTAAAAGCAACTTTCAGGTTACTGGTATTTAAAATCTCAATACTGGGCTTCGTCCACCTGAATCCCAACGATAAAATACTTCTGGGGTTATCAAAAGTGAATGACTTCTCTAAGTTTAATATTTTTTCATGTTGACTCAAACGTTCAACAATTTCAGGAATCAGCTCGTCTGTTAAGGAATTGGTATATATATTTATGCGCGCACTCATAAGCTCTTTGATTTAGACAAATCTTTTTCAACACAAAGGTTGATGAATTGTTAATATAAAAAAAACATTTAACTGTTGTGTTTAAAAAGTGACCTCTCAGGTAAGATATTCATAATTTGGTTAGAAATTGTATTTTGTTGTATTTTTTGCATGCTGAGCGGTTAATTAAAGATCTACAAATATATTCTTATATTATCTTTTTTTAACCTTAAACGTAAAGAAAATAGAAAACGTTACACTGGTAATCATTTTTTCACTTTGTGTGCTGATTATCAATTGGTTTTTGGAAAACAAGAGACGTTTCATGCGCACATTTGAGGCGTCAGAATGGCTAAGAGAGCAGGTTTTTGTCTTCCAGGGCCTTTAAAGTTCGGTTAAAACTTCTAACGGATATGCCTAAATAAGCTGCCATGTCCTCTTTTGAAATGGTAATTTGTGCTTCCTTCTGGAGTTGTAATAACTTGGTCAGCCCATATTCCAAGGTGTACAATTGTTGAAAAGAAGCCCTCGTACTGGTTTGAATAATTCTGGTAGAGAGTTCCTGTAGCAAAATTTCCGTAAAGGCTGCGTTTTTTGCGATGAGCTCTGAAAACAAGTAATCTGGAATGGCATATGCCGTTACCTCACTGATTGTCTGTACGTTACATAGACAGGGTATTTTCTTCAGGGCTTCCAGTTCACCTATCACCTCCCCTTTGCCTAAAAACTCTATGATGAAGTCTTTGCCGTTTTCTTCAGAAATGTAGCATTTGGTAATGCCATCCTTGATAATGTAAATATTAGTGATGGTCTCGCCCTGCTGCACCAATCGGATTCCGGGCTTGATCTTTTTTTGCATGACTTTTGAACCCTCATGGCCATCGCGGCAAAAGGCTTCAATAAAAGAGAGCAGTTGCAAATTGGTTCTCAGCATAGCTAGCGCATCAGGGACAAATGTCCTTTTTTAAATCGTTTGGTAACTTTATTTTTGTCGCAACGAATTTAAGCATAACTATGAACAAACACATTAAGGTTATTGCGTTTGATGCTGATGATACCCTTTGGGTAAATGAGCCTTACTTTTTCGAGGCAGAAGCACAATTCACCGGCCTTTTGGAGGATTTTCTTCCCAGACATGCTGTGACTGCAGCCTTATATCAAACGCAGATTGCCAACTTACCCCGGTATGGTTATGGTATAAAGGGTTTTATGTTGAGTATGATTGAGGTTGCCATTGGGGTTACCGAAGGCAAGGGGAATCTATCGTTAATTCAAAAGGTGATTGATTTAGGGCAAAAGATGCTGGATAAACCGGTTGAATTGCTGGAAGGTGTAGAGGATGTTTTGAAGGCTTTACATGGGAAATACAGATTGGTTGTGGCTACAAAAGGCGATTTACTGGATCAGCAAAGGAAGCTGACCAAATCTGGTGTCGATCATTATTTTCACCATATTGAGGTCATGAGCGATAAGCAGGAGCGAGATTATCATAAGCTGATCAAACACCTGGATTGCAGGCCGGAAGAATTTTTGATGTTGGGCAATTCGTTGAAATCTGATGTTTTGCCGGTTTTAGCCATGGGTGGCCATGCGGTTCACATTCCCTTTCATATTACCTGGATGCATGAACATATTGATTATACCATCGAACATCCGAATTTCTATCAGATGGAAAAGATAGCTGAAATTTTACTAAAATTAACTGAATGAGAAAAAAATTAGATTTGGACAAATGGGTTAGAAAGGACCATTACATGTTTTTTAACACTTTTGAAGAGCCATTTTTTGGTGTAACTGTGGATGTAGATTGTACTGCCACTTATCGAGAAGCCAAAGAGAAGGGGGTGTCGCTATTTTTGCTTTACCTGCACAAGTCGTTGATGGCTGCAAATAATGTGGAGCCTTTTCGTTACCGCATCATTGAGGGCGAGGTTTGGATATATGATCAGGTACATGCTTCGGCAACAATCAACAGGACTAACGGAACTTTTGGTTTCGGGTACCTGGATTTTCATCCTGGATTCAAATCTTTCCAAGCATCGGCCATGGAAGAAATCAAAAAGGTGGAAAACAGTACCGGTTTAATTCCTTCAGCTGGTGGCGAAAACGTGATCCATTGTTCGGCCTTGCCATGGCTTAACTTTAAGTCCATGTCTCATGCCAGGAGCTTTTCTTTTAAAGACAGCTGCCCGAAGTTTTCTTTTGGCCAGTTACGTGAAGAGGGTGGGAGAAAAGTAATGGCGCTTTCTATTCATGTTAACCATGCGCTAATGGATGGTTTTCACGTTGCACAATTTGTATCGCATTACCAAAATTTGCTCAACCAAGAAACCTGTGAGTTAATTTCAATGTAATAGAGGCTTAACATTAGACTTATAAATTAGGCTAATGTTTCTCATAACTGTTACAATTTTGATTTATGCCTTAGCTATTGTTTCCATGTTTTACATGGAAACGCTCTTCAAAGCATTGACGTTCTTTTGCTTATTGTTGGCAGTAACTTTTCTTATTTACCTGTTTATTTCTTTTCCTTTTCCATCTGCGGTCGGCGTTGCGATGCTGATGCTCTTGTTTGCTGTGAAAATTTAGCTCTATTTTCTTACTTGAAATAAAATAACTTAATTATCATTTGCTTTAGCTAAACTAATTGCTATTTTTGCTGCACAAGGGGGATTAGCTCATTTGGCTAGAGCGCTTCGCTGGCAGTGAAGAGGTGATCGGTTCGAATCCGATATTCTCCACAAGTACTTCTAAGTCATTGAAAAACAATGACTTAGAAGATTTTTTGCCTCGTAACTCTGACACAAGTCTGCCACTAAACGCCCCGGGCGTTCAAAATTCACCCCGGCCGGCCCGGCGAAAAAATCAAAATTCTTCTGAAGAAAAAGAAAAAATCATTGGGTATTCCGAACGTAAGTTCCAGGGAAGAACTCCTCGTGGCCCTAATTTTGAACTCATGGAGATTCCGGAGCTGCCATATACTGTACCCCGTGTCGTAAAGGGAAGGAACATAACAAGGATTCCTATAGGAAGCACCTTGGAAAAAGAAGTGGCGAAGCAAAGTTGGTACGTAGAGTTCTTTTTTCACAATGCGGCAGAAGAACGGATGGAGCGGATCAGAGTGACCAGGAAGCTCAACCGGATTAAAGACCCAAGGCAAAAACTTAAAAACTTTAATAATCTATGTGAAGCTTACCGGATTGCGCTCGAAGGCGGTTGGAATCCACTGGATGAGCAGGCAAATGCAAGGCTAAGAAAGGAACTCATAGGCATTGATCTTGATGAAGCATTGGTTCTTTTTGAATCCTATCACAAAGCCAAAGGAACTAGACCCAAATCAATCAGTACTTACCGTTCAACTGTCAATTCTTTTATCAAGTATCATGGGGGTAGTAAAAAGGTAAATACGATCAGTGATTTTGAGATAACCGATTTTCTGAATTTTAAGGAAAGAGAAGAAAAGTGGGCAGGGGTGACCTATAATAACTGCAGGATCGGCCTCAATAATTTCTTTCGTTATTTAAAGGTCAATAAATATATTTCCGAGAATCCTGTAACGGATTGTGAGACGCGAAAAAAAATGCCAACACAGTCCCATCAGGTCTTCACAGAACGTGATTTTAAGGTCATCATGGATTGGCTTGATAAGCATGATAAATATTGTCAGCTATTTGTGCGGATGATATATTACACCTGCATTCGTCCAAAGGAGCTTAGATTTCTTCAGTTGAAGTATATTGATCTGGTGGAAAATACAATTACGGTTCCTGGTACTGTGTCGAAGAATAAAAAATCAATTCCTGTAAATATTGATGTGAGCCTAAGAGTTGAACTGGATAAACTACAGATAGAAAAATATGATAAAGAATATTTCCTGCTCGGTTCTGCCCAAACATTTATCTCACGGAGTATATGCGCAGAAAATTACGCCTATAATAGATTCAAAAAATGTTTGGAGGCAACAGGGTTGTTGGATAAAAACTATACACTCTATTCGTTTAAGCACCTGTCAAACGTAAGAAAATTCCGGGCAGGATGGACCCTTGCAGAAATTTGTTCGGCCAATAGGCATGGCAGTCTCTCGGAAACGGAAACCTATCTGAAAGAACTGCTGAAATTTGTTAGGTCGGATAAAGCCATTCCAGCCATTTAAATTTTTTTAGCATTTCTTGCAGAGCTTGTCAAGATCTCTGCAAGAAACCTTTGTTTTTGATTTTTACGCTTTTTTAATTGTTCTTCTGAAAAGTGCAAGCGATGGATGTCATTGACCTTTCTAGCTAGATCTGAGATAATATCGAACAGTTCTTGATTGCGAACTTCGAGATTTGTAAACTTATCTTTATTTGTCATAATATTTCTCTTCATTAATAATTTGAAATTATGCACCAAACGTTAAATATATTCTCCCTTACACTAGGAATAGCTATAGTTTTCTTGAACATGGCTACTCCCGCTACCTACAGGGAATGTTGAGTTCTTAGAACACCTTTCTGGCTTCTTGGAGGTATTAGAAAGGATTTTAGAGAAAAAATGTTGCAATGAGGTTTAAAACTTTATGAAAAAAGTAAAGTTTCTGTGTTCTAAGAATCTTTCTCTCTCATGGTTGGGGATATTTTTAGAACACTTTCAAGCAATTAAAATTGGGTGCTCATAAAAAGGCAATTAACGAACTTTTTTATTAATGATTTGAAGAGGAGTGCGGTTTGAAATTTTTTAGAATTGTGTGGAAAAAATAATCCCTAATACTAAGAATTGAATTACTAAAAGAATTCTATAAAATTAGTTCGAGCCCCGTAAGCCACCCAAATCGTACTGCGGTATGCTGTCCAAAAAGTAATCCAAGTGTTTTTATATCTTTATATTTTGATTTCATCTCATTAACCTATTCATACTTTATAGTTATGCTAAATAAAATTTATTACGTTAAGCAGTCTGGAAATGATTTTATCTCTGCCATTAAAACAGGGTTACTCCAAGCCTTTGCATTGATACAATCTAAACAGTATTCTAATATTAAACTGGTGCTCCCTAACGCTAGTCTCATAAATAGCGTTCCCAATTCAATCAGTGATGCCTTTGAGCAGATTTTTAAGGGGCATGGCTCTGATATAGGTAAATCCTTCAAGAAGAACCGTGCTTATTCTTTTTCAGGGATTTTTAAACCGGGTGAGCGCATCGGAATTAGTATATTACTAGCTAATAATAATTACACGTTTAATGATGAGCACACAGTGGTGGTGCTGGTCTATGCTAATGAAAAAATCTTAGCCAAACTTCAAAATGAACTCGCTTTCACTTCAATTGATCTGGTTGCTATAGTTCATCAACCTACAGCTTCCCTAAATGAAATGTTATCCGCTTCGCGAGCTATTAAAAGTGGTTCCCATCCGGATCCAGATGTCATTCCGTATCAAGGAGGATTTAATTCACCGGTTTTGGATATTATTTCCAAACTAAAAAGTATCAATACTACAGATGGCGGGGCCAACCATTATACTTTGGACTTATTTAAAGAGGTAATCATATCGCTCAAAAATGCAAGACTCGCAGTAGCCTTTGTAGATTTCTTAGGTTTTTTAGTTAACGATGTGAGTTTTCCCTTAGGAGATAGCTTAGAATTATTACACTCTCAGCGAAAGTATTTCAATCGTTAGCTTTTGAAGAAACTTACGGTCAGATTTTTGAAATATATCTTTCATTACAAGAGATCAGGGAGTTTTTGGTTGATTAAAAGCTGGGTGCGTCAAGCGCTGAAGCCCCTACTATCTAATTAATGCTCTCAATCTTGAGATTGAAATTCCAAGATTCTAAGGCCTGGAATGTTAATATGTGCTTTATTTCAATCTTGCACCATTGAAGGTGTTCTTTTTGAAGTGTTGGGGAACTAATACAAAGTTATTGCTAGAAACAAGCTTTTTAATTTTCTTCGAATGCCTTAAATAAGATTTCGCTAATATCTAGTTGCCCATCTAAGTCACTTAAAATTTCGTCAACAAACCGGATTGGGATCACTGTACCATAACCGAGATCATCGTAATTCCCTTCGCCATGAGCTAGATTCGCAGCTATACCAACGATCGAACCATTTCTTGCAATGATGGGACCTCCGCTATTTCCACCTCTGATTTTAGCTGTGATGAGGAATAGGTTTTCCCGCATAAAGATATCTTCTGCATTCGATGCTACATGTCCAACCGATGCGGTGAACCTGGAAGAGACCCTTGCATTTTCGGCCGTGAGGAAGTTATGATAGCCGGGAATTCTTGGATAACCCATCGTCATCACTTCATCTAAAACTTCTGCGGCCTGATGGAGATAAAGTGTATCCGCAATCGGTTCTTTAAACTTGATGTAAATTAGATCCATATATGGATTAGAATGGAGATGATATTTTGCAGTTTTAAGCCTATCTGGATCAATGCCCTGTATAGCAATTGCTTTTGCTCCCTCAATACAGTGTTTAGCGGTAACTATACCTCCCTGATATAGGAAACAGGTACCTAGCGATTTATCACCCTCTATATTGGTATGTTCAACTGGAAGTACATATTTTGAGTAAGATTTGTAAATGTATTTGAAGCCATAAACCAGATAACTTAAAGTTTGATTGAAATGGGGTATGTTTTGCGGATCGTCAAATATATCCTCATTATGGATTACGCTCACATAACGATTCATTGTATTGTCAAAGCCAGCTTTTTCTACTAACGAGAGTCTATTGTGCTGCATGAGGATTTCGCAGATCAGCGAAACGGTGCCGGGTTGGGGTATACCTTGAGTATCGTATTTTTTATGATAGTAATCGCAGAATTCAAAGAGCTTTCTGTTGCTGATCACGCCACCAGATGTTTTAAGCCGGAAAAAGGATACTATTTCGTAAGGGAGATATGGGTATAGGGATGCGTATGCTTCGAATTGATCCATTATATTTGATTTTTTAACTCATTTTAGATTGTGTGAAGTGCGTTGCCTAAGGGTTGTAAATTTAGTCATTTTTCACCTTACTTTATTTGCGAAGAGTTGCTTATGCGGCACTTGGAATTATGGCTGGGCGGGGTTCTGTTGTTACAGATTAAACGCGGTTTGGAAGATGCAGAACTTTCCTAGGTTGGTGCTAATGTGGATAAACCAGAGTACATTGACCCCGCCTCACTATAAATAAATTTGCTGTAAAAGTTTGCTTGTCTGTACTTTAAAGAATTGGCAAAGAAGGGATCAAATGAATTGATTTATGCAGTGATATTCCTTACTGAATTCAATTTGTTCCTCATTTGTTTTGAAAGTTAATGGAACAATGATGTGATTTTTTGTTAGCAGAGCATGAGTAGGCTTGGTATATCCCTTGTTGTATTTATTTCTCTTTACTATTGACAAATAAGAGATTTATTTTTATAATTGTACATGCTTATTGGCAAGCTCGCTCGTTCGTGCGAAGATCGATTCAGCCAATTAATTGTTTAATAATGCAACCTTACCTGCTTATTATCCAAACAAGATTACGGACGCAAATACATAGGATAATAAAGTAGGTCTAAACAGGAATGTATTATGACACCTATTGAGTATTTAAAACTCCAAGCAAAAAACCTTAGCAAAGATTTTAAAACCCAAACTTCTTCATTTGATCCCAAACAGCGCCGTAACGTGTATGTGTACGACCCAAAATTTTTCAAAATCGAGTTGCTTATAAATGACTTCGAGATTAATGAGGAAGAATTTAAACTAGGCAATGCCCAGCATTTAATTGCGAAGCTGTGCGGATTAGATAAATGGCAAGACCTATCAAAAGCTTCGCCAGCCAAAATTGAATTATCTATTTTATTGTACATTAACATGGAAAGACTTGAAATGCGGGATTGGCATCAATACGTCTTTGATATCGAAACCGAAAATAAAGTAAAACTTGATGACGACTTTAAGTTGCAAATTTTTAAGGAAGGATTTCTAGAGTGGCAACAAGATGTTTATTATGAGGACTACCGATTGTTTAAAGACGAAGATGAAGAAATTGAATGGGACCGTGATGAGCTCGTATCGGGCATATCTACTGAAAAAATCTCCACACTGCCATTAACTGGACAAGATCGAAAGGAGTTTATTGAGGCAGCAAATCATTCCTTTGAACGTATCATAAAGCGAATTGAACCTGAAAATCCTGAATTGACCCGTTCATTGTGGGATGCCGATCGTTTCATCGATGAAGAAATATTGAAGCCTGTAATGTTGCCCATAGATCGTGATTATGCACTTTCTCTGGTTGAGGCTTTCTCGGTTGGATATGTTATTGCACTGGCAGTTGAAGCTGACGATCAGGCTAGACAACCCCTTTAAACGCATTTTAGTAAATCCAGTCCGGCCGATGTTTCATCTGCCGGACTTTTGATATGCCCAATAGCGTTTTGATGTCTTTTAACTAAAATAATGGCTGGCCATAAAGGGTTTAAGGCTGGAGGCGGTTCAATAGGTTGACACCTGAAAATTTTTCTTATTTTTTTACTCCTGTATTTGACTTTAATATTTCTTCTGTTAAATTTATATAACTAAATTTTTATGCTCGATCTCAATAAATTCTTACCGCTTAATAGTGTTGATCAAGTCGATGCCTTGATTGACCATCTAAAAAAATATCAGTCACATCAGCTGGAAATCATGGAGGACGAGATTCTGATGGAAATTCGCAAGGTCAAGTTGCAATTTTATTTCAAGGAACAACTTCACCTGACCTTATCAGGCTCAAAGCCTGTTCTCCGCCCAAGGAAGTTTCCAAAGATCTTTGTAAAAGAGTTTGATACTCTGGAAAACCTCAAAGCATTCAAAGGAAGTTTTACCGGTTACCGGTTGGATGAGGTGGCGAAGGAACTGGATAGGCCTGTCGGGCAACTGATGAAGTTTTTAGCTGATCGAAAAGTGAGGGCCAAAGCTGATACCATATTGACCGAGAAATCTGCGAATGCATTGAAAGAATATGCCAGGAACATCCTTGAATTAAATGGCAGAAAGGAAAAAAATGCCGAGCGGGAAGCAAAGTTACAAAGGGTAGGAAATGCCATATTGGAGGAAAAATTTAAACCCAGCCGTGGAAAGGAGGGAAATTATGCCAAACTCATTTACACCAGACCAAAATCATGATGAAAAGTAGCTGGATGCTTGCGGAACATTTCGGGCATATCATTAGTGCCCATTTCAAATTAAGAGGTTTTCTGGTAGAGAATGGACAATTCTCAGATCATGGCTATGATTTAAAAGTCATAAAGGGAAGTACCTATTACCTCGAGCTCAAATTTTACCGGAGTAACCGTATCCATTATTCGCTTTTAGAAAGAACAGTTAGCCAGCTTGCAAAACTGATTGGTGCTATGGATGGTGATAATTATGGAATAGCGATATTCAGTATTGATATTAGTATAGAAATCAGGCTGACCTTAAAGAAAAAATTTGGTATTACCATCTGGGATCGAGAGATCGTCCTAGAAGAGTTGCGGAAGACCAGTATTGAGCTTAAAGAGGATTTCGAACGCCTATTGCTGGAATCGCAACAGGGAACTGAAACTTTTAAGATGATTACAGGAAGTGAAGTCTCTAATGCGTCGCTTCAAGATGATCTTTTCCCTAAAGATAAACCCATCAATCCAGGACCTTTACCAAATCCGGACCATGTCATAGCCGACAAATTTCTTGCGAAACTTGCTGCCCTTCCATGTGGTAAAGATCATTGGTCAGCATATGAAAAGCTAATGTATGACATCTTAAAATTTCTCTTTCGCAAGGATTTAACACTTTGGGAAAAACAACAACGGACTGATGATGAATTATCCAGGTTTGACTTGATCTGTAGGATCATCTTCTTTGATGATTTCTGGAAATCACTTGCGCAATCTTTTAATACTAGGTTTATTCTTTTTGAGTTTAAAAACTATTGTAATGAAGTAACCCAGCACGCTGTATACCTAACTGAACGGTATTTATATAAAAATGCATTAAGGTCTGTTGCCATTGTCATTTCTCGAATAGGCCCAAATGATAGTGCAATACAGGCGGCTAAAGGTGCATTGAGAGAAAGTGGAAAGCTGATGTTTTTCCTTTCGGATGTAGATATTACAAATATGTTGAAAGGTATTAAGCACGAGAGGAATCCCAATGATTATCTGGCTGATACACTCGATGACTGGCTTGTGGGGCTTTCGAGGTAATTTCCTTTTTTGAAGTAATTAGCTCAATGATTTATTTGTGAGGTGGCTTTGTGTTAAGTAATTATTTTTCAAATATTATGAGATAATATTTGAAATCAATCTTGTTATCAACTGGTAGCTGAATGTTATTTAGCTGTTTTGCGGGCGTCCAATTTGGACTACCCGCAAAACAGCTACTGCTTACCACTTGATGTTTTCATAGTCGATGTGGTCATCGGTCAACTCAAGATCGTTAATGTCACAGTTTAGGCGTTGAGCCTCTACAGTCAGGAATGCATTATATTCGTTATACTTGTCAGTTCCGTACATAGCCCTTTTGAGCATTTTTGATAGCTTTCGAAATGCAGTTTTTCCTCCCCGAAGTTCAAAATAATCCGCATTGATGCTCCTCATGAATTGGTAGAGGTATGGATTGGCCATATAGATACCATCTGATATAAAATGTTGAAGTTGTCTGGCACCCTGTTCGTCAAATTTTCTCATGGCAATTTCAAGCTCATGCTCCAACTGGAGAAAAATGCCTAAATCATATTTGTCGCTTTCGATATAGTGCATATTGGTTCTTAGTGCGCTCAATGAAAACAGAAAGTGTATCCAGGAAATCTGACAGCCAAACTGCGGGATTTGTTCATACGAGTAATGACCATGTACTCTGGTTAGTTGACTTCCTTCATAGGCTTTTCTAATCACATAGGAAAATCCACTTATGAGTTTGTCACGGTTGTCAAAACCTTTCTTGGCCAAAAATGCTTCTTGATTCCAAAATTTTCCTATTATAGAGTGGATGGTTCTAATGTCGTCGTAGCTTCCCCATAATTCTACCCCTAATCCTCTTTTTGTTGGTATGATATAAAACATTTGTATCTAGATATTAGACGGTTCCGTATTTATGTTTAGGACTATATGCTCCTTCATTGTATAAATTGATGTGGGACTCGACCGGTAATAGTTCCCTTGATAGGTTTTTAAGTAAGGAATACCGCTCGATTAATGGCTTGAACTTTTCATTTCCTTTCTCACTTAAACAATTGTAAAACATCATCAAAAGTTCATAGTCAGATAATTGCGAACGAATAATACTCGTATATCTGTACTTTATCTTGAAAATTTCTTCTTTGGGAGTCGAAAAGGAATTATAAAAAAAATCTGTTTCATCTACCAATTTTATCATACGATACAAATTTCTGAAATAGTGCCCGAAATCAGTTTGCGATTGGTTGTAGGTATTGATGTATATTGATGCATATAGATCTGGACTTGATTTAATGGTGCTATGCATAGAGTTATATTTGAATCTAAAAACATCTCTACCCGTTATTGTAACTATTTCCTTTTCCTCATTTACATTTAAAGGCTTAAAACCACCGCCTCTTTCTTTATTTTTATAGTAAGTATAATCTATTTCGGATATAATTTGATGGTGGAGGTTGAGAATGTTGAAAAAAGTGTTTTCAAAACGTTGAAGCTTTAGTGTTTCATTTTGGGTCTCAAACTCTTTACGTGTTTCTTTCAATTCATCTCTTTGATATTTTAACTCCTTTCTTTGGAGTAAAATGGTTAAGATAATACCAGCCAAGGCAAGCCCTGAAAACAAGGCGTTGATTGAACCAAACATGTCTCCAATTGTTCCTTTATCATCATAATCTTTTAGGATATAATATGTTGCAAACCATAGGCCTATTATTAATAGGCTCACTATTATTGCGGTTATTATGAAGCCTGTGTTGCCATCATTTTCTTCTTTTTCGGTAGACATAATTGGATTTAAGCGGTTAATTTCCGCTAAAATAGGTAATAAATTAAGTATTGAAAGCGACGTTTATTAAGAGTGAAAGTATATACCAAACTAAACCACTGCCACCGGCCACTAATTTCCAATTTTGCTATCACCTAAATTTTAGCAATGAAAAGCACAGTACCACCATTCAATTTGCGAGTTGTATTGAAAAAAAATGCTCAAAATGTTTAGATTTTAGTTTTTAATGTGATTTTTATATAGCTTTATAGACAAATTACCAGTTAACCTCTCAAAAAAATATACTTGACAATAAAACAAAACAACAAGAGCCAGCTACATGTACTTCCTGCCTTCAATGGAGATTGCCTGATTCTTAAAACATTTGATCGATCGGGTAATCCATTTACAATGTTGATCGATGGGGGTACAAGTGCGACCTTCCACCCAGTCTTGAAAAAGGAGATTAAGCAACTTGAATATATTGACCTCGTAGTATTAACGCACATTGATTCGGACCACATCGGTGGGCTCATCAAATACATTAAAAGTCCAAACTTTGATCATGAAAAAGTGGGCCAGTTTTGGTTGAACTCCAAAAATCTTCGTTTTGTAGGAGATGGTAGCGATATAAGCTACGGTCAAGCCAAGACACTGGAAGAACTTTTGATCGACCATCAGGTACCCACCGAAAAAATCAAAACAGATATTTATGTAGGCTGTGTACCGGCATTACCTAATGGTATTGAGATTGAGCTATTATCACCAACATTAGAGGTGTTGAGTAAGCTAGAGGAGAGATGGCCAGAGCTGTCCGATGAATATAAAGATAAACTCAAAACCCTGCAGATTTCCGGTTTAAAGCCCTCCCAAATTCCCAGGGGTGACTTGTTAGCTTTGGCCAGTGCCGAGGATACACCACAGAAAACAATACTAGGGGATATCGTTAATAGCTCATCAATTGCTTTTGTTTTAAGATCCTTCGATTTGAAAATTCTCTTTCTTGCTGATTCGCATCCCCATCAAATAATGAATGAATTGGATAAGACCTATTCTTCAACGAACAGGCTTGCTGTCGATCTGGTAAAAGTATCTCATCATGGAAGTAAGAACAATACAATGAAATGTGTTCTGGATGTTTTGGATTGTGACCGTTACATTATTTCCACTAATGGTGGAAGCTCAGATGACACCCATCCCGACAGGGAAACGATTGCCAGGATTATCCACCATCCCGAGCGCGCCAGGGATGAATATAAAAAAGAGAGAAAAATCTATCTTAATTATCCCCTAGAATCTATCGAAGGTAAGGCAGGCAAATTTATAGAGGCTGAAGATTTCAAGATCGGGAATTGGCAGTTGCTGGAGAAGACAAATATATTTGAACATGAGTGAGCAGTTATTAACAGAACCTTGTGTCAGGGTATCGATCATCGTTAATGGCGAAAAAATTAGCCATGGAAGTGGAACCATGGTCAGAGGGACTGATGGTTTCTTTATCATTACCGCCTATCACTGCGTGCATTTTGGCGGCAGCGTTGCTGAAAACCTTGATTTAAGTACCGTATTGGTTGAAAGGCAAGCAAGCTTTAATTCACCCTTTAAGAAAATGGAATGCACACAACTCGTGGCTTTCGATGGTAGAGCGGATTGGACTTTGCTAAAGGTAAACTACGATGATGTTGACAGTAGCTATCCAGACATCCTAGTTTGCAATAACTTTAAAGCAGAAACCCCCATTGATTTCATGGGTTTCCAAGATATCAATCAAGATCAGGCAAGGCCATTTAAGGGACGTGTCCTAAATGCAACATCTAACAACGAGTTTAGAATTACCTTATCAGGCCAGGATCGTTTTAAAGCCGGAGTGGATGATGCCAAGGGACTTTCGGGAAGCGGGGCGTTTATTATTAACGATGGCAAGTTGTATCTGGCGGGGATTCTCAAGAGCGTACACGGGGATGAGGCATCCAATAATGATGTCAAATGTTGCCCTATGGTTGAGATAGCCAAAAAGATCGGGATTGATGCCTTTGATATCTCCACAGAGACCTTTGGTGATGGTTGGGGCGGTGAACAGTTTGGAACTATTGAGGTTACAGATTCAAGAAATCTGATAGACAAAATCAGGGCCGTTAACAACTCTATGTCAGAAAGGCGCATCCAGCGGTACTGCAGGGATTTAGCACTAGGTAAATCAGAGTTGTCAAATATTGACCAACGAGATCTCAGTGCAATAAAATATCGAGTATTTGAAGAGTGCCAGACTGAGCTTATTGAGTTTTTAGACCAGCACGAAGATGGCCAACTATCCAATGATGCCATCGCGGAAATGATTGGACGGTTCACTGACAGAGCCATAGAAATCATTAAAGTCAAATCCAAGAGTTATAGGTATCCCGTGATTGATGATGACCTAATGCAAAAAATAGTTCTAGATCTGATCAACGAATGTTATCTTTCATTTGATGAGGAGGGAATTTATGCAGAGTAAAGATGCGGCGAGAAAAAGGTTAATGTTTATCCAAAAAGAAGACTACAATTTTTTGGCCTACAATACAATTCTTTTATTGGATGTTCTGGGGTGTACTTCTGAAACGCGGAAGTTTAAGGATTTCAGAAAAATTGCCTACCTCATTGATTTTATAAATGAGGGTGGAAATCCAGAATTATTCGACCAGTCAGAACTGTCCAAAATATACCAGCGTGCACAGATCAAGAAGAAACTTTTGCACCATTTATTGATTATCCTCAAGAACAGAAAACTTATTGGTGTCTCGGTCAACGGCGCAACCAAAACAATAGACCTATGGTTAAACAAAGAATCTGTTCCAACGGCTTTTCTTACTGCCGATTTTTTCAGTAAAGAAATTGCAAATATTAATTCATTGAAGAGTTCACTCGGAACATTTAAGGGTTTTACGATTAAAACGCTATCAGATAAAATATTTAAACAAAATAACGTGTTGACATGGGAAGTCTAATCGTCAAAAAAGTAAGCTATGCTGGAGAAAATTATGTTTATAGTTCTCCAGAACTCCATACTGGTATTAATATCATTTTAGGAGACAATGGTTCCGGAAAGAGCACCTTTAGTTATTTTATCGAATATGGGTTTGGGGGAAAGGTAAAGCCTTTCATCAATGATGATGCAGATTCAAGGTATTCACTCATACTTGATGATGAGAACAATTATGTATTACTCGATATCCTAATTGACCAAATTCCTTATTCACTCAAGCGGTTCATCAACACCCAGGATATATTTATTGAACATGGCGAAATTGTCGAGAAGTATGCCTTAGACAGAAAGTCCGCTCCCTATATTTTCTCCGACTGGCTATTGGCTAAATTAGGAATTCCCGTTTTTGAATTATACCTTGGTGCAACACATTGGTTTTTTAATTTTAGTGATCTTTTTCGCCTGCTAAATTACGACCAGAATACAGAACCCAGGAGAATATACAAAGAGCCTGTCGCAGAAAATTTTGTTGCAGATTCTGTCGTAATTAGAAAATCTATTTTCGAAATTTTGTTGGGGATTTCTTCTGTAGACTTTTTTAAAATGCAAGATGCAGCCAGGGCAGCAATGAGAGCTCGGGATGTGGCGAAGGGACTTTTTGAAGGCTTTAAAGATAATCATGAAATTTCTGGTGATTACGAAAAACTAAGCTCCAGAAAAGTTGAAATTTCAGCAATCTTGTCTGAATTAGAAGAAGAGAGAAACAGCGAACTTAAACAGAATACAACTGTTGACAATAAGGTGGAAGAGCTGGCGGATGTCCAGGCCAGGCTTGTTAATTTTCAAGTAAACGCTTCCCAGGATAGGGTTCTGCTAGCAAATATTTCCAATGAGCAGCAAAGGGTATCCTCGCTACACCAAGGATTGCTCGATGAAATCACACAAATCGAGAAAATTATATTTACCCATGATAAATTGGATCTTTTCGCGATGGAGGTATGTCCCTTTTGTATGGCTAAAAAGGATGTTAAGCAAGGGTTTTGCATATGCGGTTCGCCGTTCAATAATGAAGATTATGAAAAATTTGTTTATAACTCAAATGAATATAAAGATATCCTTACTAGGAAACAGAAAGGCATTGAGGCCATTACCGTTGCCGAGACCGCCTTTCGGGATGATGTAAAGGAAATTTCCAGTAGACTGAACGCTACGAATGAGGAAATCGATGAATATACCATTAAACTGAGAAACATCATAAATACAGCAGAATATGCCGGGAACAGCACGGTGATCGATGATCTCAACGACCGCATTTTTAAGCTTAAGGAAGAATTGCTGCAGATCAACTTTGGAATGAAGAACAGTGAGCAATATGCACGTTTGGAGGCAGATTTCATTGAGAAAAACCGGTTATTTGGGATTGCTCAAGGAAGTCTAAATAAAGCGATTGAAGCCCATGAGAAAAACAATGCCGAAACTATTTCTGCTTTCAATGAAGTGTACAGTACGCTTTTAGCAAAATCATCCTATAAGAGCCAAGAAGCTTATATCGATGATAACTATATGCCATTTATCGACAACCGTGAATACAAGGCCAACAGTAGCGAAGTTCCTAAGCGCTTGATGTACTATTTTACGATGCTAAGTTTAGCCTTAAAAATTGGGTCTGTTAAGCATCCCAGATTTTTGCTTATCGATACGCCAGAAGACTCGGGAATTGATACTGACCACCTTAACCTAAATCTTTCACTTTTAGAAGATGCTATCGCGTTAGGCGCTGATGAGCAAGGTAATTTAAAAGATTACCAAGTAATCTTGACGACTGGTTACGGGAAATTTCCTCAGGAATTCGAAAAGTATATCGTTGAACGGTTTTCAGAGAAGGATGGGAACTTTATTCTCAAGCCTAACATTAAACTGGATATCTCAAATAATGAAGATCACATCGAACCTTTGGAACTCTAACAAAACTTCATAACGCAATCAAG
Source organism: Bacteroidota bacterium (assembly GCA_037032985.1). Classification (GTDB taxonomy): domain Bacteria; phylum Bacteroidota; class Bacteroidia; order Sphingobacteriales; family Sphingobacteriaceae; genus Pedobacter. The sequence goes on from JAZBLB010000001.1 coordinate 281,103, forward strand.
CAAAAAATAATAAAACCATCAATTATATTTAAGAAATAGATATCGACAATTATCAGGGCAATTAGGATATGCTCAATAATGCATTAAGTGATTCCAAAGCTGCGGTTGAAATACTGACAGGAAGGTATTTTTTGAATTGATTAACGAACCCTTTTTTAATGGAGCAGGCTAGCAATTAAAGCATACTTATTTACCTATCAAATGCTGTGGACATGCTGGGAGAAAAGGATAATCTAATTATCTATCATGACGTATACGGATAGAATTTGAATATACTCGTTCATTTCTTGCAATAGTTATTGCGAAAAGTGCTGACCATCATCAGTATTGGATACCGTGTATTAGGTCCCACGGAGATCGGGAAAGATGACAACTATTAAGTAATTACTTCTTTTAACTGGATAAAACTATGTCAATTGACCCTTTTTTTCCAAAAATATATTTCTCATAACGTCTTATCAATAAACTTAAAGATAATTAAAAAATGGTGTTATGGGGTCAAATTAATTGGTTTTTCCAACTAAGTGTAATTTCCTGTGAAGCTAAAATTGATGGGTAAAACGTAAGGGTCTCGACTTCCCATATTTCGATCCATTCATCTAGTATCTTATAGTAGTCAACCAGCTGCGTATTTGAATAAAAATATGAATGTATTTCATGAATAAGTATCCGCAAAAGTTTAATTCTTTAAAAACAATCAGTTTTCCCAATGCTAAAATATACCTGGCAATTTTTTACCCGCAAGGGTATATAAACAACCTGGTCGGTTGCCCTTGACGGGTTATATGCCAGTTATGATTTCCTGCATTAAAAAAACTAATTTTTATTGTTATGGAAACAACTGTCAGACTACTCACAAAAGAAACACTAATCTACCATGTAAAAAATCACAATCTAATTGGATATGAAAGATTGTTAATTGAAGAAATCTCATCCGCAGTGGATAGAGCCGATAGCGTCTCAATAGAATGGTTTGCCCAGTTCGGCAATACCTTGAGAAAAATTCTCTTTAATGTTCATGCTTACCGCATGGGTTTAAGGTTTGGTTTTGACAACATTGAATTTGATGAATATGACTGGTTGAGACGACCATCATTTCAGGATATGGAAGAATTGTTGTTTGGACTGCCTGATAAAAGTAGATATGGCAACTATAGCACAATCACATTAGGGCACGGGCCGAATCAAATCTGGACCTATGGATTATCATGTTCATATGGTACCGCTGGATCTTCTTCCGGAATTTGCGTATATGATCAAACCTTTGCCAATAGAGAGGAAGCACTTAAAGATGCAACAGCCAAACTGAAAAAGATGATGCTAGCCAAGGTTGGTGATAAAGACACTACCAATTATAACCAAAAAATAATTGCTGCAACGCTTAAGGAAATTGACAAATTGGAAATATCCTCAGTACAGTTAACCCTGTTTTAAACTAGCTGCATTTTTCTTTACCTAAAATAAGGGATGGACTGATCCGTACCATTGGGTATCGTTATAAAATAACCCTACTACGTTCGGGAGTACCACTTTCCCATTTCTTAACCTATCACTTTTGCTTTTTAAATCTTTGATTATGATTAGATCGAAAAAAGCATTTGCCCCAAGACCAAGAACCAAGCCTGGCTCACCTGTTTATTACCGGCAATTAAGACTGAACCTGCGCAGGACAATTTCCAATATTCCAACCCCGAAAAGTGCAGTTGAAAAGCCTGGTTTCTCAGGACACCAACAACAGTAAATACCCTCAAATTCGAGCTATCTACAGGAATACTTTAACCACCCGGGTGTTTTGCAAGATGTATTTTTGTATACACAAAAAAATCTTGCGCCCTTGAGGTCGGGCATTTTTCTCGGAACTCGAAAATGCTGAAGTCAATTTAAAGGAAAAGTTATGCCAAGGATGAATATTAAAAATTCAAGGCAGCTGCTTACCTATCTGATTATTCTCAGAGTCAATGAGAATACATATAAAAAGTTGAAGAAATTCAGCTAAATAGTAATTGTAAATTGATAGGGAAGGTATGAATGTTAAAGCACAAGGTAGTAAGTCAGTAATTTTGAAGATAGGGTTAGGTAATCTATTCTAAGATATATTACTAATAATGATTGCAGTACAACCATATTATCACAAGACGATCGACTTTGGCAGGAAGGGATATCACACTATCCGTTAGTTGCCATAGAGCTAGTCTGATAGGACGTGGATTAATGGCAATACCTTTTACTACCTTCAAACATTTCTTCATTTTGAACTACTATTCGTCTTCAGGTTTTTGCACCTAAAATATTAATTATGATATTATAAAGTAATACTACAACATTGGTAAAATAGTTATTACAAATAAGAATGAAAATTATTCGGTTGAAGCCTAACTAATTACATTTATTAATATAATAAATCGGATTTATATTTGATTTAGAGCCAAAATTTGACCTCTTTTGCGCCATAATCAAATATTATATACTCTTCAGACAAATACATGAAAATCAAGAAAATGAGCTTTGAGAATATCAAAAATGAGCTCACCCAGGAAGAAATGAGATCAATCATGGCAGGTAGTGGAAGTTCAACAGGTACAGCTGGACCTGGTTTTCCAGGGAATCCGAATCCAATAGAATTACCTCCGTTAATTGTTGGCGGGAACCCTAATCCTAACCCGTTCTACCCTACGATACCAGGAACAAATCCGACCAATCCTAGTATACCAGGTGGTGGTGGTTCTGGAGGTAGTTATATAGGTGGCGGTTACGGAGGAACAGGAAGTCTATCACCTAGCGAGCTTTATTACTATGGAAATCAGGCAGCAGATAGTGCGCGTAATCTGTTTACAAACTATGATCGACAGTCAAATTCATTTCAGCATTTCAGTCCTAGTGCCATGAGTCATAAGCTAACTGAAGATGAACATTCGTTTTTGACAGATGGTATGACTAAGGTTCTGGGCGCATTTGGATTTGCTGTTGATTCCCACAACTTGAGTACTTCCATAGTGTCATTAGTCTCAAGGGATGTTGGCACCGTACTGGCAAAAGCTAATTTAGCTACTGGAATGGCGAGTATTGCATTAGGCGGAATTGTTGCAGCCAATAATATAATTGATAACGGTGGCAATGCCGGTGACTGGATTGCTGTAGGTCTAGTTATTGCTGGTGCAATTGTTCTTACAAATCCAGGTACAATAGCTGCAACAGCGACAGCCTCTGCGGTACTAAGTACTATGTCATTTGTTAACGATGCTATATCGGTTGCAGGTGGGTATAATTCATACAACTAAAAACTAGTAATGGAAAATAAATTGATCAGCGCTAAAGTATTAAAGTTTAGGCAATATGTATTTTTTATAAATAGCTATATTATTTTAGGGATGCTGCTCTCCATTTTCCTTTTTTGGTATTTTCAGATCTTATTGATTCTTTGGGCGGGATGTATTGTTTTCCTCCTATTCCCAATTATTGGAAAAAAGTATCTGATGTCAAAATTTTCCCAGGAAACGGTCTTCGAATTATCAGATGAATCTATTGAGATTTCTTACGAAGGAAAATCTTTAGAAAAAAATTATCAATACGAGATTAAGTTTCAAAATATTTTAAAGTATGAGTACGAAGAGGGGTATGGTAATCCATACCTCATTTTGTACCTTAAAAACGGAAAGAAAAAGTCGTTTAACTTTGAATATAAATCCCCTGGAGAAGTACACGTGCTTAATTATTTATTGAATTATATTAAAAACTATAATTTAATCCATGGTAAGGATGCTATTTCGATACAACCGACCTTTATGGCAACTAGAAATGGTCTCTTTTTCCTGGTGGTCTTAGGAATCGGATGGGTGTCACTCTGTATCTTAATGGGTATCAAACACTTCAAATTCCTTCCACTACCGACTATAGGCGGATTAGCAATGTTTATGCAAACTATAAATTTGCGTTCAATTGCTTTAAAGTCATATAAAGCTCAACAAAATTAATTTCATAAAAGAATAACTAGTGATTTCATTTCCTCATGAGTTTCAGTTGGATTCAAAAGACTGTGGTCCCGCGTGCATTAAGATAATTGCAAAATATTATGGGCGATTCTTTAATCTGCACTATCTAAGAGATTTATGTGGAATATCAAAAGAGGGGATCTCTTTTCTTGATATGAGTATTGCGTTTGAAAAAATAGGATTAAAGACAAAGTGTATAAATATTGGCTTCGAAGACTTATTGAGAATGCCGCTTCCCTGTGTTATACATTGGCAGGAAAGCCATTTTATTGTTCTTTATAAAATAAATAATAAAAAGGCTTATGTCTCTGATCCAGCTAAAGGATTGTTATCTTATGATATCAATAGCTTTAAAAGTAGCTGGTTAAGGGGGAGGACGACCTGGACAGTAATGGCTATTCAACCAAATGCCGACTTCAAGCAAAGATCCACAGGAGACAGGAGTGAAAGAAAAAGAACAATAGAAAATTTCATCTCTTATTTTACGCCATACAAAAGGAATTTCTATCACCTGTTTATATTAATGTTTATAGTAACAGCACTACAGGCATTACTCCCATTTATTTCAAAAGCTATTATAGACGTTGGCATTCAAACGAATGACTTAAGTTTTGTCGACTTGGTTTTAATTGGAAACGTGGCAATAATTGTTAGTGTGATGCTGAGCAATTTAACCAGGGATTGGATACTTATGCATATAACATCCAGGGTAAACATTTCATTGGTGTCAGATTACCTTATCAAATTGATGAAACTTCCAATCACATTTTTTGAAAATAAGATGATTGGTGATATTCTACAACGTGCCAGTGATCACGAGCAGATACGTTCATTTCTTATGAATTCATCGATAAACTTTATATTTTCTGTCCTAACATTTCTAGTTTTCGGGACTATACTTTGTTACTATGACCCTTTGTTATGTTTAATATATGTAATAGGAAGTACTCTATTCGTACTTTGGGTAGTTGTCTTTTCGAATTTCAGAAAGAAACTGGATTGGCAATATTTCGATTTGAATGCGGAGAATCAAAGTTATTGGGTAGAAACAATAACTAGTATCCAGGATATTAAGATCAACAATTATGAGAGACAGAAGAGATGGAAATGGGAAGGCATTCAGGCCAAAATGTACCGCGTAAATCAAAAAATGTTGTCAATAGGCAATACACAAAATCTTGGAGCTCAATTTATAAATCAATTGACAAATTTATCCATTACATTCTATTGTGCTAGAGCTGTGATAGGCGGTGGACTTAGCTTTGGCATGATGATATCGACACAGTTTATTATCGGAATGTTAAATGGTCCAATTATGCAATTTGTTTCTTTTATTCAATCTGCTCAAGCAGCCAAAATAAGCTTTCTTCGATTAAACGAGATCCATCAACTGGAGGAAGAAGAAGATCATGTGGTCAATAGCCAGGTTGTTCTTCCAGACACAAAAAATATTTTCTTAAGAAACGTCGGTTTTCAGTATAGCCGAAATAGCCTGCCGGTTCTTCGTAATATATCAATTGTTATACCTGAAGGGCTTACAACAGCGATTGTTGGAGATAGTGGTAGTGGGAAAACCACACTCTTGAAACTGATATTAAGGCTCTATAAGCCAAGTTTTGGTGAAATTACAATAGGAAACATGAATATTGAAAATATCAACCTTCATCAATGGCGCTCTAAATGTGGAGCCGTTATGCAAGAGGGGAAGATTTTTAATGATACAATACTTAATAACATTGTCTTAGAAGACGAAAATATTAATTACGAAAAATTAAAGGAATCAGTTAAGGCTGCAAATATAATGGATGAAATTGAAGCCTTACCATTGGGCTACCAGACTTTTATGGGTGAACAAGGAAGAGGGCTAAGCGGAGGTCAGAAACAACGAATATTAATTGCAAGAGCACTTTATAAAGATCCTCAATACTTATTTCTTGACGAGGCGACTAACTCCCTTGATACTGTGAATGAGCAAAAAATTATCCAGTCATTTGACCAAATTTTTAAAAATAAGACAGTAATAGTAGTTGCGCATAGGTTGAGTACAATCAAGAGAGCACATCAAATAATAGTTATGAGCAAGGGAATGGTGGTAGAGGTTGGTAATCATGATATGCTAACTAAAAATGGAAGCGGACATTATGCACAATTAGTAAAGGCACAAATGGAGGGCGCAAATGAAGTTATTGGAGTCTAAATCCTTGAACAAGCATCCATCCCTTGACAATGTTAAAACAGAAGAAGTTACTGAAATAATAGAGAATATGCCAACTAAGTTTGGTTTGGTAGTAACCTCAATAATCTTCGCTTTAATATTCTTAACAATTCTGTTTGGATGGATTGTCCAATATCCCGATGTTCTTACAGGCCAGATAGTTATTAATACTAGGCAAGCGCCGGTGAAAATAGTTTCAAATACTTCTGGAAATATATCGTTCCTGGCAGCTAATACGGAAAAAGTTAAAAAGGGAGATTACATAGCCTATATAAAAAACGGTGTTGATCCACTAAATATTCAGCGGATTAAAAGAATTGTTGATACGGTAAATATTCATAAAATTAATTCCAACAATCATCGACATCTTTTTCCTGAAAATGTCGTAATGGGGAGCATGAATCAAGATTACTTTAACTTCCTCAATTCTTTATACCAATATTTGGATTTTCTATCTGAAAAATCTTTTGATAAAGGACTTGCTATCCTAAATAATCAACTTGAGTCTCAGAAGGACTTATTAAAAAGTGAGGATGACAATTACATTTCAGAGCATGAGAAGTACTTACTTCAACTAGGGTTCTATACTAGAGATTCAATCTTATTTAGTAAACGGGTTATTTCGTCACAGGAACTTGAAAAGTCCAGACAAAATTTAGTGATGAGCAAACAGCAGTATAATTATTTAAAGAAAAACCTAACTTCAGACAAGTATGCAATTAAAGACTCAGAAAGCAAGATTCAGCAATTAAGAATAGAAAACAGGGAAAAAGTAAATGCACTCAGTATAGCAATGATACATACTTATTACCAGCTTAAAGAGTCGATTGAAACATGGGAACGAAAATTTATCTTCATCTCACCCATGGCCGGAAAAGTTGCATATCTTAACTTCTGGAAAAACGAGGATTTTATTAATTCTGGTACAGATTTGGTTATGATCGTTCCCTCAGAAGGGAATATAATAGGCCAGGTTACACTCCCCGAAAAAGGAGCAGGAAAGGTTATTGTAGGCCAAGATGTTATTATAAAATTGGATAATTTCCCTTATACTCAATTTGGATCTGTAAGAGGAAAAGTAATAAATATTTCAACCGTAACAAATGAGCAAATGGTTGGTAATAACATTAAACAAAGCGCTTATTTAATAACCGTGTCCCTTCCACGAACATTAAAAACCAATTACGGTACCACTTTATCATTTCATACACAAGCGAAAGGGACAGCAGATGTTATCACTGATCAAAGAAGACTGATTGAAAGGTTATTTGATAATCTAAAACACAGTACGCGCTAAGACCTAAAGAACATAAAATGACTTATGATATTGCATTAATTATCTGCTGGTATGGCGAACTACCTTGGTATTTCAGATTATTTGTTCAGTCTGTGAAATTTAATCCGTCTATTGATATCTTGTTTGTGACTGATATCCCTATTGAGATTGAAATTCCTAATAATTTTAAAATTATAAATATTACCCTTGATGAATTCAATCAAAGAGCTTCATCGAAACTTGGATTTCCAGTATCCGTCAAAAATCCATATAAATTGTGTGATTTTAAACCGTCATATGGGTTTTTGTTCGCTGATCTGCTTGATAAATACCAATTCTGGGCGCATGGAGACTGTGATATTATTTTCGGGGATATTCGTTCGTTCATCACACCTGCTTTATTAAACCAATATGATTTGATTTCTGTAAGACATGACTTTTTAACAGGTTACTTTACCTTGTATAAAAATAATGATAAACTGAACACACTATTCTATAAAAGTAAAGATTTCCGAATAATTTTTCAAAGTGATAAACATTATTGTTTCGATGAAACTAATTTCGAATTTGAATCGTTTTCTAGTGGAATTAGGTATTCAAATATAGAGAGCGAAGTTGAAAGTATGACACACGTTGTTATGAAAGCATCTGAAGAAAACTATATTAAAGCACATTTTGATTTTCTTGTAGTTGAAGGAAATGAAGGGAAATTACAGTGGAATAAAGGAAAACTAGTTTATAAACGAAAATTTGAAATTCTATTGTATCATTTGATCAAGTTCAAGATTGCTTGTCTGGATAAAACACTACCACCAGTTCTACCAACGTCGTATAGAATCGGGAAATCAGAATTATTTTTTTAAATGGATCAAAGCCCAAGTCTTACTTCTATCATATTTTTTGATTGTTCTGAAGGATATCGCGAAGCAATTAGCGTGTGTTAGAAAGAGTCTTAAATCCTACTATTGCTTTCTAATCACTCAGAATATATCAATATAATAAATAAATTAAGCTAACTTCTTCGAAGACTAAAAAGAAGTTGAGAAAGCTATTGATAGTCTGAAATCTAAAATAGGATGAGAAGAACAATCTACTAGGCTAAACTATTCCCGTGCTTTAACCGAACCCAAAATCTCAGCTAAAGATTTGAATTCAATTATAATACCCGTTTTAATAATGGCGAGAGAAAAAGATGTAATTTGGAGAAATGCAGTAAATACATTTTTAGCTAACATCAGCTATTCAGAGTTTTTCATTTCAAAGGTATCACACACTACTTGCCAGTTGAAGAGGTTTCACGATTCAACAATGAAGTTTTAGGTTTTCCCCCGATATATACCATGATAATCGCTTTATGCTAAGACTGTCGTTCATCTTTAAACTCTATGATTGAAACTTTAGAATGTATAAATCCCACTGTTGTTTAAATCCTTTATTTTCAGTTATTTGCAGGTTTGTGGTAGTGGTGTTTCGAGGTCTTTGGTTAAAAGTCTGACAGTTATATTTTAAAAACACTAAATCGGATAAAGATAAAAAATGGGTTTCCCTTGCAAAATTGCTTGTTTTCCTTTAATTTTAAAGTAGAAATCAAGGGTGAAAAGTCTGACAAAAGTCTGCCAAATACCCCCTAAATACAGCGAAATGAGAAAAGTAAAACCCCTCTCAGAGTATCAAAAAGGCATCTACGGAGAGATATTAACCGAATTTTTCAATCCGATATTCTCCACAGATATCCCTATATCATCCAGGAAAGCGCAGACACTATATCATTATTTTATACAAAGATTCTTTAGGCAGAAAATCTCTTGGTGAAAGCCCGAAATGATCTGCTAATTTATCTATGTGAGAGAGGTTGTATTTAGCTCGATTTTTAGGACTTTCAATATTGGTAATGAATGTTCTCTTTACATTTAAAACATTGGCAATGTCTTCTTGCTTTAGCTTATGTTCATCCCTTAGCTTAATGACAAAGTCTATAACATATTGGTCGATTTCAGAAATGTAAATCTCTTTCTGCATAGTCTGTAAAAGGATAAAAAAAATAAATTCAAAATGACATACATGTGTTACATATTTTAGTTATATTCGTTTATTGTTATTAGGTATTAATAAGAGTCTTGCGACACCAAATTCTGACGCCGTTGAAGCAAGACAGCAGATTATTACCTACAGTCTATTTGGATGCGCTATATTTGTGTATTGAAATAACTGTGGGTGCTGCTGTAATTCCATTTCAACGTAAGGCGTCAGAAACTTTTAGGTGTAATGGTTTGCGGCCCCACAGGTATTAGCATCCAATCAAGACTCGTATATAATCAATACGAGTATGAACCAAAAAGAAACAACTGTACAAATCATTGCTGCCCTTCATCCCAAAGCGCTATCTGTTTTTGCGTTCTATTCAAATCCAAAACATCCTTATAATGGAAGTCATTCCATTCCGTGCCCGTTTGATTTTTTATATGCTTTAAAACCTAAGAATCCAGTTTAGAGGAGGCATGCCCTGTTCCGTTCATGATCGCCTGATTAAGGTTAGAGGTAACTTACAGGTCTTGATCGGACAGGGTTTTGTTATTCAATTAAATACTTGTAACCAAATCAATTGTCTTTCTCATGGTATATTTAATTAATCTGTTGTTTAAGCTTGTTATCTATCCGCCGGAATAAATCAGGTAATGGGCCATCCTTATTAAAAGCAGTTCAATAATTTCTATCGCCCACGCCTTAATTTCTATCATTATTTGAGGCTATTTTATTCCTCTTAACTCATGAAAACATCAATAATCATGGTCTTGACTTTGCTATGCCTGGACTTTTCAAATACTAAAATTCATCTGGACCCATTCCCGTATCTCCTTTGCATAAGCCTTAGGATACTGGCAAAGGATTTTGCGATCAGTTCCAGACGGGGTGACGAATAACAAAATATTGATCAGACTGATCGAAATACAAATTGTATAAAAGACGCTAAATGTCTTGCATTTAATGATTTAATCCTAGCCAGACAATTTTAAACCACAGTTAGTTACCCAAATCTTATAATAAATTAATATGCAGTTACCGAGTCACAGAAGATATTTTATAAAGTTTAAAGAAGGAAACGAGAAAGGGCTGGAATTTTTTTATCACCTACTATACCCTTCAATATATTACTATGGCTTTAGGTACATCAAAGACGATGTGAACGCGGACTGTATTGTCAATGAAGCGTTTCTTAGGCTCTGGCTATGCCGAGAAAATATCACCTGCCCGGAAAATATTGAGGCTTTTGTGAGAAAACTCACTGCTGATGGATGCAAAGCCTATTTCAAAACCTCCAGTAGCAGGTTCCACCGAAATATGTTAAGACTGGACGAATTTGAAAATTATCAGGATTTTATTGCGGGTTATGATCCAAGCCAGCATGAGGAAATATCAGTCTTTGATCAGCATGAACCAGGAGAAGAAGAGAAAAAGCAATGGGAAAGGGTAAA
>JAZBLB010000002.1:0-275831 GCA_037032985.1 Bacteroidota bacterium
TGTGATCCCGCTGGGATTCGAACCCAGGACCACTACATTAAAAGTGTAATGCTCTACCAGCTGAGCTACGGAATCATTTCCTTTTGTTTAAGGAGGTGCAAATATAGAGATTATAATTAACCACGCAAATCTTTTTTTAAAATAATTTGGCGGCCGGTTCCTGTTTTATCTTATAAAGAATTTAAGGTCTTGATAACTAAATGCATATCGCTTCAAAATTGCCCTAAAAATTATCTTACAGGCTTAGGGATGAAGTTTAAAAAAGACTGAAACTGTGCTTTATGCTTATTTTTATCCAGCTTAAAATAAAATGCACCACGCCTGGAACTTGATTTATCTTTTTCCGTTTGCTTGATTAATAAACCACTGGCCGTAATTTTTCTGATGAAGTTTCGATTGTCAATCGGAGCATCATAAACCTGCTCATACAACGCTTGTAACTGGGGAATAGTAAATTTTTTCGGTAATAACTCAAAGAGAATAGGATGGAGGGCAGCCTGGTAACGAATTTTATCCATTGCCGCCTGCACCATCACATCATGGTCGAAAATGAGTTCCGGAACTTCTTTAATTCTAAACCACTCGGCGTGGAACTGATCATTAATCTGCGTACTGTATTTATTGATGTCTATCAGGGCAAAGTAAACCACAGAAACGGTACGTTCGATAGGATCACGGTCTGGTCTGCCATAGGCATGTAACTGCTCCAGATAAACGTCATGTAAACCAGTAAGTTCCAGTAAAATCCGCTTTGCAGCGCCATCTAAATCTTCTGATTCGCCAATAAAACCACCCATTAAACTCCATTGATCTTTGATGGGTTCTATGGCCCTTTTGATTACCAGAAGTTTGAGCTGATCGCCATCGTAACCGAAGATAATGCAATCTACAGCAACGAGAACCGGTTTTTGATTAATATATTTTGCCATTTTAAAAGAGCGTATTTAATTGATTATCATGATAATCATTGATAGAAAAAAGAACATTAGGGTAAGCCTCAAATTCGGCAATATGATGCGTAGTGGTAATCACCACACACTTCATTCCGGCGTTGAGAGCAGATTCTACACCTTTCGGCGTATCTTCAAAAACAAGGCAATCTTCTGGCTTTACCTGAAGGGCAGCTGCGGCTTTTAAAAAAGTTTCAGGATCTGGCTTGCTTGTGACAACGTCGTGTGCACTTATAATTGCCTCGAGGTAATGGCGAATCTTTAAGCCATCCACCACAAAGTCTATATTAAAAGGAATTGCTGCAGAACCAATAGCCATTTTGATATTACTGTTCTTTGCAGCTTCTAAAAAAGCGTCTAAACCATCAATCAGCGCCAAATGTGGAAAGTACCCTTCCTGGTAACGCTTTTCTTTATCGAAAGAAAGTTTTTCCACTTCAGCCTCGCTAAACCTGCCTTCGCCAAAAACCCGAACCAGCACCTCATGGTTTTTGCCATACATTTCCTTTTTTACGGTTTCATAATCGAGATTGGCGCCCAGATCATTATTCATAATCGAACGCCAGGCCATGGTATGATATTCCATATCGTTAATCATGGTACCATTTAAGTCAAATAAATAAGCCTTGGGTTTGAAGGTAAGGGCATGCATATAGATAGAAATTAGGTGATTTATAGATAATGGAACAAGCCACGCATCAATATTCTTACAATTATAATTATTATCGTCATGGCAACGATAATATATTTTCTTAATTTAGCCCTAACCAAAATAAATCTCTATGAAAAAAATAATGCTTAGCGCAATACCCTTAGCAACTGTATGTTTGGCAGTATCATTATATTCTTGTAATCCGAAGGCAGAAAAAGGGGCTGAAGCCGCTACGCAGACTGATTCTTTGAAATACAATACAACCATTGATGGTAAAGCCGTTACCCTTTATACCTTAAAAAACGCCAGTGGCGCTACCGTAACCATTAGCAACTTTGGTGGGCGGATTGTTTCACTTTTAGTGCCAGATAAAGATAATAAATTAACAGACGTAGTGTTGGGCTATGACAGCATTGGCGCTTACCGCAAAAAAGGTGAACCCTTCTTTGGGGCATTAATCGGTAGATACGGAAACCGCATTGGTAAAGGCAAATTTACCTTAAACGGTAAAGCATATACTTTACAGTTAAACGATGGGCCCAATACCCTTCATGGCGGAACAGATGGCTTTTATGGTAAAGTTTGGAATGCCAAACAGGTAGATGGAAAGAAACTGGAACTTACTTACGTTTCTAAAGATGGTGAAGCAGGTTATCCTGGTAAGCTAGATGTGAAAGTGGTTTACACCTTAACAGATGATAATGCTTTGCAGATTGATTATGCGGCCACCACAGATCAAGCCACGGTAGTGAATTTAACCAATCACGCTTATTTCAATTTAAACGGAGAAGGAAATAAATCAATTCTCGATCATGAATTAACCATTGCAGCAGATTCTATTACTCCTGTTGATTCAACCCTAATTCCAACAGGAAAATTATTGGCAGTAGCCGGTACAGCTTTTGATTTTACCAAAGGAAAAACAATTGGAAAATCAATTGAAGAAACCAATGAGCAGTTGAAATTTGGGAAAGGTTACGACCATAATTTTGCCCTAAATAAACATGACGATAAAACGCCTGTGGCTACCGTAAAAAGTACCCTTACAGGAATCAAAATGGAAGTTTACACTGCTGAACCTGGCTTGCAGTTTTACAGTGGAAACTTTTTAACCGGTGCAGATAAAGATGGTAAGGGTGGCAAATCCTATCCGTTCCGCTCGGCGATTTGTTTAGAAACACAACACTTCCCTGACGCACCAAACCACCCTAATTTTGCAAGTACGGTGTTGAAACCTGGAGAAACTTATAAAACTTCTACCACATACAAATTCTCTAAATAACATTTAAGCCCTCAGGCGAATGCGCCTGCGAGGTTCAGATGGCATTAAAACCCCGCAAAATATAACAGTTTGCGGGGTTTTGAGTTTAGCTCAAAAATCATCAGAACCAAGCGGTTGGCGTAAAGTTGGCTTTGATGCTTAGTCTAAAAACAGTGCTGTAAGGAGTAATAAGTATAGGATTTACCATCCAAAAAAAAATTAAATACATGATTGTGCATAACAGTTGCCTGTTTAAAACGGGCTATTTTAGCTTTATAGATTCTAACCATACCATGATGCAGATATTTCAGTGCGCAAAAGTAAATCGGAGGGAGATTTTTAATAGATGAGAGTAGGTTTATTTGTTCCCTGTTACGTAGATCAGTTTTATCCTAATGCAGCCATTGCTACCCTTAAATTGCTTCAAAAACTGGGCGTGGATGTACATTATCCGACCAACCAGACCTGTTGTGGGCAGCCAATGGCCAACTCTGGTTACGAGCATTTAACTAAAAACTGTAACAGTTTATTTATAGAAAACTTCGCAGCCTTTGATTATATCGTTTCCCCGTCAGGAAGTTGTGTGCTCCACATCAAAGACCACCTTCATGATGAAAAACGGGAAGGTGATGCGCAAGGCATCCGCAAAAAAGTTTATGAACTCGTAGAGTTTTTAACTGACGTTTTGAAGGTAGAAAAAATCACAGCAGCCTTTCCACATAAGGTGGGATTACACCAGAGTTGCCATGGCCAGCGCGGTTTGCATTTATCTTCGATGACCGAACTGGTTGATCAACCTTTTTCTAAACCCATGCAATTGCTGAAACAGGTACAGGGGCTGGAAATCATCGAGCTTACCCGTCCAGATGAATGTTGTGGCTTCGGTGGTACCTTTTGTGTAGCCGAGGAAGCGGTATCAGCCAAGATGGGAAAAGACAGGGTAGAAGACCACCTGATGAATGGAGCAGAATTTATTACGGCTGCAGATATGTCTTGCCTGATGCACATGGAGGGTATTTTGAAGAGAAAGAAAAGTAATGTGAAAGTGCTGCATATTGCAGAAATATTAAATGCAGGATAGGATGAGTACAACGAGCGGCATTAAACACGCAGAATTATCAGATATCTTTAACAAAGACGAAGAACGCGTAAACTGGCATGATGATACTTTGTGGTGGATCAGGGCCAAACGTGATAAGGCAGCCCATGGCATTTCTGAATGGGAACTCTTGCGGGAAACAGCCTCGCAGATTAAAGACAATGTGCTTTCCAACCTGCACGATTACCTCATCGAATTTGAATCCAAAGCACAGGGCAATGGCATTATCGTCCACTGGGCAGCCAATGCAGACGAGCACAATAAAATTGTACTTTCACTGCTAAAAGGGAAGGGGATTAATCAGATGGTGAAAAGCAAATCGATGCTCACCGAAGAATGTCATTTAAACGAATACCTGGAAAGAAATGGGATCGATGTGATCGATTCTGACCTTGGTGAACGGATTGTGCAACTGGCCAAAGAACCACCCAGCCACATTGTATTGCCTTGTATCCATAAAAAGAAAGAGGAAATTGGGCAGCTATTCCACGAACACTTAGGTACAGCCGAAGGTGTTTCAGATCCTCAGGTACTCACCGAAACCGCACGTATTCATTTAAGGGAAACTTTTCTCACCAGAAGATCCGCCCTCACCGGCGTAAATTTTGCCATTGCTGAAACGGGAGAGTTTGTGGTTTGTACCAATGAAGGAAATGCAGATATGGGCGCCCATCTGGCCGACATTCACATTGCTTCTATGGGGATTGAAAAGTTGCTCCCTAAGAAAAAGCACTTGAGCGTTTTTTTAAGGCTGTTAACCAGGAGCGCTACCGGACAGCCCATTACCACCTATTCAAGCCACTTCAAGAAGCCCAGAAAAGGGCAGGAGATGCACATTGTACTGGTAGATAATGGCAGAAGCGTGCAATTGGGGCGCGAAAGTTTCCGTAACTCTTTGAAGTGTATCCGCTGTGGTGCCTGTATGAATACTTGTCCTGTTTACCGCAGAAGTGGTGGACACAGTTATCATAATGCCATTGCAGGGCCTATCGGGGCAATTTTAGCGCCAAATTTGGACATGAAAGAATATGCCGATCTACCTTTCGCATCTACGCTTTGCGGCTCTTGTACCAACGTTTGCCCGGTAAAAATTGATATTCATGATCAGCTTTATAAATGGCGACAGGTGATTGTAAAGGAAGGACATTCTCCCGCTGCAAAAACAATTGCCATGAAAGTAATGGACTTTACGTTATCTTCTCCAACACGCTTTAAATTAGCTGGTAAAATCGGCCGTTGGACATTGAAAAATGCACCTTTTACCGTAAATAACCAGTTAAACCTCTGGTTCAAAAACAGGGAGATGCCAACGCCACCAAAAGAATCTTTTTCTGAATGGTTTAAAAAGAACAATAAATAAGGAACCACAACACCATTGATAACTAGACAAGCTATAATAATTAACCATGAGCAGAGCAGCAATATTATCGGCAATTCTAAATAACCAACCTCAAATAACCACCTTACCGGAAGATTTACAATTCGATTCTCCAGCCAAATCTGTTGTAAGAGATAAGTTTGTTCAGATGATTAATTTTATTGGCGGGCGGGTAGTAATTATTCATAAAGTGGAAGACATCAACCTGTATGCACTGGAGCATTATCCCCCTGGTGCAAGGTTATTAAGCCCAATGCAAGCGCTTGATTTTTATACGCCATTTACCGGCGAAGAAGATCCACATGAATTTGTAAATGCAGAGTTAGCCGTTTTCGAAACGCATTTTGCAGTTGCAGAGAACGGTGCTGTTTGGGTTACTGAAGATAAAATGGGCGCAAGGGTTTTGCCTTTCATTACGCAGCATTTAGGCATGCTGGTTCGCGAAGAAAACATTGTGGCAACCATGCATGATGCTTACAGCGTAATTGGAAATGCAGATTATGGCTTTGGAACTTTCATCGCTGGTCCTTCTAAAACCGCAGATATAGAACAGTCTTTGGTGTTGGGCGCACATGGTGCCAGAAGCATGACCATATTTCTGTTGAAAAGTGAAATTTAGTGATAATCTGATTTAATGATTAGGAATGATATTCAGTTTCACTTTCATTAAAATCAACTGAAAAAAACGCATCATGAAAGGGGTAAAAAAGGAGAATCTTCCAGCTAAAACCTGTCCGGTTTGCCAGATGCCATTCAATTGGAGAAAGAAATGGGAGAAAAACTGGGATAGTATTGTCTATTGCAGTAGAAGATGTGCTGGCGCAAAAGCAAAGAAGAATACTTAAATGCAATCTTAATTATCCCATTTAAACCTAATCATCTGCAAAAGAATGATAAATGAACGCCACATTACCTTAAATATAATGTGGCGTGCTATTTTCTATAATGATTTTAACCACGTAATCACTTCATCGCGGGTTTTTCCAGTCTTCTGCTGGATTCTTCCATAAAGCTCATCGTCTTTTCCCTCCTCATGCTTCAAATCGTCATCAGTAAGATCGCCATAAGCTTGTTTTACTTTTCCTTTGAGCTCATTCCAGGCTCCTTTTAATTCTAGCTTGTCCATATTATATCGAGTTTAAATACTGATATTAAACAAGGTGTTGCCAAGAATGTTTTTAAGGAAGCTTTATAAGTCTATTCCTGCCTGCTCTAAACAAAATTCTCAGGAGAATGTCAATAAAAACTGACGAGACACCACGTATTCGCTGTTTTTTTCCTATTCCGGATGTTGAATCGCCCTTCATTCCATTTTATGGTAGATTTTTTTTCTGCTTTAAAAACTAAATATCCCTTTTATAGTTAATGTATCTAATTGTTATCATTTTCCCTGTTGGAAAATGTAGCTAATAATCAATGAGGATAGGTTAAAATATTAGAAATATGAATGGCCATTCAGAAAAAATTGATGGAACTGACCAGAAAACAATGAACATAATTGAAAACGGAGACTTCACCATCTCCAATAGCGACTTTAAACAGGATTTTGAACTGCTTACACGTGCAATGGATGCCTCTGTATCAGGAATCATCATTACTGATAATCTGGAACCAGATAATCCCATTATTTACTGCAACAGTGCTTTCGAAAAGATCAGCGGTTACAGTCGTGAAGAAATTATAGGGCATAATTGCAGGTTTTTGCAGCGTGAAGATCGTTCTCAAAAAGAACGTGCAATGATTCGCGAAGCAGTTTTAAAAGGCGAAGGTTGCACGGTAGACATCAGGAATTACCGAAAGAATGGAGACTTGTTCTGGAATGAGCTTTACATATCGCCGGTAACTGATGCGAACGGGCAGGTAACGCACTTTATCGGCGTGCAGCATGATGTAAGTTTACGTAAAAAAGCGGAGCAGGATCTGAAGCAACAGCAAGACTCCATGGAAAAGCAGATTGCAGAACGCACGCAAAGTCTTAAAGAAAGTGAACTTTTCTTAACCAGTATTATTCAAACGGTTAGGGAGAGTTTATTGGTTCTGGATCCAGATTTCTCAGTAGTTAGCGCAAATGATCATTTTATTAAAACCTTCAAGGTAACCAGAGAAGAAACTGTTGGCGCAAATTTGTATAAACTGGGTAACCACCAGTGGGACATACCAAAGCTGAGGGAATTGTTAGTTGATATCCTGCCCACCAATAATCCGGTAGAAGATTTCGAGGTGGAACATGATTTTCCCCACATTGGCCGTAAGCTGATGTTGCTTAACGCTTACCGTATAGAGCTGGAAGGACAGTTTAAAGACCAGATTTTACTCGCAATAGAAGACATTACAGAAAAGCGGGAAATTGAGCGAAGAAAAGATGATTTTTTATCCATCGCCAGTCATGAATTGAAAACACCTTTAACCACCATTAAAGGCTACGTGCAGGCCATGGAAAGGGTAATGCCCGAAAATGCCAGCGACCGTTTTAAAAATATGTTGGCCAAAACCTCCCAGTACCTGGATAGGTTGAATAACCTCATTGCCGAGCTCCTGGATGTATCCAGAATTCAAACTGGTAATATTGAGCTGCATAAAAAGCCCTTCGATTTCGATAAGATGGTAAAAGAAACGGTTGAAGCGATCCAGTCGGCTTCCAATCACCATCAGATCCAGGTAACTGGTAACTCTGGAATCACTGTTTCAGCAGATGAATCGCATATTGTTCAGGTATTGAATAACTTGCTATCTAATGCAATCAAATATTCACCGGAAGCAGAAACGGTAAAGGTGCACATTTCTAGGGTAAGTGAATTTGTAAAGGTATCTGTAACCGATGAAGGGATGGGCATTAATTCAGAAGACCAAAAGAAAATTTTTGAACGTTTTTTTAGGGCTGGAGAAATTCAGCAACGTTTTCCGGGTATGGGTATCGGCCTTTATATCTGCGAACAGATCATTAAGAATCATAATGGCACATTATGGGTAGAGAGTGAGAAAGGTAAGGGATCTTCTTTCAGCTTTACGTTGCCGGTAAATACTAAAAATTAGCATAGCGTGATGAGTGAGAATAAAAAAATTTTGATATGTGATGATGATGAAGGAATTCTTGACATGCTTGAAATGGTATTTGAGGATTCTCCCTATACCATAATTGCTGAGCAGAACAGCTTGAATGTTAAAGGAATAGTAGAAAAACAGTCGCCAGATTTGGTAGTACTGGACCTTTGGATGCCGGTACTCTCTGGAGATCAGGTACTCCAGATGCTTCGTAAAAACCCGGGGACAAGGGAAATTCCTGTGATTATCATATCGGCAAGCAGGGAAGGGAGGCAAATTGCATCAAATGCAGGGGCAACAGGTTATATCTCTAAGCCTTTTGATTTTCAAGAGTTGATGAATATGGTAAACAAATTGATCAATTAAAGGAGCAATAGCTTTTTGTAGAAATTAGTGTTTTTTAAGCAGAAGTTAGGATAGAAAAATGGAACCAGTAATGGCAGAAGAGGATTATCAAGCGAAATACATGCAGAGCGAAGAGCGATTTAGGAAAATCTTCTCACTTACCTCTGCTGCCACAAAAATCATCGACGAAAATTTGGTGATTTTAGAAGTTAATGATGCACTGACTGATCTGCTTGGCTACACTAAAGAAGAGATTTGTGGTAAAAAAATCCTCGACTTTGCCTGTAAACAATACATTGAATCTTGGGAAAACCTTCAGCACCAGATGTGGTCACACGGCAAGCCCTTCTTCAAACTCGAAGCCTGCCTGAAGAAAAAGAATGGAGATCTGGTTTGGGTGCATGTGACCACCATTGTTTATATCGATGGCGATAAACGCTTTGCCTATACAGTTCTTGATGACTATACATTCATGAAAAGCTATCAGGAAAGTGAAAAACGCCTGAACATGTCGCTCAAATATTCTAGGATGGCCGTTTTTGAAATCAATCTCGATAATGGAGAAGTCATGCATTCCGAAGGCTTAAAAGAAGTTATAGGATTAAATGCAGACCAGGATAAGCTGGATGTTGAGGGCTTGGTGAATAGTTTTATAAAGGAAGATGCGGTAGAATTAAGGGCGCTTTTTTCTCACCTCCCCGAACAATCCTCCATCGACTTTGTGGGGCAGGTTGATGTCGAGCATTCTGGTCTTAAATGGGTTCATTTACAGGGCCGGATGGAGCCAGGTGAAAACAATTCAAAGAAATTGCTTGGCACCGTGCAGGATATCAGTAAAGAAAAGCAGGCCGATCAGCATAAAGACGATTTCATCAGTATTGCAAGTCACGAGCTCAGAACGCCGATCACCATTTTAAGCGGTACCTTGCAGCTGCTGGATAGAATCAAACCAAAGGATGATGTAAAGGTATCGGGACTGATTGACCAGGCCAATAAGAGTTTAAAAAAGGTAACGATCCTTATCGAAGACTTGCTTAATGCCAGTAAAATGAATGAAGGACAGTTGCATTTGAACAAAAATCTGTTCAATATTGTGGAGGCCGTAAATGAATGCTGTGCACACATCAACCGGGAAGGAATTTATAAAATCCAGGTGGAAGGAAATCTTTCCATAAACATTTATGGTGATGCCGATCGCATTCAGCAGGTGATTATTAATTTTGTAAACAATGCCATCAAGTATGCGCCGGATGAAAAATTAATCAGCGTAAAGGCCGTTGATCAAGGAGATGCAGTCCGGATATCTGTAATCGATTCAGGACCAGGTATTGACCACGAAAAAGCGGCACATTTATTCGATCGTTACTACCGTGTTGACTCAAAAGGTAGTCAATATTCAGGTCTGGGCCTGGGGCTCTATATTTCAGCAGAAATAATCAAGAAACATGGTGGAGAAATAGGAGTAACCAGCGAAAACGGAAACGGCAGCGAATTTTGGTTTACCCTGCCAAAGCAAAATCCAATCATAGAAATCTAATATTGTAAAAATTTTGTGGCATAGTTTTTATTAATTAGCATATTGACAAGAGATAATCGATCCCGATGCTAAAACTTCGGTATCATTTTTTGAAATTAACATCATTAATTTAACATGCTACTTAATAAAACGATTCCTGCATCCTACATTCTAAAGAAAATAAAACTAGAAGTACTTTATGTACTCATCATTGGTCTGCTTGTCAACTACCTTACGGGCGAATACCGGAACCTCATTCCCGAAATGCCCATCGCCATACCTACTTTTATTGGTACGGCAATCTCTGTAATCCTATCGTTCAAAATTAATCAATCCTATGACAGGTGGTGGGAAGCCAGGAAAATCTGGGGAAGTATTGTAAACGACAGCCGGACTTTTGTATTGCAGTTACAATCTTTTGTTTCGGAAACTAAAAAAAGCGAAATCAAAGAACTAGCCTTTAGACATATTGCATGGTGCTTCAGCCTTGGGCAGACATTAAGGGGGAACGATCCACTTGAAAACATCAGTAAGTACCTGAGCGAGAAAGACCTGGAAAGCATTAAAAGCCACAATAACAAACCGCTTGCCTTGCTGCAGTTAAATACGCTGCAGGTTGCCGGATTAAGAGAAAAAGGTTCATTAGAACTATTTAGTCATATTCAGATTAACAATACGCTGGTAAACTTTTCCAACTGGATGGGCATGGCAGAGCGAATTAAAAGTACCGTTTTCCCTAAAACTTACCGATTGTTTTTACACTTTTTCATTTACATTTTCGTGGTAACGCTTTCTATAGCTTTAAGAAACATTGATAGCTTCTTTGAAATTCCATTATTACTGGTCATTTCTTCCGCATTCTTTTTACTGGAAAAATCTGCCACGCATTTACAAGAGCCTTTTAATAATAAGCCTACAGATACTGCGGTTACAACCATTGCGACTACTATTGAAATCAATATTAAACAGTTGCTTGGAGAAAGTGATGTACCTAAGCCATTGGAGCCATTCAGTTATTACGCCGTTTAACAGCATATAATCGGTTTGATTGCTGCAAAAGGCAGATCAGCTAATAGCATGATTACACTTACCTTTTGATGAATAGTTCAGTTGGATGAAGCATTAAAAAAATAAAATAATAAACAAACGTTATTTAGACGTTTATAAGTTTTATTAATTATATTTGGTTGTCAATGAAAACGATCATGGATAAATGGTGGATTAAAACCGCATTTATTCATGATGTTTACTAACTAACCAATATATAAACTCATGAAATTAATTTCACTTTTAATTGCGATGCAATTGTCGGCATGCGTATATACCATGGCCCAATCTCCAACTGCCACGCAGAATGGAGCCAATCAAACTGCTTTTCAAGCCACTTCAAATCCACTTTTCACACATAAATATACTGCAGATCCTGCTGCTTTAGTAGTTGGTGATACCTTTTATATCTATGCCGGCGAAGATACCGGGGAAGGTAAGCGGTATGAAATGCCTAACTGGCTTGTTTTCTCTTCTAAAGATTTAAAGAACTGGACAGAACACCCTGTTCCGTTACGCAATAAAGATTTTAGCTGGTCTGTTGATCAGACTTCCTGGGCATCTCAGGTAATTGAGCGCAAGGGGAAATTTTATTACTATGTTTCTACCGAACATAAGAATGAAAATGGAAAGAGGGGAAAGGCAATAGGTGTAGCTGCGTCAGACAGCCCCATCGGCCCTTTTAAAGATGCGCGCGGAACTGCGTTGATTACAAACGATATGACTACAAAATGGACAAATATCAGCTGGGATGATATTGATCCTACCGTATTTATCGATGATGATGGACAGGCATATTTATTCTGGGGGAATACGCAATGTTATATGATCAAACTCAAAGAAAACATGATCGAAACTGTTGGAGAAATCATCCCGGTTACACTGCCGAAATTCACCGAAGCGCCTTGGATTCATAAACGGGGTAAATCATACTATCTGTCCTTCGCAACCGGATTTCCAGAAAAAATTGCTTACGCCATGAGCAACAACATCAATGGCCCATGGGAGTATAAAGGCATCTTAAATGAATTGGCTGGAAACAGTAACACCAACCACCACGCAATAGTTGACTTTAAAGGCGATTGGTATTTTGTTTACCATAACGGCGGCATTGAAACAGCGGGAGGGAGTTTCCATCGCTCTGTATGCATAGATCGAATATATTATAACAACGACGGCACGATGAAGCGTGTACAGATGACATCTGAAGGGTTATGGGGAAAAGCTAAATAGGCAATTTTACAGGCCAAAGTAACTAATTGGTCTTTTTAACATGCGTTGCACCTGTTTGATGGTGCAGCTGCCGGTATTGACGTGCTTTCAGTGATCGTGTTTCTCAACTTTAACACTGATCTGGATCGCCACGTCTGCAATATTTCGAATCAACCAAATATAAACCAATAAATCTTATCTTATGAGAGTCTTTATCTATGAAAGGACGTTTCTTAAAACGATTTTAACCGTCGTTCTGACTTTTATCTCGTTTATGGCGTTCGCCCAGATTTCTGTAAAAGGAAAAGTACTGGATGAAAGAGGTCTGGGAATGCCAGAGGTCAATGTCATTCTGAAAGGTACAACCAACGGCGTAAAAACCGATCCGAATGGAAATTACACCATTAACGTACCCAATCAGCAAGCTACGCTGGTTTTCTCTTACATCAGCTTTACCACGCAGGAAATTAAAGTCGGGGAACGTACTGCGATCAATGTTTCCTTAGTTGCACAAGATAATTCACTGGAACAGGTAGTGGTGGTGGGCTACGGCGCACAAAAAAGATCAACCATTACCGGAGCCGTGAGCGACATTAAATCTGATGCGCTTATGCGAACCCCGGCCATTACCACATCAGGTGCACTTGTTGGAAAAATTCAGGGAGTAAACACCCGACAGGCAGATGCCCGCCCAGGCGGTGCAACCGGATTACAAATCAGAAATATGGGTGAACCCCTTTATGTAATAGACGGGGTCCCATCGGATGCAGGGCAGTTTAACAACCTCGGCCAAAATGACATCGAAAGCATCTCCATACTAAAAGATGCCTCAGCAGCCATTTATGGTCTTCGTGCAGCGAATGGCGTGGTACTGGTTACTACTAAAAAAGGGCGTGCCAATCAGTCCACCACCATCAATATTTCATCTTATTACGGTTTGCAAAATTTTACCCGAATGCCTAAACCCGCAAATGCAGGTGATTATGTAAGGGCGTTAGCCGAGTCTGATCAAAATTTGAAAAGACCAACCATATGGACAAGGGAACTGTTAGACAAATGGCAAGCCGGAACGGAACCGGGATTCCAAAGTTTCGACTATTATGATTTCATCGTAAAACCGAATGTTCCACAGCGATATTTATCTGCAAATGCATCTGGAGGGTCAAACAATACCAATTTCTTTATCTCCGCTACACACCTTAATCAAGAAGCGGTAATTAAGGATTTTAGTTTTAACCGGACCAATATTCAGGCAAATTTGGATGCTGGTTTAACAAAAGGCTTAAAAATTGGAACACAGATTGCCGGAAGACTCGAACGCCGTCATCAATCTGGGGTACCAGGTTATGATGATTACTTTAATCCATTATTGAGTTTGTATACCAACTGGCCAACTGAACGTCCCTACGCCAATGATAATCCGAATTATATTAATGCAACACACAACATCAATGTAAACCCTGCTACTTACGAAGAAGATATTTCAGGTTATGCTGACAATGACTGGCGGGCATTGAAGGCGAATTTTTATGCCCAGTATAGCCTTCCTTTTGGTCTGGTAGCAAAGGCGACGTATTCCTATAATTATACCACTTACATCGGTGAAAATTTCGAGTATACCTACAATGCTTATACCTATGATCCGGCTACAAACAGCTACAATATAAACGGTGGAAATCAAAATCCGTTTAGAAGAAAGGAACGAAGAGAGATTGCCGAAAACTTCGGTCAGTTTCAATTAAACTATGCTAAAAACTTTGGCGAACACTCATTTGATGTGGTGGCGGCTTATGAGCGTTACGATTCTACGGATGACTACGTAGAAATGATCAGTAATCCACCCAACAATACAGTGCCACTAATTTATTTCG
This sequence comes from Bacteroidota bacterium, assembly GCA_037032985.1. Taxonomy (GTDB): domain Bacteria; phylum Bacteroidota; class Bacteroidia; order Sphingobacteriales; family Sphingobacteriaceae; genus Pedobacter. Next base: position 14,374 of record JAZBLB010000002.1, read on the forward strand.
CAGACCAGACATTTTTGGGCAACAGTTACGGGGTATCTGCACGGGCAGGTTATATTGGAAGAGTAAACTATAATTACAAACAAAAATACCTACTGGAAGCGCTGGGCCGTTACGATGGTTCATTTCTGTTTAGAAAAGAAAATCGCTTCGGTTTCTTTCCGGGTGTTTCTGCGGGCTGGATTATTTCAAAGGAAAACTTCTTTCGCAACATCAAATTTGTAGATAACCTGAAACTTCGGGTTTCGTATGGTCAAACCGGTACAGATCGTCAGCCCTATGGTGATACCACCTTGCCTTTGGTTGCGCCTTTTAGTTATCTGCAAGGTTATGACTATGCACGTGGCGGCGCCGTTTTTAATGGGTCGCTGGTTACCGGTGTTGCGCCTAGGGGCTTACCCATAACTAATTTGTCATGGATTACCAGTATCGCGAAAAACATTGGGATTGATTTTGCGCTGCTAAATAACAAGCTAACCGGTTCTATCGATTTTTTTGAGCGCAAACGAACTGGATTACCCGCTCCAAGATATGACATTTTATTGCCGAGCGAAGTGGGTTATTCGTTGCCGGATGATAACGTCAATTCTGATGCTAATCGCGGAATGGAGGGAATTATCACTTACCGAAGTAAAGTCAGAGCAGTTGATTATTCGATTGGTGTAAATGCGACACTATCGCGCTTGCGTACCCTCGATTATTATAAGCCGCGTTTTGGTAACTCTTGGGATGAATACCGAAATTCTGGTGTAGATCGTTGGGCGGGTGTAAATTTCGGCCACCATGTTATCGGCCGTTTTCAATCGCAGGATGAAATAGATAATTATCCGGTTAATAATGACGGACAGGGAAATCGTACGCTGCTGCCTGGCGATCTTAAATTTGAAGATACCAATGGCGATGGAATTATAAATGGAATGGATCAACGTCCGATTGGATATGCCCAGGGTGGTCTCCCTTACCTGAATATTGGGATTAACGGAAGTGTAATCTGGAAAGGCATTACCTTACAATTTGATTTTGCAGGTGCAAGTATGCAAACTTTCCAGAGGGAATACGAATTGCAGATTCCATTTCAAAATAACGGAAACTCTCCGGCTTACCTGTTAAATGACCGCTGGCACCGGGCAGATCCGTTCAATCCGAATAGTGAATGGATTCCAGGAACTTATCCTGCTTTACGTAAAGATAATCCCGGCCTTTCTAACTTCTCTTACCGAAACGATTTCTGGATCACCAATGTCACCTATCTCCGCTTAAAAAACCTTTTACTGGGTTATTCGCTACCAAAAAGCTGGATAGAAAAGGCAGGTTTCAAAAACATATTTGTTTATGCAAATGGAACGAATCTGATTTCGTTTGACAACTTGAGGAAATTTGAAATTGATGGGGAAATATCTTCGACCAATGGAATTGTATATCCGCAACAGCGATTGTTTAATTTCGGATTTAACGTTACACTTTAAGACTTCCAAAATGAAAAATATTAAAACTTATATAGCCATTATTGCATTCATGTCAGTTTTCTCCGCTTGTAAAAAGGATTTTTTGGAGCGTGAACCGCAAAGTATTGTGGTGGAAGACCAGGTTTTTAGCGATCCTAAATTAATCGAAGGCGTGCTTGCTAACTTATACGATCGGATTCCTACCGATGCTTCTTTAACAAATCGCTGGACAGAGCACACTGCTTATGATGATGCGGTATGGTCTGGAAGTGGCAATTCAGGCGATGAGTACCGCAATAACATCATTTCTTACCCGGTAGATCGGTGGAGACTCTGGGACTATGGATTTATCCGCGATGTAAATTTAGGCATTGAAGGCGTGCAGAAGAGTACAAAGTTAACTACTCAGCAGAAAGATCAATTCAGTGCCGAATTTCGTTTTTTACGTGCCTACGATTATTTCGAAATGGTAAAACGGATGGGTGGCGTGCCATTGGTTACTTCACCACTCGTTTATGATTACAGTGGCGATGCCACCAGTCTTCAGCTTCCAAGAAGCAAGGAAGTAGATGTTTACGATTTTATCGCTTCTGAGCTTGATGCAATTGTAGACCTGGTGGGTAACAATGGTAGCACATCGCGTGCGAACAAATACACCGTGTTGGCTTTGAAATGCAGGGCGATGCTGTATGCAGGTTCTTTGGCAAAATACAACAGCTTAATGGCGAGTCCAATAACCTTGCCTGGTGGCGAGGTTGGCATCCCGGCGCAACGTGCAAATGATTTTTACAATAAGGCTTTGGATGCCGCAAAGCAGGTAATTGCGGGTCCATATTCGCTTTACAAAGCAAATGCTGCTAATCTCGGTGAGAATTTCTATGAAGCACTAACCAAGAAAACAGGGAATCCGGAACTCATCTTAATTCAGGATTTCTTACAGTCAAAAGGCTTTAAGCACGGATTTAGCTATGATAATATTGCAAGGTCCCTGCGCGAAGATAACTTGGCATCCTCAGCTATCGCACCAAGTTTAAATCTGGTAGAGAAATACGAATACCTGGATGGTACAGCTGGTACCTTAAAAACCAGGACCGCAGATAATAGTGATTACATCTATTATGCCAATACACAGGACCTATTTGCAAATAAAGATGCGCGTTTATACGGAACAGTGATTTATCCGGGAACAAGTTTCAGAAATTTACCAGTAAACATACAGGCTGGTGTGGCTTTATGGAATGGATCGTCCTATCAGATTATAGAAGGTGATTTGGGTGCAAAATACACCGACGGTAAACTTTTGACAGGGCTTGATGGTCCCCAACGCTCAGCTTTGGATTTATCCAATACAGGTTTCTATCTGCGTAAATTTATTGATAACACGCCTTTAGCCAGTACCCGTACACGTGGAACTGATATTGCCTGGATCAGGTTTAGATTAGGCGAAGTTTACCTGAATGCTGCAGAAGCGGCTTTCGAGCTTGGACAAACTGCAGGTGCATTAAGCTATATTAACACCTTGAGAGAAAGAGCTGGTTTCGGTGCCAATAGTTTAACCACCCTAACCATCGATCGGTTAAGAAACGAACGCAGGGTTGAGCTGGCCTTTGAAGATCATCGCGTTTGGGATCTTGCCCGCTGGCGCATTGCAGATAAGATTTGGAATGGCAGTACCAACAGTCCTGATGCAATGCTTTATGCTTTGTACCCTTACCGGGTAGTACGCACGGGCGATGCTGCCAAGAATGACAAATACATTTTTATTAAGCAAGTTGCGCCGAGGTTCAAAGCACCACGCTTTTACCAGATCGCGAATTACTATTCTTCCATTAGCCAAAGCGTTCTCAATAACAATCCTAAAATTATTCGTAACCCATTTCATTAATTAAACATCATGAAAAATATAAGCTATATCATATTGTGCGCAATGGTCGGACTTTTTTCCTGCAAGAAGGATAATTATGATGCACCAACATCCCGTCTTTCTGGTCGGGTTATTTTCCAAAACCAACCTGTTGGCGTTCGCTCTGATGGCGTACAGCTGGAACTATGGCAACGTGGATTTTCCCTTTTTACTAAAATCCCTGTTTTTATAGCGCAGGATGGAACATTCTCTGCTACACTTTTTGATGGAGATTATAAACTGGTGAGGTTGCGCGGAAATGGTCCGTGGATAGATAATACCGATTCTATTGCTGTTAAAGTGAGTGGCAACACACAAGTCGACGTTCCCGTAGTGCCGCACTTTAATTTAAGTAATGTAACGTGCAGTAAATCAGGGACAACTATTACCGCAACATTCACCGTTCAACAAGTAACCGCGGGCAGCAGTCTGGAACGCGTTAACCTTTATCTGGGAACCACCATGATCGTAGATAATACCAGGCAAGACGCGAGTGCAGAGAAGTTAGCAGCCGACGTGGTGATCGGGCAGCCCGGAACAATTTCAGTAACTATTCCAGCAGCGCTGGCTTCAAGAAACTTTATGTATGCCAGGGTTGCTGTGAAAACAAATGGGGTAGGTGAAGCACTCTTTTCGGCGCCTCAACGCATAGAATTTAAATAGTAGATACAGTTTTTAGAAGTTTTTTGGATGCTGTTAAAGCTGAGTCGGTTTTATGATCGGCTCAGCTTTTTTTGTTCTTAAGGTCATTCCTGTTATTCCTTATAAAGATGAAGATGCGTGTTTAAAAAATCTTTTTAAATCTGCGGAGCGAGTTATTCAGGCTTCAAAATCTGATTAGATCTGCGGGAAATATTTTGAATTGCTATTGATCAGATCAGCAAAATATAAAGGTTGCCCGCTGATCAATGATGAATTACGCAGATTTTTAAATGATCAGATGGAAAACTTAGTTAGGCAGCATTTGCCGACATAAAACTTTCAACTTAAAGGTCATCTCTAATCTGCGGAGGGAGTGACTCAGGCTTTAAAATCTGATTAGATCTGGGGGAAAAAGTTTTGAATGGATATTAATCAAATCAGTAGGAAAGAAAGGTTGCCCGCTGATCAATAATGAATTACGTAGATTTTTAAATGATCAGATGGAAAACTCAGTCAAGCAGCATTTGCCGATATAAAACGTTTAACTTAAAGAGTATCTCTAATCTGCGGAGGGAGTGACTCTTGCTTTAAAATCTAATCTACGATAGATCACACAGATCTTAACTGAGGCGGACGAGAATGACTTTTAGACCTCAGGTTAGAATTCCAATAATAAGATATTGCCTATAAACAAAAACATACTTATGTTAGTCGGGTAGGGCTTAACGAACGTCGTTATTTGGTTGACATCGACCTAACTTTATTTAGAAACGCAATCACATCATTCGCAAACTGCTGCGGTTTGGCATAATGAATATTGTGTTCAATACCATCATATTCCTTTCTGGTGATTAAGCCAGGATGTGCTTCAGTGAGCTCGATGTTTTGCTCCTTAAATGGCATTGGATCATTGCTAGAAACAGGATCGCAAATTAAAACAGGCACGCTCAGATTTCTAAAAATAACTTTGGGTGCGATGTAAGTAATTGATGCAGCATACGAAGAAGTTATCTCGGGGCGCAAAACCAGATTTTTAAAATCCTTATCATTTGCCATACCAAAATATCCCATCAAACCCTTGTAAGTAATCCATTTATTTCCTGCTGGTTTAAGCAAAGCCATGATTTCAAATTGAGATCCGCCAGTCTGCTGGTCATATAAACTTTCGTAAGCGGCAAAAGCAGAGGCGTATTCTTTATTATAAAGGCTATCTATCGCGGGAGAAAGGTTCATGGTTTCTGCTTTTTTCTCCAATTCAGATGCACTCATGCGATGATAATGATTATTAAAGGCAACAGAACCACCATCTTCCAAAATTAACGCACTAACCCGGTCATGGTAGGTTTGATAAAAGGCCGAAGCAATATAACCACCCCTGGAAAAACCACCCACAACCGCTTTCTTAATATTAAGCGAATCCATTAATACCCGAATATCGTCAGCGGTATGGTATAATGAGACATCTTTTTCGGGTATTGGCGTTTTCCCATGACCATAATAGTCAATTGCAATCAGATAATAACCCGCATTAGTCAGCGCTTTAGCTACCGGAGCAAGTTCGTAAGCATTCATTAAACTTCCATGCGACCAAATCAATGGCGTATTTTTCGGATCGCCCCAGGTGAGATAATGCATCAAAACATTAGCTGTCTTCACATAATGGCCATGTAGCTTTTCAAATTCACCATAGGCAAGCTGATCTTTCTTAAATTGCTGTAGAATAGCGGCCTTTGGAACTTGCCCGTAGCTGATGAAGTTTAGCCTTAGCAATAGAAATGTCCAGATTGCGCCGTGAACAAAAAGTCTGCATTTGTAGTTCATTCGATAAAACTACAAATAGTACTTCAAGAATTATTGGGACGCAAAATTTTGACGTTTAAAAGGCGATAACAGATAATATCTCAATTGGAAGTTAAGTACTTATTTTAAGGTGTTCTTTATTAGTGTTTGGGATAGTGGTGATTGCTTTTCTTGATTTCGAATCCAGTCGCTGGATCACCAAAACTAGTTCCACGCAAGCGATGAAGATTAGCAGGTAACCATAAGTCTCGAGAGATTCTTCAGAAATGTTCTTCACATCTCGCATATATCCATTTTCCATCGCTGCCATCCAGAAAACTTTTCTGCCATATAATCTGGAGAAAACATAAGTGGTTAATACGCCGGAAAGCATTATTCCAAAAGAAAACAAAGAAGTGTACAATCTTAAATTTTCTAGTAAAAGCTTCCATTTCCTAATTGCAAAATAAATAGGGAAGGGCAGGGAGAGGAATACGATCGTTTGCCAGGCACCATCAAAATAATGTAAATCAAGGTAGGCATCCTGCTCCCGGATAAAAGAAACAAAAATGAATTCAGCAATTAAAAAAAGTAAAGGTCTCCAGTTTTTATGAACAACAATGGCATACCCCAAAGCCATGATAGAGAAAAGTAAAAATAAACTCTGCAAGGCTTCAACATGAGATTCTTCTGAAAATTTCATTTCCTGTTGTTCGTTCGCCACCTGCCGCATTAAGAACTCGGCTAAGCCAACAATCATCACCCCATAAATGATGAATTTTGTGAACAAACTAACCAGCACCTTTGAACTGGCTTTATTGGTATTAAATTGGTTCTGCAGAGTATACTGGGTTTCGGCGCTTTGTAACTGACTAATCATGGATAAAAATTTTAGTCAAAATTCCTTAAAAACTGTTCCCCCGTCAAGGTCTATATGTATGGGAAATTGGCCATTTTGTACAACAAAAAGTGGTAAAAATGTGGGATTTTTAAAAGATTCCCTGACGCGGTAAGCGGTTTTCTGTACGATATACGGATGGAGATATGCCCGCATTCTTCTTAAAATACTTCCCAAAAAAGGAGGAGTTGGAGAAATTGAGCGCTTCGGCAACTCCTGATATATTATGTAAGTGATTGGCCAGTAAAATCTTCGCTTCGCCAATTACAATATCGTCAATCAGCTCACCTGCGGTTTTTCCTGTAACGGCTTTTACAACTTGCGAGAGGTGCCTTGGTGTAATGTACAACTTGCTGGCATAGAATATCACCTGTCTCTCCGTTTTAAAATTTTCAGAAAGTAAATTCAAAAAATTTGTGGTAAGTTCTAATTTACTGTCTCTTTTGGAAGGTTCGATATGATCACGATTATTGTTGGAAAGCATGAGGTCGTAAAGAATTTCAATAAAACTATTCCTAATAATGTCGTTTCTGTACGGCATGTCATTAGGGATTTTGAGCTTCTTTTCTAAAGCAATCACATTATAATATAAATCATGATATTCATCTTTCGAAAGCGAAAATTTATTGATTGATTTGGTCTGTAATACCGTATAATGTTGTGCTGCACTCAGGTAAATGCTTTCTCTTGATAGGTAATCCCTGCTGAAAGTAATTTTGATAAAGGAAAAATCAGTGTGGTCTACAATTTCATAAACTGAATCAGGAAACACAAAAAAGATATCGCGTTCTTTTAAAGTTTCATGTGTAAAGTTGGTCTTCAGGTCAATCCGGCCTTTTACAACCAAAAGAAACGCATAGGAGGTAGCCCTGAAAGGTTGCCGGTAACAGCCATCACTGGTGAGGTGGTTTATTCTGGAAACTTCCAATTCCTCGCCATCAGAGAACTTGTAAATAAGCCCCATTTGTTGTGGTACGGTGCGATTTGATTGTGCTTGCATTGGAGTTAGCGGTTTAATAATTTAATGTTAACTAGATAGAACTTTGATCATATGCTTACCCCGACTTGCAAGATTACGCCATTTAAACCAAAATTTTGACCCGATATCTGATGTTATTAACGGCGACAAATCTAGTATTCCCAGCTAATTTCCCATTTTTTTTTAATAAAAATGACTAAACGCTGATTAGAATTTTGTGCGCTGATTAATTTGTGTACCTTGCAAAATGCTGATAAACAATGTTGTATTGTGTTTTAAACGTGTTTTTATTTAACTTTAAACCGTTTTACTTTTTTGCATAAAAAGTCAGTAAGTCGAAAAGTCAATTCATCTGAATGTCAAATTTCGACCATCCCACATATTGACCAATAATTCCCACATTTCAACCTTTTTTTAGGTAATAAAGTGGGTTAAAATTGCGTTATCAAATTGTTACCAAACTTTTACCGGAATTCAAGCATTTTATTTTAGGTATAGTCCCATCAAAATCGTCTTAAAAATGATTTTCGATAACACTAACATTTGAACGGAGCAAACACTACAATAAACGCATGCGCAAAAAATTAGAAGATAGAATCGACGCATTTAAAGATGCTACCCTGATTAAAGAGAAGGGGCTGTATCCATATTTTAGATCAATAGAATCTGCACAGGATACAGAAGTGATTATAGACGGCAAAAAGGTGCTAATGTTTGGCTCAAACTCCTATTTAGGCTTAACGAACCATCCGAAAATCAAAGAAGCGGCTAAAATCGCTGTAGATAAATACGGAACGGGATGTGCAGGTTCAAGATTCCTTAATGGATCACTTGATATTCACATTCAGCTCGAAAACAGATTAGCTGAATATGTTAACAAAGAAGCTGCTGTATTATTTAGTACAGGCTTTCAGGTCAATCTTGGCGTAATCTCTTGCTTATTAGATAGAAATGATTATCTGGTATTGGATGAATACGACCATGCTTCTATTATCGATGGTAGCAGACTTTCCTTCTCCAGGACGATTAAGTACGCCCATAATGACATGAACGATTTGCGCAAGAAACTGAGCCGACTTCCTGAAGACGCCGCCAAACTGATCGTATCAGATGGAATCTTCAGTATGGAAGGTGATCTTGTCAACCTGCCTGAACTGGTACAGATTGCTGATGAGTTTGGTGCAAATGTGATGATGGATGATGCCCATAGTTTAGGGGTAATTGGTTTCAACGGTTCTGGAACAGCATCACACTTCAACTTAAATGATAGTGTGGATCTGATCATGGGAACTTTCAGTAAATCACTTGCTTCCCTTGGTGGTTTCATTGCAGGTGATACCAAAACCATCGAATATGTGAAACACCGTGCCCGTTCCCTGATGTTTAGTGCAAGTATGCCTCCATCAGCGGTAGCCAGCGTAATCGCAGCACTTGATATTATTGAGTCTGAACCAGAAAGAATTGATAAACTTTGGGAAAATACCAACTATGCCAAAAAATTATTAGTTGATGCTGGATTTGATATCGGACACAGCAATAGCCCGATCATCCCGGTTTACATCAGAGACAACACCAAAACATTTATGATTACCAATATTTTACAGCAAAATGGCGTGTTTGTAAATCCGGTAGTTTCTCCTGCTGTACCGTCAGATTCGTCGTTAATCAGATTTTCTTTGATGGCGACACACACTTTTGAACAAATTGAAATCGCAATAGAAAAGCTTACAGCTGCTTTTAAAGCTGTTAACGTTGATTTAGTCAGAGCGCAATCATGAAAAGTATAGTAAAGGTTTCTACTAAAAAGCAACTTGCTTCTTTTATAGATTTCCCACATGACTTGCATGCGAACGATGTAAATTACGTTCCGGAACTTTTCATCGCACAACGTGATTTACTTACACCCGGTAAGCATCCTTTTTACGAGCATTCACAAATACAGCTTTTTTTAGCTTACGAAGGTGATAAAATTGTTGGCCGTATTGCGGCCATTAATAATACCAACCACAATAAAGTTTATGAAGGAAAAGATGGTTTTTTCGGTTTCTTCGATACAATTAACGATCAGGAAGTGGCTGATTTGTTGATGCGTACCGCAGAAGAATGGTTAACCGAAAAAGGCCTCAACAAGGTTTTAGGTCCGGTAAATTTTTCAACTAATGAAACTTGCGGGTTACTGATCGAAGGATTTGATGGTCCTCCGGTCTTAATGATGCCTTACAACCCGCCTTATTATTTAACACTTTTGGAGCAAATAGGCTTCGTTAAACACGTAGACTTGAGGGCTTATCGATATACTGCTGGTAATTATGATGATCGCTCAGTTGGTTTAATCGATAAAATTGAAGAACGACTTAAACGAAATGATATCACGATTCGGAAGATCAACATGAAAAACTTCAAAGAAGAACGTGAAGCTCTTCGTGAAGTTTACAACAAAGCATGGGATAAAAATCAAGGTTTTGTTCCGCTTACGGACAAGGAATTTGATTACCAGGCAAACGATATGAAGCTTATTCTTGATCCTGATTTCTGCTTTTTAGCGGAGCAAAAAGGACAGATTGTCGGTTTCGCATTGGCATTGCCAGATATTAACCAGATCCAGATTAAAATAAAGCGTGGTCGTTTATTTCCGACTGGGTTAATTAAATTATTAACCGGAAAGAAAAAAGTAGACGGCATCAGGATTTTATTGTTAGGCGTGATTGATGGTTACCGCAAAATGGGTATAGAAGCCTGTTTATATGGCAACATCATTAAAAGCTTCGCAGCAAAAAAAATGAAATATGCAGAAGCCAGCTGGACCCTAGATCACAATGATATGGTAAATAAGCCGATTGAAAATATTGGTGGCAAATTATATCGGAAATACAGAATTCTCGAAAAAACGATATGAAGAAGAGGGTATTGATTACAGGAGCAACAGGTTTTGTCGGCTATCATTTAATCGAAGCTGCCTTGGCCAGTAATCTGGAAGTTTACATTAACGTTCGGAAAGCTAGTGCCGTAGCGCACCTCCAAGGACTGGATGTGAATTATACCACCCTGGATTTTGAATCCATTTATCAGTTAAGGGAAAATATAGATGAGCATAAATATCATTACATTATTCACGCTGCTGCTACCACTAAGGCTAAAAATCGGGAGGAATATTTTCACATCAATGCTACCTATACCAGGAATTTGGCGATAGCCTCTTCTTTATCCGCCCATAAAATTGAAAAGTTTGTGTTTCTAAGTAGCCTCGCTGCTCGTGGACCCATAACTAATAATGATAATAACAAAATATATACACCGGTAACCAATTACGGCAGGAGTAAAGCCCTTGCGGAGACCTATTTAAGCCAGGTGTTAGATTTGCCACTGATTACTTTTAGACCTACAGCAGTTTATGGCCCGCGTGAAAAAGATATTTTCATTCTCATTAAAGGAATTAATTCTGGCTTTGAGCTCCATGCAGGTAAACAAGAACAACAACTTAGTTTCATTTATGTAACTGATTTGGCAAGAGTAGTAGTAGAAGCGCTGTCTTCTGAAGTGATTAATAAAACATATGATATCTCAGATGGGAGAATCTACAGCAAATTTTCTTTGGCTGCTTATGTAAGGAAGGCCTTAAATAAAAAGCCGTTCGTATTGGAAGTGCCGATGCCTATAATTAGAGGATTAGCCTGGACTTTAGAGAAAACATTTGGTTTTTTTGATAAAGTACCGGCACTTAACGTAGATAAAATTAATGAACTCACTGCCTTAAATTGGGCATGTGACATAGATAACATACAAAAAGATCTTGGCTTTGTACCAAAATATCAATTGGAAAATGGATTAAATGAAACCATTGCCTGGTACAAGGAAAATAAATGGTTATAAATAAAAGCTTAAATAAAAATAGAATGAAAGAAGATGTAAAATCGGCTGATGGCAAGCTTGGGATATTGATGCCAGGACTTGGCGCTGTTGCCACAACGATGATTGCCGGCGTAGCTGCAATAAAAAAAGGTTTATCAAAACCTATCGGCTCATTAACGCAAATGGGAACGATCCGCATTGGCAAAAGAACAGAGAAAAAAGAACCAAAAATTAAGGATTTTGTGCCTTTGGCAAACCTTGAAAACCTGGTTTTTGGTGGTTGGGATGTGTATGAAGACAACGTTTACGAAGCTGCGCTAAATGCAAGGGTTTTAGATGCTAATCTTTTACGTGATGTTCGTGAAGAATTACAGTCGATCAAGCCAATGAGAGCTGCTTTTGATAAAAATTACGTTAAAAACTTAACTGGAACATACGTTAAAGAAGCTGCAACAAGATATGAACTTGCTCAGGAAGTAATGGAAGATATTCAGAACTTCAAAGCAACAAACAATTGCGATCGTATTGTATTGGTTTGGTGTGGTTCTACTGAAATTTACTTCGAACCATCTGCTGTTCATGAAACACTTGCTTCTTTCGAACAAGGCTTGAAAGATAACGATCCGCTTATTGCACCAAGTATGATTTATGCTTATGCTGCTTTGAAATTAGGTATTCCTTTCGCCAACGGTGCTCCGAACTTAACTGTTGATATTCCTGCGCTAATTGAACTGGCAAAAGAAACCAACACGCCAATTGCAGGTAAAGATTTTAAAACTGGTCAAACGTTGATGAAAACGATTTTAGCCCCAGGTTTAGCTGCCCGTTCATTAGGTGTAAACGGTTGGTTCTCTGATAACATTCTAGGTAACCGCGATGGTTTAGTATTGGATGATCCGGATAACTTCAAAACAAAAGAAGTTTCTAAGTTAGGTGTATTGGAAGATATCTTCAAACCAGATGTTAATCCTGATTTGTACGGTGATATGTACCACAAAATCAGAATTAATTATTATCCTCCTCACGGTGATAATAAAGAAAGCTGGGATAACATCGATATTTTTGGCTGGTTAGGCTATAAAATGCAGATCAAGATCAATTTCTTATGTCGTGATTCAATCTTAGCTGCGCCGATCGTCTTGGATTTAGCCTTATTCATCGATTTAGCGAAAAGAGCAAATATGTCTGGCGTTCAGGAGTGGTTATCATTCTATTTAAAATCGCCACAAACTATTCCTGGTGTGCCTGCAGAAAATGATATTTTCAAACAGTTAATGAAACTGCAGAACACATTGCGCTACATTATGGGTGAAGAATTAATCACACATTTAGGGCAAGACTACGAAGAAGAAGTTGTAGAACCTGCATAGTGTTAATTCATAAAATTATATCAACCAGTCTGGGAATTGGGTATATAGGCAAAGGTGCAGGTACGTACGCTGCGATAGCAACCTGTATTTGCTGGTACTTTTTCCAGACTGGTTATAAATACCCCGGGCTCGATGCCATATTGATCACCATTCTCATTACGCTTCAAGGCGTTAGGAGTGCAGATGTGGTAGAGGAGGTTTGGGGAAAAGACCACCAAAGAGTTGTAATAGATGAGGTAGCCGGAATGTGCATTACTTTACTTTGCGTGCCTGTTAGGTGGGAATATATTGTGTTAGGATTGATGCTTTTTCGTCTTTTCGATATTCTGAAGCCACTCTATATCCGTAAGATGGAGGATCTGCCTGGCGGGTTAGGGGTAATGGCTGATGATGTTCTGGCTGGAGTTTATGCAAATGTGATTCTTCAGTTGGTAATTATTTTCAAAATACTATAAAAAAGTGCTTAGGTTTTTTAAGGCCCAGGCTTCATCACTAATTGCATCGGCAGCCGATTTTTTAGTGACACTCGCTGCAGTTAAGCTTTTTACCTTATGGTATCTGGCCGCAAGCATCACGGGTACAATCATCGGTGGGATGATTAACTTCTACATCAATAGAAACTGGGTTTTCAACGCGAACACTAAAGCATTGAAATGGCAGGTGCTAAAGTACATCCTCGTATGGATCGGCAATTTAGCACTGGTTACCAGCGGCGTTTATCTGCTCACACATTTTTACCATCTTAATTACTTGCTCTCTAAAGTGCTGGTATCACTCATTGTTGGTACATGCTACAATTATATAATGCAAAAACAGTTTATATTTTCCTGTTAAAATGAAACGTCCGTCCAGTATTCCGATTTATAGTCTCTTATTTACATTTATCAATCTATTGTTTGTAGGAAACCTTTATGCACAATCAACCGTGGTATCGGGCACCGTTCGCGATGCAGGTACCAAAGAGACATTACCTTACGTATCGGTATTTTTTAAAGATACCAAAATTGGTACCCAAACTGATGTGAATGGAAATTACACCATCAGCTCGCCTACGCCACAAAGTGCCATCACCTTCAATTATGTGGGTTATAACCAGCTTAGCAAAAACATTTCCCCGGCAACTACTCAGAACGTAGATGCGAATTTATCACCAAGTGCCAATGCGCTGGATGAGGTAATGGTTGTTGGAGGTAAAAAAACAAGATACCGAAATAAAGATAATCCTGCTGTAGAGTTGATCAGGCAGGTTATTGCACACAAAGAAGAGAATAGAATTAAAAGCTACCAGACTGTAGCTTATCAGCAATATGAGAAAATGTTGTTTTCAGTAAGCAACGTTTCAGAAAAATTCAAGAACAAAAAAATGTTCCGCAATTATCAGTTCCTTTTCCAGGAACAGGATTCTACACTCATCGGAGGAAAAAACCTGCTACCTGTTTATATTCAGGAAAGCTTGTCTGATAATTATTTGAGTAAAGATCCGCAAAAATCAAAAACCGTGGTTGTTGCGCAAAAACAGGTAGAGTTTGATAACCGTTACATCGACAATAAAGGAATGAAAACCTATTTCGATAGGATGTATCAGGACATTGATATCTACAAAAATAATATATCTGTAGTGAGTAATGATTTTTTAAGTCCTATTGCAGATGGTGCACCGGCTTTCTATAAGTTTTTTATCACCGATACGCTGAAGAACCAGAGTCCCCAGATCATTGAACTTTCATTTACGCCAAGAAATACTGGCGACATGTTATTTGAAGGAAAAATTTATGTGACCAATGATGGCAAGTATGCCATTACCGGAGCCTCATTTGGGGTAAATAAAAACATCAATCTTAATTTCGTTAGGGCGATGAAAATTGACTTAAGTTTTGAACCGAACGCCACAGGTAAATACAATCTCTCACAAAGTAAATTGCTGGCAGATTTTGGTTTGGGTAAGGGAAAGGGAATCGGTTTTACAGGCGAGCGTACCGTTACATTCAAAAAATACCAGTTTGATACCGCTTTGCCTGATACTATTTTTCAAGGCAAAAGTAAGGTTGTGCTGGCAGATGCAGCTAAAAGGGATGATTTGTATTGGAAGCAGAACAGGTTAGATACCATCTCCGCCAACCAGCTTAAGATTTATGGAAATATCGATACCCTTCAAAATCTCCCTTCTTTTAAGCGGACCATGAAGATTGTTACTTTACTTTTTGCTGGTTACCAAAACCTGGGCCCCTATGAAATTGGTCCGATCAATACTTTTTATAGTTTCAACAATGTCGAAGGACTTCGCTTACGTTTAGGTGGACGTACTACACCGGAATTGAGTAAGAGATATTATTTTGAAAACTATGCAGCTTATGGATTAAGAGATGAGAAATGGAAATTTTTCCTTTCCGGCACTTACTCCATCAATAATAAATCGATCTATGAATTCCCGCAACATTATGTAAGGGCAAGTTTCCAGCGCGATACGAAGATCCCAGGACAAGAACTTCAGTTTGTACAGGAAGATAACTTTTTGCTTTCTTTTAAACGTGGTGTGAATGACATGTTACTTTATAACGATTTCTATAGGCTGGATTATGTGAAAGAATTCGAAAACCATTTTTCATATGCATTAGGATTTAAGAAATGGAGCCAAACGCCAGCGGGTGGCCTTTCTTATCAAAATGATGCAAATCAATTGGTGAATCGGTTAACAACAAGTGAATTGTCGGTAGCGCTTCGCTATGCGCCAAATGAGAAATTCTATCAGGGTAAAATTTATCGTTCGCCAATTGCAGATCGCTATCCGATTTTCAATCTAAGGTATACAGCAGGTTTGAAAGGGCTAATGGGTGGAGAATATAACTACCACAACATCATGGGTAGTATTGATAAACGCTTCTACCTTTCACAATTGGGTTACAGTGATGTTACTTTTGAAGGGGGATACATTGCCGGAAAAGTACCCTTTCCACTTCTGGATATTCATAGGGCAAATCAAACCTATGCTTACCAGCTCAGTTCCTATAACCTTATGAATTTTCTTGAATTTGTGAGTGATCATTATGTAAGTATTAATATTGATCATAACTTTAATGGATTCTTTTTTAATAAAATTCCATTGTTGAAAAAGTTGAAATTAAGGGAAGTTGTTTCATTTAAAGCATTGTATGGTGGTTTGCGTGATGAAAATAATCCGGCAGTAACTCCTGGCTTATACAGATTGCCGGATTATGAGAATGGTGCCAAAAGAACATATGCTTTAGGCAACGACCCATATATGGAGGGAAGTGTAGGTGTTGGAAACATTTTCAAACTACTACGGGTTGATTTAGTGAAGCGTTTCAATTACCTAAACCATCCGGAAGTATCTGAATGGGGAATTAGGGCAAGAGTAAAATTCGATTTTTAAGAAACTGGTATGAAAGCAAATTTAAGAGACAGCTTACAGCTGGGCATATATAAAGTGATTAATCCTTTCGTTAGGGGATTGATAAAGATCGGCTTAACGCCAAATGCTGTAACTACGATAGGATTAATCCTGAACATTGGCGTTGCTGTGATTTTTGTGCTCGGTGCCGAGAAAACGAATCGCGGCGATATGTCATACGTAGGCTGGGGCGGGGCCCTGGTACTTTTTGCGGGGCTTTTTGATATGCTTGATGGACAAGTAGCCCGACTAGGCAATATGAGTTCTAAATTCGGAGCGTTATACGATTCTGTACTAGATCGTTATAGCGAAATGATTATGTTCCTGGGCATCTGTTATTACCTGGTTTCTCACCATTATTTTCTAAGCTCACTTTTTGCATTTATTGCATTAATTGGCTCTATGATGGTAAGTTATACACGGGCCAGAGCAGAAGGGCTGGGAGTAGAGTGCAAAGGTGGGTTAATGCAGCGGCCTGAACGCGTGGTTACAATCGGCGTTTTTGCCATTGCCTGCGGAGTTGCCGGCTATTTTATTGGCGGCGATTATAAGATCTACATTCCGGGAATATCATTCCATGTTTTCGAAACAATGTCAATCTTCACTATTCCGATTACAATTATGGCCTTGCTCACTAATATCACAGCAGTAAGGCGGTTACAGGATGCAAAAAAAGGGCTGGAAGCACAAGAATTGGGAGAAAAAAATTCAACGAGCAAAGCGGCCCTAATTATTGGATTTACACTTTCGCTGAGTTTGATTGGATTGGTGAGCTTGAATGTGCAGGCACAAGATCCTTCACCACTTCATTTCCCAACACCAAAAGACATCAGCAATCAATTATTTTACCTGCAACGTGACCCGAATATTAACACCATTATCTGCCAGTTAAACGTAAATAAAAATGGAGAAGTGGATGTCAAAGAACCGGTAAATGTTTTCTGGATGCGTTATGGCGATAATGGCGAAAAGAAAGACCTTAGCTATATTCAGCGTAAATTTGCATATGGGATTTTGACTAAGAGCTTAGGAAAAGGCGAATTTGAATTGAGATTTACTTCTCATAAAAACCTGCCGATGTACCTGAATAAGTCTGCTGCGGATAAAAAGTACCACGTATTTGCAACGATAAATAATAAGAAAATGCAGATCGAAAGAATTTTTTTGAGAATTAAGGGGGGATCGTTCTGGTTGCCTAATGTTAAATATGTTGAAATTAAGGGCTTTGATGCAAGCAACCCATCTAAAGTATTAATTGAGAGAATAAAAGTGTAGAATTATGAAAAAGAATTTTGTTTCGAACTCATCATCATCCATCAGGATGTTTAAGAACGATCTTCTGGAAAGCCTCTCGAAGGTTAAATATTATGTGCCGCTAATTGTATATGTCCCGCTGATCGGGTATCTGTTTTATAAATCTTTTATAGAACTTGAGATGTCTTTTCTTAGTTTTTTTGGATGGTTTTTATTTGGTTTAGGCATCTGGACCATTACAGAATATGTGTTACACCGTTTTGTATTCCACTTTGAACCCGAAGGCGAATGGGGTAAAAAGATTCATTTTATATTTCATGGTGTACACCACGATTATCCGAATGACGCCAATAGATTGGTCATGCCGCCCTCAGCCAGTATTCCGCTTGCAGCTGCTTTCTATTTTCTCTTTGAATGGCTCCTGCCTGAAACAAAGATCTATCCTTTCTTCTGTGGATTTATTTTAGGATACCTTTTCTATGATATGGTTCACTACGCCTTGCATCATGCCAATTTTAAAAGCGGTTTCTGGAAACGCCTAAAACAGCATCACATGCTGCATCACTATTCAGATTCTACCAAAGGTTATGGCGTAAGCTGGACGTTTTGGGATAACATCTTTCAAACTAAATTTGATAAAAAATAATATGCAAGAAGATATCGCCCATAGAAATTCTTTCTATGGGCTTAAAACGCTTTATGTCACCACACTTATTTCTCTTGCTTACCTACTCTTATCGATATTGTTGGTAGGTTTTAAAACAGATCAGCTGGTGTTGATTTTTATTTTCAATGCGCTCTATTACATCTCGGCCGGCACTAGGAAATTCATTCTTGGTTTTTCAATCTTCATTGTATATTGGGTAATTTTCGATTACATGAAAGCGCTTCCCAACTATCATTTTAACGCAGTTCATATCGCCGATTTATATCATTTGGAGAAAAGCCTTTTTGGTATACATTTCAACGGAAAGCTACTTACCCCCAATGAATACTGGAAGCTGAATACCAACTCCTTTCTAGATGTGACAACCGGATTCTTTTACCTGATGTGGGTTCCGGTTCCCTTAGCATTTGCAACCTATTTGTTTTTTAAAGATCAAAAGCAATTCGTTTATTTCTCGCTAACGTTTTTATGGGTTAATCTAATCGGTTTCGTAATCTATTACTGTATTCCAGCTGCACCACCATGGTATGTACAGGAGCACGGTTTTAATTTTGTTCCGGGAACCGTTGGGAACACTGGTGGACTATCCCGTTTCGATCACTTTTTCAACATCAATCTTTTTCAAGGCATTTACAGTAAAGGATCGAATGTATTCGCTGCCATGCCATCCTTACATTCATCTTATCCGCTGATTGTTTTGTATTACGGACTTAAAAATAGGTCGGGCGCAATCAATGTCTTTTTTACTATATTGGCTTTTGGCATTTGGTTCGCCGCGATATATAATAGCCACCATTATGTACTTGATGTAATTGCTGGCATCCTTTGCGCAGTTCTGGCCATTACCAGCTTCAACCATTTCTTAACAAACACCATGTTTAGTAACCTGGTCAGGCGGTTAATTAATAAGATTCGTTAGTTGATTTTGCTGAACAAGGCTTTGCAAGGTTTGGCCGCCAATGCCGCTAAAAACAAAATCCCTCATGACCAGTAGGCAGGAGGGATTTGTTAGTTGTACTCATTAGTATACTTTCATCCGAAAGAGGAAAGATCGTCATCGTTAATCTTTCAGGCTGAACTGCCTGATACAAGTATAACACTATTCAAATATAAAAACAACATTTACATGACAAAACAGTACAAGCCTGAGGAATCCACCGCAGGCCTGTGATTAGAAAGTGTCATCAATCTAATTTAAAGACAGTAAATGTAACAAAAAAGTTAGGCGTATTTATACCTGGTTTCAAAAAACTAAATGTAGTGGGAAAAAGCCATTCAGCTATGAGTATCTGGTGATCAGCTCGTTATTCGTTACTTGCTTGTTTAGAAGAAGAGGGTAAGATAAATTTAATCAAAAGAGTTTGAGCTGGTGTTTGGGGCGCTTTTCTTTGCTAAAAACAGTTCGTCCGCCGTGTTGCCAGCTATCTGCTCGTTCTTTTTCAATTACCTTTTCAAAATCCAGGTTTGGCATAAAATCCTTTTCTGCATTTTTAGCGATTTGATGAAGTGACTTAATGGCAAGCTGCTTATCTGTCTCGCCAATTTTGGCTTTTTCAACAGCCTTTTGCAGCACACTGATTGTCTCGTCAAATACATTTACCGGAACCGGAAAAGGATGTCCGTCTTTACCGCCATGGGCAAAAGAATATCTCGCAGGGTCTGAAAAGCGTGATGGTGTTCCGTAAATAACCTCACTCACCAGCGCCATAGATTGCAAAGTTCTCGGACCCATTCCTTCAAGTAGCAGTAATGATTCAAAATCAGCTGGTTGTTTTTCCTGTGCCAGCCATAATATACTCCCCAGGCGTTTCAGATCTACATTTTTGGCTTTTACATCATGATGATTAGGCATTACTAGCTTCTGGATTTCCGCAATCATTCTAACAGGAGACGCTGCTGTGATCTCCATCATTGTTCGCCTGGTAACATTTGCTTCATTAGCGGTCAGATTAAGAATCTTTCCCTGGTTAATGCCGCAGATTCCAGTATGAGGTTCTTCTACAAAAGATTTTAAATGTTCAGAATGCCAGTGATACCGCCTCGCAGTAGCATTGGCATTGCTCATGCCTTGCTGCACAACAGCCCAGTCGCCATCACTACTTAAAATAAAACTGTGTAAATACAATTGAAAGCCGTCCTGAATGGCCGTGTTGTCTACTTTTGCACTGAGCTTACTGGCCCTAACCAACTCGTTCCCATTTAAGCCTGTTTTGTCTGCGATTCTTAAAAGCTCGCTTGGGGTTTCCCTGCTAAATTTTCCTTTTCCTCCACAAATGTAGATTCCCAATTCTGCAGACAGGGGATTTATCGATTTTTTCAATGCGCCCATTACAGATGTAGTAATTCCCGAAGAATGCCAATCCATTCCCATTACTGCACCTAAACTCTGAAACCAGAATGGGCTGCTTAACCTGCGAATCACTTCAGCCCGACCGTATTCAACCAGGATAGCCTCAACAATGGCTAGGCCCAATTTTGCCATGCGCTGCGCCAACCAAGGTGGAACATGGCCGTAATGTAATGGTAAATCTGCGCTTCCTGATCTTTTCAATACTAACAAAATTAGCAATATCTTTCGGTAAATTGAAATTAATTTGAAGTCATTAGTCGGTTAATCCCGAAATTGTTGATTTAGAAATTTCAATATGATAGCAGATACCTTATCAAACCAGGGATTAAATAACCAGAAAGGGTGAGGGGTATCAGGTAAGGTATGTACTTCCGTATAGATTCCAAAAGTTGTTAACTTATTAATAAGCTCATCTCTGCCGGCGTGGAAACTCGGAGTGGCACTATTAATAAAAAGCATTGGAACTGAATTTTTTCCTGCATGGTCAAGTGCGGATGCATTGTGCCAAAGAACAGGATTTTCTTTTAAATCTGCACCAAGCCAAATGGCGGCGACTGATTTTTTAATGGGATCTGTACTCACTTCCGAAGATTCGGGGTGATCAAAGGCCAGGACACCATCAACATCAATTACTGCCTGTACACTGCTGCTGTGTTGATTAATCTTTTCTTTCTCAAACTGAGAATTATAATTAGTTGTACCTATTAGTGCCGCCAATTGTCCGCCTGCAGAAAAGCCGGTTATTACAATTTTATTGGTGTCAATGTGATAGCGTTTGGCATTTGCTTTCATCCATCGGATGGCATTTTTTAAATCATATACCGCTGCAGGGAATTTTGCATGGGTAGACAGTCTGTAATCGGCAGTTACGGAAACATACCCATTTTCTGCCATTTTTTGAGCGAGTGGAATATTTTGAGCACGATTACCCGAACGCCAGCCACCACCAAAAACAAATAATACCGCTGGCCTCAACTCACTTGATACTTTGAGATAAATAATGTCAAGTGCCAGCTTTCCGGTAGGATATTTAGCGTAGATAATCTTGCTTTTTGTTTTGAAATTACCTTTTACCAAGGGTAGTGCAATGGTAATATATGGACGCTTTTTCTTTTCCTTGATGTAAGTGGAATAAACGCTGAAAGAGGTATCAGCAGGAATTTGCTGTGCTTTTGATACCGTAAAGCACAGTATTAAAAGTAAGGTTAGAAGTTTCATTGATTAAAGATATGTAATAGTTACGGAGTGTTCGAAACGTTTGGGCTAATATTTTGTTAAGTTTAAGCCTTTAGTGTGATGAATTAATGCGGAAATTTTTACAACGTCTATTTGGGAATTGGGTAATAAGGATGTCGAACAAATTTGGTTCACGGCCGGATCGAAAACGTATTCATGAAGCCCTAAGTAAACTTTTTGAGACGATTACCCACGCACCTGGAAAGCGGGGGCTAATTTTCGAAATTACGGAAAAGGACAAATATATTATTCTTTCCGATCAGCATAAGGGTGCAAGAGATTATGCCGATGATTTTTCGGTTGCTGAAGTCAATTACCTGAAAGCGCTAGATTACTACAATAGCCCAGGCTTTCATTATATTAATTTAGGTGATAGTGAAGAGCTTTGGGAGAATTTAGTAGACTCGGTGATCAAGCACAACAAGGCGACTTTCGAAAAAGAAAAGCTATTTATCAACCGGAATGCGTTCACCAAGATCTTTGGGAATCACGATTTGTATTGGGATAACGATCCTTTGGCAAGTTTTAATTTAAATCGAATTTACGGTCGTAAAATCCCGATCTACGAAGGCGCAATTCTGAAAATAAAAATTAAAAATACGGAGCTGAATATTTTCCTCACACATGGTCATCAGGGCGATCTGCAAAGTGATGGTAATTGGTTCAGCAAATGGTTTGTAAGTACCATCTGGGCACCTTTTCAATCTTTTTTGCAGATTAATCCGAATACGCCTGCATATGATAATCAATTGAAAACCGTACACAATGCATTGATGTACAGTTGGCAGGCCGAGCAGAGAAACACAGCTTTAATTACAGGCCACACGCATCAACCCGTGTTTGCCTCATTAACCCACCTGGAAAGAATTTACCTGAAACTTAAAAATGCCACAGCCGCACACCTGCAGACAGAAATCGACGATTTGAAAAGGGAGTTAAAAAAACGGGTAAAAGCGGGAGATGAAGTGCCAGATTTCAAAGCTTATAAGCCAGGTTATTTCAATAGCGGCTGTTGTTGTTTTAGCGATGGCGACATCACCGGGATTGAGATCGAAAATGGTTTCATCAGGTTAATCAAATGGTCTTTTCAAAAAGCAGGGTCGCCTGAAAGGGTGCTGTTGGAAGAAATGAAGCTCGCCGAATTGCTGGACGTTAATTAATAAATATCACGGCATAAGAAGGGGCTTCTTTGTTTGTAGTTCGCTAGTAGCCCAAATTTATCCCTTGTGCATATCGGTACAACATTTTTGATGTAAAAAATAGCATAATCGTTTTGTATCCTTTTAACTTATCATTTCCCGGAAAGTGAGGATTATAGCAAAGTCTCATGATACCGCTTGATGACGACTTGCTAAGAAATGTGCTTCGCCTCTCAGTAATGCGCAGCTCCTAACTATACGCCCATCACAGCTCCATCCCAGTCCTAGTGCATGATAGTTGCATTTCGTCCCACATTTATACCAATTTTCGAAGTAGCAAAGCAACTCTTAGGAGGCGACTTGATCAGGAAGTGTTTCACAACCTGTGTCTTCCCTATCATCTGTGGTTAATTCCCACCACTATCAAACAGTTTAAACTTTAATACATTTAACTCTCTTTACATCAAGATCACAATATCTTTTAAAAATTAATTAAGTTTTCTTATCTTTGCCTGGCAAATAATAAATCGTAATTTAT
Organism: Bacteroidota bacterium; assembly: GCA_037032985.1. Classification (GTDB taxonomy): domain Bacteria; phylum Bacteroidota; class Bacteroidia; order Sphingobacteriales; family Sphingobacteriaceae; genus Pedobacter. The sequence continues at coordinate 37,829 of JAZBLB010000002.1, forward strand.
TTGCTATGCAACTCGACTCCACAAAATTTATTGCAACAGGTTTAACATATGACGACGTACTCCTGGTACCCGCTTATTCTGAAATTCTGCCACGCGATGTAAATACAGCCACTTTCTTAACTAAAAAAATCAAGCTTAACGTTCCATTGATTTCTGCCGCAATGGATACCGTAACAGAAGCCGAACTTGCCATCGCTATTGCACAAAATGGGGGTATTGGTATGTTACATAAAAACATGACGATTGACAGACAAGCTGAAGAAGTACGTAAAGTTAAACGTTCGGAAAGTGGAATGATCCAGGATCCCGTTACTTTATTAGAAACTGCAGTGGTTGCCGATGCTTTCAAAATTATGAAAGAGCATAAAATCGGTGGGATTCCTGTGGTAAGCAGCGATAATAAATTGGTTGGGATTATCACCAACCGTGATCTGCGTTTCCAGAAAAACATGGCAAGACCTATTGCCGAAGTAATGACGAAAGAGAATTTAATTACCGCACCAGAAGGAACGAATTTGGTACAGGCAGAAGAAATTCTCCAAAATTATAAAATTGAGAAATTACCGGTTGTTTCTAAAGATGGTTATTTAAGTGGTTTAATCACTTTTAAAGATATCTCCAAAGTTAAAAATTATCCAGCCGCTTGTAAAGATGAACGGGGCCGTTTACGTGTAGGCGCTGCTGTTGGCGTAACTGCAGATACCCTCCAACGTGTGGAAGCATTGGTAAATGCAGGTGTTGATGTGATCACCATTGATACCGCTCACGGACATTCGAAAGGTGTAGTGGATAAATTAAAAGAAGTTAAAGCGAAATATCCTGATTTACAGGTGATTGTTGGAAATATTGCCACTGGTGCAGCCGCTAAGTTTTTAGCTGATGCGGGTGCAGATGCTGTAAAAGTAGGTATCGGGCCAGGTTCAATTTGTACAACCAGAATTATCGCCGGCGTCGGTGTACCACAACTATACGCTGTTTACGAATGTGCCAAAGCATTAAAAGGTACAGGCGTGCCGGTAATAGCAGATGGTGGTATCAAACACACAGGCGATATTGCCAAAGCAATCGCATCCGGAGCAGATACGGTAATGGCGGGTTCACTCTTCGCTGGTGTAGAAGAATCACCAGGTGAAACCATTATCTACGAAGGGCGTAAATTCAAGTCTTACCGTGGAATGGGTTCGATCGAAGCAATGGAGCAAGGTTCTAAAGACCGTTATTTCCAGGATGTAGAAGATGATATTAAAAAACTAGTTCCCGAAGGAATTGTTGGTCGCGTGCCTTTCAAAGGTACGTTAGCAGAAGTAATGTATCAGTACATCGGTGGACTTCGTGCTAGTATGGGGTACTGTGGTGCAGCTACAATTGAAGCGCTACAAGAAGCACAATTTGTTCAAATTACAGCTGCTGGAATGCGTGAAAGTCATCCACATGATATCACCATCACGAAAGAAGCGCCAAACTATACCAGATAGGCTGAAAGTCGAAAGCTGAAAGATTTCTTGTCAGCTGTACATTCCTTCGCAGCGGAGAATCCAAAAATTAACATTGCAAAGTGGGGCATCCTAAAGATAGCCCCACTTTGTGTTTTCTATTCCTAGTAGAGTAATGATAAATATCCATTCCGCGTCTATCATGCCGACTAACTCTCCATTACACATTTGTTAACTAGCCTAGACACTTTTTTGTTCCGTTTTGCCGTGGCAACTCACTCTTTATTAGTTATTTGGTTAGCTAGCTTTAACGTAAAATTACTCCGTGTTGTTCTGTGTTTCAGAGGCAGCGAACTCTTAATTAGTCATTCGGTGATTTAATTGCCCATAAAATTTCTCCGCATTTTTTTGAAGCAATAACTTGTTCCTCATTGATTAGTTATCAGAAGATAATCAATTAATATTTCGCTATGTCTGCTCGTTACTAATGTGTCTACTAATGGTTATCAGTCTATCAGACTGCATGTACTATCGATCGGTATCAACTTTTATTCTCTTGACGACTGTATTTAACTCAAAACCACCTACAATAAATAACGCAAAATAAAATTTGGAAAATGCTTTTTTTTAATATATTTGTCTACTAAATCCATAGATTTAATATAAATAGTCATGAAGTCAGATAACCAGAAGAATAAACTGTCTTGTTGTTGTGTCCATAAGCTCAATTAGAACATCTCCGAAAGGACAAATAACCAGAAGATCTAAACCAAACCCACTAATATAATTATGAAACAAAGTTTACTTATTTTATTTTCTATCATACTGTCTACAACTGCCGTATTTGCTCAAAATACCGTGAAAGGAATAGTTAAAGGCATTAATGGCATTACAATTCCTGGCGCAACCGTGACGGTAAGAGGCACCAAAACAGCAACGGTTACAGATGTAGATGGAGCTTTTTCCATTGATGCTAAACAACAACCACCATTTTATATTCGGGTAAGTTATGTGGGATACAAGCCGCAGGATTTTCAAATCCAAAGATTTCAGGAGGCTCCAATTGAACTGGTTTTAGTGGAGGATACACAGCTTGATGAAATTGTAGTAACCTCTAGAAGGCGTTCGGAGGTTTTGCAAGACGTGCCTATTCCAATTACCGTTATTGGTGGGCAGGCTGCAGAAAATGCTGGCGCTTTTAATGTTAACCGTTTAAAAGAGTTGGTTCCATCGGTGCAGCTTTATGCTTCGAATGCCAGGAACACCACTTTAAACATTAGGGGATTAGGCTCAACTTTTGGTTTAACCAATGATGGAATTGATCCTGGCGTAGGTTTCTATATAGATGGCGTCTATCATGCACGTCCGGCGGCTACCTCTACAGATTTTTTAGATATTGAGCAAATCGAAGTCATCCGCGGACCACAAGGAACCTTGTTTGGTAAAAATACAACGGCAGGTGCCTTCAACATCACCACCACAAAACCTACGCAAACCCCAACTGCAAAAGTAGAGATGAGCGTGGGCAATTATAATTTTATTCAGGCTAAGACATCAGTATCTGGAGGTGTTGCCAAAAATCTTGCAGCAAAGATTTCCATCTCGGGTACACAGCGTGATGGTACCATCTACAATACCAGAGAGGAGCGAAGATATAGTGGGCAGAACAACCTGGGTTTTAAAGGTCAATTATATTTTACCCCATCAGATAAACTCAAAGTCTTGCTAAGCGGAGATGTAAGTATTCAGCATCCTGCTGGTTATCCGTTGGTCATCGCCGGCGTTACCACTACCGAAAGAAGTGCCTATCGCCAGTATGTCAGAATAGTATCTGATTTGGGCTATCAGCAACCAAAAATTGATCCTTTTTCCAGAGAAATTAATACCAATACACCGTGGAAACACAATCAATCTATAGGAGGTATCTCGCTAAACTTAGATTATAAAATTGGCAATGGAACTTTAACGTCAACCACCGCATGGAGGTTCTGGAACTGGGATCCAACCAACGACAGAGATTTCTCAGAGCTTGCCGCTTTAACCAAATCGCAGGGAACCTCACGCCACGATCAATATTCTCAGGAAATTAGATATGCGGGTAATATTACAGAGAAGCTGAGCGGCGTAATTGGCGTATTCTTACTGGGTCAAAACCTAAAAGGCTTAGGACAAACCGAAGAGGTAGGGAAAGATCAATGGAGATTTGTGCAAACTGCAAATACAGGTGCGCAAGCTTTATATTCAACACCAGGCTTGTTAGACAATTATGGCATTAAAACCAATTCTACGATCAAATCATTAAGTGCAGCCGTTTTCGGTCAGGTAGATTGGGAAGTAGTGGAGCATTTACATGTGTTGCCAGGACTAAGGTTTACCTATGATAAAAAAGATGTTAACTATGACAGAAATACTTATGGCGGCTTACAAACTACAGATGCTGCGTTGTTAGCACTTAAAGCAGCGGTTTACAGCAACCAGCAATTCAATACCAGTACAGAGAATAACAACCTATCTGGAAACATCACGGTTTCATACCGGCCAAGCCCTAAATTAAATGTTTACGGAACTTTCTCTACAGCGTATAAACCAGTTGGCGTTAACGTAGGTGGTTTACCTACTACGGCTAACGGACAGGCAGATTTATCATTAGCAGTAGTAAAACCGGAATATGTAGAACACTATGAACTGGGTATGAAAACAAAACCGTTCAAGGGCGCTATCCTAAATGTAACGGCATTTAATACAGATATTAAAGATTATCAAACCAATGTACAATCTCCGCAATTGGGTGTAAATAGGGGCTACCTTGCCAATGCGGAAAAAGTTCAGGTTAAGGGTTTGGAAATAGATGGAACCTATCAGCTGGAACGCTTTTTAACTTTGAATGCAGCTTTAGCTTATCTTGATGGGAAGTACGTAACTTTTACCAATGCACCGCTTCCATTGGAAGAAACCGGACATACTGAATTGGTAAATGGCGTTGCAACCCAGGTGGCTTTTAAAGATGCATCTGGCGGAAGATTACCAGGAATCTCCAAATGGAATGTTTCTGGTGGTGCAGAATTTAGCACGCCAGGCAACCTCGCCACTAAACCAGGACGCTATTTTATCGCTGGTGATGCCAGCTATCGATCAACTTATTCTTCAAATCCTACGCCGTCAAGTATATTAAATGTTCAGGGATATTCGCTATTGAATGCGAGGCTTGGATTTAAATCTGACAAGTTTTCATTTTTTGTATGGAGCAGAAACCTGGTCAACAAAAACTATTATGAACAATTGCAGGCTGCAGCAGGTAACTCTGGATTGTATGCGGGTGTACTTGGAGATCCAAGAACCTACGGTGCTACCTTCCGCTACAGTTTCTAAGCTGCAAACAAAACCTCAATGCTTTATGAGGCCTTGAGGTTTTGTATACTTTTCTCTTTATTTTTGGTTAGAAGCGTCGGTTATTCGGCGCTTTTTATCGTTGTATTTAATCGCCTCTGGCGAGTAGCGCAACCTTTACAGCATTATCGTCTTGAAACAGATAGCTTTCATATTGCAAAGAGAAAGCTTTCAAAGGGTCCGAGCTATCAAAGATTAAAGTAACAGTTTTGTGCAGAATTAAAATTTACAGCAACAGTATAAAATCTTAACTTCGCTAAATTTTTAATTCAAATGAATAAGCTTAGAGCAGTTTGCGTTTATTGTGGCTCAAACTTTAATGGCGATCCGGAGTTGCGTAAAGCCATTAAACAGTTGGCAGATACTTTGGTCAGAGAAAAAATTACCCTGATATACGGAGGGGGAAGTGTAGGGGTGATGGGCGTACTGGCTAATGATATTTTAGAAGCTGGTGGTTTGGTTACCGGTGTAATCCCACAGTTTTTGATGGATAAGGAAGTGGGACATAAGGGGGTAACAGAAATGATTATCACGGAAAATATGCACCAGCGCAAACAAAAGATGGCAGATTTAAGCGATGGCTTTGTAATTTTGCCGGGCGGGTTCGGTACCCTTGAAGAATTTTTTGAAGTACTTACCTGGCTACAGTTAGGTCTTCATAACAAACCGATCGGCGTTTTAAATGTAGATGGATTTTATGATCCTTTATTTGCACAGATGGAAATGATGGTGAAGAGCAGATTTCTGAAACCAGCCAATCGTGATTTGGTTTTTAATGAAACCGATGCTGAAATACTCATAAACAAAATGGATAACTTTTCGGCCGTGCCGGATGAAGTTTGGTTTAAAGAAAGAAATTTAATCTAAGTAACCGATAACTACAATTATCGGAATTACTATTACTATAAAAGATTCGTAAAATGCAAATTATTAAATCTCACGCAGAATTTGAACAACATTTAGGTAAAGAACTCGGTGTTTCTTCGTGGCATACAATCACACAGGAACAAATTAATAAATTTGCCGATGCTACGCTGGATTTTCAGTGGATTCATACAGATGAAGAGAAAGCTAAAAACCAGGGGCCATTTGGATCCACCATTGCCCATGGTTATTTAACGCTTTCGCTCATTCCATTTCTTTGGAAAGAAATCGTCGACATTCAAAACCTGAAAATGGAAATTAACTATGGCATCGAAAGTTTAAAATTTGCACAACCTGTATTGGTAAATAGCAAGATCAGGCTAAAAGCTAAACTCGCTTCTATTGTTAATTTGAGAGGCGTAACCAAGGTTCACATGGCTATTCAAATGGAAATAGAAGACCAGAAAAAACCTGCATTTACCGGTGAGGTAGTTTTCTTGTACCACTTTATCAGCTAAATTTAATATTTAACCCATAGTCAGCTAAGGTTGTATGGCTTAAAATTACATCACGCGACCTTAGTTCACTTTTAGAAGATTACTTCCTAAACTTCTTTTTGATTAATCCACCTAAAGATTCATCTTCCAAATCTGCTAAGGTGCTCAACTCCAGTTCAAGTGCTTTTGTACTCAGTTGAATTTCAACCAATGAAATGATCAGTGAGATCATAAAGAATATTAAACTTAAAGCGAAAAGCATCTCGGCCACGATATTCCACTCCAGGTAGATAAAGAACATACAAAATAAACAACTGGCGAAGCTTAATACGCCGAACGCCTGCATGTTCTTAATTAGCCTCAACCGATAGCGGAGGTTTTTAATCTGATTCTGCAAGCCAATATTTTTCTCGCCTTCTTCATACTTTGCTTTTAAACTTCTCACTAATGTTGCCAAAGCCAAAAAGCGGTTGGTGTAAGCGAGCATAATGAGGCTGATGGCCGGGAAAAGTAAAGCAGGAATATTGATGGTTAGCTCCATTTAATGAGATTTTCTCAAAAGTATTGTTTTAAAATCAATTTAGTTGATGCACCACTAAATGAACTTGTAAGCATATGGTTTTAACCGCAAAGAGAAAGAAGTTTTATTGCAAAGATCGCAAAGCGGGGCTTAGGTTAACCATCGAATGCACCAAGTTTAGATAGCTAACAGGGAGTTAAATCGTTGAAAATCCTATCCTCGATTTTACGCGCTGGTTTTTTCTCATTTTCCTTTGTGGTTAACTTCTCCCTATTCATTTTCTTTGCACTTGTTCTTCACGTTCTTTGCGGTTAAGTAGCAATTTAACCACCGAGCATACTAGGTTTACAAAGTCACCATAGAGTTGGTTATTTTAACTCCTAAGCTTCGTGTTAGGCTGTGATTTTCTTTGCATTCTTTGTAGTTACTTCCCCTTGAACCAGAAACCAATTTGGTCGCATGCTTAATTCCAAAATAAAATATAAATTGCCGACATGGATATCGAATTCAATAAGAACGAAGATGTAAACAAACAATTGGTTTACGAGCTCAAAACCAAACTTAAAAAAATCTACCTCGGCGGTGGCGAAAAAAACGCCGCTAAACAGAAAGAGAAAGGAAAACTATTGGCTCGTGAACGAATTGCTTACCTTATCGATAAGGATTCAGAATTTCTGGAGGTCGGCGCTTTTACCGCCGACGGTATGTATGCAGAACAAGGAGGTTGTCCTTCTGCGGGAGTGATTTGTGGGATTGGTTATGTAAGTGGGCGGCAGTGCATGATTGTAGCCAACGATGCGACTGTTAAAGCTGGTGCGTGGTTCCCAATGACGGCTAAGAAAAATCTTCGGGCCCAGGAAATCGCTATGGAAAACCGGCTTCCAGTAATATACCTGGTTGATAGCGCTGGCGTGTATTTGCCTATGCAGGATGAAATCTTTCCGGATAAGGAACATTTTGGAAGGATGTTTCGAAACAATGCAATGATGTCTGCGGATGGAATTGTGCAAATTTCTGCAATTATGGGAGCATGCGTAGCTGGTGGTGCCTACCTTCCGATTATGAGTGATGAGGCGATGATTGTTGATAAAACAGGCTCCGTATTTTTAGCAGGTTCTTATTTGGTAAAATCTGCAATAGGAGAGGATGTCGATAATGAAACACTCGGCGGTGCAACCACACATTGTGAAATTTCTGGCGTAACAGATTATAAGCATCCAAATGATCAGGCATGTTTAGATAGCATTCGGAACATCATGAGTATGTTAGGTGCACCACAAAGTGCAGGATTTGATCGGGTTAAACCTGCTGAACCAAAAGAAAACGAGACAGAGCTCTATGGGATTATCCCAGAAAACAGAGAGAAGCAATATGAAATAATGGATGTCGTTAACCGTTTGGTTGATCATTCAGCATTCGAGGAATATAAAAAGGGTTACGGACAAAGTATCGTTTGTGGTTTGGGGCGTATAGATGGATGGGCCGTTGGAATTGTAGCCAACCAAAGAAAAGTTGTGAAATCAAAAAAAGGAGAAATGCAATTCGGCGGAGTCATTTACTCGGATAGCGCAGATAAGGCGAGCCGGTTTATCATGAACTGCAATCAGAAGAAAATTCCCCTTGTATTTTTACAAGATGTTACAGGATTTATGGTGGGTAGTCGTTCGGAGCATGGAGGTATCATTAAAGATGGAGCAAAAATGGTAAACGCAGTTGCGAATTCCGTGGTTCCAAAATTTACCATCGTGATCGGAAACTCTTATGGCGCAGGTAACTATGCCATGTGCGGAAAGGCGTACGATCCAAGGTTGATCTATGCCTGGCCAACTGCGAAAATTGCGGTGATGGGTGGGGCACAGGCTGCTAAAACACTCTTACAGATCCAACAGGCGTCATTAAAAGCAAAAGGGGAACTTATTACGCCAGAAAAAGAAGCTGAACTGCTTAAGGATATTACCGACAAGTACGATAGCCAAACCACACCATATTATGCCGCTTCACGGCTTTGGGTAGACGGGATTATCGATCCGTTAGAAACCAGAAAAGTAATTTCAATGGGAATTGAGGCTGCAAATCAATCACCGATTACAAGGAAATTTAATGTAGGAATTATTCAAACATAAAGCAGATACGCATTGGTAGGAAGTTTGTACTTGCAAACGCATAAACTAGCTAGATGAAAAACTTCAAAAGGATGCTTGCTGTATTTGCAGTAACAATGCTATTTTCTGCACCCTTGATCACTAAAGCTCAAAATTTAAAAACCGCTACAGAAGAAAACGGAGAAACCATTAATGTGGTTGGCAGTGGCATAAGCAAGACCATAGAAGCTACGGGAAATGAAAAAATTAATATTTAGGGAAGCAGTATTAATGTGATAATTATCGGGAACTGCAATTCCATTACCATCATAGGTGCAGACATCAAAGTCAAAGCACAGGGAGTCAAGGTAATCGGTATTCAGGGAGCAGATTCAGGTGTAACTTACACATCTAGCCCTAATAAAAATGGTAAAGCAATTTCCAGCGTATCAGGTGCGGCAAGTTACGTTAAAAAGATTAAATCTTAAATACAACTTTAGTGTGCAAATGCACGTCAATAAGAGCTTCGTGTTCATTCGTGATTTGTTTAACATGTCTCTAAAGGCTGATAGATGTTAATATAGTAAACTATGTTGACAATGAGTACTTGTCAACAAATGTTTAAAGCACTAAATTTGCGCTACAATTACAGAATTTCAAATACGCCCAATAATGTCACAAGAAAACGAACACGTTCAGTGTTTAATCATAGGTTCTGGTCCTGCAGGTTATACTGCTGCAATTTATGCTGCCAGAGCTGATTTAAAACCCATTATGTATACTGGCATGCAAGCTGGTGGTCAGTTAACTAACACAACAGATGTAGAAAATTTCCCTGGTTATCCGCAAGGAATCATGGGGCCTGAAATGATGGAAGATTTCCGTAAGCAGGCAGAACGTTTTGGTACAGATATTCGTTTTGGTTATATCAGTTCAGTAGATTTTTCAGCTACACCTCACAAAGTTATAGTTGATGAAATCAAAACAATTACAGCTGATACTGTAATCATAGCAACTGGTGCAACTGCAAAATGGTTGGGTTTGCCGAGTGAACAGCAATATAACGGTTTTGGCGTATCTGCTTGTGCAGTGTGTGATGGATTTTTCTTTAAAGGACAGGACGTTGCCATTGTTGGTGCAGGAGATACTGCTGCTGAAGAGGCTACATATTTAGCTAAACTTTGTAAAACCGTACATTTATTAGTGAGAAGAGACGAGTTTAGGGCTTCTAAAGCAATGGTAAGTCGTGTGTTGGCTACTCCAAATATAGTAGTGCATTATAACACTGAAACCCAGGAAATCCTTGGAAACGGCAAAAATGTTACCGCGGTAAAGGTGATTAATAACCAGTCTAATGAAGTGACAGAAATTGCTGTTGAAGGTTTCTTTGTAGCCATTGGTCATAAACCAAATACAGATATTTTTAAAGGTCAGCTGGATATGGATGAAACCGGTTATTTGTTAACAAAACCAGGTTCTACGCTAACCAATATCGAAGGTGTTTTTGCTTGTGGTGATGTGCAGGATATGTATTACAGACAAGCAGTTACCGCTGCGGGTTCTGGCTGTATGGCTGCTTTAGATGCTGAAAGATATTTAGCTGCTAAGGAGCATCCTGTTGAGGCATAAGCCTATTAATTATATTTTAAAAGAGAAACTCAAAGGGTTTCTCTTTTTTTTGGCCGTATTTTTTTGTTCGTAACAAAAAAGTGTGAGTAGGAATACTCCTGTAATTTCTATCTTAGATGGATTTTATTGAAACTTACCTTAAAACAAGCCAAATTATGAACAAACCGTTATCCATTTTTATTGGTGTATTGATGAGTACCAGTGTGTTTGCACAAAGCGATCCAAACTTGGGAATTATTCCTGCACCGGTATCCATCACCAGAGCCAGTGGAAACTTCATCTTAGATAAAACAACCGTTTTAGTCAATCAAAGCATAGACGGTGCAAAGATAAACGATCTTTTAAATGCCTTTATTGTAACCAAAGCGGGCTATGCGTTGAGAGAAGCAAAAGTGGCACAACCAAACCAGAAAAGTATCCTTTTAACTTCCACTGGTGCTGATAAGTTACCTGCAGAAGGATATATCATTAAAGTAACGCCCAACCAGTTGGTGATTACCGGAACCGGAGCGGGTTTGTTTTATGCCATTCAGTCTGTGATGCAAATGCTCCCTTCGAAAGTGGCTGATAAAATTACAATTCCTGCAGTAACCATTAAAGATTATCCGCGGTTTAGCTATCGCGGAACTATGCTGGACGTATCTCGTCATTTTTTCCCGATTTCGTTTATCAAAAAATATATTGATCAGCTTGCTTATTACAAGATTAACACTTTTCACTGGCACTTAACTGATGATCAGGGATGGAGACTGGAAATTAAAAAATATCCTAAGTTAACAACTGTTGGCGCTGCTAGAAATGGAACAATCATTGGACGCTATCCAGGAATAGGTAACTATCTAACCGAGGTTAAAGGTTTTTATACCCAGGCTGAAGCTAAGGAAATTGTGAAATATGCAGCAGACCGTTACATCACCGTCATTCCCGAAATCGAATTGCCTGGCCATGCTTCAGCAGCCATCGCAGCTTACCCAACTTTAAGTGCTTTCCCGGATCGTGATACGTTCATTAGTGATAAAACGGCTTGGGCAGGATCGAGAAAAGGTAAACAGGTTCAGCAAACATGGGGCGTTTTCGACGATATTTTTGTTCCTTCTGAAAATACCTTTACGGTTTTGAATGAGGTTTTAGATGAGGTTATTGCAATCTTCCCTTCCAAATATATCCACATCGGAGGAGACGAAGCACCTAAAACTTACTGGAAAGAATCGCCATTTTGCCAGGCTTTGATGAAAGAGAAAGGCTTAAAAGATGAGCACGAATTACAGAGTTATTTCATTCAAAGAATAGAAAAACATGTAAATGGTAAAGGTCGTTCTATTATTGGCTGGGATGAAATACTGGAAGGTGGTTTAGCACCAAATGCTACGGTAATGAGTTGGAGAGGAGAGGATGGCGGAATTGAAGCTGCGCAACAGAATCACGATGTAATTATGACGCCCGCTTCTATGGGATTGTACATTGATCATCAGCAATCTGATTCCCCAGACGAGCCGGTTACCATTGGCGGCTTAGCGCCTTATCAAAAAATTTACGCCTATGATCCTATTCCGAAGGTATTAACAGCCGATCAGCGGAAATACATTAAAGGGGTTCAGGCTAACATGTGGACAGAATATATTAAAACAATAAATAAAGTTGAAAATCATGCTTTTCCACGTTTACTGGCACTGTCTGAAATTGCCTGGAGCCAGGTTGATCGTAAAGATTTGAAAAATTTTGCTGAAGACCGCTTACCTGTACACCTCGCACGTCTTGATAAAATAGGGATTAATTTTTGGGTACCAACACCAATCGGGCAGAGTGAAAAAGTGTTAAATGGCAGTGATTTTAATATTGAACTTAAAGTTCCGGTAATCGATGGGAAAATTTATTATTCGTTGGATGCTTCCCGCCCATCAGAAAATGCATTCTTGTATACTTCGCCAATAAAAGTTACTGTTCCAAAGGGTGAAAAGAGAGTGCTTAAAACAATTGTAATTGCGCCCAGCGGCAAAAGAAGTGTAACTACGGAAACCATTCTAAACAATGGTGCCCCGGAGGTTAAAGCTGAGGCAAAGAAATAGATTCGTATAAAAACGCTATAATTATTAGTTCTGGGAGATAAAATGCACCCAAGCCAATTATAATATTCACAACAGCATCTCTTGTACAGAGATGCTGTTTTATTTTACCTGACACTAAAATCTGCTTATTCATCATTTAGATCTGCGGGTAACCTTAGGCATCTTACTCATAGCTCCGAAATAGCAAATTCTATCTGAACCATTAGACATTAAGAAAGTGATGTTCCAGGCTTAAGCTTTTCCCGTAGATTTAAGGGGATTGAAACTTGTGATTTTTCACTTATCGTAGATAAAAATGATCTGGATAGCAAATGGCTTCACAAAATATTATAAACGCTTGAGCTTAAATGATCTAATTTGTCTATATGGTCAAGGTATCCTATAAAATTAGGCCTTTCTATTAAGCTTCGTATTAATACGTGCATTATCATTCAGATCTGCTGGTAATCTTTGGCACCCTTTTCACTGCAGAGAATCTTGATTATAGAGAATTCTATCTGAGTCATTAAGACATTAAGAAATGCTGTTCTAAGCTTAAACTTTCCAGCAAATTTTAAGGGGATTGAAACTTGTGATTTATCGCCTACCATAGATTGAAAACGATCTGGATAGCAAATGGCTTCACAAAATATTATACACTTGAGCTTAAATAATCTATTTGTCTATATGGTTAGGTTACCCATAGATTTAGGCCCTTCTTTTAAACTTCGCGTGTATAATTGCGTAATTATCACTTAGATTTACAGGCACGTTAGGCATCCTACTCACTCCCTACAAAATTTAACAATCAATAAGTTTATCAAAAGATGATTTTGGAACAAAAACAATCAACTCTCCAAAATCTAACTGAAATTTAAAGTAGTAAAACGTACCTTTAATCTCTAATGGAAGAAAGCAAGAAATTTTCTGTAAGTGCCAGGTTAATTAGTTTTAAATACGCCTTCAACGGCCTGAAGCTATTTTTCCGAAATGATCATAATGGAAGGGTACATCTTTCTGCAGCGCTAATTGCAATTTTATTTTCCTGGTTACTTCATATCTCTTCGCTGGAATGGATAGCTATTCTTATGGTAATTGCTGCTGTTATGGTAACCGAGATAATTAATGCTGCTATTGAAAAATTAGCTGATGTAGTCTCTCCAGGTTATCATCCAAAAATTAAAATTGTAAAAGATTTAGCCGCTGGTGCGGTTTTGATGACCGCTATCTTAGCGCTAGTGGTAGGCAGTATAATTTTCGTTCCAAAGTTATTTGCCTGCATCAGCTAAAGTAGCTGCTTTTGATTCTTCTGTTTTATCCTGAATAATCTGATCCCATCGTGCCTGCATTTTATGATTACTTCCATGCTCTGTCTCTTCATCATAATTACGCTGCATGGTATCGAAATAGGTACTTACTTCATTAGCCAATTGGGAGATTTGTGCCTTATAATCTCTAACAGAATAAGTTCTGTTTTTAAGCACCCGTTCAGCCTCTGAAAGTAAAATATATTGAATATTTACGTGGCCTTGTTCGTGGTGGAGCAAGTCTGCACTTACCTGTGGATTTTTTATTTTATCAAATTTAACCCAAGAACGGTCCTTGTCTATCCTGACTTCATTTCTAAGCTTGATTGTCACCCGGTTTCTGGAAACTACAGATTGATAGCTGTACTCCCAAGTCATTGCGGTGAGGGCAAAAAATGGCGAATTCATGTCTGCTTTGCCTTTGAAATATGTTTCCCAATTTAGCTGAACGGGTTCAGTAAAATCTTGTTTAAACGCAAACGTGCAAGGTAAAGTAATCAAAAAGAGAAAAGGGATAAGCAGTTTTTTCATTTCAGTTTTTCAATGAAAAAACCGTGCCTAAAATGTTAAGGAGCGGTAATTTGGTTGCTAATTCTTTCAAATTTTTCGATTAACAATGAGATTCGCTCTTTTTCGCGCTCCATTACTGCTTTGCGCAGAATGGTAGAACAAAATAAAATCCATATAAATGTGAAACCGATGGCGATTGCTTTCTGAATGGTACTCAAGTAACTCAAAATTTCGATAAAATAAAATATAGTACCTGTAGATAACGCTATAGTGTAGAACCAATAAAGCGAGTTGTAAAGTTTATAACGATTTAGCTGATAGGTTTTCAAGTTGTTTAAGTATTCTTGAGGGTGAGCAGTAAAATCTGTCTGAGCAATTAACCGGTAATCTCGGTAAAGAATTAAGGTATATACGCCAATAGTAATAACAGTGATACTAATCCCCAGGTGCGTAGTCCAGGAATCGAAGTGGAAAAATATCCATAGGGCTGCAATGGCGATAAAAGAAATCGCCATGCCAATAATATTTAACGCAGATTTGAACTTCAAACCATTTACTTCTTTTTTTGCCTGTTGTAACATCTCATCAGCAGAAAACTTAACTTCTACCTCGTGCTTTTGCCACAACTCTTGTATTTGATCAAACGCTTGCATATTGGTTGTATAGTTCTGTTAATTTTTGTTTAATGCGGTGAATTTTTACTCTTAAGTTGCCTTCGCTAATACCAGAAATGTCGGCTATTTCGTGGTAAGGCAATTCGTCGAGTACCATAGTTATAATCAAGCGGTCGTTTTCCTCCAGTTTAGATATACATTGGTATAATAACGCGACTTGCTCATTTTTCTCCGAAAATTCTTCAATTTTATTTTCGATAATGTTTTCAGTCAGTTCATCCTTAGCCTGTCTTTTTTCTGATCTCAAATAAGTTAAACAGGTATTAACGGCAATTCTATAGATCCAGGTTGAGATTAAAGATTTATTTCTAAACTTATCCAGGTTTTGCCACACCTTTAAAAAAGTTTCCTGAAGAAGGTCATTTGCAGCATCGGTATCGCCTGTGTAACCGTAACATAAATGGAATATTTTCTTGGAATTAGAATCAAAGATTTCTTTAAATAATTTGTCTTTTTGTTCCATTTAAGGGCGTGTAATTGTTCTTTAGATATTAATGAGATGGCAATGTTACAGCTAAAGTAAAAATTTAAGTGATCTTTAGCTGTGTAAGAAATCAAAATTTGTTACACCACGTAAATATCGTAGTTTTACCAAATTAATAAAGCCACAAACTTTTTTATTCATGAAGAAAAACAAACTCACGCTTTTTATTTTCCTTGCGCTGATTGCCGGTATTGCATTGGGCTACATTTTAAATGTGAATTCTATTGATGTTTACAACCAAAACATTCTGAATGCCGATGCTAAAGTAAAAAGTATAGAAGTAAGTATTGCCAAAACTACCGATACTGCCTCTGCTGCCTTTACTCAACTGAAAGCGGAAAGGAAGGTTAACGCAACGATCAAAAAAACAAATGAAGATATTCGCGAAAAGAAATTAGAATATTTCACCCTTTTAAGTGATATCTTTCTTCGTCTGATCAAAATGATTGTAGCACCGCTGGTATTCACCACACTAGTAGTAGGTGTCGCAAAGGTTGGTGATATTAAAGCTGTGGGACGGATAGGTGGTAAAACATTGGGCTGGTTTATGGCCATGTCGTTGATGTCACTCGTGCTGGGGTTAATTTTAGTTAACCTCTTCGAGCCCGGAAAGCACATGCAATTGACCTTGCCAGATCAGTTGGTAAATACCGGAATCCAAAAAGCATCTATGAGCGTGAAGGATTTTATTGCGCATGTATTTCCTAAAAGTATAGCCGAATCAATGGCAACAAATGAGATTTTGCAAATCGTGGTATTCTCGCTGTTTTTTGGTGTGGCTACTGCTGCCATTGGAGATTTGGGGCAGGTGGTAATTAAAGCATTTGATGCTATTGCCCATGTTATTCTAAAGATGACTGGCTACGTAATGAACTTTGCGCCTTTAGCGGTTTTTGGAGCCATGACGGCTATTGTGGCTAAACAAGGTTTGAACGTTTTAAATACCTATGCGATATTTATTGGAGAATTCTATCTGGGCTTGGCGATATTGTGGTGTGCATTAATCTTTTTAGGCTTCTTAATTTTGAAAAAACGTGTGTTCCGTTTAGTCAATGACATGAAGGAACCTGCAATTCTTGCCTTCAGTACCGCCAGCAGTGAAGCCGCTTACCCTAAAACGATGATGCTTTTAGAACGTTTTGGTTGTAAAGATAAAATTGTAAGTTTCGTATTGCCATTAGGTTATTCATTCAATCTGGATGGTTCTATGATGTATATGACTTTCGCATCCTTGTTTATTGCTCAGGCTTATGGTATTCATTTAGGCTTTGAACAGCAAATTTCGATGTTACTAATCTTAATGTTAACCAGTAAAGGGATTGCAGGTGTACCGCGTGCATCGCTTGTAGTAATTGCAGGTACTATTGCCAGTTTTAACATTCCAGAAGCAGGCTTGGCATTACTAATTGGTATTGATCCTTTGCTGGATATGGGCCGTTCCGCCACTAACGTAGTTGGAAACTCCATTGCAACTGCAGTAGTAAGTAAATGGGAGGGAGAGTTAAAAGAATCTTAAGGCGAGAGGTTTCAGTATGTAGGCTGTAACTGCGTAGATATGATTTTGGAATGAGCATATCTTTCGGAAAAAAAATGCAAACTTTGCACCGTTTATTACCGCTATTCAAATTCAACTAGTCAGTATTTTAAAAAATCAATCATTAAACCGTGTCAAGTAGAGGAAAAAAAATATTCTTAGCCATTACCATCATCGTTCCGATGATTATTTATTGTTACATTTATTATAAGCCCATTATTCAGAATGCACCATTCCGGAAAGATGATTTTGTATCCATGCAGTTTAGCTATGGTTTAAAAGATACTTTGGAAAATAGCTACGATTCTAAGACAGGGATTTACCACTATGTGAATAACCGCGATTCTGTCATTACTAAGAAGGTCTTTCTTAAAAGCGATGACGTTTTGTATATGCATAGAAAGGCTAACGAGATAGGTCTTTGGAACTTTCCAGATACAATAGGTAGAAGAAGCGACAAATCGAAAATGGTTCCCAGATATGACATTACGTTTAACTACAAAGAGAAATCAAAACACGTAACTATTTATGGCGATTTTGACGGTAATCCGAAGCTGTTAGATGCTGCTGTTCAAATGCGGAAGATTATTCAGGAGACGTTGCTACAGGCAGAGAAACGTTCGGGAAAATAGATTCAATTATTAATGGAAAAGCCTTTAGCAAGATATCCTTGTTAAAGGCTTTTTTGTTCCTATCGTTTTGCTTCAGAGAGAAACTAGCTGCCGACTCAAAACATTCGTTGGATAACAAATCATAGCCGCTTAGAATTAAGTGAAAATATTTTTGATATCTGTTTGTGTGTTAATTGAATTTATTCTATATTTGCACCTCGTTAAATAAAAATTAAAAAACTAATATTTAAACAATGTACGCAATAGTAAATATAGCAGGGCAGCAATTTAAAGTTGCTAAAGACCAGCACCTTTTTGTACACAGATTGCAAGGAGATGAAGGCGCTAGTATTGAATTTGATAATGTATTGTTGGTTGATAACGGTGGTGCAATCACTGTAGGGGCTCCTGCAGTTGCGGGTGCTAAAGTTTCAGCTAAGATCGTATCTCATTTAAAAGGTGATAAAGTAATCATTTTCCACAAAAAACGTAGAAAAGGTTACAAAAAGAAAAACGGTCACCGTCAGTTTTTCACTAAGATCCAGATCTCTGACATCACGTTATAATTAATTTTTAACCCAATAATTCGCGCTTAGCGAGTTACAAAATATAAAATCATGGCACACAAAAAAGGAGCCGGTAGTTCGAAAAACGGACGTGAATCGCATAGTAAGCGTTTAGGTATTAAAATTTTCGGTGGTCAGTTAGCTATCGCTGGAAACATCTTAGTACGTCAACGTGGTACAAAACACCATCCAGATAAAAATGTTGGTTTAGGAAAAGACCATACATTATTTGCTTTGATTGATGGTACAGTAGTTTTCAGAAAGAAACAAGATAATAAATCTTATGTATCTGTTCTTCCAATCTCTGATGCTGAAATTGAAGAAGCATTAGCAAAAAAACCAGCTGTGAAAAAAGAAGCTGAAGCTAAAGAAGTTGCTGCAGAAGCACCAGTAAAAAAGGCTACCGCTAAAAAAGCTGTAAAAACAGACGAAGCTACTGAAGAAGCTGCAGTTGCAGAATAATTAGTATCAAACGATATAGAAAACCTTCAATGCAAATTGAGGGTTTTTTTATGCTTAAACCTTGAGCATAAAAAAAGCTGATCATCTTTGAATGACCAGCTTCTTTGTGTGTATAAAAATTAATATTCCCTCGCCATTAATTGGTTGGTAAGCGTAAATAGATTAGACTTTCTTTCCTCGCTCACACTGATCTGTTCAAAAAGGCTCAATGCCTTTTCAAGGTAATTGTTCATGCTTTCTCTGGCAATGTTCTGTATGTCCAACTTATCGTAAACAGATCTTACAGTAGCTACCTTTTCGTTAGCATCAAAGTTTTTATAGCTTGTCCAGGTATCCAATGAATCTCTGATCTGACCATCTGCAAGCTCAAAGGCTTTTAGAAGTAAGAATGTTTTCTTGTTGGCAATAATATCACCACCAACCTGTTTTCCAAACTTTTCAGGATCTGCATAAACATCTAAGATATCGTCTTGAAGCTGAAATGCGATTCCAATATTCTCACCAAACTGGTAGATTAAATCAGCTTCCTTTTCCGATGCTCCGGCGATGATTGCCCCGAGTTTTAAGGCTCCACCCAATAGTATGGCCGTTTTCAGTCGGATCATATTGATATACTCTTCAATACTTACATCATCGCGACTTTCAAATTCCATATCAAGTTGCTGTCCTTCGCAAACGCCTTGGGCGGTTGCATTAAAGGTGTCTAAAACATCTTTAAGAAAAACAGGGTTTACTTTTGCCAGGTTTTTATTCGCTTCAACCATCATTACATCACCACTTAATATGGCTGTGTTGATGCTCCATTTCTCGTGCACTGTTGGTTTCCCTCTCCGCAACGGCGCGTTATCCATAATATCATCATGTACCAGCGTAAAGTTATGGAAAACTTCAATCGCCATTGCCGCATCGATAGAATCGTGAGCATCTTTGCCAAACAATTCGGTTCCCATTAGAACAAGTAAGGGACGAATCCGCTTGCCACCAAGATTTATGATATATCTGATTGGATCATAAAGCTGTTCAGGCTGATCTGGAAACTTTAAGTTTTGTATTGCTGTATTTAAAATTTGTTGTAGTTGGTCAGTTGTATGCATTGCACTAGTTTGTTATCGAGGTCTTTTCTAATTTTTTTATTGCCTCTTCTTCTTTTGCTGGTCTTTTTATAATAACATTAGACTTCCAAAAATCGGTATTATAAACCATATTTTGTGTTGTTTTTAAGTCATCCGTTTGCATTTGCAGCGCTTTAAGGTTATTATTATACTTCTTGTCATATTCAACCATATATAGCAAACTGGATAATTCAAGTTCCTTGGTGCCTAATCCCATCACTGTCATTTTGCTTTTCAAGGTAAGTACAGAAAAGTCTAAGATATTTCGACCTTCGCTGTTTAGTGTAAATTGCGACATTAAATTAACATCTTTAGCCTTCGCACCAAGTATGCCTTTGCTGTTTAGCCCAAAGTTCTTCACTTTGCCTTCTAGTTTTAATATATTGTAGTCAGCTGTATTTACGTAATAATCACCTTCAAAATATGGTTTCTCAGTTTTTATCTTCAACGTACATTTAATTATAGCAACTTCACTTCCATCAAGCTCGTAAGTGCGTACAAGCTTAAAGGAATAAATGGAATCTAGTTTTGATGTTAATGGCTTTAGGAAATGGCTGTTGGAAAGAAAGCCAGAAAGCTCAAATGCGGCAACGCTGATGTTGGTATATGAAACATGGCTATTATCTTTAAGGTATCTACTTTCTGTTGGTGTCCATTTTAGCAATCCGTAACTTTTCCAATCCGCATTGAAAAAAATCTCGTTCAAATAAGTAGGTTTATCTGCTTCGTAGGCAATTTGGCGAAGAAAGGCTTTTGCAAAAAATGAGTCATCTACAGCAGGCCTGGCTTTTTCGTAAGTGCTTTTCATTATGGAAAGGGCATTGTTGCCAATCACTATCTCGTTTAAGTTTTGCGTTACTGATTTAAGTTTAATCGTTAACGAAGTATCGCTTGCTTTAACTTTTACAGTTTGATAGCTGATGTGAGAAAGGTGAATTTCGCAGGGGAGCACGCTTACCGCAAGCTCAAACTCCCCGAGCTCATTACTAATGGTTTTATGGTTTTGATCAACCTGTATAGTGACGTAGGCTATGCCAGCGTTAGTATTCTCGTCTGTAACCTTCCCCCTGATTTTTTGCGCCAGAAGCGTGTTCGCAATCAGAATGAAAAGAATAAACAGGGAAAGCTTTGCCTTCATTGAGGTTAGTCAGGGATAAGTGTAAAATCAATCTGACGTTTAGCGAGGTCTACTTTTTTCACCCTAATCATCACTTCATCGCCAAGCTGATATTTTTTCTTTTTCCTCTGGCCTACAATACAATAATTTTTTTCATCTAAAACGTAAAAGTCATCAGAAATATCGCGCAGGCGAATCATGCCCTCGCATTTGTTTTCTTCAATTTCCACATACATTCCCCATTCGGTAACACCAGAAATAATGCCTTTGTATTCTGTACCAATATTATCTTCCAGATATTCTGCTTGTTTGTATTTAATAGATGCGCGTTCAGCGTCAGCAGCACGTTTTTCCATAGCGGACGAGTGTACGCAGGCTGCTTCGTAAAATTCTGCATCTGCAGATTTACCGCCATCCAGATAAGTTTGCAATAGCCTGTGGGTCATTACATCTGGATAACGTCGGATAGGTGAGGTGAAATGCGTGTAGTACTCAAATGCTAAACCGTAATGACTGGTCTTTTTAGTTGAATAGATCGCCTTAGCCATAGAGCGGATGGCGAGAGAAGTTAAGATATTTTGTTCTTTCTTTCCTTCTACATCAGCCATTAAATTGTTGAGTGATTTCGCGATATCTTTATCCGATTTGGTACTGATTTTATAACCAAAGCGGGAAGCAAAGGTGGCAAAAGTGGTGAGCGTTTCCATATTTGGAGAGTCGTGCACACGGTAAACAAATGTGAGTTTTTTCTCGCCTTTTTGTTTCTTCGCCACATATTCGGCCACTTTTCTGTTAGCCAAAAGCATAAAATCTTCAATCAATTTATGGGCATCTTTACGCTCTTTAACATAAACGCCAATAGGCTTACCAGATTCATCGAGCTTAAATTTAACTTCAGTGCTTTCGAAACTGATGGCGCCGTTTTTAAACTTGCGGTCACGTAAGATGTAGGCGAGCTCATTAAGTTTCAAGATTTCTGCAGCATGATCTCCGACTTTGTTTTCAATTACTTCTTGCGCTTCCTCGTAACTGAATCTTCTATTGGAGTGAATAACAGTTCTGCCATACCATTCGTGCTGAATATTCGCCTGCTCATCTAATTCAAATACTGCAGCAAAACATAATTTATCTTCATGCGGGCGTAATGAACATACCCCATTGCTTAAACGCTCCGGCAACATTGGGATTACACGATCAACCAGATAGACCGATGTTGCACGGCTATAGGCTTCTTTATCTAAGTCTGTTCCCTGAATTACATAATGAGAAACATCAGCAATGTGGACACCTATCTCATGGTTGCCATTGGGCAATTTTTGATAGGAAATGGCATCATCAAAGTCTTTTGCGTCAGCCGGATCAATGGTGAACGTTAAAACCTTTCTAAAATCTTTACGCTTTGCAATTTCTGCTTCAGAAATTTCTTCAGGAATAGAATTGGCTTCTTTTTCAACTTGAGCAGGGAATTCGAGCGGAAAACCATATTGCGCTAAAATGGCGTTCATTTCGGTATTGTTCTCGCCCTGATTGCCAAGTACATGTTTTACAATACCTATAGGATTTTTGGCACTTTCAGGCCAGTCTGCTAATGTAACCAACACCCGTTGTCCATTTTTAGCCTCAAGGGTATCGGCCAAAGGAACGAAAATATCGTGCATCATTTTTTTGTCGTCTGCAATGACGAAAGCAAAACGATCGGAAATTTTGATCACACCAGTGAAATCTGATTTAGCGCGTTTGATAATTTCAATAACTTCGCCATCGTTTTTACGGCCACTTTTTTTAGCGAAAACATAAGCTTTCACGGTATCGCCATGTAGCGCATTCTTAAGCTTTTTTGGTGCTACATAAACATCCTTTTCGAATTCATCCTGCGGAACAATGTATGCAGAGCCATCGGCAGTCATATCAACCGTGCCAATGATGAAGTTTTGCAGATCTTTAAGCTTGTATTTACCTTTTTCGGGCTCTAAAAATATGCCAGCGCCTTTTCCTTCCTTCAAAATCTCTAAGATTGTTTCTTTAGATTCTTGGTCAGTAAGGTTCAGCTTGGCAGAAACTTGTTTATAGTTGAGTAACTGATTATTATTCTTTTCAAAAACATCGCTAACCAATTGATTCAGAACCAATTTTATATTTGCTGATTTTTTCTTTGCCATAATTAAAAAACTGAATTTACCGAAGATACAGAAAAGAAGCCTAAACGGCCATTTTTGAGACGTAAAAAGTACATTCGACAGCTTGATAAGTTACTGCATGCTACCACAAAAAATCAGTTTGTGATATCAAGCATTACATATTTTATCTTCTTTCTTTCGGCGGTGTAGCTTAAATGGACATGACCGTTTTCATCTTGAATGATAGCCGGGTAACTGTATTCACCTTTAGGGTGATTTTCCAGCGTGTACAGATCCTTCCAAGTTTTGCCATCACTGGAAATGGCTAGTTTTAAAACAGATCTGCCTTCCCACCAATTTTTTCCGGCAGTTAAAGGATTGTAAATAAGCAATTGACGGCCGTCTTGTAATGTCACCGCGTCGCTGCCGGAGTTTGGATTTGGTAAGCCGGTCGAGGTTAATTTCAACCAATTTTTTCCACCATCAACAGACCAACTTTCTACAATAACATTTTGTCTGCTTCTGCAAAGCAACTGCAACTTTCCATTTGGATAGGTGAGGATAGATGGCTGGATCACGCCAAAGGTATCACAATCAATCTTAACTTTTTGCCAATGGTGGTTTGTATTATCTGATTTTTCCAGATGGATGGTCCAGGTCTTTTCGTCTAGACTTTCTGTACTGGAAGGATGTAATATGGTGTTTTTATCCAATTGAATGGGTTTGTTCTTGATTGGACCGAGAAAACCATTTGGCAATTTTACAGCATTAGACCATGTTTTACCTTTGTCTTTCGATGTCTTGTATTCCGCCCACCATGCTCTTGGATTCGGGCCAATTTTATAATGAAGCGTTAAAGTTCCGTCTATCGATCTAAAAAGCACGGGATTCCAGCAGGCAAATCTGGTGCTATCATTTACAATCCCATCAGCAACGGCTATGGGTATGCTCCATTTATTTTTGTTTTTGATGGCTGTCCAGATCACCACGTCGTTACTTCCTTCCTGTTTTCCGCCGAACCACGCTGCCATGAGCTGTCCGTTATCAAGCGCTAGAATCGTTGAGGCATGACAGGTAGCAAATGGGGCATTTTCGAAAACATGGGTAGACTGGATTATTTTAACGTTTTGTGCTTTAATGTTGATTGTTGAACAACACAGTATAATCAGGATGTAACGTAGCATTTTATCTGTTTAGCTTCCAGGAATGGCTTCAATTAATTTTCGTGTATATGCGGCTTTTGGCGCGTAGAAAATCTGCTCAGGATATCCTTCTTCCTCAATTTTACCTTTGTTCATCACTAAAATACGATCTGAGATATGTTTAACTACGGCGAGATCATGAGAGATGAAGATGTAGGTCAAGCCAAATTCCCGTTGCAGATCCTTTATTAAATTTAACACCTGCGCCTGTACCGAGACATCTAAGGCAGAAACGGATTCATCACAAATGATGAATCTCGGCTCCAGTGCGAGTGCTCTTGCAATCACTACCCGCTGGCGTTGTCCGCCACTAAACTCATGCGGATAGCGGTTAAAATGCGATTCCTTCAAGCCAACCTTGTTCAACAAATCGATTACTTTTTGTTTCCGCTCTGCATCGTTGTTTAATAAGCGATGGACTTGTAGCGGTTCTAAGATAGATTGGCCGATGCTCAATTTTGGATTTAAGGAAGCATAAGGATCCTGAAATACAATTTGCATGTTTTTTCGGAGCTTCCTTAACTCCGTACTATTGATATGGGTAATGTCTTGATCGTTAAAGATAATATTACCAGAGGTAGGCTGAATTAATCTTAAAATAGTTCTTCCGAGTGTTGTTTTGCCACAGCCAGATTCGCCTACCAGCCCAAGTGTTTCGCCAGGGAATACCTCAAAGCTAATTTGATCGACTGCTTTGACATATTCTTTTACTTTTCCGAAAACGCCATTACGGATTGGATACCAGGTGCATAAACTCTTTATTTGAAGAATCGGTTTCTGCGCATAAAGGAACTTCCTGTGGGCGGAGATTTCCCCAGGCGTTAGCTGATTAGCTGGTTGTAAATGTGCATTGGCATCGTCAATCCTCCCGGTTAAAAAATCTGCAACAACCGGAAGCCTTTTCAATTGTAAGGCGGGCGAGGGACGGCAGGCCAGTAAGCCTTTGGTATATGGATGTTGAGGATTCTCAAATATTGATTTCGAGCTCCCTTGTTCTACAATTTCTCCTTTAAACATTACGGCTAAATTGTCTGCAATTTCGTTCACCACACCCAAATCATGCGAAATGAAAATCATAGCCATATTGCGTTCTTCTTTCAGCTTTAACAGCAGCTGAAGGATTGTTTTTTGTACCGTAACATCGAGAGCAGTTGTTGGTTCATCAGCAATCAAAAGTTTCGGATTGCAGCTGAGCGCCATGGCAATCATCACCCTTTGTTTTTGTCCGCCTGATATTTGATGGGGGTAACTGTCAAATATTTTTTCTGGTCGCGGCAATTGCACTTCATTAAAAAGTTGAATCGTTTTCTGTTTAGCCGTTTGCTTATCCACCTTTTGATGCAGGATAATAGCTTCTGCTACTTGTTTTCCACAGCTGAAAACAGGGTTTAGAGAAGTCATCGGTTCCTGAAAAATCATAGAAATTTGATTTCCTCTGATCTGACGGATTTCGTTTGCACTTAAGTTAAGCAAACTCACGTTTTCAAAGTCTATTTCGCCGGTAATTTTCGCCGACCGCTCGTCGTGCAGCCGCATGATAGAAAAGGAGGTAACAGATTTACCAGAGCCTGATTCTCCAACGATGCCAAGAACAGTTCCTTCCTTAACCTGGAAACTACTTGTTTTTACGGCTTTAAACCAGGTTTTCTCTTCCTGGTTATAAAAATCAATATTTAAGTTTTCAACGTTTAACATCAAGGTACAATGGTAATGTTTTCTGGTGAAATTATTTCCATCCCTTTAAATTTTAATAATACTTGAGCGGTGGTAATTACATCTTTTTGGCAATAAGTTACAATGCGCTCCAGATTTTTTTCCTCGTAATAGACCTGTCTTACCTGGCTGCCATCTATATCATCTTTTGGCGTTGCGATGTTGAGAATTGCAGCCAATAGATTCAGTGAGGTGTAATTTTTATAATCTCCGAACTTCCACATTTCCATGGTATCTAAATGATTCACTTCCCAGGGTTTTTTACCGGAAATATCTAGGGGTGCAGGAATTTCCAAGCCGTTTACCAGCAGTCGCCTGCACAAGTAAGGGTAATCGAATTCTTTGCCATTGTGTGCACAGAACATCAGGTTATTGGATTGTTTATCGATCAGTGAAGAAAACTGCTGTAAAATCTCACTTTCACTATCGCCGGCAAAAGATTTGAGGCGCAGGGAATATGATTTATTTTGATAACTAAAAATGCCAAGGCTGATGCAAATCACTTTGCCAAATTCTGCTAAAATCCCAGCGCGTTCATAAAACTCTTCTGCAGACTGATCCGGCTTTCGCTGATGAAGGGTTTTTTGATCCCATAGTTCCTGCATATTGGCTGGAACTTCGTTAAAAGATTGGTATTGTGGCACAGTTTCAATGTCAAGTACAATTACCTGACTCAAATCAAGGGTTTTTAGCATAGATTTTATTGTTGAATAACCGAATCTCGACGGCAGGTCGGCTCTTCGTCCACTCCAATTTACAACTATCATTCAATAAATCAGTAATATTATTTAAGTTTGAGAATGGCACAGGACAAATTCGAGCAATCTTTAGCAGATGGCGCTCATCAGAAACTTCAAACTTTAGTTGGTAATTGGTCTGGTATTACAAAAACGTGGTTTGAACCCGATGTTCTTGCTGATGAATCTCCCTCAGAAGCCGTGATCTCCGCCCTTCTAGATGGTCGCTTTATTTCCTTAGACTACCAGGGAAGTTTAGCTGGAAAACCTTTTGAAGGTAAAATGATTATTGGTTTTGATCTTCCATATCAAAGATTTACTTCCAGTTGGATGGATAGTTTTCATATGGGAACTCAGATTATGCTTTCGAGTGGCGAAGCGATTCCCAATGGGTTTTCAGTTTTAGGATCTTATGGAAGTCCAGAATATGGAGACCAGCCTTGGGGATGGAGAACTGCTTTAGCAATTGTTACTGAAAATGAATTCTTGCTCACGGCTTATAATATTTCATCAGAAGGGGAAGAATCGAAAGCTACCGAAACGGTTTACAAGCGAAAATGATACGGATAAACCCTCGAAGGGCTTAACCCTCCGAGGTATTGATATCTTAAAATAACGAAGGAGCAGATTGGTTAGCCATTGTTGGGATTTTCAAATCGGTTCCAAGCGCCTTATTTAATGTTTTTGTAAAGTATGCAGAGAATAATGGTGATGATAATTCTACATTCTGGTGTACAAAAAAGTAAAGGTTTTGAAGACCTTGTTTTTTCCACTCCGCTATTCTTTGAACCCAATCATCCAACCTTTTTTTATCAATTTCATCAACATTTACACCAACAAACCTAACAAATGCCGTGGGCGTGGTTAACCGCATGTGCAACATATCTCTGCGGCCGGCGGTATCTACAATGATGTTGGTGATTGCATTTTCTTCAAATACTTTTGCAAATTCGCTTGCAATTGAGGCACTTGAGAACCATTCTTGATTTCTTACTTCAACGCCTAATGGAATTACCTTCGGAAATTCGTTTGAAACAATTTTAAGTCGTTCAAAGTCTTTGGGCTTAAAATTATCGTGTAACTGAAGAAATGCCATGCCTAATTTATCTTCGAAGTTACTGATGGCATCGCAGAATTGCTCCACCGGTTCTTTCACATTGATCAGTCTTTTGAAATGACTCACCGTATTTGTCAGTTTTGGGAAAAATTTAAAATCTGCCGGCGTTTTTTCTCTCCATGTGACGACTTGTTCGCTTGTTGGCATGCCATAAAAGGTTGCATTGAGTTCTATCGAATTAAATTGAGTAGAATAATATGTCAATTCATCTTTAGTTCCTTTTGGGTAGAATCCTTTTAAATCGGCTTTGTTCCACTTTGCACAGCCTATATAAGCTTTGAAATCTTGTTTAGGTTTATTTGCTGCTAAGATTGCTGTTGTTTCTTTGGCATCTGCTGGAAGGGTGTAGTCTATAATGGATGGGTCTTCTACTTTACCGAATTGCATATGGAGTTTTTTTTAGCTAATTAATCGTAATGAAATCTGCATTTGATGATTAAAATTTCATCATCTTCAAACTTATAAATTAATCTGTGTTCATCGTCTATTCTGCGTGATCAAAATCCTGAATATTCGTGTTTTAAAGAAGTTGGTTTCCAAAAGCCGGAAGAAGGATTTCGGGATTTATCTTTAAGTAGTTCATTAACTCTCTTCAACTTTTTTTGATCGGTAAGTTGCCGATAAAGATAGTCTTCCCACGATTCATCTACGAATTTATTTTTTATCGTATTCTTCGATTAATACTTTATCGAAAGACTTTCCTTCCCTTAAATTTTTGATTACATTGTCTAAACGCTTTTCATTTTTACGTGAAGATAGCTCATAGTTTGTAGCCATTAGAGCATTATATTCATTTAAAGATATTACCACGATATTTTCGTCTTTTCCTCTACCTTATTAAAGTGTCGAAGTGTTTAGCACCTTATCCAGGTAAGATTTAATGTATTTTCTAAAATCAGAAATACTTGGCATTAACATAGTGGTTTCTTTGTACTGAATTACCTACAAAAAAAAAATTAAATATATTAAGTTTAGTTCTTTACTGTTTTAAATAAAGATTTATTTTGAAAAAAAGAGCCCTAAGTAGTTGGCTTAGCGCTCTTTACGAAAAACTTTATATTCTTTGCTGTTAACTTAGTAACCCAGAATCTTTAACACTTGCTTACTATTTTGTTCTTCTCCAAAAACTTCAAAGTTGAAGCTTTCATCGCGGTTTCTGCGAATTAAAACATGTTTAGGACTAGGCAACAAACAGTGATGGATACCACCGTAACCGCTTAACACTTCCTGATAAGCACCAGTATGGAAAAAGCCTAAGTACTGAACTTTACGCGTTTTGGGCATGAACACACTATTCATATGCGCTTCCTGGTTGTAATAGTCCTGACCATCGCAGGTAATTCCACCTAAGTTTACGCGTTCATATTCTGCATCCCAGTTATTAATTGGCAATAAAATATACTTTTGGTTTAAAGCCCAAACATCTGGGAGGTTTGTGATGAATGATCCATCTAACATTAACCAACGCTCGCGATCGTTTTGCTGTTTACGTCCGAGCACTTTATAGAGAATACCAGAAGCTTCAGCTACCGTATATTTACCAAATTCGGTAATGATATCTGGTTCCATCACATCGTGGATCGCACAAATTTCTTTAATACGCTTCACAATTTCATTCACCATATATTCGTAATCAAAATCGAAAACAAGTGAATCCTTAAATGGCATACCACCACCAATATCAAGTGTATCTAAATCAGGATTGATTTTTTTGAACTTACAATAAAGGGTAACATATTTTTCCAACTCGTTCCAGTAATATGGCGAATCGGTAATACCAGAGTTGATAAAGAAATGGAGTAATTTTACACGGAAGTTCGGATTGTGAACAATTTTATTGTTGTAAAAATCAATAATATCTTCCATGCGCACCCCTAGCCGCGAAGTATAGAACTGCGAATCTGGCTGCTCTTCAGCAGCAATCCTTATTCCTAAATTACAAGGCGTATCAATATCAACTTCATCATCAAAAAGGTTAAATTCCTCTTTATTGTCTAAAACAGGGATGATGTTTTTATAACCATCATGCAACATATCAATGATGTATTGCTTGTATTGGTATGTTTTAAAGCCATTACAAATGATGGTGGTATCCTTAGTTAAATGTCCTTTTTTCTCTAGCGCATCAACCATTGGCATATCGAATGCAGAAGAAGTTTCTAAGTGAATGTTATTCTTCAATGCTTCTTCTACAATATGACGAAAGTGCGAGCTTTTAGTACAGTAGCAATATTTATAATCGCCACGATAATTGTTCTTTAAAATGGCAGTCTGGAAAAGAATTTTCGCCTGTTGAATTTTCTTACTCACCATTGGTAAGTAAGTGAAACGTAGGGGAGTACCGTAGGTTTCAATCATTTCCATCAGGTTTAAATCCTGAAAATATAATTCATCATCTATTACATCAAAGCCTTCTTGTGGAAAGCCAACGCTTAGATCGAGAAATTCTGAGTAACTCTGCATTTACTTATTAATAATTTTTGCAAAAATGTAATTTTAAATCGAGAATTAATCTTAATTGAAAATATTTTTACCGTATAGAAACGGTTTAGCTTTACATTGCATATTTATGGAGCAGGCATTGTAGCTTTTCGCTTTACTTTTATTTAAGTATTGAAAGTTTATATACTCTCAATAAGAGGTTTAATGAAAAATTGTTGCGCAGTGACGTAGCCAGAATATTTTAGCATCCGCTTATTAATTAACCAAAATTAAAATGATTAGCCTGCATATTAATTATACAAACGCAAGTTTATTCCATATTTTTTTTCTTTAATTTCCGTTTCCGAAAGAATTTCGAGTTTAAAGGTTTGCTGATCAGTCTTTACGGTGATATTCTTTCCGTTAATTTTGTATGTTCCTACATAATAAATATCGCCGGAGGGCGTAAGCTGCGAGTCTCCATCGGAACTCAGCTTCAATCCCCACCCGCCATCGAAAGGATTATTGATATCCATTTTGTGATCCGTTGAGATGAAATGTTTGTCTTGGTCAACAATGAGTTGATCTTTTTTACAAGCGTACAAAAATAGGATTAGCGTCAATGCAACAGCCCGACAGATCAATGCTTTAATTGCGGTTAACTGAATTCTCATATTTCTAATTTCATTTTTACAGGATTTCGGTATTCTTAATGCGAAATCTGCCAAGTATATAAATTAATTCCTTGTCAGTCAGTGGTTAGTGGATTATTTTAATTAATTTAAAGTAAATTTAGAATAATGTCGTCTACTGCTATAGGTATAATGGAAAATATTAAAAATACTTATTTGTAATAATCGCAATTATGATCTCGATCTTTAAAACTAATATTCAGTCAGGAGTTGAATTGAATAACATCTCACAGCATTTAAACGCTTTACTCTCTGGAGCTACCTGGAGTGTAGACCTTTTGGATTCAGATAAAATCCTGAGAATTGATTCCAGCCTTGATAAAATCAGCGATGCTGTTTCGCTGCTGACTAAATTTGGATATGACTGTGAGAATTTGCAGAATTTTTATGCACCCCCCGTTTGGTAAATAAAAAATCGTCATTGCGAGGCACGAAGCGATCTTACTCTAAACGAGATTCCTTTTGTGCCTTGCAATGACGTAAATATCCGTTAGCCTTTCCTTAAATACCTGGTCAGGATTACGATGGTTTGTCCTTCCACTTTACCTTCGATTTGTTCGGTATTATCGTGCACTAAACGAATGTTTTTGACTACTGTACCTAACTTGGCGCTTAAGGTAGATCCTTTGACATCTAGCGTTTTAACTAAAACAACGGTATCACCTTCGTAAAGGCGTGTGCCATTGCAGTCCTGATGGAATTCTACAGTTCCATCCGACTCATGATCACCTGTTTTTTTTGCCCAATCCAAGGTCTCCTCATCCAGGTATAATATATCCAGACTATCTGAAGCCCAACCTTCGTTTCTCAATCTGCTCAACATTCGCCAGGCCACCACTTGTACAGGCGGAAATTCTGACCACATGGTGTCGGTTAATGCTTTCCAGTGATTAGCATCTAGCTGTTCCGTTTTTTCAATTTGATCAAGGCAGGTTTTGCAAACGAAAATGCTATTATCTGCATTGGCATTACTGGTTGGCGGAACTTCATAGATACTTAAATCTGAATCCGCTGTACATAATTCACATTTGTTGCCCGATCTGGTTTGGAGTTGTTGTGCTAAAGACATATTGATATTGTAATTTTCCGCGAAAGTAACAAAACTTATCGGAATGAATTCAGCTGGTTTGTTGGTTGCCTGCTTGGCAGAACAATTAACCAACAGTCGGCTATAAATTATTTCTTTGGTAAATGAATTTCAGCCAGCATGCACCTTGCACTTCCGCCGCCATTTTTTTCAATAGTGTACAGTGGCGCAGATACAATTTTACTAAACTGTTCAATCGAGGTTTTCTGATCGTCGCTTAATGATAAACAGGCCTGTTCTGACATAATCAGGAGGCTTTCATTGTCATTGTCTAACACCTGCAACATATTACCTGCGAAGTGGTTCATTTGATCGAGTGTAATTTCAATGATTGTTTTTCCGCTATTGGTAAGCTTTAACAAAACGGCCAATCTTTCTTCCTCATCACGTATAGATTCTAAACAAATCACTGCAAAACGATCACCAATGCACATCATTACATTGGTGTGGTAGATTGGGAAATTTGTACTGTCTACTGCCTGAAAAGAAACTGATTCATAGCCGGTAAGCATGCAGAAATTATCCAACACTTCCTGATCCGTGCGAACGCTTAAACAGGCATAGGCGATTTTATTTACGCGATCTAACACCATGCTGCCGGTGCCTTCCAGAAAAGCATATTGCATTTCATAAAAGCTTAAATCGCTCACATGGTTTACTTCAAATTTTTCTTTCAAACGTTCCAAAATATCTTTCCTTCGTTCCAGTCTGCGGTTTTCTGAGAACATCGGGTAAAGGTAAATCGAACCATCATCGTGGAAAGACACCCAGTTGTTGGGGAAAATCGAATCTGGTGTTTCTGGCTGAAGGGTGTCGTTTACTACAGTAACATCTACGTGATGCTGCCTTAACAATTCCACAAAATTATCAAACTCTTTTAGTGCTTGGGTCTGAATGTCGATTTCAGTAGAAGCAACCTGAAATTTATTGTTTGCTGCCGTTTGCTCATTGAATTTGAAATCAACCGGACGAATCATTAAAAGGTGGTTGGTAGCTTGCATAAGGGGATAAATGGTTAAAGCATTAGGGTATAAGGGCGATGCAATTTTTAATTATAATTCGGGCTTTTTAATGTAGCACTAAGGGCTTTTAACTTCATCCCTTACGCCCCAAACATTATAGGCTATCTCTTAAAATAGGTAAACTCATACAATGGAAACCGCCACGCGCACGCGATAGTTCTGCCGATGGCATTAAAATTAACGTGTCGGTAATGGTTTCTGCATCTGCTTTGCCGCTTTCTAAATCCTGAATTAAATCTTTTACATCTACCACGTCAAAACCCGCTGCTTTAAATGCCTCAACTGTTTTATCGTTTCGATCGTAGCCTAAAACTACTCCTTCTTTAATGGCCAGCAGATTGCAGGAATCGGTCCACTGCTCTCTTGAGTCATAAGGAAACTGATTGTTCCCACTGTATATAATTTTAGTTGGTTCGGTGCTTTTTAAATCGTTCTGGCTAATATCATTCAATAAGGCTTCCACGTGTTCAAAGTGTTTTGGTGCCTGTGGATTGGCTTTGGTAAACTGAATGGCTGTCGTTGATTCTAACTTTTCGGGTTCCTTTAAAAAGTTGATTGGTTCGTACGGATTGTACTTCGGAGAATGCGCAATCGAATTCAGGATTACCCAGGTATCTCTTTTCACTTGTGTAAAAACAGTGTCGAGGTGCATGTAGTCCCTTTTACTCGGGATTTTTACAACAGTTACTTTCTCAACCACATCATTATCAAACAATAGTTTAATCGCTTCGTTAGCACCATGTTCTGAGGTTCTTTCGCTACAGCCAATCAATACATGGTTCGGGCTTACCATCATTACATCGCCACCTTCTAAAGTGGTGCTGAATGCCGGCTCATCTCCGGGGCGCAAAAAATGCATGGTTACATCAGGAATTTCCAGAATGTTATTCTGATAATCTGCGAACAGTGGATGATTGAAGAAAATGTAACGCATTAAAAGTGTTTCCCGAACACGCGCTTTCTTTGCAGGTTTATTAAGTAAAATATGGTTATTAATGGTAATGCCTACATCCCGGGTGAAAATTAAATTCGGGATAGGTGCGAAAATCATGGTATCATTTGCCAGTGTTCCGGAGATAAAAATTTCTGCCAGCTCTTTCGGATCGGTGTTGCTCATTTCAATCTGCACTTTATACGTACAGCCTTCTATCGCACAAACTGCCGCAACCAATTTTTTCCTGATGGATTCATTTTCGAGCATTTCACTTAATAGATTTTGAATTTCTATTACTGAAGTTGAATGGTGAAAATCTGGATGATTAGGTTTGAAGAAGTTCCTGTTTGCTTCGTCTGAATCGATTAGAGCCAGTTTTCCTTTAATCTTTTCGGGATCAAGAAAGTACATTAACAGCTTAAGATAATAATCATATTCGCCCTTACGAATAGTATCCAGGTGAACGATATCTTCAAAAAGCCAGTCTTGTGCTTTAGATGGAACCACTTTTCCCAAGCCACTATCGGGGCTATGAATCAATAATTTACGCAATCTACCGATCTCGGTGTTCACGCTCACTTTAAAATTTGATTGCTGCTCGCTCATAAATAAGTTAGTTATTGCAAATCTATTAGAATTTTGTGGAGAATCAAGTTTTCATTTTGGATGGGAATGGGAAGTGGGAAATAGGAAATGGAGGCCAGAATGTGAAGAATCGGTAGTGTAAAATGGAGAATAGATAGGGAGACGAAATAAATAGGAAGATGGGAACGCGCGCTGGCACAAAACATAAAAAATACGCGGTATATTGCATACTTGTAAAAAGAACGCCATTATTTGAACGTTTGATTTTAGCTTTTATATTCTGATCTTGAGCTTTAAGCTTTAGTCTTTAAACTTTGGTCTATAGTCTTTCATCATTGGTCTTTCAGCTTTCAGCTTTAGTCTCTCCGCAATAAGTTAATCTGAAATTGAACTTCAGACTTCAGACTCCCGACTTCGGACTTTTTTATTATTTTTACAGCATGAATTTTATTATTTCCGAAACACAGAAGGCGATTTTTGAACTTTACAAGGAAGAAGTTGCTGAAAGTGTGATCAATATACAAGAAACCCGTAAAGAGTTTGAGGGGCAGGTAACGATCGTTGTTTTTCCAATTACCAAAATTTCTAAAAAATCGCCTGAGCAAACTGCTAATCAAATAGGTGATTACCTTGTTGAACATGTTGAAAATGTAACTAAATTCAATGTGGTTAAAGGCTTCTTGAATTTGAGTATTGCCGAAAGTTACTTCTTAAACCAGTTTAACGAAGAAATTTTAGCAGCAGATTTTGGCGTTTTCCCATCGAACGGAAAAAAAGTAATGGTAGAATATTCTTCTCCAAATACCAATAAACCACTTCATCTTGGCCATGTGCGCAACAACTTATTGGGCTATTCGGTTTCCGAATTGTTAAAGTCTTATGGTTACGATGTAGTAAAGGTGAACCTGGTTAATGACCGTGGAATTCACATCTGCAAATCAATGCTGGCTTGGCAAAAATGGGGTAATGGCGAAACGCCTGAAAGTTCTGGTTTGAAGGGCGATCATTTGGTAGGGAAATACTATGTAATTTTTGATAAGGAATATAAGAAAGAAATAGAAGCCCTGAAGGCTGATGGTCAGACGGAAGATGAGGCAAAGAAAAATGCACCGCTGATTAAGGAAGCCCAACAAATGTTGCTCGCCTGGGAGCAAGGAGATGAAGCAGTGGTTACACTTTGGAAAACCATGAATGAGTGGGTTTATGCAGGCTTCCATGTTACTTACAAAAACCTGGGGGTAGATTTCGATAAATTCTACTATGAGAGTAATACTTACTTACTGGGTAAAGGTACTGTTGATGAAGGGTTAGCCAAGGGCGTCTTCTTTAAAAAAGATGATGGTTCTGTTTGGATTGATTTAACTGCCGACGGACTAGACCAAAAACTCGTTTTACGTGCCGATGGAACTTCTGTTTACATTACTCAGGATTTAGGTACTGCAGAGATGAAGCATGATGATTTCAATATGGATGAATCAATTTATGTGGTTGGTAACGAGCAGGATTATCACTTCAAAGTATTGTTCTTGATTTTAGAAAAACTGGGCAAAAGCTGGGCAAAAGGTTTATACCACCTATCGTACGGAATGGTCGATTTGCCAAACGGTAAAATGAAAAGCCGCGAAGGAACTGTAGTAGATGCGGACGAATTGATCGAAAGTATGATTACCACGGCCCGTGAAAAAACAGAAGAGTTAGGGAAGACAAATGATTTTCCAGAGGCTGATAAGGAAGAATTATATAAAAACATTGGCTTAGGAGCCTTAAAATATTTCTTATTAAAGGTTGAACCGAAAAAGCGTTTGTTGTTCAATCCTGCAGAAAGCATTGATTTTCAAGGCAACACTGGGCCATTTATCCAATATACTCATGCCAGGATCAAATCTTTGCTTGCAAAAGCAAACTACACGTTTGCAACCAATGGCGCTGATTTCTCTGGAATTGCTGATGTAGAGTTAGAAATGATTTTGCAACTGGCCAAATATCCTTCAGAAATTGCGATTGCGGCTAAAGCTTATAGTCCGGCAAGCTTGGCAAACTATTTATATGAATTGGCGAAACTTTTCAATAAATTCTATCATGATGTTCCGCCGATTGTGAAAACGGAGGAAGGTGAAACCAAACAATTCCGTCTGAATCTGGCTAAGAAAACCGCTGAGATCATCAATTCAGGAATGCTTATTCTTGGGATTACTTCTCCGGAAAGGATGTAGTGTTTTGAGTAGAAAAAAAGGAGGGAAATGGGAGTGGGGAATTGGGAACAAGAAATAGGGAAAGGGAAGAAGGGCATTGGCGAGAAGGGAATAGAATAAATGGGGATGCGAATTAAAGGTCTGATCGTAATTGTGATTTTAACATTCAGGGTATAAATGTATGAATTGGTTCTGCTTTGCCTCGTTGCTTTCGCGGCAGGTTTTATAGATGCTATTGTAGGTGGCGGAGGTTTGTTACAGACCCCCGCCACTTTGCTTATTCTACCCCATTATCCGGTAGCCACACTATTGGGCACCACTAAAATACCTTCAATTGCGGGTACCACTTTGGCCGCTTTCAAATACTCCAGGCAAGTTAAATTCAATCTGAAGGTACTCTTAGCTTGCGCTTCTATGGCATTCTGTGCTGCCTTAAACGGTGCATATCTGGTTAGCCGGATTGATAATGCGGTAATCAAACCGGTTATTTTAGTCGTGTTAATTTTGGTGGCGCTCTATACTTATTTCAACAAACAATTCGGAATCCATCAGGAGAAAAACCATTCTGTGAAACAGCAGGTGCTTATGGCTGGTTTATTTGGTTTAGTAATTGGCTTCTATGATGGCTTAATTGGCCCTGGAACCGGATCCTTTCTAATCCTTATGTTTATCGCAGCTTTGGGTTTTGATTTTATCGGTGCCAGTGCGCATGCCAAGATTGTGAATATCGCAACCAACCTGGCCGCGATCCTTTATTTCAGCTACTCTGGTCATATCATTTTTCAGTATGCCATACCAATGGCGGCCTTCAACCTTTGCGGGGCTTACTTCGGGACAAGATTAGCCTTGCTTAACGGAAATAAATTTGTAAGGGTATTTTTCTTAATCGTTGTTTTCGGCACAATTTTGCGGTTTGCTTATGATATTTTATTCAAATAATTCTGATCATGTTCGAAACCTTCAACCAACAAAATTTCCATCAGCTTTGCGATTTGCTGGCAGAAAAGGACATAGACTTAGCAGCAGTGATCAATCAATATGGTTATCCGCCGCTGTGGTCAAGGTCAAATACTTTTGAATCGTTAATTCACGTCATTCTGGAGCAACAAGTTTCCCTTACTTCTGCACTGGCGGCCATAAATAAACTAAGGGAAAAATGGGGGAGATCACCGCTGAGTTATTACTGCAGCTCAGCGATGAAGAATTGAAAGCCTGTTATTTCAGCCGGCAAAAAATAGTGTACGCCCGTGATCTCGCTCAAAAGATAGTAGACGGCGCATTGTCATTAGCAAACTTAGCAACACTTGAGGCAGACGAAATCCGAACGAAGCTAAAAAGTGTTAAGGGGATTGGCGACTGGACAGTCGATATCTATCTCTTATTTATACTTCACCATACTGATATTTTTCCAATGGGAGATCTGGCAGCGGTAAATGGCTTAAGGCGTTTGAAAAATCTTCCGAAGGAAATGCAAAAGAACGATTTGATTACCATTACCTTAGGTTGGAAACCCTACCGAACCGTAGCTGTAATGATTTTATGGCATTTTTATCTGGAGCAAAGGAAAGTCAGATAATTGATGCAAATGCTAATTGCTGTAACACAAAAAACATCGCCAGAATAAACCGACAATGCTTTCTGTGCGAATAATTAATTCTTTTGTTAATTTGTTACTTTAATCTTCAAGCTGTCACTTACCACAATCCCGCTAATCGTTGCTGAATTATATTTTATGGTATAGTTTCCAGCTTTAGTAATGCTGTAAGCATCCGCCAGGTTGAAATCAGCGCTGGTGCTATCTTCGGCATTTAATTTCTTATAACTGTTAGCAGGAGGAGGCATCACACGTTTTGCCATTGGGCCTTTGTAATCTACAGGCGTGTAATCATCTAGTGCAACATCCAAATATTTGCTCATCAATTTTTCAAACGGTGTATGCCAGGTGCAGAATCTACCAATGGTATCTGTATTGTTGTAAACTGTGAACCTAATGTTTATCGGTCCGCCAAGTTTGGGTGTGCCAATTACCGAAAGTTTTCCAAGGATTGGATCTATCTTTTTTTTAGCTGTGGCCTGCGATACCAGTGTGGTATCGTTATTGCCACGAACTTTTTCCTTCTTTTTTGAAGAACTGCAGGCGGTAAACAAAGTCAGCCCGAGGCTAGCCATTATCATTAGTTTTTTCATTTTTATTAATTAACTTTTATCTGTTCCTGAAGTGGTCTCCACAGCTTTCTTTTTTCTGAAGGCAGGGAAGGTCATTGGACTTTTAGCCGGGCGTTCATCACCCAGTAAAACGCCCCATTGTCTAAATGACTCGGTACGGTCGAAGATGATTTTCAATACGGCAACAATAGGCAGGGCGAGGAACATACCAGAAACCCCGGCAATGCTTCCGCCAATAAATACGCCCAGAATGGCAAATAGTGCATTGATCTTCACCTTCGAACCAACTATTCTCGGCATTAAAATGTTGTTATCTAAGAATTGCACAAATGCTATAACTCCCAAAACTGTGATTACTGGCCATAATTCTTGAGAAGAAGTAAGCGTAAGCAATACGCCAATTAGGTTACCAATCAAGGCGCCAACATAAGGAATCAGATTCAAAATTGCGAAGATCACGCCAATCAAAAGCGCATGTTTAATACCGATGAGCATTAAAATTCCACCCAATAAAATGGTCATATAAGTGATTTGGATCAATAAACCAATCAGATAACTTTTGATAATTGATTCGGTTTCATAGATCGCTTCCTTTACTTTAGGATGATCGTCTGTTTTGAACCACATGAAAATAAATCGCAGTAGGATGTCTTTATAGAAAAGCATTAAATAGATGTAAATCGGCAATAAACCTATAAAAACAAATACGCCACTCAGCGTAACTGCTGCGCCGCCAGCAATAGAAGTACCCATGTTCATTAAGTCGTCACTTTTATCCTGAATAAAAGCTTTCTGCTGTTTATCATTGTAATGCGTTACCCTGCTTACCCACTCACTCAGCGAGTTGATATGCTGTGTAATATTAGCTTTAATTTGAGGGAAATCTTTAACCAGCAGCCCAATTTGATTTGAAAAAAACCATACAATAAGCGCCACGAATAAGGCAACTAACAGAATAGGTAAAACGATTGAAAGTGTTTCTGGTACTTTCTTTCTTTTAAGAAAACGGTAAACCGGAAGTAGCATAATGCTGATGAAAAATGCCATCAGCATTGGCATGATAATATCTTGTGCAATAACCATGACGGTTACCACTGCCATCAACCCGAGGAGTTCAATTGATCGCTTTACAGTAAGAGGAAAATTATTTATCATATATGGTTTATTGAGTTGAATTTTAAACACGCGCTCTAAAGAAATGTTTTCCAGATTCGGAGAAATGATGATTTGAAGTCTTTTTCTGGACTTTCTGTTATGATAATATATTCATTTTCAGGAGTATGATCAAGTTTGCAATACGAGTAGTCGAAATACACTTCCTTCCTCCTTATTGATGATGCAGCGAAAAATTACTTCTCATCCACGATAAAACCGTTAATAAGCTTTAATTTTACGTTTTTCAAATTGAACATGAACGATCAGGATACCATTATCGCATTATCTACACCTTCGGGATCTGGCGCAATAGGCGTTATTCGCTTATCAGGACCAAATGCCATTTCCCTGGCTAACTCAGTTTTTGCTGGGAAAGACCTGGAAGATCAGGCTTCGCATACGCTGCATTTCGGATTGATCAAAGATGGAGAACAAATTGTTGATGAGGTTGTAGCCGGATTATTTGTGGCACCGAAATCATATACTAAAGAAAATGTCGTAGAGATTTCCTGTCACTGTTCAAATTACATTATTCAGCAAATCATAAATTTACTGATCAGTAAAGGCGCCCGAGCAGCCAAGCCAGGCGAGTTTACCTTGCGCGCCTTCCTGAACGGAGCATTTGATTTAAGTCAGGCAGAGGCCGTGGCTGATCTAATCGCTTCAAATTCGAAAGCTTCACACGATGTGGCCATGCAACAGATGCGTGGTGGTTTCGCTACTGAGCTAAAGGCTTTACGGGAGCAACTGATTCATTTTG
This sequence comes from Bacteroidota bacterium, assembly GCA_037032985.1. GTDB lineage: Bacteria > Bacteroidota > Bacteroidia > Sphingobacteriales > Sphingobacteriaceae > Pedobacter. The sequence continues at coordinate 78,562 of JAZBLB010000002.1, forward strand.
CTTCAATGATTGAACTTGAACTGGATTTTGCCGAAGAGGATGTGGAGTTTGCCAATCGGGAGCAGCTGACCAAACTGGTCAATAAAATCAACCAAGTGCTTCGGAGATTGATTTCTTCCTTTGAAATGGGGAATGTGATTAAAAATGGTGTGCCGATCGTAATTGCAGGAAAACCGAACGTGGGCAAATCAACACTCTTGAATGCCTTATTGAATGAAGAGCGTGCGATTGTTTCTGATATCGCCGGTACCACGCGAGATACTATTGAGGATGAATTGACCATTGGCGGGGTAGTTTTCCGCTTTATTGATACGGCTGGTATTCGAGACACAGCCGACATAATTGAGGCGCTCGGTGTGGAACGCACATTAGAAAAAATGAAACAGGCCAAGCTGATCATTTACATGGCTGATGTTGCACAAACTACGGCTGAAATAGAAGAGCAGGTAAGGGGTTTAAAGCAACTTGAAATTCCTTATTTAATATTATTGAATAAGGCTGATCTGTTGTCCCCAACGCAAAGAAAGTCTTTTGAAGCTTTAGATGTGGTTTTCTTGTCGGCCAGAGAAAAGATTGGTATAGATGAGCTGAAAACTACTTTGCTGGAGCAGGTTAACCTTCATCATATTAACACCAGCGAAACACTGGTAACTAATATCCGCCACGTGGAAGCACTGAAGCAAACCGAAAATGCTTTGCAACGAGTACTAGATAATGTTGATAATCCGGTAACTTCAGATTTTCTAGCGATGGACATCAAGCAGGCACTCCACTACCTGGGCGAAATTACCGGTACGGTGACTACCGATGATTTATTGGAGAATATATTTACAAAGTTTTGTATTGGTAAATAGATAGGACAATTCAAGCATAAGTACGACAAGTTATGACAACTAAATCGCTAATTATAAAATAGTTAGCGATTTTTTTATTTTTATACTTCTTGTATTTTATCACTGTTTTGCATAATTTTGGTGCATATTTGGTTACGTTTTTAAAATAATTGATCTGAACCTGTGTTGTATGCTTAATGTTGGAAATTAACTTCGCTTAATGATTCTTAAAGTCACTTATGTACACTTAAAGACACTTAATTGAAAAATGAGTAGTAATATGCAAATTGTTAAAGTATGTGAAGAATGCGGTGCTGATTTTATCGCCAGAACAACAGTTACTAGGTTCTGTTGCATAGGGTGTAATCGGAAATTTTATAAGGCAGCTGCTCGCAGCGCCAAGATCTTGAGTGCCGATATATCTACAGTTCTTAAAAGAAAAAGTATCCAATCAGAAAGGAATGATAAAGAATATCTCAAAGTTAAAGAAGTGGCTGAAATGTTTGGAATTTCCAGTCGGGCCGTCTATAATCTGATCAAAAACGGTGAACTTCCTGCAACTAATTTGTCATCGCGTGCGACCAGAATATTTCGTAAAGATTTAGATGCTTTTTTTGTAGCACAAAAAATAATCATGACTGTGAATACTTCCCCGAAAGAAGTTGGGATAAATAAACTTTCGGAATTAGATGTTGAACTACAAGTTAATGATTGTTACAGCATGCCAGAGCTCATAATTCTCTTTGGAAAGAATAGAACTGCTCTCTACACTGCGTTTGCGCGAGCTGGCGTACGGAAATTAAAGATTGGAAAGGAAGTTTTTTTTGAAAAAAATGGTGCAGTAAAACTTCTAAAGAAATACAACGAGCCTAATGTACCTGGTCTTGAGAAAGAAAAAATTAAAAATCAGAAATTAGCTGAACAGGATTTAAACGCTTCGCAATGTTATAGCATTGATGAATGCGTGAAAATGTTTGGCAAAGACAGGTCCTTGCTATACGGGATTTTTAACAGACGATTGATCCCCAAAATCAGGGACGGTCACAATGTGCTCTTATCAAAAAAAGCAATAGATCGACTTTATAAAACCTTTAAGAAAGAAGGCAAAATATAAATCAATGAAGCGTGAAGATGTTTGATGAGTAAAATGACTAATTATTTGTAATCTAATTTTTCTAGCCATGTCTAAAGTAAAAATTCGCAAACGGCCACTGAAGGATAATAGGCACTCCCTATATTTGGACTACTATCCGCCTTTGAGGCATCCTAAAACTGGGAAATTGATAAGAAGGGAAAATCTTAAACTCTATATTTATGATAAGCCAAAGAATGATTATCACAAAAAGCATAACAAAGAAACTTTGCTTTTGGCAGAACATGTTAGATGTAATCGTCAACTAGATGTTCAGAACAGGAGGTTTGGTTTTCTATCAGATGATGCACGGGATGCGGATTTTATTGAGTTCTTTAAAGAATTCAATAGAAAGAAACAGACTTCTCTGTCCGATCAGGCGGCAATGTCTGTAAAATACTTCCAAGCTTTTGCTGGAGAAACGCTTAAGTTCAGTGATTTGGACGAGTTTTTTTGTGAGGATTATAAATCTTTTTTGCTTAGCGGACCGGGAATTAGCAGGAGGGGGCGCCCAATTAGCCGCAATACCGCTGTGAGCTATTTTGCAAAGTTTAGAACTGCATTGAAAGAAGTTTATAGGAGAAATTTGATTACAGAAGATTTATATTCCAAAGTTGACGCTGTTGATCCCAAAGAAACACATCGTGAGCGACTCGAAATAGAGGAACTGCAGGTCTTGGTTAAAACCCCTGCAAAATCAGATTTAATGAAACGTGCCTGCCTTTTTTCAGCTTTAACCGGGTTAAGGTTTTCCGATGTACAGACACTTAGCTGGAATGAAGTGAGAGGCTACAAGGGAAAATATAGCCTCCAGTATTTTCAGGAGAAAACAGAAGGCGCTGAGACATTACCGATATCCGATCAGGCTGTGGAACTTATGGGGGTAAAGAAAAAAGATTCGGACTTTGTCTTTCATGGTTTAATTTATCATCAGTTGAAGGATTTTTTAAAAAAATGGCTTGATACTGCCGGAATAAACAAAAACATTACATTTCACAGTTTTAGGCATACTTATGCCACCTTACAAATAGAAATGGGTACTGATATATATACCGTTTCTAAAATGCTGGGGCATAAAAGTATAAAGACCACAGAAATTTATGCAAAAGTTGTAGATAGGAAAAAAATTGAAGCCACCAGAAAGATTAATCTGGAATTGTAAGAATATTAAGTTTGAGTCAACCTAATTTTTTGAAGTTATTGCATCATACATTTGCATGTAGCTTTTTTTAGCTCCCAAAGTGTTTCCTATATGCTTTCATTTTTATTTGCGCCTCTTTTAACATCTCATTTTGCGTTTTCAGTTTGGAAGCACTTATCCACTCTATTAGTTTTGATTTTGAAAAATATAATCTCCGGCCAGGCTTACTAACAGGAATCTCCCTGCGACTGACTTTTGTATATATGGCGGGAACGGAGATTTTTAAAAATGCAGCCGCTTCATGAACATTTAGTAATTCCGTTTCATCTGTTTCAACCTTCTGAAGATTTGCTATCATTACCTCAAGACGTTCAACTGTTTTTAGGATCTCCAATACTACAGTTGGCATATTTTCAAAGCTCACATTTTCCATTATCTTTTATTAGGTGGTATTTGCTTCAAAAATCAAGATCTTTTCTTAGAGTGTTTCGGTATACCTATCATGATTACGTTTGATTTTCTACGATAGCGATCCCAATCTCATTATCTAACGATAAAACTCTCGCTTTTTCAATCTTCCCATTGCAGTCTATAATCCGTGTTGGAGAAGTTTTGCGCTCGTAGAAGGTGGATCCAATCTGATTCTGATAAGCATCGATATCGTTTCTGTAAAATTCTTCATAATCCTTCTTGGGTAGGCTAAGAACTCAGTTGTAAAGTCCTCGTTGACTTTTTCAGATTGGGTTGATGTATCCATTGAATTTTTCCATATTTCTAGTGCGTCATATTTATTATAGTGTAATGTTTACCTATAGATATCAATCCGAATTAGTAGACAAATTAAACCTCAAAATAATTTTGAGATATATTCTATAGGTTGAAAGTAATAGAAATGACGTATCGTTTTTGTATTCCTTATGTTTTAGTGGTATGATAAGAGATAAACTTATTTACCGGATTTTTTTAATTTCTAGATCTTGATGTTTTAATCATAGTTTGTAACTCTGTATTAAGCATATTATTCGTCCACTACTTAGAAAGTCAATAGGTTTATTAATTGGTTTCTGATGAACTGCTGATACCTTCGTTTTATGAGACAAAATATTCAAATTAAAGTTACCAGGCCTTCAGGAATTTGCTGTTTTTAAGAATTTCATTATGGTAGGCTTCAGAAAAGCGCATCGATAAGTGGTGATGCGTGCTTTTTGCTGTTACACATTTTCTTCTAGTTCTTTTAAGTTAGCCTTCAATGCTTTTATCTTGTCGTTGTATCTTAATTTATGTAATAGATGTGTTATTGCTAAAGTAACAATTGTTAACAAGGCACACGTGAGCAATAGCGTGTTTTGGGACGGCGTCCAAAAGGTCATTAACTTGATTACTGAATAGAAATAAAGCGGATAAAGAAACAGGTAAATGATGTTGAATTTTACGTAGTGTCTTTTAAAGTCCTCAATAGTTTTCGTGAGTGTTTCTTTTAGATTTTCAGTATGATTAAATGCAAATATTTCTCGTTGCGTTTTAAATATCCAAACGGTTGTGAAATAATGAATCAAGATGATTCCCATGTAAGCTATTGATTTACCTATATATATTGCAAAAGCTCCTAGGGTTTCAGTTTTGCCCAGCATAAAATATGCCTTCACTAAAATGATCAGTACAAAAGGTATAATCAAGCTTTTAAGCTTCTTGATATTAATATTATTTGTTTGGATCCAGTAAGTTGATTTGCTTCGTAATTGGTCTAAAGTGCGAGAGGTTTCCATAATAATTTGGTCTAATTTTTCCTTAGATAGTCTTTGTTGGGTAAATTCTTCATCCTGAATTGTTTTCCAATAAGTTTTAAATTCATCCAGTTCCATATTTATCGAATATTTACAAGTAATTTTAATTTAGCCTTTAGTTTATTCAGCTTAAAACCAACATTTGTTTCAGAAAGCCCCATGACTTCAGCGATTTCTTTATAACTACAGTTTTCTAAGTAGAGCATAGAAAGTGCCTTCTATTGTTGTAAGCTTTTTTATGGCTTCATACATTAATACCGCCTTTTCATCTATAACCGTTTCTTCAGCCCTAACGTTAAGAGCTTCATTATTTAAATCTGTGAACTTTTCTTTTTTTGTTTCCTTTCTTAAGCGGGTTATCGCATTGTTAATTGCAATACGGTACATCCAGGTAGATACCTTAGCATCTCCTCTAAACGTTGGATACGCCCGCCAAAGTTGTAACACAATATCTTGAAAGAGATCCTCCCTATCCTCTTTACTATTGCAATACATATTGCAAAGCTTCAGAATAAGGCCTTGATTATTCGTTATCAATGATGAAAATTGCTCTTTCAAAGAATCTTGTTTATACAATTAGTCGATCGATATGAAAAAAACTTAGACAAAACGCAAAATATATTTATTTTTCGATTTGAGCGTGATTTGAAAAATAAGAAGAGCTACACTCAAACCTAATTTCAGAATATTAGAAGTTATTCTATTTGGTTCCGATTTTACGAACTTCTAATAAACGACGCTTATTTGATAGTTTGTTTCAGCAACCTGAAAAATACAGTAGGAATGGATGCCTTTATTTTTGTAACAGGTCGCTGTTTATCTGTGGTAATTTAAGCACTTCTTTCGAAAACGAAAAACAATAGCTCGAAATACTATTAGGGTTTGGAAGTAATAAAATATTCGTTTTTTGAGATAAAAAATCATAATTTAAACTTTTCATCCTATCAAAATTCCACCGTTTTTTAACAGGCTTACTTGTCATCTAGCTTCTATTAATACTTGCAAATTCATCAGGTAAAAGACTTTCGAGTATTCCCTTAGTAGCCTTGTCAAGGTCATAAGCGACTCTTCTAAATTCTACTTTAATACTTTCTTGATCTAGAACAGAACTGCTTTCGTCGATGGTCAGCAGGACATAACACCCCCGTACGTCTGCATCCTTTGGTTTTCCAACCGAACCTAAATTGATTACATGTTTAAAAACACCGGCACTGCTTTCCATTATCCGGTGATAAGGTTTATGAGAATTGCCGACAAATAATAGGTCAGCATTTGCTTCTTCCATCATTTCCAGCACCTGTTTTTCTTCGGTATCAAACAACGTATATTCATCTACACTCCGAGTACTGCCATGAGCCAATACGATGTTTAATTTTTCACTGCCTTGCTTAAATTCCAGTCTGATGCGCGCAGGGAGCGTCAACAAATAATCTCGATGATGTTAGTTCAACTAAGTGGTAAGCATACTTTTTATCAGGCTCGCTTAAGCTCTGGGGCGTAGTGATCAGGTTTTCTACTTTTAAGTCGTGGTTCCGGCAAGGGTAGTTATACCCCGCCTTCTAATTTCAGCAATGACTTCATTTGGCCACACGTTGTAACCTATCAAATCGCCGAGACAGTATATGGCATCAGCAGCCTGTTCGTCCAGATCTTCCAATATGGCCTTAAAAGCCGGAAGGTTAGCATGTACATCCGAAAAAAGTGCAATCTTGATTATTGTATTGTTTCCAAGGTCTTAGCTGGATAGTATTTTTTTCTGAAGTAAAAAGCAAGGTTCACCAGGGCAATCAGTGCAGGAACTTCTACTAATGGGCCGATCACTCCGGCAAATGCCTGACCTGAATTGATTCCAAAGACGCCAATGGCGACTGCAATAGCGAGTTCAAAATTATTCCCGGTTGCCGTAAATGCGATAGAAGCGCTCTTGGAATAATCTGCACCGAAATAACGTCCTGCAAAAAAGCTCATGATGAACATGATGGAAAAATATATGATCAGTGGAATGGCAATTCTGACTACATCCATCGGAATATGTACAATTAACTCTCCTTTTAAACTGAACATGATCACAATGGTGAAAAGCAAGGCAATAAGAGTAATGGGCGAAATCATAGGCACAAAGACATTGTTAAACCATTTTTTTCCCTTTATACTAATCAGCGCATATCTTGAAATGATTCCAAGCGCAAATGGCAACCCTAAATAAATCGCTACACTTTTAGCAATTTCGCCAATGGTAATATTTACTTCCAAGCCTTTCAATCCAAAATAAGGAGGCAGTACCGTAATAAAAATATAGGCAAATACACTGTATAACAAGACCTGGAAAATGCTGTTCAAGGCAATCAGTCCCGCTGCATATTCCCTGTTTCCTTCTGCAAGTTCATTCCAGACCACCACCATGGCAATACACCTGGCAAGTCCAATCAGGATCAGACCCACCATATATTCCGGATAGTCCCTTAGGAAAATAATGGCCAGAAAAAACATTAGTAATGGCCCAATTACCCAATTTAGGATAAGCGAAATGCTCAATACTTTTGTGTCTTTAAATACTTCACCCATTTTTTCATAACTTACCTTTGCAAGCGGAGGGTACATCATAAGGATCAATCCAATGGCTAACGGAATGTTCGTGGTGCCACTGGAAAACGAATTGATAAAACCAGAGGATGATGGCACGAAATAACCTATGCTCACCCCAAGAGCCATTGCTATGAAGATCCATAAAGTTAGGTACCTGTCAAGGAAACTTAGTTTCTTTCGTTCAGCCACAGGGGCACAATTATTTGCACTCATTACAATACCCCTGTTATATGTTTGCTGATAAAATCAGCAGAATAAATTTTGATCAGGTCTCTGACCCTTCGGAATTCTTCCATGACTTTTTCATCCGTTCCTATTGCGTTTGCGGGATCTGGAAAGTTCTTATGAAAGCGTTCTACCTTGCCGGGAAAATAGGGACAGGCTTCGTTTGCATTGTCACATACGGTGATCACTGCATCAAAAGGAATCGAGAGATATTCATCCACGTGGTTTGAGGTATGGGCTGAAATGTCAATGTGGTCTTCTGCCATAACCTGCACCGCTTTTGGGTTTACACCATGGGTTTCAATCCCGGCACTATAAATATTGGCTTTACCTTCTGCAAAATGACGCAGGTAACCTTCAGCAAGCTGGCTTCGGCAGCTATTCCCTGTACACAGGACTAATATGTTTTTCAATTTTCTTTAAGTTATAGTTTGACTTCTTCTTTCTAATAGTATGGTATCCCGTCAGGTGCATGTTGTTTTCCAATCTTTTCCCGAATGCCAAGGATCCTGAAACCAGCTTTCTTATGAATTTTTAAGCTTGATGCATTTTCAGGGAAAATTCCAGCCTGCAAAGTCCAGATGCCTTCCTGTTCACTTGCCTTGACTAACTGATTTAGGAGATTAGATCCAATACCTTTTCCACTGAATGCCGGATCAACGTACACGCTCACTTCTGCAACCCCGGCATAAACGCATCTGGAAGAAACAGGGGTTAATGCTGCCCATCCACGCACACTACCATTGTGATCATGGACAAAGCGACAAGTTTTTAAATGTGAATCGTCCCATTCCTCAAAGGTTGGGGCAGTGGTTTGAAAAGTGGCATTGCCAGTTGCAATTCCTTTTTCATAAATAGATTTAACCTGCTCCCAATCTGAAGGAACTAAAATTCTAATCCCCATGTTTTTTATTTAGCAGCAGCCACCACCTGGAGAACACGCATTTGCGTCACCTGCAAGGTTTACCATTTCAAGTTTTTCTTTTTTTGCCGGAATGCCGCATTTGTCCATGGCAAGGCAAGCAGTCGTTTTTGAGGTTAAAACAAAGTTATCCCCGTCAAAGGCCAGGTCATATTTACCTATGGTTTCAGACTGATATTCTACTTCTATATCAAGATCTTCCATACCGATAACCTGCTCAGACAGAGAAATGATGTTCAATAATTTTCCTGCTTTCAAACGGTGTTCAAAATCATTGGCATCCCAAAGCTGGAAATTTGCTACTTTCTCATGGCGTACAGTGCCTCCGCAGTCAATAAAATCTTTAGTGATTATACCAACTTCGGTAACATGGAAGTGTTCAGGCACAACTTGCCCGTTCTCAAGTTTAAAATTAACACTTTCTCTTTTAGCCAGGATTTCTTTAATTTCTGATAGTTTCATAACAGCATATTTAATATTGCAATTTAACGATTGATTTAATCTTTAAAAAAAACTAACAGCAGTCAGCTTCTTGTTTGTAAGCGCCTAAAAAAGCGCTCATTCGGGTCTCTATTAATTTCCAGGTTACCGGATCAATACAATAACAAACACTTACCCCTTCAATGGTACCCTGAATAATTCCAGCAGTCTTTAATTCTTTCAAATGTTGGGATATGGTAGCCTGTGCCAAACCCAATTCTTCTACCAAGTCGCCACAGATGCAGGTATTAGAAGCAAGGATCCTCTGCAAAATAGCGATACGGGCTGGGTGGGCTAATGCTTTTAATAATGTTGCCAACTGGTTCTGTTCGGTGCTGAATATTTCTGTTCTTGTAAGTCCCATAATTATGTATTGCAATATTACGATATATAGTTAAAACGTGCAAGTAATTTTTAATTATGCCATTTGAACCAATCTTATTATATCCTGGATAATAGGTAATTTATTTAACTTAAGATATTGCTGTAAATCATATAAAATCTTCTTTGAACAATCAGATCTGACTATTGCTGTTTTGCCAAATTATCATAAACTCATTTCACTAATCAAAGAGGCTTTGCCTGTTTTTGATGATGAGTTTTTGATAATATTTATCCGATAAAAATATTCGTTTTTTGAGACAAGCGTTATCCTTATTTTAATATTAGATTTTTTTATTTAGATTTAACTATGGAAGTGATATTTAATCTTTTATTCATAATGCTCAGCATCCCATACAAATGGGTTGCTAAACAATTAAATAAAGAGATTTAAAATTTTTAGCGGCTAATTTTTGATTTTTATTGATACAGTCAATAAATCAATAGCTATTAGGTCTATTGAATTTCTTGTAAGAGATTCTTAACTTTTTTAAGAGCTTTTTCTGTAATTCTGATCTGTTACCAATGCTATCTATAACAGTTGACAATAATACTGGTTTAACATTCCTCTGTTTGAGGTATTTTTATGTGTGCGTAGACTGATGCGACCAGACATGCAGCTGAAAGAAAAAATACAGTAGTGGATAGTTGGATACCTTCGTTTTTTGAGATTTAGAATTTCGTTCTTATTGATGAAATTATGTTACTTATTTCTCATTTTAAATATATTTCGAGAAATATAAAAACCTTATGAAAATAATAATATAGATTGTAAGAAAAATTTGTTTTAAAAGTGAAATTCGTTTTATAAGTGGATCTATTACCAGGGTGTATTTTAACTTTTTAAATGCTTAGAGATCATAATCCATTTCCATATACAAAACAGTCCACTAATGATTTGAATTGGTAGCAATGTGCCTCTTATGATACCACTGAAGTCATTTGATTTTTTGTAGATGTAAGGGATAAAATGGACCTTTGGATCAGTCTGCCAGTAAAGATAATAGATCATTACCATCCTAAACACGGTAATAACGATGAGAATTAAGATTACTGTAGATGGTTTTTTATCATCAAGGTTTAGCAGAATAACTAATCCTAAAGATACAGAAGCGTAAACAATAAGTTCAATGATAAAGAAAGCTACATGCACAACACTATAGGTAGCATGAAATCCAGGGTCAGGTGTATGCAACAATGAAAGGAAATCTATACACTCTAACAGTAAAAAAAGGGCATATATCGCGTAAGCGTAAACACAGAACTTGATAAAATTATTCCCTTCTATGCGCCAACTCGCTGGACTTTTCATATTCACTTCTTTTTGATTATCTTACAAACTAGTTGGATAACGATTATCGTGCCATGCTTAACTATATTAAATCTTTTAAAATGTAAGTTTTGTTGGATACCTTTCTCTTTGCAGTAAACATTGCATATAAACCAAATACAGAAATTTGTCCAGTTGATTCTGGATCTTCTTCATGTTGTCCTACCCAAACAGCATTTATCAAAATAGCACATCAAACCTTGCCAAACCTGATGTATATCGTTTTGTGATTCATTTTTTCTTTGCCGTAATTCGATAAGGAGTACAGCTTTAATAGTGGGTTTTTGGGGAATCATGTACGGTTCTTATTTTTTGATAGGTGTTGGTTACATGGTATCAGCAGCTCCTGATGCTAAAGAATTTGCAGACATTTTTTGGAAATCTAGGCGTATCGCTGGGGACAGCTATTGGAGGTTGGTTCATCAATAACTATGGCATAAAAATCACTCCATGGGTAGGTATTAGCTTTGTTGTGATGGCACTAATCGTGATCTTTTGGCGAGCGTATCTAGATAGAATTACCAATAACATAAACCAGAATCCAGTCGTTATAGTTGATGACAATACCGATATTATCAAGGTGTAGGGAAAACCCGATTCATGTTCCGAAAAAAATATTTATATCGTTATTCCCTGGTTAGTTGATAATTCAATCGACTTGTGTTATTACTTGGACATATCACAAATTTTAAGATTAACCGACATTAAGGGTTCAGTGACGACTTCCTACAGCAAAGGCCGACCAAGTAACGCGTTGAAAAGCAGCAGGGATACAAACACAAAAAAGAGAAGTGCGAAAGCGATCGTCGGTCGGGCACTTTTGTATTTGGTGATCAGCACAAAAATAGGCAAAATTTGTATTGCGTGCAGTCCCATAAAATGCGCGATCCGCAGGTCACCTGCAACGCGGCTCCAATTGAATAGTGGCAAACCATGACCACCATCTGCTGCACCAATCGTGTGAGACATCTTTGCGGCCATCAAACCACCCTCAAAAGCAAAAAAACAAGCCATAATGATCCCTAATCTGATCGACCATAATAAGGCCGGGGTGATCTGGGTTGCCTTCACTTTAAAGAACTGAATCCCGATATAGAGCGCAAATGTTGTCTGCAAAATGATTACTATTCCCATCAAGTTAAATAAGAACAGATTATAGGCACTTGAATGATTGTAATGTGACAGCTGTCTCCTGGCTGCTTGTGACGCGATAGCAAACATTTCAAAGCTCATCGCAAATGCAGTGAACCGTGCAAACCGTTTTTTGGTAAGCTCGAAGGGTAGGTACTGTAAAAGTAAAGGCCAAGTAAGGCAGTATATCGCTATTGATATGGCAAATTTGATCGGCTTTATCCATAAGTTCACGCCCAGCAATTGCCGGTCGTCGAACCCTGCAATAATTATAAACAAGATAAGCAAGGCAAAGTGAGCTAAGCCACAATAATACAATATAGGGCTAATGGCCCTAATGCGTTTCATTAATGTTTTCAAGATTGTTGATGGAATTTTTTAATGGTTTGGTAAAGCAATAAGCCACAGGGACCGAACATGAAGGTTAATACCAGGCAGAGTATCAACAGCAAATGCGAGATATTTTTTCTTGTGAAGATCTGCTGATCGCAAAACCGATCAGCAGGTCAAATGAGAGATAGTGTACCCAGCCGGCGAGCAAGAGCTATCATTTGCAAAGAGCGTACGAACTTTTTGCAAAGAATTGTAACCGCCTCCTGGGATGCTGAAGAAACCGGAAATATAAATGCAGTAGATTACAGAAAGTAATAGCGGTACAACCGGATACCTGATCAACCAATGTGTAACGCTCCATTTAGGGAGAATAATGAGGAGCAGCCATTGCAACGCAGCGATGGTGCTGGCAAGTGAAAAGATTTGTGGTATGCCCATAACGATTTTTTAGGGTGCGTTAAAATGCGCATTACAAAACTGCGCTTAATAAGACTGCTGTAAAATGCTTAAAGGAGAAGAAAGGGATCGAATTCGTTATCCTATGTTAATTTGTTCCTGGCTACCTCGGCGCGTATGCGGCTTAGGCTTTGCGGTAGGACACCAAGATAAGATGCGATCAGGTGCTGCGGCAATCTTTCAAATATCCGGGGCTGACTGTCAAGCAGGGAAGTGTATCGTTCCTTAGCGTTGCGGAGCATGAGTTCGCTCTTGCTTTTGGCGGTTGCTAAGAACAGTTGTTCAGCCATGATACGCCCAAACCTTTCAAAGCGCTGGCTATGCTGATATAACGCCTGAATGTCCGGATAACTCAAGGTAAACAATTCACAATCTTCAAGCGTCTCAATCAGGCATTTCGATGGGGTTTGAAGCAGGAAGCTTTCATAATCGCCCAACCATTCACCTTCAAAAGCAAAACCGATCGTATGATCACACTTTTCAGTCCTTGAAAAATAACGAAGCCCACCTTTGTGTACGAGCACCATCATCTTACAGATCTGTCCTTCCTTAAGGTAAAGCTCGAATTTTTTTAGATTCAACGGTTTAAGCTTTTGCATAAAGAAAAAAAGCTCTTCATCAGTGAAGTCAACCAGTTTACGTAATGAATTTGTAATTACCTCGTACATGTTATAAATCTATCGAACAGTTTTCAAATATAATATAAAGCGTCAAGGTATGCGACTACGATCTTGAAAGCTATAAATTTGCTTTACAAATAATATTGGCGATTTAAATAATAAAGTTTTTCACGATGCCGCAGATACTGCAACGCTCTTCCGTAGTCGGCGCATATAACTTACGGCTAAAAAAAAAATTATAGTTGGGGGTGGATACCTTCGTTTTTTGAGATTCTTCGCTGTTCATCTGTGGTAATTTAATGACTTCTTTATAATAAAAGATACAATAGTCAAGCACTATGTGTGCTCGAAATGCAGATTGTCTTTGTAATATTTTGTTTATATTGAAGTAGTTGGTATTATTTTTAGAATATTACAATGATTTCGTTCCCGTATATAATGTGCCTATGCTATTTCGTCTGTTTTCACTAATTTTTATTTTTTTATTTATTTATAACTTCAGGTTATTCGCGCAAACAGGTTGCTACGTTTCTACCGCTCCTGCCACTTTTGCGCCCAATTCTATTGGGAACGCGGGTCCGGCTGGAGTACAAAGACCTACATATACAGGTTCTTTAGCTTTGCAAGGTACTACTACTTGCCCCAGAGTTAAGACATTTGGTAATACTAGTATCGGTGTCTGTTATATTAGAACGGGTCCTAGTACCAACTATGTTTACACATCTGGAAATATCTATAATTATGTACCGGAAAACTGCCCTTTGGATGATTATGTCTGGGTAATAGTTGTAGCCATTGGTGGCATTGGATTTGTGATGCTCAGGAAGTCTATTGTGGCATAACCTGGTTTAATTTCTAAGGAACTAAGTTAGATTATTTTCTTTAAAACAATCTTTATTTCTTTAAGTCCACATTAGCACCATGCTCAATTTATTGATTTTCTTTTTTTCAGGATCCCTAAATTAATGATATAGTAAATCTCTGTGATCACATATGAAAACTCATCTTGCGAGGAAGCTCGTTACATTTTCATGCCAACCAGCAATATAAAAGTTCGTTTTTTGAGACGAGTTTTCATTTTTTTATAGCGTTTACGGCATGGCTAAGGTGGCAATTTTTACCACAAATATTTTTGCGAACAACTGAACCGCGACTTTTGTCAAACCGTTGTTTGTGGCAGCTTTTACCTTATTACCTTCTTTTTATTAATTTTAATTGCTCATCACAAAAATCCTTTGCAGTTTCCCTTAAATCATTTTGGAATTTCGATTTTGCACCATACAAAGCTATTTCATACATTCCCAAAACACCATTTTTAAATCCATTATAAGTGGCATTTTCATTGTATATTCTATTTTGATTATTGTCAATTTTTGATAATTCTATTGCTTTTTTTATATCTCTTATTGCCCCTTCATAGTCTAGCACTGTTTGTTTAGAAATTGAACGGAAATAATATAAATTGCAATTGGTTGGAAAAAAAGAAATTGCCTTATTAAATCTTCTATTGCATCAAAGTCATATCCTAAAGCTTGTAAGCAAGTACCACGGAATTCAAATATATCATCTTTATAATGACCATTTTCAATTGACCTATCAAAATAGTATAATGCATTTTTCCAATCTTCATTAAAGAATTTTTGCTCCCCCGCCGCATAATTAATATAAGTCTGCCACTCTGATTCTGATCTGTTGGCGAGAGTTTTGCTAACCGTATTTTTCTTAAATAAATTTGAGAACCAATTTATAAAGTTAAATTTTTTGTCAAATACTATAATCGTATTTGAGATTGCAGCTTTATTTAGATTTTTGTTGGTCTGTTAAATAATCGTTTTTTGAGACACGTCGCTATTTGTCTCTGGTAATTTAAGCACTTTTCCATAAAACAAAGTACAAGAGGTCGAAATACTATTAGGGTCTGGAAGCAGCAAAATATTAACTTTGCAGGACATTTTTTCTCTTTGCCGTAATTGGTGTATTGAAACCTACAGATAAAGGAAGATTCAAAATCGGATATAGATAACTTTGTTTCTAGATATTGTTTCTATTTGCGCTGCCTGACATTAATATATAGCTTGAAATTCACAGGGCTGCATACTTTAGCCTTGCTAAATAAAATTGACAGCGTTTCTAATTAAAATAGCGTTATTTGGTCTTCCAAATTTACGACAAATGAACCATCATTTTTCTCATAATCTATTTGAGGCAAACGGCTGTTTTTTTTGTTAAATTTAGATTGTTTCATTGAAGAAACCATTGAAATTACGAAAAAGATATATTGTATTATTGGTATTTATGGCTCTGTTCATTTATAATATCTACTTTCCTTCCTGGCTAATAACAGGCTCGTATACGAGTAGGGTAGATAACTCTTTTGCAACAGCCGGAATAAAAAAAAATGAAGATTTACTCATTAATAGTGATGGTACTTACAGCAGTGATTCTTGGGGTAAAGGAACTTGGAAACTCCAGCATGATTTTTTGGGAAAAAAAATTATTTTCCACACTAAAAATAAAGGTTACAGCACATACTTTTATCGGAGTATGTTTTTTAGTAAACCACGAATAGTAATCTTCCGAGATTTGAACTCTGAATTTCCTAAAGATGAATAACTAAAGGCAATAAAAACAGAGGATAGACCATCTTGGATACTAGATGTTCTTTTTTAGACAATAACTTCAAAGGAAATTCGAAAATATCTGGTAGAAAATGCAGTAAGACCGATGAGCCTGGGAAGAAAAAATTACCTCTTTACAGATCAGCAATGATCTATTCTTTCTTTGCAATCTGCAAAATGCATGAGGTTAATCCCTACAAGTCACTTAAATACACCTTGGAAAATATAATGTCAATAAACCACAAGCCTGGCTTTTTTGATTTTAGCTACAAACTCTGGGTTATAAGGACTTTCTTTTTTTTTCCTAGAATTGAATTCTAACCCTTTTAAGGCCGTTAATTACATCCGGTTTTTTGGTTCAACGATTAATATTTTCATAATTCAAATTACTAATTTAGGTTAGCTTAACCTAAGTTATTCATTGAAGAACTTAGCTAAGAGATGATTCGGTTAGCGGATCATAAGCATCAGAGCTCGCAAGATTTCTTTTAATTCTATTTCACATCTCCTCATTGGCCATAGCCCAGATGATTAAAATCATATCATAATGTATTCATTGTTATGTAATTTAAATATTACATCGGGTTCTTATTATTTCCCATATTTAGTATTTTTTTCTGTTACTTTCGCAAATATTTCTGGGTTAGGTTTTTGTAACATATTTAATTGCAAAAGAAAGGAGGAATAGTATAGAGTGTGTAGTTTCAGGCAACATGTGAGACAAATGATGTTAAAATAAATAAATAAAATCTAATAATGACAATAAAAATTACTCATAAAATTGTATCAATTCTCTTATTATCTTCTGTCCTTGTCTCTTGTAAAAAAGACAATGTAATTGTAGAGGATAACTCAACAACAAACGCTTTTAGTACTGTAGATATTAAAGAAGACCGACTAACTTTTTCTGATGGAAAGGCATTCGGAAACTTCATGCTATCGATAAATACAAAAGAAGAGTCTCCAAAAGTATTTGCAGCTTTAAAACAGAAAGGTTTTAGTTCTGCCCGCGAAGTCCGCATATCTAAAGTGACACTTGGAGCACATTCAAATAGCTCACCATTGATGACGACTAATAAAGGAAAACAATCTACGTCAAACCAACCAGCATCAAACCAACAATTAGTTTCAGAAGAAAAGGGTTTAGTAGAAGATCCTTTAATTGAAGAAATGTTGAATGAAAATATGGAGGTTGAAATTCAAGGCATAATTTACAAAGTTACCCCTTACGGTACTTTTGTTGTTACGAGAGATCATTATCCTCAATTGATTAAAATTCTCGAAGAACACAAGGCTTTAAATGAAGATTTAAAAAACAGTACACTCTACTCTAAAAGTACAGGTGATAACCTCTACGAAATAGGAGAGGAAATTTATCTCTATGATACCTTTGCTATTAAAAATCCAGAAGCACAGCTGCGAGGTTTCCCACCCGTTAGAGAAGAGGGGGAAGGTAGCGGTGGATTAGGTCCTACTACGCCAAATTATAGTGCCCAAATCGAAAATCGTGACTATAGCAGTTTGCCACTAATTAATTTTGGAGCTAAAACTATAGTTGGAAAATGGTTAGAGGAAGTATTAGGTAGAAACGAAGTTTTTGAGGGCGAATTTAGTGATGACAGAAGGGTCAAAGTATCGCTTCACAACACAAATTTTGTTTTTATTAAATCACTTGGAATAAAGGTAGAGTTTCAAAAAAAGAATTGGATAGGCTGGTCAGGAACTAATTGCGAGCAACTTCGGCTAGGCTGGGAAGGAATTGAATTTAAAAAGAAAAACAATGCGCCGATTGAGCCACAAACAATTTTGGGAACCCCAGTTGATTTCAGCGGCAATCCAGATTGGGATACCACCTTACCACCTTGGGTTAAGCCTCCCTCTACTTATGTGCAATTTGATCTTTTAGACTACAAAATTAAAATCAATAAAACCAAAAGTTTTCAAGAAGGTGTAAAGGAATTGTACGATCTTGCTAAAGAAAAGTTAGGAAGCAAGCCTACTCTAAATGACAAGTCAAAAGTGATAGCCTGGGGAGATGAAGCAAGGACGCAAGTAACGTTTATTGGAGGACCGGAAGAAGAAGTTAGATACAATGTAGAAGAAATTGATAGAAATTTTGCTAGAGTTGTTGACGTTATAGTCTCTGTACCTTCGTCTTCAAGTTATTCTGCTATACTGAAAGCAGTTATTGCGACCTTTAGTGCCAGCAATAAAGCGGATCAAATAGAACTGGTTGGGGCCTCAATTTATGGTGTAGCCAAATGTGACGGCAAGTGGCTTGGAGCAAGAATCGACAAAAATGATTAAATAATATAAAGTAGAAAAATTAAACATTAATAATGGTAAAAAATATTAAACATGCATTGGGCTATCTCTTAATACTAGGTATCTTCGGGCTAAACACAGCAAAAGCACAGGATAAGGCACCTACTAAAGGAAGTTATTTCAATAAAAATAAACTAAATTTTCTTTCTGGAGGTAATAATTACGAGAATTACAAGGGTGTAAATTTGTCTACTATTCACGGAATCCATATATCTGATCATTTTGCAACAGGCATTGGAATTGGTGTAACTGGCGGTCAAAAATATGATTCCACCATCATTCCGATTTTTTTAAATGGGACACTATCGGTTGCACAAATGCGCAAGCTATACCTGTCAGGGGATCTGGGTTACTCAATTGCTACTGAAAAGGGAGTTAAAGGTGGTTTGCTCGGAGAGATTTCAGTTGGCTGGAAGTTTAGGATTGGCAAAATAGCAATAGCTCCTGAAATTGGTTACCGATATGATGGCTACAAGGTAAGAGGGTTAGAAGTGGTTGCATTAGATGGTTATACCATAATTAGGACATCTGATAGTTATTTCTCTCAGCACATTAATTCATTTTCTACTGGACTTAGTGTATTCTTTTGAGAGAATCAAAGAGTAAAAATTTATGATTTTCTTTTTACCAGAGAACAAAAAATGCCCCAAATGGGGCATTTTTTGTTCTCGGGCCGCTCTTCAATTGAATTATCAATCATAGCTTGAAAATAATAATATAGATTGTAAGAAACGTCATTGTGAGTTGAATTTTGTGGTATTATCATAGCAGATTTATGATTTTTGGGAAGTGTCTTTCGATTTTGAAATAATCTTTAATTTATGATCATGAGATTTCTCACTAAACCCATTTAGGCTACAAAAGTTTTTGGATGCTGTACCTGAAATCAAATCTAGACATAATCAAAAAAAATCTATTTAGTGATCAATTTATAAATATTAAGCATGGTAATTAAAGAGAATGAAATTGAGTACCTCGAAATGCTAATGGACAAGCTATTGCAAGCAAGTAACTTCAAACAAGCAATTTTAACAAGGCAGTGGGCAAACACAATTCCATCAAAAGCAGGAGTTTATACTTTTAAACAGGACGATAAAATTGTGTATGTAGGTGAGACAGGTAACTTAAGAGGGCGAATGAAAGACCTTTTGGATAGCAGACACCATACCATAAGAAGATCAATAGGCATAATGCATTTTTCCAGTAGAGATAGGTTCGCTAAAGCCACCAACAAAATTAAGTTTCCAGACCACATTGAGCTTTTGGTTAATGATCATATTAGTAATAAACTTCAATTTGCTTATCTGGAAGTATCTTTGGGTAGAAAAGAATTAGAGGAAATGATCGAAATCTTGATTGAAAGAGATATCCGGCTAAATAAAAGAGGCAAACGGAAAAGCGCTTAAATGATAGAATTAAACGATATATAGAAATGAAAAAAATCGAAACATTGAAGTTATTATTAAAAATTAAGCTTTTTGTTATCTGGATGATTTTAGTTAGCTGTAATTCTACAGCTAAGAAAGAAGATATAAAAAAAGATCAGTCGATAAAGCAAGATAAACCGTCATTCGAAATTCACCCTAGACCCGATAGTGGGACAAAAAGTAGCGTTAAGATATTGGATGATATTGCTAATCATCGCAACACGGTATACGTAAAAGATTTAAAGTACATCTATGATGGGAATTTTAAAAAATACGCTATAATAACAATAGAAAATACCACCAACGACTTTGTAATTGGTATTCGGCTTCGACTTGACGGGTACATAAATAACGGGTGTTCTAAATCTTGTATTGGTAAATAGATGGGACAATTCAAGCATAACTACGACAAGTTATGACAACTAAATCGCTAATTATTAATGAATTAGCGATTTTTTTTATTTTCTGAATTTTTGCTAGATTTTCCTAAGCGAAGAATTCAAGATTATATTGTTAAGTACAGATTTACGGGTATTAGGAATTTCTACCATCGTATAGAATTAGTAGAATGATTAATATTGCTAAATATGCTTATCAATATCCCACTATTATGGATTGTTAGATTTTTCCGCCCTTCTTCAAACCAGCTAGAATTATACTGGAATAATTAGTGTCTCCTACGATAGGTAACTCTATTATACAAGTAGTGAACTCCTTGTTCCATTTAACTAAAGGTTGCCCAGATTTGTTTAGCGTATTAATAGTTATCGCAATTTTATTCGCGATCGGTCTCCATCCTAGAGCGACCCCAATGCCTCTTTCAGGATTCAGGAATTCTCCAATAGTAGTTAAAGTTGTCATGCTGAGCTCGTAGCTATTATCGGTTAATTTAGCACCATTTGCATTTAACGTGATATGCAATTTGCCCGAAATTTTCAAAATTTCTTTGGCACATGCAGCTTTTTGTTCCGCTGTTGTGTTAACCGATGTTTTTTCTGCCGAGTTTAATATATCAGTACCATATACTTTATCAAAATACTTACCTAAGTATGAACTTAAATAGGAAAAAGTTGTGATGTCAAAAGAGCGCTTATCGGACAGAATTCTGGTGAACATTTCCGATGGACCATTAATAGTGACGCTTTCTTGTATAACCTTAGCCCTTGACCAATTATATTTTTGTTCCAGTGTTTGAACAATATCGGCAGTTGTCTGCGCCTTTGTATAAAAGGAGGTGGCAAGGCAAAAAATAGCGCAAAATAATAATAGTTTCATATTCTTGTTTTTTAAGGGGTTTAATAATTTGTATAGGATTAGAAGCGAATGGATTTTGATTAGTTTCCTAATTAATTTGACTTCAATTCCGGTTATAAGTTGATTGGCTAACAGTTTATTTGGCCAATAGTTTGATAACTGAATGGCAAAAAAAATCATACTCGGAGTCAGTTGAGTAATGCTTGATATATTTGTTTCCTTTGCTTCATTTTTTGATAAGCTTGACTATTAATCTATTAATTATTGATGATTTAAACTTATTTTTGCAATTCAACATCATTTCAAAATCGGTTCTAGTTTTTGGAATATCAATACCCTATCGTGAACCATTAGCATTCATGCAAGGTAACCTTAATAGCTATTAGATCTTAGAAAAGTATGTGTGAAAGCAGATATTTTTTTTATGTATACTTATTTCGATAATTAGTGAAAGTAAATATGGGTTTTAATAAGGCTTAGGGTATTCTTGTTCGATTTCCTCGTTTTTTAAGGCTGTGATTTCATGAAACTCATGAATAAAGTGTTCAATCTGTTTGCTGGTTCGAATTGATGCTATGGTTAACAGAACGGTTTTATTAGGCGATTCAGCATTTTTGAACCTTAGGTTGACCGCGGTTCTGACGTAGATAAAGCTTGTATACATCCGCACGGTTTCGATGCTGAGAAAGTCCCTGAAATGATATTGTTTATTTAAATAACTTAGCGTACCGGTTCTTACAACGGTTTGCGCGGTTTTATTGAAAATTAGTTTTGTAAAGGCTGCAGTAATACAAAAGAATCCGGATAGACAAAAAGCTGATCCGCCTAAAACCGCGCCGAGCGGGCTTTGGAAAATTAAAGTAAAAAACAGCACACCGAATAAAATAAAAAATGCACCTAGTATGATCACGCCTGTTTTTTTACTTTTTAAAAGATAGGCACCCTGATCATAAACAAAATACCGATAGGAAATCATAGCTGGTGGGTTGAAGGGTTTAATGTTTTATGTTTGAGGCTACTGTAAAGGTAATTGCATTGGTTTCTTTTTTTAAATTTTTGGAAATTAAAAAGTTTGCACCAAATGCTTGTCCTGAATGTAATGAATTTTAAGGCTTTGCAAGTCACCGCGCAATGGTAATCGATTACGGGGAAGGATCATGATGATTAGTATTATTGTTTCTGGTGTTGGCATTTGTCGTTGTAGGATGCTGTGTATTTCTGATTGTAGGCATTCAACGCCCGCGTTAACTTATTTTATTTAATCGCTTTTCGCTGCCTTTTTCAATGCCATTTGGATGGTGTCTCGTTTTTTCTTGATATGCGGTATAAAGGTAGTTGATAGTGGTGATGAGGAAGATGACCTGGGGTTATACGGGTTAATTTTAATAATTGAATGTAATTATTGGAATTAACCTTTGCCTTGCATGCAATGTTGCAACTGATCTTCGTATTTCGTCTTCTATTTTTTTGCTTTTTGCTGTTCTTTATATTCCTGCAAAAACTTGTTAGGGGTGCAATTGTCAGATAGGTCTTTTGCATAGGCAATATACATGGGCGATTTCTGCATATTACTTTCTTTAGGAAGGTAGATTTCATAGTTATTGTTTCTATAAGTCATGATAATATAAGCTTTGCCTTTATAGGTGATCTCATAGTCTGCCTTACCGTTGTAGCTTTCTACCTTGGCTTTGAATATTTTTCCTGCCCATGAATGATCAATGTCATAAATGCCTATGAGTACTTCGTTATTTTTGTCGGGACCATAGCGTGCGGTGGTAACTATCAGGCCTTCTTCACCTCTGTAGGTTTTACAAAATTTTCCCATTTCAGTCTGCTGCGCGGCGGCGCCAAAGCTGATCAGTATTGAGCATAAAACCATAGTGATGCTAAGTAATTTTTTCATTTGTTTTTTGTTTTAAATGGTAAATAAAATCAAAGATGCGCCATATCTGCAGGTCTCACAATAACACTTTTGTGTCAACCCTGCTTTTATTGATATAAAACCTATTGCTGAGAGCAGGCTTTCTATAAGTGCGTACCATCACACTTTTGTATGAGCCTCTGGGTAGATTCATTTGCTTACCTTTACCTGATTACGAACAGTTAATGTAGCAGTGTAGACCTTTATGAGAGTGTTTGGAAAATATTTTAGTAAGCAGCTGCTTTCAGGTATATATTTATTATGCTGCTTAACGGTGCTTTTATGTGCGTGCCGACAGGATCATTCATCAGGCAACGTTGCTTTTTACAAACGTAGCGTAAGTGTATCCTTAAAGCCATTAATTAATGCCGCCATTTTTAAGGCAAAGAATGATCCTGCTGCGGCTATTCCACTTTATGAAAAGGCGCTTGCTGCGGCGAAACTGCATAAGGATGAAGTAGCGCAGGTGAAGAGTTACCGGATGTTGGTGTTTTACTACAGCGTTTATAGGAATGATTTTAGCCGGGCAATTGTCCTCTCAGATGCATCTATTCTTTTGGCAAAGAAAATAAACGATCCTGGTACCTATAGTGATCTATACGCTTCCAGGGCAGTAGCTTATAGCGTTGCGGGCAAGCTGAGCGAGGCTGCGGATGCAAGTACAACGGCATTAAAATACCTGCAGAAAGATAAAGCACCAGATAGTTTAAAGAATTTTCCGCTGTACAATAACTTAGCTGTCTTACATACGCAGTTAGGTAACTATAAACTCGCCGTAGAAAATGCCGATAAGTTTTTAAAACACTACACCCCTTTAAGGGATACTGCAAGAATGATTGGGGCTTACCAAACGATGAGCAACGCCTACTACCAGGCAAACGATACTAGTAATTTTCGCATTACAGCCAGAAAGGCGCAGGCATTACAACGAGCTTATCCGGATAAAACAAAGGAATATATCGTAAACTCGCTAATGGTGGCGATGTATAAAAGCACCAAAAATTATGATAGTGCAAAGATTGTTGCACGCCAGATGTTAAAGTTGGATTCAAATGTCAATACCCCCAGATATTTTGAAACTTTGACCCAGATGATGGAGATAGCCGATCATGCAAATGATAGGGCGTATGCGACAGATTTATTGAAACGGGGAATTCCGATGCAACAGCTTTTGGATGAAAAGTTGCTGCCGCTTTCGTTGAGGAAGAATGTTTTCGATGGATATTACAAAATACTTAAAATGACGGGCAATGCGGAACTGGCGCAAATTTGTGTAGAGCATGCTTACCGCCTTTCCGGCGAACTCCGGAAGCAGGAGATAAACAAAGATCTTGAGAAATATGAAATTGAACGCAAGAAAGTAATGCAGGAAAACGTATTGCTCAGCAAAGACCTGCAACTAACCCGGAAAAGCAATACCATCGTAATTTTGATCATGAGTGCCGGTTTGCTTGCCCTGGCGGGAACTGCTTTTTTAATAAGCTATTACAGGAAGATACAAATAGAGAAAAATCGTTTTGAGCTGCTGGAAAAAGAGCAGCAATGGCGACAAAGTAAAGCTATACTGGAAATGCAGCTTGTGGAACGCACCCGCATTGCTCAGGAACTCCACGACGACTTGGGAGCATCCCTTACTTCCATAGCATTGGGTACTGAATTGCTGAAAAGAAAACATCCGCAGTTGGATACAAAAGAGATTAGTATTATCGCTGAGAATGCTACGCAGATGGTGGATCAAATGAACCAGATTGTATGGACGCTGAATAATAATAATGATACACTCCAAAGTTTGATGGCCTACATTCGCAAGTTTGCAACTGGGTTTATGGATGACGCAGGTATTGAATTTTCCATGCATTTACCACAGCTCACTCCAGAACATATTTTAAATGGCAGCGTACGCCGAAATTTCTTTCTTACTGTAAAAGAAGCGCTTCATAATATTGTAAAACATGCGCAGGCTACAGCGGTGACCCTAAAAGTTACCATTATTGAACCAAACCAGTTAATTCTGCAGTTGGCTGATAATGGAAAGGGGATGACGGAAAAAAAAGAAGAAATCGTTTTGGGCAATGGCCTGCGGAATATGAAATCAAATATGCACACCATCGGTGGCGCTATAGTTTGGAAAAATAACCCCCGCGGAGGAACAGACATTAAGGTTACTTATCATTTAAAATCTAAATTATGAAAAGGATAATTACCATCGCTATCGTAGAAGACCATGCATCTATCAGGGAAATGCTGCAATCTATCATTGCAATGGAAGAGAGCTACTTATGCGCTGGCGTTTTTGAAAATGGAGAAGATGCGCTGGTGGGAATTCCGGAATTACAGCCTGATGTTGTACTTATGGATATCGGATTGCCGGGAGTGAATGGCATAGATTGTATAAAGCAGTTAAAACCCACCTGTCCCCGTACAGAGTTTTTGATATGCACGATATATGATGAGGATGAAAAGGTTTTTCAGGCTTTGGAGTATGGTGCATCATCTTATATCCTTAAAAGTAGCAAGCCTGAATTTTTGTTGCAATCTATTCTTGAAGTGCACGATGGCGGCAGTCCAATGAGTCCCGATATTGCTCGAAAACTGGTGCAGCGTTTCCAGCGAAGAGAAAATAAAAATGCTGCCGCACTCACCATTACCCCGAGGGAAAAGGAAGTTTTACAACTGCTATCTCAAGGGCTTTTTTATAAGGAGGCATCAGATCAGTTGGGCATTTCCATCAACACCCTGAAGCGCCATATTTACAACATGTACCAAAAACTACAGGTAGATAATAAGACAGAAGCAATTAACAAGGTTTTTGGGAAGTAGAATAGTAGAGGATTGTTGACAATTGATCAGGTATTCAATTGTCCCTTCTCATGCACTTGTCAGAATTTGGCGAGTGAGACTCTTTATTAATGTAAGCTTACACCCAGCCTGTTCTGGATTGCGCGTGTGTCAACTGCCCCGGTTACCCAGACCTCAAAAAACATACAATCTATAAACAAAAAGGGTACACCGCCTCCAATCGGTGATTACGCCATTCCTGCACCGCTGGGAGTAAACTGTCGATGATCCGGGATATATCCGGCGCTAAGATATCCATCGTATACATTCCAGGATTTAATCTCGCATACCACGTCTACTAACGCCCATAGCATAACATTGATAAGCCGTTTCTCTCAAGCGCTTCGGTAATAATAAGCAGCCGCTTAGAAACGATTTTGGGTTCACAGTGCTTAACCTGTGACCAGTAGTTTCCAGGTCAAATACGCTGGAACTTAAGCTGCAAAACCTCTTCTTACTTTTTCCATTTTTACGGTTAGGTAGGTCGCTCATTTACTCTCTGCATGATGATGATCTAGTTCTCCAGCCAACATCCATTCCAAAAAGTCTTTCATCATCGGAGCTAAAACTCCTTCACTGCCGGTCGTCTGTTTACCGGAAGAAAGACCAGCAATCGCTTCTTTTTTAAGGGATTCAAAATCAAAGTCGTATTGTATTTCAACAAAATAGTGTCCAACTATTATTTAAATCGGACGACTAAATCCTTCCGTTCAAATGTGGTAGCAACGCCATCTATTATAGGCTATTTGGTAATAAATCAGTCGACTCCCGTTGTATTATCGATGGAGATATGAGGACATGATTAATCTGACCCTTGTGATCCGAGGTTTGTATCATGTTCAAAAAAAGCCGTGCGCACGCAAAGCCAACTTTTTCTGGATGTTGATCGATAGAGGTCAAACTGGGGGTAAGATGCTCTGAAAAGGTTTCGTTGGAGCAGCCCATCACGGCAATTTTCTTCGTCTGCATTCCAGACTCTTCTAATTTTTTTATTACCCCGAGGGCGGTGAAATCATCTCCAGCTATAATTGCGTCAGGGCAGTTTCTATTTCTGAGTAACCTGGAAGCGCCATATCTTCCATCTTTGATGGATAATTCTCCTGATATGATATAATCCCTATTAAAGGGGATTTGGTGGTGAGCCAAGGCAGACTTATATCCTAGAACCTGCTCATTTAAAGCTGCTGTTTTGGTGCGTTGGGTTAAAAAAGCGATGGTCGTACAGCCTTTAGAAATAAGGTGTTCAGTAGCCATAAAACCAGCCTGATAATGATTAGTAGATACCGAGGAAGCTCGAATACAAGGGCTGGTGCTGTTAAGGAGTATCAAGGGTTTATCGATTAAAATTACTTGCTTAACATGTAGCATTTCTTTGGTTTGTGGAAGAGTGGAGGCGATAATGCCGTCTACCTGTGCCTCTAAAAACGTTTTAAAACCATTGATCTCATTGTCCAACGAACCTTTAGTCTGAATAGTTAGGATATTAAACCCGCTAAGTTTCACCTTTTTTTCAATATAGTGCAGGATTGATGCATAGAAATGATTATCCAGGCTGGGGATTAAGATGCCTAACATAAAAGTTTTTTTTGATTTTAATGCAGAAGCCAGCCGGTTGGGATGATAATTGAGCTCTTTTGCTACGGCTGTTATTTGCTCGCGAAGTTGTTCTTTGATGAGAACTGAACCAGTTAGGGCATTTGACACTGTTCCCACCGGAATGTTGAGTACTTTTGCAATATCGTATATCGTCGTTCTATTTTTCAAAATTTAGAAATTTTTGATAGGTTCGTTGTCCAGTATGGAACTCACTCCGTTTGCCTTTGCCGTGCAATCAATCGGTAGTTAATTATAGTCTCTGCTCTTTGTTATCTCTTTTAATTCCTCCAATTCATGAACGGGCCGTTCGATATCTGATGGAATTTCTTTCTTGCTAAACTGCTGGAAATATAGCAAACAAGCATCTTTCCAGATCTGTGCATCCCGGCTCTGGAGCTTTAACTTTGATTGGACAGCCGAAAACCGTTCCTGGTCTATCAGTCCATGTGTTCTGTCCCAGGTTTCCTGAAAGGCCCTGATCTTTTGTACCCCTATATTATAACGATAGCATAGTGCAGACCACAGGTCTTTTCCATTTTTGAGGCGGTGAGACCAAGGTACACGGTGAAACCAAAGCAGATATTCCTCGGGGCAAGTTGCCAAACTGTCGAACTTGCTGCGAAGGGGTTGTGCATACTGTTCTACTGCGTTGCTTCCTGTATGGCTACGGTTAAAGCCAATTCCTTCCAAATCTGCCTTATGGTAGTAAACAGAAGTCCAGTCTGACCTGATTTTTGGGCTTGTAAACCACGGGGCTGGTCCATAATGGTGCCCCTCTGCAAAAATGTGGTGTAGGCCAAGTGGCATCATGTAATCCACTATCGCTTCCCGACTTTCGAGCATCATCTTTTTGACGGGCTTCACAAAAAACTGGTCCTTTGCATGTTCCCTAACGCCTAAAAATGTCTGTCTAACCCATTCATCCGCAATATCTTCACTTTTAAGCTGATTGTTCCAGGCTAACCTACCGAAAGCATACCAGTTGGCTTGTGCAAAAATATGGCCGGTCCAGTTGCGGTCCGATCCGATATTAGCCACACCTGCAATAGCTGTAAGAGTATTTTTGTGCACTGTCCCATCAGTAACTGCTGCGACAGTGGAGCCCTTGCCTTTTTGGTAAGTATCGCTGTTTAAACACTCCTCCCAAAGGGTAGAGAGGAAAGCAAGTTGGTTAGATTGGCCAAGGTACTCCTGTGTAATTTGAAATTCTGGCATCACCGGTGTTTTGTTCATGGCACCAAATAAGGCGCTGAAGGGTTCTCTGGGCTGAAAATCCAATGGTCCGTTTTTTACCTGAAGGATCACATTTTTTTTAAATTTTCCATCGTAGCCAAGAAATTCAGCGTATGCCTGTTTGGTGCGGTCTTGTTCGCTGGTTTGATAAACAAAAGCTCGCCACATCACAATTCCATTGAAAGGGGAAACCGCATCGGCCATCATATTGGCCCCATCCACATGTGTACGGCCAAAATCCTGCGGACCCGGTTGCCCTTCGCTATTGGCTTTCACTAGAAAACCACCAAAGTCAGGAATCAGTCGGTAAATTTCTTTAGCCTTATTTGCCCACCATTTTCGGACCATGGGGTCAAGCGGATCAGCAGTTTCCAGTCTCCCGATGGTAACCGGCGAAGAAAAATTAACGGCCAGGTAAACCTTTAAACCATATGGGCGTAGAATCTGGGCAATGGACTGGACCTTCTTCAGGTAGGGCGCTGTTAAAATTTTTGCTGTAGCATTCACATTGTTTAATACTGTTCCGTTTATACCGACGGCAGCATTTGCCCGGCCGTATAATCGATAAATTCCCTCATCTGCTTTGCTGATTGTTAAATCCTGATCATCTCGCCAGAAGATGGAACGACCGGAATAACCACGTTCTACCGATCCATCCAAATTATCCCAGTGGTTTAGTATCCTGCGGGAATAAGAGGGGTTGGAACTAAAGTTATCATCCGTTTTGCCCATATACTGCCTTCTGAGTAGTTCATAGGTTCCATAAAGAATACCCAGATCGGTTCTGGCCATAATTTTATTACGTTCCAGGCGATAGCCATCACCTTTAATGGATGCATTTTGACTAAATTCGAATTTCAGGTTGGCCTCATCTTTTCCCAGCCATCCCATTTTAAGCTCATTTATGGCAATATCCAAAACGGGCGATTTCCTGGAGCTTTGTATCTGAACGTTTGCAGCAGATTTACTACGCAACCAAAGCTCGTGTCCATCTTCTGCTTTTGCAAGATAGGCACAGGAGATAAAAGTCAGTACCAGGTATAGGATTCTTTTCATTTTAGTTGATGTTGATCGTGTGGCTTAAAATATTTCCGCTTGTTTTCAAGGTTTCATCGGGCTGACTGCCACCAACAGTAATGTCTATTTTGCCTGTTAGCGGTTGTTTTTGTCCGTTTTGATCGATATAAGTGAGATCGCCGGCTTTTAGGTTAAAACTGATGAGCTGGCTTTTGCCAGGCGCTAGGCTTATCCTTTGGAAACCTTTAAGTGCTTTCCTGGCTGTTTTAATCTTCGGATCAATGTGCTTTACGTATAATTGTACGACCTCGTCACCCTGCATTTTTCCGGTATTGGTGATTTTTACAGTGACTTTAGTGCCTTTACCAGCTTTAATTGTTAAAGGTGAGTTAAAGCCTTCATAGTGAAAAGTGGTATAACTCAGTCCGTAGCCAAAACTAAAAAGCGGCTTGCCTTTAAAGTAGCGGTAGGTCCGGTTCTCCATACTGTAATTATTAAAATTGGCCAGATCCTGATCGCTTTTATAGAAAGTAACCGGAAGTCTGCCAGATGGATTGTAATCGCCGAAGAGCAGGTCAGCAATGGCAGTACCAGCTGACTGACCACCATACCAGGCGTTAATAATAGAAGGTATATTTTCTGCTTCCCATGGAATTGCAATGGCACTTCCTGTCATCATCACAAAAACCACTGGTTTACCGCTGTTTTTTAAGGCTTTCATTAAGGCTGTTTGTGCTTCCGGAAGCATGATAGATGTCCGGTCGCCACCGCTAAAACCAGGAAGATCGACTTTCATTTCTTCTCCCTCCAGCTGAGGAGAGATGCCGCCTGCAAATATAAAAGCATCTGCACCCTGGTGCCGCTTTACCAAAGCATTAAAATCAGTACGCATAGATGTTCCTCCAGAGAAGCGCATTTTAGCGGTACCTTCTCCCTGCCAGTATTCAATAACCAGATGATAAGTGCTATCCTTAACGGCTTGCAACTTATAGGTTTGTGTGCCCCAGCGGTTTCTGGTCCAGGCGTCCAATACTTTTTTTCCATTCACAAAAAAACGGTAGCCGTCATCGCCTTCCAGTTCAAAAGTTATGCTACCTGTTTGTGCAGGTTTAAAATCGGTAGTGTACCGTGCTGAAAAATGATTTGCGGAAAGGCCACCTTCCATCTGCTGGCCTTCCTGCCAACTGTGATTAAGGTTAGCCTCCATTTTTGTAAGAATTGGTTTTCCTTCCAGTTTCTCGCCTTTAAAATATTCTGATTTAAACCCCTGCTTACCGTCGACGTTTAGTTGTTGGTTCAGATCAAGGTAATTTAAAAGGGTATCATTGGTAAATGATACGGCTTGTTCATACACCACCTGTGTGTTTGGACCAACCTTGTTTTTGATGCCTTCCAGTACCGTGGTGATTTTAGATGGAGTACCATTATAATTACCGAGTACGGCAATGGCATTATCTGCATTCGGACCTAAAACCACCAGCTTTTTCAGGTTTTTTTTCAGCGGAAGGGTATTGGCCTCATTGCGAAGCAAAACCATTGATTCGCGTGCCATTTTCAGTGCATGTGCCTGATGATCCTTGTTTTCTAATACGGTGATAGGGGTATTGGCATATTTAACCATCGCTGGCGGATCGAACATGCCCAGCCTGAAGCGGATCATAAACAAACGTTTTACGGAAACATCTATGTCTTTTTCGGTAATGATACCATTTTTAACTGCAGTAAGTAATCCTTTATAGGCATCTGTGCCACAATCGATATCTGTGCCGTGAAAAACAGCATCTGCAGAAGCTGCTGCAGCATCTTTATGGGTTTTATGATTTTTAAAGAAATCATCTATAGCCCAGCAATCGGAGGTTACATAACCGGTAAACTTCCATTGCCTGCGCAGGATATCTGTCATGAGCAGATCGCTGGCACAGCAAGGTTGCCCCTGGAAAGCATTATAAGCGCACATTACACCAGCTACCTTAGATTGGGTAACCAGTTTTTCGAATGCCGGAAGATAGGTATCCCAAAGATCAAACTTACTTACATCGGCATTAAATACATGTCGAAGTGGTTCTGGTCCGCTATGTACAGCATAATGTTTGGCACAGGCGGCGGCCTTTAAATATTTAGGATCATCTCCCTGTAAGCCCCTCACAAAAGCATCACCCAAAGTGGCAGTGAGGTAAGGGTCTTCACCATAGGTTTCCTGACCCCGGCCCCAGCGTGGATCGCGAAAAATATTGATATTGGGTGTCCAGTAGGTTAAACCCAGATAGCGCTCATTGGTTCTGCCCAATTCGAGTGCTTTGTTGTAGATGGCACGGCCTTCGAGTGCAGAATAATCAGCCATTTTATATAAAGCATTCGAATCGAAGGTGGCGGCCATGGCGATGGCTTGCGGAAACACAGTTACCTTAAAAGGTGTGCGGGCCACGCCATGAAGGGTTTCATTCCACCAGTCGTATGCCGGGATTTTTAATCTCGGAATGGCCGGGGCGGAGTTGAGCATCTGAAATACTTTTTCTTCCAGCGTAAGGCGTGAAACTAGGTCGTCAACTCTTCGCTCAAAAGGTAGTTTGTAATCCTGAAAAGAGTATTGCTGCGCTTTTACGGAACTGAACCCCTTTAAAAGTAAAAGGGTGATGAAAATTTTTAAAGGTTGAGCTTTTCTCATAGGTTTTGGTTAGCTATCACCAAAGTTCATGGCGAATTAATCGTTTTAGCAGGTAATTAATATTTTTATAAATTGGAAAATTTTGATCCAATATCAGATCTAAAACTTTGTCACTTCATAAAATGCTTTTTTTGGCTTTAATTCAGTGTCAAATAAAAGGGGATAATTTTTCCTGCCCCGGGCATCCAGCCAGGTATAACGGTCAGACAGGTTCCAAAAGGTTACCCCAGTAATGTTTTTTTTATATTTTCTCAATACTTCAAATATCATTTTATATTGTGCGAGTTGCCTGGATTCCATTTCCAAGGTGAATTCTGCCTTCGCTTTTTGTGCAGCGTTTTGAATGAGCTGTCCGCCCTGGCTGCCATCGTATACAGAAACATCCAGTTCGGTAATCTGCACATCCAGACCCAGGCCGGCAAATAACACAATTGATTTCTCGAGTTCGGAACGGCTTGGGTTACTTACCGACCAATGTCCCTGCAACCCGATGCCATGAATGGGTACGCCCTTGGCCAATAAGGCTTTAAGTATTTTATAAATTTTATCCCGCTTTTTAGGTTGTTCAGTATTATAATCATTATAAAATAAACGGGCTTTAGGATCGGCCTCATGTGCATAACGGAAAGCCATTTCTATAAAATCCTCACCTGCTATTTTATAAAATTGCGAATTGCGGAAATAGGTAGAATCGTCGGCAATAACTTCATTTACCACATCCCAGGCATAAATATCTTTTCTATAATGATTGACTACAGTATGAATGTGTTCTTTTAAACGTTTCAATAATAAATCTTTTGATACGGTATTTTCCTGTTCATCTTTGAAGAACCATCGCGGCGTCTGTGTGTGCCATACCAGGCAATGCCCTCTCATTTTTAAGTTGTTTCTTCTGGCGAAAGTGGCAATCGAATCCCCAATTTTCCAGTTGTATTCATTTTCCAGTGGGTGAATCGGTCCCATTTTCATACTGTTTTCTGCTGTGACACTGTTGAATTGATGGACGATCAGTTCGCTGTTTTTACCATTAAGATCGAATTCACTCAACGCAACACCAATAGGAAAGAAGTCTTTATAATAATCTTTCAGACCCTTTGATTTCGCCACAAAAGGTTTAAAAGCGGATAACAATGCAAAAAAAGTAAACAGGAGCGTGAGGCCTGTGAGGATTACATGTCTTTTAATCATATTTGGTTCTTTAGCGTTCGCAAATTCGCCAGTTTTTTGTTTTTACTGGTGTTCATATCACTAAAAATCTATTACAAATGTTCGCTCAGATCATCCCGAAGTCATGACTAATGTGCCCGGTTTTCGATGTCTCTTCTTCGGTTAAGGCTTTTCAACAGGTAATTTGAACATTTGTTGCCACAATTTTCACATTTAACTTCATTTCCCTCAGATAATCATACTATTTTAGCAAAAGTTCAGCAGCCAAACCAGATATTAAGCTCGCGGAATTAGCCAGATATAACATTCTTCGCAATAAGGAACTCAGGTTCAATCGTTACAATAAACATGATATGAGCAACAACTTTTTAACGCATCAGTGCGCAATTCCAGATGATAAATGTCTATTTCCCCTTTCAGCTTTACTGGTAACTGTGGCTCATTTATTTTTATTAATTTGGAATATTGCAATCAAAAGTTTATCAGCGAATACCGCTGAAGCTCGCTTAAATAAAACGACAGGAACCTTGCAAGCCACTGGATTCTTTTGTTGCCGGATGTCAAAGTCTATGAGTTCCTTGAAGGCTTGTGTGCCAGGCATCTTAAAAATGCTGTGGTGTTTACTGATGCTGAATTTGACCTGTACCGAATCCATTTATGCCCAACAGCAAGACCTGAATTTCACATCTCTACAGATAAAAGACGGCTTATCTTCCAATACGGTTAACGCGATAGTCAAAGATCATTTTGGTTTAATGTGGTTTGGTACTGAGGATGGACTGAATAAATACGACGGGAGTAATTTTACAGTTTATCGTTTTAAAGCCGATGATCCATCTGGTATACAGGCGAATGATATCAGGGCATTACACGAGGATAAGTCTGGAAATCTATGGATCGGCACATCCGGCGGTTCTTTAAGCTTGTTCGATCGCAAAAAGGATACCTTTATTACTTTTCCTGCAAACGTTCCTGGAGGCCTGAGCAATAATATCATTCTTTCGATAACCAGTGATTACAAAGGCAAAATTTGGGTAGCGACCTATAGTGGTGTCGATGAAATTGATCCTGAGACAAAAGAAATAAAAAATCATATTAAACAGTCTGCCGACAAAGGGACTACCCCGATACTATCTTTTAATTGCTTGTTTGAAGACAGCAAACACCGCATGTGGATTGGTTCTACTGATGGCGTTTATTTGTTTAACAGAAATAGTAATAGCTTCAAAATCTACAGGCACAATCCTAAAGATCAATCCTCACTGAGTGAAAATCATATTTCAGCTATTTCGGAAGATCGTTCCGGTAATTTATGGTTCGGTACAAATGATAATGGCTTGTGCAAAATGCTGCCTGGAGATAAAGGCTTCAAATTGTTTTCAAATGAAGTGGGGGATAATAACAGTCTTACAAACAACAGTATAAAAAGCTTAGCGATAGATAAAAATAATCAATTGTGGGTGGGTACAGAAGATGGCTTAAATCTTATTGACGTTCAAAGTGAATCCATTCGGCATTACAAACCAAATTCAAGAAGCAGTTATAGTCTGACCGGCAAGGCAATCAGTTGTATTTATATAGATGATCAAGGTATATACTGGCTTGGACCGTTTCACGGTGGTATAAGTAAGTATGATACAAACCTGAATCTTTTTAATCTTAAACAAAGTAATATATTGGATCACAATGGATTAAGTGCTTCAGTGGTTACCTCATTTGCTGCTTACAAAGGCAAGGTTTTTGTTGGTACTGATGGGGGCGGGCTCAACCTTTTTAATCCCCGTACAGCGCTGGTGGAGCGATTTAATGCCACATTGGGTGGTGGTATGAGCCTAAATAATCTTTCCATTATGACGATGGCCGTCACCAGGAGCCAGAAGTTATACCTGGGTACGTATTCAAATGGTCTGGTCATCAAGGATTTGTTGGGTAATGGGCTGAGGCAAATCAAGAAAGGTGAAAAAGTGGACGATTTGAACTCCAACGATATTTTTTGTATCAAAGAAGATAGCAGGGGGCGGTTGTGGATCGGAACCAATGGTGGGGGGGTAAACCTGATGGGGATCAATAACAAAGTGATGTTGCGATATCGTAAAAATCCTGTTGCTGCAAACGATAAGGACTTTCCAGGTAATAATTTTATCCGCTTTATTGAAGAAGACAACAGCGGAGAGATCTGGATAGGGACTTATGGATCCGGTATTTCTCTTTTTAATCCTTCAACCGATAAATTTACGGTGCTTAACAAAGCCAGGAACAAACTGCCCAGTGATTTAACGCTTTCAGTACTCAAAGATCATAAGGGTGATTTGTGGGTAGGTACATTTAGCGGCGGTTTAAGTTTGTTTGATCGCCAGAATAATAAATTTATAAATTTTTCAGAGCATGCAGGCTTAAACAATTCTACCGTCTATGCGATTGTAGAAGATGAACAATGGCAGATCTGGGTGAGTACAAATAAAGGAATTAGTTCCTTCGACCAAAAGACGAAAAGATTTACCAATTATACGGTATATAATGGTGTTCAAAATAATAATTTTGTTCGCGGTGCGGGGATTAGAACAATGGAAGGAGAAATCTTTTTCGGTGGTTCTGACGGTTTCAATTACTTTAATCCCAAATATTTTAAAAAGAACAAAAGTCTTCCTTCGGTATTGCTTACGGATTTGAAAATCTCCAATATTTCAGTGATTCCAAGTGCTGATGGTGCCATACACGAACAGATATCCATTGCAAAAGATATATATCTCGATTTTAAACAGAACTTTACGTTGAGTTATGTAAGCGTTAATTTTACTTCTCCCGAAGACAATCAGTATGCCTACAAACTTGAAGGTTTTGATAAGGACTGGATCCATGTAGGTTCCGCTAAATCCGTATCTTATACGAATCTGGATCCCGGTGATTACATTTTCCGCGTAAAGGCAAATAATAATGACGGCGGACGAAAAGACTCTGAAACTTCTATTAGGATCCACGTGCGTCCGCCTTTCTGGCGAAGTATTTATGCTTACCTTTTTTACCTGGCCTCTGTGGTTGGTACAATCCTTTACCTGCGCCATCGTGGCATTCAGAAACTTAAAAGGAATTTTGCGCAGGTTCAGGATAAAATGCGGGCTGAACAGCTACTGGAGCAACAACGCATTGAAGCGGAGCAGTTGAGGGCATTTGATAAGCTCAAAATTAAGTTTCTGACTAACCTCAGCCATGAATTCCGCACCCCACTTTCTTTAATCATTGGTCCGATTGACCGGCTTGTGACTGAACATAATGAGGAGCAGATTACCAGTCCTTTACTGATGATCAAAAGAAATACCCGGAGGTTACTCAATCTAGTCAACCAAATCCTGGATTTGCGGAAAATTGAGGATCAGGAACTAAAGTTGAATGCCGTAGAAACAGATATTGTGGTATTTGTGAAAGAGGTACTGGAATCATTCAATGATCTGAGTGAACGCAGGCAGATACAGCTGGTGTTCAAAAGTCAGTTTCGTTATTTTAAGGCAGCTTTTGATCATGACAAGATCGAACGTGTGCTTTTCAACCTGTTGTCAAATGCCTTTAAGTTTACCCCAAGTGGAGGAAGTATTTCGGTTGAACTCGAAAGGATTGTGCCCCTGGCTCAACAAGATGGGTCGGTATTGGTTATCAAAGTCGCCGATACTGGAATCGGGATATCAGAATTAGATCGCAAACATATTTTTAATCGCTTTTTCCAGGTAGATGGTATTGCGCCAATCCTGAATCAGGGAAGCGGAATTGGACTTTCCATTGCAAAAGAGTTCGTGAAACTTCACGGGGGGGAGATTTCAGTACAAAGCGAAGAGGGAGAAGGAAGCGTTTTCTGCATCACTATTCCCTTCGCTAATGTGGATTCCGGAGAGGAATTGCTGATTGATTTCTCCAGCGCTCCAGGTTATTCTCCCAAGGAAGATGTTGAGCTGTTGATGGATGATCAATCAAATACAGAAATTCCCACTATTTTACTTGTAGAGGACAACGAGGACTTCCGGACATATCTTAGAGATGGACTGCGCCCGGCCTACAAAGTCTACGAGGCCGCCAACGGGCAGGAGGGCTGGCAGAAAGCACTATCCAATCATCCCCAGATTATCGTAAGTGATATCAATATGCCCTACATGAGTGGAATTGAACTGTGTAAAAAAGTAAAGACTGATAAACGGACTAATCATATCCCAATCATCTTGCTTACCGCCCTGACCGGCGAGGAAGCGCAATTAAAAGGTTTGGAAACCGGTGCCAGTGACTACCTGAGCAAGCCTTTTAATTTTGAGATCCTGAATGCCAAAATCAGAAACCTCCTGTCGCTCAACAAGCGGCTTCGTGATACCTATACCAAACAAATCAAGGTTCAGGCGCCCGAATTGCTTATTGAATCTCACAGTGACAGGTTATTGAATAAAATTGTATTTTACATCGATGAGAACCTCAATAATCCTAAGCTATCGGTAGAAGATCTCAGTCGCCATGTGGGCATGAGCAGGGGGTCACTATACCATAAAATTCTTCAATTGACGGGATTATCTCCGGTAGAATACATCCGCTCTATTAAACTGGACAAAGCTAAAGTGCTTCTGGAGAAGAGCGACCTCAACGTATCTCAGATTGCATACATGGTGGGCTTTGCCACACCAAATTATTTTGCCAAATCATTCAAGTCAAAGTTTAATATGCAACCCTCAGAATACATCAATCTTAAAAGGAAGGTGGATGCCCAATAATCCGCAAACAGATGTATGAAACTAACGGTAGTCTGCCTTTTGAATATTTTTAGTGCTATTTTATCCAGGTTTGCATATTATTCAGCGTCTAAGGAGATCGATTGTATTGAAACCGTTACCTCAGGGGCTAAACCCTAAACAAATTTTCTATAATAATCATCAAAACTTCCCGCCTGGAACTGAGGTATCTGCTAGTTTTATCCCATGGCTTTTCTTGAATAAACGATCACGCCAGTTCAATATTAATATTATGAATTGCAAAACACTTCTAACCAATGTTTTATTATTCAACGGTTCAAAAGCCATTAGTTTAACTGCTGCATTTATCTTTTTAAGTTCAGTTGTGTCGCTTGCACAAGACCCGAATTTCCATATTTACCTTTGCCTGGGCCAGTCAAATATGGAAGGAAATGCCCGTTTTGAGGCACAGGATACCGTTCAGGTTGGTCCTCGTTTCCAGGTTTTGCAGGCGGTCAATTGTCCGGATTTGAAGCGGGAAATGAATCAATGGTACACCGCCGTTCCGCCTTTAACCCGTTGCAATACCGGCTTAACACCTATTGATTATTTTGGGCGTAAAATGGTTGCTGAACTGCCTGAAAAAGTACGCATTGGGGTCGTTATAGTAGCTGTCGGCGGATGCAAAATTGAATTATTTGATAAAGACAATTATTCATCTTATACAGCCACTGCACCAGAATGGATGAAAGGTATGCTTCAGCAATATGATGGCAATCCTTATGGCCGTTTGTTAAGCCTTGCAAAGGAAGCACAGAAAAAAGGCGTGATAAAAGGAATATTGCTCCATCAGGGGGAATCCAATACCGGCGATAGTTTATGGGTGAATAAAGTGAAAGGGGTTTATGATCACCTGCTTAAGGATCTTAATCTGAAACCTGGTCTGGTACCCTTGCTTGCCGGCGAGGTGGTGAACGCAGATCAGGGTGGGGTTTGCGCCAGCATGAACAACATTATCGCCAAGCTGCCTCAAACCATTCCAGGCGCACATGTCATTTCCTCAAAAGGTTGTACTGTAGCGGCTGATAAACTCCATTTTAATGCAACAGGCTACCGGGAACTAGGCAAAAGATATGCAGCAAAAATGCTTTCGCTATTAAAAAGATAAGGCTAAAGCCTTGTAGCTTAATTATTAAACTAACCGAATACTAAATATATGAAACCCCGTAACCTGATTGCCCTTATAGTGCTCATTTGTTCTATACAAACCAGCTTAAAGGCACAGAATCCCGTTATTAGAAATATTTTTACGGCCGATCCGGCGCCAATCGTATATAAAAACACCGTTTATCTTTATGCCGGGCATGATACCGCTACAGTAAAAGATACCAATTACAAAATGCCCGACTGGCATGTGTTTTCTTCTCAGAATATGGTTGATTGGAAAGACCATGGTACTTTGCTTTCACCCAAAACATTTTCATGGGCAGGTGGAGATGCTTATGCTGCACAATGTATTTTTCGTCACGGTAAGTTTTACTGGTATGTATCAACAGGACATAAGAAAAATGCGGAAAGTGGTGGCGGAATGGCCATTGGCGTCGCTGTATCAGATAGTCCGACAGGACCATTTAAGGATGCGATTGGAAAGGCATTGATCACCAATGAAATGACTAAAGATCAAAAACATGGATGGGACGATATCGATCCTACTGTATTTATTGACGATGATGGTCAGGCCTATCTTTTCTGGGGAAATGGCAGTTGCAAAAGTGTAAAACTTAAAAAAAATATGTCGGAGCTAGATGGCCCGATTACGGTATTGGATATTAAAAACTATATAGAGGGACCCTGGGTTTATAAAAGGAAGGGAAATTATTACCTCGTTTATGCCGGCGCAGGCACCAAGCCAGAAATGATTGAATATTGTATGGCTAAAAGTCCTCAGGGCCCTTGGGTTTACAAAGGGATTATCAAGGAAAACGTACACAATAGTTTTACTACGCACCCAGGAATTGTAGATTTCAAGGGTAAATCGTATTTCTTTTATCACAACGGTGCATTGCCAACCGGCGGAAGTTACCGAAGGTCTATCTGCATCGATTATATGCAGTATAATCCGGATGGTACGATTCAGAAAATTATTCAAACAACTGAAGGCGTCGCTGCCATCGGTAAACGCTAAACCGGCCATTTAATCATTACAACAGCACAGATAGAATTGCCCTGCGTAATAACCTTAATTAACCTAACCAAATATGCTTAAACTGCTTAAACCATCACAATTTCATATCGCCTTGCTCTTTGGCATCTCAGTGCTATTTAACTTTCCTGTTTTCTCACAGGGCATTGTAACACCCGGCCCGCCTGAATTTGACGTAGAAAAACCAAATATTCCCCATGGAAAAATCGATACCCTTACTTATGCATCCAAAACCGTTGGTAACAATCGCCGGGCTTTGGTCTACACGCCACCGGGCTATGCTAAAAATAAAAAATATCCTGTTTTATACCTGTTGCATGGCATCGGAGGTGATGAAAAAGAATGGTTCAGCGGCGGAAAACCACAGGTCATTCTTGATAATCTATATGCAGACAGGAAAATTGAACCTATGGTAGTGGTAATGCCTAATGGAAGAGCCATGAAAGATGACCGTGCAACGGGTAACATCATGGCGAAAGACAAGGTAGAAGCCTTTGCCAACTTTGAAAAAGACTTGCTGAATGATCTTATTCCATACATAGAAAAGAAATTAAGTGTGTATAGAGACCGCGGGCACAGGGCAATAGCTGGCTTATCAATGGGCGGAGGCCAGTCTCTCAACTTTGGGTTGGGGAATCTTAATACGTTTGCATGGGTGGGCGGGTTCTCGTCTGCACCCAATACGAAGTTGCCACAGGAGCTGGTGCCTGATCCGAAAAAGGCAAAAGACATGCTGAAACTGCTTTTTATTTCCTGTGGAGCAAGCGATAACCTGATCAGTTTCAGCAAACGCACACATAATTATCTGCAAAAAAATGATGTGCCACATATTTATTTTATTGAGCCAGGTGTACATGATTTTAAGGTATGGAAAGATGGTTTATATATGTTTTCGCAGCTGATCTTTAAACCTGTAGATACCACCACATTTTCTAAATATCCGGTAGCAGGTGCGCCGGCCTCAACCAATATCGGATCGAACAAATATCCGCAGATTCTGGATGACCACCGGGTGATGTTTAGTATTGCTGCGCCAGAAGCCCAAAAGGTGCAGGTAGATTTAGGGAAAAAATATGAGATGATGAAGGACAGCCAGGGGAAATGGACCGTTACCACTGATTCTATTGGCGAAGGTTTTCACTACTATTCGCTCATTATTGATGGTATTCCGGTAGCCGATCCGGCCAGTAAAACCTATTATGGAATGGGCAGGATGGCCAGTGGTATTGAAATACCATTTACCGGCGGTGGCTATTATGCTTTGAAAGACGTACCGCATGGCGATATCCGGTTGAAGAAGTATTTTTCTAAAGTCACCAATTCCTGGAGACAGTTTTATGTGTACACTCCACCGGGTTATGATTCCGGTACCAATGAAAAATATCCCGTGCTTTATATTCTTCACGGAGGAGGTGAAGATGAAACGGGATGGGCAAACCAGGGGAAAACTGATCTGATTCTGGATAACCTGATCGCTGCACAAAAGTCCGAGCCCATGCTCATTGTCATGCCTGATGCCAATGTGGGTGGTTCGGCTTTCGCTGAAAGAGGGTTAAGGATATTTGAATCCGAACTCAGGGGAGTGATTATCCCACTGGTGGAAAAAACGTACCGTACCAAAACAGATGCTGCAAACCGTGCTTTGGCAGGTTTATCAATGGGCGGAATGCATACCCTGTATACCGGAATCAGAAATACAGCTGATTTTGCATATCTGGGCGTTTTCAGCTCCGGCTGGATCGTTGGTCGTCAGAATGAGGTAGCCGATGCCCAATACGATTTTATGAAAAACAACCGTGAAAAAATCAATGCCAACCTGAAACAGTTCTGGATTGCCATGGGTGGCAAGGAAGATATTGCCTATAAAAACTGTCAGGTCATGATAGATAAGCTGAAAAATTTAAACATCAATTACACTTATCAAGAGTACCCCGGCGGCCATACCTGGCCGGTATGGCGCAATAATTTTTATCAGTTTTCTGCTTTGCTATTTAAATAAAATGCTATAAATTATATAATGATGAAGATGCTACAACAGTTTCCGGCCGCTAAAACTATTTTACCACAATGCTGCTTTGCTGCTTTACTGATGACAAGCATTTGCCAAACGGTGATTGCACAGGATAAGCTGTATCCCAATACCTTTCCACTTCAACAGGTCACATTGCTTAAAGGGCCGCTTGGCCATGCCCGCGACCTCAATATTCAAAGCTTACTGAGTTATGATGTGGATAAATTACTCTATCCTTACCTGAAGGAAGCCCAGCTGCCCGTTGTTAAAAGTGGCTATAAAAACTGGGATGGTCTTGACGGGCATGTTGGCGGACATTACCTATCTGCGCTGGCTTTTAATTATGCTTCTACCAATAACCCGGAGTGTAAAAGCCGCATGGATAACATGGTTGAGGTGTTGCAAGAATGCCAGCGCAAAAATACGGCGGGGCAACCAGACTGGGGAAAAGGCTATGCAGGTGGAGTACCAAACAGTCGTGAGGTGTGGACGAAACTTAAAGCCGGAGACTTCAAGGCTTATAAGGCGGCCTGGGTACCCTGGTATAACTTACACAAAACATTTGCCGGTTTACGTGATGCATGGGTATACGGAAGAAGTGAGGAAGCCAAAAATGTTTTTTTGAAGTTCTGCGACTGGGCCATTGACATTACATCAGGCCTTTCTGAACAGCAAATGCAGGAAATGCTGGATACAGAGCATGGAGGAATGAATGAGGTGCTGGCCGATGCCTATCAGCTTACCGGTAACCAAAAATACCTGAATGCGGCAATGCGCTTTTCGCATCAGATGTTACTCAAACCCATGTCAAACCATCAGGATAACCTCGATAACAAGCACGCCAATACACAGGTGCCCAAAGCCATTGGTTTTCAGCGAATCGGCGAATTAAACCACAACAGTGCTTATGAAGAATCGGGACATTTTTTCTGGGAAACCGTTACCGGAAAACGCAGTCTGGCCTTTGGTGGAAATAGCCGGAGGGAGTTTTTCCCAAGTGCTACCGCCAGTGCTGATTTTGTAAATGATGTGGAAGGCCCTGAAACCTGTAATACCTACAATATGCTTAAGCTCACCGAGGGATTGTTCAGGGAGAAACCAGATGCGAAATATGCCGATTATTACGAGCGGGCACTCTACAACCA
This sequence comes from Bacteroidota bacterium, assembly GCA_037032985.1. GTDB lineage: Bacteria > Bacteroidota > Bacteroidia > Sphingobacteriales > Sphingobacteriaceae > Pedobacter. Next base: position 122,036 of record JAZBLB010000002.1, read on the forward strand.
CATTCTTTCTACGCAGCATCCGCAACATGGCGGATATGTTTATTTTACACCGGCAAGGCCAAGGCACTACCGAGTTTATTCAGCACCGAATGAAGCCATGTGGTGCTGTGTAGGCAGTGGCATGGAAAACCACAGCAAATACAACGAATTTATTTATACACACCGGAAAGATTCTTTATACCTGAATCTGTTTATCGCTTCTGAACTGGATTGGAAAGAAAAAAAAATTAAACTAAAGCAAGAAACGCTGTTTCCTGATGAAGCCCGCACCCGGCTCACCGTAACAAATGGTTCTGCGGCGTTTACCCTTCTGCTCAGACATCCTTCATGGGTAAAAAAGGATAGTATGGAAGTGAAAATAAATGGAAAAAAAATAAGGTATACCTTGTCTCCTTCATCCTATATCGCTATTCAACGTAAATGGAAAAAAGGAGATGTGGTCGAACTTGATATGCCGATGGAGTCAACCATTGAGCGCCTGCCCAACCTTCCTGAATATGTGGCCATTATGCACGGGCCAATTTTGCTGGGTGCCAAAACCAAAACGGAGCACCTTAACGGACTTGTCGCAAATGATAGTCGCTGGGGGCATATTGCCAATGGTCCGAAATTAGCCATTGATAAGGCACCAATTTTAATTGATCAGGATATCACTAAAATCTCCGGTAAGCTCGTTCCGATTGCTGGTCATCCCATGCAGTTTTCTTTTGCCAACGAACAAATTATTAATCCCGAACCCCTAACGCTTGAACCATTTTACCGCATTCATGATTCCAGGTATATGATGTATTGGATGGCTTTAACGCCAGGTCAATATAAAGATTACCTGAATGAGGTAAAGCAATCAGAGGCTGAGAAAATAGCACTTTCAGCACGTACGGTTGATTTTGTAGCTCCCGGTGAGCAGCAGCCTGAAGTGGATCATGAGCTAAAGAGCGAACGTTCCCAAAGTGGATCTTCCCTGGATGAATTCTGGCGGGATGCCAGCAACGGCGGATATTTTAGTTATCAGTTAAGTACAGGAGGTTCAGACGCATTGTTACTTCATGTCCGTTATCATACTGCAGGAAATGCCAATGGTCAGTTTGATATTTTGATTGACGACCAAAAATTATTAACCGTTGATCCTGTTGCCCTTCAGCATAAACCAGGCTTTTACAATCAGGAATATAAAATTCCCACAAGCATGCTTAAAAGCAAACAAGATATCCGGGTGAAATTTTTATCCCTTGATAAGAAAGCTACAGGCAGGGTTTATTATGTCCGTTTGGTAAAGCCTGAGTAAACGATATCTTTCTCCATACAATAAAAACCTTTCAATGAACCCAAGCAAATATATCAGGATACTGACATTCATATTCTTATTTTCAGCTGCTTTTAGTTCTTTTTTGAAAGCCCAGCAAGCTGATGACTCCAGATTAAAACTCTGGTATAATCAGCCTGCCGGAAAAGTGTGGGAAAATGCACTGCCCGTGGGGAATGGCAGGCTTGGTGCCATGGTGTACGGAAATGTGGAACGGGAAATCCTTAAACTCAATGAACACACGCTTTGGAGCGGAGGGCCGTACCAGAATGATGCTCCGGAAACGATCAATTATTTAGCAGAAATCAGACAGTTGATTTTTGATGGCAAACACAAAGCGGCAGAAAACCTGGCCAATAAAGTAATGTTTGGAAAAAAATCTTCCGGACAAATTTTCCAGCCGGCAGGAAATCTCGAGCTCAGCTTTCCAGGTCAGGAAGTTTATAAAAACTATCGCCGGGAACTAGACCTGGGTAAGGCTGTCGCGAAAACCAGCTATACCGTAGCCGGGGTAAGCTATACCAGGACCACATTTGCTGCCTTTGGTAACCGCGTGATTATGATGCGGCTTACAGCCAGTAAGCCCGGCAAAATTTCTTTTTCAGCAGCTTATACTACGCCACATAAAAATGTGGTTATCCGGTCTTCGGAAGCAAAAGACCTGATGATGCAAGGCATTTCGAGTGACCATGAAGGGGTGAAAGGAAAAGTGAAATACCAGGTTATCAGTCAATTTAAGAATGAAGGGGGGACTACCAGTGCTTCTGACACCAGCATTACGGTAAAAGGTGCGGATGCGGTTACTGTTTACATTTCCATTGCCACCAATTTCAATAATTATCTTGATGTGAGTGGCGATGCTGCAGCCCGTGCTTCTGCATACCTGGAAAAGGCCACAGCAAGGTCTTATTTCAGGTTGTATAATACCCATGTAGCGGAATATCAAAAATATTTTAACCGGGTGCAACTGGATCTGGGAACAACTCCGGCTGCTGCATTACCAACCGATCAGCGGCTGGCAAATTTCAGAAATGTAGATGATCCGGCTTTTGTCGCACTCTATTATCAATTCGGGCGTTATCTGCTGATCAGTTCTTCGCATCCCGGGGGGCAGCCGGCAAACTTACAGGGCATCTGGAATGATAAACTTTATCCGGCCTGGGACAGTAAATATACCATCAATATCAACGCACAGATGAATTACTGGCCGGCAGAACCTACCAATCTTGCTGAAATGCACGAGCCTTTTCTGAAAATGGTTAAAGAAATGGCTGAAACCGGCACAGTCACTGCCAGGAACATGTATGGCACAAGGGGATGGGTCGCCCATCATAATACAGATATCTGGAGAAGTACAGGCCCTGTGGATTGGGCATTCTGGGGAATCTGGAATGCCGGTGGAGGGTGGACGAGTCAGCACCTCTGGCAACATTACCTCTACAATGGAGACAAAAACTACTTAAAAACGGTTTACGATGTGATGAAGGGGGCGGCTACTTTTTATAAGGATTTTCTGGTTGTGCACCCGAAGTATAAATGGATGGTAGTTAACCCTGGAACCTCTCCTGAAAATGCACCGAAAGCACACGACGGCGCTTCCATCGATGCCGGCACCACCATGGATAACCAGATTGTGTTTGATGTTTTCTCTTCGGTGATCCAGGCCGCAAAAATCCTGAATATTGATCAGAATTTCACCGATAGCCTGGTGAAGATGCGTGCCCAATTACCACCCATGCACATTGGTAAATATGGTCAGTTGCAGGAATGGCTGGATGATATCGACAGTCCAAATGACAAACACCGCCACATTTCGCACCTTTATGGACTCTTCCCTTCCAATCAGATTTCTCCATATCGCACACCCTTACTTTTTTCGGCAGCTAAAAATACATTATTGCAGCGTGGAGATGTTTCAACCGGTTGGAGTATGGGCTGGAAAATTAACTGGTGGGCAAGAATGCAGGAAGGGAATCATGCTTATCAGTTGATCCGGAACCAGTTGACGCCATTAGGGGTGAATCCGGGCGGGGGAGGCACCTACAACAATCTTTTTGATGCGCACCCGCCTTTTCAGATTGACGGAAATTTCGGTTGTACATCCGGTATTACTGAGATGCTGATGCAAAGCGCTGATGAAGCCCTGCAGTTCCTGCCGGCACTTCCTGATGTATGGAAGAAGGAAGGAATGATAAAAGGACTGCGTGCCAGGGGAGGTTTTGAAGTAAAGGAAATGGGCTGGGTAGCAGGTAAATTAACTAAAGTGGTAATCAGATCAACCATTGGTGGTAACCTGCGTCTTCGTGTGCCGGATCAGCTAAAAGGCCAGGGATTTGTGCTACAACCCGCTAAGGGCAGCAATCCTAATGTATTTTATACCGTAGCTAAAACACCTGATGCGCTACTGTCTGAAAATGCAATAACTGCTGAACCGGTTTTGCGGGAAACTTTCTTATATGATATTCCTACAGTAGCAGGAAAATCTTACACACTTGTATTAAAATGATCTTTACAGTAAAGAAAATACATAAAATGAAGAGGAGAAAATTACTGGCCTGTCTGTTGTTTATTGCCATGTTAAACTTGCAGGCATTTGCTCAGCAACAGGCAAAAAATCCGGTCATTTTTGCCGATGTACCTGATCTTTCCATGATCCGCGTAGGTGATACCTATTACCTCAGCAGCACCACGATGCACATGAGTCCGGGTTTGCCCATCATGAAATCAAAAGACCTGGTGAACTGGCAAATGGTGGGTTATGCTTATGATACCTTGGCCAATGTAGATGCACTGAATCTGGTTGATGGTAAAAGTGCCTATGGAAAAGGTACCTGGGCGAGCAGTTTGCGCTACCATGATGGTGTTTTTTATGTGAGCACCTTCGCTCAAACTACCGGCAAGACTACAATCTTCAGCACTAAAGATATCGAAAAAGGAAACTGGAAAAGGATAGATTTCAGGCCCAGCCTTCACGATCATTCTTTATTTTTTGATCAGGGAAAAGTCTACATGATATATGGTAGCGGGAAAATTAAATTGGTTGAGCTGAAGGCAGATCTCAGCGGAATCAATACCGATGTGCCTGAACGTATTTTAATTGAGGATGCCGGACTTCCTTCGGGTAATGCAGGCGGTTTGCCTGCCGAAGGCTCACAATTATTTAAGGTGAACGGAAAATACTACCTGTTCAACATTACCTGGCCAAAAGGAGGAATGCGTACCGTAGTGATCCACCGCTCCGATCATTTATTAGGCCCTTATGAAGGAAAAGTAGCTTTACAGGATAAGGGTGTAGCGCAGGGAGGTATGATTGATACACCAGATGGAAACTGGTTTGCCTATTTATTTCGGGACAATGGCGCCGTTGGACGGATTCCTTACCTGGTGCCCATCAATTGGGAAAATGACTGGCCCATTTTAGGAATTGCCGGTAAAGTGCCTGAATCACTTCATTTACCAAAAAGTAAAGGAATGATTCCGGCGATTGCTGCCTCAGATGAATTTACCCGCGAAAAGGGAGAACGTGATCTGCCGCTGGTTTGGCAATGGAACCACAATCCTGATGTTCAATATTGGTCGGTTCACCAAAGAAAAGGTTATCTGCGGTTAACTACCGGACGTATTGATACCAGCTTTCTCACTGCCCGGAATACGCTTACCCAACGAACCATCGGGCCATTTTCATCGGCCACTACAGCTTTGGATCTTTCCAATATGAAAAACGGCGATTTCGCAGGCCTGGGGGTTTTACAGAAAAATTATGGACAAATCGGTGTAAAAATCGAAAACGGGGATAAGTCGATCGTTTTCGTCAATGCTACTGGTAGAAATGCCAAATTATCATCAGCAATTCCCATTCAGCAAAATAAAATATTCTTCAGGGTTGAATGCGATTTTGCTGAAAGACAAGATCTGGCCACATTCTTTTATAGCCTGGATGGCAAGGACTGGAAAAGTATTGGCAATCCGGTAAAAATGAGCTATACCATTCCGCACTTTATGGGTTATCGCTTTGCACTTTTTAACTACGCAGAAAAAGAATCAGGAGGCTATGTTGATTTTGATTATTTCCATTTGTCTGAAAAGCAATCATTTCAGGGTAGAGAATAAAAATACAAGCCTGTTTATACCAAAATTGAACAATAATGCTAATAATTTGGTCAATAGTTCAACGCTGCAGTATCTAATAGGCCTATCTTCGAAATTGATTCAGGGTAATGAATGTGCGGTGATAATGGCCAATATTCATCTGAAATAACCAATATAAACTAATCTATGAACAAATCATTTGAAAACCTTTTTCTGAAAATGAAAAATCTGGACAAACCATATTTTTCCTTCAAACTTATACTTGCAGGCGCATTAACCTGCTTTACCTTGGTTTTATTTAGTGCTTTTACGCAGCATGCTGATGGCCTTAAACCGGTGCCATCAGCTATTCCGTTATTTAGTAATTACGTTTACCAGGGTGACGATGATATTTATAAAAAATACCCCTTAAAAGCCGATGAGTTTTATACACCCATCCTTCAAGGGTGTTATCCAGATCCAAGCATTACCAAAAAAGGAGATGATTATTACCTGGTAGTTTCCTCTTTTGCATTCTTTCCGGGGGTTCCTATTTTTCATTCTAAAGATTTAGTAAACTGGAAACAACTTGGGCATGTGTTAGACCGCACTTCGCAACTAAAAGTAGCACGTTCGGGAATGAGCGCCGGCATTTATGCACCAGCCATCTTATACAACAAGCTTAACGATACCTTCTATATGATTACCACGCAGATTGCAGGCGGAATGGGAAATATGGTGGTGAAAACGAAAGATCCGGCCAAAGGATGGAGTGAGCCTTATAAATTAAAATTTGATGGCATCGATCCATCATTATTTTTTGATGATAACGGAAAAGCCTACGTGGTGCACAATGATGCGCCTGAAAAGGAATTGTATACCGGTCACCGGGCCATTAAAATCTGGGAGTATGACTTGGTAAATGACCAGATTATTCCGGGTACGGATAAAATTATTGTGAATGGGGGGGTAGACCTGAGCAAGCGTCCAATATGGATTGAAGCGCCGCACATTTATAAAAAGAACAATAAATATTACCTGATGTGTGCCGAAGGCGGTACCGGCGGCGCGCACAGTGAGGTAGTTTTTGTGAGCGATAACATTAAAGGGCCATATGTTCCTTCAGCAAAAAATCCAATCTTAAGTCAGCGCCACCTTCCGGCTAAAAGGATAGATAAAATAGACTGGGCAGGTCATGCTGATCTTGTAGAAGGTCCAAACGGAAAGTATTATGGCGTGTTCCTCGGCATCAGGCCGAATGAAAAAGACCGTGTAAATATTGGTCGCGAAACGTATATTCTTCCGGTAAACTGGGATGGAGCATTTCCTGTTTTTGAAGGCGGATTGGAGCCTTTGAAAACAAAACTGAAAATGCCTGCAGGTGTTAAAAATAACACGGGCAAACCCGGTTTTTTCCCGAATGGAAACTTTACTTTCCGGGATAACTTTTCTGCAGGAAAGCTGGATTACCGCTGGATTGGATTAAGAGGGCCAAGAGAAGAATTTGCTGTAGTAACCGCTAACGGTTTACAGATTAAGCCTTTTGCTAAAGATGTAAAAGCTGCCGAACCCATTTCTGCATTGTTTCAGCGTCAGCAGCATAATAATTTCTCTGCTACTGTAACAATGAATTATAAACCAGATTCGGATAAGGATCTGGCCGGAATTGTTTGTTTGCAGAAGGAAAGCTATCACTATGTTTTTGGTGTAACTAAAAAAGATAATGATTATTATCTTTTATTGCAACGTACGGAAGAAAATGTATCAAGCATATTGGCAAAAGTAAAAATTGATATTAACCGGCCTATCGATTTGAAGGTATCTGCAAAGGGTGATGATTATACTTTCAGCTATGCTTCAGGAGACAAGAAATTTACCAATCTGGGTGGTGCCGTTTCAGGTGATATCCTTTCAACAAATGTGGCAAAAGGATTCACCGGTGCCTTAATCGGACTTTATGCTACGTCAGCAAGCGAGGTTAAATTATAAGCAGTTATTATAAAAAATTAAATTTTAAAGTATGCGCCCTGGTTTGTGGAAACACGACCAGGGCTTTGTATTTATAACCCGATTTTAGTGTTTATGCGCTCTCCATTATCGGATCACTATGACTAATACATCATACATAACTATATTCATTTCGTTATTTTTCACTGGTTTGGTGTTTTGTTATCATGCTAAAACACTTCCATTGTTAATCCTCATGCAGACCTTTAAGGTCTTTTATAGTTAAAATACACTAAGTCTGGAAATTATTATTCGGTAGGATAGCTAAATGAAAATAATTTTTCATTACAACTGTTTCTTAATGCTTTTAAATGCAGTTTTTTAGCTGCTTTTACCTTTCCTGAACATGAATCCTATAAATTTAAACAATTGTGCTATCTATAAATTACACACGATCCTACATTTATCTCAACCAAATATAAGATGCATTTTAACTGAGGTGAATTGCTAACCAAATAACTAATGAACCTAAATTCTTAAACAAGCTTAATTTTTTTGTTAAGCGCATTTTTAATTAATTATAGGCCTTTCCAAAAGCAGATAAGCTTACAGGGCTATGGTATTTATTGCGCTTGATGACTGGATTAAACTCAATGGATGATTTTCAATCAAGATCAATTAAGTACAAATAAACCAAATATTGCCCATATGAGACCGCCTACCTAACCTGCTGAATCTGCAATGTCTTTAATCAAGCCTGCAATAATTTCCAGCATTTTATTCTAACCAAATCCTAACCAATGTATGATGAAGAAATCCAACTTCAAAGCCATAGAATATGAGCCTTCTATGCACAACCGAACAAATCAAATTCTGCATTTTCTAAATCAATTTATATGATGGACAATTACACAATTACAAGTGGTAATGGCCAGCATATGCATCAGAAATTTAGCGGATTATTACTAAGAATAACTTTTATTATACTCTCCTTCCTGTTAATTGCCAATGCAGTGATGGCTCAGCAAAAAAGGGTATTGAGAGGTACTGTTGTAGATGAGCAAAATGATCCGCTTACGGGCGTAACCATTACACTAAAGGGAACAAATACCCGTGTGGTATCTAATGGTGAAGGTAAATTTTCAATGGAAATCCCGACAGAAAAAAGCACGCTTTTATTTAATTATATCGGGATGAGTCAAAAAGAAATCACCCTTACTGATAAAAATGATATCGTGGTATCTATGAACAATGACAACAAAGTGCTTAACGAGGTTATTGTGGTGGGATACGGACAGCAAAAGAAAGCCAGTGTGGTGGGGGCCATTAGCCAAACCAGTGGAAAGGTGTTAGAGCGTAGCGGTGGGGTAACCAATCTGGGAATGGCCTTAACCGGAAATCTTCCTGGCGTGGTTACTACAGCTTCATCGGGTATGCCAGGTGGAGAAGATCCACAAATTCTTATCCGTGGACAAAGCTCCTGGAACAACAGCTCACCGTTAATTTTAATTGATGGTATTGAACGTTCTATCAGTTCTATTGATATCTCATCAGTAGAAAGTGTATCTGTACTTAAAGATGCTTCGGCCACTGCAGTTTATGGTGTAAGAGGGGCAAACGGTGTAATTCTGGTTACCACTAAACAAGGCGTCGAAGGAAAGGCACAAGTACAGGTGCGGTCGAACTTAACGGCTAAAGTTGCTTCGAGGCTGCCTGAAAAATATGATTCATATGATGCCCTGATGATTAAAAACAGGATTATTGAACGTGAATCTGTCGTAGATCAAAACGCATGGTCTGGTTATACTGCGATGCAGATGATTGATAAGTACAGGAACCCGCTAAATGCAAACGAATGGGATAGATATCCTAATGTAGACTGGGAAAAAGAACTTTTTAAAGACAGAGCCATGTCTTACAATACCTCAGCCAATGTTTCCGGGGGGTCTAAATTTGTTACCTACTTTGCTGGCCTGGATCTAACGCATGAAGGGGATTTATTTAAAACATTTCCAAATCAGCGTGGCTATGAGTCAAATTTTGGCTATAACCGTACCAACGTCAGGAGTAATCTCGATTTCAACTTAACCAGGACAACTAAATTTTCAACCAAATTATTCGGATCAAATGGCGTACGTCAGTTGCCTTATGACATGGCTGATGGCGACCAGTCTTTCTGGTCATCTGCTTATCGTACAGCACCTGATTCGTTTCGTCCCATTTATACTGATGGTACCTATGGTTTTTTTCCAACAGCTACACAGGATCAACCCAATGCGGCTTTCTGGCTGGCTTATTCAGGTGTGGAAAAAAGGACAAGTACACAGTTGACAACGGATTTCATTCTTCAGCAAAAACTTGATATGCTTACCAAAGGATTAAGTTTGAGAGGTAGCTTATCGCTGGATAATACTTTTCTGGAAAGAAAACGGGGTGTTAATGATCAATTCAATGCTGCACAGCGAAAATATGTTAATCCGCTAACAGGTATTATCTCATTTGAACAACAAAGGAATACCGGAACCCAGTTTGACTTTACTGATGCCATTCAATGGTTTACAGCCGCTGGTGAAGTAGATAAAAATGCTACATTCCGGAACATGAATTACCAGTTCCAGGTGAATTACCACCGTACATTCGGTGCACATGCTATAACTGGAATGGGTTTGGTACAACGTCAGCGAACAGCCAGGGGTAGTGCTTTTCCCACATTTCGTGAAGACTGGGTATTCCGAACCACTTATAACTATAAAACAAAATACTTATTTGAAGCAAACGGTGCCTACAATGGGTCTGAGCAATTTGGACCGGATTATCGCTTCGCATTTTTTCCTTCGGTTTCTGCTGGCTGGGCCATTAGTAACGAGGAATTCATGAAGTCTTTAAAGTTTCTCGATTTATTAAAAGTACGCGCATCATGGGGAAGAATTGGTGATGACGCTTTAGGAGGACCAAGATGGCCTTTCCGCGATTCCTATCTGTATGGCAATAATACGCCAATGGGCAGTCCCGCTATTGCTACACCTTATACCATTTACCGGATCGGGACAATGGGAAATCCAAACCTGTCCTGGGAAACGGTAGAAAAACAAAATCTGGGTATTGAGTATAGTTTTTTTAAAGGTGATATTTCTGGCAACATCGATATATTCAGAGATCACAGAAAAGATATTATGATTGGTGGGGGCTCCCGGGCCATTCCGTCCTATTATGGATTTGGCGGGAGTGCACCAAGAGCGAACCTGGGTGAGGTAAGCAGCAGAGGTTATGAAATTGAACTGCGCTTAACACACTCATTTGGACAAGGCATCAGGGCTTGGGCAAATCTGGCTTTAACACATGCTACCAATAAAACCAATTTCAGAGATGATCCGGAACTCACACCTGGGTATCAGAAACAGGAAGGTTATACTATTGGTCAAACCCGTTCCTATCTGGACAATGGTTTTCTCAAAAGCTGGGATGATTTATACGGCAGCACGGTGCGCTTATCAAATAATCAAAATAAACTTCCGGGAGATTACAACATCATTGATTTTAATGCAGACGGGGTGATTGATGATAAAGACAGGGCACCTTATGGTTACACGGCAAGCCCTCAAAACACCTATAATGCCAGTATCGGCTTTGAATGGAAACGTTTTAACCTGTTCTTTCAGTTTTATGCAGTAAACAATGTTACCCGTGAAATTGAATTTCCGAATTACCAGGGCAAAAGCAATGTGGTATTTGTGGAACGCCCTTTCTGGTATCTTCAGGATGGAGGAGAAGTTCCGCCGCCACGCTGGAGCGTTCTTGATGCTTTTGGTGGCAGCGGAACCCGCTATTATTACGATGCCTCTTACATCCGTTTAAAAAACGCAGAATTGGGCTATACCCTTTCCGGGAAATCAATAAGCAAACTGGGGATAAGATCCTGCAGGTTTTATGTGAACGGCAACAATTTGTTTCTTTGGACAAACATGCCGGATGACCGGGAATCCAACTTCAGCGGAGTTTCCGGAGGTGGGGCATATCCAACAGTTAAACGTTTCAATTTTGGTATTGACATCACTTTATAAACGATTTGAAGATGAAAAATCTCTTTAAGAATATTTTGTTCCCCGCGATTATCCTTGTGGGTACATTAACATTAAATTCATGTAAAAAGTATCTGGAAAGGTCTCCTTTAGCCGATATTCAGGAAAATGATCCTTACAAAAATTTCAGGAATTTTCAGGGCTTTACTGAAGAACTTTATAACTGTATCCCGTTGTTAAGTGTTGTGGAAGCCCATAACAGTTTCAATCTCGGTGAAGAGGAATTCTGGGAAGTAGGCGAAACCCGTCTGCTCTCCTATCATATTGATCAGGGTAACTACATGGCCTGGACCAATACTTTTTATAATTTTTTGGGCACAGGAGGTGATCCGGCAACCGGAACGGTTACCGATGCAAACAGATCGAAAGGAAAACTTTGGGGCCTTTCCTGGTATGCGATAAGAAAAGCAAATGTTGGATTAGCCAACCTGGATAAATTAACTGATGCCACCCAGGAAGAAAAAGACCTGATTGCAGGCCAGCTTTATTTTTTCAGGGGCTACTTTCATTTTGTACTCATGGAATACTGGGGCGGATTGCCTTACATTGACCAGGTATTGCCAAGTGATGAGGTGATAAAAATTCCAAGGCTCAGCTATCAGGCCAGTGCCAATAAAGTGGCCGAAGACTTAAAGCGTGCCTCAGACTTGCTTCCGGTAGACTGGGATCAGACACTTGTGGGCAAACAAACTTCAGGTAACAACAACACCCGGATCAATAAAATTATGGCTCTTTGTTTTATGGGTAAGAATTACTTGTGGGCAGGAAGTCCGCTGATGAACAGAGCGTCAACCGGAAACACCAGCTACAATACTGATTTTTGTAAAAAAGCCGCCGATGTACTGGCAGAAGCTTTAAAAATTACAGAAAGTACAAACCGCTATGAACTGGCCCCTTTTTCACAGTATCGCGATTTGTTTTACACCTTTAATCAAAACGGCAAAATTCCAGGATTAAAAGAATCTATTTTTCTGGAAAATTTAGCAAATGCTGCCGGGCGATGGCGATGGAACCAGGTGAATGATTATCGACCTTTAGTCATCCATCAAACCGGAATTAAGGTTTATCCAACAGCCAATTATGCCGATTACTATGGTATGGCGAATGGTTTACCCATTGCGGATGCAGAAAAAAAGGATACAGAAAGTGGTTACGATCCGGAATATCCATGGAAAAACAGAGACCCTCGTTTTTATAACGACATTCTAATCGATGGCGAGAAATGCGTACTTACTGCACAAAGCGTAGGTAACAATGAATTTCGCCAGTATGCCAGTCTATACACCAACGGACTTTATAGAACTGCCGATGGAAATAAAAAAGTATGGACAGGATACCTGAACTCCAAATTTGTATCCAAACTGATGAACGAATATGACGGATACCGGGAGAACAATACGTTTGTACTTAGTTTAATGCGTTTGGCAGATGTATACCTGCTTTATGCAGAAGCCACAGCAACAGGATATGGCAGCCCTCAAAGTACGGCAGCAGGTTATTCGCTTAATGCGGTTGAGGCTGTGAATAAAATCAGAAAGCGGGCAGGTGTTACAGGTATTGCCAATAAATTTCTGGGCTCAACTACCGATTTTCTTGGAGAATTGAGACGCGAACGGGCGGTAGAATTGTCTTTTGAAGGGCATCGTTTCAATGACTTAAGAAGATGGTTACTGCTTACAGAGCGTCCTTATACCTTAAAAAAAGCAGTTGAGTTTGATCGGGCAATACCGAACGCTCAGGTTTACGCAGATCCTAAAAATGCAAGGGTAAGAAATTTTAGGGAAACGGTATTGTTTGAAAGACAGCTCAGTCAACGCCATTATTGGCTGCCTTTCCGCGTAGAGGATGTAAACATGTATAAAGAATTCAAGCAGAATCCAGGTTGGTAATATTAAGGGAGAAAAGATGAACACAAAAAATATAAATGCTTACTGCTTTTGGCTCCTGATCTGCCTTTTCAGTTTCAATGGAGCCTATGCACAAGAAACCAAAGACAGTTTGGTAAATGTTGCCTTTGATAAGGTCGCAAAAAAAGATCTTCTCGGAGGGGTGTCTGTAGTAAACGTTTCAGATTTACTGAATAGAAGTTACGGCACCTATAGTCTGGATAATCTTCAGAGTTTTGTTGGTGGTTATACCGGAAACATTTGGGGCCAGGCACCATTAATATTAGTTGATGGCGTTCCACGTCGTGCTACAGATGTACGTTTGGTGGAAGTAGCATCTATCACGGTTTTAAAAGGTGCCAGTGCAGTGGTATTATACGGGAGTACCGCCGCCAAAGGGGCAATTCTGATTACCACCAAACGCGGAAGTGAAAATCCGTTAAAAATTAAAGTGAGGCTTAATTCAGGAGTTTTCGTACCTAAAAGTTTTCCCAGCTATTTAAAATCAGCGGATTACATGACTTTGTACAATGAAGCCTTAACTAACGATGGAATTGCCACTTCAGGAGCAGGATATACGCAGCAGGATATTGATAATACGAGGTCTGGCGTAAATCCATACAAATATCCTGATGTAGATTTTTTCAGTTCAGATTATTTGAGGAAAGCCTATTCCCGTTCAGATGTAACTACAGAAGTATCCGGCGGTAACAACTTTGCACGCTATTATACTAATATTGGCCTTTCCTATAACAACAGTCTGGTAAAATATGGGGAACAGAAAAACAATAGCGACCTCGCATTTAATGTGAGGGGAAATGTAGATATGAACATTACCAAATGGCTCACCGCATCAGCCGATGCAGTAGCCATCTCTAACAGCAATTACACGGGCAGGGGAAATTTCTGGGGTTCAAGTTCTACTGTTGCATCTAATTTTAACAGGTTTTCGCCGCTTATACCGATTGATATGCTCGATCCCAACAATACGGCTTTGCAAACGATTGTTAAAAACAGCAATCATATTATTGATGGAAAATTCTTACTGGGCGGACAAAGTACCAACCCTACAAATGTATTCTCTGATATGCTTGCTGCAGGTTATGTTCGGACCAAATCCAATACTTTTCTATACAATCTCAATATTAAAGCTGACCTGAGTTCGATAGTAGAAGGTTTGAGTTTCAAAACCGGAACCAGTATGGATTATTCTTCACTGTATTCTGAAGCCTATCAATTACCTTATGCCACTTACAGGCCAACCTGGTCAACCGTGAATGGTAAAGATATGATCACCGTATTAGAGAGATTTGGAGAAGATAAAAACGCTACTAATGAATATGTTGGCCGTTCTACCTACACGCAAACCATGTCATTCAGATCGCAGTTTAATTATAACAGAACTTTTGCTCAAGACCATACGGTTTCTGCAAATGTTTTGGGCTGGTGGTATAAAACACAGTTTTCAAGTGATATCGACAATGAAGGTGGCAGTGATTATCAGCCCGTTCTCAACACAAACCTTGGTTTTCAGGCAGCTTATAACTTCAGGAGTAAATATTATTTCGATTTTTCTGCAGCATTGATTCATTCAGCGAAACTGCCTCCAGGTAAAAGAAACGGAATTTCTCCTGCAGTTACAGTGGGCTGGCGCATGTCTAATGAATCATTTTTCAAAGATAATTTATCCTTTATTGGCGATCTTAAGCTATCAGCATCATATGCTTCTATTAAACAAGATCTGGATATTACAGGCTACAGGGCCAATAATGTAAATGAACCGGTAGATTATTATTTATACCAGGGTTACTACAGTAACAATGCAATCCTTGGCGGATATTACCAGTGGAGAGACAATGTTGCGGGTGGCAGAACCACCTTATCCGGACAAGCAGAAAATCCTGATTTAACTTTTGTTAAAAGAAATGAGTTTCGTTTGGGCCTGGATGGTGCAATATTTAATAACCTCCTGACTTTTGATTTTAATTATTTCTCACAAAACACCAAAGGATTACTTGCCCGGGGCCTCACCATTTATCCTTCTTATTTTTCTGGTTCAGGAGATTTCCGCCCATGGATCAATTTTAATGAAGATAAACGTACTGGATTTGATTTTGCACTGAATCTGAACAAACAAGCCGGACAGTTATTTTATTCGCTTGGTGTATCAGGAATGTTCTATAATAGTAAGGCAATTCAAAGAGACGAAATCATTGATCAAGCTTATCTGGCCAAGGCGGGGCGGCCCTTAGATGCTTATTACGGATACATCAGCGAAGGTCTTTTTCAAAATCAGGCAGAAATTGATGTTCATGCCAAACAAACCTTTGGTGCAGTGAAACCGGGAGATATCAAATACAAGGATTTAAATAATGATGGTTTAATTGATAACAGGGATCAGCAGGATCTGGGCCATACAGGCTGGGCCGCTTCACCTTTTAGTTTTGGGTTAAACCTTACCTTAAAGTATAAGCACTTCACCTTATTTGCCTTAGCATCAGGTACAAGAGGAGCTGTTGGATTTAAAAACAGTGCTTATTATTGGGTTGGTGGAAGTGGCAAATATTCTGAAGCCGTGTTAGATCGATGGACTGAACAAACCAAAGCAACGGCAACTTATCCGCGTTTAACCACCAATAGCAATAATAACTTCCGAAATTCTACCTTCTGGATGTATAAAACCAATCGTTTCGATCTTAACAGGGTACAGTTAACTTATGATTTCGACGAGAAGATTTTTAGCGATTCATTTGTACATGGACTAAGCTTATATATACAGGGTGATAATTTACTGGTGATTTCATCAGTACGGAAACTAATGGAAACCAATATTGGAACAGCACCACAATCACGGTTCTTTAACCTGGGTGCCAGGGTATCTTTTTAATGACCTATAATTTTTAATGATATGAAATTCAAAATATTTATTTTAGGGTTGGCAGTGCTTTCTTTCACTGGCTGCAAAAAAATTCTGGAACCTGAACCAGAAAATCTGAAGACGATCGATCAGATGTATACGGATGCAAATTTTGCACAGGGTTTTTTAATTAATGCATACCGAACCATTCCGGCTTATTACGATAACTCTGAGTATGCTACAGATGATGCTGTGACCAACCAGCTTACCAATGGTTATTTGCAGGCTGCTGCTGGTTCATGGACATCAACCAATAATCCCGCATCGGTTTGGAACCAGTCTTATGAAGCCATGCAATACATCAATCTTTTCCTGGAAAATTCACCGAAAGTGAAGTGGGCAACAGATGCAGAAAGTTCCAGACTTTTTAACCTGAGAATGAGGGGAGAGGCTTTTGGTCTTCGTGGATTGTATCTCTATTTTCTGTTACGCAACCATGGCGGTATTGCAACCAATGGACAGCTGATGGGCGTGCCCATTGTAACAGCCTATCAAACACCTAAAACAGATTTTAATATTCCGCGGGCTACTTTTGATGCCTGTATTAAACAAATTTACAAAGACCTGGATAGTGCAGAAGCTTATTTACCGGTGGAGTATAATGATATTTCAGCTGCAAGCCAGATACCCGACCGCTTTAAAGCTTTTACCGGAAATGTGGAAACCTATAACCGGGTAATGGGACAATATGCAAGTCAGTTGTTTAATGGGTTAATTGCAAGATCGTTTAGAACAAGAACAGCACTTCTGGCTGCAAGTCCGGCATTTCAGAATAGCGCAAATACAACTACCTGGGCTGATGCTGCTGAATATGCTGGCCGCGTGATCGATTATAAAGGCGGTGCAAATGCCCTCCCGGCAAATGGAGGTACTTATTATGCCAACAACTCAGAGGTTGATGGGTTAGGTGGTGGCAGTAATCCTTCTGAAATCATCTGGCGTGAAAATATCATCACCAACGACGGTACCCAGGAGGGGCAACATTTTCCACCATCTTTATTCGGAAATGGATTAATGAATCCCACACAAAACCTGGTAGAGGCATTTCCTACTTCAAACGGTTATCCGATTAATCATCCAAATGCGAATTTTAACGCCACTACACCTTATGCTTCAAGAGACCCGAGATTTGCAAAATATATTATTTTTGACGGGGCAACCGCCGGTGTAACCAATGCCGTGATCAGAACAGGGAGTGCTTCTGGTACAGATAACGGTATTAATGTTCGTGCAACTTCTACACGTACAGGTTATTACATGAAAAAGCGTTTAAGGATGGATGTTAACCGTAACCCGATCTCTTTAAGTGGTAAAACACATTATAATCCACGGATCCGTTATACGGAGATTTACCTCGATTATGCTGAAGCAGCCAATGAGGCATGGGGCCCAACCGCCACCGGAACCAGAACCTATTCTGCATACGACATCATAAAAGCCATTCGTAAACGGGCTTTCGGATTCAATAATGATCCTTATCTGGAAGAATGTAAAACTGATATAGCCAAAATGCGTGACCTGATCAGGAATGAACGCAGATTAGAGCTTTCCTTTGAAGGTTTTAGGTTTTGGGACCTCAGACGCTGGAAAGTTGATCTGTCAAAACTTAATGAAACGGCCAGAGGCTTAGATGTAAATAGTGGTGTTTATAAGCCATTTGATGCAGAAACGAGGGCCTTTCAGCAGTATATGATTTATGGGCCGATTCCAAACTCAGAACTCCTGAAGTATAATCAACTGCTGCAAAATCAAGGTTGGAAATAAGTATCACTTAATTAATCATTTAGACAATATGAAAATTAACAATATATATATCACGCTTGCATTAGCACTTAGCCTGATGGCTTCCTGTAAAAATGAGAAGATTGCTTTTTCGGAATTTGAGTATAAAACGGTTTATTTTGCCAGTCAATATCCTTTACGAACGGTGGTTTTAGGAGAAGATTTACTCGTAGACAATTCAATGGATAAAAACCACATGGTTTCCATTAAAGCTACCCTTGGCGGAGGTTATGAAAATAATAACGATGTGGTAATTGATATACAAAAAGCAGAAACATTACTCAATGGACTTAAATTTAATAATGGCGGTGGACAGGTTTTACCAATGCCTGCAGAATACTATCGTTTAATGTCTAACCAAATCAGAATTAATGCCGGCGATGTTTTAGGTGGGGTAGATGTACAATTTACAGATGCATTTTTTGCTGATCCCAAAGCCTTGAGCCGAAACTATGTGATCCCATTGCTGATGACCAAGGTTACCGGTGCTGATTCTATTTTAAAAGGTATTCCTGCAGTATTGAATCCTTCAAGGGTAAACCCGTTACACTGGGCAACCAGACCAAAAGATTATATATTTTATGGTGTTAAATATGTTAATCCATGGCATGCCAACTATTTACGTAAAGGCACGGACCAGATTACCCAGGCCAACGGCTCCATGAATACCGTTTCGCGTCATACACCCTATTTAGAAAGCAATGAGCTGGTGAGCATGAGCACGGTATCACTTAAAACTGCAAGTTTACCCCTTACTGTTAAAAATAGTGCGGGTACAAATGTACCTTTTACACTCCTGTTAAATTTTGCCGATGACAATACCTGTACCTTAACCAGTAATACGGCCAACATAGAAGTTGCAGGAAGTGGTAGGTTTGTGTCCAATGGTGAAAAAAACAGCATCGGTGGCAGCAGCAGAAGCGCGATATACATAGATTATACGGTAAACTTTAAAAATCTGAATGTAAAATATGCAACAAAAGATACGCTGATTGTTCGAGACAGGGGAATTAAAGCTGAATATTTTGATGTGACCAATTAGTCATATTGTTCATGAATTCAGGAGTTAGAAAATATGCTAAAATCAGCTACTTAAAGACTCCTGAATATTTAATTTATATCTGCTCAAAAATGGGACAGGTTAGCAAGCCTGTCCCTAAATTTCATAAATAGTAAGGTTAAAAAATGTTTCCCATAATGCCTGAAATGTATGATAAAATAGCCTGATTATTTCCCGTTGTTAAGCTTTTTTTTATTGATGATTAGGGTAAAAATTTAGAAAATAAAAAAATACAATCGATTGCATTTTGGATGATGCATTTTTAGGCTTGATTAAAAAATCTTGCCTGAAACGCTGTATTTGATAAAAAACGAAATTTCCTTGCACATTTCTACCATAAAAATGTACAATTGAATCATTGTTGAAAGGTTGATCTAAATACCTTTACCTCCATACAGGCTCAACAGTATTCGGTAGTAATTTTTGTTTAGCATTTTTTTATGTCTTTAGTGACATTCTCTTGCAATTCAATTGGCGATTGATCATCTGTCAAAGTCTGTTTCTTTTAACCATTATAAACTGTTTTTATGAGAATTGAAATTTTACGATTTATTGTAAGACCTCATTGGAGATTTTCTATAAGTCTCCCCAAAATTGCACTTGTAGCAATTTTAATGATCTTCACGCTGGCCGCACAGGCACAGACTCAAATTAAGGGGCGTGTACTAGACGATCAGGGAAAACCCCTTCCGGGCGTAAGCATTTTAGTGAAGGGAACATCCACGAGTACAACTGCATCCAACACCGGTAACTTCAGCATTTCAGTACCTTCAGCCAGTTCGGTATTGGTGTTCTCTTATATTGGTTTCACCAGTAAAGAAATTCCGGTACGCAACCAAACCGAAATCAATGTAACTTTATTGCCAAGTGCAGCAGAGCTTGAACAGGTGGTAGTAGTGGGTTATGGTACACAGCGTAAAGAAGCTGTAACTGGATCAGTAGCCAATATATCAGGCGAGAAGGTTCGCGAGGTTCCGGCTCCAAATATTGCACAGGCCATTCAGGGGCGTATAGCTGGCGTTAATATTTCCCAAACTTCAACTAAACCTGGTGCGACCATGCAGATCCTGATTCGTGGTGCACGGTCACTTTCTGCCAGTAATGATCCATTAGTGGTATTGGATGGAATTCCTTTCCCGGGCTCCATTGGTGATATTAATCCAAACGATATTAAAAGTATAGATATCCTTAAAGATGCATCCGCAACGGCGATTTATGGATCAAGGGGTGCGAATGGTGTAATCTTGTTAACCACAAACCGTGGACAACAAGGTGCACCTGCTCAGGTTACTTATAATTCCTATACGGGTTTACAAACACTTTTTGCAAAATTTCCAATGATGAATTCGCAGGAATTAATCGCACTGCGTAAAGCAGCAGGTTTGTTTACGACTAATGGGGTAGATGAATCTAATGATACCGATACGGATTGGCAGGATTTATTCTATAACAAATCGGCTGTGGTAACCAGTCATGACGTCGGTGTATCAGGTGGTTCTGCTACCGGTAACTATAGCTTTGGTGGTGGTTACTACAAGAATCAAAGTTTGATCCCTACGCAGCAATACACCAGGTATTCGATGAAAGCATCTTTGGATCAGCAAATTGGTAAGCTTTTCCGGATTGGTTTTACCAGTAACAATAACTACAACCTAAGTGAAGGCAATCAGGTAGGTGTTTACGGCGTGCTGAGCAATACGCCAATGTCAAATCCTTATAATGCAGATGGAAGTTTAAAAAGAACCATCAGAATGCCACAGGATGAATCGTGGATTTACACCAATCAATCTACTAAAGACCTTCATGATAAATGGTTAAATGAAACACGTGGTTTTGCTACCTATAATTCATTTTATGGAGAGGTTAAAATTCCAGGGGTGGAAGGATTAAAATACAGGGCCAACCTGGGACTTGATTTTATTCAGACTAATAATGGTAATTATACAGGTGTTGGAATTGGAAGCGCTACCGCTACTACAGTTTCTACCGCAGGTGTAAGCAACTCACAAACTTATCACTGGACACTTGAAAATTTATTAACATACGACCGTACCTTTTCAGAAAAACACAATATTAACGTAGTGGCATTATATTCTGCAGAACAGAATAAATATAATAACTCTTCCATGTCGGCACGTGATATTCCATCGGATGCTTTTCAGTTTTATAACCTGGGTCAGGCCAATGGCGAATTGACCATAGGAAATGGAAATTACAACTTAAGCGGATTAATGTCATACATGGGAAGGGTAATGTATTCCTATGATAACCGGTATTTAATCAGTGCCACCCTCAGGTCTGATGGTTCATCACGCCTGGCACCAGGACACAAATGGAATACTTATCCAGCTGTTTCAGTAGGGTGGAACCTGATGAACGAACCTTTCATGAAAGGTATTACAGCTATTGACAGGTTAAAAATCCGGGTAGGTTACGGACAAACATCAAACCAGTCGGTAAATCCTTACCAAACACTTGGTTTATTAAATACAAGGCCTTATAATTTTGGCGATACGAACTATGCTATAGGCTACTATGTTTCACAACTTCCGAGTCCGAGTTTAGGATGGGAATATTCACAAACCTGGAATTATGGTTTAGATTTCTCTGTATTGAAAAACAGAATCAACGGTACATTTGAATATTATGTAACCAATACCAATGATATTTTATTAGATATTGCTTTGCCTCCAACTTCAGGTGTGGGAAGTTATACGGCCAACATCGGACAAACACAGAATAAAGGTTGGGAACTGAGCGTGAACGGTAACATCTTCAACAATAAAGATGGCTGGTCATGGGATGTAGGCTTTAATCTTTCTGCCAACCGCAATAAACTGGTTTCGCTGGCTTCGGGACAAACCAGAGATGAGGGAAATGCCTGGTTTGTAGGTTATAACATCAATGCCATTTATGATTACGAGAAAATAGGATTATGGCAGGCTGGAGATCCTAACCTGAATGTTTTGGAACCAGGAGGTAACGTTGGGATGATCAAGGTAAAATATACTGGTGATTATGATGCTACAGGCAAGCCTACAAGGCCAATTGGAGCTGCTGACAGGCAGATTATGAATGTAGATCCAAAATTATCAGGAGGTTTTAATACCAGAGTAGCCTACAAAGGCTTTGACCTGAATGTGGTAGGATTATTCAAAGATGGCGGCATCCTGATCAGTACTTTATATGGTTCTTCAGGTTACCTGAATCTTTTATCAGGAAGAAGAAATAACGTAAAGGTGGATTACTGGACTCCAAAAAACACAGGAGCAAAATATCCAAAACCAGGTGGTATTGCAAGTAGTGATAATCCTAAATACGGCAGTACACTAGGTTATTTTGATGCATCATTTTTAAAAATCCGTACCATTTCATTGGGTTACGATTTCAACCGCGACTTACTTAAGAATTCGAAAGTGAGACTTAGGATGTACTTAACTGTTCAAAATCCATTTGTCATGTTTTCTCCATATCACAGAGAATCAGGCATGGATCCGGAAACCAATTCATATGGCGATGAGAATGCTGCGGTAACCAATACATACCGGAGAAGGTTTTTAACAGTAGGTACCAATACGCCTTCTACGCGTAATTATGTGGCCGGCCTTAACTTAACTTTTTAATATACCAATATGAAACGTATACACTTTAATATAACTTTAGGGGTTTGGCTAGGGATGGTCATGTTCTCCGGCTGTAAAAAAATTCTTGAGGAAGAACCGCGCAGTATTTTTACGCCTGATTATTTTAAAACCGTAACAGGTGTAAATGGGGGACTTACCGCAATGTATGGTCACCTGCGTAACATTTACGGACAGGCCTATTATTATAATTCACTGATTACAGGTACAGATGAAGCCACATGGGGTAAAGATGCTGATGGTAACTTTAAAGACATGGATTGTTCAGGTGTAGGATCTATTCTTTCTACCAGTTATCCTAGCAGCGTATTGTGGAGCGAAGCCTTTCCAAATATCAATACCGCCAGTGGCGTGATAGAAAATGCCAGTGCTGCGGGCATCTCCGGTGCATTGGTAGCAGAAGCCAGGTTTTTCCGTGCTTTTGATTATTTCATGCTGGTACAAACCTTTGGAGGCGTACCACTCGATTTAGGTGGAGGTGAACTTAAGTTTAACATCAATCCGGTGAGAACTTCTGCCCGGAACACCGTACCAGTGGTTTATACAAAAGCTGTATTTCCAGATCTGTTACAGGCTATTGCCGATTTGCCAGTTACTGCAAGGGTTATTGGTGGCGTAACCAAAACTACAGCAAGACTCTTTTTATCTAAAGCATACCTTACTTACGGATGGTGGTTACAAAACCCAAATAACATTCCTACATACCCGGCAGCCAACAGAACTGACCCTGACGGACATGATGCCGCCTGGTATTTTCAGCAGGCTTACGATGTTGCTACCGCGGGTATAGAAAACCCTGGCGCTAACGGATTGGTTGATACTTACTATGATGTTAATCTGGGTCCAAATGACCGAAATAAAGAAATGTTGCTTTATGCCGATCACACTCAAAACAGTGAGCGGTTTAATGGTGGTAGTTTAACTTCCGGAAGTGGTGGTGCACCGGATAATTTCTCTGGATGGATGATGACCTGGAATTATACCAACCTGAGAAGTGGTGGCATCAGTTCAGTTCAACGTGAAGCGGAACAACATCTTGGTCGCCCGTGGAACCGTATGGCCCCAACCATCGAAGTGTTTAAAAATACTTTTGCAGATAAAACCCTTGATTCCCGTTACGACGGAACGTTTACTACCGTATATCGTGGTAACTGGCCAAAAGGATATAATCCGCCAGAATCAGCTCCGGCTTCGTTGGTAAATGCCAACGGCATATCAATTGTTCCAGGCAACGCAGTATTAAGTTTTTTAGATACAGACAATAGTGCAATTACTTACCCAACTGGTGCCGGAACCAGCAACGTTGGAGCCGGAACTTTACCTGGAAGAGCGGATTATGTCATTGCACCAAGCGGCATCAGCAGAATCGTTTATCCGGGCCTTTGGAAACTGGGTCCTTACCGTACGGATAATGGAACCGGACTGGGTCAGCCAAATGCCGGCAGTACACGCCCGTATCCAATTGCCAAATTCTCTGAACTGTATTTCGTTGCGGCAGAAGCTGCTGTAAAAGGTGCTAGTGTAAAGGCTGGCAAAAGTGCACGCGAATTAATTAATGTGATCCGTGCACGCGCCGGAAAATGGCGTTGGGATAATAATGGGAATGTAGCTAAAGTGCAGGATAACAGTGCAGCGATGGTTGCGGCTACGCCAGCCATTATTGATATCAATTACATTCTCGCAGAACGCTCCCGCGAATATTATGCGGAGGGATATAGAAGATTTGATTTAATCAGAACTCAAAAGTGGGCTGAACTATCAACTACTTATAGCATTGCCGGTATCAATTATGGTGACCATACACCAGTAACGGTAACCAGAACCATTACACCAGCTTTATATTTGCGTCCGATTCCTCAGGATCAGATTGACAAAATGCAAATGTCAGATGCTGATAAAAAGGCTTATCAGAATCCAGGATATTAACCTTTAAAAAATCAGGCAGATTGTTCTACGGAATAATCTGCCTTTTTTTATATCTGTTTGTGGAGAAACACATTTACTTCATGCTATCATAAAAATACATTCCCTCTAGGGAACCTGAGGTAAAATAATTTTAAGAAAACCAATGAAACAATTTATTTTAAGCCTGATGCTATGCGTGGTTTTTTATTTTCCACTCAGTGTTGTAGCGCAAAATCCCATTGTACAAACCCATTATACGGCTGATCCCGCGCCTTTGGTTTATAACGGAAAACTTTATTTATACACCAGCCACGATGAGGATAACTCGACCTGGTTTGTCATGAATAACTGGAAATTATACACCACAGAAGATATGGTCAACTGGACCGATCATGGAGCAGTGGCATCATATGAAACATTCGACTGGGCCATCGGTGATGCCTGGGCCATTCAGGTGGTGGAAAGAAAGGGTAAATTTTATTTATATGCACCGGTAAAATCACGCGATAAAAAACGTTCGGCTATTGGCGTGGCGGTTGCGGATAATCCATACGGGCCATTTTATGATCCACTGGGGAAACCACTGGTCAGCGTAAGTGACGGAGATATTGACCCTACAGTATTCATCGATGCGGATGGAAAAGCCTATCTCTATTGGGGAAATCCAGATTGCTATTATGCCGAACTTAATGATGATATGATCTCGCTCAAAGGCGATGCGGTTCGTGTACCCATGACGATGGCATCTTTTGGTAAGCGTGAAGCTAACGGGCGCCGCCCAACATTATATGAAGAAGGACCATGGTTATATAAGCGAAACCCTTTATACTACCTCTTTTGGGCGGGTGGCCCCATACCGGAACACCTCGGCTATTCTACCAGTACAAGTCCGAAAGGCCCCTGGAAATACAATGGTACGCTAATGCCGCCCGAAGGCAGAAGCTTTACCAACCACGCGGGTGTGGTGGATTATAAAGGAAAAACTTACCTTTTTTACCATTCGGGAGCATTGCCAGGCGGAAATGGTTTTAATCGCTCCGTAGCCGTACAGGAAATGAACTTTAAAAAAGATGGCAGCATATCACCTATGAAAATGACTGATGGCATTGCTGAACCCCTTCAAAATTTAAATCCTTATCAAAAAGTGGAGGCCGAAACCATCGCCTGGTCTGAAAACGTAAAAGCTTCTGAAAATAAAAATGTAGGTGTGTTTGTTACCGCGAAAAAAAATCTGGCCTATACCAAAGTTAAATCTGTAGACTTTGAGGCTGCGGGTGCTTCAAAATTTACAGCCAGGGTTGGTACAACACACAATTCTGATGTAACGATGGAAGTTCATGCTGGTGGTTTGAACGGTACATTGCTCAGTACTATCAAAATCCCTTTGACTGGCGGCAATAATCGTTGGGCTGTTGTTTCAACGGCAGTAAGCAAAATCACAGGCATCCATGATCTATACTTTGTTTTCAAGGGCAAAGCAGAAACAGATATCGCCTTTTTCGATTATTGGATGTTTACAAAATAATTTAAAAACACTCCACTTAGCTGAATACTGCTGAACTTCCTATCATGAATAACTCATTATACTTAAATCTACGCTCATCATGAACATCATAAAATTATTTGTCATCTCCATTTTAACATTCATTTCTGCTGGAAGTTGCTGGGCGCAAACATCCACTCATGAAGAGACCATATGGCTTGATATGCTGGATTTAACATCAGCCACCCAGGGAAATGGCATACCTCAGAAAAACAAATCCGTTGATGGTAAAACCATGACCATTGCAGGTACAACTTTCGATCGTGGATTTGGAACACATGCCGAAAGTTCCTTGTTGATTTTATTGAACGGAAAGGCGAGTTCATTTTCAGCAGAGGTGGGTATAGATGATGAAATAACCGGGCATGAACCTGCTGCCGAGTTTATACTGGTGGCAGATGGTAAAAAGATCTGGTCGAGCGGAATACTGCACCTGGGCGATAAAGCAAAACCTTGTGAAGCTTCACTCAAAGGCATACAAAACCTGGAATTAGTTGTGGCAGATGGTGGTAACGGAAATTATTATGATCATGCAAATTGGGCAAATGCAGCGTTCAAAGCAACTGGTGTCAGCACATTTGCTACTCTTAATCCAATTCCAGGCATACCTTATATCCTCACACCCAAAACATCTTTGTTACCAAAAATCAACAGTGCCGGCGTTTTCGGCGTAAGGCCCGGTTCGCCGTTTCTGTTTATCGTGGCAGCTACCGGAGAAAGGCCAATGAAATTCTCAGCAGCCGGATTGCCCGCCGGATTAAAATTAGATGCAAATACAGGCATCATTACAGGGCACCTGAAGGAAAAGCGCACATTTTCAGTGAGCCTGGGCGCGATAAATGCCAAAGGCAAAGCAAAAAAAACATTACGCATTGTTTGTGGCGATCAGATTGCGCTTACGCCACCTATGGGCTGGAACAGCTGGAATTGTTTTGCTGATCAGGTATCTGCTGATAAAGTGAAGCGTGCTGCAAACGCGATGATCAAAAGCGGATTAGTGAATCATGGCTGGACTTACATCAATATTGATGATTTCTGGCAGAATAATAAAGACGCTAAAGACCCTTCTATTAAAGGCGAACTGCGTGATCAGGCAGGTAATATTATAGCCAATTCACGTTTTAAAGACATGAAAGGGCTTGCAGATGACGTTCATGCCATGGGCCTCAAAATTGGGTTATATTCCAGTCCTGGACCCTGGACTTGTGGCAGTTGCACCGGAAGTTATGGGTATGAAAAACTGGATGCAGAAACCTATGGAAAATGGGGTTTCGATTACCTAAAATATGACTGGTGCAGTTACGGTCATGTAATTAATGGCATGCCAAACAATGATCCGTATAAAATCGGTGCCTTATCATATAAAGGTGGAAACGACCTAGCTACAGCGATGAAACCGTTTCAGTTAATGGGCGATGCACTTAAAGCACAGCCACGGGATATTGTTTTCAGTCTCTGTCAGTACGGAATGTCTGATGTTTGGAAGTGGGGCAATTCTGTTGGAGGTACATCTTGGCGTACAACCAATGATATTACAGACACCTGGACAAGTGTAAAAAATATTGCTTTACAACAAGATCAGTCGGCTGCATGGGCTAGACCTAGCAACTGGAATGATCCGGATATGCTGGTAGTAGGCACCGTAGGATGGGGGAATCCGCATCCAAGTAAACTCCGGCCAGATGAACAATACCTTCACTTTAGTTTATGGTGCCTGTTCTCTGCACCGCTACTTATTGGATGCGATTTGGAGAAACTGGATGATTTTACGATGAATCTGCTTACCAACGATGAAGTAATTGCCATCAACCAGGATCCACTTGGCAAACAGGCAACTTGTGTACAAACGATTGGAGAAGTGCGCATTTATGTAAAAGCCTTAGAAGATGGAAGCCATGCAGTAGGATTTGCCAATTTTGGACAGGAGAAGGCAGAATTAAATTATAGTGATTTTACAAAACTGGGCCTTAAAGGCAATTTAAAAGTTCGTGATCTATGGCGGCAAAGAGATCTTTCCAGTGTAGATATCTTAAAGGACACACTTTCAGTGACTATACCTGCCCATGGGATAATGCTGTATAAGTTTGCTGCGAAATAGCATAATGATCAATAAAGGCAACTCAACTATAAAAACGAACCACATTATAAATTCTGAATAATTTCAGAATCAAAAGGATTTGGTAATTAGCGTTAATTTTTTAATCATATCTAATCCTATGTAACATGTCTACTATAGTATTAAACATAATTGCTATAGAAATGAACATGGGGACAATAAAAGACATTGTATTGTAACTACGTTTACTTATTAAACCATCATCTAACCAAAAAAACATGAAAAGAAAATTAATTACAGTGGCGTCAGTAATACTGATTTTAGCTGGCTGTTCAAAAAACGAGGTTGAGCAAATGAATCCTCAATCTTTGCCTGTTAAAAATATTGCAGGTCAAGATTCATCTCAATTACGATTGAAAGCTACAGTAGAGGGAACAGCGTCAATAGACGCCGCTACGGTGCAGCAAACCATCAAAGGGTTTGGAGGGGCTAATATTATAGCTTGGACGGGTGATTTAACTAGTTCACAGCGGATCACAGCATTTTCTCCTACAAATGGGATTGGATTAAGTATCGTGCGTGTCCGCGTCCCAAATTTGAGCACAGAGTTCGCAGCAGAAAAAGCCACTATCGATGCTTGTAAATCTTTCGGAGGCTCAGCAATAGCATCTGCATGGTCAGCCCCGGCATCTATGAAGACCAATAACAGTGTGGTAGGTGGAAAGTTAAATACCGGCTCTTATAGCGCTTATGCAGCTCACCTAAGCTCGTTTAATTCCGCAGTTGGTGGACTTGCAGCTATTAGTCCTACAAATGAACCAGATTATAAGGTAAATTACGAATCCATGGAACTTACCGCACCTGAAGTGGCAGATTTTGTAGCCGCACAGGGGAGCAATTGTGGTGCACCGATTATGGCACCGGAACCATTCCAAATGAATCAAGCTTATATCAATAATTATCTCAGCAATACAAATGCGAGGTCTAAAACAAGTTTCATATGCGGTCATATCTACGGTAAAACTCCTTACAATTTAGGTAATGTCGGAAAACCAGTTTGGATGACCGAACATTATACAAATTCTAGCATCAGTGGTGATGACTGGGCAAATGCTATGACTGCTGCTAAAGAAATACATGATTGCATGAACGCAGGATGGAGCGCATATGTTTGGTGGTATATCAGAAGAAGCTATGGACCGATGAGTGAGAGCGGAAATATTCAAAAAATAGGTTATGTAATGGCGCATTTCGCCAGATATGTTCGCCCAGGTTATAGTAAAATCTCGTGCACGGCTAACCCAACTCCGGGCGTTTATCTTACAGCATACAAAAGCGGATCTAAATTGGTCATGGTGATTGTAAACCAGAATACCACAGCGACATATCAGCCATTTAATTATGGCGGTATAACCCTTAGCGGCTTTAATCGCTATGTCACTACAAGCGCATCAAATCTTATAAATAGCAGTTTTGCTGTTTCAGGTGGAAGTTTTGGAATCAATCTTGCAGGATCCAGTGTGACAACTTTAGTTTCAAATTAAAAGATTTATTTAGTGGAAAACGAGTCTGTTGTCTTCCACTAAATAAAAGCATTGTTTCTTCTGCTTTTGGTTAGCAGGTAAGATTTTCAGAAGTTAATATCTTTACTTATTAAGGAAATCAGGGAGTTCGATAAGGACATAAAAGCATCGGATTAGACAGCGAAGGACTAGAATGCCACGGTTAAAATCAGAGTTACATTTTTTAAGAAAAGAATATTCTCACAAAACTTACTTATACCCTATGTCCAGTAGTATAGTTGGTAGAAAAAGTGGAGGTGCAGTAAACTATACGGGTGGAGCTGGAAAAATACGATAGCGATCCAAGTAAATCTGAGCGGTCTGGAGAACTTTACCGGACAATAAATATCTTGCCAAGCCAGTGCACAACAATTATCTCTTTGAATTATTCTACACCCGTTCCAGGCAAATTGGATGGTTTAATCGACCTATCAGCTTTTGACAAAGGAGCTTTCAGTTGGTGTTTTAGTTTCTAATTAGAATTTTCAGCAGCTGCTAGAAAGAAAGAGCGATCTTCATTGGTTTCAATTCTGTTACAATGATATCGGTTCGTTTCTAGATGGATTTTATAACTTTGGGCTACCCTTAAGTTAAAATGTCAAGAAACTACACGTTTACGCCCCTTATTATCCTTTTCCTGCGTTGCAAGGCGGTCGTATTTGCGGTGGTGTGTTTCGTCTTATTTAACTTTTCTTCCTCTGGTATTGCAAAAGATGCAGGGGGGCAATTGGAGGAAATCGGTGATCAAGTAACCAGCTTTGTCGGTCTGGATGATCAACACCTTGATAGTACATTTAGCTTTGTACAAAATAGGGTCAGTAAATTCCGTAAAAGGTATAAGCACGTCAACGATTATTCGCTTGAACTACAGCTTTTTGGTAAACGAATTTCTCAGAAGTATGCTGTTCCCTATTCGATAATTGGTTATACGCAGCCACAGTTCGCCTGTGCCCAATATGGCTTTCTCTATCGGCTTACTTATTTCTAAAGCATTTTTACTCATTTTTTTATTTCTGCTTTCAAGTGGGAATAAATGCTGTGTAAAAATAATTTACTACAGGCTGGCTTCCGCTATGCCTTTATTTTAGAAATAATATTCAACAATGAACTTAAGATGGATAGTAATTCCCATACTTGCTGTGGCTTTCCAAGCCTGCAAGGGTGGCGATGCCAATAACAAAAAAACAGATTTAACAGCGATTCCGGTCCTGAAACTGGAAGCGCAGGACACCTCCCTAACCCATGATTATGTTGCAGAGCTACAAGCAGCGAAAAATGTAGAAGTACGCTCACGCATGCATGGATTCATTGATCGGGTATGGGTCGATGAGGGGCAGGAGGTGAAGAAAGGCCAGCTACTTTTTCAACTGAATGACCGGGAGTATGCCATTGCTTTAAATAAAGCCAAGGCAAACCTAGCAAGCGAGTTGTCAGCTGCAAGTATTGCGCAGGTTGAGCTCGAACGGATCAAAACTTTAGTAGATAAAAAGGTGATCTCTCCCTCCGAACTTTCTTTGGGGGAAGCTAAGCTGTCAGAGGCTGAATCCAGAATCAAAACTGCAAAAGCAATGATTGATGATGCTAACCAGAAACTCACCTATGCCCGGGTGAGGGCACCATTTTCAGGAAGGATAGACCGGTTGCCGCTTAAAGCGGGCAGTTTGGTCGAGGAAGGAGCCTTGCTTACTACTATTTCAGATACTAGGCAGATGTATGCTTATTTTGATGTTTCTGAAAATGAATATTTACAGTTCGTGCGCAATGGCAAGGGCCGTTTTGATCATGACAAAGAAACTACGCTGGTACTCTCTGATGGGAGTATTTATCCATTAAAGGGTAAAATCCAAACGCATGAAAATAGTTTTTCTGATAATACCGGATCTATTGCTTTCAGGGCTATGTTCGATAATCCACGTCATCTCCTCAAGCATGGCGTATCAGGTAAAATCCGTTTAACCTCGAACCTTTCACACAGTGTACTCATTCCTCAAAAATCTGTTTTTGAAATACAGGATAAAAGCTATGTTTTTGTGTTGGACAAAAACAACATCGTAAAAATGAGGAGCTTTGTTCCAAAGCTTAGCTTATCAGGGTATTATGTAGTGGGCTCAGGTTTAAAACCAGGTGAGGTGATTGTGTACGAAGGAGTTCAGGAACTTCGCGAGGGCAAGAAGGTGAAACCGGTTTATACCTCCATGAAAAAACTGCTGGCTAGCAAATAATTAACTTTCTTTTCTTGACGAATGCCCTCTGCGCTGTGCGCCGGGCGATGCATTTCAATTATAAAAAAATGGTAGAAACATTTATCAGGCGGCCAGTGCTTTCACTGGTCATCTCTTTGATTTTAATATTACTGGGCGTACTTGCGCTCTTTAAGCTGCCTATCACGCAGTTTCCGGACATTGTGCCACCATCAGTAGTGGTAACCGCAAGTTATAACGGTGCAAATGCAGAGGTTTGTGCAAAAGCCGTTGCAACTCCCTTAGAACGGGCCATTAACGGCGTACCTGGCATGACTTACATGAATTCAGTAAGCAGCAATAACGGCGTTACACTTGTTCAGGTTTTTTTTGATGTGGGTACAGACCCCGATCAGGCAGCAGTAAATGTGCAAAACAGGGTGACCACTGTATTGGATGAACTTCCAGAAGAAGTGATAAAAGCAGGTGTAACAACAGAGAAAGAAGTGAACAGTATGCTGCTTTACCTAAATGTCACCAGCAGTGATAAGGAAATGAATGAAGAATTCATTTATAACTTTGCCGACATCAACGTGCTACAGGAATTGAAGCGTATTGATGGGGTGGGCTTTGTTGAAATCATGGGGGCACGTGACTATTCAATGCGGGTATGGCTCAAGCCGGATCGGATGAAATCTTACAATCTCTCAGTTGATGATATTGTAGGAATGATGCGTAAGCAAAACATTGAGGCGGCGCCAGGAGTTGCAGGTGAGAATTCAGGAACGGGGCGTGAAGTGAAACAATATGTATTGAAGTATGGCGGAAAATTCAATAGTAAAGAAGCCTACGAACGCATGGTTATCAAAGCTGACCGTAATGGCGCACTGGTCCGGTTAAAAGATGTGGCCGATCTGGAATTTGGAACGGTGAGTTATGATATGGTTTCTAAAACTGATGGAAGCCCATCAGCCTCGATTATGATTAAGCAACGCCCAGGTTCAAATGCCAGGGAGGTAATTGAAAACATCAAAACTAAAATGGCGGAGTTGAAGGAAACGAGTTTCCCGCCCGGGATGCAATACAATTACGCTTATGATGTTTCCCGGTTCCTTGATGCCAGTATCCATGAGGTGCTTCGGACATTAATAGAGGCCTTTATTCTGGTATTTATAGTGGTTTTTATTTTTCTCCAAGATTTCAGAAGTACGCTGATTCCGGCACTGGCAGTACCTGTAGCTTTGATCAGTACCTTAGCATTCTTACAGCTTATGGGCTTTTCCATTAATATTTTGACCCTGTTTGCTTTGGTGCTGGCGATTGGTATAGTGGTGGATAATGCGATTGTAGTCGTAGAGGCGGTACACGTGAAAATGTCCGAAGAACACCTTTCGCCGATGGACGCTACGGTCGCTGCAATGAAAGAAATTAGCGGAGCAATTGTGGCGATCACTTTAGTGATGTCGGCGGTTTTTATCCCGGTTGCTTTTCTTCATGGTCCAGTAGGGGTTTTTTACCGTCAGTTTTCGTTAACACTGGCCATTTCGATTGTCATTTCCGGAATTAACGCATTAACCTTAACCCCAGCCTTATGCGCATTAATGCTAAAGCATGATCCGTCATCCAGAAAAAGCTTATTAGCGCGGTTTTTTGACTTGTTTAATAAGGGTTATGACAAAACTGAACGCAGGTTCGGTAGTTTAATCACGCGGATTACCAGCCGGAAGCCTGTGACCTTACTGATGCTCGCTTTCTTTATTTTCGCTACCTGGTTGGGAAGCAGTATTCTACCTTCTGGCTTTATTCCCACAGAAGATCAGGGCATGATTTACATCAATGTGACTACACCACCGGGTTCAACTGTAGAGCGCACAGAAAAAGTGCTTGATCAGATACAACAGGTTACTAAAGGATTCAATGCTGTCGAAAATGTAAGCACCCTCGCAGGCTATAGTTTAATGAGTGAAATCACCGGTGCCTCTTACGGTATGGGGATGATCAACCTTTCTCCCTGGGATTCCAGAAAAGAAAGTGTCGATGAACTGATAGCGGAGTTGAAATCAAAAACCCGTCATATTTCAGATGCTTCCATTGAATTCTTTTCTCCGCCGACTGTTCCTGGCTTTGGAAATGCGAGCGGATTCGAATTGCGGATGCTGGATAAGAATAAGGGGGAGGACATGCGCAAAACAGCTGGTGTTACACAAGAATTTTTAAAAGCATTAAATGAAAGCGAAAGCATTTCAGGAGCATTTACCAGCTTCGATCCCAATTTCCCACAGTATTTGATTAATGTTGATCAGGACATGGCCGCTCAGAAAGGTGTTACGATTGATAATGCGATGAATACCCTGCAAACGCTTGTCGGGAGCTACTATGCAACCAACTTCATCCGCTTTGGACAAATGTATAAAGTGATGGTACAAGCCTATCCCCAATACCGGGGAAAGCCGGAAGATTTACTGAAGTTATATGTCAAAAATGATCGTGGCGAAATGGTTCCTTATTCTACTTTTATATCATTACAAAGGGTTTACGGACCAGAACAGATTAATCGCTATAACATGTATCCTTCGGCAATGATTACTGGCGAGGCCGCTTTAGGGCACAGTAGTAGTGAGGCTATCGCCAGGGTGGAAGCGATTGCAAAGGAAAAACTCCCCAGAGGTTATACGATTGAATGGTCAGGAATGACCCGGGAGCAGATTCTCTCAGGTAACCAGGCTATTTACATTTTTATTATCTGTTTAATCTTTGTTTACCTCCTACTTGCCGCGCAGTATGAAAGTTTTCTGCTTCCTCTGCCAGTGCTATTATCGTTGCCCGGCGGGATTGCAGGTGCATTCTTCACCTTGAAGCTCGCAGGGCTTGAAAACAATATTTATGCTCAGGTGGCATTAGTAATGTTGATTGGACTTTTAGGTAAAAACGCAATTTTAATTATTGAATTTGCTGAGCAAAAACGGAAGTCTGGTCTGAGCGTTATAGAAGCCGCCCGAATGGGCGCTGTATCCAGGCTACGGCCAATTCTGATGACCTCTTTCGCATTCGTTGCAGGCTTAATCCCTTTGTGTATTGCCTCTGGCGCAGGTGCCATTGGTAACCGTTCCATTGGTATGACTGCAGTAGGCGGCATGCTCATCGGTACCCTATTTGGGGTATTCCTTATTCCCGGTTTATATGCCTTGCTTGCGCCTAAAAAACGGGAGGTTATGGCTCCGCACTTATCATCAGAAAATCGTTAATGACATGAAAAGAAGAAAATTAAATAAAATAAAGGTTTATATCTCATTAACGGCCCTGCTGTTAATGGCCGCATGTAGCGCAATTAAGCAGGCGACTTTGCCAGCCTCTTTAGACATGCCGGAAAAGTTTGACGCGCACACATTGGGTAAAGAAAAGATAATGGACTGGAAAACCATATTCTCACAAGCTGACCTAGATACGCTTATTCATACTGCTTTAAAAGAGAACCTGGAAATGAAATCGGGCCTGCAACGGGTATTGATGGCAAGTGCGAACCTGAGGTTGAGTAAGGCTGCACTTTTACCTGCTTTAAGTGCAAGGGTTTCTGGAGGTCTTGATCAGTTTGGAAAATATACAATGAACGGGGTAGGGAATTATGATACCAACTTTTCAGGGAATATAGATGCGAAACAAAAAATTCCTATTCCAACACCTGACTATTTTGCAGGATTTAAAAGTTCATGGGAAATAGATATTTGGGGTAAACTCTCCAAAAGAAAAGCTGCAGCTTATCATCGATACCTGGCTAGTAATCAAGGGTTAAAATGGTATCGTACACAATTGACCTGTCAAGTGGCCGCTTTGTATTACGAATTAATCGCTTTGGATAAAAGACTGAAAATCCTTGAGGAAAATATCGCTTTGCAAAATAAGGGTTTGGAGGTAGTTGAAGCGCAGATGACCGGAGGACGGGCCACAGCGCTAGCAGTTAGTCAATTCAAGGCACAACGTATCGATACACAGGGCAAACAGTTCGGGGTCCGGCAGGCAATCACTCGGGTGGAAAATCAACTCAATTTACTACTTGGCAGGTATCCTGTGAAAATCCAACGGGATTCTTTGGCCATTGATCTTCCGCTACCCAGCCAACTTTATGCCGGTTTGCCATCAGCAGTAATCCTAAATCGTCCAGATGTAAAACAAGCTGAACAGGAACTCAAAGCTGCAAAGGCGGATGTATCGGCAGCCCGAAAAGCCTTTCTCCCAAGCTTAACCTTGGATGCTTACACCGGTTATAATGCTTTCAAGTTTCCTTTACTTTTTTCACCCGGATCACTGGCTGCAGGTTTTTTAGGTGGCTTAACTGCCCCTGTGCTCAATCGTGCGACGCTAAAAAATGCCAACCTTATAGCCAATGCAGCTCAACTCAGCGCATTTTACCAATACCAGCAAAGCTTAATTAATGGTTATCAGGAAGTAACCATGCAACTCTCAGCGCTTCATAATTTTAAGCAAGCCTATGAATATAAAAGTAGTCAGGTAGCAGAACTAAAGGCCGCTGTGTCAACCGCAAATGACCTTTATCTTGCTGGTTACGCCAGTTATCTTGAGGTGATCGTAGCTCAGGGCAGTGTGTTGAATGCTGAAATGGAGCAGGTTGACCTTAAACAGTCTTCTTATACCGCACTAATTGGTTTATATCGAGCGTTGGGAGGATAGTAAATGTTAAATAAACCGGGGACAGCACTTAGCTTCAAATCCATGAATTCTAAATAGCATAACAAGTTCCCGGTTGAAGCACTTTTGGTTTTATAGAATGCTACAATAAATCTTAAAGGGTAGATAGTTAGCTAGAATTAACGGTATAGAGGCTGGTCAGCTAAGTTACAAGTTTCGAGCATTGAGAATGCAAGTAATGGGCTTGATTCCGTCATACTTAATACGCTATAAGTTACCTCAAACTTTGCTCGCTTATATATTAACTAAGGCAAACATTTTCATCTCTTATTTGTCAATATATTATGATAAATGAATCAACAGACATAGTTTTATTTACCCATCTTCAGATTCTTGGGATAGTAATTACCCTGTTTGGTATAGCAATTGTCGCATTGGCGTTACGCCGTCTATATCTAAGAAGGAGCATTCAGGGTATTCATACTTTTGCGCTGACAGATAGATTTCCATTGTCAAAACGCTCAGAGCTTACCTTGCAAAAGATGGGTCTATTAATGGTGCTTGGCGGAATGATTTTGATTGCAGCTGATGCAGTGCAGGAGCACCAGCGGCTTAGTCAGGAGCAACAAAAGCAGGTCAGTAGTATTTAAGATGAAACCAGATAAAATATTCCTTCCTTTGTCGTTTTTTGCTTTTGGTATGAAAATGAGACCCTAGGGTGATTAACATATCTTACATTAGCTTCTACGAACTTTTAGTTACCAAAACAACTCCAACGTATTGGCAATACATAATTTCCTTATCCTATTTCTTTTTGTCCCAAAAGGTAGAAGCCGACGACCGCTCCGGGTTTTTTACCCTCGATTGTTCGGCAATTTATACACACCATTAATCCTGTTTTTTCGCATCTTCAGAGCAGTTGCTATCGAAAATAGGTATTACCGATCGCAGTGGCTTCTGATCTGCATCATTTATAATTAAAAGGCCGCCGCTTGATCAGAGCTAAAATTGCTTCAGCTGACCCAGATGATCACATCGATTTGCACAAATTTGTTTTTAAAAGAGATCACGTTTTATACAGACCATTATTTATATATTGCAAGTGCGGAATCTCCTTGGCTTCAGCGTGGTGCATACTGGCCAACCTATGATAATGCAAATATGTGTTATTTGGTTCTTTGAAAGCACCTCTGGAGAGGTGTACTAATCATCTTCTATATAACAACCTAAGACTGTTTTCAAATAAATGTCGTTTGCTTGGATTATCCAACATGCACTGATCGCTAAACGGGACAATCGGCAAATTTTTCAGTGAAGAAAACCATCCGGAAACTGGTGAAATCCCTTGTTAACTGCAGTAAAAGCTAAGTAAAATAAAGTTTCTATTCTTGTTAGGCTATACTTGTAAAAGGCTGAATGTGATTTCTCTTCAGCCTTCCTATAACCAAACCTTTACTTGTCAAAAAGCACATAGATGCCTGCGCTCGCATACCACTGCAGTCTTTTATAGTAGTTTATATTAGAATCATTGATGGATGGAATATAACAGGTCACGCCGGAAAAACTTTTTATGTTAATTCCAAGGAAGTTTGGTGTTGCCGCCTTATACAGTATCGCTTTGTTTAGCTTTTTGTACACATCAGTTCTGTCAACTGGCTGAAAATTTTTGTTCAGGAATTCTCCAAAATCATAGTTTGCCACAGGAAAACCAAGCGTGAAATCCAGGCGCTGGACGTCCTCACTGACCAATTTATCGCCGTAGTTTTTTCTGTTCATCATCAAGGATTTCATTGCAAAGGCCAATGTGTCCAGTTCAGTGGTCTGTACCAGTACCACAGTGGCAGATTGCAGATCACCACTATAAGCATTATAATAATCATAATAGGCTTTTGCGATATGGTTCAACTGATCCGAAGACCTGAACAGAAGGGGGGTGATGGTTTGGTAGGGGAAACTTTCAGCAAGTGTCTCTGCAGGCGAGGCGATGATATACTTTGCCTTTTGCCTGAATTCATAAAGTACTTCCACGCCTCCCATAGAGCAGGCGTCAAAAATGATAAATTCAAAATTATTTGGAAGGGCATTTTTAAGATCGATAATGTCCATCTCTTTCGCATTGTCTCGTCCGAAAGACTTTGTTTTCACTGGGGTGGCCGGAGCCCATGATGTGGCATGTGACCATAGTACCAAGCCATAAGTTTCTGCCGGATGTTCACTTTGTGTATACTTCACTACATCTTTTAGAAATTCCGCATCTGAAACTGGATTTTCGAATACCTTCAGTGTATCGCTGGTGATCCTGTTCAGGTCCTCGTCATGCCTGATCTTTAAAAGATAGGATCGGACGCTGCTGGTTTTGATATAGACAAGCAGTATACCATCAATTTCTTTTGCACCTTTTTCCATTCTATTGATGCTATTGAGCGCCTCATAACGCAGGTCATTGTTCGCATCCATGTAAACCAATACCATTTTGTTCGCTTTGCTTTTTTCGGGAAGATCATTGGATTTTTTACAGGAGAACTGCAAACAGGCTGTTAGCAGGATTGTCGATAAAAATAACAGGAGGCGCTTGGTCATATTCATGGCTACAAAATTACCCAAATTTAATTTCTTTCAGATCAGCGGCATCGACTGACTGATACAATTGTCAGGACGATTTTTTTTAGTCATGCTTATCGCTAGGGTTTTCAGCGGTAAGTCCGGTTTAACATTATTCGTATTTTGCAGATTATTTTCCTTACTGTAGCCTGTTTACTTTTCTAATAGTCAGTGTCTTATCGGTCTATGTCCTCGCTGTTCGGTTCTAACACATGCATAATCTTTTATGGTCTTTTGCGATCGCGTGATTTTCGGCTTACAAAATCTATTGTTAAGACTATATTATAATTGCCATTTTACGCTAACTATTCTTAACAAAAATTTCTTTCAGACTTAACCTGGAGGTCTGTTTGCTACGCTTTCTTTGCAGCAATTGCGAACATCAACATTCTCTAACCCAATGCCGAGCTAAAAATCAAATCCAGTCAATCGGTAATAAAATTCGCCCAACAGGCAAGAAGAATATCAGAATCAATCAATTTTTCACATCACATCACATCAAACTATGAACATTAGACAATTACAATTTGCCTCTATCACTGCGCTCTTAATTTTTGCCACCTCCTGTAGGAAGGATAAAGCGTCTGACCCAGCGGTGGCGGTCGACAAGGGCACTTCGGTTAGCTTCTCAGCAAGCATAGATGGTCAGATCAAAACAAAAGCTGTTGACAACAATTGGGAAACCAGCGATGCTATCGGTATCTTCATGAAAACTGGAAGCGGACTCACAAATGTGCTTTCGGCAAACAAATCCTATTCAACAACAGGGGACGGTGAATTTAAGCCTTCAACAGTTGAACAGACCCTGTTTTATCCTGAAAATGGGAGTACAGTGGATTTCATCGCTTACTATCCTTATAGTCAGCAGCTCACTGGCAATAGCTATGCTGTAAACGTTGAAAATCAAAGCAACCAGGCTGCCATCGATTTGATGTATGCCGATAACGCAACGGGCCTGAGCAAATCCAGTACCAATGCCACCCTTAATTTTGTTCACCAATTGTCCAAAGTTGAGATTACCGTTAAAAATGGTACGGGTGTCAGCGCTCTTAATAGCTTGATCACCAGCTTTAGTGGCGTAAAATCCAAAGCAGACTTCAACCTTGCAACCGGTACAATCAATGTAGAAAACCAAACAACTACAGTTTTGGCGAAAACAGGGCTGAAAAATTTAGCTGTGGTATCCGAGGC
Source organism: Bacteroidota bacterium (assembly GCA_037032985.1). Taxonomy (GTDB): domain Bacteria; phylum Bacteroidota; class Bacteroidia; order Sphingobacteriales; family Sphingobacteriaceae; genus Pedobacter. The sequence continues at coordinate 162,401 of JAZBLB010000002.1, forward strand.
AATTTTAGTTCCTACTACAGATGAGTCGGCAATGAAGGTTATTTTTGCGATAGGTACAAAAACCTTTACCTGGACCATGCCAGCGGGCACGAAGTTCCAAAAGGGTAAAAAGTATACTTATGAGATTGAGTTAAAGAGCGAAGGTACTGGAAATATAGGGGTTGCTGCAGCCTTGAAAGCGTCAATAGTCAACTGGAATACCGTTCCTTCAGGCGATTATAGCCTGGACCAGGAGACGGCGATCAATCCACCAATGACTTATGGTTATATGGAGACCCCAACAGTGAAGACTGATGAGAATGTGGTGTACGTAGCACACGGTTTTCCTGGAAGAGCAGGCGTAAGAAATTACGCAATGTTATATGACAAAAGATATAAGATGGCCTATTGGGTTGCTTATCCTTTACATGCTTCTTATATCGGTAGTTCCGGCCGTTCAGATGCCTGGGCCTTTGATCCATCAATTGCGCAAAGTGCACAGGTAAACCTGAGCAGTTCATTTGGTAATGGCTATGACCGCGGTCACCAGATTCCAAGTGGTGATCGTACCGCAACCAGAGATCTGAATGCGACAACCTTTTACTATTCGAACATGACCGCTCAGGTATCTTCCATGAACCAGGGTATCTGGAATAATCTGGAGCAGCAGGTGAGAACCTGGACAGCGCAAAGCGATACGCTTTATGTGGTAACCGGCGCTGGCATCACTACGCCAACTGATCAGACCATTACCTATGCGAAAGGATCGGCCATTCCAAAATATTACTATAAGGCATTAGCCATGAAAAAGGGAAGTACCTATTATACGATTGGATTCCGGATCAAAAACGAAATTATTCCGGCTGCTATGAATTATAACAGCTACCGGGTAAGTGTGAATGAACTGGAGAAAGAAACCGGTTATACTTTTTTCCCTAAACTCTCAGGGACGATTAAAGAAACAATTGACAATACCATCTGGAAATAAATTAGCTATCTAAAAATATGAAAAATCAAAACATTTTACTCACTGCGGCAATAACGATGTTCGTGATGAGCAGCGCCTGCAAAAAGGACCAACCTATTGTGCCCGAAGCAGCATCTGCTTTAAAATTTGCTTCAACCATTAACGGACAGATCAAAACCAAAGCTATCAACGATACCTGGGAGACCAGTGACGCTATTGGTGTCTTTATGAAAACAGGTGCAGGCCTGAGTAATGTCATCTCGGCAAACAAAAATTATAATACTTCAGGAGATGGCGAGTTCAAGCCATCAGCCAATGATCAGGCTATTTATTATCCTGAAGATGGCAGTTCAGTCGATTTTGTTGCTTATTATCCTTTCAGGCAAACCCTTACGGGCAATTTTTATGCTGCAGACGTAAGCGATCAGAGCATTCAGAGCGGTATTGATTTGATGTATTCAAATAATGCCAGGGGTTTAAGTAAAACCAGTACCCTTGCAAACCTGAATTTCTCACACCAGCTTTCAAAGATTGAATTCACGGTTAAAAACGGTAGCGGTGTTGCAGATTTGAACGGATTGAGCACTGCAATCGCCGGTCTCAATACAAAAGCAGATTTCAATATTGCAACAGGCACATTGGGATCTGCATCTGCAGTTTCGGATATTGTGGCAAAAACCACTGCACTAAGTGGTAGTTCGGTTTCTGAATTGATTGTTTTGCCTGTTGAAGATGCGGCAGGTAAAACTGTAACTTTCACCTTGCCTGCGGGAATTTTCAAACTGACCCTACCATCAAATACAAAGTTTGAATCAGGTAAAAAGTATACCTACACCATCGAACTCAAAAACGGTGGTACAGCCGTTCCGGTAGCAGTTACCTTATCGGCTACCATTGCGAACTGGACCAATGTTCCGGGGGGTGCTTATGTGGTAGATCAGGATAAAGATGTTGTGACTCCGCCAGCCGGTGAAGACAAAGTGTTGTATAACGAAACTTTTGGTACGGGCACGATCTCTTCGACTGCCAGACCTAAACTCGGAGCTTATACCAACTTTGATAACAAGAGCCTGACTTTTTCTGATAGTTTTGGGAATGCTGATATGAGAACAATTTCCACTTATGGTGAGGGAACGAATGCACACGTATGGTTGCCAGCTTCAAAAGACGCTACAGTATTGATCTCGGGAGTTGCTGTTTCAGGATATAGCAAATTGAAGATCCGCTATGACGCGGCAGCAAATATCCAGGGCGGTAGCGCCATGGGAAACCTGAACGTGATCAAGGTGAAGGTGAATGGTATTGAATATGCGGTGACAAGCCAGCCAATCATTGGTGCTGATACCAATAAATTCTATACGCTGGAAGTGGTTGGTGATGTACCTGCATTAGCTAGTAACACCGTTGAGTTCTTTGGACAAGCAGGCACCAATACAGTAGGTCTGCGCCTGGACAATGTGATCATCACTGGTACCAATAAGTAAATTTAAAAAAGTCTGGAAACGGCTTGTTGTGCTTGAAGGCATAGCGGGCAGTTTTTTTTTATTTAGTTGATGCCCTTTAATTTTGGAAAAATTTTTTCTTAAGTTATGATGAACTTAATTAATCCGGTGAAAGTAGGTTAGCTATCGATTACGTTTGTGTAACTACTAAATGCTATTTTGTTTTCCTGAAAATGCAATCACTCGCTAGCTTATCAAGAGTCTTTTCAAGTATCTGTTGTATGTAAATTTGTCCTTTTTGAAGTAAAGCTTGAACTAAGCATTGTCATGCCAAGCGCTCATTACTACACTTGCTAAAAAATTGATAGCTTTTCTAGGTTTTATCTATCTTGACACCGATTCGTGAGATCATGCCTGATCAAACAATAGTAGTCAACACTATTAGCCTAATCAGCAAGCTACAAGAAAGCCGTATCCTATTGGTGATACGGCTTTTTTAATAAAATAATTATGCGGTGGGAGGTTAATTACCCGGATCTTTTACTTTTTCTACCAGATCCTGTACGTTCTGTGGAAGACTGGACAGAAGATTATAACCGGTTGCACCTTCGATATCGCGAACAGTTACGATATAATCTTTCCAGCTTGAACTGGTGTCGTTAATATTAGGGGTATTGATTGCAATCACCCTGTTTGTAGCACTAACTCGGCTAATGTCATTATTTCCTTTTTTTAACAATACTGCTACTTTCCAAACGTTTGAAGGTACGGTGATCTTTCCATTGCTAATCGTGTTCACTACCGATGCACTAGCTGAACCGATACCTCCGGTGCCATAGCTTCCCATGATTACATAAACCTCATATCCATTCAATGCCTGTGAGCGTAGGTAGCTTTCAAAGGATTCCCAAGTTTTCTGATTGTTGTTTGGTGCCTGTGGGATCATGTTTGTCATTAGGAAAGTTGCAGAGTTGGCTGTGCTTGAACTGGTACGGTCTCCACTTGGACAATTATGCCCTCTATCAAATCCAGAACCCGAATAGCTATTACTTTGCACCTGATACCAGTTGGTTGGCAAGCCTGTAAATGAGGCAAAATCATCTTTTCTGGTTGCACTTCCGTCAAAGTTATTTGAATCGAGATGCCAGCTTACCCAGTTTGGTGTACCTCGGCTCATGCTATAGCTTTCTATATAGTATTTCTGATCGATTAAGTAATTTTCAGGTGAAACGATGGCGGCTATTGCACCAGATGGGTTACCCAAGAGTAAGTTTGAATTATCGCCGCCCGCTGGCGGCGCATCTGGTCCTGCATTTGGTGTTCCTCTTCCAGAAGAAGGAGCACTGCTGCCTTCGCTATCTGCCGGGCTCGTATCTTGTGCCCCAATGGCGATGCCAGGATCACCTGACCCCTTAAAAATTATATCGTCAATGTTTATGCGGGTTGTCCCGGTTTTTTTGATCTGGAATCGGATTTTGCCCTTCATGTTCACTCTGAAGGAATCGGTGACCAATGTGGTGCTAGTCTCGCTAATGTCTGGCCCCACCTGCATGTAAGTTTTGCCACCATCGCTGGAAGCCAAAAGTTGCCAGGTAGAACTGCCATCAGTCCCATATTTTGCGTGGGAAACGTATAGCACGGTTGCGCCAGCGACATCAAAGTCCATGGATATGTAACCACTTCTCAGCCTAACGGATCTGGTTCCGTTTTTGGCATCGGCAGGAAGAGTGCCGATTAAGGCATCGCTGAATGACCATTTTCCGGTTAATAGCTGGACACTATCTAAAGCATAGGCGCCTTTGGTTCCAGCTTCGAACGTTTCAGTGATGGCATAAGCAATAGGAGTTTTAGACGTGCTGGTAGGTTCTTCAGTCAGGCTCGTTTTTTTAGAACAGGCTGATAGGGAAAGGATTGCGATAAATCCTGAGTAGATAAGGATGTTTTTAACTTTCATTGTTTTCTAAAATGCCTAATAAGTGGCGTTAACGGTAGATCATTTGTGGTATTTAAGGGCAAAGTTGGGATGAAAGAAAGAACATACCGGTAGATAAGTATTAACATGATAGCAAATACAAATAGCATAGCCTCCTGTTAAGATAGGGCAAAGATTAACTTAAGCTTTGCACACTATGATAAGAAATGGAGTGTTTTACCTGTAACGCACTGATATAATGCACCGCCTCGCCAGTTTGCAGCGGCTGGTCACTTGTGTTTTGTGATGATAAACGAGCTTTTACTGAGATTGTTCAATAGGAAGTTCCACGATAAACGCAGATCCTTTCCCCATTGTACTTTCGAGCGTAATTCTTCCTCGGTGAAGTTCCACTATTTCTTTGCACAGGTATAATCCAATACCAAAGCCAGCAATTGACCCCATTTGCGGGCTTTTTATCCTGTAGTAGCGTTCAAAAATTTGCTCTTGGTCATCCTTATCAATTCCCATTCCCTCGTCCTTTATTATCATCCGGACTATTCCTGCATATTGAGAAAAGCTAACTTCGATAGTGGAGCCCATTTCAGAATACTTTATGGCATTTCCAATTAGGTTGTGAAGAACCTGTGCAATCTTATCCCTGTCTGCAGTGAGCATCAAAGCGTCCGGGCTCGTGAAAACAATCCGGTGGGTGTGTACAACAGATAGGATTTCCTCCTCTAGTTCTTTAAACAGTTCCTTAAGATCAAAAGCGGATCTTGCGATAATCATTCTGCCGGAATCTAATCTGGAGATATTCAGAAAGCCGTTGATCATGGTGGTCATATTACGTACCTGTCTGACTGATTTTTCTAGGATGTTCTGTCCGGCAGTATCCTGCGAGAGTATGGCTTTTCTTTGCATCAACTGAAGATATGCATTCAATGAGGTCAGCGGTGTTTTAAGTTCGTGGCTAACCATACCCATAAAATCGTCCTTTCGCTGTTCGTCTTTTTTCTGTTCGGTAATGTCGCGTAGGGAACCATTTAGACTGGCCGCTTTTCCATCCTGATTGTAGAAAACCTTCCCTCGTGCTTGTACTACTCTTCCGCCAGCATTATGGGGATGATCAATCCTGTATTCGATGAAATAGTTTCCATCTGAGCTTTCACTCAAGGTCTTTGCTATGGCTTCGCTCACCCGGGGTCTGTCTTCATCAAAAATCGCTGCAAGAGCAATGCTTAGATCAATATGTCCTTCAGGTGGTAGGCCAAACCAGGATTTCAATAGATCATTTCCGGAGAATAGATTTGTTCTTGGTTCATAATAAAAGGTGGCGAGCTCACCAGCGTCAATTGCCATGGAAAGCATTTGCTGATCTTTTTCGCTGGATCTTCTGTCAAGTACTTGTTGAGTGATCTCCTCCAGGATGATCAGCACCCCCGTTACTGCCCCCTCTGCGGAACGAATGGGCTGATAGATAGAATTTACTATGGCTTCGCGTAAGCCTTTCTTATGGAGTAGTTTAACCACAAACTCATTGTTGGTTTTTCTTATTCCGGTTGCAAATACTTCCGAAAGCCAGTCATTCACGGGCTGCCCGATGAGTTCCGGGCGGGCAAGCTCATGGGCTTTGCCTTGGACTTCTGAAAGCCTTCGTCCCCAGATTTTAAGGATTGCCGGATTAGCAATTTCGATGATGTGTTCAGGACCTTCCAGCATAGCGATTCCCACAGGGGCTTGCTCAATGATGGTTTTGATGTGCTCCCGACTTTCATCCAATAGTCGCATGGAACGATTCAGGTCTTCGTTGGTGGCGCTCAATTCTTCCATTGTCGCGGCCATTTCCTCAATGAGCACCTGCTCTCTCTCTTCTTTTAGTTGTATCTTTGAAAGATATTCTCTTCTGTTTGTTACTTTTTTTGCAGTGTTTAATATGCACCAAGTCTTCCCTTGCCCATTAACAAGTGCTTTATATTCGTAGTCGTAATAATCAGTTGTAGAAATTCCATCTTTTGTGAGGTGTACCGGTGCATTGTCCACTGAATAAGTCTCGCCGGAAAGCCAGACCTGTTTGAGCAGTCCTAGAAAAGGCTGGCCCTCAAGTTCGGGAAGTGCTTCCATCAATGGTTTACCAATCACCGACGCATCTTTCCCCCAGACTTCCAACATTCCCTGGTTTGCAAATTGGATGATCATTTCCTCTTCTGTGTAAAGCGCGGTTGCCTCAGGAGAGCATAAGAGTGCCTGGATGATCAGGTCGTTGGTAAAACCTTTATGTACTGGTTGTATTTCACTTTTCATTTAAGCCCTAAAGATATGAAATTTGTAGATTGAGCTGAATGTTTAAACTAATATTAGTTCTAGTTATATTCCAATATTATCATGGATTGGCTTTCGGGCATGATGAGCAGCTATGCATAATTCTTTAATGATTAGGTAAAAGATTACAACCTTTGGTATGCAGTGGGCAGTATAGCTTCTTTCGCTTCGCACCGATAAACTGGTGAAGACAAGACTGCTAATAAAAACATTCTTTCATGAATTGTATTAGTTAATTTATCAGCGCGCTTATCCCGGCTTTTATATAAGTTTCAATTACTTTTAATTTTCGCGATCTTTCATATTGGAGAAAAGATAGCCCCTTTTGTTAACTTCCAATTTAGCTACTAATGCCAATTAAGTTGGTATATTTGGAAACGAAAGCGTCCTTCAATTAGCAGAAGATGAGGTATCCTAATTTGACAATAGTAAATACTCTTCCAAACCAACTGAAAGCAGCGAAATCGTTAGTATATGACAATTGCGGGTTAGACTTAACTAACCTGAAATTGGATGTTGAAAGTTCAGCATACGAAGCCTGTTCATTTGAACTAAATGATAAAAAAATTCAATATCGATTGGCTAAAATCACACCAAGGAAAATCGGTCAGTTTGTAACGGTATGGAAAAGGAGTAACGGCTTAACTGTACCTTTTAGCCTGTTGGATGACTTCGATTTTGTAATAATTGCAGCCAAACGTGAACATAACTTTGGTCAATTTATTTTTCCAAAGTTGATTTTGGCTGAAATGGGTATTATAACCATAAATAGGCAACTTGGAAAACTCGGCTTTCGAATCTATGCCCCATGGGACAAAGTCACCAACAAACAAGCAGAGAAAACACAAATTTGGCAAGCAAAATATTTCTTTTCAATTGATTCCAAGACATTAGCAAACATTGATTTAGTAAAAAAGCTGCTTACTTAAGCCATAAATACCCTTAGCCTTAACTGATGGTAATTAACGCATCACATAATCATCGATATTTATGCGAAGTTCTATAGATAATTATCACCTGTATTCAATCTGTAATTCCATAACCGCAGCTAGCGGGCTGCTTGAATGGTTAACACCAGAATTGTTAACCATAGAGGCGATTTCTGATTCGCTTAGTACTACCTCTTACTGTAACTTTGTTCAAGAACATTAAACAGGAAGAAGTCGATCATGGTGTTAGGCGCATGGCATCATAAAGGTGAAACAGGTCTCAGATAGATTGGAACTTACGGTTAACGTTCCATTATGGGCTATTGCTATTTGAGAAGCAATATATAGGCCAAGTCCTAATCCCTGCTGGCTGGCTGAGGTTGCCTCTCTAGTAAAAGGTTCGAACAAAGTTTTCAGGGCGTTCTCCGGTATCGGACTTCCACCATTCGAAATCTTCAATATAAATTTGCCATTTTCGAGTTTAGCAAAAACAGTTACCGGATCGCTAGCTGAACCATGGGTAATGGCATTGGCAAGCAGATTTGATAACATTTGAGAAATGCGGTTACCATCACACATGACAAAATCCTCTATCTGAAAATGAGTGATGACCTTCCGGGTGGGAAATTTTATGGTTAGTTCCTTGATGATATGCCGTAGTATTGGCTCAAGTAATACCTCATTTCTTTCCAGAGCGATTCCCGTACCCATACGCACTCTGGCAAAGTCCATGACGTTTGCGATTAGTTCCTCCATACGCGAGGTACTTCTGTCAATAGTTGCAAGAATCGATTTTTCCCGATCAGATTGAACAGAACGCTTCAATAGCAAAGTGCCGGATTTGATTGCGCCAAGTGGGTTTCACAGATCGTGCCCTAGTACAGCAATAAACTGTTCCCTTAAGGTAGCAAGTTCACGTTCCTTTTTCAAAGTGTTTTCACTAGAATTTATAGAATGGCGCAGATTTTCTTCATAGAGCTTTCTTTCCGTGGCACGGTAGAAATTGATGCGAATGAAACTTATTTTTTTATCCGCTTTTTTTCTTTCATATGCATTCATCAATACCTTGAGTTTACTGCCATTCAGGGCTAATAACTCAATGGAAACCTCTTCAAATGCTCCATTTAATTTCAATAGGGGGAGAAGGTGCGTTTCATAAAACATTCTGCTCCCTACGGTCAAGAACGATGAAAGGCGTTTTCCAAGGACTTCCTCCAATCCACACCCAAGCCACTCGAGCATCTTGGTGTTAGCACTTCTTACTATTCCGTTCTGATCTGTGGAGATGTATGCGGATAAAGAATTTTCAAGAAAATCCTCGTAATCATGCTCATTCGAAATTATATCCATGTGATGTTTCCGGCTTAGTTATTAAGAAAATCCAGGATCGCAGCTGTGGTTTCCTCGGGGGCGCTCAGGTGTGGACAATGACCGGTTGCTTCAAGAATAACAAGAACACTATTTTCCAGCTGTTCATGCATATATTGACCAACTTCGACAGGAGCAATTAGGTCATCAGAGCATTGGAGTATCAGGGATAGGGTTTTGCATTGTGAGAGTATCGCTCTGCTATTTGTGAGAAAGGTTACCCTGGCAAATTGCTTGGCAATCGTTGGGTCTGTACTGCAAAAACTATTGGTGAGTTCCTCTCCAAGTTCAGCCCTGTCAGCATTGGCCATGATAAGCGGGGCCATGGTTATTGACCATCCCAGGTGGTTTTCGTCCAGCGATTGCAAGAGTTCTTCTATTTCCATTTGGCTAAAGCCTCCGATATAATCTCTATCATTAATATAGGACGGTGAGGGGGAAACCAGAATTAAGGATTTAAATAGGTTCGGCTCTATCTCTGCCGCCATGATTCCCATTATAGCACCTACAGAATGGCCAACGAAAATTACCTCTTTTAACTCCAAGGTCCTGACTATATTTATAATATCTTCAACATAGCCGTCAAGCTCCTGGTATTTTACCGGGTCATAAGCTCTAAGATCAGACTGTCCTGCGCCAACATGATCAAATAAGATCAGTTTATGTGTTTCTTCAAATGATTTGGTTATAAATCTCCACATGTTCTGGTCACAACCGAATCCATGAGCGAACATCATTGGTGATGTCCCTTTACCTCTAATATTAACGTTGTTTGTTTTAATTATATTCATTTACAGCTTGAAGGCTATGTCAAACAGGCAGAATATGAATTATATTCCTTGTGGACACACAAAGTAGCAAAATTACGATTTATTCCGTGAAATGTCGAGCCCTATCGATTTGATGCTTTGCATAATTAATCAACTATTCGCAATCTGAACTTTCCAATTATTATGTGAGCATCTTATGAAGCGCATATTCAAATCAGGCTCCCGGATTTTTTTTTGTGAAAAAACACTTTTTTGAAAACGCCAGAGAAAACAGTGTTAGCCGTTGAGGCTTGGCGTGTGAGTGGAATCAGTCAGCAGAATATTTTAAGACTTTGGCTCAAAAACGCACTACTTTTGCCAACAGGGTATCCTGCAGCAAAATAAAAAAAAACACGATGTTTCCGAGATTTTTTGGGGTATCAAGACACCTTTCATCATCCCAACACTTTTCGATATGGTCTATCCAGGTGAGGTAATTGGTATGAATAATAGCAATGACCTCAAAACGCTTTCAAATCGCACAAACTCTACCAGCCATGTTTTCTTTAAGTTTCTTAGCTGTTTATCAATATTATAGAGGAGCATGTGAAATGCGCAGAAGTTTTGATGGTCTGTGGTCTAGTCAGCTCTCAGCTCCACGTCTCGCCCATGAATTGGAGGTATTCATTTCTTTAATAAAAACCGAACTCCCATCAAGCTTTTTTTATCGGGAACACCGAAGTTTCCCGGAAATGGTGAGGTAAGACCTATCAAATGAAGAGCTTTGAGGAATCATTTCCGCCCGTGACCAGTATACCTTTCAATTTACCTTAAATTAACTTTGCCCCTGTGGAAGGGAATCGATGTCATTTTATATCCGTGTTTATAAAATATAATGGTTTTATAATTTTTGACCTATAGCCATAGTATCCAAAGCTCATCATGTACTCTCAAGAAGAGTGTGGAAAACTTCGTTATTTTTTACTAATATTTTTAGTATTTTTGTTGTGTAAAGCGATGAAATTATGATAAGAGAGGTAGAGATTCCTAGAAATGATTTAATAGATACGCTGGAAAATCCAGGTAGGGTTTCCGGCTTTATTTCGCCAGCCGAAGACTACAGACAGCGGCGGTTGCATATTGCACAAAGGATTGTAAATGATCCGACCAATACTTTCTATTTTGAGGCTGATGATGATCAGATGCGGTATTTCGGAATTATGAAGGGGAGCATTATCATCGTCGATAAATCGGTAAAGGTAACCTCCGGCATGCTCATCGTTTGTTGTGTGAATGAGGAGTGGCTTACCAGAAAACTCACTGTACAGGGCAAAGATACTTTTCTCTGCATCAATGATGGTTTGGATGCCTGCCTAAATGTTACCGGTAAAACTATTACCGTATTTGGTGCTGTGACTTGGACTTGCTTACCTCATTCTGCATTCAACCATGTTCGCACTGGCCGACTGTAATAACTTCTATGCAAGTTGCCACCGCTTGTTCGAGCCGCAACATAATGGCGTACCTATTGTGGTGCTAAGCAATAATGATGGCTGCGTCATTGCCCGAAGCGATGAGGCAAAGGCCTGCGGCATCGCCATGGGTGCTCCCTTTTACAAAATAAAGGAAGAAATTGCCCGTCACAAAATTGCAGTGTTCAGCAGTCATTATACTTTATATGGCGATATCAGTGCTAGGGTGATGACCAACCTTGCCCGTTTTACGCCGGAGGTGGAAGTGTATAGCGTCGATGAGTGCTTTTTAGGTCTTACTGGTTTCGGTGATCTTGATACTTACGCCAGGCAGATCAGGGAAACGGTGATTGCCAATACCGGCATCCCTATTAGTGTGGGCATTGCACCAACAAAAGTACTCGCGAAGGTGGCCAATAAAACGGCTAAAAAGCATAACGGGGTAATGGTGCTGCAAACCGATGAACAAATTAACAGCGCCTTACTGCATTATCCTGTAGAAGACCTTTGGGGCATTGGACGACAGTTTAGCCACAAATTGATTCGTGAAGGCATCTATACTGCCGCCCAGTTCAGGGCCTTGCCTATCAACTGGGTGCAGAATCACATGACTATCGTAGGCGTGAGGATGTGGCGCGAACTATGGGGCGAAAGTTGTATTCCTTTGAAAACCGTGCTCGACCCTAAAAAAGGCATGTGTACCAGCCGTGCATTCGGCAAGCTCACTACAGATTATAACGAATTAAAGGAAGCTACCACCAGTTACGCTGCCCGGCTGGGGGTAAAGCTGAGAAGGGAGCAATTATGTGCCAGTGTAATTTCAGTCAGGCTGCTCACCAACAAATTTAAAACAGAAGCTTCGCAGGCATTCCCGTCTATTACGATTCCACTGGCCCATCCGGTAAATAACACCACTGACCTGGTTAAGGTTGCTTTATACGGTTTGAAGAAAATTTACCTAAGGGGTTTCCTGTTTCAAAAGGTAGAAGTTACCGCCACGGGTTTAATCCCCGAAACAGAGGTGCAGCTGAATATCTTTTCTGATTACAAAGGCGTAAAACATGACCGGATCTCTAAAGTGCTCGATCAACTGAATACCTACTACGGTACAGGTACACTGCGGATGGCAGGAGAGGGGATCAATCAGAAGTGGACCATGAAACGTGAATTTTTAAGACCCAGTTATACCACAAACTGGAAGGATATTATAAAAGTAAAATAATGAAAGAACTATTGGCATTACTCAAACGCTACCTGCTCAAAGAGGCAGAAACCTTAAATCAGATCAAAGACCAGCCAAAAGCAAAAAGGAAGAAGTAAAACACTGGTGTACGGTATGGTGTTGTACTTAAATAACTAATCTTATATGTGCGCCAGGTATACTTTAACTGCTGAAGAAAAGGAAATTCTTAAAACCCATCCACACGAAATACAGGGAGAATGGAGCCCGAACTACAATCTGGCCATTACCCAAACGGGGTTAATTATTACCGCAGATGAACCCGAAATTATCCAGCAGATGCGTTTCGGCATTGTTCCGCATACTGCGGAGGGTTTAAAACTCTCTTTTGATAGCTGGAACATTAAAAGTGAAACCGCTCTAGAAACCAAAACCTGGCGGCCCCTGCTTAAAAACCACAAAACCTGTTTGGTACTTGCTGATAGCTTTTATGAATGGAAGGAGACGGGTAAAGGTGATAAGCAGCCCTATCGCTTTACCTTAAAGAACCGCAAACTTTTTTGTTTCGCGGGTTTATGGTCTCAATGGGTTGACCCTGAAACCGGTGAAAAGTTTCGCACTTATGGTATTCTCACTACTGTTGCCAACCCACTCGTTGCAGAAATCCATACCAAACAACGCATGCCCGTTATTTTATCACGCGAAGAAGAAGGAATCTGGTTAAGCAAAACCATTGCAATAGAAAGCAAGATGAAGGTGCTGGACACCTATCCGGCAGAAATGATGAACCGAATAATGGTAAGCAAGCAGGTTAATGCTGTCTCTACGCTTAAAAAGCCCAACAATAATCCTGACCTATTATCTCCTTTAAATTCTGATGATGACATTTAATTGAAACAGTCAGTTTTAGCAGATAGCAAATGAGCTGCACATTTCATATAGCAGTGCGATAATAATAAGTGTTTTTAAAGTATATTTGATTTGCTATTTATCGCTTAGCTTGAAGGCTACTCATCCATTAAATGAAGGTACACTACCAATTTATCATTTTTGAAAGAAGTAGGTCTAGTAAGATCAGAGTGAAAATCAATTATGGGTCTCGCTATAGGATTGTGTTTGGGACATCAGAAAGATGAGAAAACTAGACTCTTCGAGCGGTATTTTAACCGCGAGACCATTCCTGGCGAAACTATGGCGGGATTCGGTAAGGAATTTCTCTTTGCGCCGAAATTATAAGATTACTCTACTGGTAGAATGTAGGCAAAATACAATGTTCAGGTCAAAGAAGCAGGAGCTAGCTTTCCGTTGCAAACAATCAGTACACCAGAGATAGTGAGCATTTAATAATGTCAAACGAGCATTATTATACGCGGGCCATAGCTTAAGTACAGAATCCTCCTTCTTAAGTTGTGGAAATACATTCTAGTAATGACAAAAATTCCGAAACATCTCTTCACTTGTCCTCACGACCTAATCGAAATCACATTAAAAATCGCACAGAAACGCCCGAATTTCTCTAGTAGATTAGCTAAACTACTCATTTCCTATCTCTAATCAGTGGATACGGTACCGTTTTTAAAGGCTAACACCTTCTTTATCGAAAAGAATGATGGTGGTTTGGAAAAAATACGCATATCCATTCCATTTAAATTAGGTAATTATATGCACAAACGCGTATTTTTTTGCAAAACGGCCCTCGAAGAAATTTTGTTATTATAGTATCTATGCTGCAAGTATAGCTGACGGAATATAAAAACTTTAATCTTAAATAAATATGGGAAAGAACAAGAATAACGATTTTATTCCTCCAAAGGGCAGACCATCGGGATCTGGAAGGGAAGGTTCAGGATTAAAAGACGCTTTTGCTGTTATTGATTTGACTTTAGATAACAAACTTGCCGATGATTTTACTGCGGGAGAAGATTTACCTGCCGAAAATGTCCACCTAAGGCATAAAAATCGAAACGTGGATAAAGGAAGGGAAAACAAGAGTGCAGAGACAAAGTCATAATTAGATCAATAGTATGGAAATAATTAGAGAAGAAGAATTTGCTGAATTAATTGCACCCAAAACCGGTCCCTGTATTACCATTTACCTCCCCGTTCATCAGTCTGGTATGGAGGTGAATGAAAAAAAGGATCTGATTGTATTTAAAAACCTGTTGGTTGAAGCTGAAAATACATTAGTGGGCAATGGTTTAAAACCTCATCTTGCACAGGAGTTGTTAGCACCTGCTTTAAGCCTGCTAAAAGATGAAAAATTCTGGCACCAGCTTTCAAGTGGACTCGCTGTCTTCATCGCACCTGATTTTTTCAAAATCCTTAACCTTACTTTTCAGGTTAAGGCCGAAGTACACATCAACTCTTGTTTTAACATCGCCCAATTCGTATGCCTTACTGCTGATCGCCCATATTACTATCTACTGGTAATTAGTAAAAGTTCGGCTGATATTTACAAAGGTGATGAATATGGAATGGAGCTTTTAAGCATTGAGGGTATGCCCCAAGGCCTAAACGATGTTGTTCGCCTGAATGAAAAGTCTGAAAGAAGGCTGTTCCGCATTGGTGGTACCGCTCCAGGTGTAGGCGTAAATGCCCATGGGCATGGAAGTGGATTAGCTGATGAAAAAGAGTATATCAGGCAATATTTGAAGACCTTGGATCGCGTACTCCAAAGTGAATTATTAGCTAACGAAACCGCACCTTTGCTGCTGGCAGGTGTAGAATACATTGTAGGTATCTATCGCCAGGTAAGCCACTATAAACACCTGCTTCCAACGACATTGACTGGTAATCATGAATATGCAGACGTTAAGAGGCTTTTGAGTAAAACTTTGGAAGCCGTTGGACCTTTCCTTAACACTAAAAGCAAAAGCGCATTACAAAATTATTATAACCAATTGGCTACACCGCTAACTTCGTCTATGCCAAATAAGGTAATACCTGCAGGCTATTATAAACAGATTTCAGGGTTATTTGTTGAGCGGGGTGCACACCTCTGGGGTAGATTTGATGAAACAGCCAACAGGCTGACCTTGCACGAAAACCGAGAGCCAGGCGATGAATGTCTGATTAACAAAACAATTTTGAATACCCTGCAGAATGGTGGTGATGTTTACATCCTTGAAAAAGATCGCATGCCAAAAGAAGCAATTATCGCCGCTTCACTTCGATTTTGATTTTTCAATACTGGGGGGGCAAAATTGTCCTTCCAGTACTAGAAATCCATTCTTGATCCGACAAACAAAAGACAGTTTTTGCTCCGGTAAGAGGTTTTCATACAGAAAGATACTCTTGAATCTTTAGTCGTCACTGATTGCTTTCCACTAATCAAACTTGTGAAAGTATGGGAGATGGTAGCCAAACTGTTTCAAATTGATAAAAATAAGGACAGACAGATTCATGGCTAAGTTAAGTTCATTTAGCTAGGCATTTTCAAGTGGTAACTTGATTTGTCATAAATAGTTAGTGAATTTATTTATTAAATAGGTGAAACTTAGAAAACTAATCTGCAGTTTTTTTAGAGATACAATTATGATGGAACTAGCCAAGAAGATAAGGAAGATGGACACACTTCGGGCTTGATAACTATCTTTATAGCTTAAAGTTTAATATGCTAATGGATCAGGTTTACGGTTTCGTCTTACGTTCAATATTTTGACATGGGGGTTGAATCAATTACTGGCATTGTTACTCAATATACAGTTAGGTAGGCTAAATAGCCTGCGATGCTAATTATAATAGTATATTTATAAACCCTTATTCATAAAACATCTATAATAATGCAGTCACTCTGTTGGTTCAATTTATGAATAGCGGGTTAAAGTTTCAATTCTCCGAGCCCGAGCAATCGCTTGCGGAATTCGTGTATTGCTTTTCTTTCTTGCAAAATTTCTCCAGCCAGGAATCAGCTGTGGTTATTCCCAATGGAAAGATTGATCTGATGTTTTCTATCACAGCAACTGGGCAGCTTCAGATCGTGTTACTTGGGCTGGAAACTAAACCTAAACATATAGATCAAGGTGTATATAATTTTTATTCGGTTAGTTTTCATCCCCTGGCGGTCGAATACCTGTTACCTTGTTCCATTGCTGAGCTTACGAATTCCGGGAAAATATTACCCTCGGATTTTTGGGGAATCGAAATGCGGGATTTGGAGAGTTTCGAAAAATTTTGCCTCGCTATGATCCGGAAAATTCATTCACTTTTACCGGAAAAGGTCGACAAACGAAAGCGAGAATTATTTAAACTGATATCCAATACAAATGGAGAAATATCAGTGAGCGAACTTTCAGATAAAATTTGCTGGAGTCAGCGGCAAATCAACCGTTATTTTAAACAACATCTAGGATTATCCTTAAAATCATACTGTAGGATACTCCGGTTTCAGGCATCACTCGCTCATATTAAAGACGGTAAGCTGTATCCGAAACTTAATTTTACCGATCAGTCTCACTTCATTAAAGAAGTAAAGCAGTTTTCCGGAGTTTCGCCAAAAGAGCTATATAAAAATAAGAACGACCGATTTTTACAATTTCTGACTTATAACGAGCAGTAATTTTGTACATCAATACATTATTATGCAATTGGAAAATCTAAAAATAGCCATTATTGGCGGCGGTCCGGGGGGGCTTACCCTGGCAAAGCTTTTACAACAAAACAACCTACAAGTTAAGGTCTACGAAAGAGATAGCGGCAGGCATAGCAGAGTACAAGGGGCTCCGCTGGATTTACATGAGCACTCTGGCTTGGCTGCATTACAAGAAGCCGGTTTGTTTGAAGAGTTCAAAAAAAACTACATGATCGGTGCAGATCAGACGACCATCAGTGATGATCAGGGGAAAATTGTCTTCAGGGAGAATGAACAGGGGCAAGAACAAAAATTTGGAGATGAGCATTTTCGTCCTGAGATCGATCGTGGAACATTGAGAGGTATACTCATCGATTCATTAACTTTGGAAACGATCAATTGGAACAGCCATTTTTTAGGGATGGAAAAGCTGGGAAAGGGGTGGTTGTTGCATTTTAAAGATGCTGCAAGTAAATTTGCTGATATCGTGATTGGTTCGGATGGAGCGAACTCGAAAATTCGACCATATATAACCGATGTAAAACCATTTTATACCGGTATTACCATGCTCGAAGGAAATATCAAAAACGCCCGAAAGAGTGCCCCGAAAGTTTCAGAAATCCTTAAGGGCGGAAAAATCATGGCGTTCGGAAACCAGAAAAATATTCTTATCGGGCAAAAATCAGGAGATGAAATTGGTTTTTACGCAAGCTTCAAGGCCGATGAGGATTGGCCTGTGAAAGCTGATGTAGATTTTTCGTGCAGAACAAGTATGCTGCACTGGTTTAGAACGGCGTACTGGGAATGGGATGAGATTTGGGAAGAGTTATTTGAAACGACATCTTTACCCGTTATTCCAAGACCCATCACTTGTATGCCATTGGATCAGCAATGGGGAAGCATGCCCAACGTGATCATCATCGGGGATGCAGCGCACGTGATGCCGCCATTTGCTGGCGAGGGTGCGAATATGGCCATGCTAGATGCACTAGAGTTATCTAAGGCGATGTTATCTAATCAGCATGAGGATCTTCAGCAATCAATTTCCTTTTTTGAGAAGCAAATGAGAGAAAGAGCCTCTTTGAAGGCGAAGGAATCACTAGAAAACGGCGTGAAGATGCATAGTGAAAATGCACTAATGAGGATGACTGAATTTTTTAGCGGAAAAGAGGAGACCATAGCTGATCCTGCCTCTTAAATGGGATGGTTGGAACCCGATTCTATGTATCATTAGCGGAGAAATATTCAAGGCGTAGATTCTTCATTTAGTCCATCGGGCAAAGGGATAGTATTTGCATGAGATTGAAATAGAATTGGGCTAAAAGAACAGTTCCAGACGATTGCTTCCGGAATGACAGCGTCTGAAAGTTCTAGGGCAAACCAGGTTATAGTTTTGGGCAATAACTAAAATTTCAAGAAGCCAGCAAGAGCAGTTGGAATTTTTAGAAAAAAATAATCTTTATATAATTGCTATTTTGCAACCTCGGAAAATTCATATGAATCTACAAATTCCTGTCTTCAGCATCGATGGTTCCGGAGTGGACACGTTTGCCATCCATCATATTGATGTCAATCAGGATCATGAGCGCATTGGACTTCCTCATCGCGATACGAACTTCACCCTGATGTTTCAACAGGAAGGATGGTCTGAATTAATGGTTGACTTTAGGGAAATTAAAATTCAGGGACCTGCAATATTCTGCCTTCTACCCGGGCAGGTACACCATGGCATCAATTTATCAGAAGTGAGTGCCTGGGTAATTGCAGTTGATGGAGCGCTTTTGGATACCGTGACTCGTCAGGTATTAACAGACTATTCTGTTCGTTATCGTCCGGTCAACTTACAAAAAAGTGAGGCTGAACTGCTGCAGAAAAGTTTGAGCCTACTAGAAGAGCTCCAGTTGCGACCTTTGAATGATCTCTTTATTCCTGTGCAGCGCAAGATGCTGGATACCTGTATTGCTGTTTTCGTTTCGATTTACACCGGAATAGGAACTGGGCTTTCTGGTTCAGGGTTGAGACCCTTTCTAATCACCAGATCATTTCTAGACATGTTGTTTCAGCAATTCCGGTCAATGAAAAGCCCTCATCTTTATGCCGGCGTATTAAATATTTCGCCATCTTATTTAAACGAAGTGGTGAGGAATACCACGGGCTTTTCAGCAAGTCACTGGATCAATCAAGAAGTAATTATAGAGGCAAAAAGACTACTTTACTATTCAGACTATAGCATCAAAGAAATTGCATTTAATTTGGGCTATCCAGACTCCGCATACTTTATCAGGCTGTTTCGGAAGGCTGTGGGTGAACCACCGTTACGTTTCCGGGAGAAAATCCGTCAACAATATTCGAACAGCTAGTCTTTCCATAATCCGCCATTAATCGGTTAACTTTTTTTATATTCTGGATCGATGTGCGCTCCAAGGAGATCTGGAGGATAGCTCAACTTGTGATTTTTGCCAGCCTAATATAGCTACTACCCCGATTTGTCCTGTTCTTACCCCGCTTACTCCATTGCTTCAGAAGTGCGGTATTCTTTTCTTTGCTGTACAGAAACAGTTTGCTGATTGTGCTAGCTCCTGGCTCTGTAATTAAGACATCGCAATGCTCAAGGCTAATCAAAATGAAGTGCTTTGGCTTGCAAAGAATATAGATAATGATGATCAACCCGGTAAAAAAAGCTTTCTTCAAATTAATAGATAAAACGATGACTCAACAGGGTCAGATCATATCGGTAAGGAAATGGGATCCTTCGGAGATGTATGAAGTACAGGTTCGCCTTCCGGAAGTAGATATGCAAAAATGGAATACCGTTCCGCGCATAAAGGTTAAGGTAGCCGAATATGAGTATAGGGATTACAGTCCTGCCTGCTGGAAGCCATCGGAGGGTACCTGTTACTTATTCATTGATGCCAGACATACCGGGGCAGGCAGTTCCTGGACAAGGAATCTTATGGCAGGACAGACTTTTAGATTTGCCCCCGCTTCTGCGGCTCCGCTACCGCTGAAAAAAGGAGCGGTGTTATGCCTGGGCGATGAGAGTGCGTTGTGCCATTTTCTGGCGTTAAAGCAATTGATCACTGATAAGGATAATCCGAAAAAGATCCTGATTTCCATTGATGAAAATGCAATCGTTCCAAAAGATAGTTTTCTGGTTAATGAAGAAATCGTATGGATTAGACGTGTGGGGGCAGAGCGGCTTACGAGTCTCCATCGTTGCCTGTCTAACCTTGATCTTTCATGCTTTAGCAGCATTTACCTTGCAGGAAATATTCCAATGGTTAAAGCATTGCGTGGAATTCTTAAGGGAGACCAGTGCGTAAGTGCACAGATTTTAGCCAATGGGTTCTGGTCTTAATGCTTCAATAGGATGAGAAGTGCGTCCGTAAATTTTCTTAGCAATGCGATAGAATACCTGCTTAAATAGCTGCAAACCTTATCAATAAAATGATAAATCACTGTTTTCTTTACCCATAATATGAAACACGTAGAAATATTTAAGACCTATGTTAACCACGTTCATCAGGCGGAACACCTATGCAGTATCCTTTCTCAGAAACTTGAAGATACGAAAGTCAACTTCGATCTTGATGACTGCGATAAGGTTCTCCGGGTTGAAAGTTCCCGGATCGATTCAATTAAGATTATCAATATTATGGAAACCCTTGGCTACTCCTGCGAATTAATCCCGGGAGGCGGATTGCCAGAAGGCTGATATAGCTTTTTCATGATCACTTTAGATATTAACTCTTGCAAATGAAGGATCATTTTGGATCTTGTACACTACTTTTAATTCCAAATGAAAGTCTTTAAAATCATCATCCATATGAAAGGTTTAGGAAATCTATAACTCCGCCTAGAGTTTCCACTATTATTGATTTAAATTGTTTCGGCAATGGCATTAAGAGAGCACAAATTCATTTATAGAAATCTGTTGAAGATAGATATTAGTGCAAATGGCTTTTTAGTAACAAGTATGTTCTTAAGCCTTCCTTAATCTTAAGTTAATACATGGTTATTAATTTTGACTCATTGAAATGATGCGCAAAACTGATGACAAAGAATTATTAAATGCTATCCAGCGAGGGGATATTCACGCGTTTGAAATCATATTTAACCGTTACTGGAAGCCCCTTTTTTCACTTGTTTGTGCAATAACCAAAGATGATGAAATTACCAAGGATATTCTTCAAAACACTTTTTCTTCTTTTTGGGAACGCAGACAAACCTTTTTTACTGAAGATTCCCTTTTGCCACTTTTAAACCGGATGGCAAGAAATGATATTATTAATCAGGTTCGGAAAAATAAAGTCAGGCTGGCATGGGAGGGAGAACTTGTAGATGAGCTGAAATCATCTATGGCGGCCGATGCCAATTTGATTGCCCGCGAACTAAGGGCTGAGATTGATGCGGAAATTATCAGGATGCCGCACAATATGAAGCACTGCTTCCAATTAAGCAGACAGGAAGATCAAACAATTAAAGAGATAGCCCTTAAACTTAGTCTGTCTGAACAAACCGTGAAAAACAATATTTCTGAAGCCCTCAAACGTTTAAGAAGTCACATAAGGTTAATTGAAAGTTAACATCTTCTTAAAGTACTTTCTCCCGTTTCAAACGCTTTATTAGGGAATGCACCCAAACAAAAGAAAATTTCTTAATGAACAACTCGCCGACTATCAATCTGGTAAATCGACTGATAAAAGGCGGGCAATTATTGATAAGCGGTTTGATCGTGAAGAGACAAAGAATTCATCGGTAAATCAACAGCTTACTGAACAGCTGGGTGCCGAAATATATGCTGCGGTGCTTAGCCGGATTGCGTTAGACAAACCAAAAACAAAAAAATATTGGTATCTATTGTCCGCAGCGGCTGCCATTACGCTTTTCATGGGGATTGCTATAGTCATCGCAAACAGACCAATAGTGTTCGTTAGGCCGAACCTGGTTGCTCAGGTACAATACACCATCTACCACACCGCTCCCGGACAAGAAAAGGAGATCAAGCTGATCGACGGAACCTGGGTGAACCTAAAACCAGGAAGTTCTTTCAGGGTTCCCACAAATTTAGGTAAAGCTGCAATCAGAAAAGTCTTTTTGGATCGTGGAGAAGCTTTCTTTTCAGTTAAGCGAGACACTTCGCACCCCTTTAGCATCATTTCGGGCAAATATATAACTACCGTTCTGGGGACTTCATTTACGATCAGAACCGATCTGGAACACCAATCTTACACGGTGGCTGTAAAAACGGGAAAGGTTAGGGTTGAACGAATGGAAAGTAAGGGGAGGACAACGCTTAGCCCATGTCTGATCAAAGGCGAAGTATTAAACTTTGATGAGATCAGTAAATTAATTTCCATTTCGGAGACGCCAGTCCATCCTGCTGAAAAAATCGCTGCTGAAGGTCATGAAGGGAATTTGAGAATGACACTTAATGAAATAGGACAGATTATCGCCGCAAAATATCACTTAAACGTGAAGATAAGATCTAAAGGAATCTCTCATAAATATGTTGTAAAGCTCACATATCACAGCCTGGAGCAAACCTTGAAGGAGGTAGCGATGCAAACAGGGATGCGTTATGAAATCAATAATAAATTACTAACTATAACGCCGGGACAATGACCTAAATAATTAATCTATAAACCGGATTTCTACTGCTATAGAAACCCGGTTCAACGATGTGTACTGTAGCAGTAACATCCACTTAAAATCAATCCAAAAATTAATTAAGTAATTAAATATGCGATATTATTACCATTTTTTAAACTTTTCAAAAAGAAAATCTTTAACCCTGGCTCAGCTTCCAGTTTTTTTATTCTTTATTCTCATCAGTTTCCATGTGGCGGCTCAGTCTACCGATGCTTCAATACGTGGCCGGGTAACTGATGAAAAAGGTGCTCCTGTTCCGGGCGCTTCAATAGTGTTGAGGAATGAGTCTACTGGCTTTAGAACAGTAACAGCAACCAATAAGGATGGCGGATACTCCCTCATTCAGCTTCCATTAGGCAAGCCTTATACGGTTACGGTAAGTTATATTGGCTACCCAAAACAATCTAAAACAGACCTGGTACTAAACCAGGGAGACAACATCGTCGCAGATTTTCGTCTAAATGAGTCGAACACACAGCTATCTGAAGTTAATGTTAAGGCAAATGGTTTAAGCAAGCGTATAGACCGATTAGGCTCGAGCACAGCAATTACTGCTCAGAATATCCAGCAGTTGCCTACCCAGAACAGAAATTTCAATAACCTTTCCGCATTAGCGCCTACCACTAACGGTACCAATATATCAGGCCAGCGTGCCTCTTCTACTAATTACCTGATTGATGGTGCGAGTGCACGAAATAACCTTACTTCAGGTGCGGTAGGTAGCGGCCCATATTCGCTATCACTTGAAGCAATTAGAGAATTCGAAGTTGCTGCAAATGTTTATGATGTGAGTAGAGGACGAGAGGGTGGAGGTACAGTATCAGCAGTTACTAAGTCTGGAACCAATACCATCACCGGATCAGCTTTTGATTATTACCGTTCTGATTTTTTAGCCAGCCCATATGATATAAGGGGAAATAAACGGGAACAAAAATTCACTACAAATCAGTATGGATTCAGCCTGGGTGGTCCGATTATAAAGGATAAACTGCATTTCTTTACTGCCCTTGATCGTCAGAATGAAACCATGCCTTTCTTTATTGCCGATATCAGAGATGATGCAGATCAAATTAGTCTGGGCATCAGCAGGGGAGCGCTGGATAGTGTGATTAATATCGGGCGTGCAAAGTACGGACTTGGCTCTGGCAGGCAAGTAGGCGAGTTTGAAAGGAAAACACTTGCCAACACTTTTTTTGCGCGGATTGACTGGCAGATTAGTGATAAACACCGTCTAACCATCCGCAATAACTACTCAGATTGGGTGAATCCTAATAGCAACAGTGACAATTCAGATATTAATCTTTTTGAGGTCTGGGGTGACTTTAAATCCAGTGAAAACAGCACGCTGGCCTCTCTTCGCTCTCAGTTTAGCCCTTCCTTTCTGAATGAGTTTAAGTTTCAGTATCAAACGGCAAGACGTGATTATATCCCAAACAGTGAACTCCCCGCTTCAAACATCCCCAGAGCGATCGTAACTGTGCGTTCCACTTTACCTAATGGCACCCTGGGCAACCGAACCGTACAATTAGGTGGACAACGTTATTTCCCTGAGAACAACCTGGAAAACCAGTTTCAACTGATCAATACTTCTTATTATAATATGGGTAAGTATAAATTTACGTTTGGTACAGACAATACCTTAACTTATATGGATACCTATTTATCCAGCGAGCAAAACGGAAGATTTATTTTTAATAGTCTTTCTGAATTCGATAACCTCAATCCCGCCCGTTACGCAAGGGAAGCACCAATTGATGGTATACCGTCTGTTCAGCAATACCTGTTAAACCTTTCACTTTTCGGTCAGGTAGAATTTGATCTGACTAAAGATATCAATGCGATGTTTGGCATTCGTTATGACGTAACAAGTTTTCTTACCCATGCTGACTATAATCCAGTGGTAGATCGTACCCTGGGTTTGCGTACCGATAGTAAGATCACTGACGCTGGTAAAATCCAGCCTCGATTCCAACTAACATGGGATATTAATAACGAGAAGAAAGATATCATCAGATTAGGGGGCGGGTTGTTCTCCTCTTATCCGGTAAATTATGCGCAGGTAAATAATATTCAAAACAGTGGCACCAAGGTGGCCTCAATTGATGTTTCCAGGCCCGCCAATGGTCCAAACCTGGTGCCCAGACCTGATTTTCCAGGTTATCGTCTTGATCCTTCTTCAGCTCCCGGCATTATTAAAGGAGTACCCTATGTTTCTACCATCAACCTGAATGACCCGAACTTAAAAATGCCATCAATTTTCAAGGCTAACCTAAGTTATAACAAGATTATCGGGGAGCGTTTAAGACTTGGTCTAAATTTACTCTACTCTTATACCACAAATAACTATGTATATCTAGATAAAAACATGGCCGAGAACCCATATTTTACCCTGGCTAACGAGGAAAATCGTGGCGTATTTGTTCCTGCAGAAACCATTACCGCATCAGGTATTACCAATAATGTATTGGGAAGAAAGACCAATGAGGTTGGCCGCGTATTGATGTTGACCAACGGGGCTACACTAACTCAAAAGGCAATGATTCTGGATGCAAGTTACCGTTACCTGAAAGATGGCTATGTGAATGTGAGCTATACCCTCAATGATGCTAAAGACAATTCATCTTACAATGGAAACGTGGCAAATACGTCTACGTTCCGCCCGGTAAAATCAGATCCGAGAGATCTTTCGCAGGTGGTATATTCGGATAACCAGTTTAGAAACAAATTGGTTGTTTACGGAAGTACTCCAAGCTGGAAAGGATTTTCAATGGCTGCTACTTTTAGGGGAATTGGCGGCACACGCTACTCCATGACAGTTGATGCTGATATTAATGGCGACTTTGTTGGAGGTCCCGGGACTGACAATGACCTTGCCTTTGTGATTGATCCCAACAGCCCTTTAACCAGTGCAGCTAATAAGGCTTCTATGGAAAAGGTGCTCAATAATCCCAATAACCGGGCGAAAGAATATATCCTGAAAAGCCTTGGTAAGATCGCAGACAGAAATGGTGGCGTTAATCCTTTTGCCGGTACTTTCGATATCAGAATACAAAAAGATTTCAAAACTTATAAAACCCAAAAGTTGACACTCAGTTTTGATGCTTTCAATTTTGCTAACATCCTCAATAAAAAGTGGGGAGTAAATTATAATCTGGGTGATCAGACATTGCTTACCGTGACGCGTTTTAACCAGTCAACAAAACAATATGAATATCGGGTGAATGAAAATGTTGGCGTAACACAAGCCGCTGGCACGCCATACCAGATTCAGATTGGTGCGAGATACTCTTTTTAACTTTAATATTTATTAATGGATTCACGTAGAGATTTTATTAAAAAGGCAGCCCTTCTATCAGGAGGGGCTGCCTTAGCCAGCATACTGCCGCCGGCTATTCAGCGCGCCCTGGCCATCGATCCTATTAAGGGAAGTACTTTTTATGATGCCGAGCATATCGTTTTTTTAATGCAGGAAAACCGCTCCTTTGACCATGCCTTTGGGATGATGCAGGGTGTTCGTGGCTTTAATGATCCAAGGGCAATCGATCTTCCAAATAAAAACAAGGTCTGGCTCCAAACCAACAAAGAAGGACACACCTATGCGCCATGGCATATGGATATCAAAAACACCAAAATTGCCTGGATGGGTTCAACCCCACATAACTGGACAGATCAGACCGATGCCCGCAATGGTGGAAAATATGATCAATGGCTGAACGTAAAAATGCCTTATAAGGCAACTTATGCCCACATGCCCTTAACTATAGGTTATTGTAAACGTGAAGATTTTCCGTTTTACTATGCCCTGGCTGATGCCTTTACGGTTTGCGATCAAAACTTTTGTTCCGTGATTGCGGGTACGCACCCAAACCGCTTTTACTGGATGACCGGCACCGTACGGGAAAGCAATAAGCCAGAAGGAATTGCACACCTTTGGAACAATAGCAATTATGAAAAGCCGACCCTGAACTGGAAAACTTACCCTGAAAGGCTGGAAGAAAATGGGATTTCATGGAAAGTTTATCAGAATGAACTGACTATGGGTTTCGGGCTAAATGGAGAGTCCAGTTCCTGGCTAAGTAATTTTGGAACCAATGTGCTGGAGTATTTTGAACAGTACCATGTAAGGCTCACGCCCACAGCGATTTCCAATTTGAAGCTCAAAAATGAGGCGCTTTTAAAGGAGATTGCGGGTTATGAAAACAAAGATATTTCGACGGAAGAGCGCAGCAAGCTCGAAGCTTTGAGAAAACTGCTCTCGAAGACGCAGGATGAACAGAAGCAATACACCTTGGAGCGCCATGCGGCACTTTCTTCCCAATCCAGGAATTTGAACAGCAAAGCCTTTACTGTGAATTCAGGAGATCCTGATTATCAGGAGCTGACCGCCATGAAATATGAAGAAAAAGGCGTAGACCGAGAATTGAACGTACCCAAAGGAGACATTCTTCACCAGTTTAGAAAAGATGTAGATCAGGGTACACTTCCAACTGTTTCCTGGTTGATGACTCCCGCAAACTTTTCCGATCATCCCGGAGTGCCTTGGTTTGGATCATGGTACGTAAGCGAGGTGATGGATATTCTGACTAAAAATCCTGAGCAGTGGAAAAAGACGATTTTTATCATGACTTATGATGAAAATGACGGCTATTTTGATCACGTGCCTCCATTCGTGCCCACTCATCCTTTCAAAGTCCATGCAGGCAAGGTCTCTTCCGGGCTGGATACGAAAATGGATTATGCTGCCAAAGATCAGCAGACTAACCCTTCAACCAAGGAGGCGAATATCAGAGAAAGCCAGATTGGATTGGGATACCGCGTGCCGATGGTAATTGTTTCTCCATGGAGCAGAGGTGGTTATGTTAACTCCGAAATTTTTGACCACACTTCCTCCATCCAGTTTCTGGAAAACTTTATGGCGAAGAAATTTGGCAAGAAAGTATTCGAGGAAAATATAACACCTTGGCGACGTACGGTTTGCGGAGATCTCAGTTCGGTCTTCAGACCATTTAACGGAGAAAAGATTTCCTATCCCAAAGGACTTGAAAAAAAGCCGTTTATGGAAACGATTTATTCGGCAAAGTTTAAAGATTTACCCGATGGGTACAAAAAGCTTAGCAATGAAGAAATTGAAACCATCAATCAAAATCATCCACACTCGCCAGTTTTCCCTCAGCAAGAAAAAGGTATCCGGTCGGCTTGTGCACTTCCTTATGAATTATACCTTGATGGAAAGGTTGCTGGTAATAAATTGAGGCTGCATTTTTCTGCGGCAAATCAATTGTTTGGTGAAAAATCTTCAGGGTCGCCTTTTACGGTTTATGCAATGAACCCTTTCAAAGGTGAAGTGCTCAGGGTTTGGGATTATACGGTAAGTGCCGGAGATACCTTACAGGATGATTGGTTAATCGATGATTTTGAAGACGGTAAATACCACCTCAGGGCTTATGGACCAAATGGATTTTTCAGGGAGTTTGCAGGTAAGAAAGAATCTTCCGGGCTATCAGTAAAATGCGATTATGAAAATACAGGTTCTGGCTTCTCTAGGAGCGGAAATGTTACTATCCGTATAATAAACGGTGGCTCATCACCAATTACGGTCATTCTGGAAGACATGTCATACAAAACAGGCAGTCAGTTAATCAGCCTTGCTGGCGGTGGCCATAAAGACCTGGTGATGAATTTAAGTAAAAGTTATAACTGGTATGATTTCAAAGTGAGTATTAAAGGGAATGAAGATTTTATGGAACGGTTTGCCGGCAGGGTGGAGACGGGTAAAGATGGCAAAACAGATCCTTTGATGGGCGGCATGATCTAATCTCTATTTTTTTGCTTTGATGGCAAGAACTTCTAAGTACTTTGCCTTCAAAAAAAAGGATATAGAGTATTTTCTTGATTGCAAGTATACACTGCGAATATGCAAAAATGTGAATAGCCAGGAGCGCTTTCTGGCTATTTACAAAATTCGAAAATAAGATAGAAAGTTCAGTAATAAGCGATCGAAAGCTCTTTCCTAAAAAGGTAAAAATGAGTAAGTGGAAAAAAAAATGTCCACTTTTAGTAGCCGTTAAAAGTGAGCAAGTCTCGTTATATGCAGCACAATCACATTAACAGCTCGTCGATCTGGATAGCTCCATTTTTGAATTTGATTTCTCTCTGAGTTTAAATACTCAGTGTTCGTGATCTTGCAACGTTATTCCAAAAGCTGGCAATAGTGTGCTGGTCTACTACTGCGCTCGTTTCATATAGATTGCAGGTTCTGCCGATATGATAAGGTACCCCAAAAATTACATCATTAATCCGCAGGTCATTTGTGGTTGAAATTAATAGATGTTCTTCGCTTTGTGATATAACTTTTGCATCAGGGAAATCCAGTAACCTGACTCTTTCATTTAGTTCACTTTCGGAAGAAATTGCCTTATAGCCAAGATCTAGGCATGCAGAATTTAACTCCGGTGTAGAAATCACCCTAGTTACCACTAAGGCCGCAAACTCAAATGGCAGTTCAGCGTATGAATTTTTATAGTGCTGATCCCAGTAAATAAATGTTCCTGAGCAACATTCCACTTCTGGCCTGGTAGCATAGTAAGCGAGCGTAGGAGTGCTTCCGGCAACAACTTGGAGGGAAGTAAAACCCATCGAAATCATTTCATTAAGAAAGTTAAAGACAGCTTCATAGCCTTCTGCTGCCTGGCTGATGCGAACATACACGTTAGGATCAACTAAATGACCGTCATAAGCATGCAGGCCAATGATGGCTATGCCGTTTAATTTACTGCTGTACAGCATGAGGTTCTTTGCTGCTTCTCCAGGCCTTACGCCTGTGCGGTTCATGCCTACATTAAGGTCAATAAAACACCTAATGATGAGGTTAGCTTCCTGCGCAGCATTAGAGATTGCTTGAACATTGAACTCACTGTCTATTAGGCAACTAAATCTGCAACCTGGGAAAGTCTTTATCAATCTAACTAATCGTTCTATTTTTGGGCCAACCGGCTGATAAGCCAGAAGCACATCCGCGGCTCCAACTGATGCCAACATTTCTGCTTCCGCAATCGTTGCGCATTTAAACTTCATTATCCCTGCATTTAAACAAAGCTCAGCAACTTCAGGACATTTATGCGTTTTGACATGAGGTCTGAGCCGGTTAACATAACCACACAACTGAATCAGATGCTGAATATTCCGCTTTATAATGGAAGGATAAACAATCAGCGCTGGTGTATCTAGTTGATCTATGTTTCCGATATGGTATGATAAAGACTCCTCCATTTTCCAATTAAAATAATATTAACGTCCATTAATAACTAATTTATGGCTGTTTAGTTTAACTTTAAACGAGGTGGGTGCGTTTCGGTTTTCCAAAGCATATCTCCCAGCTAGATCAGGTCCAGATCATTCAAATTGAATCGTTTTATTTTTCTACAAGTTATTGCATCGGTGAAAAAGGAATTAGATATTGTCGAATTGCGTGTTTCTTATAGCTGTAAGGAAAACCTAGGTGATTTTGAAAACGAGCGAACCAAAGTTTCAACAGCATATAATTCTACCCTTGTAATTTGGTATTGCAGTACAGAAATGCCAGGTATCGCCTTTACCTATTGGACTATATTTGGCGATCTCATAAAAAAAAGTTAGATCTTTAATCCGCCGAAAGTACTGGCCAATATGATACCCAGCACAATAGTGGTGATGATCACATAAAGCCTGTCTTTTTCAACCGCAAAGGCAAATAAGGAGAATACTATTCTTAAGATAGGGGTTAAGATTAACAAGAGTACGCCGAACTGGATTACGCCTTTTGGTTGCCAGGTGAAAAACCCCATAAAGATACCCTCGAAGGTGATTAAACTATCGGATTCGCCTTTGAATACGTGATAATCGGGGCGGGTTAGGTTTCCATAGCGATTTAAATAAATTATCCCTCCGGCTAAGACCACCAAACTGGCAATAATTACACCTGTCCTTAACAGCTTACCAACTGTTTTTTCTACATCTTTTTCTTGCTGAAGGTTTGCATGTATGTCGTTTTTCATTTTATTAAAATTTATGTTGGTAACCGTTATAAATCATCTCCAATGCTACAAAGGTGATGGCGATACAGAAAATCCATCTCAATGTTGATGGATTGATACGCGTTAAAAGTTTGGCGCCAGTGAAGGCTCCACCAAGTACACCCAATACCACAGGAAACGCAATGCCCGGATCCATATAGCCCCGTTGCAAATAGACTACGGCACTGGCTGCTGCAGTTACCCCAATCATGAAGTTACTCGTAGTTGTGCTTACTTTAAAGGGAATCTTCATTGTGGTGTCCATGGCCAATACCTTTAAAGCGCCGGAACCAATTCCTAGTAATCCTGACATTACGCCAGCAAGCGTCATAATGGAGAAACCACCGCCAACATTTTTTAATTTATAACTTACCAGGCCAGATGGAGTAGGGTAGCTGTTGTTCAGCTTGAGTAGGTCTGCCCACTTACTTCCCTCTGTTAAAGCTTCCTGGTTCTTTTTTCTAAGCGTCATTGCAGCTGAAAACAATAGTACAACACCAAACAAGATGGCTATAGTATTGGTAGGGGTGTAAACGGCAATAAGCGCTCCAATTACTGCACCAACGGTGGTGGCAATTTCGAGAAACATACCTAGTCTGATATTGGTAATCCCCTCCTTGATATAGGCGCTGGCAGCACCAGAGGAATTGGCTATAGACGCTAACAGCGCTGCGCCAATTGCATATCTGATATCGACGTGGAATACAAGGGTAAGTAATGGGATAACGACAACGCCTCCGCCCAGACCTGTTAGCGAACCAACAAGACCTGCAAGATAGGCGCCCAGGATAAGTATTAGGGTAAATGTTAAAATTGACATGATGAATAATTAATGGTTATTATCTAAAATTGTTGCGATTGTGGATAGGGCATTACTTAAGCTTTTCGCCTTGATATCGCCGGCCAGTTTTTCGTGGAGGTGGTGACTCAATGCAAATTTTGTAATCCCACCGGGCTCACGACGCGAGAAAAAATCTCTGATGATGGTGGTAAAGCTAAGGTAGAGGTCCGCTAGTACTTTGTTGCCCGATGCTCTTGCAATGGTCATATGGAATTCTATGTCTGCATCAATACAGGCTTCGTAGATTTCTTGGCTGATAGCGAGTCGCCTTTTTTCAAGTGATTGTTCCATGTCGATGATGTCTTGTTCGCTTCTGTTCAGCGCTGCTAGGCTCACAATCTCTTTTTCGAGCATAGTCCTTACGTAATTAATTTCAGCAAAATCTGAGTTTCGTAGACGATGCTCTATAGGCTGCTCCTCAATACGATTGACAATAGTACCATAGCCTTGCCTAACTGTTAAAATGTGAGATTCAGTCAGCGATTTGATCGCCTCGCGGATGCTTGAACGGCCCACAGCGAAGCGTGACATTAACTCTGGTTCTGCAGGGATTTTTTCACCAACTTTAAAGACACCTTCGTTAATGTCCTTGATCAGGGCCTGCTTGATCTGTTCAGATAACTTGTTTTTTTTCTCTGGTGCTGAATTCATATACAAACATATGATGTTTAACATAAACATCATATGTTTTAATCGTCATAATTCTGTTGTATTTAATCACTAACCTGGAATAGGTGCCTTGAGAAAAGAGGGGATCATTAAGAAATAGTAAAGTCATATCTTAGCATCCTCATGGATACCTGGCATGATCTGGTTTGATGTAATAAGTTAACTGGGGATGTGATTTCGTTTGATTAACACGTTTTTAATGAAAAATAAGGTGACTACAGTGCTAGTTTTAAAGCTGAAACAATACATGCTATTCATCAACAGTTATATAGTGTTGGGTATTCTCCTCACTATATTTATTGTCTGGTGCTTCCATGTACTGTCCATACTTTGGCTGGGCGCTATTCTTTTTCTTTTTGTACCAGTGGTTGCAAAGCGTTACTTAATGAAAAAGTTCGTTGAGCCGACAACATTTGAATTCACACCGGATTCGCTGATCATTTCTACTGGTTCAAAGCATGCGAAAGGTGATGTCGTAAAAGAAATAAAGCTGCGCGATGTATTGAGCTACAACTATGATGAGGGGATTGGCAACCCATACCTGATCTTATACCTCCGAGGTAGAAAAAAAGCGTCATTTAACTTCGAATACCGATCTGATGGAGAGGCAAACATTTTGGATGATTGGCGTAATTATATCAAAAATTATAATTTAACCTCAGGCCAGGAAAGTATATCAATTACACCAACTTTCATGGCTTCTAAAAATGGAATGTTGCTTCTTGTTTTTTTAAGTGTTGGCTGGCTTGTTATGTGTGTAATTATTGGCGCTAAATATTTAAACATGCTCCCTGTTTTGATTATAGGGGGACTCGCCCAGTTGATGCAGTTGTTCGTTTTGCGTCAGACTGCATTGAAGTCGTATAAGACTCAACAAAGCCAGCTTCCTTGAGTGATGTAAAAGCGATAGACATAGTCAAAATATTGATTATTTTATTCATAACCATCCAGGTTAATATCCTAAAAAAAACGATATGTGCTATAATCTCCGCACAACGTACCATTTGCAGTTCTTCTACATCGTTATATTTGTGGGTATAAACAGTGGTCATTTTTAGTTATGAAGAACAATACTGTAAAAGATATTAAAAGCCCTGCGGACTTTAATAGAGAGTATTTGAAAAGCGGTAATGTTTCGATGTGTAAAACATTGGAAACTTATCCTGTAAGTGAAAATAATTTTTGTATTGTTGGCACACTTGAAGAGATCAAGGGTGCTCAAAAAAGAATTCAGTTTGAAGTTGCAAGAAAGAAGTTTTTTACGATTGTATTGGTCACAGCAGGTTTAATCAAGGAAAAGATCGGATTTAACGGATATGAATTTGGTCAGAATACTCTATATTTTGTTCCAGAAAACCAGCTTCATACCATAGAACACTGGAGCAGGGATGTGAAAGGATTTCACTGCATTTTTGATGTTGACTATTTTTTATTGTGCCTTAAAAATCAGGTAAAAGTTAATGATTTTGCTTTTTTTCAACCGGATGGTAATATCAGCCTCACATTATCTGAAGCAGAGGTCGTAATTTTTACAGCACTATTCAGGAAAATTAAGTACGAATACTGTTCACGCCGAAATAAAAGTGATGATCTGATGGTAAGGCTCTACCTCAACATCTTTTTGCTCGAAGCAGAGCGGCTTCATGTCAAGCATTCAGAAATTGCCCGAAGTGATGTTCCGCGTCGGGAATTGCTTGTCGCAAATTTCCGGAAACTGGTCTCCAAAAGTTATAAGGAAAAACGGCAGGTTAGTGATTATGCCGCCTTGCTTTATGTGAGCCCGCATTACCTTAACGATACGGTTAAGGAGTTTACCGGAAGTGCCGCCAGCGATTTTATCCACGACAGCCTGATTTCAGAAGCAAAATCATTACTCGTACAGACCGAACTATCGGTAGCACAGGTTGCGCGTGAGTTGAATTATAGCGATCAATCTTATTTCTGTCGGTTTTTCAAATCTAAAGTTGGGATAAGTGCTAAAAAATATCGTGAGGAGCACAGTACAATGAGATAGTTGCTTAAAAAACAATTAAATTTATAGATAAACCAGTGCACAGAAGATTATTTATTAAAACCGGCTCGTTGGCATATTTGTCGATAGCAGTTTCTTCTGTATTTTTAAAAAACAACCACATGGAAATAAGCAAGAAAAAACTCTACGATACTATAATTATAGGCGGTAGCTACGCAGGACTTTCTTCTGCAATGACTTTAGGACGCTCGTTAAGGAATGTTCTGGTCATCGACAGCGGGAAGCCTTGTAACGAGCAGACACCGCATTCGCATAATTTCCTGACAAGAGATGGCATGCCTCCGGGAAAAATTGCTGAGATTGCAAGAGAAGAAGTTTCCAATTATCCCGGAATTGAATTTTACCACGGACTGGCAGCAAGCGGGAAAAAAATATCAGAAGGTTTTCAAATAACAACCTCAGATGGTCAGCTATTTGAAAGCAAGAAACTAATTTTTGCGACTGGAATAACAGATATTATGCCTGACATTACCGGATTCTCAGCCTGTTGGGGAACGTCTGTAATACACTGTCCCTATTGTCACGGGTATGAGTTTAAAGGTAAGAAAACTGCGATATTAGCGGATGGAGATAACGTTTTACACTTCCTTTCGCTAATTAAAAACCTAACAGACGATGTTACACTAATAACTTCTGGTAAATCCTCAATGCATATTGATACCATAGCGAAGCTGAACAGGAATGGTATAAACGTTGTGCAGAAAACAGTTTCAGAAATCGAGCATAACGATCGATATGTTAATCAGCTTATCTTCTCTGACGGGGCAACTGAAAATTTTGAAGCAATCTATGCTCCCTTACCATTCCGACAACATTGCGATATCCCAAAAGAATTAGGTTGCGAGATGACAGAAACCGGACATATAAAAGTAGACGCCACACAAAAAACCAGTATAGACAGTATTTATGCTGTAGGCGATAATTGCAATCCATTAAGAGCGCTCTCCCTATCAGTGGCGGCTGGAACGCTTGCTGCGGTTAAAGTTAATGCTGAATTAGCTCAAGATATATTATTGTAAATGAGTAGTTTATAAGAATGGGTAGGGAGTGTTAGAGACTTAAACCCTTAGCTGAAGCTGCTGGCCATTTTGAATACAAGAACAAAAATCAAAGGAATGAAGCTACTGATTATTGAGGATGAGGTTGCACTATATGAAAGCATTTTTGCTTATTTTACCGGAGAAGGGAATATATGTGAACATGCTGCAGATTTTGAAACGGCAAGCGAAAAGATTGAGCTATATAGTTATGATTGTATCCTCTTAGATCTTGGTTTGCCAGGCGGGGAAGGGTTGGACCTGCTATTGAGGTTAAAGAAAACCAATAAAAAAGATGGTGTACTGATTATATCCGCAAGGCATTCTCTCGATGACAGGCTTTCCGGACTAGACCTGGGAGCTGATGATTATTTAGTGAAGCCTTTTCACCTTTCGGAACTGAAAGCCAGGGTAAGCGCAATTGTACGCAGGAAAAATTTTGATGGTTATAATGTTATTCAATTCAATGAGATTGAGCTGGATGTGTCTGCAATGAAAATTACTGTAAATAATAATCCAGTCACGCTCACCAGAAAAGAGTTTAATCTGCTCGTTTATTTCTTATCAAATAAAGGTAAAGTAGTGACTAAAAATGCAATGGCAGAACATCTTTGGGGTGATGACATGGACTTGTCTCATGATTTTCATTTTATTTATACCCATGTTAAAAATCTGAAGAAGAAACTCAGTGAGGCAGGTGCAAATGATTATATTCAATCGGTTTATGGTATTGGCTATAAACTTGCTGCATTATGAAATTATCTACCCAATACAATAGGGTTACCATTCTTACGTCTTCAGCTATACTGATCATCACGGGCATCATTTATTATTTCTTTATTCACCTTATTTTAACCAATAAGCTCGACAAAGATTTAGCTGTTGAGGAAAATGAAATCAGGCAGTATACAAAAACCTATCAGAAGCTGCCACTACCCACAAGCTTTCTAGATCAGCAGATTTATTATCGTCCATCTCCAGGAAACACAAGTGCTATTCGGCTATTTACCGATACAACTTATTTAAATCAACGAGATCAGGAGCAGGAGCCGGGTAGAAGTTTGATCACCACTGTGCAGGTAAATGGCGCAAATATGCTCGTCACCATTACAAAATCCAGAGTTGAGTCTGAAGATCTGGTCCGGGTAATTCTTATAATCACCCTGGCAGTGACCATAATTTTGCTCTTATCACTGTTTCTAATTAACCGGCTGATCATGACCAGACTTTGGATGCCTTTTTATCATACGCTGAAAAGGATGAAATCTTTTGAAATTGCTAAAATTGAGGCTGTAACCGATGTTCCTACTATAATAGATGAATTTATCGAACTTAACCAGTCAGTAACTGCGATGTCCGAGCGGGTTAAGCATGATTATACGGAGCTCAAAAGCTTTACTGATAACGCTTCACACGAGATGATGACACCATTGGCTGTTATTAATTCGAAGCTTGATTCCCTTTTACAAACTGAGCCCTTTGCTGCGCAACAGGGGTTGCTGTTGGCCGATATCTATCAGGCTACCGGAAGACTTTCTCGTCTCAATCAATCTCTATTGCTGCTAGCTAAAATAGAAAACAATCTCATTACCGATGCGCAGGAAATCAACCTGAAAACATTCATAGAAGCGAAAGTAAGTCAATTTGAAGAGCTTTTTGAAAGAGATTGCCTAAGGCTTGAAACCAGATTGCAGGACAAAACGGTTGTGATGAGCCGTTATCTTGCAGACATTGTATTAAATAATCTTTTCAGTAATACAGTAAGGCACAATTTGCTGGGTGGAAGTATTGTAATAGAACTTTCTAAAACTGTACTTTTGATTGCCAATACTGGAAACGGTTTTATTGATAAAGAACGGATCTTTAATCGGTTTACTAAATCAACCGAATCTGTAGGCATGGGACTTGGATTAGCAATTACCAAACAAGTTTGCAATCTTTATGGCTATGATATTACTTATGAGAGATGGAAAGATATGCATCAGTTTTGTATCTTTTTTCCTTCCTAAGTGTATTCTACAGAATTGCTACATAATTGTCTTCTAGTTTTGCTTAAAATAAATATATGATAAAGATTTTGGGATTTCTTTTATTGATGTGTGGTAGCGCTACCCTTACAACAGCACAGGAGTTGGCGGCAACCATACCACCTTCTTCCATCAGGATGGTGGATTCGCTAAAAAGTAGCTTTGATTCAGATTCTTCAGGTCGCTGGTATGCAGGTAATGTTATCCCGAGAAAGAAGTTTCAGGCAGTAACTTTTATTGCACCTGCAGTTTTAATTGGTTACGGATTTGCAGCGGTTTATGACAAAGGTGCGCTCCGGCAACTTGATTTAAGTACCAGGGCCGAATTGCAGGAAGACCATCCATCATTCGCTGCCCATGTTGATGACTATTTACACCTGGCACCTGCAGCAGCAGTTTTTGCTTTAAACCTGTCTGGGATAAAAGGACAGCATAACCTTTTTGATGCTACGATGCTTTATGCCACTTCTGCGGCGGTTATGGGCGTTTCTACTCATTTTGTTAAAAAGGGGGTTGGCAGGGAACGCCCAAATGGAAGTGACGAGAGTTCATTCCCATCAGGACATACCGCCTCTGCTTTTATGGCTGCTGAATTCTTACACCAGGAATATAAGGATGTGAGTCCGTGGATAGGCTATGCCGGTTACCTGGTAGCCACCGCTACGGGTACACTTCGAATCTACAATAATAAACATTGGTTTAGTGATGTGGTTGCTGGTGCTGGTTTTGGAATCGCCTCAACCAAAATTGCCTACCTGGTTTATCCTTATGTAAAACAAATCTTCAATAGAAAAAAAGAAACTAAATTTACGTTAATGCCTTATTATCAACAAGGTGGAGCTGGTTTAATGCTTTCTGGCAGACTATAGCATCCATAGTTAAAATACCTACGGGATGTACGCCAACAAGTTATTCTATATCAAAAAGCTTTGAAAACCTTCTAACTCAATATACAGGTGAACAGGGCAGGCAACCTGGATATTTAAAACAAATTAAAACCATATTCCTTGAAACTGGTTAGAAAGTCAAACTGTAAAACATTCAGAATTTCTCAAAATGATATTCATGGTCCGCGGTTTTCTAGTAAATAAAGATGTAGGCAGAAAAGATGATTTGGCAATTCCAGTTTCAAACGGTTCATAGCAGATGTGCCTGAAAGGAAAGGGCATCAATGAGTAAAATCAGCTGTAGAAATGCCGAAAATTTAAATTAGTAAATGGAATGATAGAAAATATAAACAAACTTGAAGGGATTATAGATAGTGAGCTTAAGCTTAAACTCCAGGCAGCTGCAGCAAGACATCAGGAGCAGTCAAATATAACTTTCAATATTGAGGCCGTTAGTGAACACACCATTGGCGTAGTTGTTTCTCAAAATGAGACGCCATCTGGAAAGTATGCTACCGAAGCAACATTGATTAAAAGAACGCAGGATTTGTTTAAAAAAACATTACCCGGAGTTAAGGTGGAAGTCACGGCGCAAACCCATCTTCCGTCTCCGGCAAATCTTGTCAATGCCGACTGGATCGAAAAAAAGATGCAGGAACGTGGCGTTAGAATTAAACAAATCGCTTTTGATACAGGTATAGACCGTGATAGTATTTCTGACTGGGTTACAGGAAAGCGCTCAATGAGTCAGATTGTTAAGGCTTTGTTTTATTTTTATTTGTCCAGATGATAAGTAAAACTGAGACTTTATAGCTTGCTCATTCCTCTGTTTTAGGAAAGAAAAAGCAATTCATAAAGTCTTCTGTTTTAAAAGTACATTTTTGGGGAACAACCTTTTCGATAATATCGCGATTGTCCAGGCAACCTGAAGATCAGCTAAATCGATAGCTTCCAGGTAGCCTTATTTTTTTATACCATTTGCTGTCCTAAAAAAGCCGCTCGATTGTTGGCTTTTCAAATTTAACCCATTTTTGATAACCTGATTCGTTCAAATGTACACCATCGGTTGTTAATTGGCTAACCAGTTCTCCTTGTGTATCTACAAACTGACTGTATAAATCAATCATGGTATAAAAGCCTTTGGCCTCATTTTTTCTGATGATCTTGTTCACTGCCAGCAGATCTTCTTTCATATAGGCCCGCCTGGTCGGCAATAGTGTACGCACGTAAATTCTTGTCGCTGGCGACTTGCGGTGAATTATTTTCGCAATTTTCAAGATATTCTTTCCTATGTATTGGGGGGCTTTGACAACCTTATCATACTTTAAAGCGGGATTATCTTCCTGATGATGAAGGCTAAAAAGATCATTAATGCCAATCAAAATAAATACGGCTTTGGGTTTGTAATAGGTAACTTCATCCAGGCGTTTTAATACCCCATCGGTAACATCGCCTGCAATTCCTCTGTTCCGAATATGTGCGATACCAAACTTTTTACTCCAGTCTGAGCCTCCTTCAGTAATGCTATTGCCTATAAATACGATTTCTCCGGTCTGCAGCGGGGCATGCTTAAAATCCTGAATTCGTTTTGGATAGTAGTTTTTTGTCCAGTTGTTATGGTAACGGGATGTATTTTCCTTCATTGGATATAAGTTGGGCAACACTTTGGTTGAATCCTCGCATGATTGTCCAAAACTGCTAATGCTGATTATGGTTAAAAGTAAAGTGAAAAATAATTTGTTCATGATCGTCAATTTAAACTTATCCTAACTGATTTGAGGCTAATGCCTATAAAACCATTTTATTGATGCCCCGAGATTTTTAAGATGTAACTATGGATTTGCTTTTTATGAAAAAAACACAATTCTTTTCCAAAAATACGATGGCGATCAACCCCTGCAAATTAATGGAATTAAAACTGAATTATTCCTGTGCAAGGGAATCGAAGTTGATGAAGAATAACCAAATGACATTAAACGCCAGACCTAATGCAAGCAACTTCGCTGTCTAAGAAAGCCGATTTAATTTTAATATAGCTGCCAGATATTGGTGAATTTTACAAAATGAATGATCGAATCACTATTCTACTATGTCTATGGCGATCAAAATTCTGTTAACACCATGCGTCCCCGAGAAAAAGCATTTCAAAACTGCTTAAGAGGCAAGCCAGGCTTTTAATCCGGCCGCCTTATCTCTGCTCACAATAATTTCGACATCTTTTCCTTTAAGAATTACTTTAAGTTTGCTATTGAAGTAATTAAGCAATTGTTTAACAGCATCCATATGAATAATATATTGCCTGTTTGCACGGAAGAATAGCGCAGGGTCAAGTTGCTCTTCAATTTCTTCAAGTGTATGGGGTAAAATAACTTCTGAACCATTTAACAGATAAGCGGTTGAAATGCGATGTTCTACCCCTATGTACATTATTTCACTTACCAGAACAACTTTAAATCCATCCTTAAATGGCAGTAGAAATTTACTTTTATAGGTTTTAGGTTTGAGCGCTACGAGTAAACGATCTAATACTTTTTGATCAGATAAACCACCCATCCGTGACAATTTAGCTAATGCTTTTTCCAGTTCCTCTGCTTCAATAGGCTTGAGCAGGTAGTCTATGCCATTATGTTTAAACGCTTGCAGCGCATATTCATCGTAAGCAGTGGTAAAAATTACAGGACAATTTATCTTTGCTTTTTCGAAAATTCCAAAGCTCAAACCATCTGTCAGGCGTACATCAAGCATCACCACATCAGGGCATGGATTTTCGTTAAACCAATTTACGCTATCTGAAATACTATCAAGAACAGCCAGAATGTTAACTTCCGGGATTTGCAAACGAAGTAAGCGGATAAGTCTATCTGCGTTTGGCTTTTCATCTTCGATGATCAGAATGTTAGTTATCATGGCGTATCAGGTAGATTTTGACTTTAAAACTTTCTTCATTGGCTTCAATTAAAGGAGGCTGTTTAGCTAATAAATCAAAACGCCTCACAATGTTTGTAAGTCCTATGCCCGTAGAATTTGCTATGGAATGTTCGAGCTTAATTATATTATTCTCCACCATTAACATATTATCCTCCCCGCTGTAAATTTTTATCGTTAGTGGATTACGCTTACTGGTAATGTTATGTTTAATGGCATTTTCAATAAGCAACTGCAGCGTTAAAGGAGGAATGCTGAATTGATGGAAACTATCATTTAGGTTAATTTCAAAATTAACGCCAGCGCCGATTCGATTTTTAATCAGAAAAATATAGGCATTCAAAAACTTGATTTCTTCGGCAAGTGAGATGAGATTTTTTTTTGAATTTACCAGTAAGTATCGGTATACTTTTGCGAAATTCTCAGAATATTGATAGCCAAGCTCCTGATTCTCTAAGATAAGCTCGGAAAGCACGCTGAGATTGTTAAAAATAAAATGTGGATCAAGTTGCAATTTCATTGCATTCAATTCTGCCTCAATTGAAGCTTGACGAAGCTGGGATACATGAAGTGTTTGTTCAATTACTTCCAACTCAGAATTTTTCCAGTTATTAACCATAAAGCTCCCTGTATTTACACCTGTAATGATAAAGGAAATTACTAGGCTGACCATAATCCATTGAAGCAATCCCCTTATATCATCAATAGATAATTGACTATCCATTGGTTCACTTTTATTATAGATCAGGTACATACAAGAAACATTCATAATGATCAAAAATAAGACAACGCTGATGTTTAGTGATGTTTCAATGAACAGTCTTTTACTGGCATTTTTAGTCCATGGTAACCTTTTGTTTAGTCTGTGATGGATTACTAAAGCACATTCTGCAACTAAAAAACAAAATAAAAATGTAATAAGCCACTCTGCTATAATATCCCAATTGCTTCTGCTAAAATAATTTTTCCAGAATTCTGAATATGGATCGATCAGGAATGATACCAGGTAATAAAGCACAAAAGTGCAAAGTAAAAAAATAATGCGTCTGTTCTTGTTACTTAAAAACGTATCAACTTTGTTTTCTAAATCGGGCATTTGCGGTTGAAGGAACTTGCACATTCCATTAGCTATATTACGGAATTTTTGTTAAAAGGTTTGAACCCTTTAAGGGCATTTTTGAGACTGTGGCTATTCCCAAAATGAAAAATACTGTACCATTATTGTTTACATAAACATTTAGATAAAGTTAGCATACTCTTAAATATCTGTTTTTGATTCATGAAGTCTTGATTAGCTGATCAACAATATGTTTATTTTTGAGAACTTTCACAGTTTTTATTGCTTTATGTTCAGCCCAAAAATATCCATAACTTACGGCTAGCGCGATAAAATATAACTCAACCGTTAAAAACGCATGTTGAATGATGAAAAATCGAAATTGAGTAGACAACCAGCCCTAGTTTTAAACTTTTTGCTTGTCTTCTAAAAGGTTTGTATATTCAGTTTGGTGTTGAATGTAAACCAAACAAATTCTAATTCGGCAACTTCCAGCCCGGACTACCTTTCTAAATAATTCTTAAAAGAAGATCTTTTAGTTTGAATGATACAGTTTGAATTTTATTGTCACTTCACGTCATAATGATCATATCTACTGTCAAAAAAATATTGGTTACCAGAACTGTTTATACCAGTTTTAGGCTAACGTTTCAGGTAATTACTGCCTGCTATTCAAGCGTTATTTTAAACGTTTCGAGCACATTATGAGACCATATTTGAGATAAAACTTCTTCTTTTGTTTGGAAAAAATCGAATTAAAAATGAAGACTCAGCACTTTGAGGCAGTGAAAAAATGGAGATATCTCCACCTGATGGCAATAGCTATTTTGGCAGCATCTTGTGGTGGCAGGAACGGCGATGTAGCTGAACAGCCAGCTATGAAAGTTGATTTTCTAAGTATTTCGCCTGTCGCCTCCACATTGGAGAAAAAATATCCTGGAACAATAGAAGGCGCCGTAAACGTGAACATCAAGGCTCAGGTGTCAGGATACCTGGAGCAGATTTATGTAAAGGAGGGGGAATACGTAAGCAAGGGTCAGCCACTTTTTAAAATTAAAAGTGACGTATTTCAGGAGCAGGTAAACAACAGTCAGGCCAATTTAAAGGCTAATCTGGCTGCACAGACTACTGCGAAAATAGAACTGGAAAAACTCCGTCCCTTGGTAGAAGGTAAAGTTGTTTCTCCATTACAACTCGAAACTGCAGAAGCACAATACGAATCTGCTTCTGCCCAGGTTGCCCAGGCAAGATCAGCGTTGGGCTCATCCAGAATAAACGCCGGTTTCGCTTTAATTAAAGCGCCAGTAAGTGGTTATATCAGTAGAATTCCAAACAGAATTGGAAACCTGGTTACTCCAAATGATGCCGCACCACTTACAACTCTCTCGGATATCAATCAGGTATTCGTTTATTTTTCTATGAGTGAGGCCGATTTTATTGCTTATACAAAAGCCAAAAAAGCCGGCGATGCCGGAAATAAAGTTCAAATGGTTATGGCTGATGGAAAAGTGTTTGACCACGCTGGTATTCTGGAGATGGCCAGTGGAAGTATAGATCAGGCTACAGGGACTATGGCACTAAAAGCTATTTTTCCGAATCCGGATAAAATTTTAAGATCTGGCGGTTCGGCTAGAATCATCCTCAGCAAAAATGCATCTTCATCAATAAAAGTGCCGATGGCAGGAGTGAAAGACATTCAGGATAAGCTCTTTGTATTTGTTCTTGGTGATAGCAATCAAGTGGAAATGAAGCCAATTGAAATAGCAGGACGTGAAGGAAGTGATTATATCATTCAATCTGGTCTCAAAGTCGGCGATAAAATCGCCATTAATAGTATTGATAACCTCAATCACGGAATGAAGGTTGATCCCAATCCTTCAAAAAAGCATTCGACTAAAAATTAAGTCCGCGCAAAAAGCAAAATTATGTTAAAAAAGATAATAGATAGACCCGTAATGGCAACGGTTATTTCCGTGGTGCTGCTGATACTGGGTATCATTGGACTAACGAGACTTCCTGTGACGAGGTTTCCTGACATTTCACCGCCTACCGTAATGGTTTCAGGTAGTTATCCGGGGGGTAATAGTGAAGCTGTAATCCGTTCGGTGATCACTCCTCTGGAGGAACAACTAAACGGCGTAGAAAACATGCAGTATATTAAATCTACCGCCAGTAATGATGGAACGTTTTCGATTTCGGTCATTTTCAAACAAGGGGTCAACCCAGATCAGGCTGCAGTAAATGTACAAAACAGGGTGCAGCAAGCTACTGCTATTCTCCCTCAGGAAGTAATAAGAATGGGGCTTACTACTTCCAAACAGCAGAACAGTATGATCGTAATCTTCAATGTCTTTACAGAAGACAATAAAAAGTATGACGAA
The DNA here is from genome assembly GCA_037032985.1 of Bacteroidota bacterium. Classification (GTDB taxonomy): domain Bacteria; phylum Bacteroidota; class Bacteroidia; order Sphingobacteriales; family Sphingobacteriaceae; genus Pedobacter. The sequence continues at coordinate 206,850 of JAZBLB010000002.1, forward strand.
CTATTCTTGCAGAACTATGTAAATATCAACTTAATCCCAGGAATTAAACGTGTCCCTGGTGTTGGTCAGGCACAGGTATTCGGCCAAAAAGATTACTCAATGCGTGTATGGCTAAACCCGCAGAAAATGGCCAGTTATAATTTAATACCGGAAGATGTAAATCTGGCCATTGCTGCGCAGAGTATTGAATCTGCTCCGGGTAAACTTGGGGAGGAATCAGATGCTGCATTAGAATATGTAATGAGATATAAGGGTAAAAAAAATCAGCCTGAAGAATATGAGAACATTGTAGTCAAAAAAAATGGAAGAGACCTGGTTAAGCTTAAAGATGTTGCTAGAATTGAGTTTGGGTCTTTAAGCTATAGTGGTAATTCAACAGCCAATGGAAAAAATGCGGTTACCGTGGCGATATTACAAACTACAGGATCAAATGCAAATGATATTGAAATAGGAGTAAGGGCTGAGCTTGCTAAAGCTGCAAAAAATTTTCCTCCAGATATTTCTTATTCCAACCTGTTAAGTTCCAAAGAACGGTTGGATGAGGCGACTGGCCAGGTGAAATCAACCCTGATAGAAGCCTTTATTCTGGTATTTATTGTGGTATTTATATTTCTTCAGGATTTTCGATCTACAATTATCCCGGCTATTGCTGTGCCGGTTGCTATTCTGGGGACTTTTTTCTTTCTCCTCGCTTTTGGATTTACCATTAACGTGTTAACGCTATTTGCGCTGGTACTGGCTATTGGTATTGTTGTGGATGATGCCATTGTGGTTGTAGAAGCGGTTCATGCAAAAATGGAAGGTTCAACCCTCAGTGGAAAGGAAGCTACGCATAGTGCCATGAGCGAAATTACTGGTGCCGTTATTTCAATCACTTTGGTGATGTCAGCCGTATTTATTCCTATCGGATTTATGACAGGTTCCTCCGGAATATTTTATAAGCAGTTCGCTTACACGCTGGCCATTGCCATTATTATATCTGCTGTTAATGCATTAACATTAACCCCGGCACTTTGTGCATTGCTATTAAAGAACAACCACACTCATGGTGATGATCAGGATTCGCCGAAGCCAGGTATTAAAAAGCGTTTCTTTATCGCTTTTAATTCTGGTTTTGAAAACTTAACCGGACGATACATCAGGGGATTGAAATTCCTCATCAAAAGAAAATGGTTAGGTGCTGGATTGGTAGTTATCGTAACAGTTACTGCGGGTTGGTTAATGATAAGTACACCTAAGAGTTTCGTCCCGATGGAAGATGATGGATTTATCATTTTTAGCTTAAGTATGCCACCCGGAACTGCATTAAACAGAACAACAGCCGTAACTAAACGAATTGATCAGATTTTATCTGGTAATGAAGCCGTGTTGAACAGTACTTCCATAACGGGCTTCAACATTCTTTCGAATAGTGCCAGCCCAGCCTATGCCATGGGTTTCGTTAAGTTAAAAGCGAAAAAAGATCGGGGTAAGGTTCAGGATATTGATGAAATTATGGGGAACCTTACTGCAGCGTTTTCGGAGATCAAAGATGGAACGGTGATGGCGTTCAGGAGCCCGCCTGTTGAAGGTTATGGCGTAACCAGTGGATCAGAAATTGTGCTGCAGGACAGAACTGGTAAAGACCCAGCGGCACTAAAGGCAATGTCAGATCAGTTAATAGGTCAGATTATGCAACAACCTGGTGTACAATACGCTTATACTACATTTAGAACTGATTACCCGCAATTGGAACTTGAGGTAGACGAAGATAAAGCGAATCAAATGGGAATTAGTGTAAGCGCAATTATGAGTGCTATCCAAACTTATTTCTCCGGAGACCAAAGTATGAATTTTACACGCTTTGGTAAATTCTATAGGGTTAATGTAAAAGCGGATGGAATTTTTAGAACAGATGAGGAAGCTTTTAATGAAATTTTTGTTCGTAATGATGAAAAACAAATGGTTCCGGTAAAATCTTTGGTCACCATGCATAAAGTTTATGGCCCAGAATCACTCTCAAGATACAATCTTTTCAATGCGCTTACTATAACTGTTGTTGGACAACCTGATGCCAGTAGCGGTGAAATTATGAACAACCTGGAAAGTAATGTCTTAAATACACTGCCAGCCGATTACAGTTACGAATGGACGGGCTTAAGTTTAGAAGAAAAATCATCTGGTAATCAAACTATTATGATTTTTGCACTTTGTCTGTTATTCGTTTATTTCCTGCTCGCAGCACAGTTTGAAAGTTATTTGCTGCCGTTTTCGATTTTACTTTCCATTCCTACAGGCATATTGGGTGCATTTGCCGCAATAAAAGCAATAGGATTGGACAATAACATTTATGTTCAGGTTGGCCTGATCATGTTGGTTGGACTGCTGGCCAAAAATGCCATCCTAATTGTGGAATTCGCAGTGCAGCGCAGGGCAGCAGGATTATCGATCATGGAATCTGCAGTTGAGGGTGCAAAATCAAGGTTAAGGCCAATCATTATGACTTCGCTCGCCTTCATAGTAGGTATGATTCCGTTGATGATTGCTACTGGAGGATCTGCAATGGGCAACAGGTCAATTAGCACAGGTGCTGCTATTGGAATGCTTTCAGGAGTAATCTTTGGCATTTTTGTAATACCACTGCTTTACATGCTATTCCAATACCTGCAGGAAAAAATTTCATTCAATAAACAAGAGCACCTTACAAAGATAAATAAACACTAAAATGAAAATAGTTAGCTTCAAAATTTGTTTATTTCTAGCCGCCGCGATATTACTTTATTCGTGTAGCGTAGGAAAGGAATATGCCCGTCCGAATCTTGATATTCCACCTGATTACAAGAATACACCAGCGGTAACAGGAGATTCTATTTTGCTATCCTGGAAGATTTTTTTTCGAGATCCAAAATTAGTAGCACTGATCGGCGGTGCCATGCAAAAAAACAAAGATGTATCTATTGCTTTATTAAATATTGAGCAGGTAGAACTCAATTATAAGCAGGCCAGGTTGGGTTTGATTCCCAATTTAGATCTCGTTGTTGGCGCATCCAGAACATTTCCGTCAAAAAACTCACTTAATGGCTCCTTAAATGAACAATTTACAGGTCAACGCTATTTAGATGATTTCAATGCCTCGCTGTCTTTGTCTTGGGAGGCAGATATCTGGGGTAAAGTGAAAATGCAGAAAGCAGGGGCAAAAGCTGATTATTTTCAGCAAAAAGAAAACCTGGCGGCACTTAAAACCAGAATAGTAGCCCAGGTTGCACAAAGTTACAACAACCTGATCACGCTTGATGAGCAACTCAAGGTTGCATTGCGTAACGCCGCGTTAAGTGATAGCACTTTGAAGATGATCAACTTGCAGTTTCGCGCTGCTCAGGTTAATTCCCTTGCCGTAGACCAGGCTGAAGCACAAAAGAAGACGGCTGAACTCCTGGTGCCACTTACACGACAAAATATTGAAGTTCAGGAAAATGCGCTAAGCATCCTCTGTGGGACTTTCCCAAATGAGATACAACGTGCAGAAAGTAAAGTGCTTTTGATGGAAAGCGGTTTATTTCCGACGGGTGTTCCAGCAAATCTGCTAAGCAGGCGTCCTGATGTGAAAGCTGCTGAATTTGCTGTAATTTCTGCAAATGCTAAGGCAGGTTTATCAAAAGCAGCAATGTATCCGGCCCTAAGTTTAACGCCTTCTTTGGGCGCAAATGCTTTCAGATTTACAAAATGGTTTGACCTTCCGGGGTCATTGGCCAAAAGTTTTGCAGGAAATATTACGCAACCGATCTTCAGAAAGAATGAGTTGAAGACAGCCTATGAACTCGCAAAATTAGATCAGCAGAAAGCCGCAGAAACTTTTCGGCTTTCGGTAATGACCGCAATAGGTGAAGTCTCAGATGCATTGGCGAAAGCTAAATATTCAGATGAACGATCCAAACTGGTGAGTGAAAAAAGAGCGGCTCTTGACAAAGCAAGCAGAGATGCCATGTTACTGTTTAAGAATGGTATGGCAACATATCTTGAAGTGATCATCGCACAAAACAATAGTCTGCAAAACGAATTGGAACAAACAGAAATCCACCGAGATCAGTTTGATGCGGTTATTGATCTATACAGATCATTAGGCGGCGGGGCAGAATAGCAAAGCACTTTAAAAAGTTGACAAATACTTTGGTTAGGGTTTGCTAAACGATGCATCGTTAACCATTATAAATTATAAGCGATAACTAAATTTAAAATAATATGATACTGATTACAGGTGCCACGGGCCACTTAGGAACTGCAGTAGTTGAAAACTTACTTAAAGAACTACACCCTCAGGATATTGCTATTTATGCCAGAGATGCCAAAAAAGCTAAAAAATGGGCTGATCTCGGCATTTCGGTCAGGATAGGAGACTTTAAAGATATTGATGCTTTAGATCAAGCATTAAAGGATGTATCGAAAATACTGCTCATTTCTACAAACGATGAAGATGCTTTTGAGCAACATAAAAATGTGATTGTTGCGGCCCTCAACGCAAAAGTTGAGCGCTTCTATTATGCAGGTGGATCGTTAAACCATAATGTAGAAACGAGTAAACTTGGATTTTTAAAAGATGCTTATTTTCGTACGGAAAATTATATCAGATCATCCGGTATACCTTACGCCATATGTCAAAACGGCCTTTATGCCGAGGTAGTACCATTCTTTATCGGAGAAGATTTACCTACAAACGGGATTTATTTCCCTTCGGGTAGCGGACAATCTACTTTTGCTTTAAGAGCCGAGATGGGAGAGGCGATTGCAAAAATTATGCTGATGAATTCACCGATCAACACCTCATATACGTTAACTGGAAATCGCTCCTATAGCTTTGCAGATATCGCCTCAATCTTGAGCAACGCTTCAGGTAAGAACATCAGTTTTGAAAGTCCTGATCCTGAGGATTTCGTCAACCGTCTAGATGAATATGGAGTTGAGGATAATGAAATCCTATTCAGTTCTATTTTTGCAGAACTAATAAAAAATGAAGAATATTTAATCTGCGACAATACGCTTGAACAAATATTAGGGAGGAAACCAACTGCTCTCGAAGATTATTTGAAAAACCAGTATAAGCTATAAAGCGAATAATCGACCCATTGTTAATGTTAAAGCTCAATTCATGGGTTAGAAATGAAAGATAGGCAGTTCAAGTCATCCGTTTTCTATAAAAGAACCCTGCGAAAATATTAACCTTAACATTGAGAATCGATGAAAAAATGTTCTGATTTTGCTTCACGGCGTAAACCTGTAGAAGGGAAATCATTGAAAAAGAATCCGCCGGGCAGCGCTTGAAGCAACAATAAAAGCGTTACTGGAAGGCAAATAAGAGTTGCAATTAATCACAATGCCCGCTTGCTGTAGATTAGGAAGCGGGCATTTTATGGTAATTAGGTGTGCTGTTAAACACTATGGACAATGTTTCCGTATTTTCCAGCATAAAAATCACGGTAAGCCTCTACAATCTCTTCTGAAGTATTCATCACGAATGGGCCTTCTGCAACAATAGGTTCACGATAGGTTTCGCCTCCAAAAAGTAATACATCTGCTGCGTCAGCTGATACATTCCTGATTTCTATCGTCCCCGCTTCCTTGTCGAATTGGATTAAGTCTCCGGATTCAAACCTATTATCATTGATCACCGCACCAGTTGTTGATACAAGGGCTGCAACTTCAATATCCTTTTGCATCTCAATAGAAAAGTGTTTTCCACCGCTTAAATGGATATGATAGAGGAACTGGAGCTGATAGTCAGGAATTTTTGAGGTTAAATCTTCATAATTCCCTACAATCACCTTGATTACTCCACATTCATTCGCGAGTAACTTATGTGGGACTTCATCACCTTCAATGGCCAGATATTCCGGCTTTTCAGTTTTTATTTTTCCCGGCAGGTTTATCCAAAACTGAAAGCCATGGGTTAATCGATTGTCCGTCGTTGAATCGTAATTCATCATTTCGTCATGGATAATCCCATTTCCCGCCTTCATCCATTGGATCCCGCCAGAGTGCACAACCTGTCTGTTTCCCGCACTGTCAAAATGCTCCACCTCACCCTGGATAATGTAAGTTAAGGTTGCTATGCCACGATGAGGGTGCGCACCTGTGCCTCCACTGATTCTGTGTTTCTGCTCAACAGGAAGAGCATGATCAAGAAAGACGAAAGACCCAACCTTTTCGGTATAGCGGTTTGGAAGTATCCGGTCTATAGTCATTGGACCAATATTAGCCTGCTGGCCCTGAGTTGAAAAACTTATGTTCTTTTTCATGCTATTTTAGTTCAATTTTTCTTTATATATGTAAGAGACTGCCAGAATTCCAAAAAATACCAACGGTATAATGGGCGTTGGCATGGCATCGCCAGAAAAAAAGTGGCTTATGAACGCAGAGATAAACGTTATTGCGAAGCCAAAGTAGGCAAAATCCTTTAGCTTTTTGGGCGTCATGGGTAGGATCAATGCCAATGAGCCCAATACTTTTAAGATACCCAGTTCAATTCTGAAGTATTTCGGAAAACCGAGGTGTACAAATGCGGCTTTCATTTCCTGATTGGTAAAATATCCAAATGCACTAAATAGCATCATTCCAGCGACAATACCTGTAGATACCCAATAAATAATTTTGTCTTTTTTCATTTTTATAATTCTTAATATGTTATTCTCTGCGCTTTAGGCGATGCTGCAATGTGTTTCATAATTCCCAGGCGGTAGTCTTTATAGAGTTTTTGGATTTGATCTTCCTTTTCTGCAATGAACGGGCCGTGCGAAATGATTCCGGTTCTTTGCGGTTCTCCCGCGTAGATTACAATGCGTGCATCCTGGCTTCCACCTTGCAGTTGCAGTTCGCTTGGTTCATCCTCATCAATATGATTTAACCACCCGACTTCATCGGTATTTAGCATTTGTTTTTCCAGCCCCACTTCAATACTTCCGCTGATAACTGCCATAAAAGCATTAAAATTAGCTGGAATAGTGAATGTTGCCGCTTTACCTGCTTCCAGCGTAACCTCAGCTACAATTAGCGGAACATAATTTTTCATAGGAGAGGTAAGTCCGCCAAACGACCCACTATATACCCTAATGCCGATGCCATCTTGAGTTGATGAAGGAACACGGTCAGCTTCCAGGATCTGCAACCTTGGCATCGCCCATCGGTCTGCCGTGGGTAGGGTGAGCCACAATTGGAATAACCTAGCTTTTGTTGGTTCGCGTATTGTCTCGGTATGGACGATGCCACTTCCTGCAGTCATAATTTGAAAGCCGCCTTTTTCAATCGATTCCGCTGATTCTTGAATCTTGCCTTCTATTAAAAGTGAAACCGTTTCAAAACCGGCGTGCGGATGTGGGCCACCTGTGGGACTGAAATCTTTTTTCTGAATGTCATCGTCCATTAAAAAAATGAATGGGTCTGATTGCAAAAAGTTACCGCTCAGCAACGATCTCGCAATATGACCTTCTCCTAAAAAACCTCGTTCCCTTCCAGGGGTATATTGGTCAACTATTTTTCTGTTTAGCATTTCTATTTTAATTTAAATTACGGCTTTTAATATGTGCGGTTATTCCTGTTGCGGAAATACCTTGATGTCTCTTGATGAGATACCCGCTTCCTTCTCCCACTACTGTGGCGGGAGTAGTGTTTAGATTGAAAACTTGCGATGTTTTGGCTAAACCGACTACGTTATCACGTCCTATGCGAGGCTGGTAACTGTTAAGATTTGTGAAATGAGAGGGTTGGTGGTCGGTCAGGACCAAAATACCGTCTGGTGAACGAAGCAAGGCTTCTAATCCTGCTTTTGTATTTTCTGCCATTGTTATAAATTTTAAATTTATTTGATAAGCAAAATTGCACCCTTGCGAGGATTGAAAACGATATTAATTGATAATAAAAAACGTTGTCATTTGATAACAGTTTTTACTCCTGATGAATTATCTGGTGTTGGGAAATGATTCGCTTGTTTGCTGGAAAGGTTTTTAAAGAAGGTGGAAAAGTATGCCATCAGATTCGCCTGCTACAGAATTGCTGTAATTCTTCTTGTAGACCAACCTGATTTTTACTACTTTCGGATTGCAGTTAAACCAAGATTCTGCTGGCAACCATAATAAGAGCAAATGAGAAATGTAACCCGACCATCAGCATATCAACAGGGCAGTCTAAAGTTATTAAGTGATTTTTTTTATCTGATATCTAAAACGATTAAAAAAAATTTACCTCTTTTAATAATCGTTATCTGTACGTTTATTTTTGGTGCCGAAAATAGTTTTGCCCAACTGGAAAAAGGAAAACTCCTTTTCGGGGTGGCATACTATGATGAATACATGCCTTATGAGCGTCTTGATAAGGATATCGCAATGATGAAGGCTGCAGGGATTAATGTGGTCAGAATCGCGGAATCTACGTGGAGCACTATGGAACCGCAGGAAGGGGTTTATAATTTTTCCCATATCGACAGGGTTCTCGATGGCATGCATAAAGCTGGCATCAGCGTAATCATTGGTACACCAACATATGCTGTACCCACCTGGCTGGTTAAAAAACATCCTGATGTACTCGCTATCACCTCAAGAGGTCCCAATCAGTACGGTACACGGCAAAATATGGATATCACAAACATTCATTTCAGAACCTACGCAGAAAAAGCCATACGTAAGATGCTTGAGCACATAAAAGGCCATCCGGCAATCATTGGTTTTCAGATCGATAATGAGACAAAATCTTACGGAACGGCGGGGCCGGAGGTGCAGAAACAGTTTGTGACTTATATGAAGCGTAAATATCCATCCCTAGAGGATCTTAATAGCATATTCGGCTTGGATTACTGGAGCAACCGCATTAATAATTGGGATGACTTTCCCTCCGTTAATGGAAGTATTAATGCAAGCCTGAATGCAGAATTTGCAAAGTTCCAGCGTGCTCTCGTTACTGATTATCTTGGCTGGCAGGCAGACATTGTACGCGAATACAAGAAACCTTCACAATTCATCACTCAGAATTTCGATCTGGACTGGAGAGGTCACTCTTACGGCATACAGACCGAAGTTGACCATTTTGCTGCAGCTAAGGTTCTGGATGTTGCAGGCATAGATATTTATCATCCCTCGCAAGATAGATTAACAGGGGCAGAGATCTCCTTCGGCGGCGATATAGCACGATCTATGAAAGCCGGCCAGAATTATCTGGTTATTGAAACCGAGGCGCAGGGATTTCCTGAATGGGTACCTTATCCTGGCCAATTAAGGCTGCAGGCCTTTAGCCATTTGGCATCTGGTGCAGATATGGTATCTTACTGGCATTGGCACTCCATTCATAACTCTGCAGAAACCTACTGGAAAGGGTTGCTCAGTCATGATTTTGAACCTAATCCAACCTATGAAGAGGCGAAGACGATAGGTGCAGATTTTAAAAAAATGGGGCAACATCTGGCCAACTTGAAGAAGAAAAATGATGTGGCTATCTTATTTAGTAATGAGGCGCTGACGGCGTATAATTCCTTTGGCCCGGGAAATTACAACAGTGTACTTCGTCCAATGTATGATGTGCTCTATAATATGAATGTTGGTGTGGACTTTATTGATCCCTCCAGCTCGAAAATAGAACAGTATAAATTAATAGTTGTACCGGTATTGTATGCCGCTCCTGATAGTTTATTACGCCGGCTAAATAACTTTGTGAAAAATGGCGGGCACATCGTTTATACCTTTAAAAGTGGATTTTCTGATGAACACAATAAGGTGCGGACGCTTAAACAGCCTGGTATAATTAGTGAGGCTTGTGGCGTGAGCTATAATGAATTTACAGTTCCGGAAAAAGTAGCCCTTAAAGGTGATCCGTTTGGGGTTGGCAAGGAGAATTTCGTAGAGAAATTTATGGAACTGATTACCCCGACAACAGCTAAGGTACTGGCCTACTATGATCATCCAGCCTGGGGGAAGTATGCCGCGGTAACTCAGAACCAGTATGGAAAGGGATCGGCAACTTACATTGGTTGTGGCACTAACGCAGCCATCACCGGAAAGATTCTTGAGGGCGCGCTGAAAAACGCAGGTCTTTGGGGAAAAGATCAGTTAATGAAATTTCCGCTGATTATCAAGTCTGGACTCAATAACGAAAATAAGGCTGTTCATTATTATTTCAATTATTCTGCCGCACCTAAATCATTTACATATGCTTATCCAAAGGGAAAATCACTGCTCAATGGCGATAATTTATCCACTCAAAGCGAGCATGTTTTACCTGCCTGGGGTTTCCAGATTGTTATGGAGCTTTAAATGGAAATAGGTAGTCAGAACGATGATTTCAGTCAAAGCTTTAAAAAGCTGCTGCCTTGTCTGTGATGAGGATATTTGTCGACTTAACAAAAACCATAAACAAATCAATGGTATTCAAAAGAAATCTGATCAGAAAGCAGGGAAACCAGAATAATTTTTACTAAATACAGTTACCTGAAGAATAACTCTTTCAGGGATGACATTAGAATCCCATTCCAGATCAGTAAAGAAAATACGGTGACTACAATCAAGAAGTAGAAAAAAAAATTTAAATTTCTTCTCATTAAGCAGTCCTTTATTAAAAAGCAGCTTAACTGGACAATTATCTTTTTAGCAAGAATTGGCAAACGGTACATGATTAGCGGGATAGACTTACAGTATAACTCATCTTTTTTTTTCCCCTGCATGGGTAGCTAGGGCTGGTAAATTTAAAAGCGTCTATTTACAACGAGCATCTGCATATTTTGTACCGGTTACCTTGCAGCAATCCTTCGTTAACTATTTTATTTCGGGAATGCTTATTTGTACGTGTAAACAAGGTAGAATTAAATGATTAACAGGATGATGGCGTGGTATACTAGCGTTTAGAAGGGATGAAATATTTGGTTCATTAAATGTAGTTAAACTGTATCGAGATTCGGTATTAAAAGAGCCTTTTTTTGATTATACCGTATAAATACTCCTTTTTGACTATAATCCCAAAAAAAGATTGATGTGTCCCATAACTACCTCGAAATATAATTCACCTTCCTTAAACTAATTAAAATCTCATCAACTTAGTACTTAAAATGGTGTATCAGTAAAGTTACTTAAATGATATTATATCGCTTATTCCGAATGACTATTAAAAATGCAGTCTTGTCATTGTTACAGTGTAATATTTTGATAGGTATTTGAAAAGTGACGTCGCATTTTTAATCAGATGCCATAGCTTTATGGCTTTTCAATTGTCAATTCAGTTCAGCTAATTTCAATTGGTATCGCAGGCTGATCATTATTAATTATAAAAGAAGTTATTGCCCTGCCTTACTGATGTGATTAAAAGTATTAGTTTATGCGTTATTTAACATTTTTACTCTTTATTTCCTTTTTTATACTTCCAGCGTTTTCATCTGCACAACTCACCGGCTGTTACAGTGTACCTACTAGTGGAGGTCTAGGAAGGTTTTACTATCAAAGAATATCAGGGAATAATTATAGTGCATCTACTTATGCAACCTCAGGTACCGTGGCAAACTGTGCATCATTTACTGCTATTAATGTGACCTCAACGCCCTGCCAGGTTGCTAATACAAGTACCAATTATCTGTTCATTACGACCGCAAATGTACCTATAAGTTGTTTGCCAATAGATGACTATGTCTGGCTTTTCCTGCCTTCCACTATCGTTTATATCCTGGTTTTCAGACGGAGGAAAGCTCATTTCGGTTCCGTATTCTCCTAAGTTTGTTGGTTGTAACAACTTCATAAAAGGATAAGAATCGCTGGGCTTTCAATGTTAACTTTCTATAATTATTCGAACTGTTAATTTTACCAGATCACACAACGCATAGCAGTTTTCACATGAGTTTGTTTATTAAACGCGTTCAATTACAAAAATTTTGGTCAGATAATTAACAGAAACCGATCATTCCCAAATAGTTCAAAAGAAATCCTTCCAATTGCTGCGGAAGCATTTTTCTTTTGTTCAATGAAAGCAAACTTTTATTGAGTAGGTTAACCCAAACCTTTAAGATATGCTTTTAGATAGGGAGCTGTTCTGCTGGTTTTATTTTCGGCAACAGCAGATGGAATCCCCTCTGCAACCACTTTGCCGCCATCAGATCCTGCTTCCGGACCAATATCGATGATATAATCGCTTCCCGACAATACATGCATGTCGTGCTCTACCAGCACCACGGTATTGCCGGCATCTACTAACCTATTGAGCTGCGCCATTAACCGCTCTACATCGCTAGGATGCAATCCGGTGGTGGGTTCGTCCAGAACATATAATGTACTGCCATTTTGAGCGCGCTGTAGTTCTGTAGCGAGTTTAATGCGCTGCGCCTCGCCACCAGAAAGTTCTGTGGCCGACTGGCCAAGTCTTAAATAGCCAAGCCCAACCTCTCTTACGGTCTCCAATGTACTAAATATGCTGGGCACTTCGTCAAAAAAATCACAGGCTTCATCAACTGTCAAGCGGAGTACCTCGGCAATATTCTTTTCCTTATAAGTGATTTGAAGGGTTTCTGCATTGTAACGGGTTCCTCCGCAGACCGGGCAGGGAGTATAAACGCTGGGCAAGAACAGCAGTTCTACCATAACCTGACCTTCTCCCTGGCAGTTAGCGCATCTTCCCTTAGCAACATTGAAGGAAAAACGCCCTGCATCATAGCGCTTTTTTCGAGCCTCATGGGTACTGGCAAAGAGTTTTCGTACAGGGTCAAAAAGGCCAGTATAGGTGGCCAGGTTACTTCTTGGCGTGCGCCCGATCGGTTTTTGATCCACGACGACTAAGCGTTTAATTCCTTTAAGTCCGTCCATGAGCTGCCCACCTGCAGTTTCAGGAGCCTGCTGCTCAAGCAGATCTGTGCCGCTTTCTGGCTCCGCGACTTCTTGTTTTTGACCTAGCGCTTTACCTACTAATTCGACCAGTACCTGAGAAATAAGGCTGCTTTTTCCAGACCCCGAAATGCCGGTTACGCTGGTCATTACGCCCAATGGAATATTGACGGCAAGATCATCTAAGTTGTTTTTGTAAACACCTTGCAGCTCAAGCCAGTCTTTTGGAATCCTTTTCTGGATGGCATCAAGCTTGATAGGAGTGCGATCTGGATAAAGGTATTTGGCCGTAATTGATTCTTTACAGTTTTTTATTTTGTCAAGTTCGCCGTTATAAATAACCTTTCCACCGTTTTCGCCAGCACCTGGGCCGATATCTACGATCCAGTCGGCATGGCGAATCACCTCAATCTCGTGTTCTACTACAAAAATGGAATTTCCATCCTGCTTCAGTCGATCGAGGATATTTAGCAAGGCCCTGGTATCTGCGGGATGGAGCCCGGCAGATGGTTCATCAAGGACATATACGACCCCAAATAAATTGGAATGGACCTGGGTTGCGAGGCGAAGTCTTTGCAACTCCCCGGGCGACAAGGTTGGCGTACTTCTTTCTAGTGTGAGATAACCCAGACCAAGTTCAAGCATAACCTGAAGGCGTGCAAAAAGGTCAGCTGCAATGCGCTGGGTAACCACTTGCTTTTCAAGGTTGACGGTTTTAGCCTGGTTTTCACCTGTTAATTTTTTGGTGTATGGAAGGAATATCTTTTCAAGATCTTTAAGCGGTTTCCTACTCATCTGCGCAATATCCAGACCCTCAAATTTTACAGCTAGTGCCTGCTTTTTTAACCGTTTACCGTTACATTCCGGGCATTCGCTGCTTGTCATAAATGAAAGTGCCCGCTTTTTCATGAGCTGGCTCTGACTGGTCGAGAAGGTGTGCAACACATATTTTCTGGCACCAATAAAAGTGCCCATATAATCAAATTGTTTTTTTGACTTGATGGCATGTTGTACCTCTTCTTTATTAAGTCCCGGATAAACGGGAACAGATGGAGATTCTTCGGTATACAGGATCCAGTCGCGGTCTTTTTTTGGGAGCTGTTTCCAGGGGACATCAACGTCAATCCCCATGGTGGTCAAAATGTCACGTTGGTTTTGTCCCTGCCAGGCCGTTGGCCAGCTGGCAACCGCCCGTTCACGAATGGTTTTGCCATCATCAGGTACCATGCTCTTTTCATTGACTTCATAAACTTTTCCCAGTCCATGGCAGTTTTCGCAGGCACCTTCCGGCGTATTTGGAGAAAATCCTTCAGCATAAATGATACCTTGTCCCTTTGGGTAATCTCCGGCACGGGAGTAGAGCATTCTTAATAAATTGGAAAGGGTGGTAACGCTGCCTACCGTTGATCTGGTTGAAGTACCACCGCGTTGCTGTTGCAGGGCTACTGCCGGCGGAAGCCCTGAAATGCTGTCAACTTCCGGAATAGACATCTGATTGAAGAGCCTTCTGGCATAGGGGGAAACTGATTCCAGGTACCGCCTCTGGGCCTCGGCGTAGAGTGTTCCAAAGGCAAGTGAAGATTTTCCCGAACCAGAAACCCCTGTGAAGACAACAAGCTGGTCTCTTGGAATTTCCAGATCGATGTTCTTTAGGTTGTGTTCCCGGGCTCCTTTAATAATAATGTTAGCTGATTTTTTCTGGATAGGCATATGTATCGGAACAAACCGGATGCCGGAGTGTTTTAAAGCTTCCACTTTTTGATTGGAAATACAACTGCACACTTTCCTTATACAGTAATTGCGATGCAAGTAATTTGCGCAAAACGATCCTATTTATGAGGAAACTTATTAAGCGACTTGCGGGAGAGTACAACTCCTGATCGGATTTTCTATTTAAGTTCAATTACTCAGGCTTATTACCATTAAATTCTTGATAATTGGCTATGGAAAAGTTGCTGGCCGAATTAACTGAGGCTGATTTTTTAAGCCTTTTTTTTATTTAGTTAACTGTACTCTTTTTTCGCGTAGAAATACGCTTTAAGCATCAGCGGTAATCTGTTGGGCACTGAATTAAGTATCTTAGCTTTTCAGTCGCAAGGTCGATTTTGATGGTCAGTTCAATTTAGCTGCCCATCATCGTCGCCAAAAGCGCAATTGATTTTCTATCTATATGCACTCCACCTCTTTATCAAATTCAGATGATCACAACGAAGGTAGTGATCGCTCAGTTTCCAATGAAATAACACTTCTAGAACTGCGTGCGATGATGGACAGCATCAGCGATGCGGTTTATATAGGTGATGTTAATGGCATCAGCTTAGTCAATCAGGCAGCTTTAGATCAGCTTGGGTACACTATGCTGCAAGAATTGAATCGAAACATTGGGACGCTCGCAGCAGAGATCAACACCCGGGATGCAGAGACTGCTGAACCAATTCCCGCGCATTGGCAGGCATTCACAAGGGCATTAGATGGAGAATGGGTCACTCAGGATGTATTGGTTACACATCGCCTCAGCGGAGCGGAACGGGTGGTGCGCTGTGCAGCTTCCCCGGTTTTGCTAAACGGAAGAGTAATTGCAGCGGTGGCAGTCAATACAGATGTGACTGAACTCCACAGCACGCGGGCATTGATTAAGGAAATTGAATCTCAGCAGGCTTACCTTCTTGAGCTCACTGATTCGGTCAGCGAGTTGATCAATCCGGTCGAGATCCAGGAAATGGCGGGCAGATTACCTGGAGAGTATATTGTCGCAGACCGTACCTATTATGTATGGATGGATGATGAGAGACAGGTATCAACGGTTGAACGGGACTATGTTCGGGGAAAATCGACTAGTTTTGCCGGCGAACATGCGATGCATACGTTTGAGTCGATGCTGAAAATTATTCGTACAGGGCAACCCTTTATCACAAATGATGTACTGACTATTCCAGACTTACACGACGAACCCAAAACTTACGTTGGGCTCGGACTCCGCACTTTAGTAGCCATGCCTTTGTTTAAGAAAAATAAGTTGATGGGCGCGATGTGCATCACTAGTGCCATTCCTCGAGAATGGACGGCAGGAGAGTTGATGATCTTAAACGAAACGGCAAAGCGTACCTGGGCAGCCATGGAACGTGCCAGGGCAGAGGAACGGCTTCGTGAAAACGAAAAACGGCAAAGCTTTTTGCTAGAACTTAGTGACGCGCTTCGCTTTGTCTCAGATCCGGTGGCCATTCAAGAACTTACCACCCGTTTACTGGGAAGCTATCTGGAAGTTGACCGATGCTATTATGCATGGTGCGATGCGCGTGCGCAAACTGCGTTAATTGAAAGTGACTATGTTCGTCAAGAATCTTTTAGTCTGAAAGGCCTGCACCGTTATGCAGATTTTGGGATAATTGTTGAAGTAATGGCTACCGGGAAGGGATTCGTTGCCTATGATGTGGTGCACATGCCCGAAGTAGCGCCATATTTAGATCATTACCTCGCTACAGGCCTTCGGGCAGTGATTTCCGTACCATTAATTAAAGTTGATGAATTGGTTGCGGGAATGGCTGTTACCACTGCGGTACCCCGAGAATGGACAAAGAGCGAAATCTTACTGATAGAGGAGGTAGCTGAACGCACCTGGGCAGCGGTAGAATGGGCACGTGCGGAAAAGGCGTTACAGGAAAGTGAGCGGAGGCTTGCTTCATTTGTCGCTTCAAGTTCAGACATGGTTCACCGGTTGAGTGCTGATGCCCAGGATTTGTACATTTTAAGTGGTAGCGTTCATGAGGCTGGCTTTAAAATAGCGCAACGGAAATGGATGTATACTTATTTTACTGGTGATGAACGGGTTAGAATGATTGATGCAATCAATGATGCAATCGCTGAAAAGAAGATGTTCGAAATCGAATATAGCATTGTTAAAAGTGATGGGACCACTAGGTGGTTTTTCTCCCGCGCGATACCCATAATTAATGAAGATGGTGAGATACTGGAATGGATAGGGACGGCAAGTGACATTACCCCGCGCAAAATAGCTGAGCAACAGTTATATACTTTAATCGGGTATTAGAAAGGAAAGTAAATGAAAGAACTGCTCAGTTAAAAGAAAGCAGGGACTTGCTTCAATCCGTATTGGATACTGCATTGTTGCAGATTTTAATTCTTGAAGCGATTAGAGATGAACGTGGAAAGATTATAGATTTGAAGGCAATGCTTACCAATAAAGAGCAGAAAAAGAATCGGGACGGGATGATCTTGTAGGCAAACAATTCTTAGCAATATACCCATGGATAAAAGATAGCGGTATTATTGAATTGATCATTAAAACGATTGAAAGCGAAACGCCACAGCAGACTGAGTATTCGCATTTGGAAGACTCCGCCGAAAGGTGGTTTTCTGCTAGTTTCGTCAAATTAAATGATGGGGTAGTATGGACCACCCTTGACATATCCAAACGTAAATTCGCTGAACAGGAGCAGAACAAAAGCTATATGTTATTGCAACAGTCTGAGGAGCTGGCCGGATTAGGTAGCTGGGAATATGATCGCTTCAGTGAGACATTAACATGGTCAAAGGGCATGTATCAACTTTTCCAGCTTGCGCATGAAACTTCTGTCACACCAGAAACCTATCTTCATTATACATCAGAAAACGGACAAAAGGTGGCAGAATGGTTGGCATTACAATTAAGAGAGGGTGAAGCAGATTTTTCTGAAACTTTAGCGCTAATTATATCCGGGCAACTGAAATTTATTCGGCTTAAAGCGGCGATGATCCGAAATGAATCCGGAGAGGTACTTAAAGTTTTAGGTAACGATATGGACATTACTGCTGCACGGGAAGCAGAAGAAAAAATTATCCAAATGGCATCCCGGCAGCAGCGGGAAATTGTACGTGTTACGCTTTCCAGCCGGAAGAAGAACGAAGGCGCATTTCAGAAAGCCTACATAATGGCTTAGGGCAGCTTTTATATGCAGTTAAAATTAGCATGACACAACTTACCAGCAAGCAAGCGGTCAATAACCCTTTAGCATTTGCTGAATCCAAGCGATATACTGATAACTTATTGAAAGATGAATTGGAGAAAGCAGGCGCATTTCACATGAACTCATGCCCCAGGTATTGGAACAATTCGGTTTAAAGGCTGCTATTGATGAAACCTGCCGTCAGCTAAGCTTAGGCGTAGATTTTACTTACGAATTCAGTAGATTAGATAGAATGCTGGATCGATACATCGAACTTGCCATCTATCGCATTGTTCAGGAGCTGATGCTCAATGTGGTAAAGCATTCGCAGGCTACCCGTGCCGTTACCGAAATAAAAATTGATCCTTCAAGGATTTCGATTAGCGTAAGCGATAATGGCATAGGCATGCAAAAGGACGAGATCAGCAGAAAGGGGATAGGTCTAGCCTCGATAAAGAGCAGGGTTAAGTTACTCAATGGCGAGGTGAAGATCGATTCAGAAACAGGCCGTGGCACTTTAGTTTCTGTCAATATTCCGATTTAGCAAATGGTATGTTAAGATAAATATTTATGCAGTAGATGATTACGGGCTAAAAAGTCAGCTAGTATACACTTCAAAAGTTTTTTGGAACATCAACATTTGCTCGATTCGATCTGCCATTTATAAGCAGAGATGAAGACTAAAATTTATTATTTTTTAAAAGGTGCAAAAAATATCGCTTAACACACTATCTTCGCAGCGTAGGAGGTGAGAGACCTACATCACAATCATAAAGATTGAGAGCGTTAATTTAAATTTAAGGCTACAACAGCGATTGTTGTAGCCTTTATTAAATTACTGAAACACTTCAACTTTAAGTGAAGCTTCAAACGGCGGGCTCAGGATTACTTATCACAGTCCTTTACTTTTGGCATTATTGCCTATAGCGGAATCCAATCTTACCAAGGCTTTAAGATTTTACCAATCCATAGAAAGGATTTTATACCTCGGGTTTTCGAATTCTGGAAGGATCTAAGACTAAAATTAAGCAGAAACGTATTCTGCTGTGTTTTCAATTTTGGCGTAAAAGAATTCCAAAGCAGCCAAACTTCCATTGTGAACGTCTATTGCTTTAATTTGTTCGCCCCTGTATTCCAGGTCTTTTGTGGCGCATGCATCTCCGATAACAGTGCAATCAAATCCATAATCAAATGCTGCCCGGGTGGTCGCCTCAACGCACATGTGAGTCATCATGCCAGCAATCACCACATCACTCACCTCATTCGATTCCAAAAAGTCTAGCAAGTCAGTATCCCGGAAACTGTTCGGAAACTGTTTCACAAAAATCATCTCACCATTTGCTGGTTTCACATTATCGTGGATTTCCACACTATCAGTTCCTTTAACGAAGAAAGGAGCGCCAGCTGGAGAGATGTGTTGTATATGAACAACCAAAAGATTTTGTTCCCTGAAATGTTGGAGTAACTTTCCCGCGTTTTCACTTGCAGGTCCTGGATTAACAAGTTCCAGTATGCCATTTTCAAAATATTCATTTTGAATGTCTATTAGAATCAATGCTTTTTTTGCCATTTCGTTTTTTTTATTTAGCAAATGTACTGGCTAAATAGCAGCCCTTCAGTACCAATAGTGATTAAAATACTACCATTTTGATAACCTATTATTTTAATCAGCATGATCGGCAGATTAAAAATTAGTGTTTCTAAATTCTTTTGGTGTCATGCCGCAATGTTTGCTAAACATACGAAATGGTAAGAGGGGTTTTATATATTGAGCCTATCGCTAATTTCTGCAATAGAAATGCTGCTATAAGTAAGTAAATTTTTAGACTACTGAATGGTTTTGTTCAATATGGATTTTTTAGCTGTTGACCCCAGAACCTCCTTCGTTATTTTATTTAGATAGTTTACCGTAATGGATAGTTTATCTGCTAAAAGTTAAGATCCCTTCTTTCTATGAAATTGGCATCAACCAAAGCAGTAAATGATTCTATATATCTGTTGATTACATTGATCTGCAGCTGCTCGGATCGCTCAAAACTATCAATTCGCAATCTTTCAGCAAACTCAGAATCAGGTATAATATGGCTCTTAAAACATCAATATTGCTATCTGTACGTTTCAATATTTCAGATCTAAGTGAATTTAAATGATCTATCAGTACTTTAAATTGATCTTCATTTGCCGTTAGCAAAGGAGACACGCGACTGGCTTGTAAATAACTGAGGTTCGAAAAAAATAATTATCCTTAAAAAAGATAGTAGAAATTCTTCTTCGAAAACCAATGCAAACCCATCAAGTTGTGTGTTTTCCTGCCAACTCCAGATCTGACCCGGAAATGAACAAAGTATGTCGCCCCGCTTCACAGCCATTTTGCAATTATTAAGTATCAGTTCCTCGCTGCCGCCTACAATAAACGTCAGGTCAAAATAAGCCAGCCGATGAATGGGCGCTCTTCGAATAACTGCTTTAAAATCTTTGATTGGAACAACATCAACAGGCAGATCAACACCATATTTGTTGCGGTAAAAGTTATATCGATGTATCGATTTCATCTATTTATCATTGCTGATGACAAAAGTAATGCTATTCTAAAAATTTGTCCTGAAAACTGATATTTCTTTCCATTTTAGTTTGATGGGATAGCGTTTATGATGGATTAATTTTGTCGATATAAAAAACAATATTATGGAAAACACAGCAGGATTAAAAAATGGGACTATAAAAACAAAAAGGAAAGAACAAGAGCCGAACATAGAATCGGGTTAGAGCTTGCGGTACTTGAAAAATGGTTTAATGGAGATACATCAGGGTATGCAGTATTATGGTCAAAACGCAGCTTTACCTACTTTGATGTGGTAGAACCAAAGCGCTAGGAGAAGTTTGAGGACATGAGTAGTCTGTTAAAAAAGGTTGAAGGAAATTTAAAAGCAGAAAGCTATGAAGTTCGGTCTCCACGAGTGCAACTAGGAAAAGACATGGTAGTATTGACCTTTCAGTTTTTTGCCAAAACGAATTTGGCGAACGTCGACTATAACTGTATTAAGGTGTTTCAGCAGGAAGAAGATGGCGTTTGGCATGTGATACATTCTACCTGGTAGCTAATTCGTCCGATTGATGTAGATTTTAGTGCTATAAAGGAGGTGGTTTAGTCTAAATATACTATTGCATTTTTAGGTAATTCAAACCTGATCAACTTTATCTTGATGCAGTTTCAATCTTAAATCAGTCTCTTTGCAAAGATGATTGAGGGTTGAATTTAGATATCAAAGACTCAGGATTTTTATTTGTCCTTCCCGGGCCATCATCCGGGAAGGCATTCCATTTTGGAGTACGTTGAAGTATAATACTAACGCTTTCATTTTTAATTGTTGATAAAAGTCAAATCTGACAAAATATGAGTATTTTGTATTTTTAGTAATACTATATTTGAGGCATCAAAACATCAGTTGTCGATCATTCAGGTAGTAACGTGTAGGCAGTAGATTGTTTGATTTTGATAAACTGAACATATCATGCCATTCACTAAGCAAACCCATCTCGCAACTTACCCCGCCATTGATCAGATTAGCGCGCAGGGAAATAGCTTTATTGAGAATATAGAATTAATAGGCGAAAATAATTCTACTTTGCTAATACCGTTATTGAATAGGGCAGGACATGAAGTAAAAGAGGATGTTTCAAGCCATTGGACCATTCCAATCATCGCAATGCTCGAGTCAAATCCAGCTACTACAAAAGATTTTCAAAGGATATTAAGCGATATTTCCCGGGCTGAATATTTTTTCCTGGAAAGCACATTCCTGGAAATGATCACGCAGGTGCATCAGTTACGTGCTGAGATGAAAGAAATTTATAGCATTAATGAGCCCCAGGTAAAAGATCTAAAAAGGGAACTGAAATTACTGACTGAATCGCTGTTTAAAATGACGAGCAACGCTAGTCAGGGGATTAGTATCAGAGAAATTAAAACCTCTGAAAGAATTTCTGCTATTCAGTATGAGCTAAATAGGTTACAAAACAGCAAAACGTATAACCTACTCTCAGATATCAAGGCACATGCAAGGGTACTTCCTACTAACAGACTTGAAAATTCGGCATTATCCAACCTTACCAGTCTGGGTATCATTCAAGTAGCGAGATTTCCGTTTGATCTGAAGAAAATCTTAAATAAATCTGACCAAAATGATTTACGACCAGTAGATGGGACAGCTGTAGGTGAAAATATCCAGTATTGCTATTCTGAATCTGGCCTAAAGTTTATTGAGGCGTGTACGGGCCAAATACTCTGATTGCCTTTTCATTATAAATGAATAATTGAAATATAAGAGCCTGAAAGGGCATATTAATATTTTTAGTCAGTCTTCAAAATATCTGGTAGCAGCTGGGTTACAAGTTTAATCCATCATTTGGTGACCAGTTTTTATTCATTCGCATAGTTTATATCTTTGCGCTTAATATGTATAGCTTACAGGAAGAAATTCAGCAGTCTTATGGAAATATAGACATTTATTTATTTGACCAGTTGTTAAAAGGAACCTATCAAGATTGCCGCTCCATTCTTGACGCCGGTTGTGGTTCAGGTAGAAATCTGGTTTATTTTTTAAGACAGAATATGGAGGTATTTGGTGTTGATGCAGATCCTGAAGCGATTGCTGAGGTTATTCGTTTAATTTCCAATCTTTCAAACTCATTTCCTATTGATCATTTTTTCGTCAGTCCGGTAGAGCAACTTCCTTTCGATAACGAGCAGTTTGATCTAATCATCAGTAGTGCAGTTTTGCATTTTGCAAAGAATCTGGAACATTTTGAGGCGATGTTGAATTCGATGTGGCGGGTACTGAAGCCGGGTGGATATTTCTTTTGCCGGCTTGCATCAGATATTGGAATCGAATCAGCCGTGCAGTTTATTGGCAATGGCCGCTATATTCTTCCTGATCAATCAGAACGTTTTTTAGTTAACCAGGAAATGCTTTTAAGGTTTACCAAAAAATTAGGCGGAACCTTACACGAGCCAATTAAGACAACGAATGTTCAAAATCTGAGAAGTATGACGACTTGGTGTGTCAGGAAGTGATATTAGAACATTCTTATCATTTAATACAGTCAGTTACAGTGATGTTTTTTATTTTTTTACCGCAACAATTTTGCGGATAAGGGCAGCTTGCGCTCCATTGGTTAGCGAAACAGCGCTGCCATTCTTCCAGTATTGTGCTACTCCATCAGATGTGCCAGTACCGTCTCGATATCCTCCAACCTAGACATCCGTATCTAATATTGCTATCGACAGCCCGAAGGCACTTTCTTGGCCGTTTGAAAGTATAACAGGTGATCCTTTTTTCCAATATTTGGCTATGATCGCGTTATTGCTACCAATGGTGCCTGATCCGGCAATGTAAATATCGTTTCTATTTACCGCAATCGAGTTACCTCTTACATCAGGTGTACCATCCCTAATTAGTATCGGTGTGCCTAGATTTTTATTATAATGGGTTTGAGACTGGCCGAAAGAATTGTAAGCCTCAGACCAGAAAGTATACATCATTCCCTGATACCGTCATGGCCTGATCAACTGCAGTCTTGCTGCGGTCAGAAAGATCAACTAGTTGTCCGTTCTTCCAATAACATGTAATTGAGGTCGTCCAATCCAGGTTCCGGCGTTCACCGATCACATAAACATCATTCCCAATAAGAGCAATTCCAGAAGCTATTGCTTGTTGCGTTTCGGCAGTGAGCACAACCGGAATTCCATTTTTCCAGTATTTTGCCTGATAAGTTGACCCGCCCGGAGCGATTTCCTGACCAGCGATATAAACATCGCTTCCTTTTACAAAGATGTCATTCGCGAAAGCATCTCTCGTACCATCCGAGAGTGAAGTAGACTGGCCGTTTTTCCAGTATTTGGCAACGTATTTTCCTGATGCATTAACTTCGTGTCCTGCAATATATACGTCAGCACCAGATACAACCATTGCATTTGCATCAGACGATCATGTGGAGCTTCCAAGTGTTACAGGATCGCCGTTTTTTCAGTACTTTGCAACATTAGCTTCTATTCCTGCTACTTAGATGGCAACTCGATTGTTTCAGGCGGAAGGGGTTCTTTAGATTTCTTCTTACAAGCTGAAAATGATATAATTACCGTCAAAAATAATAATGCGGTTTGTATTTGTTTCTTCATCATATAAACTAGATTTTACTTCAACACCAAGAAAAGGATTTGGTTTGCTTACCTTCCATATATTCAATGAATTTCACAATGGGCAAAAAATAGCCATGCCCGCTAATTAAGTGTTTATTTGATCGCTGTCTGTGTTATAAATTTAATTTCATTCCGTCAAAACAAAAAGGTATTTCTGGTGTTCTATTATTGAGAGCGTTAATTTAGATTAAATGGGAACTTGTCTTCAGATGAGTTCCCGTTTTTCATTTTCAAGAAAATTAATCTGCAAGTGCAACTTGAGCTATTGGCTTATTCACTACCGTTACATTCCTAATATTTCGATTCATGTTGCCCAGTTATTGCGCATGATGCCTTTCCTTAAAACCGCAGCATAAAAAAATCAATATTTGAGATGATGAAGCAAGCAACTTTCTGTTTACACCAGTACTTGCATGTTTTATAAAAACTAAATCAAAGAAGTTGTTGTTAGCTTTAATAATGTAAATCAACTAATTAAGCAGCAAAATTACTGATCGTACATCTTGCTAAACAGGTACAAAGCCACAGGATAATAATGAATACAAGAAGAGATTTTCTACAGAAAATGGGTGCATCAGCTTTAATGCTCCAATTGAGTTCAATGACAGGATTTGCAACTGTTCCAGACCAAATGGAACCAGCTTCTGACGGAAGGATACTTAGAGTAGCCATTATGGGTTTGGGTAGTTATGGCACCCGTGTAGCGGAAGCCATGAAAGCTTGTACCAAAGCGAAGCTTGTGGGTGTAATTAGTGGTACGCCTTCAAAAATTAAAGACTGGCAAACAAAATATAACATCCCGGAGAAGAATTGCTACAACTATGAGAACTTTGACCAGGTAAAAGATAATCCGGATATCGATGCAATTTATGTGATCACGCCAAATGCACTGCACCACAGTCAGGTGATTCGTGTAGCAAAAGCAGGAAAACATGCCATCTGCGAAAAACCAATGGCACTAAATGCCAAAGAGGGCCAGGAGATGATTGAGGCTTGTAAAAAAGCAAATGTAAAGCTGCTGATTGGCTACCGAATGCATTTCGAACCGAGAACCCTGGAAGTTATTCGCAAGCGAAATGCAGGCGACTTCGGTAAGATTATGTTTTTCCAGGCACAATGTGGTTTTAAGGCAGGCGATCCCAATCAATGGCGATTAAACAAGGCCCTGGCCGGTGGAGGATCGATGATGGACATTGGAATCTATGCAATCAATGGCTCAAGATACATGGTAGGCGAAGAGCCGATCTGGGTAACTGCACAGGAAACCAAGACTGACCGGGTAAAGTTTAAAGATGGCGTTGATGAAACTGTACAATTTCAATTGGGTTTTCCAAGCGGTGCGATAGCTTCTTGCTTGTCTAGTTATAATATCAATCACCTGGATAGATTTTTTATGAGCGGCGACAAAGGCTTTGCAGAGATGCAACCTTCAACTGGTTACGGTCCAATTAAGGGTAGGACCCATGAAGGCGATCTCACGCAACCTGTCACTACCCATCAAACTGTACAGATGGATGAAATGGCAAGTATTATTTTTGAGGATAAGCATCCGGTTGTTCCTGTAAACGGCGAAGAAGGATTGAAAGATCTTAAAATTATTGATGCGATTTACAATGCTGTAAAAACAGGCAAGAAGATCAGTCTTAACGTTTAATCAACAGTCTTTTTAGATCGAAAAAATCGCTTTCTGATATTATTGGTTATTTTAGGTGAGTGAATGAATCATCAAAACAATCACCGCCTCCAATTATGGTTAAGTATATCACCTTTAGCTTTTCAATCGCTTTTATTTCCTGGATCGTTGGCATGATCATTACGTCCATAATTTCAAAAACCAATTTTTATACGAAAATGCTTTCAAGCCTAAACTTTGTTAAGAGCGAGCGGGTAAACGACCGACTTGGATTAGTACCTTTCAAATGGATAATTATGCATAGTTTCTTCAAGTATTTCAATCCAAAACTATCAGTAAAAAAGAGGATCTTAGCCAGCGAACTAAAGGAATACAGGTCGGAAATGACGACCGCTGAACTCAACCATCTTTTTGCCTTTATTTTTATGGGGATTTTCATACTGATTAAAATATACTACGGCATGTACCTCTTTGCCACAGTAATGCTTGCGGTTAATGTCTTAATGAATCTCTATCCTAGCTTATTGCAACAGCAAAATAAAAGAAGAATTGACCGTTATCTCCAGTTATTAAACCAACGATCCTTCAGGTAAATTCTTCCTGATTTAGTTTCTTTGAATAGATTTTAAAGCGTTGAAAATAAACTGTTCATCTTCGAAATCCTCGGATAAGATTTTGCACCGGAAAGACTGATTTTAAGATCGCGACCAATCCTTTAAATCTTAATGAATCCAGTACAAAATTTACGAGTAGAGGACACCACCGTTGTTCCAATAGGTTATTTATAGGCACTAATTAGTGTAAACGGCCTGCCCATTGTTTCTGCATTTACGCCAGTGTTTTTACTGTGCATTTGCGCTATTTTAATTTTAATAAAGCCTGCTTCCATCAAAAAAGATTTCACTTCATCTGGTTGATAAAAAGTAAAGTCCAGTTGCGTCCAGGGTAAATCACCTCCATACTTTTTTTCGATAAAGGCCATCTTTAGCAAGCCCCCGCGCTTTAATATGCGATATATTTCCTTCAGATTGGTTAAAGGCTCCTCCCAGAAATAAACTGTATTTTCAGTAGAACAATAATCAAATGAACAATCGCTTACGTCAAGACGGCAGCTAGCTCCTTCCTTTATAAAACGTTTGGCAAAGCTTTCGCCATCAATATGTTTATCAACCGGATTAAAAAGTGGTGAAAGCGCCGGTAAGTTTTCTGTTTCGATTTCCAGAACCGTTGCAGTATTGCGTTGTATTTTGGGTTCTATATCTGTCAATTCATCCATAATTCTTTCTATTTCGGATTTAGTGAATGGCAGCTAACGGCCAAACAAACTGTCCTGTCGCAAATTTGACCAATGATTATTTTTCGGATTTATATAAAAAGGATTTTCTTTTACACAAAATGTAAATTTTTGGGTGCTGACATAAGAATAGCACACTTTTTGTCATCTTGCGCTTATGGCAATTAATGTGGGTAAGAATTACGGAGTCTGGAAAAAAGTAGGTGGCAAATTTGGGCAACTTTCCGCTCAGGAAAGGGAAGTTAAGGAAAGCAATAATACCTATGCTTTTTCTTTCAGCGATGCCGAACTACTTCAAATTACGATCCCAGACCTCTATATCATCTACGGTGATGTTAAGTTCAAGGAACGTAGAATGTATTTCAGGCCAACCAATGAGTTGCCTGATATGGTAAAATTGCGATTCACCTTATCTGGGAATGGATCGATCTATAACGAGGTTAACAAGCGTCAATATACATTTAACGCAAATCAGCAAAACATCATTTATATGCCTGAGCTGGAAGGTACCGGGGAATATGACACCACCCATCCTTACCAGTTTTTCGAAGTTCATTTCGCTAAAGACAGGTTTCTGCAACTCGCTGAAAATTCCAATCCTGCGCTCCAGCGATTGGCAGACCATCTTGATGCAGGACAATATTCACAACTTGCCGAATATAACTTGAGCGTTTCCTGGGCGATGAAGAATTGCATCTATGATATCATAAACTGCAAATATACAGGAGGTTTAAAATCGGTGTTTATTGCCTCTAAATGTACCGAATTGCTGGTGCTACAAGCAGAGGCCTTTGAAAAAGAACGGATTAAAATTGAGCATGCACCTATCATAGCTGCCCCTGATCAGGAGCGAATTTATTATGCCAGGGAGTACCTGATCGACCACCTGGATGCACCTCCTTCTATTGCCGAATTAGCCAAAATTTGTGGTATTAACGAATTTAAACTTAAACAAGGATTTAAAGGTGTATTTGATAGCAGTATTTTCAGTTATCTCGCAGATTATAAACTAAATTATGCCCGAGAGCTACTGCTTGATGGTACGCCAATAAAGGCAGTTGCATTTCAGTTGGGATATTCGTCTGTACCTCATTTTAGCAATGCCTTTAGAAAGAAGTTTGCCGTTTCGCCAGGAAAGTTAAGTGAGTAAGACATATCAATTAGGCAAATAAAAACTGCTGCGAAAAATCTTATTATTCCCTTCTGCTTTCAACCGTATAGACGAAACTATCTGCCTTATAGTAGCCTACGTTGTATTCTATCGGTTTTTCATTGATGTCGTATACAAATCTTTTTCGAAAAAGAATCGGCACACCGATTTCTGTTTCTAGCTTTCCGGAGATTAATTCATCGGCAGGAATTGCGCTGATTTCCTCTTTGGAGACCATGGCAATTACCCCATGGGTTTTTTCAAGCATTTCATATAAAGGGGCTTTATAATCCTCCTCTCCGGTTAAGCCAACATTTGGGTGAAAGAAAGATTCGAAGTAAACGAATGGACCTTCTGGTCGGCCTCTAAGCCTTACGAGTTTCAGTATCTTTTGGTCTGATTTGATATCGAAAAAACTGGCAATTCTTTTATCAGGAAGTACCCAGCTTACATGCAATTCGAAATTTTTGATTGGAATTCCCCGGGCACTCATTTCTTGAGAGAAACTCATCCAGTTTTTAGATTTTGAACTTAAAGATTTGGATTCAACCACTTTTGTACCCACACCTTTCTTGCGGATCAAAAGACCATCATATACCAGTTTGTTGATCGACTGGCGGAGAGTAGTTCGCGAAATACCCAGGTCTTTTGATAGCTCCACTTCATTAGGCAATAACTTTCCTTCTGAATATTCAGTTGATTCAATGAGCTTCCTGAGCAATTCTTCCGCCTGAACGTGCAGGGGGACCTGACTATCGTGATCAATTTCAAGTTTCATAATCAGCACAATGATAGAAAAAAATAACTACACACCGCATGTGTATACATATTATTCTCTTATGTCTGTATTAGCCTTAACAAATACAGCAATATAATTAAACATGAAAATTGAATTAAATATTTTGATATTAATTAATATATAATACATTTGTATATACATACTATCAAATGTATGTTCTAACCAATTTTAACTTTTTTTATCTTTTAGTTATGGGTAATAGCATTATTAATCTCTGTATGTTTCTTATTTAAAGTTGAAATCGCTTTAAAATATTAATCACCGCTTAACTCCCTTTGAAGAATTTCAATTGTGTTAGCAAAGTTTTCAGTTATGTATGAACAAATAAAGTATGCAAAATAATATTCCTAATACTGCTCAAATTCCATCAGCAACTATGGCTGTAGCAAAACCTCCAAGAAAAACTAAACAGGAAATAATGCCCGCTCTAATTGGCGATATTCCAAAATCAACTGGTTATGAGATCTATCCATATCATAGCCTTGGAGGCCAAAAGATTTTTCAAGGCTATACTTCCTTTTGTGATTTCCTGATTGGACAAAAAAATGTTGTGATTGATGGATACGTAGGTGTTTACTGGGATAGGCTGATAGCTGCGTTGCAACTGGAATTGAATGCCAGGGGCCTCCGTACGAATTGGATCAGATCTGCTGATTTTTTTAAAACAGAAGAAGAGATAAATGCCATGGTCAAACCTTTTATCGGTCATGAAGATTCGGTTTGGGGTAAAAAGAGTCCACTTTCGCTGGCTGATTTCTTTTCAATTTCTGACCTGGAATCTGCCAAAATGGATCTTTCGGCAGATATTAATATCATTATTGGCTGTGGGGCATCACTGGCTAGCTGGGAAGCTGCGCTGGTTTATGTCGATCTTCCTAAAAATGAGCTTCAACATCGAATGAGCGCGGGATCGATCGCTAATTTGGGTTTGAGCGATCCTAACGGGCAAACGGAAATGTATAAAAGGTTCTACTTTGTGGATTGGATGGTGCTGAATGCGCAAAAAAAGAAGCTTATAGAAAAGATTGATGTTTTCGCAGATGCGCAGTGGGATGACACGTTAAACTGGGCGAAAGGTGATGATATCCGGAATGGACTTGCAAAGCTTTCTACTTCGGTATTTCGGGCTAGGCCATGGTTTGCGCCTGGCGCCTGGGGCGGGCAATGGATAAAAGAAAAAATGCCACAATTGAACCAGGATGAGGTAAACTATGCCTGGTCTTTCGAGCTGATTGTTCCTGAAAACGGAATTGTCTTTGAAAGCAGTAATTTACTTTTAGAAGTTTCTTTCGATATGCTGATGTATACCCATAGTGAGAACATTTTGGGTAAACATTCGGGGCACTTTGGCGATGAATTTCCGATCAGGTTTGATTTCCTGGACACCTTCGATGGAGGGAATCTTTCTATTCAATGCCATCCTGGCTTAGCCTATATTCGTGAAAACTTCGGTGAAAATATTACTCAGGATGAAACCTATTATATTCTAGACTGTAAAGAAAATGCTAAAGTTTATCTCGGTTTTCAGGAGAATATCAATGCAGAAGATTTCCGGGCAAGCCTCGAAATGAGTAATGCAAACAACCAGGCGATCGAAATAGAAAAGTACGTTCAGGTACATCAGGCGAAAAAGCATGACTTATTTCTCATTCCGAACCAAACGATCCATAGCGCGGGAGCAGAAAACCTGGTGCTTGAAATTAGTGCTACACCTTATATTTTTACCTTTAAAATGTACGATTGGGTTAGGCCCGACCTGAACGGGAATCCGCGGCCAATCAACATTGAACACGCCTTTAATAACCTGGACTTCAGTAGAAAAGGCGATCAGGTTCAAGAAGAACTGATTGCTAAACCCACCGTCCTTTTGGAGCAGGACGGTCTCAAATTCTATCATCTTCCTACTCATCCCGATCATTTTTATGATGTCCATAGGCTAGAATTCGACGGGGAAGTTGACATTCAGACTGAAAATGTATGCCATATACTGATGTTAGTAGAAGGTGAATCGGTTAGTGTTACTTCTGCTGACGGAACCCGTTCAACTTTTGCATTCGCAGAAACCTTTGTGGTCCCGGCTGCCTCAGGAAGTTACAAAATAGTTAACAATGGCCTGAAAAGGGCCAAGGTGATTAAAGCTTTTTTAAAATAAAATCCATGGACAATACTCTACCACATCTGGCTGTGAAAAGCAGCAAAACTTATTTGTATCTGGTATGCCTGGTGGCGGCTCTTGGCGGTTTCCTTTTTGGTTTTGATACCGCAGTAATTTCGGGAACGATTACTTTAGTAAAAAGTGATTTCGGGCTTAATGCGGTAAGTGAGGGCTGGTTTGTGAGTTGTGCCTTGTTAGGTTGTATTATTGGTGTAAGTGTTTCGGGTAAACTAAGCGATACGTATGGGCGAAAAATTGTGCTGATTCTGTCTGCCTTTCTTTTTCTCATTTCTGCAATAGGCTGCATGTATGCTACTTCCTTCGCTTGGCTCATTGCGTTTAGGTTAATTGGCGGTTTAGGAATAGGTGTCGCTTCTATGGTTTCACCACTTTATATTTCTGAATTTGCACCCTCACGACTTCGTGGGACCATGGTGTCGCTTTATCAGCTTGCCCTAACTATTGGTATTGTAACAGCATACTTCAGTAATTCTTTTTTAGCCAGTCATACCGGCGATTACGCTGCAGGCGGCCAAAGTGAAAAAATATTTTCTGCAGAGGTGTGGCGGGGTATGCTCGGTTTAGGAGGGGTACCTGCATTGATTTTCCTTTTGTCACTCCTGTCGGTTCCCGAGTCTCCAAGATGGTTGCTCACAAAAGGGCGAACTGCGCTTGCCAGAAAGATCCTCACCAGAATAGACGGACAGGAGTCGGCCGACAAAGAAGTAACAGCGTTCCTTTCTCAAAACGAAACAGAAAAAGATGCCTCCATTCGCGTGCTTTTCAAGCCAGTATATAGAAAAGCTTTATGGATCGGGTTGCTATTGCCTTTTCTTTCGCAGGTGTGTGGGATAAATGCGGTAATTTATTATGGTCCGAGAATTTTGGAACAGGCGGGTTTTACGCTTAATAATGCTTTAGGTGGCCAGGTAACTATCGGGCTGGTGAATGTGGTGTTTACGTTCGTCGCCATTTTTACGGTTGATAAATGGGGAAGAAAGCCGCTATTATATTTCGGTATTGGCGGTGCCGTATTCTCGCTCATCATTATCGGATTGCTCTTCCAGCTTGGGATGACCTCTGGGCCTTGGATTTTAATGTTTATCCTAGCCTTTATTGCCTGTTTTGCCTTTTCTTTTGGGCCGGTATGCTGGGTAGTTATTGGCGAAATTTTCCCCAATAACATTAGAGGTAAAGCCATGTCTTTGGCAACATTAACCCTCTGGATCGGAAACTTTTTTGTTGGTCAGCTTACGCCATTGATGCTGGAAGGACTAGGCTCTGCCTGGACATTCTGGATTTTTGCGATTTGCTGCGCGCCTGCATTGTACCTCACCTGGAAACTCATCCCTGAAACCAAGGGGCGATCACTGGAAGAAATAGATGCGCATTGGCAGGCAATCCAGCCTAAGCGTTCTACCTAAAATAAAAACCAAAATACCTAACCAAATATGCTGATGCCGAAATGGTATTCAGATCAACCTAAACATTATGAGATTAAAATTTTACCAAACAGAAAAGGCTAAACAGGTGCCCAACTGGCGGTTCGCCTTGCTTGCGGTGCTCGCTATTCCACTTTTACCTATCCAAATTTTGGCGGCACCGGGTCCTGTCATTATCAATGAAACCAAAATTAACATCATCATTAAGGGTAAAGTGGTTGATGAAAAGGGTGTTGGACTACCTGGTGTAAGCGTTCAGATTAAAGGAAATTCAGTTGGCGCAGTAACTGATGCAAACGGACTTTACACTCTATCCGTTCCAGATGCGTTGGCTAATGCTAGCCTGACCTTTTCTTACTTAGGTTATGTGAGTCAGGAAGTGGCAATCGGTGGACGCAGCAACATCAATATCCAGTTAAAGTCTGATGGAAATAATTCACTCAATGATGTAGTGGTAGTGGGTTACGGCGTTCAAAAAAAGGTTTCAGTAACAGGCGCAATTAATACTATTGATGCAAAAAGCATTGAGAATAAACCTGTTTTAAATGTTTACCAGGCGCTTCAGGGTGAATCGCCGAATTTAATTATTCAGCAGAGTTCCCTAAACCCCGGTAGCAATGTTACTGTAAATATCAGGGGCGTGGGTACCCTGGGAGATAACACCCCGCTGGTTGTGGTAGATGGAATTGTAGGCGGAAATTTAAATACCCTTAATCCCAATGACATTGCAAGCGTAACAGTATTGAAAGATGCAGGTTCAGCCGCGATATACGGCTCCAGGGCTGCAAACGGCGTCATCCTCGTCACCACTAAAGGTGGAAAGTTAAACCAGAAAACGGCTGTTTCTTATAACGGGAGTTTTGGAATTCAGGACGCAAACGTGCTGGTAGAGAAAGTTCCGGCATGGGAGAATGCTTATTATAAAAATGAATCTTTAGTAAATTCCGGCTTGAGTCCAGCCTTCACGCCAGATCAGATTCAGCAATTGAAAGATCAGGGCAATGGCACCTGGGATATTGAGCACCTTTTGCATACCGCGCCGCAACAATCGCACAACTTTAGTATTGTGGGCGGTGGCGATAAAAGTTCATTTTACATATCTGCAGGTTATCAGGATCAGAAAAGTAATTTTATTGGAAATGGAGGAGATGGACCCGATTTTGGCTACCAAAAATATAACCTTCGACTGAATCAAAGCAATGTGATCGGAAAATTCAAAACCAATTTTATTCTCCTTTACACCAAAACGCGTAACAAAACCAATAGCGTTGGCGACAACAATATTTTTGCAGATGCGAATCGGGTGCCGCTAAATTACAGCTGGCAGGATGAAAATGGCAATTACCTCACTAACCCGGTTGCCTCTCAATACAATGAATACGGCATTTTAGAAAAAGGCGGTTTCAATCAGGCCGACAACGATGAAATTTTTGGTGCCTTTAACGGCCAGTTTAATGTTACCAACGACTTAAAAATTACAGGAGAGTTTGGTGGAACACTTCAGAATAATGGCACCTTCTTCCGCAGAATCCAGGTGAATTACTTGCCTTCAGGCGTTTATGGAGATGACCGTGCGGTATTGGATGGGAATAGCAAGTCGCAACTGTTTAACACGAAATTGTATGCAGAATATTCAAAAAAGATAGCTTCGCATGATTTCAAAGTGCAGATCGGCGCTTCAAGCGAAAACTTTTCTCAGCGTGGATTTCAGCTTCAAAAAACCCTAACTGATCAGTTGCTTGGAACGCCCACCACCGGGACGCTGGTTGATCCGATAAACTCCAGCAACAGCCTTGCGATTAATTCAAATAGCCTGCTATCGCTGTTTGGTAGGTTGAATTACGCCTACCAGGATAAATACTTATTTGAAGCTACTGCCAGATATGATGCTTCGTCTAAATTCGCCAAGGGCAATAGGGGAAGTTTTTTCCCATCAGTGAGTGCAGGCTGGAATATTACGAGAGAGTCTTTTATGGAATCTGTGAAAAATACCATCAGCAACCTTAAACTTCGCGCGTCTTACGGCGTGCTGGGTAACCAGAATGTAGGGAACTTTCAATACCAAACCACCTATTTCAACTATGCAAGCGCTTACGGTTTTAATAATATTCCAGTTGGTGGTGCCGGCACGCTTTTATCCAACCGTGACTTAACCTGGGAAAAAGCCTCAACGTTGAACGTCGGGATTGATGCAGGCTTTTTTGAAAACCGTTTAACCGCATCTTTTGATTACTTCAATAAGGTAACCCGGGATATTCTTCAGCCCAGACAAGATATTCCTGCTATTTTTGGAGCAGCCACTCCAGATTATAATGTGGCAAAAGTTAGTAGTAAAGGTTGGGAAGCTTCTTTAACATATAACCTGCGTGGTGAAAACGTAACACAAAGTTTCAGTGTAAATCTGGCAGATAATCAAAATAAATTGCTTCAGTTATCAGGAGGTGCAACAGAACAAATCATCAACCAAGACGTATTTCAGTTATTGAGGAGAGTTGGTGAACCCATCACCCAGTATTATGGTTACCAAACCAATGGTTTTTTTCAGAATCAGGCAGACATCAATAATTCGCCCAAAATTGCAGGCAATCCGGTAGTAGCCGGCGATGTGAAATTCAAAGACCTTAATAATGATGGCATTATAGATGCTAATGATAAGACCATCCTCGGTAACCCTTTTCCGAGATATACCTTCGGCTTTACTT
Source organism: Bacteroidota bacterium (assembly GCA_037032985.1). Lineage (GTDB taxonomy): Bacteria > Bacteroidota > Bacteroidia > Sphingobacteriales > Sphingobacteriaceae > Pedobacter. Next base: position 241,976 of record JAZBLB010000002.1, read on the forward strand.
ACCGTTTAGCTGTGAAAGGTTTTGATCTTCAATTGTTTATTCAGGGCGTAGGAAAACGCGAAACCTTTTTGCGCGGAGAACTGGTAGAGCCCTTCCATTATGGATATGGTGCTACGGTGTATCAACACATGACCGACCACTGGACACCTAACAATCCAGATGCCCGGTACCCGATTTTTGCAAACATTGGCTCACCTTCCAATACCAATAACTGGCGTACGGGATCAGACCTTTATAAATATGATGCCGCCTATGCCCGTTTAAAAAATGTGAATGTAGGGTACACCCTGCCTCAAACCATCACTAAGAAGTTCGGTGTAGAGCGTTTCAGGGTTTCATTGATCGGGCAAAACCTGTTTACGCTCACCAAACTTAAATTTATTGATCCGGAAACTTCAGAGTTTGGTAACAATGTAAGCACAGGTTCGGGATCAAACAGTGCCCGCCAGTATCCTTTGCCTATCTTTTATGGCGCTGGCCTGGATATAACTTTTTAACGATAACGGTTAGATTAAACAAGATGAAATACCTATATAAAAACCTTTTTATCGCCTTTGCAATCATAGGATTTGCAGGGTGCAAAAAACTCGATATTGCGCCTACCGACCGGTTTTCTGATTTAACATTCTGGACGGTGGATGTAAACGTAACCAGTGCTTTAAATAATAATTATAGTCTGCTCTATAACAGTACACTATATTTTGAACCAGAAGCACTTTCAGATAATGCTTATTCTCCTTCGGGAGATTTAAACCTGATTGCAAGTGGGAATGCAACATCACTAACGGCCAAATTTCAGGGCGATTGGGCAAGTTATTACCGCACGATAAAATCGGTAAATATTTTTCTGGCAAATATTGATCAAAATACCACCTTACCGGATGCTACCATTGCTAGGATGAAAGCTGAAAATCAGTTTATGAGGGCTTTTGCACTTTTTAACCTGAGTAAATGGTATGGCGATATTCCACTTCCTGATCATGATTTAACACCAGAAGAGGCGCAGCAAATTCCACGCACGTCAAAAGCAGCAGTAAGTGCTTTCATCATCAGTCAGCTGGATAATGCTATCCCTAATCTTCCAGGCAAAGATCAACTTCCTGCAAATGAGAACGGCAGGATTACAAAAGGTGCTGCACTGGCGCTGCAAATGCGGGTTTTGTTGTACGAAGGGAATAAAACAGCCGAAGTAATTGCCGTTTGTGAAAAGCTGATTAACCAACAGGCTACTTATGGAAGCTATTCGCTTGCACCAAGCTATAGTGCTTTATTTAGTGATCCAACGGTAAATAAAAATAACAGCGAGAGTATTTTATCTTTACAATATGTACCAAGCATAAGGACCTGGCAGAATTTCTGGGATTTTGCACCACGAACAGTTGGCGGACGGGTAAGTAACATGGCACCCACTCAGGAGCTGGTAGATGATTATGTAATGCTGAATGGAAAGGGCATCAAAGAAACAGGGTCAGGGTACCAGGAAGCAAATCCTTACAGTAACCGCGACCCGAGGCTCACGGCAACTGTTGTTTATGATAAGTACATCTGGACCAACCCCAATAACACCACCAAAACCATTTACATCAAGCCAGGTACAGATCCTGTTCAACCAGGTTTAGATGAGTACTCGCCAGGTTCTCAAAGTGCATCTGCAACCGGTTATTACTGGAGAAAGTATTTCGATCCAAGCGCATTGTCTAGTTTTGTTTCTGGAAACAACCTGCACTTATTTCGTTACGCAGAGGTTTTGCTCACTTACGCCGAAGCTAAAAATAGCTTAGGCCAGATGGATGCCGCAATCTGGGCAAAAACCATTGGAGCACTCCGTGCAAGAGCGGGGTTTACTGATGCCGCCGCATTGAGTTTCCCCACCGGAGATTTGACCAATATCATCAGAAGAGAACGCCGTGCTGAAATGGCAATGGAAGGTTTGCGCGTAGATGACATCAGGCGATGGAAACTGGCGGAACAAACGATGAACGGTTTTGCACATGGCGCAAAATTCGCCGCAGATCAAAATATTGATAACGGATACATTCGTACACAGCAACGCAAATTTAATCCACAACGGGATTACCTATGGGCCATTCCGTCGAGTGAGATCGGATTGAATAAAAACTTAACTCAAAATCCTGGTTATTAATCTTATCAGACATGAAAAATTTAAGAATAATTTTGGTTTGCTTGGCGGTGGCCATGCTTTCGTTCAGCTCTTGTAAAAAGACTGAAAAAGCGCTCAATGACTCGATTGGCACGGTGGGGAGCTTAATGATTCCTCAAAACCAGCAAAACATTAAACTGATGCCATCTAATGCGCTGGCTACGCAACAGTTCAAATGGAGCACAGCAACCGCCGAAGATGGAGGTCTGGTATTATATGAAGTTGCTTTTGATAAAGAAAACGGTGATTTTAGCAAACCAGTTTTTAAGGTTGTTTCTGACGGTGCCGGTGTATTGCCGCAAGTAACCATTACACATAAAGAGCTAACCAAAATTGCGGCCTTGTGTGGGGTAAACGCTTCCAGCATTGGAAATTTAAAGTGGACAGTTATTGCGTCTAAAGCAACTAACAAAAAAGCTGGTTCAGAGAACAGAATCCTGCAATTGGAGCGGCCGGCGGGTTTTGCCGAGGTCCCAGCCAACCTTTTCATAACAGGTTCAGCAACAGAGGCGGGAGAGGAGATCGCCAAGGCAATAAAATTTAGGAAACTTGAAGAGGGTGTATTTGAAATTTACACAACGCTTAAGCCAGGCAGCTACCAATTGGTTGATCAAACAATGGCAGCGGCAAGAAAGTTCTATGCTGATGGTACTGCGATAAAAGAGGGAACCAATACCATTAACGTAACCAGCACGGCTAACGTTTATTACCTGAAATATGATTTTAATGTAGCTTCTGTGCTAGATCAGGCAGAGGTACAGGGATTAGGCTTGTATATGTCTGCATATGGCAATGAGATTGGGCAGCTCACTTATGCCTCCAATGGCACATGGCAATCTGGAAATATCCCGGTCGCATTTTATCCTTTTTCTTGGGGAAAAGATGAACGTTATAAATTTGCACTCCACACTGCTACGGGCATAAGGTATCTTGGAAGTAGTAATGTGAATAATTCAAGTCCGGTAGGACAGGGGGCTGCCTATGCTTATTTATATCCCGTGAGCAATAATCAGTGGAACAACACCTATAAATTTGATCCGGCAGCAGATAATAAAAATGTAAAAGTATTAGTGAAGCTGAATGCTGACGGGCCTTATACACATCAGGTGATTATTCAGTAGTCATTTAAACGCGATTTTTTACACCTCATGAAAATCTACCTATGAAAAAAATATTTTTGAATTCGCTATTGGTGTTGTTTATTCTGGCTGTTTCCAGCTGCAAGAAAGATCCGGAACCTGTTCCAGTTACACCTCCACCCGTTGTACCTCCGGCAGGTCCGGGTGCCTTTACAGATTACCTTAAGCTGGCTCAGCAAACCCATACTTTTACCACAACTAATCTGCTAACTGCCGTTTACAGTTACCGTGCAAATACCACCACACATGCAAACAACTGTTACGAATGGTACAATGTAAGTCAGATCTATGCAGACGCCGCTATGGTTGGCATCGGGCAAAGTAAACACCTGGCCTACATGAACAATACCTTCAAGTTTATGGAGAACATGTGGGATAAAAAGGATCTTCGCGGGGGCTATTTTGCCGCTGTTAATTTAGATGGCAGTAATGCCGGAGGAGATAAATATGTAGATGATAATGCCTTGAGCGGAATGGTTTACCTGGAGGCTTATGAAGTTACTACAGGAACTGATAAACAAGCCTATTTGGCAAAAGCAAAAGCTTGTGCTGACTGGCTGATCAATAGCGGGCTATGGGATAGCGTTTATGGCGGTGGGTTTTACTGGAATACGCAGAAGCCAGAAAAACCTACCCAAACCAATGGCCTTGCGCTGCAGTTATTTGCAAAGCTCTATACCTTGACGGGCGAAAGCATTTACCGCGATTGGGCAAACCAGGTAAATACATGGCTCCATGCCAAAATGTACGATCCGCTCAGCGGCTTATATATCTGGAAGATTGACGGACCTGGTGAAGGTAAGAAGCACACCGATAAGTTTACCTATGATAATGCCATTATGGTAGAAGCCTTTATTTTGTACAGTAAAGCCATGAACGATCCGTCCTATCTGGTACAGGCGCAAAGTTTAGGCAAAGCCATGAATCTTACATTATGGAATTCTGCGTGGAAAGGGTACATATTCAATACCAATGAAAGCAGAATCAACCCGGCATGGTGTGCCTGGGGATCGCAGGCTATGATCCGCTTATACGAAGCTGATAAAAATGAAAGCTGGCTGGTGTACGCCAGAGAAAATATCAAGAGATTAAATGTCGCCAACAGAAACCCTGCAACCTATGGATATTACTTTTTCGCGGGCTTCGATGGGCAAAACCGTGCGCCGGAGATAGAAACCGTAGACCAGGCCTGGATGCAGCGGATTCAGGCTTTACTTTCCAAATATTAATCGTTAATAATTCAAATACCTATGAATACGGCCAATAAATCTATCTTCCTTATTTTTTTTATGCTCTTTCTGGCGCCGTGTGCGTTTGCGCAAAACCTTTTGAAATACGTTAATCCCAATATTGGCACGGCGCACAGCCGCTGGTTTTTTTATACTCCGGCTGCGGTACCTTATGGAATGGCTAAACTTGCCCCCTCAACCAACGGCAGTTATGGAAATGCGCAAGGTTGGGAAGCAGTTGGTTATGATACCAGGCACCATTCGATAGAAGGCTTTGTGCATTTTCACGAATGGCAGGTTGGTGGAGTAAGCTTTATGCCTACAGCAGGCAAACTTAAAACGGTGCCAGGTTTGCTGGATGAGCCAGCGAGTGGATTTCGGTCTGCATTTGATCGCAAAAATGAAATTGCGGAGCCTGGTTATTACGCCGTATTGCTGGATGATTTTAAAATCAAGGCAGAACTTACTGCAACAAAAAGGGTGGGTTTTCACCGATATACTTTTCCTGGAAGCAAAGATTCTCGCATTATACTCTCCATTGGAAATATACAAGGAGAAAGTGGGCCGGTAACCGATGCAGCTGTAAAGATGGTGGATGAAACACATTTTGAAGGATTTGTGATTACCTATCCAAAATATGTTAAAACCTATGATGAAGGAGGTAGGGTAGCCATGTATTTTTTTGGTGAACTGAACAAGAAACCTGTTAACGTAGGGTCTTTTGATAAAACTAAAATTAGCAGGAATGCGAAATCATCAATCGGACCGGGGGCAGGATTGTTCCTTGGCTACCAAACCAAAGAAAACGAAAGTGTTGAGATTAAGGTAGGTTTATCTTATACCTCAATAGAAAATGCAAAACTGAATTTAAAAACGGAAGCCGAAACGCTAGATTTTGAAGCCGCTAAAAAGGCAGCACAAGCAGAGTGGCAAAGGGAACTGAGTAAGATCAAAGTAACGACAACAAATCAACCCGATTTGGTGAAGTTCTATACTGGCTTATATCATGCCTTACTTGGGCGTGGTATAGCGAGTGATGTTAATGGCAGTTTTCCAAGACATAATGGTACCATCGGGCAATTGCCGAGAGATAAAAATGGCAGCTTCAGTTATCATTTTATGAATACAGATGCCATTTGGGGCGGTTTTTGGAACCTCACACAATTATGGGCACTATCTTATCCGGAGCACTACAGCGATTTTGTACATACCCAACTCGAAATTTATAAAGAAAGGGGCTGGTTTGGAGATGGAATTGCCAACAGCAACTTTGTTTCCGGTGTAGGAACCAATTTTGTCGGTCTTGCTATTGCCGGTGCATACCAGGCAGGAATCATGGATTATGATTTAAACTTAGCCTACAAGGCCGTGTTAGGGAATGAATTAGGTTACCAGAATAGGTTGGTTGGGTCTGGAAAAACAGATACCAAAAGCTTTGTGCAGAATGGTTTTGTGCCTTATCTGGAAGCAGATAAGACTGATTCTACGGGTTCTCATTTTTCAGGATCACATACCATGGAATATAGTTATAGTGCTTTCGCAGCGGCCCAACTCGCAAAAAAAATGGGCAAGACAGCAGACCATCAGAAACTGATGGCTTTATCCAACGGATGGAAATTGTTATTTGATAAGGAGCTCAAATTAATTCGTCCCAAAACCCAGGATGGTAAGTTTATAGATAAGTTTAATCCGCTGGAGGCCTGGAGGGGATTTCAGGAAGGCAATGCCACACAATACACGTTTTACGTTCCGCAAAATCCGAAAGGCTTAATTGCGGCGATAGGTAACGAAACCTTTAATGAAAGGCTGAACGGTATTTTCGAAAAATCACAGCAAAATGCATTTGGTGGCGGAAAAACAATTGATGCTTTCGCCGGTATTCAGTCCCTTTATAACCACGGCAATCAGCCAAACCTTCACATCAGCTGGCTTTTTAATTATTCGTCAGCTCCTTGGCTCACCCAAAAATGGACCCGGGCCATTTGCAATGAATTTTACGGCACCGAAAGTATTCATGGTTATGGATATGGGCAGGATGAAGACCAGGGGCAACTCGGTTCTTGGTACGTAATGGCTTCAATTGGATTATTTGATGTGAAAGGATTAACAGATGCCCGGCCAGCCATTCAGTTGGGAAGCCCCGTGTTCGATCAAGCTGAAATTCAACTGGCCGATGGTAAAAAACTGGTGATTAAAACCATTAATAACTCCGCTAAAAATGTATATGTACAGGCTGCGGTTTGGAACGGAAAAGCATTAAACAACGCCTGGCTTTATCGTGATGATTTGATGAAAGGTGGCAATCTTACCCTAACCATGGGAAGCCAGCCTAACAAAAGCTGGGGGCTGAAAGTGTTGCCTCCGTCTGAACAATAAGTTTGCGAAAATATACTCAATGATATGTAAATGAAGTATTTATTTGTTTTAATTAGCTTGATGGCTTGCTCTGTTGCATATGGACAGAAAAATGTAAATTATAATCCGGTACAGCAGGAGCGGGCAGATGCCATGTTTAAAAAAGTCTGGCAATGTTACCGGTCGCCAGGCTATCCTGCCTTGTTTACAGAAAATTTTCCTTCGGGTAAAAGCGCTTCCCTTGATTACTTTCAGGGTGGGCACATAGATGAAAAAGCGGTTAGTTTTCTGTGGCCCTTTTCCGGAATGTTTTCGGCTGCCAATGTGCTGATCAGGTTTCCTGATTTGAAGGAGGCGTATAAGGTTTACCTGGATACGCTAACTTCTGGCGTTTTGGCCTATCGGGATACCACCAGATCTCCGGCGGGCTATCAGGCTTATCCTTCAATGCTGGAAAAATCAGACCGTTATTATGATGACAATGCTTTGGTTTGTATCGATTACCTGGAAGCCTATCTAAATACCCATAATCAGGCCTACCTCCCGAAAGCAAAAGAAGTTTTCAATTTTATTTTAAGCGGATGGGATGGCCAGCTGGGTGGGGGCGTATACTGGCTGGAAGGGCATAAAGATCAAAAACCAGCCTGTAGCAATGGTATGGCAACGCTTGCTGCCTTAAAACTTTATGAATGTACACAAGACGATTTTTATCTTGAACGGGGCAAAAAGTTTTACAACTGGATGCAAGGCCACCTTCAAAATCCCAACGGTATTTATTATAACGATGTAAAGATGGATGGTAAACCAAACGCGGTTTACTACACGTACAATACCGGATCAATGCTCGAATCTACTGTTTTGCTCTATCGGTTTACAGGTGACGTTAAGTATCTGCATGAAGCAGAAAGGGTTGCAGAAAATGCCTATTTGTTCTTTTCAGATGGTTTGGATAACAACGAAAGGATTTTTAAAATTGATCTTCCATGGTTTGTCACTGTTTTATTTCGAGGTTATGAAGCGCTTTATCGCATTAACCACCATCCAAAATACATTAAGGCAATTACTTCAGATCTGGATCATGCATGGGAAAATACCTCCGATAAATATGGATTTTTAGCCGCCAAATGGGCATTGGACGACGCTTCAAAAAAGAAACCAAAATGGCTGTTGGATCAGGCCTGCATTGCAGAACTTTATGCCAGAATCAGTTTATTAAATATCAAGTCCAAATAATCTATTCAAAACTTTTCTGGGAGATGGGAAGCAAGAACCACGTTTTCTTTATAGCATTTCATCAGTCCCACTAACTAAAAATAATAACCAAATATAATCACCTAAACTATGAAAAACACGAAAAACAAATGTCAGTGGAAAACTGACCAAACGCTGCACCGTTTTCAAGGCTCCAAAAAGTGGGTAGCCATGATCACAATAGGATTGGCGACCACGCTTTTTAGCTGTAAAAAAGAAAAAGATGCAGAAACACTTAAACCATTAGCCACATTTTCTTCACAGCAAACCACCTCTACCCTAGTTGCCGCCTCATTACCGACTAAAAATGATGCGTTAGTAGCTATGCAAGTCTACAATAACCATTTTTACAATCAGTATGGCACTTATGGTTCATCTTTTAAAGCATATTACTGGAAAGACGATAACCATACCGGCCGGATGGATTTCTGGACGCAGCAGGAAGCAATTGAAATGCTGATTGATGCCTATAACATTAACCCCAGCACAGACCTGAAAAACAAAATTACTTACCTGTACAATGGGGTGAGGGACGGCTACGGCCTGCTTTGGTCTAACAATATTTATAATGACGATGTGGTATGGGGGGCATTAATGTGCGTACGGGCTTACAAGATCACCAACGACGGAGGGATGCTGGATATGGCGAAAAATAACTTCAACATGATGTGGAACCGTGCCTGGGATACACAATCTCTTGGCGGAGGCTTGTGGTGGACCACAGATAACCAAACCAAAAATACTTGTGTAAACGCACCTGCAGTAATATGTGCAATGTTATTGTATCAGGCTACCGGCGATGTGGCTTACAAAACCAAGGCTAAACAAATTATGGATTGGATGGTACTTAAGCTTTATGATGCATCAACGGGTGAAGTTAAAGGTGCCATTAACAAAGCCGGAAACATTACTGAAGGCGCACTTTCTTACACCCAGGGCACCTTTATCGGCGCTTGCGATTTGCTGCGAACAGATTATCCTGCGGTCAACTACCTGGCAATGGGTTTAAAAGCTATGGATTATGCACGCAACAGCATGTGTAACCAGGCAGGCGGGATACTGAAAGATGAAAATGCCGTTCCAGATACCCAGGGTATGAAAAGCATTTTTGCAAGGTGGGCCTGTCTTTTTGTTAAAAACACCAACACGACAGCTAACTACGGCGCCTGGCTTGATGGTAACGCAGCCCAGGCATGGTCTATCCGTAATTCGCAAGGTTTGATGTGGAATATCTGGGGAACAAGGACACCCGATAACGTGCGCAACGCTTTTGAAACCACTTGCGGTGTGGCTATGGTAAATGGCATTTATTATTACAGATAAGGCCCTGATTAAAAGCTATTTTCTTTCATTACCTTAAAGTTGGGGACTATGCCAAGAAAGATTTATGGACACCATGTTCATAAATCTTTTTCGTATACTATCATTCCGTGTACGCAGCTTGATAACTTTGCTGTCAAAACACTTGTTCAGCAACAAACCTGTGGCTGGATTTATTGTTTTATTAACTGGCGGCAGTAAAAATAAACCTATGGCAGGATCAAAAGAATTAAATTGGTGGAAGGGAACGGTGATCTATCAGATCTATCCGAGATCTTTTAAAGATAGCAATGGCGATGGCGTGGGAGATCTTTTGGGTATAATCGAGCAACTTGACTATCTTAAATGGCTCGGCGTGGAATGTTTGTGGCTTTCCCCATTTTACCCCTCGCCAATGGCAGACTTCGGCTATGATATCTCCAATTACTGCGCTGTCGATCCCATATTTGGAACCATGGAAGATTTTGATCACTTGCTGAAAGAAGTCCATACCAGGAATATGAAGCTTATGGTCGATTTTGTTCCTAACCATTCCTCCAGCGAGCATCCATGGTTTCAGGCATCAAAATCCTCCAAAGCAGATCCTAAAAGAGACTGGTATATCTGGCGGGATCCTGCACCAGATGGCGGTACGCCGAACAACTGGCTGGCGATGTTTGGCGGAAGTGCGTGGGAATGGGATGAGCAAAGCAGGCAATATTTTTATCATGGTTTTCTCTCTGAGCAGCCTGATCTGAACTGGAGAAATCCCGAAGTAATTACTGCAATGCTGGATGCAATGCGCTTTTGGTTGGATAAGGGCGTAGATGGCTTTCGTGTGGACGTAATCTGGCACCTGATCAAGGACGCGCTGTTCAGGGACAATCCCGTCAATCCGGATTATAAACCAGATATGGCCACTTACAATCAGTTGCTTCCTGTCTTTTCTACCGATCAACCTGAAGTGCACGAAGTGATATCTCAGATGCGCAGATTATTGGACAGCTATGGTGAGAAAGTGATGATTGGTGAAGTGTATCTTCCGCTAGAAAAGCTTATGCGGTATTATGGTTTATCTAGTGATGGTGCGCATATGCCTTTCAATTTCAAGTTGTTGGAAACCAGATGGGATCCAAATGCAATAGGTGCCGCGGTAGAACATTATGAAAGTTTGCTTCCAAAGGATGGATGGCCGAATTGGGTACTTGGAAATCATGATCAGCGAAGAATAGCCTCAAGGGTAGGCAAATCGCAGGTAGGTATTGCAGCCATGCTACTCTTAACCCTTCGAGGCACACCAACACTTTACTACGGAGATGAGATCGGTATGGAAGATGTACATATTCCGAAAGAGGAGATTAGAGATCCGCAAGGGATTAATATGCCAGATAAAAATTTAAGTCGCGATCCGGCCAGAACGCCAATGCAGTGGGATAATCGTCCATTTGGCGGATTCAGCGAAGTTGCGCCCTGGCTCCGTGTTTCAGCAGATTATGATGAGGTTAATGTGCGCAAACAGATGAACAACCCAGAATCTATATTATCGCTTTACAAGCAGATCCTGTCGATTAGGCAATCTGAACCGTCGCTTCAGATAGGCGATTACAGAACGGTACTGATCACTTCGCAGCTCTTATGTTACATCAGAGAAGAACAAGGGAATCCGGCTTTCCTGATCATATTAAATTTCGGTAATACAGATGCGCGTTTTGAGTCTCGGGTTTCGCTAGCAGGAGATGTGTTTCTATCCTCTCAGCGGCAGTTAGATTTTGCGTTTTTTAGTAATGGATTTTCAGTATTGGCGAACGAAGGACTAATCATTAAATTGAAAAAGTGATAAGATATTTGCCAGTATTGGGTTATTATCGCTAACTCTCCAGTTTACAAACAGTTCAGTTTCAAATGGCAAAGCAATGAATTTTACGCCTGTTACGCCATGGAAAGAGTAAGAATCAGGTACTATGGCTATACCTAAGCCCTTTCTAACCAAAGCAAGAATCGTGGAACCAAACTCACAATGTAAAAAAACTTCAGGAACGATATCCAAAGATTTAAACATTTCAGCTATTAACAGATTGTAACTACTCTGCTCATCCTGAAGAGGGAGTATGAATTTCTGCCCGGTCAATGTGGTTTTCGAAAGATCACTTGCAGTATTAAAATGATGATCCTCGGGAACAACAAGGGATAAATGATCAGCAAAAATTTTCTTAGCATGGATATCCTTAATCGCTGTTCGATCTCTTGTAATTACCAGGTCCAGTTTATAGCTGCCTAAAAGCTCATATTGATTTTCAGCCAAAACCTGTACAAGTTCAATCTGGAGCTTGGGATAAGCAGCGGAAATACTTGCAACCATTTCAGGGATGAGTGAGCCAGAGATGGAGTCCGGATGCGCAATCCTTATTGTTCCTGTTTCGCCAAGATGAATCTCTCTTGCGAGTTGATGCATATAATTGATTTCAGAAAGCGCTTTGGTCCATTTTTCTTTTAGAAACTTTCCCGCCAGGGTAAGTTTTACGCTCCGTTTAGAACGGTCGAAGAGTTTAACGTCAAGACTATTTTCCAGGGCCATAATCTGGCGGCTCAGGGCAGATTGAGTAATGTTCATCTTTTCGGCGGTGTTCCAGAAATGAAGTTCATCTGCCAGCATTAGGAAATATTTGATTTGCTGAAGATCCATTAATGCAATATATGCATTAGTTGAGGCTTAATTAACATTTTATTGCATTGCTATTTCCTTTAAATTTGTATGAGTATATGAATCAATACAACAGAACGTTAATAAAGCATTTGCTAAGCAACTAATACTTGGTTTTTTTACTTTGATATTTGAAGTCGTTTATCGCTTTGCAAGGCTTATATTTTCAAGAAAACAATAGCAAAAGTGGCCTAGGAATGGCTTTGCCTACACAAGGTGAGAACAGTGGCGAGAACAAAATGGATGAATCGCAATGCAATCACTAATCCTTAATAAAGGCCACGTTCGATTTTACCAGTGCGAGCATGGACGTGGAAGGATAGGCGTCAACACACAATGCGTTACACAAAAAACGAAATAAATAATATGGAAACAATTCAAATCGCCAGGGTTACAGAAGATGAAATATATAGCCTTCAGGATATTGGATGCCGGACATTTTATGAAACTTTTTCTGACACAAATACAGAAGAGAACATGCAGCAATATCTGCAGGTAAGCTTTGAGGTATCGAAATTACTTGCCGAGCTCAGAAACGTAAACTCCAGGTTTTACTTTGCCAAGTTCGATGGTAATATTATTGGATACTTGAAGTTAAATACCGCAGATGCCCAAACGGAGTCTGCAATGCCAGATGCACTTGAAATCGAAAGAATTTATGTTGCAAAGGAGTTCCATGGTAAAAAATTTGGACAATTGTTGTACGACAAAGCCATCGAGGTTGCTCAGGAGCTCGGACAAAAATCCATATGGTTAGGGGTATGGGAAAAAAATGCAAGGGCAATTCAATTTTATAAGAAGAACGGATTCATTGAATTTGATAGACACATTTTTCGCATGGGAGATGATGAGCAAACTGATTTAATGATGAAAAAAGTGTTGGATTAAGTGGAGGAATGAGGAATATTTTTTGATTCCCATGCTTCCAGGAGCATCATTGCTTTCTGGATTGACTAAATCTGGGAACATTGTGCAGGTTGAAGAAAAGTAGCTGTTATTTTAGATACGAGTTTAGAGTCTGCATATTCCGGGATTGTACTGATCTTTTTCCATTCTGGATCTCCACCAAAAGATTTCCAATATTGATCATGTGCAGTCATATCATCAAATGTAACCATGTAGGTTAGATTTGGACGGGAAGCGCCGATAATTGTTTCACCAAAAAAAACGGGTTTAAAATCCAGCCGCTTAAAAATATCGATCTCACCAGCATCATTAAACATTTCCAGCTTTTTCTTTCCAGCTGATTCACTTGCATGTTCGTATTTACGCAGTTCAAAAATGCGTTTGCTTTTAGGAGGAAGATCAAGACCAGGCATATTTTTAAAAGCCTTAAGTAATGAGCTCTCAATACGTACATATGCCGGTTCGTTCGCCGGGGCATTCAGGTAGGACGCGCCAGCTTTAAGATAGGTTTGATCCTGGTCGAGTTTAGAATTAACCGTTTCAAACGCAGTTAGGGTTTTGAAAGGAATTAAGGCAATTAATATCAATCCACCAGAAGATTCCAGACTTGTAAAAACGCCAACGTTTTTTATGCCAAGCTTATTAAGTGCAGGGATTGCTGCCTTCTCATAATAATTTTCTACCAGCTGCTGTTGCAAAACATCCTTTAAGGTATAAGTTCGAATTTCGTAATACATCTGATTTTTATCTTCAGTTTTTGGTTTTGTAAATCCCGTTTTAGGCAATATCATTGCAGCAGTTGTACTCAGCAATGTTGTTTTTACAAAAGATCGTCTTTCCATTTATATGCACTTTAATAATGCAAAATACAGGAAAAGAAATTAAAAACTCATACCAAATGGCGGATAGCGATTTTAACAGTTAATATCACAAAGAAATTACGTTTCTGATCAAATTTCATGGCCTCGCCGGTCTGTTATTTAATCACAAGACTTTCGTAAATCTTAGACTGTTTTTCACAATTGGCTTTTAAGAGTTTAAAGAATTCCGAAGCAATAAGCGCTTTTATTTGTTAACCTGACATGGAGCACCTTACCCAAATACAATCAAGCATTTTATCTATTGTTACACAAAGGGGTGCAGAAAAAAGCACCTGTCCGTCGGAAATTGCGCGCAAGCTGTTTCCTGATAACTGGCGAAAGCACATGAAGGAGGTTGTTGACGGAGCAATCGATTTACACAACCAAGGTAAAGTGGTTATTACTCAAAAGGGAGTTCCTATTGATGTAAACCATATTAAAGGGCCCGTAAGGATAAAAATTATTTAGAATAAATTAAAGTGAGCAGCCTTAGGTCAATTTAAGGGGCCAGCTAGGCGCTTGAAAGTATAGCTATCGTTTTGAGATTTAGTATCTCTTTAATTCGGATGGTGAGAAAGATAGCGCTTTGCTTTCTGGCATTTTCTTCCTGTTGAGGTGATATTTTTTTTACAATCGAAATCTATCACGATTTGTTACTTTTACCCAATACTTAGATATTTATGAAGAAGGATAGCAGTTGCGATCTTAAAACTTGTTTCATGTGTCAACTCTCGTTACCAGAGTGGCATCCTGCAATTGCAAATAATAGAAAAAACTTTATCGCCAAAAAGGGTGAGTCCATCTTTAATGAGGGTGATCCTGTAAAAGGGGTTTACTTTGTTACCTCAGGGAATGTAAAAATCCATAAAAAATGGGGCGACAAAGAATTAATTCTCCGTTTCGCGAATGATGGCGCAATCTTTGGTCACCGGGGCATTACCACAAAAATTGATGCTTATCCAATCTCAGCTACAGCTTTAGAAACTACCCACTTCTGCGTGATTGATCTGGAGTTCTTTAAAACCACGCTGAAAGTAAACCATGAGTTTGCCCATAACATGCTGATGTTCTATGCTGATGAACTTCATTCATCTGAAAGGAAAATGAGAAACTTAGCGCTAATGTCTGTAAAAGGACGTTTAGCCGTAGCACTTCTCGAATTAAAGGAACAGTTCGGATTAGATCAGGAAGGCTTTTTGTCGCTAGAATTAAGCCGGCAAGATTTGGCTGCATTTACGGGGGCAACCTACGAGACGGTTTTCAGAACAATGAACGAACTTTTGGCAGAACAGCTGATTAAGGTAAATGGAAAAGCATTAGGGATTCTGAATGAAGCTGGCTTGATAGCATTAGCAACAAAATAATGATAGGCATCGTTTTTTGTGGAGGAAAGAGCACCAGGATGGGTACCGATAAAGGATTAATCCCTACAGATGGAGGCAACTGGGCTTCACTTGCATTTAAAAAATTAAGCAACTTGCGCATCCCGGTGTATGTATCCATCAATTCAGATCAAAAGGTAGACTATCTCCAATTTTTCGAGGAAAAACAACTTTTGCTTGATAACCTATCGCTACCGGTTGGAGGCCCGTTACTCGGACTCTTATCTGCGCATTTAAAATATCCTGAACAAAATATTTTGGTTTTAGCCTGCGATCTCTCGCTAATGGAAACAGATTTACTCCAACGTTTACAGTTAGCCGAGGCAGAAACACTGGATCCAACTGCTATAGTTTACCTTAACGCTGGCGAAGCAGAACCACTTTGCGCTGTTTATAAAGCTAAAGGTTTGGCTCAGGTAATGGACAAGTTAAAGGCTAATCAATTAACGAAGCAGAGTATGAAGCATGTTTTAACTTTGGTGAAAGTTCATCAATTGGAGATCCCCGAAGGCAAAGCGGGGGCTTTTACCAACTTCAACACTCAGGATATGACATAATCGCCAGCGGTTGAAGTTATTTTAACAAATTCATCTTTTCCACTTTCGCATACTGTGCAGCAATAGTTTAATGGGAGTTCTGCAAATGGTGTGTGCGGTAGAATACCAGACGCTGGTTCGCCAAGTACCTCACTAAAAATGGTAAAGCATTTACTGCATTGATAAAGATTTTCCTGGACAACAGGATTTGGTTTTTCTTTAACAGGCACAGCGTTTACTTTTTTGTTCTGTGTAATCTCTTTTCGAAAAACGTAGAATTTCATAATTACCCGCCTCAATTGCTCTGGCAACATTGCCCTAGGGTTGCCACTACTAAAAACCTCTTCTGTTCGCTCGTTAGGGTTAAAATCTTTTGCCCTCAAAATATCGTAAACCGGCAGAAGCTTAATGCCTAATAAGTTAATTACATAACGCTTGCGAATTAAAATACTGCTGAAAATTTCACTTTTCTTTCTGGTTTTAATGCCAAAACAAATGCCATAGGTACGGATATCATCTATACTCAAGTACTTTACCAAATAGTTTTTAAGGTCTAGGCTTTCCGGTGAATTGTCTTCTATTTGAAAATTCAATTCATTCGCGGCATGGCGCATGTTAATATTAAATTCTTCCAGCAGGTTGTTCCAGCGCAATTTATCCTTTTCAGGTATGCCCTTAATGATAATACTTTTCCAGGAAGTGCAGCAAATCTGGCCTACTTTGGTTTCCGTGCAAAGCAAGCAAAGCTTTTTGAGAAAGGTAACTTTAAAAAGTTCATCTCGCCTATAAATCCCTAGCCAGTATTTATTATTATAACGGTTTAGGCCTTCATAGTAGGGAAGATTGAAAGGGGTAGATGGCGCAGGCTTTGTCGCTGCCTTCGTAATACAGTCTTCGGTTTGAATGCTTTTGAATAGCTCGGCGCCACTTGCATTCACATTATCGATAAAAAGGTCGCTGTTGGAGGTAATAAGTTCCTCAACTTGTCGGGTTACTTTCGAAATACTGTTGGTATAGCAAAGCTGATTCCACTCGTACACCACATTGGTTTTAGGAAAACGAATGATCAGGTGCCAGTAATGTTCTGCCTCTACAGAAGCAATCCAGTTGATATTACCGGTTAGCATCGGTGTGAAACTCTGGTTATTATCGCAAATATTAACTTTTAAGCGAGGTTTAAAATCAATCGCTTCCAATACATCCTGGTATACCCCTTCAGTTAGCCAGGAATTCCTGACAAAAATTTCTTCGGCAGGATAGGAGCTTACCATATTTGGGTACTGGCTATGGTCAATCTCATAATCAATCGCTAGCCGGTCTAATTCGTTGGTAAATGCCTCGGCGTTATAACTTATGGTGTCTAAAAATAGCTGTTGCCTTAAGCCAAACCTTACGTATTGGATTTTTGCCTTCGAAGCCGCCACCATAATATTATAGAGGTTTCCAGGAGATATGATCCCGCCAGGGAAATTGATAATGACTGTGATTGCCTGCATATTAATTGGTTAACAACCCAAATTCTTTTACTGCTTTAGGAAAGTTTTTATTCTCATGTCCGGGTCTGCACAGTTTTAATAACGCGAACCGTTGGATATCTGTAAGGCTTTCCCATTGTTTAAGGGAAAGATTTAAGGCAATCTCATTAGATTTATCTCTTAACATTTCCGGAATTTGATGTGGATTGGCCCAGGCTGGTTGCCGGTCTATTTCCATCCTGGTAGCCTGGTTTCCGGTATATTTAGCAATCAACGCGATTAAGTATTGATGGTAAGTTGTAATCGATTCGTGATCATCAATTGGTAATAAAGCCAGTTTTACCCGTTCTTGCGGATGGAATTTGCTCCATTCGCTAAGTTTAAGTTTTACACCTGCCGCATCCATTTTAAAACGAACCACCATTGGAATACAACGAACATTATCCTCCATAAAATCTTCCTCGAAGTTGAAGTATTCTATTCCCTGAACGTTTATAAATTCTGAAGGTGTATTGTTGCTGTTTCTGCTCATTTTTTCTTATTCTTAATCTTGTTCAACAGGAATCTGAATCGGTGCATCTTTTAAGATGTTAACGAAAGAATCCAAAATGTTTTTAACCTCTGGCCTGCAACTTCCACAGCCCATTCCTGCACCGGTTAACTGGCAAAGCTGCAGATGGTCTTTACAGCCCTCCTTAATTTTATTGATGATATTGCCTTCGCCTACATTGTTGCAGCTGCAAATGGTTTTGCCGATAATGGGTTCTGCTGTTTTGCCGCTTCTTAATAACTGAAGGCGCTTTTCGCTCAGCTCCATTTTCGTTTCAATTAAATTCCTGAATTCCAGAAATTCGCTTTTATCGCCAATGAGAATGGCACCAACCAATTTATCCTGATAAACAATGCATTTTTTATAGTAGCGTTTCGCCTTATCAATGAAGATAATTTCTTCATAGCCCTCACCATGATTAGGGATTTCTGCCAAACCAAGCGAACACAATTCTAAGCTGTGCATTTTTAAAATGTTCATTAGCAAACTGCCGGTATAGTACTTGCCAATATCCCCGCAAAGGAACCGTGCAACAATCTCCGCCTGCTGTTCTGCTGCTGCGGTAATACCATAAAGCTGATCCTCAAATTCTGCAATTTCGCCGATAGCGTAAGTATCTTTCGCGCTTGTGCGCAAATATTCATCTACAATTACACCTCTTTTGCAGTCGATGCCTGCTTGTTTAATCAGTTCAATATTTGGAACCGTTCCAATGGCAATAACCAATGACTGACATGCAATTTGCCGACCACTTTTCAGCCTGACGCCTGAGATATCCTTATCGCCCAGAAAACGGTCAACTTCGTCATTATAGATAATTTCGATGCCTTTGCTCAGTATTTCTTCATGTAATAACTGGCTTCCCATCATATCTAACTGCCTACCCATTAAACGAGAAATGCGTTGCACAACGGTTACTTTCGCACCAATTTCGCTAAGGGAGGTAGCCAGTTCAATTCCGAGTAAACCACCGCCAACGATAACGACCTCCATGTTTGTGCTTGCAATATGGATTTTAAAAAGATCTGCATCTGTTCGGCTTCTCATGGTAAAAATACCATTCATTGCCGGCATGTCCTTTAATACAAAAGACCTGCTACCAGTTGCCAGCACCAATATATCGTAGTGATGGGTGATGCCTTTGCTATCGGTTACCGTTTTATCTTCTTTCGATATTTTGCTGATGGCCACCCCGCGATGCAACCTAATGCGATAATCAGTTTCTTCATCATCGCTCATCTTAATGAGGTTATGCCAGGGAAGCGTGCCAGTGATGTAATCGGGCAGAAGCACCCGGTTATAAAATGGAAAGTCTTCTTTGCTGAAAACCTCAATATCATCGTCTACATTCAGCGCCCTGTAACTTTTCACAAAACCACATGCGCCTGCACCAGCACCCACCACAATAATTTTCTGGCGTGGCTTCTGATATAACTTTACTTCAACAGCGCTATATTTAAAGTCGGGCTCTTTACTGATGGGATCAACCAGATTATTAGTGAGGTTATTTGCACGGTGAAGATCGTAATTATTGATTAGCCCCCAGTGCATGGGCATAAAGACTACTCCGGCTTTAATGTCCGCAGAATATTTTGCCTTTATCCGCACTTCTCCTCGTGCACTCAGCACTTCTATTAAATCACCATCATTGATGTGTCTTATTGAGGCATCTGCAGGATTAATTTCCAGAAAAGTTTCACTCAAATGCTGATTAAGTTTAGTTACTTTTCCGGTTTTACTCCGGGTATGCCATTGGTCCCTAATCCTTCCCGTAGTCAGAATGAGCGGACGCTCCGGACTTAAACTTTCAGATAAGTTATCATCAGAAAACGAATGAATATTTGCTTTTTCATCGGACGTATGAAATTTTAAATCTGTAAACAATCTTGCAGTGCCCCCAGTGGTGGTGTTTTGAGGATAAGGCCATTGAACAGCTCTTTTTTCTCTCAAAATACCATAGTTTAAGCCGCTGATATCAATATTGGTACCAGCTGTAAGCGCCGCATGTTCCAGGTAGATTTGAGATGGATCGCTGAAATCAAATCCGGGATAACCCATTTTTTTGGCGAAACGACAAATAATCTCGGCATCTGGGAGGGCTTCTCCCGGTGCTTCAACAATTTTGCTGAGATGGGAAATGTATCGACCTGCATTCGTCATGGTTCCTTCTTTCTCTGCCCATGCGGCCGCGGGTAAAACCACATCGGCGTATTTTAATGTCTCTGTTTTATTGCTGATATCCTGAACCACCACAAACTTGGCTTTTTTAAGCCCTGCTTCTGCTGTTCTAACATCTGGCAGGCTGATAAGTGGATTGGTACATAAAATCCAGATTGCCTTTAATTTACCAGAATTTAATTCATCAAACATTTCAGTAGCCGTGAGCCCCGGCTTTGAATTAATGGTACCCAATGGAATTTTCCAGAAAGTTTCTACTTCGTTTCGATCAAGTTCATTTGCTAGTGTTCGGTGTGCTGGCAATAAATTACTTAAGCCACCAACTTCTCTTCCACCCATGGCATTGGGTTGCCCGGTTAATGAAAATGGCCCGCTGCCTGGCTTCCCGATCTGCCCTGTAATCAGGTTTAAGTTGATCAAAGAAAGATTTTTATTCGTGCCTACTACGCTTTGATTTAAACCCATCGTCCACATGCTAAGGAAGCCTTTTGAGTGACCAATTAACGATGCAGCTTTACGAATCTCGTGTTCTGGAATACCACAAATAGCTGCCGCTGTGGCGATGCTGGTACTCAGTACATTTGCCTGGTAGGCTTCGAAGCCATTAGTGTGTTCATAAATGAAAGCACTATCTGTTTGCCCTTCTGTAATTAAACAATGGGCAATTGCGTGGTGTAGCGTGATATCCGTACCTGGATTAATTTGTAAATGCAAATCTGCAAGTGCACAGGTTTGTGTTTTTCTCGGATCACTTACAATGATCTTTAAGTTTGGGTTTTTAGCTTTCGCCGCCTCCACACGCCTCCATAAAATAGGGTGACACCAGGCGGGATTTGCCCCGGCAACGAAAATGCAATCTGCCAGCTCAATATCATCGTAACTAATGGGTACGCTATCTTCACCAAGACTCATTTTATAACCAACAACCGCACTGCTCATACATAAGCGGCTGTTGGTATCGATATTATTGCTACCGATAAAGCCTTTAATTAATTTATTTACAACATAATATTCTTCAGTTAAACACTGCCCGCTAGCGTAAAATGCTACACTATCCGGGCCATGCTTTTCAATCAGTGCTTTAAAAACTGCTGCTGTTCGTTCCAATGCCGTATCCCAGGTTACCCGCTGCAAAGGCATGTTCTTATTGTAGCGCATTTGTGGATACAATAAGCGATCACTTTTATCATTAACCGTATAGTGCAGGTTCATTCCTTTGCTGCACAACATGCCCTTATTTACCGGATGATTTTGATCTCCCTCCACCATGAGGTTGTTTTGCGCATCTTTACTTACCACAATGCCACAGCCCACACCGCAGTAGCAGCAGGTAGTGGTGTTTGATTCTGATATATGCTTTTCTTGTTTCAAAAGGCAATTTAATAAGGAGTGAACTATTTCAATGGGTTAAGTACCAGGTCTTCTACCTGACTTTGTTTTTGTGCCATTACTGTTCTAAATATGAATACTGCAATTCCAACGGCAAGAATGATGTAACCCAATAAGGTAAAGGCGCTGGTATAATCTATCAGGTCCTTATGAAGGTTTGCACTTTCTCCTGCCACATTTTTGGTGAGGTGACTTGCCTTTGCTTTGAACATAAAGGCGATAAGCATCGCGCCAATGTTTCCGCCTGCACCAACAATTCCGGCTACACTTCCAACCGCTTTTGGATTGATAAAAGGAACCAGGCTGTAAGTAGCGCCGTTAGCCATTTTTAAGCTGAGACCGAAAACAAACATCATAAAGATTGCCATGCCGATATTTCCAGATTTTGCAAACCAGATTAAACCAATTCCTTCCAATAATAGTAAGGAAGCCAGTAACAAGGTTTTTCCATCGAAGCCCCAGGTTTTTCCAATTTTATCAGCCAGTACGCCACCCAATGGTCTTGCAAAAATGTTAATCCAACCAAAAATACCAGCAACCATTCCGGCAACAGCAATGGTTGCGCCGAAAGAATCTGTGAAGAAAATAGGAGCGAAGTTATCTACTGTAATCTCTACACCAAAGCAGGCGGCATAAGCAATGGTCAAAATCCAGGTACGGTAGTCTTTCGCAGCTAATAAAAAAGTGTTTTCTTTTGACTTCTCTTCCAGATCAAGGTTTTTAAAATCTCCTGCAGGACTGTCCTGCGTATATCTATGGTAAAGAAATGCACAAACGAGTAACATGATGCCCGGAAAAAGCATGGCATAACGCCAGCTTTCTGCAGAAGTGCAAAGCCCAACGGCAGTAAGTCCTGATGCAATTAACGGCATAAAGAAATTTGCTGCGCCTCCTCCAGCATTTCCGAAACCACCCGCGGTAGCATTTGCAGTTCCTTTAATATTAGGCGCAAACATAATTGAGGTATGAAACTGCGTAATTACAAACGAAGCGCCGATTACACCAATGGCAAGTCTGAAAATTAGAAAAGATAAATAAGACTGACTAGTACCGATGAGGATAACCGGTATGGCACATAAAACGAGCAGCCAGGTGTAAATTATTTTAGGACCATACTTGTCTATTAATCGCCCGATTAGCAACCGGGCAAGAATGGTAGCAGATACAGAAGCAATTTGAATATTTCCAACCTGATCTTTCGTTAATGCTAACTGCTCTCGTGCCATTTTCATCAATGGTGCCATTCCAAACCAGGCGAAAAAGCAAAAGAAAAAGGTTAACCAGGTAATGTGAAAGGTTTTCATTTGAACACCTTTTAAAGAAAATATATTGAGTTTATTAAGGGGTTGATTGGTTAAATTCGACATTGTTAATGAGTTTGTTTGATTTGCATTAATACAGTATGCCTATGCCAGGCCCATGTTCCCTCCTGCACGTATTCCGATTTTTCTATCTAGCTCAAGTGAAATTGGTTAGATTTCTGAAGATTTGATCTTGAAGTCAATAGGTAAAACCAATTACTTCGGTTCGGTTCCAATGTAAACTGTTCCGTTTTCTATTTTTACAGGATACGTTTTAATCGCACATTCGTCGCCGCTTAAACATTCTCCTGTAACCAACGAAAAATTTTTCTTATGAAAAGGACAAGCTACCTTAGGTTCATCGGTAGTGGTTCCAATCATTCCGCGACTTAAAGCCATTTGTTTACGGTGCGGACATTCATTTTGAGTGGCATACCATTCATTTCTTCTGGTGAAATAGAACAATGCAATTTGATCTTCACCATTTTTTACACAGACACCGCCATTTTCTACAGCATCCTCTACTTTGCAAGCGGCTAACCAGTTGTTTGATGTTTGTATCATCGTTTTGAGTTTAGGGTTAATATTGGATAATTATATATTTGGTTAGTGTAGTTGCGTTTTAAATCCTTTTTAAGCTATATTTTTATAATATTTCATTTAAATATGTTTTTTATATCGTTTTAAGTATTTTATTTATGTAAAAACAGTATTTAATATGATTTTTGATATTCAAATATATAATATTTAGCTTAAAAAATCAATTTAACCTTATTTTAATCATATTATTGATATTAATTT
This sequence comes from Bacteroidota bacterium, assembly GCA_037032985.1. Lineage (GTDB taxonomy): Bacteria > Bacteroidota > Bacteroidia > Sphingobacteriales > Sphingobacteriaceae > Pedobacter. The sequence continues at coordinate 265,489 of JAZBLB010000002.1, forward strand.
CTATTTTTTTGAATAAAAATGTAAATATTTAATTGATTTGATAAATTTTTAAGCTTTCTGACTACGTTATTTGTTTAATTATTAATTATTCATTCGATTTTTTATCTCTTGAGCGGTATTTAATCAGCTATAGCCAGAAAAGTCTGGGTCTTTATTCATCTTTAAGGTAATTTCCGCATGTCACCTTGGTATTGTGCTATATATTCAACTTGGTGATATGAAAGCGTTATCAGGCATTTTCCATGAAATATAATTGTTGCAGAAATGTTGCAAATTTCTTGATGAACACTAAAACAATTAGTAAGTAAATAGGCTTTTAATTGAAAATATATAGAATGAGCACACAAAAACCAATTGCTAAAGACTTACAAAAATTTATAGATCGTTTCGAGCCTGCTAAATTTAAGATCATGAGATCTGGGATTGAGATTAGAGGGGTGAGTAATATTCACCAGGCGATTCAGACTGCAAAAGATATAATAGAAAAGTTAAAGCTTAACCTGAATATCTCACATAGTGCAGATATGGTAAGCTATGGTGGTTTCGAAGTAAACCTTCGCTAACCGCAATTTTTTAAAACTGAGTGGATGGGAAAGCCTTCCCTCAGTTTAATATGATAGAATACTTACGAATTAAGAAGTTTTATAAGTGGGTACCGTTCACTAAAATGATAAGGTTCTACGCCAAAACTGCTTTAAAATTCAATATCTCCATCAAAAAGGAATATTGCTGAAAACCTATTCCCGGGTTTACTTGTTCAGATGATATGCCTTAAATAGGGTCTGTAAATTAGATAACAGCGCCTTTAACTTAATCGCTAATCACTTATGAGTAATCTAACATCAGAGAAGCCTAACTATACTGTACCACATGTATCACAATGGTCTGCATTTATTCATGCCAGATGCCCACGTTGCAGGCTTGGATCTACCTTTACTGGAGCCATGTATGGTTTCAAGGTTCAAAAAATGAAAGAAGTTTGTGATGTTTGTGCCTTAAAATTTGAAAGAGAGCCTGGCTACTTTTATGTTTCCATGTTTGTTAGCTATGCAATGAATGTAGCAGAAATCATTTCTCTGGGGGTGGCGGCCTATGTACTCGGCCTCGATATAGTTTATGAAAACCTATGGTATTTTGTCGCCATAATTTTCACTGGCGTATTGATTTTTGCACCATTTAATTATAGATACTCTAGAATGGTGCTACTTTATTGGCTTTCGCCTGGGTTAAATTATGATCCGTCAAGAATTAAAAAGAAATAATCCTCGTTGGTTCTGAGATCATCCGTTGTTTAATCTAGATCTGAAACCCATATCATAAGGTTTCAGATCTAAAATATATTAAGTATTTATTCGAAGAGAAATTACTTTTTGCCGGCTTTTGGTGCCAGAGTTAAAAACATTCTCTTTCCCTCAAGTTTCGGTAGGAGTTCTACTTTTCCTACATCTTCCAGTCCCTGGGCAAACTTCAATAATAAAATTTCGCCTTGATCCTTGTAAACAATTGATCTCCCTTTGAAGTGAACAAAGGCGCGTACCTTTTCGCCACTTTCTAAAAATGATATCGCATGCTTTAATTTAAACTGGAAATCGTGATCATCTGTGTTTGGACCGAATCTGATATCCTTGATGATGGTCTGCTTTGCCTTTGACTTAATTTCCTTTTGTTTCTTCTTTTGTTCATAAAGAAACTTACTGTAGTCGACGATGCGACAAACCGGTGGAACAGCATTTGGTGAGATTTCGACAAGATCTAAACCTTGTTCATCTGCTAATCTTAATGCCTCTGCAATTGGGTAAATTGCAGTTTCTACATTGTCTCCTGTAAGCCTTACCTCTGTTGCGGTAATTAACTGATTAATCTTGTGTTCTGCTTCTTTCTTTCTGAAGGGTAAGCGTGGCCCTCTGTTGAATCCTGCTTTTTTTAATGCCAAATTACTTTAATTTTAGTGAAAAATGTTTTAAGTGAGAGGTGCTAATTGAGCCGTTTTGATAATATACAACATTATGCCGGATTACACAAATGCGATTTCTGATCATGACTTTATAGTGAAAATTGTTCCGTGATATTACTACAAAAACATGTTTAAACTAAAATGAGCTTGTCGAAAGGCCATAGACAGATACGGCATTTCAACAAGCTCAATGTGACAACAGATGGAAGAAATTTATTTTTTTAATTGCTGTTGCTGAAGTTTTAAAGAATCTTTTGCCCTTTTCTTAAAGAAGCCCCGAAGTAAGAAATTACTTTGTAAAGCTTCAAGGTCTTCATCAAGCTTTTTACTGCTTTTTTCCAGGTTAACCATAATGGATTTTACCTGTTGGGCCGTTGCAGCATCATTCAGTAATAAACCAGCAGCATTATCAGAGCTTTTCAGTTTGCCAGAAGCTGTTTCCAGATTAGCAGCCATAACAGAAGCAGACTGGGTAAGTTTTTGTAAGCTTTGTGTAGACCTCTCCAGCTTTGCGAAAACAGCGGTATCTGTTAGCATTTTATCCATCAGGCCATTTTTGGTATTCAATGTTCTACCGAATGTATTAAGCTCCAGGGCCATTTTTGATGTCGCCAGAGACGTTTTATTGAGGTTAGCCACCATCGCCTTGAAATTTTGGGCCAGTTCTTCATCAGAAAGTAGTGCTCCAGCAGCTCCCTTTCCGTCAATGAGGTTTTTGGAAAGAATTTTAAAATCTGAAGTTACATCCACAAGATTTTTATTGTTTACCTGAAGCGTTTTCATGATGTCGTCTGTAGATAATGACGTATTCACTTTTAGCATGTCACCATCCTCTACAAAAGGGAATTTAGGATTTCCACCGGTAAGTACTACAATCTTATTACCAATTAGACCATCGGCACCAATACTAGCTCCGGCATCTTTATGAATATATTTATGAACATCTTCTTCGATACTCAACGCTACCTTTACCTGAGATGTTCCAAAGAAATCGATTTTCTTAATTGTACCAATTTTTACTCCGGAAAACCAAACGTTATTGCCTTTTTTAAGTCCTTGAATATCATTAAAAACCACATTGAGGGTAAAACTTTTAACGAAGGTTTTTTTCTGACTTCCTAATGTAAATATGGCCAGCACAAATATCAGTATGCCAAGGGCGATGAAAATGCCCACTGTTATTTTCTTTTTATTGTCGTTCATGGTTATTGTATAAAATTGTAATCAAAAAATGGTTGGGCCAGTTTATCTCCCGAATTGAATATATCTTCGAAACTTCCTTGTCGTTCAAAGCGACGTTCCATCAGCATTGCAACCCTGTTGCCTACCTCTTTAGCACAGGTTAAATCGTGTGTAATAATGATGGCACTAGTATGGTATCGCTCCTGTACATCATTTATAAGTTTATTAATTTCTTTAGAAGTAATAGGGTCTAATCCGGCAGTAGGCTCATCATAGAGCATAATTTCAGGTTTCAAAATTAGTGTTCTTGCAATTCCTATTCGTTTTCGTTGTCCACCGGAAAGCTCAGATGGCATTTGATTAATGGTTTGAGATAGCCCTACAGCATCCAGCATTTCTTCGATCAGGGAATTAACTTCTGTTTTCGACAAGTCTTTCCGGTTTCTCACCAGGGGAAATTCCAAATTATCCCGAACGGTCATACTGTCATATAAGGCACTGTTTTGAAAGGAGAAGCCTACGCGTAACCTCAGGTCAAGTAATTCCTTATAGGAAAGTTCATCAACTTTTTGTCCCAGTACATTCACTAATCCGCTATCTGGCAATAGCAAGCCTACAATAATTTTAATCAATACAGATTTACCAGTTCCACTTTTGCCAAGTACAACGAGGTTTTCACCTTTATACAAATCCAGACTGGCATCCTCTAAAACCTTGTAGGTGCCAAAAGCTTTATCCAGCGATTTGATCTCAATAACTTTTTCCGAATTAAAATCGGTCATATTTTTTGCTACCATATCTCAGTTTAAGTGTTAAAAAGGCTGAAAATTTGTACACAAACCACTTCTTCAACAAAAATCAGAAACATTGCCGTTACTACAGCCGAATTTGCTGCTTTTCCAACGCCTTCTGTACCTTTAGAAGAATTGTATCCCTGATAACAACCAACAATAGCAATGGTAAAGCCAAAAATGATAGCTTTAATTGTACTGGCAATAATATCCAGGTAGGTAATATTCTCTAAAGCACTTTGGAAAAACGTGGTGGCGCTTGTACCTTCGTTAACCGAGACATTGAGTAGTGCGCCCAGCATCCCAACCATTGCTGTGTAGAAAGTAAGAATCGGCATAGTAATCGTGGCGGCCAGCACCCGGGTAACTACCAAAAACTTAAATGGGTTAGTTGCACTTACTTCCATGGCATCAATTTGTTCACTCACTTTCATAGAACCTAGTTCGGCACCTATGCTTGATCCAACTTTTCCGGCTGCGATAAGTCCCGTAAGTAATGGAGCAAGTGTTCTTAATAAAGCTATGCCCACCAATGATGGCAACCAGGATGTTGCTCCAAATTCAGAAAGAGATGGCCTTGATTGCTTGGTAAAAACCAATCCAGTGATGAATCCGGTAGTAGAAATAAGTAACGCAGAGCGATAACCAATTTCATAACACTGCCGCATTAGTTCTTTAAATTCGTAAGGGGGGATAAAAACTTCACGGAAAAATCTTCCGATAAATTCAGATACATTATATAAGGTGATAAACAAATTTCCGAATTTACTTACGGGTTTCGGTGTATCAGCCGGGGTCTCTTTCTCTATTCCCATTTTTGAGTTTTTGCTTTTTTTGTCGAATCTTGCGGAATCTCTTTTTCTTTTATCAACCAATGTTTGTAAACAGAAAGGGTATCATCAGGAGAGAGACTGCCATATAACACTTTATAGGTAGCCATCAAGCTGCTGTTTCGTTTCTGAAAATCACCTTCACTAATCTTTCCCTGATTCAACTGCTGTTTTAAAGCAACAGACTGATCTATAATCGCCTTTGCAGAGTCAACAATGCCAGAACTGGAAAGCGTAGTTTGTTGATCTACCTTTTTCCCTCCGGAGCCTTGTTCTGGATTGGTATTGTGGCAAGCAATCCCTAAAAAGACAAGAGGGAGTAGGAATTTAATTCTCATGGTAACAATACATATTAAGTTGCCAATTGTTTTCGGCGAAGTTGATTATTTACAGAGATATTTTTGAATGTTTTAAATGTAGGCAAATGAACAACAGAATAGGATATTCCCAATCTCAAAGCTCACTACAGATCCACATTTAAGCCCGCTCAAATATAATCGATAATCGTCACATTTATAACTACAAATGTTACATCAATTGCTTTCAGGTCAACATTTACAACCTAATTGACTCGAAAGTTGGCTATTCTTTAGTTAAATGATAAAGTCTTTGACAGATTTTTTTTGTTATATGGTGGGATTTATTAGTTTTGTGGGCCCTACAAGGGGTTTACATTAATTTATAGATGAATTTTATTCATCTTAATTATTCAAACTATGGAAAAATTCAAACAGGTACAAGAAGTTATCGCTTCAGTTGAAGCTGATATTGCAAAATTCTATGATGGCGGAAATGCTGCCGCTGGAACACGCGTTCGCAAAGCGATGCAAGACCTTAAAGTATTGGCTCAAGAAATTAGAGCTGAAGTTACAGAGAAAAAAAATAGTGCTAAATAAGCACCTGTAACCATTTAAAAATGCCCTTAGGATATTTTTCTTAAGGGCATTTTTGTTAGCATGAATTGGTAATAAAGAGCTAAATTAGAGGTATATAGTTTCTTGAGACGTCATGGGCGGATTCGAACCGCCGTAAAAGGTTTTGCAGACCTGTACCTAAACCACTCGGCCACATGACTATTAATTTTTATGATTGCTCAGAAACCAATCATAATACAAATATAAAATTATTTATATTAATTCTATAGACTTAGTAGTTTTTTTTTGAATTTTATTTAACAGAGGTTACTTGAGTAATTCTCTCGCAAAGTAATAAACAGTCTATTCTTACCAGATGTATTTAGATTGTCGTGGTATTATCTTGAATCGCTATACCTTATATATACCAGCCGCCATTTTCTCTATGAATGACTTTGGTAAAAAACGATTAGCATAAACACTTACTACATTCGTAAATCCAGGGACGATTTCAGATTTCTTGCCAAGCATGCCTTTAACTGCGATTGCAGCGACCTCATTTGGTTGCATATTAAATTTCTCAGCCATTTTACTAAAAGCATCTAAACCTGCCCGATGGGCGAAACCAGTATCGACAGGGCCGGGGCTCATGCAGGTAACCGATATAGATGTGCTTTGGAGTTCGAACCGCAAGGCACGCGTAAAAGAAAGTACAAAAGCTTTTGTGGCAGAATAGATTGCCAGCGTGGGTACAGCCTGATAGGCTGCAGTGCTGGAGATATTAAGGATGTAAGCCTGCGATTCTTTAGCCAGTGCAGGAATTAAAAGATGGCATAGCGACACAAGCGTATCCATGTTCAAGCGGCACATGTCCATTTGCGCTTGAAGATCCAAGACCCTAAACTCTCCCCATATTCCATAACCCGCATTATTAACAAGCGCATTAATCCGGTATTTCTTTTCATCAATCCAGCTAGCTACTTTTTTAGGTGAATCGGTCTCACTTAAATCTATAGCAAGGAAATCGGTGGCTACGTTATGTTTTGCAGCAACCTCCAGACTTAATTTTTCCAGTTCATCAGTAGACCTGGCAATCAGCAAGAGGTTAAATCCTTTTTTTGCAAGTTCGAAAGCAATAGATTTGCCTATTCCCTTACTTGCCCCGGTAACAACTGCATAACTTTTAGTCTGATCGCTCATCTACAATTCCATTTAATATTTCTGATCGCAAATATGCTATATTAAACATTAAAATCTGAAATTTTGGGTGATAATATCAGCAGCATAAATTAATCACTTTAACCAGTAATAACATTATATTTGAGAGAGTGCGTTAACTTATTAGGTTTCCTGCCAGCTAAAGGCCAAATAGATTTTGACTATAGAAACATAGAATTATTCGATTGTGATTTCCGCATACGAACGGTTACCTTTAAAAATGTTTAGCTCACTAAGCGGTTAATCTAAAAACAAAACATATTATATAATGGAAAAAGATTCAAATGACATCAGCAAATGCCCATTTCATAATGGCAGAATGAAACAGAATGTTGGCGGTGGCGGAACCAGAAACAATGACTGGTGGCCAAACCAATTAAAACTTAACATTTTGCGTCAGAATTCATCGCTATCTAACCCGATGGATGAGGATTTTAATTATGCTGATGCTTTTAACAGCCTAAACTTAGAGGAGCTGAAAAGTGATCTTAAAGCTTTAATGACCGATTCTCAAGATTGGTGGCCTGCAGATTTTGGTCATTATGGTGGTTTGTTTATTCGCATGGCATGGCATAGTGCCGGTACTTATCGCGTAGGTGATGGTCGTGGTGGTGCAGGAGCAGGATTACAACGTTTTGCACCGCTTAATAGCTGGCCGGATAATGTGAGTTTAGATAAAGCGAGAAGGCTGCTTTGGCCAATCAAACAAAAATATGGAAACAAAATATCCTGGGCAGATTTAATTATCCTAACGGGTAACGTGGCCCTGGAATCAATGGAATTTAAAACTTTTGGTTTCGCTGGTGGTCGCGATGATGCCTGGGAAGCTGACGAATCAGTATATTGGGGATCTGAAACAACCTGGTTAGGTGGAGATGTTCGCTATGCACATGGTTCTGACGGAGCCGGTAAAGACCATGGGGTTTTAGTAAGTGATGATGATGCCGACGGCGATGTTCATACCCGGAATCTGGAGAAACCCCTTGCAGCTGTGCAAATGGGATTAATCTATGTAAACCCAGAAGGACCAGATGGAAATCCTGATCCGGTTTTAGCGGCAAAAGATATTCGTGATACCTTTGGAAGAATGGCAATGAACGATGAAGAAACTGTTGCTTTAATCGCTGGCGGCCATAGTTTCGGAAAAACCCACGGCGCTGCATCTGCAGATCATGTTGGTAAAGAGCCTGAAGCCGCGGGTATTGAAAGTCAGGGAATGGGATGGAATAACAGTTATGCATCTGGAAAAGGTGCGGACACCATTACCAGTGGATTGGAAGTAACCTGGACCACAACGCCTACAAAATGGAGTAATAATTTCTTCGAGAATCTTTTTGCTTACGAATGGGAACTTACAAAAAGTCCTGCAGGAGCGCATCAGTGGGTTGCAAAAAACGCAGAGGCTATTATACCTGATGCTTACGATAGTGGTAAAAAACACCTTCCATCTATGCTTACAACAGACATCGCCCTGAGATTCGATCCGGAATATGAAAAGATCTCAAGACGTTTTCTGGAAAATCCAGATCAGTTTGCTGATGCCTTTGCACGTGCCTGGTATAAATTAACGCACAGAGATATGGGGCCTGTGAGTCGTTACCTTGGTCCGGAAGTGCCTAAGGAAGAATTACTTTGGCAAGATCCTATCCCGGCAGTTGATCACGCTTTGGTAACCGAAAGTGATGTTGAAGCTTTGAAAGGCAAATTGCTTTCATCTGGATTAAGTGCTTCCGAATTAATTTCGACTGCCTGGGCTTCCGCTTCTACCTTCCGCGGTTCTGATAAACGTGGTGGTGCCAACGGTGCCCGAATTCGCTTATCGCCTCAAAAAGATTGGCAGGTAAATAACCCATCACAGTTGCAGAAAATTTTGAGTGTATTAGAAGATATTCAACACGAATTTAATAGCGCACAGTTCGATGGGAAAAAGATTTCTCTAGCCGATTTAATTGTATTAGCTGGTACTGCCGCAGTTGAGAAGGCAGCAAATGAAGTTGGGTATCCAGGCGCAGTTCCTTTTACCGCAGGGCGGATGGACGCATCGCAAGCACAAACAGATGTAGAATCATTTAGTTACCTGGAGCCACAAGCTGATGGATTCAGAAACTACCGTAAATCAAAATCATCTGTTTCAACAGAAGAATTCCTGATTGATCGTGCTCACTTACTTACCCTGACAGCTCCTGAATTAACTGTATTAATAGGAGGCTTACGGGTGTTAGATGTCAACTTTGATGGATCTAAAAATGGAGTATTCACCCATACGCCTGGAAAGTTAACCAATGAGTTCTTCGTTAATTTGCTCGACATGAATACAGCCTGGAAGGCAAATTCAGAAGATAAAGAAATTTACCTTGGCAGCGACAGAACAACAGGACAACCAAAATGGATGGCTACTAGAGCAGACCTTGTTTTCGGTTCAAATGCAGAATTGAGAGCAATCGCAGAAATCTATGCAAGCGCAGATGGCAAGGCTAAGTTTGTTAAAGATTTTGTCCACGCATGGACGAAAGTGATGAACTTAGATCGATTCGACATTGCATAATAGAAATTTTTAAAGGATGCCAAACGGCATCCTTTTTTATTTGACAAACTGTTTTTTTATATTTGGTTATCCTCAATTTTCCGATTTATGTCGATCATCTATCAAAGCAAACGAATTGTGATCAGAGAGTTTCTAGCCGCAGAACAATCTATCTTCTGTTCCTTTTTCGACGATGAAGTTGTGATGCAATATTTGCCTCGATTGCAGAAAGCTGAATATAAAAATTTATTTGATGATGCACTAAATGACTATAGTCTGGGGCCATTTGGTAGATGGGGCATTTTTGAAACTGTGAATGGAAATTTTATAGGGAATAGCTTGTTGAGGCCTTTCTTGGAAATTCCAGGACAAATTGAAATTGGCTACAGTTTAAGCAAATTATTTTGGGACAGGGGCATTGCAACGGAAGTAGCAAAAGCACTTACCGCTTATGGATTTGCAAAAACAAATACTACAGAAATAGTAGCGCTGACAGATTTCCGAAATTTAGGTTCTCAAAATGTTCTTAAAAAATCTGGATTTGTTCAATTAGAAAATATAATCAGAAAAGGAGTGGAGCTCAACTATTTTCAAATCAAACGGAGTTAATCTAAGATTTGGTGGGCTAACCCGAAAAACTTTTTTAAAAGAATCACGTCAATTTAATTTCAGCGTATGCTAAATTTTCCACTATAAAACGTTTCCGGCCACATATACTATAATAGGATCATAAACTAATGCGCTACAGCCTTAATTTTTGCACAGGCTTTAAAAGAATAGACTGCTAATCCTTCCAACCTCTTCTAACCATCCACCGACGCTAACACATTCTAACCTTTTCCCCGAGCAAACACCCATCTTTCCAAAATGTTTGCTCTTTTTTAAATTTTTTCCTGATGATTTCCAGTGGCTTACGGCTTGGTATAAGCTTTAATTGCGTTAGCGTTTGCAAAAAGCACTTTTTTTGCTACCTTTGCATCCCGCTTCGGA
>JAZBLB010000003.1:0-30165 GCA_037032985.1 Bacteroidota bacterium
ATTAGCTAAAATATATGCTTAGAATTAATCCCCAACTTTTTTGCTTGATCCTTGGAGTCTTACTGATGAATAGCTTGGAAAAACAACTAACATGTCTAAATTAGTTAAGGTAAATGACGCGCTAAATGATCCGAATTACTAAAAATTTTCCAGTCTTCAGATCAATTGGTATTTATAGAAAATACACCTTACATCCAGGCTAACATTAATTATAAGTAAGGCAACAGGTGAAGAAGTAGATAAAATTGCGGTTAATAACTCAAAACCTATCTTTGAAATTGACTATTTAACAGACAACTTATATTACGTATATCAGAACAAACTGAAGGTTTTTTCTAAGAAATAACGGCTAAATAGAAAGCCGGTAATTGCTGGCTTTCTATCATGAATTTCACTTATACAACTGATTAAATATCAATTTGAAAGTTCCATGTGTTTGTGCCCGGAAAGCGATCTCAGGTCCGAAAGCAAATAGCTTTCCTTTGCCAACACTGGCTTGGAAAGCAGTTACACCATCTTGCAGGTAAGCCTGCCCCCAAGCCCATCCGCTACGCAAAGGGGTAGCAGAATCAAACCACATTAATGGCTTAATTTTTCCTGCGGCGATTGCATCACCGGTAAGTTTAAAAACAGGGCTATTGTCAAAATAAACGTCAGCCTCTTTTTCCATTCCCCAATTAGCAGGTTGTTTCGTATCTACTCCAACCTTTAGAACACTTCCAGGAACGTAATACTTCTCTGCAGGCAGTCGCTTTTCTTCACCGTTTACAATTTCTGTCATCGCGCTCCGCACCGGAAGATTTAAATGATAAGCTAGGTTAGTACTACTGCCAATGGTTACAATGTTTCCTCCATCTGCTAAAAACTTCTTCAATTGAGGCACTGATTTATCTGCGGTAATTCTGCCTAAGCGATTTCTATAATTAGCAGGAACATCTTCCGCTTTTGGACCAAAGGCTCTGGCACCAAAAACACCACCTTGAGGAGAAGGAATTGCGCCACCAACAAAAATAATGACATCGTATTTAGACTTTAAATTACCCGCATCGATGTCTTGAGGATAAATTACGGTTGCGTTGTAATGGTATTGTTCCATAATGAACCGCATCCATCCTGAAGCCATTGATCCTCCATAGTTATCCCATAAGGCCACTCTCGCAGCCGAAACTTTACTTTTATTTTTAACTTCAGTTGCTTGTATGAGTTTAACGTTCGCCTTTTCCAAAATTGATTTTCCTGATGATGAAACATAAAAATCTCCGTTCTCATTTGAACGGTAGACTGGTATATTACGCTTTAATAAATCGTTTACTGCAGTATAAGAATCGTTTTGAGCGGCGCTTAACACATAGTTCGTTCCATTAAGTTTATTTTCTGGAACCAAAAGCTTTCCATATGGATTTTTCTCAAATGGCCCGTTGAAATCATCCTGAATGCGATCAAATTTAACATTCATCAAATAAGCCAACGTCCATCCTGCGGCATCATAAGGCGGAATAGGGGCACCACCTTCATACTTAAAATCATTTGGGTGATCCTGTGGTTCAAACATGTCTAAAACATGTGGACGAAACGCCTGGTCGGTTTTTACTACATAACTTCCAGCCGGATATCTTTTACCGGAAACAGTGAATGCAGCGGTGGCTTTTTCTACTACTACACCCGTACGGATAAGTGCATTCAAAAACTTAATTGCAGAATTGAAATCAGATTGATCGGCTGATAAAATATACCCTCTCGGATCTCGGTTTGCCGCAGCATTCATTACCGTATCAAAATACTTTACATTCATACTTCTGGCCCCAAATTCAAAATCGCCACCAGTAGTGTTACCGCCTTTTTTCGCCGCAGCGTTAATGGCTTCTATCTTTTTTGGAGAAAAAGACCAGGTATCTTTTTTCCCTTTATCAATAGAGTTTTTACCCATTTGATAAATATTGAAGAGCAATTCATCTGCGTGTCGCTGCGCATAATTCAACACCGCGTAATTCAATGAAACGGAATAATCAATTGAATTTTTGAAATACCATTTTTGGGGCGTTACCGGATTTGGAGAATCACTGTTTGGTAACAATCGAGCTGGCACGAGCGGAATTTCAGACGGAGTGGGGCTACCAACAATCTCGGTAAGTAAACCAATCATATTATGGAAGTAGGTTGTGGTTCTTAAACCTCCGTTATACCAGGTAGAAAATACAGAACCTCCACGTTGTGTGTAACCTGGTTTTCCTTCTACATTTAACCTGGTATGCATTGCTGCTCCAACAGCATCTAAACTTGTTAAAAGCGTGGCATCAAAGACATAATTAAAAGGGTCGCGGTAGGGCGGGCCCGCAACTACCGTTCCGGCAGGACCAGCCTGATGGTGGTTATACATAATTTGCGGAATCCATTCTATAAAAAGTTGGCGGCCAATGTTTTGTGTTTCCTTCAAATTAAGCATGAAAAAATCGCGATTATTGTCATGACCTGCATACTTTTCGTATAATACCGGCAAGCCAGATAATGCTCTTTTTGCCGTGTCTTTTTCCCGCATGTACCAATTGCTGACCAACTCTTGCCCATCAGGGTTGGCATGCGTAAATAAGATGATCACATTATCCAGAATTTTCATCGTTTCCGGGTCAGTTTTAGAAGCAAATTCATATGCAGTCTGAATCAATTGATGTGCACCTACTGTTTCCGTGGCGTGTAACCCTCCATCAATCCATACCACCGCTTTTCCCTCCTGCGATAATGCTTTTGCTTGTGTAGGTGAAATTGTAGCGTGAGCAAGCTGCTGGGAAATTTCTTTGTATCGATTTAACTTTTGAATGTTTTCTGGCGAAGAAACAATGAGCATATACTGACTTCTGCCTTCCTCGGTTTTGCCAATATCAACTAATTTTACACGCCTGGAAGTTTGTGCAAGCTTTTTAAAATAAGCCTCGGTTTGGGTATATGTAGCGAGTTGGTAATTGTCGCCGATATTAAATCCGAAATGCGATTTAGGAGAGGGGATATCCTGTGCATAAGACACGCCGGATATCATCATTAAAAAAGCAAACGAAGACTTTCTTAAGTAGTTTTTTATCATAATCAAGATTGTTTGTTGGATACCCAAATATAATAGAGAAAGGAATGGTAAAACTGCATGAGGTGAATTTGTTACAAGGAATTCTTCTTCAGCTGGCTATTATTTTAACCCTATAAACACAAAATTGAGTTAATCCTTAAATTCTTCCTGCTTAATCGATACAGTCGCTATTGATGTAAGTTCTTAACTTTATTTTTCATCAACCGATATAGGTATTACTTAGCTGTAGATTAAAAGGGAATCGTGTGCAAATCACGAGCTGTCGCGCAACTGTAAATTCTGTCTTTCTTAAAGACAACGGTTTTATCAATATGCCACTATTTCAACTTCGTTGGGATGGGAAGGCGATAAACCCGGGAATAAGTCAGGAGACCTGCCATTTATCGAATTGACGGTGCTTTCGCGTAAAAAAGTAACAAGTCAGCTCTGATAGGTTCACAATAAAATTAACCGTTTTATTTAAATTTGCTTTAAGCTGTTGGCTGATGAGTGGGTTTTGTATGCCCAAACCTTTCACTTAATTTTTACAGAAAACATTATAGAATATTGCTTAAAGGCTTTTAAACGATTTATTTACTTAATCTTTAAAGAGATGCTAACGCAAAATCTTGGCTATCCGCCAATTGGTAGCCACCGGGAATTAAAGAAAGTCTGCCAAAATTATCGGGCAGATAAAACAGGTTACAAGAATGTACTCCAGGTAGGAAAAACATTCGGCACGACAACTGGAAACTTCAGCAGGAAACTGGAATAGACCTCATTCCTTCGAATGACTTGTCCTTCTATGATCATGTTTTGGACCATTCATTAAGCTTCGGGGCAATTCCCAAGAGGTATAATGAAGTAATTTTGAAAAAAGGAAATTCAAAGTTGGATCTATATTTCGCTATGGCCAGAGGTTACCAGAAAGATGGGTTAGATGTGGTAGCAATGGAAATGACAAAGTGGTTTGATACCAACTACCATTATATAGTGCCTGAATTTCATAAAGATCAGCCTTTTAAACTTTTCTCTACCAAAATCGTCGACGAGTTTTATGAAGCAAAACAGATCAGCATTACCACCAAACCTGTTTTAATTGGCCCTGTAACGTACTTGCTATTGGGTAAAGGAAAGCGGATTTGAGAAAATTGATTTGATTAAAAACTTACTTCCGGTATACCTTGATATTCTAACCAAATTAAATGCACTTGGTGCCGAATATGTTCAATTTGATGAGCCGTTTTTAGCTTTAGATTTGTCAGAAAAAGAACAGGAGGCTTATGAATATACCTATACAGAAATTCGTAAAGCCTTTCCAAGACTCAAGATTGTTTTAGCAACCTATTTTGAATGGAATTGCAACAACCTAGACTTAATGGTTTCATTACCTGTAAATGTATTACATGTTGATTTAGTACGTGGAGAAAGCTAGCTTACAGCAGTAATAAGTAAACTCAAAGAAAATACTATGCTTTCTTTAGGCGTTGTTGATGGAAGAAAAATCTGGAAAAACGATTTTGATCAATCTGTTGCGACAATTAATCAGGCAGTAGAAAAGTTAGGTAAAGACCGTGTTTGGATTGCACCTTCCTGCTCATTAATTCATTCGCCTGTCGATTTAGAGAATGAAACCAATGAAGCAAATTTAACCGCTGAAGTGAAACAGTGGCTCGCTTATGCAAAGCAAAAAGTTGCAGAGAGAGTACCTAAAAGGGAAGAGATGGTTCATTTACTTAAAAAAGCTAAAGCTGTTATTCCTGGAGACCAGCTTTGGGTAAATCCTGATTGTGGATTAAAAACCCTCGGATGGGATGAAACAAGAAAGCATTGATTGAAATGGTTGAGGCCGCTAAAGAAATGCGTAAAACAGAAGATATTTTAAATTCGCAGGTACAAATTAATTAATATTTTTGCAACGGAAACTGTGATCATAAAATAAACTGAAGAGATCATTCAGCATCTTTCATAATCAACAATCCTTTCCGTGGCTTAATTTATAAATGACCAGCATGACCTTAGAAGAAAGAATTCAAAACTCAACTACAAGCATTTTCAAAGCCGTTTTTCCGAACACTACAAATCATTACGATACCTTATTTGGAGGTACAGCGATGCATTTAATGGATGAGGTGGCATTTATTACTGCAACCCGCTTTAGCAGACAAATAATGGTTACGGTAAGCAGTGACAGAATAGATTTTAAAAAGCCCATCCCGGCAGGTACTATCGTGGAACTGATTGGAAAAGTTATTCACGTTGGCAATACGAGCTTGAAGGTAAACGTAGAAATTTACATCGAGCAAATGTATGCAGAAGGCCGGGAGTTAGCCGTACATGGAAGTTTCACTTTTGTTGCGATAGATGAGACGAAAAAACCTGTTCAGGTAATTAAATAAATCTACTAAATACTCGCCAAGAACATTTAAAAGCATTGTTAGCAGACAATGCTTTTTTTAATTGTTTTAATATAAAATCAGATACAGATAAGCATAAACAACCGGCGCAGCTAATAAAAGGCCGTCAAACCGATCTAATAAACCTCCGTGGCCTGGCAATAAGCCCCCACTGTCTTTAGTATCTAAACTTCGCTTTAACATCGACTCAACCAAGTCTCCAAGCGTACCAAAACAGGAAATTAATATTGCCATTCCGGCCCAAACCCAATATGGATTTTCTGTAAATAAGTAAGACAACCCAAAGGCAACCAATACACTGGTAAACATCCCTCCAAAAAAACCTTCCCAGCTTTTTTTAGGCGAATGGCGCTCAAATAATTTACGTTTTCCATATTTTACGCCAAAGAGATAAGCACCGGTATCATTCGCCCAAAGCATCAATAAAAAAGCCAATGGCAAGTGAAAATTATATTCACTCCAATTTTTTAAGAACCCTAATGCATGAAAAAAGCAGAAGGGAATGGTTACGTAAACGAAGCCAACAAATGTATAAGAGATATTAGCAAAAGGAATTTTATTCTTTTTGTAAAGCTCAGTAATGAAAACCGAAAAAATTAAAGGAATACATAACAGCAGATACTTTACATCATATTTTAAGTAATGCAAGCCAGCAGCCATCAAAAATATCAATGCACCTGCAATAATGCCGATGTTTCGATGCGGACGTATGCCTGAGTTTTTAATTAGCTTATAAAACTCGAAAAGTGATAGAATACTAAGTACAAGATAGAAGACTGTAAACGTGTAACTCCCTAAAAAAATAGAGCCTAACATCACAATAGTAAAGAAGAAAGCTGTTATTGCCCTTGTTTTCATGTCGAAAATGGTAAAATAGATAATGGAAAATGGGAATGATTCAAGATTTACTCAATTTCATTCTCAACAATATATTCAATGGCTTTGTCGAAGTCGCTTTTATTAACCAATACATGAATTTCGCCAAGGTGGTAAGCTGCCAATTGCTTATTTATGGTTACGGCAGGGATTCCAGCCTCTGTTAAACCTTGCTTTAATACCTCTGCCGCAAATGTATCAGAGGTAACATATACCTTAATCCAGTTTTCGCTCATGCGTTGTGTTGTTTTTAAAAATGTGAAACAAAGCTATGGTAATTATTGCACTAATTAAATATCCATACCATGGAAATCCAATTGGCTCATCAGCCTTATCTAGTGGTATATTGTGTTTCTGCATGTAAAAAGCTGCGCAAACGGCATAAGCATTATTAATAAAATGTGCAGCCATGGCATACCACAGACTTCCACTATAATAATATAAGTAGCCAAAACCGGCACCAAGAAGCATCCTTGGAATAAATCCATAGAATTGTAGATGAATTGCGCTAAAAATGATCGCAGTTAACCAAATGGCTACATGTGGATTGTTAAAGGACCTGTTTAAAGATCTTTGTACACCTCCCCTGAACATTAATTCTTCTCCAATGGCAGGTAAAACAGCAATCATAAAAAGATTTACTATAAAATCGAAGTTATTCCTGACAGTGAGCAAACTGATGGTGGCTTTGGTTGCAGCATCTTCTTTCTCCTTCATCCATTGTTCTATCCCTTTCAAAAACTCCGGCAAAACCATTTTTTGATTCCATATTGCAGTCCATTCCATTAAAGGCATACTTACAATCATAATCAATAGGACCAGTATTAAAGTGATTAGTTTTGGTGATTTGAATCCATAAAATGAAGTTACTTTTTGCTTTTCAGTCCATGCAAGTGCAATTCCGGGTAAAACGAATGTTCCGATGGATGAAAAAATCTGAATCACTTTGAATCCGTCAATAAGTCTGGGGTCACCGGTTAAGAGTATATCTAAATTACTGAACAATGCTGTACCGTACATTGCAAAAGTGATGGCTAGGCCAATCAGTCCAAAAACCACAGCACCAATAATTCCGTAAACTAGAAGTAAAAGTAATTGTAAGAAAGGATTGATTTCCTCCTTGTTAGGTGTTACAAAATTCATTATTTGTACCTTTGTATATATTATTAATCGTTGAAGATAAAAAATGTCTGTTAAGATAGGAAATATTGAATTAGGTGAATTCCCTTTATTACTTGCTCCGATGGAGGATGTGAGCGATCCGCCCTTTCGTTATGTATGCAAAATGAATGGAGCGGATTTAATGTATACGGAATTTATTTCATCTGAAGGCTTAATTCGCGATGCAGCAAAAAGCATTCAAAAACTTGATATTTTCGAGTATGAAAGGCCAATCGGCATTCAAATCTTTGGAGGTGATATCGAACATATGCGTGAAGCCTCTGAAATTGCTTCCGCTGCGGGACCAGATTTAGTTGATATTAATTACGGTTGCCCAGTTAAAAATGTAGTGTGTAAAGGTGCTGGTTCGAGTCTACTTCGTGATATTGATAAAATGGTTAAAATGACAGAGGCTGTCGTTAAGGCATCTCATTTGCCCGTTACTGTTAAAACTCGTTTAGGTTGGGATGATGATAGTAAAAACGTTTATGAAGTTGCAGAACGCCTTCAGGATGTTGGAATTCAAGCCCTTACTATTCACGGCAGGACCAGGGCTCAGCTTTATAAAGGTGAGGCAGACTGGTCGTTAATTCGAGAAATTAAACGCAATCCTCGGATAAAAATCCCAATTTTTGGGAATGGTGATGTAGATAGTCCTGAAAAAGCAGCAGCCTGGCGAATGGAATATGAAGTTGATGGAATTATGATCGGCAGGGCAGCCATTGGTTATCCATGGATTTTTAGGGAGGTTAAACACTTTTTTAAAACAGGAGAACATTTACCAGGTCCCACCATTGAAGAGCGAATTGAGGTTTGTAGAATCCACCTCGATAAATCCTTAGCTTGGAAAGGTCCGAAAACAGGCATTTTTGAAATGCGCAGGCACTATGCCAACTATTTTAAAGGCTTGCCAGATTTTAAGCCATATCGCATGCGTTTGGTGGCAGAACCGGATATTAACAATATTTACAGTATTTTAGAAGAAGTGGCAGAAAAATTTGCCAATTACGATGCCAGAAATGTAATGGCTTGATTTTTGAAAAGGATTTCATTCATTAGTACATCACCATGGTTACAGCAATTACAGATGGAGTTAAAGTTTCGGTAGAAACCATTTACCAGCCAGAATATTCAAATCCTGCAAACGAACACTTTATGTTCGCTTATAGAGTAGAGATTGCTAATCTTTCTGATTATGCCGTGCAATTACTCCGCAGGCAGTGGTTTATATTTGATTCCAATAGTAGCCGAAGGGAAGTAGAAGGCGAAGGCGTTGTTGGTCTTCAACCTGTTATTCAACCTGGTGAAACGCACGTTTATGTATCCGGATGTAATTTAAAAACAGATATGGGCTGCATGAAGGGAAAGTACCTGATGAAACGTTCAATGGATGATCTTGAATTTGATGTAGATATTCCCGAGTTTTCATTAGTAGCGCCATATAAGCTGAATTAATATTATACACTAAAATACTATAAAACAAAAGCGGCAAGAATTAACTTCCTGCCGCTTTAGTTTTACAACTGATTTTAGTCTCTGCTTCTTCCGAACAGCATGGATGCATAATAGAGTAAGTTTGCAAGCGCGCCGACAGCTGCAACGACATAGGTCATAGCGGCCCACCAAAGTGCATCTTTTGCCTGAACATTCTCTTCTTGTGTTTGCATCACACCCCGGTTATTTTTTAACCAGGCCAATGCCCTGTTACTGGCGTCAAACTCTACTGGTAAGGTAATAATACTGAAAACTGTTACCAATGCCAACCCAACCACACCAATTGCTAAAACAATAGGCGTAACGTTAACAACCAATAGCATCACACCTATTAACAGTACCCATTGTAAAAGATTAGAAGAGATGCTTACCAAAGGTACCATGGTACTTCTTAAGTTTAACCACGAGTAAGACTTTGCATGCTGTACAGCATGGCCACATTCGTGTGCAGCTACTGCTGCAGCTGCAACACTTCTGCTGTAATACACATCTGTACTTAAATTTACAGTTCTATCTGATGGATTATAATGATCGGTTAATTGCCCTTCGGTGCTCATCACCCTCACATCGTAAATTCCATTATCATGTAGCATCCTTTCAGCTACCTCTTTGCCCGATAACCCAGAGCTGATTTGCATTTCGGCATACTTAGAAAATTTATTTCTAAACCGCCACTGTACAAACATGCTCAACAATAATACCGGGATGATTAATATTAAATAAACTCCCATTTTCTTATGTATGTTTTTCGATTCAGCTATATCAAAAAGCGTTCCTATAATATTTAAAGAACCAAATCCTACATTTTTACCATATCATTTAAAAGCATTTTCACTGCAAGAAGTTGGCTACTCGTGTTAAACTTTTGCCCTTATGTTGACTCCACCAAGCCGTTTAAATAGTCGAAGCTAATACATTTGTTATGCTAAATCTTTCAACGATACGTGCGCTTTACTTATTTCAGAAGTTCCTATTCCAATTAAAAATGGTGGTTTGCTTTACCCAAAGAGTCTTTTAAGACTATGCATAAAGAATTAAATAATAATGAAGCATTAAGAGATATTCAGAAGAGAGTTGGATAATGCCTTTTTCTAATCAGGAAATTTGCTAATAAATAAAAGATTGATTAGCAATATATTTCAATTGCTAAATCATCACTAATCACTCATTCGATAATGTGTATCGAAAATTGAACAATTAACTTCTATATCTCCATGTTGCTTAAATTTGAAGCAGCCTCAGCATTACCATTTTAGACTGAATTATAGGACTCTGTGGTTACTATTACCTGAAAACAACCGTTTTATTCCCGCTTACAAACACCCTGTCTTCGAAAATAAGTTCTAGCGCATCCAATAAAACCTTCTTTTCAATTTCTTTACCAGCCCTAATCATTTCCTTTACGCCAAAATTATGATCAACATGCGTGGTATGTTGTGTGATAATAGGTCCTTCATCAAGGTTATCCGTAACAAAATGAGCGGTGGCCCCGATAATTTTAACACCCCGTTCAAACGCTTGCCTGTAAGGATTGGCGCCAATAAATGCAGGTAGAAATGAATGATGAATATTCACTATTTGGCCTGCATAATCCTTTACAAAATCTGCAGAAAGTATCCTCATAAATTTAGCCAGCACTACATAATCGACTTCGTACCCGCTGATAATATCTTTTATCTCTAATTCGAATTGTGCCTTATCTTTATTTTCATGGCTAACATAGAAATACGGAATACCTAGTTTTTCTGTCAAATCTCTTAAACCTTCATAGTTGCCAATAACGCATTGAACGTTTGCACCAAGGGTTTTAAACTGATTTTTAATCAGAATTTCAGCTAAGCAATGGTATTCTTTAGTTACTAAAATGGCAATTTGTTTCTCTTGTTTTGTGATGATATTCACCTCCGCACTTTCAGGAAGGCTTTCTAAAAGCATAATGCTTAATTGATCGGTCTCATCATAATCTCCTGTACAGGCAATCCGGGTAAAAAAAACTTTGTTCACTTCATCTACAAATTCTCGCATGGCGATGATATTAAGCTGGTGAGCAGCTAAAATCCTGGTAATGGTGGTGACAAGACCTACCTGATCAGGGCAAGAAATAAGGATGGTTAATTTATTCATCTTAACATTTAATTACTCAATGATAAGAATTTTGATTACAGATTTTTAGCTAAATATGATATCAGAACTAATTTGAAACTAAAATTTAGCAAATTATTTTGGTAAAGACATTAAAAATATCCATTTTTACTAAATATTTTATCATTATGGATACTGTCTTAATTGCGCTCCTTGCCATTTTTTTAGTGGTTTTAATCTTAATATTTCTAAAAAAACCTCAAGCTGCCGTTGGCATAATTTCTATTGAAGAATTTGAAAAAAACAGGGCTGAAAATGAATCATTGAAGATTACTTTGGCAAAGACAGAAGAACGTGTTGCCAATCTGGCGATGGAAAAAGAGCACATCACCAAGCTATTGAAAGAAGAGCAACAGCGCTTAATTGAAGAGTTACAAGGTGAGAGGGATCGCCTTGCAGATGCCAACCGCGAGCTGGAAGGTACGCGGTCATTCTACGTGGCCGAAAAGGAAAAATTAGCTGAACAAAAATTAAGTTATGAGCAATCTCAACAAAAGTTAAATAAAGATTTTGAACTAATTGCCAATAGAATTTTAGAAGAAAAATCAAGCAAATTTGTAGAGCAGAACAGAACCAATCTAGATTTAATTTTAAACCCGCTAAAGGAGAATATTAAAGCATTTGAAGACAAAGTAGAGAAAGTTTACAAGGCAGAATCTGATGAAAGAAATATTTTGAAGGGTGTGATTTCAGAATTACAGATTCAAAGTAAAATGATTCAGGAAGATGCCAATAACTTAACAAAAGCATTGAAAGGCGATAGTAAAAAGCAGGGAAACTGGGGAGAGGTAATTCTGGAAAAGGTATTAGAGCGTTCTGGTCTGGTGAAAGACCAGGAATATCGAATTCAGGCTTCGCTTGTATCAGCAGATGGTGGTCGCTTCCAGCCGGACGTGGTAATTGATCTTCCTGATGATAAACACTTAATTGTGGATGCTAAGGTGAGTTTAGTAGCCTATGAGCGCTCAGTATCTGCCGAGACAGAAGAGGAGCGTGAAGGTTACGTAAAACAGCATCTCGCATCAATCAAAAATCATATTCAGGAACTGTCTGCTAAAAACTATCATGAATTGTACAAGATAAACTCTCCGGATTTTGTATTGCTTTTTGTTCCAATCGAATCCTCTTTCAGTATTGCCGTTCAAAAAGATGCTGAATTATTCAATTTTGCATGGGATAGACGGGTGGTTATTGTAAGTCCTTCTACATTATTGGCTACCTTACGTACCATTGCCAGCATGTGGAAACAGGAAAGGCAAAACAGAAATGTTTTTGAAATAGCAGAACAAGCAGGATTTCTTTATGAAAAATTCGTTGGTTTTTTAAAAGATATGGAGGATATCGGGAGGCATATCGGCTCAACTCAAAAAGCTTACGATGGAGCCTTCAATAAACTTAAAGAAGGATCTGGTAATATGATTAATAAAATTGAAACCCTTAAAAAGCTAGGGGCTAAAGTGAAAAATAATAAACAGATCGATATTAAGTATTTAGATAAGGAGTAAAAGAGTTATTTATTCAAATTCTGCTCCGAACCGGGATAAATGTATGTGAGGTATTTATTTATCCTTCTTGATTTTATCCATAAATGGTATTAAGCTCGTTATCAGATAAGGTGAAAGATAAGACTTTCCAGAAGTGGGATCTTCAGTTTTCCCAAATACATCCAATTATTTTTAGATGATTCTATTTCATAAAAATTTCTTTCCTTTTCATCATCTATTCTAATTAATTTCAAATAGTGAGACCAACTTAAATTGAATTCGTAAGACAGTGTCTGATGTTTTGAAAAACTGTTATAAAAACTCCTCATTTGTTTGATATTGGCTTCGGGAAAACTTTTACCAAAATCTTAAGTCAGTTTTTTAGACAATAGTAGTATCAATTGTCTTCTGTAATCTGCTCTTTCTTTACCTTTTAGTTCTTCCTCTACGATCATCTTACCAATTTCGAAATAAGTTAAAACCATTGTTTGGTTAACAGTATTTATAATTTTATTGCGGGAGTTATTCAGTAAAGCAGAAATTTTTCCAATAAAATTTTGATATGATAAATCGCTGTTCATTTGGATTTATTTATTAAAAGCATTCCATCCCTGCGCTTTCAACTCGTGAACGTTGTTCGATTTGGAAACCATTTTGCAACCAGAATTCTTATCTGTAACGTGTCCAATCACAGTGATATCTACATCATGTTTCAACTTCTTATAATCTTGCTGACTAATGGTAAATAACAATTCATAATCTTCACCGCCACTTAAAGCACATACCGTTGGATCGATTCCCAATTCACGGGCTGTCTCGTAAGTCATTGGATCCAGCGGAATTTTATCTTCATAGATGGTAATTCCTTTATCACTTTCTGTAGCCAGGTGTAAAATTTCAGAAGCTAAACCATCAGATACATCAATCATCGACGTTGGTTTAATATCCATATCCTCCAGAAGCGCAACAATATCCATTCTTGCTTCAGGTTTTAATTGTCTTTCAATAATATAATCTTTTCCTTCTAAATCTGGTTGAATCTGTGGATTTTCAAGATAGATCAACTTCTCTCTTTCCAGAATTTGCAATCCCACGTAAGCGCCACCTAAATCGCCAGAAACACAAAGCAAATCGTTTTCCTGAGCACCATTTCTATAAGTTACCTTATCTGCATCTGCATAACCTATACTGGTGATACTAATTACTAAACCCTGCTTACTGGCAGAGGTATCGCCACCTATTAAATCGATATTGAATTTATTACAGGCCAGTTCAATTCCCTTATAAAGTTCCTCAACAGCTTCCAGCGGAAACTTACTCGATAAGCCTAAAGAAACTGTAATCTGACTTGCCTTACCATTCATTGCATAAATATCACTCAAATTAACCTGAACGGCTTTATAGCCTAAATGCATTAATGGTACATATGCTAAATCAAAATGAATTCCTTCTAGAAGCAAATCTGTAGAAACAAGAGTTTGCTTTCCTTTTGCATCTAAAACAGCGGCATCATCACCCACACCTTTTACCGAATAATCATTTCTGATTTTGAAATTAGTAGTAAGGTGTTTGATTAAACCAAATTCACCTAACTCATTAATATCTGTACGCTCTTTATTCTCAAACATATCTTTTGGTGGGATTTATCCCGATTTTTATTTTTAAATATTCACCTCATCAACCGATGCTGACCGATGAGCACTATAATTATTTGACATCCAATTCTTGCCTTCTGTAAACCTGGCGATAAGCATCGCTGCTACATTATCACCAGTTGCATTCAATAATGTGGCCATGGGATCTACCAACGTACCAATAATCATGGCTGGCGGTAAAGCTTCCGGAGGCAACTGATAAGCAGAAATCATCAATAGTTCTCCAATATATCCTCCATTTGGAATTCCACCTTCTACAATACTTACTAAAACAGTAATTCCTAGCGCTAAAATTATGGTATCTACATGTGCTAAATCTTTACCAAAAATAGCAAAAACCACAGCGATCTTGATAATCGAACTGATACTGGAGCCGTCTTTATGTAAAGTTGAACCCAGCGGAATCGTAACATTTGCAATGTAACCTGGTACACCCATTTTCAGCGTTCCTTCCAAATTAGCCGGGATTGTTGCAATACTACTGCAAGTACCAACAGCGGTTAGCGAAGGCACGATATTGTTTTTCCAGAATACTTTAATTGCTTTAAATCCTCCTGCAATGAAAGCGTATAAAGTGAAAAATACGATGAAATAAAATGCACCTACGCCATAATACAAACCAAGGGCTTTGGCATAAGTACCAAAGAGTTGTGGACCGAAAACACCCACCTGGTAAGCGAAATAGGCACCCAATCCAACAGGACCTAATTTCATAATCAGGATGATTAACTTTTTCATCACCTCATTACCCGATACCAGAAAGTTTTTAAATCCATCACCTTCTTTGCCAGCATATAACGTGGAGAAACCCACCAAGACTGAGAAAATAATCAGCGCCAGCATATTTTTCCGGCTTCCAATTTCGAAAAATTCACCAACTGTTAGCAGCTGTGTCATTTGTTCGCCTACAGATTGAATCTTCTCGGTTTCGACGGGAATTGGGTTATCTCCTAACGCTTGATAGATAGGAAAAATTCGCGTAGCAACAAGAGTTAAAACAGCAGAGATTAGGATGGTGGATAAAAAAACCACCACCATAATGGTCAACAGCCTTCCAAGTTTTTTTGTACGATCTATATTTGCAATAGCAGATGATACGGCAAAAAATACCAGGGGAATTACGGCTGTAAATAACAGGTTTAAAAATATATCTCCAAGAGGTTTTACACGCTCAACACTCTTTCCAACAATTAACCCCACTATGCTCCCGACAGTTATGCCCGCCAGTAGCCACAGTAAGCCAGAATAATTTTTAAGAATGTTGTTCATGATAACTTTTTTTTTAGCAAGGGAAGCACGAAAATCACTTCACTTCGTACTCATCCGTAATTCTATGGCAATTTTTATAAGCCTAATTCTGCTGAAATATCCAGCATTCTTTGAATCGGTAAACGGGCTTTTTCAATAATGTGTGCTGGAACGGTTACTTCCGGAGAACCATTTTTAAGGCATAAATATAATTTTTCTAAAGTGTTTCTTTTCATGTACGGACAATCATTACAAGCGCAGCTGTTATTTGGAGGAGCCGGAATAAAAGTTTTATCCGGGCATGCTTTTTCCATTTGATGAATAATACCACTTTCCGTCGCCACAATAAATTCTGTCGCCGGGTTAGCAATTGCATATTTTAACAATCCTGTTGTAGAACCGATATAATCGGCCATTCTCAAAACTGGTTCTTCACATTCAGGATGGGCAATAAACTTTGCATTTGGATGGCGTTCTTTCAATTTCGTAATTTTTTCCTGAGAAAATATTTCATGAACCATACAAGCGCCATTCCAAAGCACTAAATCTCTGCCCGTTTTTTTAGCAACGTAAGCACCCAGGTTGCGATCAGGACCAAAAATTATCTTCTGATCTTTGGGTAAGCTTTCTACAATTTGAACGGCATTGGTGGAGGTACAAACGATATCACTCAAAGCCTTTAACTCAGCTGTGCAATTTACGTAAGTGATCACCAGGTGATCAGGATATTTTTCTTTGAATTTTTTAAATAAATGTGGAGGACAACTATCTGCCAAGGAGCAGCCTGCTTTTACATCCGGCAACAAAACTTTCTTGGCAGGAGATAAAATTTTGGCAGTTTCTGCCATGAAATGTACACCGGCAAATACAATTACCTCAGCGTCAGTCTTTGCAGCTTCCTGAGATAAACCCAAACTATCTCCAATATAATCCGCAATATCCTGAATATCAGGTTCTTGATAATAGTGAGCTAACACTATTGCATTCTTCTCTTTTTTTAATTTTTCAATTTCAGCAAAAAGATCTAGGGTAGGATCAATTTCTTCTTCTACGAAACCTTTTTTGTTGATTTCTTCTAAGACATCTATGTTCATTTTTAAATTTTCCTTTTTTGAAATTTGACGTTGGTCAAAGATAAAGCTTTCCACGTCTCAATAATTAATAAGTTATTTTAAATAAATAAATCTTGTTTGTTTATTAGTGTGTTAGTTATGTTGGCAAGTTTCGAAATTTCCTTCGTTAATGTAAGTTGTTAATCGTTTACTAACATTTAGATTACATTTTTCTAATATGATAAGATTGATTTTCAGCACTATCGAAAAACTCCTTAAATGTTATCAATATTGGAATGTTAATTGTTTATAAGTGTGAGAAAAGTTAATTACTTACACAAAGGTGCTTAAAAATTGGGCAAAAGATTGTGGCAAATTGTCTTTTTACAGTAGCTTTAAACATTCAAATTTATTTGTTAGCATTATTTCTACATAAAGCTAACAGTTGTTCTATAGTTATCAACATCGTTGATAAAGTAAATGTTTTTTAAATGAGAAAAGTAGATTTTCTGGTAATCGGCTCAGGCATAGCGGGTTTGAGTTTTGCACTTAAGGCTGCGAAATTTGGTAAGGTTTTAATTGTTACTAAGTCAAACGAGGACGAATCCAACACTAAATATGCCCAGGGTGGTGTTGCGGTTGTTGTAGATAAGGGTGATTCTTTTGATAAACATATACACGATACATTGATTGCTGGTGATGGTTTATGTGATGAAAAAATTGTGGAAATCGTTGTAAAAGAGGGGCCTCAGCGAATTCAGGAGATTATAGACTATGGGATAAATTTCGATAAGGACAATGCTGGTTTTTATGATTTAGCTAAAGAGGGTGGACATTCAGAACACCGAGTTTTGCACTATAAAGATATCACCGGATATGAGATTGAACGCGTTTTACTAAAAGAGATTCATGAGAATTCCAACATAGAGATATTAACACATTACTTTGCACTGGAGTTAATTACACAACATCACCTCGGTGAGTTTGTTGATAAACGTACTGAAGATATTAACTGTTATGGTGTATATGCCTTTAACACAGAGCTTAACGATGTGGAAAAGATTGTGGCAAACGTAACAGTAATGGCAGCTGGTGGCGCTGGTCATGTATATTCTGCTACAACAAATCCAGTAATTGCAACCGGAGATGGAATGGCGATGGTTTACAGGGCGAAGGGAAAAGTGAGGAATATGGAGTTTATTCAGTTCCACCCCACTGCTTTGTATCATCCTGGAGAGTATCCTTCCTTTTTAATTTCAGAAGCGGTTCGTGGTTTTGGTGGTGTTTTGCGGCGGAAAAATGGGGAAGAATTTATGCATGAATATGACGAACGGAAGTCTTTAGCTCCCCGTGATATCGTAGCAAGGGCGGTGGATAATGAGATGAAAAAGTCTGGCGATGATTTCGTCTATTTAGACATTACCATGCGCAAGAAAGCTGATATTTTGAAGCACTTTCCTAATATATATGCAAAATGTTTATCAATTGGAATAGATATGACTAAAGACTATATTCCTGTTACTCCTGCTTCTCATTATATGTGTGGTGGAATTTTAGTAGATGAATACGGCCGTTCTTCCATTAAGAATTTATATGCCTGCGGCGAATGTTCATCTACGGGCTTGCATGGTGCGAACAGACTTGCTTCTAATTCCTTGTTAGAAGCTACGGTATTTGCACATCGCATTTACCAGGATGCGATAGAAAATTTCAAAAAAAATGTTATTCCGGAAAACATACCGGAATGGGATGCTAAAGGTGTTACGCAAACAGATGAAGAAATTTTGGTTACTCATAATCTGAGGGAGTTACAAAAAATTATGGGCGATTATGTAGGTATTGTTCGTTCTAATTTTCGCTTAGAACGTGCACATCGCCGCTTATTTTTAATTTATCAAGAAACTGAAGAATTTTATAAGAAGAATGAGGTGTCAGTTAAACTATGTGAGTTGCGCAACGTTATCCAGACTGCTTACTTAGTGATAAAATCTGCGATGCAACGTAAAGAGAGCAGGGGGTTACATTTCACTACTGATTATCCAGATCATGCAACGGAACTGAAGGATACGATTTGTTAGACTCCATTGAGCGTTAAAAAATCATTTAGAATATATAATAATTAACCAATACTTCATTTATATATACCATTAATTTCATGCCTTTAATACTTCCTGTAAAAGATAAATACCCAAAAATTGGGAATGAAAACTTCATTGCTGAGAATGCCACTATTGTAGGTGATGTTACCCTTGGTGATAATTGTTCAGTGTGGTTTAATGCTGTCATTAGAGGCGATGTAAATGCCATTACAATCGGTAATGAATCTAATATTCAAGATGGGGCGGTTATTCATGCCACGTATCTAAAAGCTGCTACGCACATTGGTAACAGGGTATCAGTAGGGCATAATGCCATTGTACATGGTTGTACCGTTAAGGATAATGTTTTAATTGGTATGGGAGCAATTGTAATGGATCATGCCGTGGTAGAGGAATATTGCATTATTGCTGCAGGTTCTGTTGTTTTAGAAAATACAATCTGCAAAAGTGGCCATCTGTATGCAGGGACGCCAGCAAAAAAAATAAAGCCCGTTACTGATGAACAACGGGCTTTATTAAATAAATTACCAGATAATTATGTGATGTACTCTAGTTGGTTTACTCATCCATAATTATTCTTTAGGTGGGGGTGGAATGGTTAAATTATCTACCCGTTCCCAATTGGCACGCAAAGATTTTTCATCTGGAGAATACCAGATTTTTTCCGGCTGCGTACCGGCCTTAATATTGCCGGTATCCCAGATTCCATTTTTATTTTCATCGTAAACAACACGAATGAAGTATTTTCCTGCCGGATAGTTAGCAAAATTGATAGCACCATTTTTAGTAATGTTGTATCCTTTAATGGTGTTTTTCTTTTCGTCTATAAACTCAACGATGTAATTTTTGGTGGTATCGGGTACAACAATATTTAAAGCTAAGGTACCATAACTGTCAATGGTTTCTAGCTTGAAGCTTTTATTAATTTCCTTGTTTTTGGCATTAAATATTGCTGTAAATGCGCCCGGAGCAAATTTCAGATCATAAGTTCGTTTATTACGCCAGGGAAACTTAATGTAGTACTTTAGGAAATCAACACTATCTTTGACCACCTCAAAATTAGTTCTCTTCACAGAATCTTCCAGCAGGGTAATTTTTGAGGCGTCTGTAGCATTAACAGGAAAGTTGAAGTTAAGTGTATAGCGTTGGTAAGGATTTAGTTTACCGGAGTTTATATTGTCTGTAATGGTCAGATCTCTGGTGTAATTATCCTTTCTTCCGCGGTTGAAATTGACTACTTGTAGTACCTTGCCCTGGTCTTGAATGGCTAATTTGACCGAATCAAAACTGAGATCAGTTAACCATACTTTGGCAGTATCGTTAAGCTTATTAAAAAATACTTTTTTCCCGACATCAGCTGCTGGCGGATCCATAACTGTTATTTTAGGGGCTTTGAGTTGTTGATTAAAGAATAATGAGATACTCCCATCATTATTAAACTTTCGGTCTAAAATTCTAAACTCAGGAGCCAGTTCTTTAAATACCTGTAGATTTAGGTTTTCTATATTTTTATCAATGAGGATAGGATCCTTAATATAACCCACTTCATCTGATAACTGCTGATAAACTTTATCACCGCCACCTTCAGTTTCTTTTAGTGCATAAACTTTGTATAATCCTTTTCTTAGATTGTTCAGCTTATA
The DNA here is from genome assembly GCA_037032985.1 of Bacteroidota bacterium. GTDB lineage: Bacteria > Bacteroidota > Bacteroidia > Sphingobacteriales > Sphingobacteriaceae > Pedobacter. The sequence continues at coordinate 20,327 of JAZBLB010000003.1, forward strand.
GTTTCCAGAACTATCGGTCAGGGTGTATATGGATGCTCTTTTTTTACCAAATAAGGTATCACGTTCTACAGGCAAGATAAAAACTACAGCTTCCTTCTCAAAGCTTCCGGTTAAGGCATTGCTTACCTTTCCACTAAGGGAAAGCGAATCAATATCTGCACCAGTTGAAAATACATATGAAAGATTTTTAATGATGTTATTTTCATTTATGTCGGCAACAGACTTGCCAAAGTTTAAGGTATATGTCGTATTTTTTTCCAAGGTATCTTGAAGCTCTACTTCCAAAATTCTTTTCCGTGCTTTCAAGATAGGAGGGCGTTCCTGATCTGGTGAAATCGAAAACTCCTTAAACTCATTATTCAATTTTACAAATTCATCAAATTCAATTACGATCTTTTTGGCGTTAAAATTCCGAGTCAAATTTTTTGGTGTCATCGTTACCACCTTTGGAGGCTTTGTATCTTTCGGCCCACCTTGTGGAGTTTGGATACTTGCACAACCACAAATTAAAAGTACAAGCCATCCAATGACGCAATTTTGTAGGTGGAAAAATCTATAATTTAAATTTGGCATTTTTTAAGCGATCTAACGAGTTATTGTGTTTTTTGGATTAATAACATCAAAAAATTTTTTTATGAGCTTAGGGAGAATTATTTAAATAAGTAAATTATTTAATATAAATAACTGATTGTCAGCTATTTATTGATAAATACCATTAAAACTGAAATATCTGAAGGTGAAACTCCAGAAATTCTTGATGCCTGACCCAGTGTACGTGGTTTTATTTTGAATAACTTCTCTCGGGCTTCTTTAGAAATCGAACCTATTTTACTGTAATCAAAATCTGGATTAATTTCTTTGTCTTCCATCTTAAGCATTTTTGCTACAATTTCATTTTCTTTTTCGAAATAGCTTTCGTACTTAATTTTTATTTCTGCTTGCTCAATGGTTTGATCATCTAAATCTTTGGTCGCGTCTGCAAGTGGTTTACTCACTTTGATGATATCATGTAAACCCACATGTGGTCTGCCTATAAGGCTATGAATTTTAACGTTTTGATTAAGCTGGCTTGACCCCAGTGCAGTCAAGGTTTCATTTACATCAGCCATCTCAATTCCTTGTGTTCTGGTAAACTTTACCAGCGCGTCGGCATTTGCTACTTTTCGATTTACCTTTTCTAATTGTTCGTCAGAAATTAATCCAAGCTGGTGACCAATAGGAGAGAGGCGAATATCTGCATTATCTTGACGTAGCAATAGACGATGCTCCGCTCTTGATGTGAACATCCTATATGGCTCTTCAGTTCCTTTAGTTACAAGATCATCGATAAGTACCCCAATATAACTATCAGATCGCTTCATAATTAATTCGTGATTATCTGTAATTTTTTGGTGTGCATTTATTCCTGCCATAAATCCTTGGCAAGCTGCTTCTTCATATCCTGTAGTTCCGTTAATTTGACCGGCCAGAAAGAGATTACTAATTAGTTTTGTTTCGAGAGTAAGTGATAATTGAGTAGGCGGAAAGAAATCGTATTCTATTGCATATCCCGGTCTAAACATTTTTGCTTGCTCAAAACCAGGGATTAGCCTTAATGCTTTAAATTGTACATCTTCTGGAAGCGATGTCGAAAATCCATTTACGTAGATTTCACAAGTATTCCATCCTTCCGGTTCCACAAATATTTGATGTCTATCACGCTCTGCAAATCGATTAATTTTATCTTCTATAGATGGGCAATACCTTGGACCTAGTCCTTTAATCCTTCCGGTAAACATCGGTGATTTTTCAAATCCTTCTTTTAAGGTTTCATGGACTTCATTGTTGGTATAAGTAATCCAGCAACAGCGTTGGTCCTTTGACACATCGGTTTCGGTGAAAGAAAATTTGTTTGGATTTTCATCGCCCCATTGCTCTTCCATTTTTGAATAATCAAGGCTTCTCCCATCAACACGGGGAGGCGTGCCTGTCTTCATTCGTCCAGATTCCATGCCAAGGTCAACTAATTGTTCTGTGATTCCTGTTGATGCTCTTTCTGCAGTTCTGCCGCCTCCGAACTTTTTCTCCCCGATGTGCATTACGCCATTCAGGAATGTCCCATTCGTGAGGACAACGGCAGTACTCTCTATCTCGATTCCTAAAGATGTTTTAACACCATATACAGTATCATCTTTAACCAAAAGACCGATAACACTATCTTGCCAAATGTCTAAATTTTTAGTTCTTTCAAGAGCTAATCTCCATTCTTCTGCAAAGCGCATTCTATCAATTTGGGCCCTTGGACTCCACATCGCTGGTCCTTTAGATTTATTAAGCATTCGGAATTGAATGGTTGACTTGTCAGAAATGATCCCAGAGTATCCACCCATTGCATCCACTTCACGTACAATTTGCCCCTTTGCAACACCGCCCATAGCTGGATTACAACTCATTTGGGCAATAGTACCCATGTTCATTGTAATTAATAAAACTGAAGACCCTAGGTTAGCTGCTGCTGCTGCTGCTTCACAGCCTGCGTGACCCGCACCAACAACAATCAAATCATATTTCGAAAACATTTTATTCTCTTAGTGTTATTGTTCCACGTGGAACAAATGGTTTATTATTTACTTCAAACGCTAATGTTTCACGTGAAACATTAGCGTTTGAAAGTATATTTCTATTCAGATAACTCCATCCAACGCAATGTTAAATGATCTAGCTTAGCTTTCAATTTTTCAATTTCAGAAGAAATTTCTTGGATTTTAATATAGTCAGAAGATTCCACATCGTTTAAGGAATTCGTCAACTTTCCAATTACACCTTCTGTTGCTTCCAGTTCTTTCTCTGCATCGTCCAGTTCTTTCTGCTCCTTAAAACTTAATTTTTTTGCTGCTTTCACAGGTGCTTGTTCGGTAGGCGTTTGAACTTCCTTTTTGTTTTCTGACTTCACTTTAGGTTGTTCTAAACTTAATCTATACTCGGAATAATTTCCGTTATAAATTTTCACTACACCCTCGCCTTCCATGATAAATAACTGATCACTCATTTTATCGAGCAGATATCTGTCATGTGAAACAAGCATCAATATACCAGGGAAGTTTTCTAGAAATTCTTCCAGTACATTTAACGTATCGATATCTAGGTCATTTGTCGGCTCATCTAAAATCAGAAAGTTAGGATTTTGCATTAGCACTTTCATCAAGTTTAGACGCTTCTTTTCACCGCCACTTAACTTCTCTACCATGCCATGTTGTTTCTTTGGCGGGAAGAGAAAAAGTGTGAGTAGGGCAGAAGCGGTGATGACAGAACCGTCGGCCATTTTGATATACTCAGCATCAGACTTGACGATATCAATTACACGTTCTTTCGGATCGAATGTCAACCCACCTTGTTTATAATAACCGAAAACAGTTGTTTCACCAGTATCAACTATCCCAGCATCCGGCGTCAGTTGACTTGTAATGATGTTCAATAACGTAGACTTTCCAGTTCCATTTTTTCCAGCCAGACCAATTCGGTCACCTTTTTTGAAGGTATAACTGAAGTCATTTATAATTGGACGTCCGTCAAATGATTTTGCGATGTGTTCTACCTCAATAATTTTCCCGCCTTGACGAGACATTTTCATCTGGAGGTTAATAGTCTGATTATCAGTATTTTTTTTGGATTTTTCTTCTAAATCATAAAAAGCATTAATTCTGGCGTTAGATTTTGTTCCACGTGCTTGCGGCATGCGTCTCATCCACTCCAATTCTTTCTTAAGGAGTTGTTGATTCTTGTGTAATACAGTTGCATCAAGTGCCTCTCTTTCAGATTTCTTTTCCAGGTAATAAGCATAATCTCCATTGTAATTAAAAATTTTGCCCCTATCTAGTTCCACAATGGTATTACAAACATTATCTAAAAAGTAACGATCGTGCGTTACTAATAATATGGTTTTCTGTCCTGTAGTTAATAGCTTCTCTAACCATTCAATCGTATCAATATCCAAATGATTGGTTGGTTCATCCAATACCAATATTTCAGGATCCTCGATAAGAAGTTTTGCCAACGCTAAACGCTTTTTTTGTCCGCCAGATAGTGTTGCAATTTTTTGCTGAAGATGAGTAATTCCCATCCTGTTTAAAATGGTTTTGATCTCATGTTCATACTCCCAGGCGTTGTGCTCGCTAAGTTCTTCGTATAAACGATTCAGTGTCTTTTCGTCAGGATTCGGGTTTTCTATTAACTCTTCATATTCTTTAATCAGTTGTTGTTGTTTATTCTCCAGTGAAAAGATAAAATCACTGATGGAATAACCTTCATTAAACTGAGGTTCCTGATCCAAAAAACCAATTTTTACTGCCTTGTTTTTTACAATTTTACCTTCCAGCGGAGGAAATCTTTCAGCAAGTAATTTCAATAAAGTACTTTTGCCAGCTCCATTAATTCCAACCAACGCCACGCGTTGACCAGAGTTAATGCCTAGGGTTAAATTTTTAAATAGCCATTCATCATGATAACCATGACCCAAGCCTTCTGCCGCAATTAGTGTGCTCAATTTATTTGTATTTCGGATTTATAAAAGAAAATTATTGCAAAAGTAAGTATAAATTATTTGACACAGCGAAATCGACTGTCAAACCTATTCTGTATCAGAGAAAAATGGCAAAATATTGATGTTGTCCGAATTAGTGTAGTGTGAAAATAGAAGCGTATTTGAGAGAGAGATAGCCGTATATAAGAAAACAGAGGTGGAATCGCTCCACCGCTGTTTCAATCATTAACTAAACTAAACTATATTTTGGCGCTATAACCAGATCAGGGAATAGCAATACTAATTTTATTGTTTTGTTTAAGTAAGACGAAAGATGGAGCTAAACGTTTCAGCGGACTGACATATAATATACCAGCATCGCATTATTGTCGACGAACGGTCTCCCAGTTTCGACGAATTAGAATACATAGTTGCTAATAATTTATGTTTCCTTAAGATCACTGTCGAGCCAGTAAAGGAAACGATATCAATAGATTAAGATTTGTGCCTTATCGACTAGGGATCTGATCCGCCACGTTGAAAGGAATGTGTATTTTTCCGTGGCTTATTGTATTGTTTAGTAATAAATGCTGTTACGTAAGCATGAAAAAACGTTGTAACTAAGACAGTCCAACATCGGCCCTATAATCCAGGTACTCATCTTCTTTTTGAGTCATCAATGCCTTTGCTACCTTGCCTTTATCCTTGTAACCCAGTAAATGGAGCGTTCCATGAATCATAATGCGGCAAACCTCATCAAAATCGTTTGTTTTAAATGTTTTTGCATTTTCTTTTACGCGTTCTATACTGATAAAGATATCGCTAACAATTTGTTTATCCTGCTCAGAATTATCGAAAGTGATGATGTCGGTATAAGTATCGTGATTTAAATATTGCTTATTTATTTCTAAGAGGTACTCATCACTGCAAAAAATGAAATTGAGTTCTTGTAATTTGAATCCTTCTTTCTCAATAGCCGCTTTTATCCATTTTTTGACCTTTAACTTTTGAGGAAGGTTATAAGAAACTGACTCTGTGAAAAAAGAAATTGCAGGCATATTACACGTTTTAAGCTGCAAATTTAGAAAAATATTATAGTAATAGTTGGTCGAAGATTTCGGATTATTTTTTCTTAAATTTCGATTTAGGATTTCTCGCAGTATGAAAGATAGCAAAGATTATTATTTCATATTTAATTATTTCAAAAATGATAACATAAGGAACTTTACCAAGGACTAGATGCCGATATTCCTTTTTGATTTTTTGATAATAAAATGGGTTCTTTTCTAATTTAGTATAGCACCTACTCGGTTCTGCTAGAAATAAATTTCCTAAGCCAACCTTTTGTTCTTCATACCAATCATAAGCATCTTTTGCCATTTGAATGGCAACGGCTTGATTTGAGTGGCATACATTATAGCTTTTTAAGACCTTTAATGATATCCAAAGAGTCTTGTTTACTATAAGATTTTGTTTCACCCTTTAGGTGAAGGTCTCTTTCTCTTTCAATAATCTCCAAATGTTCTTCAGACAGGCTAAAGATTGTTCATCCTCAATTTTTCTCTTAAGTAAGGTATAAATCGCTTTTTATCTTATGGTCTTCAGATCAGATAAATAGGTTATCAATCTTTGTCTTATCGCTATGCTTGTCATAATATCAAATATAATAAAAAAGTTAAGGCTTATGCCTTTCTTTATCAGAATCCTATTGTGGTGTATTCAATGATTTTAAATATTCTGCAATCTTATTCTTATAATAGTAATTCAAACTAGGGGGCAATTTTTGTAACATGTCGCTCCCATTTTGATGTTGTTTTTGAAACTGATTTAACATTTTCTGGTAGGAGGGTGGAAATTCTTTTGCTGCTTTACTCTCTCTTTTGCTATCTTCTTCTTGATCGCGTTCTGCTTTTTCTGCATTCAATAACTTGGTTAAAAGTTCTTTTTGCCTGTTTAGCGTTTCTTGTTGCAAACGTTTATTAACCAAATCACTTTCGGTCTGCTTCATTTCTTTGATGGCTTCATTCAGGTTGCCCATTTTACCAGACCCTTCTTTGTTTTCATCGCGGTTGATTTTTTCCAAAGCCTGTCGAATCATCTGTTGTTGTTGAGCCATTTTACCGAATTCCTGACTCATTTGCCCCTTTCCAACGATACCTTGGTTGCCACCGGCTTTTTGCATTTGTTCGCGGGCTTTTTGCATGCTTTTATTAAGTTGTTCCTGCATCTGCGAAAGCTGTTTCATGCCTTGCTTTTGCTTTTTGCCACTCCCGCCTTTTGAGTTTTTACTCATGTTTTGCAACTGATTCAGCGCTTCACTTAACATTAGAGAAAGATTATTGATGGAGGTCATTGTAAATTGCTGATAACGATTCGCATCTGGCGTTCGTCTTTCACCTAAACTTTCCAAACTTTTATCCAGATTGAAGTTAATTTTATTCATTTCCTGGTTAACAGTAGATTCTATCTGAGGAACACGTTTACTTAAACTATACAGGCTATCGGCAATGGTTTTAAGATTGTCTTTTATGCTCCGCTGCTTTTGAACGTTAGTGGTGTAGGAGGGATCAGCCTGGTTCATTTTCTTGAATGTCAACATGATTTTTTCTTGTTCAAACGATGTGTTTAATAAATTTTCTAACAGGCGGCGCAGTTCTTTAGCATTCAGGTTATTTTCCATTTCCTCTCCCTGCTGCTGCATTTCACTCATCTTTTTGGATAGCTTTTCCATCTCCTCGCCAGCTTTTTGTTGTTTCTGACTGGCGCCTTTAGCATCTTTTTTATCGAGTGATTCCTTGCTCTCTTGCTGGTCTTTCTGTATTTCCTGAACATCTTTTTCAGGGTTTTCAAACGGATTTGGTTTCTCTAGCAATTGATTTTTTTCTTCCAATTTCTTCAAATCATCCTTTAGGTCTTTCATTTCCTTACTCAGGGCATCTTGCTTTTGTTTGATCGACTCATTGTCCTGTTTTTTAGCAACAGTTTCTTTACTCAGGTCTTTTTGTTCTTTAGCCAGTTCATTCAAACGGTCAATATCATTTTGCAGGTTTTGTTCAAATTCCAGTTGCTTATATAGTTCTAAAATTCTATCTAATTCATTTTTTAAGGTCTTGTTATCCAATTGCATTTTTGAAAGTTCATTCTGCGTTTGGTCCTTATTTTTCTCGTTCATCAAATCTTGCAGCTTTTGCAAAAGCGCTTTAGTTTTATCATCAAGAACATTATCAAATAAGTCTTTAATCTGTTTCTGTTTCTCCAGAAGTTCAGCAGTTTGTTTTTGATCTTCCTGTTGCTGGATATTTTTATCGTTTTGTTCTTTAATTTCCTTTACTGCCTCATCCAGTTGCTTTTGTTTGTCGAGAAGGGCTTCAATTTGCTTTTTATCCTCAAAAGAAATCTGTTTTTTATCAATTAAACTTTCAGCAACTTTTTTACTTTCTTTTTCTATAGTGTTCGCTAAACGAATCGCAGATTGTACTTTTTGCTTAAGTGCCTGGCTGTTTGCATTTACCTGTTCTGCTGTTTCTTTTTTAGTAGGTGATTTGAATATTTTGATTGCCGATCTAGTTACTTTAGCGCCATTAACGCCATCGTTATCAGCTACTTCAAAATAGTATTCTATATCTTGTCCTGGTTTTATGACCAATGCTTTAAGATCCCAGAAATAAAAAAAAGAATTTTCTACTGTGTTACTTTTAATTGAGATATTCTTGGTAATGGTACTCATCAGCTTATTGTTTTCTTTGATATTGTATTTGAAACTTAACCTGCTGAAGCCATAATCATCGCTTACCCGACCGCTAAAATATAACGCCTTATTGTTGATTGAATCTGCTTTCTCTTCAACAGATATGTCTGGCGATTGATCTTTGATAACAGCTATTTGGTGCGAAAGTGAATCTCTGATCGTAACAAAATCATTTTTTGGTGTAATGCTATATTTCGAATTGCTTTTTATGATGGCACCAAATGTAGATCCATCTTCAATTACTTTCAACTTGTTTTCTACGCCGTTAAAAATGAATAGGAGGGCATTGCTTTTATTAGTTTTAAAGTTCCAGGTCACATGAGTTCCTTCGGGCAAGAGCAAATCGCCAACATTTGAAATGAATTCATTTTTTTTACCCAGATAATTTGGATAATGAAGCGTGGCCGTTGCGCTTATTAATTCTGGACGAGGTTTAACACTAATTGTAAAGACAGGAGAACTAAAGCCACCACCTTTGAAGAAAAGTTTTTTGTCGCTCTGGATATTTTTAAACGTGTATTTAAACTTTGTCTTTTGCTCTTTTTCCAGCCTATAAGTGTTTTTTTCATCCTCTACATAAACGTCTGCAGGCAATTCATCGCCATCTAATTTCAGCTTGAGCGTAAGGTCATCGCCTTGCGTAATGGTTAGTTTTTTGTTTTCTAATTCAAACGTAAAGGGAGCTTTAGGTGCAATGTATTCGTCGTATTTCAAAAAGCTGGAGGTTCCGTCTTTTAAAATAGCAGGGGCAATAATGCCAATAAGCAAAATAATTGCTAATGGGAAAAAGAGGTATTTCAGGTACTTTTTATTCTCATTTATTCGAACGGCATTATAAAAAGGAACAGGCTTAAGCTCAAGTATTTTTTGATCTATACTGGCTAAAATTAGCTGATTATTTTCCGGATGTTGAGCAGATAACCGATGTAACTGGAGCGTATTTAGTAACTTATCTTTAATGTCTTGAAAATGATTCCCAATAATCATTGAGGCTTCATCAAAGGAGAGATGCTTGCCCAATTTTAGCATCGAAAACAGCGGCCTTAAAATTAGAAAACCAATGAGTAAAATTCCGATTAGCAGGTAGGCAAAGAATACGAAAGTTTTAAAACCAGCGCTTGGGTTTAGGTAATAGAGGGTTAAAAATACCAGTAAATATAGGGCAACAAGGATTGCGGCAACATAAATGCTTCCCCGCAAAATTTTATTTAAATAAAATTTACGGATGAATTCATCTATCTTTTCTAATAAATCCTCGTAGTTATTACTCACCATATCACCGTAAATGTAAAAATTGTTCCCATCAATTAAAAGAACCGTCTGTAAGGTAACGTGTTTATTTCAAATCATTTATTGAAATGATTAATTATCCCAATGATTACAGCAGGTAGCTAAAGCAGTCTGTAATGAAATGCAAGTCGCCATCGATTCATTGCCATCTGGCTTTAGCCGATGGGTTATTTGTTCATGTTAAACCAATTTATTAGGTGCAGGCGGTTGAAACAGCCTATCATGAAATGCAAAGTGCTATCAATTCATTGCCATCTGGCTTCAGCCGGCGGGTTATTTGTTCATGTTAAACCAATTTATTAG
>JAZBLB010000003.1:30265-256213 GCA_037032985.1 Bacteroidota bacterium
TTGCCATCTGGCTTCAGCCGGCGGGTTATTTGTTCATGTTAAACCAATTTATTAGATGCAGGCATCCGAAGCAGCCTGCAATTAAATCCTGAGCGCTATTGATTCATTGCCATCTGGCTTTAGCCGATGGGTTATTTGTTCATGTTAAACCAATTTATTAGGTGCAGGTGGTTGAAACAGCCTACCATGAAGTGCAAAGTGCTATCAATTCATTGCCATCTGGCTTCAGCCGATGGGCTATTTGTAAATACCAGGTACTAGGGTGCCCTCTGGCTTCGTTCGATGCCTTAATGTTGAAGTCCAATCATCGCATATTAATTAAAAGTCTTTATCTTGATTAAATTAATATAAAGGTTACATAGATTTTAAATTGATCTTGTTCGAAAAATATACTTTTGACTTTTCGTAAAAACCCACATATGAAACGATTATTTATATCAGCCTTTATGGTTTTCATTTTTACAGCTTCGTTTGCTCAAAAATACAATTGGAATAAAAATCAGGTTATTGCCCACCGTGGGGCCTGGAAAAAAAATAAATTTCCAGAAAACTCTATTGCATCGCTCAATGAAGCTGTTCGCCTGGGCTGCTATGCATCTGAGTTTGATGTATGGATGACTTTGGATAAGGTTCTGGTTGTAAACCATGATCCTGAATTTCAGGGATTAACCATAGAAAAAGTTAATTATGCAGATTTGCTTACCAAAACCATGAGTAATGGTGAAAAAATACCAACCTTAGAAAATTATTTGTTGGCAGGAAAGAAGCAAAAGACCACTAAATTAATTCTCGAAATTAAGCCTTCATTAATCAGTAAAGAAAGAGGAATAGAAGTAACCAATGCCAGTATTAAAATGCTTAAGAAGGTTGGCGCAATTGATTGGGTAGAATACATTAGCTTCGATTATGACTATTGCAAACGGGTGTTAGAATTGTTACCAAAAGCGAAGGTTGCCTATCTACGAGGAGAAATTAGCGCAGCGCAACTTAAAGCAGATAAACTAACAGGAGCGGATTACCATTACAGCGTTTACCAAAAAGACGGATGGATCGAAAATGCACATCAGCTTGGTTTAACAGTTAATGCCTGGACAGTTAATGCCGTACCTGAAATGCAATGGTTACTGGCACATCAGGTAGAATACATTACCACTAATGAACCTGAATTGCTTTTTGAAGAATTAAAGAAAACGCCGGTAGCTACAGGATGGAAATTAAAATGGAGTGACGAATTTAATGATGCAGGTTTGCCACTGGTTAAAAACTGGGCTTATGATGTCGGCGGAAAAGGATGGGGCAATAACGAATTACAGTACTATACTGACGCAGACACCTTAAATGCAAAAGTACAGAAAGGCAATTTAAACTTAACAGCGATAAAAGCGACAAAGGATAAGAATGAATATACCTCGGCTAGGTTAGTTACTAAAAATAAGTTTGATTTTAAATATGGCAGGATAGAAGTGCGGGCAATGCTTCCAAAGGGTAGAGGCTTATGGCCCGCAATTTGGGCGTTACCCACCGACTGGAAATATGGTGACTGGCCAAAAAGCGGTGAAATCGATATTATGGAGCATGTTGGTTATGAGCCTGATAGCATTCATGGAACAGTACATACCGAAAAGTTTAACCACACCATTAACACCCAGGTTGGCAAAGCTTTAAACATTAATCCTTATAATGCTTACCATGTTTATGCGGTAGAATGGTTTAAAGATAAGATTGATTTTTTCGTCGATGATCAAAAATACCTCACCTTTAAGAATAATGGAAAAGGGAGTGCATACTGGCCGTTTGATCAGGATTTCCATATCATTTTAAATATGGCTGTTGGTGGCAATTGGGGCGGCAAACTGGGCGTTGATGATTCAATCTTCCCGGCATCCATGAAAGTAGACTATGTAAGGGTTTACCAGAAATAAGGAAATCATAAGTTACTAAGTGAAAAGTCAATATTGTAAACTGTATCATGGATTCTCGAAGAGCATTTCTTAAAAAAGCAGCATTATTTGCCGGTTCAACAGGTATAGCCAGTATGTCATCTGCATCAGTGATCAAAGCCTTGTCTATAAATCCAGAATTGGGAAGCAGCTTTTACGATGCTGAGCATATTGTATTTTTAATGCAAGAGAATCGATCGTTCGATCACATGTTTGGAACCATGAAGGGAGTTCGTGGATTTAATGATCCACATCCGCATATTCAACCTGATGGAAATAAGGTTTGGCTTCAGAAAGATGGAAAGGGCTTTACATATGCACCTTTTCACGTTGATATTAATAAAACGAAAATTACCTGGCAGGGCGGCCTTCCTCATTCTTGGAATGATCAAGTTGCAGCTAGAAATGGTGGAAATTATGACCGTTGGGTGCCCATTAAAACTCCAATGACGCTAGCCTATTATGATCGGCAGGATATCCCTTTTTATTATGCCCTTGGAGATGCTTTTACAGTTTGCGATCAGCATTTCTGCTCTTCCTTAACAGGCACTACACCGAATCGCCTATTCTTCTTTACTGGTACAGTTCGCGGGGAAAAGAGCGCCAATCAGGAAGCTGTGGTTAACAATGATCAGGCAGAATCACAAAACAATGTGTTTGTAGATTGGCCCACTTTCCAGGAGACACTCGAAGATAATGAAATTGACTGGAGAATTTATCAAAATGAACTCTGGACTTCTAAACTGCCAGAAGGTGAAATAGATGACTGGTTGGGTAACTATGGTGATAACCCCGTTGAATATGTAAGCAGACATCATGTTAAGCTGTCAGCGTATTTTAGAAAGAATGGCGACCATACGGTTAAACCAGCTTTATCGGCTGCAGAAGTGCAGGCTAAATATGACCAACTTTCGCAAAGAGAAAGGAATCTGATAGATAAAGCTTTTCAAACCAATATTAGCGAAAAAGATTATCTGGAACTGACACCTTTCACTTTTACGAATGATGAAGGCAAATTGGAAACTATCAATATTCCCAAAGGAGACATTTTTAATCAATTTCGAAAAGACGTAGATAGCGGAAAATTGCCTACAGTATCCTGGCTGGTGGCTCCTCAGCGGTTTTCGGATCATACCAGTTCTCCGCTTTACGGAACTTGGTATGTGAGTGAAGCTCTAGATATTTTAACCAGGAACCCTGAGGTTTGGAAAAAGACAATTTTCATCTTAACTTATGATGAAAATGATGGCTATTTCGATCACCAACCTCCATTTGTGGTTCCAAACCCAAATGATGTAAATACAGGTAAAGTTTCTGCGGGGATAGATTACGCAACAGATTTTGAAAATAAAAAAGGCAGTCCGATTGGTTTAGGCTATCGGGTACCATTTGTTGTTGCGTCTCCATGGAGCAGGGGAGGCTTTGTAAATTCTCAGGTATTTGACCATACATCTTCTTTAATGTTTATGGAGAAATGGTTGAGCAAGAAAACAGGAAAGCAGATAAAAAGCAATAATATTAGTGATTGGAGAAGAACAGTTTGTGGTGATCTTACTTCCATATTCCGACCATATCAGGGCGAGGATGTTAAACTGCCAACCGCATTGAAAAGAGATGCTGTTGTTAAGAATATTAATAATGCTAAGAATAAGCCCGCACAACCTTCACCAACTGCTTTAAGCGATATAGAAATAGCAAAAATAAACAAGTTTGAAGCATTATCTGCTCAAACTTCCGGATACGCGCCTAAACAGGAAAAGGGAACAAAGCCTGCTAGCGCCTTACCCTATCAACTAAATGTAAATGCAAATCTTGTAAACAATTTTATCGAGATTGTTTTTCAAGCAGCTAAAACACCGTTCGGAAATCCGATAGAAAATACCGGAGCACCGTTTACCATGAGTGCCCTTAATCCCTTCAAAGGAGAAAAAGGAAAATTCTGGGCTTATGCGGTAAAATCAGGCGATCAGTTAACAGAAAGTATAAGTATTGATGATTTCGACAAGAGCAATTATAATCTTGCAATTACAGGCCCTAACGGCTTCCATAGACATTTTGTAGGAAATAAAAACAACCCTGCCATTCATATTACGGCATACCCTGAAGAGGTTGGATTGATAAGTAAGAAACTTTCGGGTCGTCTTATCCTCTCTTTCGACAATAAACAAGACAGGCCTGTAGAAATTAAAATAGTTGATAACAAATACCAGGCAAATCCCCAAAAGCTTCAGTTAAAAGGAAATGCTATTTCAAGTGTGTCGCTAGATCTTTCTAAACAGGCTAACTGGTACGATTTCACTATTACACTAAAGGGGAATGAAATCTTTAGTCATCGCTTTGCCGGAAAAATTGAAACGGGTGAGATAACAGAAACAGATCCATTTATGGGAGGAAAGTTCAGTTAGGCTGCTTTACAAATGGATGCCGGAGCAAAATCAAAAAACAATTGGCAGCTCAACCTGCACTTTATCCCATCCTGCAACTAGATTAGCACCATTATTAGTTGGCACAAAAGTTAATGAGAAGTATTCAACTGGTTTAGATAAACCTTGAACAGGGATTTCAGTGCGAACAACATCCATTGATTGATCGTAAGTAAAAGCGCCCCATTTATCGGTCTGCCTATTTACAATAATTGTCCATTTATCTTTATTGGGAATGGCAAATAAGCTATAAGTACCTGCTTTAATCTTCTTGCCACCAATAGTTACTTTTTTGAAAAAGTGAATTTCGGTACTCTCATTGGCACCGAAACGCCAAACTTTGCCATATTGTTCCAAAACGCCAAAAATATCTCTTCCTTTCTTTTGCGGACGGGAATAGATAATTTTGATTACTGGTTTTATGATTTCGCCCTCTTTTGCTTTTGGCGCATTAATTGGATAATAGAGAATATCTGCCGGACTTGGATCGGCAATTGGGAATTTTACCTCCGTGGCATTCCTTTCCTGTGCTTTTGCACTAAAGCACAACAAAGCGAAAGCCATAATGAAGATATTTTTCATTTGCTTTGAGTTAAATTAATCCAAAAGGATAATATTGCATTGATGGTTAGTACTTTCTACCCTTGACGATAGCATTTAAAAATAACCCTGCTGTTAATAAACCTAAAACTCCACCTAGCAAAGCGAAAATATAATTTTGGGTAATGATTGCTCCAGTTAAAACACCGAAAATTAACCCTAAAGCATAATATAACCAGTTAAAATTATTGCTGCTGTTTTCTTGTAAACTCATTTTTTAAATATTTGGGAGCAAAGTTAGTATTTATTTTAAATTTTGATTTGTGTATATCAGTCAAATTCTAAAAAAATAAACAGTTTAATTAATTGATATGTTCATTATTAAATGAATAATTAAGCAATTATTAGTTGTCTCAAGTAATTATGTATAACCTTTCCTGCTCAATATTAAAGTTTTATCAATTTAATGTAAAAGAAGTACGGAAACATTTGGATATTAATCAAACGATTGATTAATTTTGTGCAATTAAAAAAATGAAAACAGAAAAAATAGATAAAAGACAAGCCATTATCGATGCCGCCGAAAAGTTGTTTTGTGAAACAGGCTATGAAGGAACATCGACGCGTCAGATCTCTAAGGAGTCAGGTGCAAACATGGCGATGATTAATTATTATTTCGGTTCGAAAGAAGGCGTTTTTATTGAGATCATGAACGATAGGATTGCCAGTTTCGGATCTCAGTTAAAAATCATAAATGAAGATAAAATTTCGGCAATAGAAAAATTGCATCGTGTAATTGAAGGATATGCCACTCGTATTTTAGCTAATCCGTCATTTCATAAAATGATGCACCGAGAGTTGTCTTTAAGCCAGCGTCCTGAAATGTATAATAAGATTAAAGCTGCAATGAGTCAAAACATGCAGTTGCTGGAAAAAATATTAACAGACGGGCAAGAGGATGGGAGTTTCAGGGAGGCCGATAATAGACTGGTTATTGCCACGATTATGGGTACAATAACGAATATTATTATTTCTCCGCAAAAAGTGATGCCTGATTCAGATTTCGATTTAAATGTACCGAAAGACAAGAAAATAATGAAAGATAGGGTTGTGGCTCATCTTCAAGATTTATTAACCGTTTATTTAACAACAAAAAAATGATTCCCAAATCGATTAGATTAATGCTTGTGGCATCATTAATTCCTGCGGCTTTATTTGCACAGAGCACCAAAGAATTAAATATCAATCAGGCAATTGAACTTGGTATAGCCAATAGTAAAAACTTAAAATTATCCCAGAACAAGATTGATGAAGCTGTAGCGAAACTAGAAATAGTTAAAGATAATGCGCTTCCATCGGCAAATGCCAGTTTCTTATATAACCATGCCGAAATACCAACCACCACTTTTACACTACCGGGTGGCGGTTCATCGCTACAATTGCCTAAAAGAGCAGATGCCTTTGTAGGTACAGCAGCCATTCAAGAATTGGTTTATGGCGGTGGTAAATTAAAATATGCTAAAGAATCTACTAAACTATTGGCAGATGTAGCAAGGCTAGATGCCGATAAAAACAAAGAAGAAATTACTTATGCAGTAATAAATACCTATTATTCTTTGTATAAAGTAGCACAAAGCAGAAAAGTAGTCGATCAAAATCTAGAATCTATTGCTGCGCAGATTAAGCAAGCGCAGCGTTTCTTTGAGCAAGGCATTGTAACCAAAAATGATGTATTACGCTTCCAGTTGCAACAGGCAAATATTACCCTGAGCCAAATGGATATCGAAAGCAACCGCAAAATTATTAATTACAACCTCGACATCCTTTTAGGTTTACCTGAAGATACCGAAATTAAAATAGCCGATCCAAATGCAGGTCTTAAATCTGTAGGTTCTTTAAGTGAATATATTGATCTGGCAATGGCAAACCGCCAGGAGATTAAGCAATTGGATGTGCAAAACAAAGTGGCTGATTACAATATCAAAACCATTAAAGCAAATACGTTACCTACTGTTGGTGTTGGCGCAAACTTGTACTATATCAACCCAAGTGGCAGTTTTGTTCCGCCTGTAAATCAATATTTGTTACCCGTAACTATTGGCGCAACCGTTTCATGGAACATTGGTAACCTTTGGACCAATAAAAACAAAGTGAGCGAGGCCAGGATTCAGCAAAGTGCGATTACAGTTCAAAAGGATATTTTAACAGATCAGGTAAAAACTGATATCAACAAAAACTTTCAAACCTATCAGGTTGCAGTAAATAAAATCCAGGTATTGGAAACCTCTATTGCTCAGGCAACAGAAAACGACAAACTATTGGCATCGAAATATAAAAATAATGTAGCCTCGGTTACAGATAGAATTGATGCGGAAACACTCTTATATCAGGCTAAGATCAACCTGGAAATCGCCAAAGCTGATGCCGGTTTAGCCTACTATACCTTATTAAAATCAACAGGAAAAATAACGCAATAAATACAACAATGACAACTGAGAAGAAAAAAAAGAATATAGTAGTGCCGATTATTTTAGGTGTATTACTAGTGATAGGTATCGTTTTTGGTATCGTAGAGTGGAATTATTACAGCAAGCACGTAGATACAGATGATGCACAGATTGATGGCGATATCAGTCCTGTTGTTGCTCGGGTTGGTGGTTATGTAAAGGATATCAATTTTGAAGAAAATACACGTGTTAAAGAAGGTCAGGTATTAGTAAAACTTGATGATGATGATTATAAAGTAAAATTAGAACAGGCGCAGTCTGGGCAGAAAGGCGCAAGTGCAGGAGTGGGTGTCGCAGAATCGCAAATTATCGCAACACAGGCAAACACCAGCACAGCTAAAGCAAACGTTGCAGCAGCGCGGGTAAAATTAAATCTTGCAAATAAGGATTACGCACGTTATGCTAATCTGGTAAAAGACGGTTCAATTACCCAACAAGCATTTGATCAGGCGAAAGCTACCTTAGAATCTGCACAGGCAGCTTATCAGGCGGCTCAAGATCAATATACTGCTGCGGTTAAACAAGTGGGTACTACGCAATCGCAATTAGCAGTAAGTAGCAATGTAATTAATCAACGTCAAAGCGATATCGATTTTGCAAAACTTCAATTATCGTATACTGATATTAAAGCACCGGCAACTGGAATTGTTTCGAAGAAGAATGTTCAAAAAGGCCAACTTGTTCAGGCTGGACAGGCACTATTCTCTATTGTGAACGATGGAAGTATTTATGTAACTGCGAACTTTAAAGAAACACAGTTAGAGAAAATCAGAACAGGTTCTAAAGTAGAGATCGAAGTAGATGCTTATCCTGATGAAAAAATTCAAGGGGAAGTTTACAATTTTTCACCAATTACTGGTGCAAAGGGTTCTTTATTACCACCAGACAATGCTACAGGTAACTTCGTAAAAGTTGTGCAACGTATTCCAGTAAAAATTAAAATTCATCCATCAAAAGAATTGTTAGCCAAATTACGTCCAGGAATGAGCGTTAAAGCTTCCGTTTCTACTAACTAATATTATAATGGCCGAAGTAGGTTTAAAAAAGTGGATTATTACTTTTACGGTAATCACAGCCTCTCTTTTAGAGCTGATTGATACAACAATCGTAAACGTAGCAATTCCTCAAATACAGGGAAACCTGGGCGCAACCCTGGAGGATGTAGCCTGGTTATCTACTGGTTATGCCGTTGCGAACGTAATCATCCTGCCTATGTCGGGCTGGTTAGGCAGTCGTTTCGGGCGGAAGAATTATTTCTTAACCTCCATCATCGTTTTTACACTTGTTTCATTTTTATGCGGAAACGCCACATCATTAAACGAGTTAATTTTATTCCGGATTATACAGGGCTTAGCGGGTGGTGGTTTAATATCAACAGCGCAGGCGATTTTAATTGAAACCTGGCCACGTGAAGATGTGGGTATTGCAACAGCCCTTTTCGGGTTGGGAGCAGTAGTAGGCCCAACTGTTGGCCCAACCATTGGTGGATATATTCTAGAGGTTTCAGATTGGCCTTGGATTTTCTATGTAAACATTCCCGTCGGGATACTCGCCGCATACTGTACCATCACTTTTATTCGAGAGACGCCCAAGGATGGGCAAGGTAAACCCGTCGATTGGTGGGGAATTGGTTTATTGGCTGTAGCGGTTGGAAGTTTACAAACATTATTAGAAAAAGGAGAAAGTGAAGATTGGTTTTCTACACCTTATATTGTAGCACTTGCAGTGGCCTCTGTTTTTGGTTTGCTATTGTTTATCTGGCGAGAAACCAGCACCGATCACCCGATTGTAAACCTCCGGATTATGAAAAAGCGGAGTTTTTCCATTGGGATGTTTACTTCCTTTATTCTAGGATTTGGATTATATGGCTCTGTATTCGTTTTCCCGGTATTTGCGCAAAATTTATTGGGTTTTACGCCTTTGCAAACCGGAAAACTATTTATTGCTGGTGGAATATGTACAATTGCAATGATGCCTTTCATCGGTATTATGCTTAAAAAGGGTGTTCCGGCACAGTTTATGGCAACTGGCGGTATGTTTTTATTCTTCGTATTTTGCTGGATGCTGAGCAAATCAACGCTGGCTTCTGGAACAGGTGATTTCTTCTGGCCTTTAGTGATCAGGGGATTCGGAATGGCATTGCTTTTCGTACCACTAACTACTTTAGCCATGCAAGATTTATCGGGACCTGAAATTGGACAAGGATCCGGATTAAACAACATGAGCAGGCAGCTTGGAGGATCTTTTGGTATCGCTGCTTTAACTACATTAATTCACATTCGTTCGGGCTTCCACAGAAGTAATTTACTGGCGAATATAAACGATTATAATCCAGCATTTACCCAGAAATTAAATGGCTTGGTTAATAATTTTATGGCCAGGGGTTCTTCCTTTATAGATGCAAAACTGATGGCCATGAAAGCCATTGAGGGTTCGGTAATTAAACAGACCATGTTGCTCACTTATAACGATGCATACTGGGTTGCAGGATTGATTATGTTATTCTCCATTCCATTATTATACTTACAGAAATTTAAGAAAAATGCAAACATTGTAACGGATGCACACTAAAATTTGCAAAGAATCAGTTTAAATGATGCAAGAAAACAAAAACAGCCGGTGTATTTTGATACATCGGCTGTTTTGACCCAAAAAATTAACAATCAATGCAATGCCCTTAAACATTGCAAATGTTCTTACTTGACTAGCTAGTAGCCAAATAAGATTCTAAAATTAAAATTTATTATACAATTTTCCAAATTGTAAGCGCTAGAATTTTAATACCTTACGCATTTTTTGTAGTATTACCATATACAAAACAATTGCTTAAGCTATGCCTAAACTCCGTTTGACTACACAGCGCGAATCTATATTTAACAACGAGGTTATCTCCAAATTTGAACTTTTCAACAGTCTTTTCTTAACACTTCCCTTCTACAAAATAAAAGATACCGGTACCCTATTGCCGTTATTTTTTAAAAGTTGTGAAGAAGGAATTTTAAACGGACAAAAACCCGCACAGGTGATTGAAGAGTTTTTCGCAAAGTATACCAATTATACGGACCGTAAGGATATTATTGATTTGTTATTTCGTTTTATCCAATACATTGAAAGACAAGTTGTACTTTTTGATGCCGTTGAGGATGCCTCTTTCAGCAAGCTGAATACTACCGATGAACAAAGCACTCTTGCTTTTATTTTAAAAAAGAATGCAGATAACAAGCCGGTGCTTTCGAAAATTGAAAAACTGATTGATGAACTATCATTGCGGTTAGTACTAACAGCCCACCCAACGCAGTTTTATCCCGGAAATGTGCTTGCCATTATTACCGATTTAACCAAAGCCATTCGCGAAAATAACATTACCTCAATGAATTCGCTTTTGCAACAATTGGGTAAAACGCCATTTTTTAATAAGAAATCGCCCACACCTGTTGATGAGGCTTTGAATCTTGCATGGTTCCTGGAAAATACTTTCTATTTCGCCGCAGCAAACATTCAGGAAGAAATTGACCAGAATCTGGATGAATATAACCTCGAAACCAAAAAGATTCTTGAGTTGGGTTTCTGGCCGGGAGGCGACAGAGATGGAAATCCAAATATCCATGCTGATACCACACTGGAGGTTTCTAAAATGTTGCGTCAAATTCTTTTCCGCTGCTATTATCGTGATTTTAGGGTGATCAAACGAAGAATCACTTTTAGAGGGGTTGAAGAAAACATCGCGAAGTTGCACGATGTATTATACCAGAATGCTTTCGATCAAACTTGCGAACTCTATGATATTTCTAATGAGTTACGAGACAATTTAAACCAAATTAAAGAAACCCTGCTAGCAGAGCATGATGGATTGTTTGTGGATTTGGTAAATGATCTAATCCGCAAGATCGACTTGTACGGAAACTATTTCGCATCACTCGATATCCGTCAGGATAGCCGGGTACTCAGAAACGTTCATGCTTACTGCCGCCAGAACAAGCCGATTTCTTCATTGTATCCTGAAAATTATGATAAACTTTCAGAGGCTGAAAAACTCCGGTTGATTTCATTTAAAGAAGCAACACCGGTTTATGTTACCGAAGGCGATGATCTAATTAAGGATACCATTCAAACGATAAGTGAAATCAAAGGAATTCAAAAGCGTAACGGAGAGAAAGCTTGTCATCGGTTCATTATCAGTAACTGCCAACAGGCTTCTGATATTCTTCAACTCATTGAACTTTTCTTATGGAATGGCTGGAGCAAAGACGCCTTGACGATTGATTTTGTGCCGCTTTTCGAAACGGTAAATGATTTGAAAGCAGCAGCAGATATTATGGATACTTTATACAGCAATCCATTTTATAAAGCACACTTAGCGAGCCGTGGCAATAAACAGGATATTATGCTTGGTTATTCTGACAGTACTAAAGATGGGGGCTACCTGATGGCTAACTGGTCTATCTTTAATGGAAAGACTACCCTAACCGCTATCGCTAAAAAACACAATATTCAACTGGCATTTTTTGATGGTCGCGGTGGGCCACCAGCCAGGGGTGGAGGTAAAACACATCGTTTCTATGCATCTATGGGCAAAGAGATTGCCAATAAAAACATGCAATTAACAGTGCAGGGGCAAACCATCAGCTCGCAATATGGCTCAGTAGAAAGTGCAGAGTTTAATATCGAACAATTAATCAATGCCGGGATTTCTTCTGGTTTGAAAGAAAAACACAACGTACTTTTAGATCCTGAAAATAAGGCTTTGCTTGATGAAATGGCAGAAGATGGCTATAAAGCATTTGTAGACTTACGTGAACACCCACTCTTTGTAAGCTACCTGGAGAAGTTGTCTCCGCTTAAACTACTTTCACAAGCTAACATTAGCAGTCGCCCGGTAAAAAGAAATGGCGGCGGCGAGATGAAACTAGAAGATTTACGGGCAATTAGTTTTGTAACAGCCTGGAGTATGTTGAAACAAAATGTACCAGGTTTTTATGGAATGGGAACCGCCATGAAGAACCAGGAAAAAGCTGGAAACTGGGATAAAGTGGTTAAAGTTTATGAGGATTCAGATTACTTGAAAACAATAGTTGATAATTGTATGATGAGTATGAGTAAATCAGACTTCGCAATTACAGCGCATTTAGCCGCTGATGAAGAGTTCGGTGCTTTCTGGACCCAGCTACATGAGGAGTTTAAATTAGCTAAGGAGATGCTCTTAAAACTCTCCGGACAAGAAACATTGATGGCTAATTATCCGGTAGATAAAAAATCAATTGCAACCCGCGAAAGAATTATCTTGCCTTTGGTATTGATTCAGCACTTCGCTTTGGAAAAACTGCAACATGATCAAAATGAGAAAGACCAGACTGCTTTAGAGAAACTTGCAGTTAGAACTGTATTTGGTATTGTGAATGCAGGCAGAAATTTAGCTTAGTTTCTTGCTTAGCTTTACAGGCTTTTAAACTTGCGAGGTCTGCAGGGTATACAAATCTTCAA
Organism: Bacteroidota bacterium; assembly: GCA_037032985.1. Classification (GTDB taxonomy): domain Bacteria; phylum Bacteroidota; class Bacteroidia; order Sphingobacteriales; family Sphingobacteriaceae; genus Pedobacter. The sequence goes on from JAZBLB010000003.1 coordinate 43,157, forward strand.
TAACAAAAAACCCGTAGTAGATTTTCGTCTGCTACGGGTTTTATCATTAAGGTGACCGATTAAAAGAAACTATCTATCAATCGAGCCCATTACTTTCTGTCCGAAAGCATTTAATGCATCTTTTTCAATCGCGCCATCGCTTACCATCTGGTGTACTTCAAGCGCACCACAAATATTGGTAATCATTTCGCCAGCAACATCAACTTCATGCTCACTAACTCCTCTAAATTCGCAGAAAGCCTCTAAAACCTCTAAGGTTGTTTCGAGTTGAGCTGGAGTTGTGTTTTGAAATAATTGTCTTATAACCGGAATCTTCATTACTTAATTTTATTAAAAAGTTCTACTAAACCTTCTGCTTTGTTGGTTTGCACCTGATCTACCAATTTACCGCCTTCAAAAGCTGCAAAAGTTGGTAAATTATCAACGTTGGCAAATTTGCGTGAGTTTGGAAGTTTCTCAGCATCAACAATTAAGAAAGCTACTTCTTCATTTTCAGCGGCTAACTTTTTAAATTTCGGTTTCATGATTCTGCAGTTACCACACCAAGATGCAGCATACTGAACCATAACTTTGGAGTTATCGGCTAGATATTGTTGAAGGTTATCTTCTGTTAATTCTAAAAACATATTGTTTAAATTTTTACTAGTTAGCGGCTAAATATTCAGCAACACCATCTCTGTTTGCATTCATTGCTTCTTTTCCTTCTTCCCAGTTTGCAGGACAAACTTCGCCATGTTTTTGAACGTGAGCGTAAGCGTCAATCAAGCGTAAATATTCTTTAACGTTTCTACCTAAAGGCATATCGTTAACACTTTCGTGGAAAACTTTACCAGTTTCATCAATTAAGTATGTAGCTCTGAAAGAAACATTTGAACCAGAGAAAGATTCGTTTCCTTCTTCGTCATAGTTAACTTCCTGATCTAAAATATCAAGAATTCCAGATAATTGTCTGTGTGTATCTGCTAAAATTGGATAAGTAACGCCTTCTATACCACCGTTATCTTTTGGCGTATTTAACCATGCAAAGTGAACTTCATTTGTATCGCAAGAAGCACCAATTACGATTGTATTTCTTTTTTCAAACTCAGGTAAAGCAGCTTGGAAAGCGTGTAATTCTGTAGGGCAAACGAAAGTAAAATCTTTTGGATACCAGAATAACAATACTTTACTGTTTTTATTTACAGCTTCTTCAAATACATTGATCTTCATGTCATCACCCATATCTGACATTGCATCAATACTAACACTTGGGAATTTTTTACCTACTATTGCCATGTTTTTTATCTTTAATTTTATGGCACAAAGGTACGGTGAAAACACATCCCAATCAACCTATATCTACTAATAGTTAATTGTATTTATTGATAGTGATATAGTCAAAAGCTATAATGTATGTAAGAAGTATAATTTTTGGCTATTTTTCATTTTAGCGTTTCCTTGCTAGGTACGGCTAACTAACCACATCACTATTAAATTCATTGTTCGGCTTCAGTCTGAAGAAATAATGATGTTAATTTCGATAGGCTTTTTTAAAGCAAGATGATTTATGTTTATTAGGTAACATCGTCCCCCAACCTAACCACCTCGCTATTAACTTCATTACTTTCGGCTTCAGCCGGAAGAATAAATAAATTATGAGTTTCGAAAAGCGTCATAACATCCTTATTTCATTCACAGCGCTTCAGCCTAAACATATCGCTATTAACTTCATTGCTTTCGGCTTCAGCCTGAAGAAAAAAAAATCCCTCTTAATCTGAATTAAGAGAGATTGAAATTTATTTTTTCAATGTGTTTTCATACAGTTTTAGAATCCGTTTATATTCATCTGTCCAGCTACTTGGTTCAATAAAGCCATGGTCTTCCACCGGGTAAACTGCAAGTTCCCAGTTATCTTTCCCTAACTCAATGAAGCGTTGCGAAATGCGTATTATATCTTGGAAGTGAACATTTACATCAACCATTCCATGGGCCATTAACAGGTTTCCCTTTAATTTATCTGCGAAATAAATTGGCGAACTCCTTTTATATGCAATTGGGTCATTAAAAGGTTCATTTAGAATATTTGAAGTATAGCCGTGATTGTAGTGTGCCCAGTCTGTAACTGAACGCAATGCCGCACCACTTGAAAACACATCAGATTCATTGAACATGGCCATCAGTGTAATAAAGCCACCATATGAACCTCCATATAATCCAACATGTTTAGAATTTACACCATATCTTTCAACCAGTAGTTTCACACCATCTACCTGATCAGTTAAATCTTTTCCACCCATGTGTCTGTAAATTCCGGTTCTATGGTCTCTGCCGTAGCCAGCACTTCCAGTATAATCGATATCGATAACGGTGTAACCATTATCTGCCAGTAAATTATTAAACATAAATTCACGGAAATATGTACTCCAACCGAAGTGAATATTTTGTAAATAGCCTGCCCCATGAACGAAAACCACAGCAGGATGATTTGGATGTGGTGAGTCAGATTTATAAACCCGCGCGTAAATATCAGCACCATGGCGATTTTTAAAAGTGACCATATCCGGCTCACGCCATTTGTAGCTCTTAAATTCTGCAGAGGTAGATTCAGTAATTTTTACAGCTTTGGCGGCAGCTCTATTGGGTTGAAGATAAAGTTCCCCAGGTTTATTTAAGTAAGAATAATTAATGGCTAGATACTTTTCGTCTGGAGAAAGCGTGATGTCATTTAACCCCTTCATGATAGTAATTTGAACAGGTTGACCGCCATTTACGCCAACCTTGAAAAAATTGGTGATACCCGGGTGTTCTTTGTTCGCCTTAAAGTAAAAAGTGGTTTTATCTTTAGATAGCTGTACCGTTTGCACCTCCCATTTCCCCGTAGTTAATGGCTTGTTTTCTCCTGTAGCGAGGTTGGCTACATACAAATGGGAATAGCCAGTTGCTTCACTTTGATAGTAAAAACGGCTATTATCTATCCAGCCGGTATTGCCCTGATAGAACCCGCTGATGCCAGGACCACCAATCCAGGCTTCATCACGTTGTCGGTCAACAAGAGAAAACTTACCGGTGGCTGCATCTAATTTCAAAATCCATCGGTCTTTATTATCTAGAGACGAGGCAACTACGATTCCAGTTGTTCCATTGTCATTCCATAGCGGACCGAAAAAATTTACCGGGCGATCAGCATTTTTCTTTCTTAACGTATCCAGATCTTTTGGGTAATCTTTCAAATAATCCGGAAGATCTTTTATGCCGGGAATAGTAGCGGTTTGGAAGGCATAAACAGTATCTCTTTGGATATCATAGATAAAACCCTGCGATATATTTTCATTTTCACCAACTTTCGTTCTGCCCGGGATATCTTCTGTATAGCCTGAAGCCGTGACGTAATTTGGGACGAGGGTATTGTGATTGTTGGGCGCTGGTGTGGTAAGCTTATAAGTAATGTATCTGCCATCCGGACTAATCACCACATCATTCAAAAACCTGTCTTCGGTGTATAATTCTTTTAAAGATTTGGTATCAGCGGAAGACGCACCAAAACGCCCTCTTCCGCGACGGGCACCACCACGGGATTCCGCATTTCTCTTCTTGATGACATCAAAAAGTTCCATTTGTTCAGCTTTCAGCCATTTATCCTGCTCGGATGCAGACTTTAAGTCTGGTTTTCCAAACTTTTTATTCTTCACAAAATTGGTTAACTGGATTGTTTCTGCAGACTTAAGATTTACCTCAAAAAGGTTGTCGCCTTGCTGATAGACTACATCTCCGTTAATTAAAAATACCGGATTACTCTCACGTTCCAATGTGTTGGTAAGACGAATTTCTTTTTTGGTCTTGAAATCCTGATGGTAAATGTCTCCATTTTTTTCTACCAATCCTGCTGATTGATCTTTATTGTAAACGTAATTTAGTGCGAGAAGTTGCTCATTTTCTTTTTCAGCGGCCTTTATGGGTTTTGTGGAAGAAGGTGTAATTTTATAAAGTTCTTCTTTTGCCTTGTTTTCTGGGTTCCAGTTAAAATAAAGTGTCTTGCTATCCGCTGTCCAGCGGAAATTAGTTGGCGCGGCACCCATCCACTTTGGATCTCGCATAATTTTTTCAACTGTTAATGGACCGATTTGCTGTGCAAAAGTATATTCGCCTGTACAAAGCAGAAGACAAAGTAAATATTTCTTCATGGATGTTAGTTTGGTTGCTGCAATTTAGATAATGCGCAAACTAAACAGCTAAGGAAATGGAAATGTTACAACTGCTCCAAAAAGAGTATAGACACGGACGAAGCAATTACTGATCTTAAAGAAATGAAATATAAAACAAGTAATTGCATAAAATAATGTTGCCACGAAAGCACTAAACGCACGGAAAATGATCGTTTAAATTTCATGTATTCTGTTTTTCCATGGCAAAAGATGTACTATATACCTGGCTTAAGGTGCATAAAAATCATCTGATTACCCGCCCTGTTCTGTCAACATTTACATCATCAAAAGGCTTCAGGTATTCATTAATAATTACCGAAAATTCCCTTCGGGTTAAAACCCTCTTTAGGTCATATTTTGACGAAAATCTATAGTTCGTATTCCATTTTTTTTGAAGTTCTGCTTTTGTTGCATCCTCAGCCTTATTTCCTACATATGTAACTAATGAAATTGTATTCTCTAAATTGATGGGCACATCCTGATGATCGTCGAACCAGATCTGAGCCTTATAATAATAATCTTTTATTGGCTGTTTTATTTCTTCGTAGGCTACTGCTCTATCGGGGTTAAACAGCACCTTTTGACCCTTAATTTCGGCCTTTAAAATTCCTGTTACGCCCACTTTTTGTATAGCCAGCCAATTGGAATCGATAATTTTCACATCATTAAATGGCATCAGCGGAAGTTTATAGTTAAGGAGTTCACCCTGAATTCTTTTTAAGCTAGAGAGGCTGGTTTTCGTTTTGAAAAAAGCTGCATAGGCTGCGGTAGCACCAGCTGCCTGTCCGATTTCGGCATTACCCCGACCAATATAAAGTAGGTTTTCATGATCAGTATTGAGTAGGTGATATAAGGATAGAAAATTGGCTGTTCCAGTAACGCCGGCAATTGTGGTGCGATAGCTGTTCTCCGTATAATTTAAAGCGCTTAAATCGGCAGGTTTTAAATCTACGATACTCAATTTTGAAAGCAGCTTTTTATCCTCTTCTGCAATAATTAAGACTTTGCATTTTAAGCTGATATCTTTAGCCAATTTGGCTTCCCAGCTATTGCCAGCCAACTTAAGTTCTGCTAAAACGGTATCGGTGATCACCTTAAACTGCTTAATGCTATCCACTTTCTCTCTGACTCCTTTTTTCTTTTTTGGAGCGGTTAATACTTTTCTATTATATGCAGCAAAGTCAATCTCTTTTTGTCTTACCTGCTCATAAATTTTAGTGATTTCTGCAGATTTGTTTGTCTTAATATCTGATAAATCAACCGCCGGGCGTTGCGTTAAGAGCACAACGCTTACGCCAGAGCGAGAAACCTGTAAGGCTGACGAGTATGCTGCATCACCATTTCCTAAAATGACTACATCAGCTCTGGTGGTCTGTGCCTGGATAACGCCTGGTAGTAGCATGGCGAAAACAAAAAGTGCTTTGATCATTTGTCGTAATTAAATCTGTTGCAATGGATTATTATCACGCTTTTCGAGTGATTAATAAAGGGAATGATCAAAATTATAAAATATGTTATTAAAATGGCTACTTTGGTGAAATTGAGCTCCAACGATTAAAGTATCCCATAGGGAAGTTTGTAATGCCCGATATTTTTAATGATCGGCAGGCTAAAATTTGGATTCACGAAATCGAGTCGTTACCAAAACTGATCAGTAAGGCAACGGAAAATCTTAATGAAGAACAACTTAATCTGCATTACAGGCCTGGGGGCTGGACGTTGAGGCAAGTGGTGCATCACATTTCTGACAGCCACATGAATGCCTACATCCGCTTTAAACAGGCGGTTACCGAAGATGTGCCTGTCATCAGGCCTTACGAGGAACAGCTTTGGGCCGAAACGGCTGAAGCCAAATACGGGGAAATTCAAATGTCTGTTTTGCTGATAACTGCGTTACACCAACGTTGGAGTACGTTCCTGAAAACACTCAAGCCAGAAGATTATCAAAGGAAATACATCCATCCCGCTTCAGATCAGGTATTAAATTTGGCGAATATGCTGGGAATGTATGCCTGGCATGGAAAACATCACCTGGCACACATTACAAATACGCTAAATAAACTTTAATAATTTGCCCTCAAACATCGATTGTGATGTAGGGATATAATTCATTACATCATCACCAGCATTGCGGCGCTCATTGCAATCATGATGGCATCTTCAACAATTGTTACAGTACTCATCGGAAGATTAAATACTGCACCAAGGCAGGCGCACTGAATTTTTTTCTTATTGATAACGCTTTCTAAAACGCCGAGAATACTAATTGTCATAACAAGTAAGGTTACCCAGTTTACAATAACAGGAGATAGGTTTAGCGCAAAGCTTAAGCCCAAACCAAGTTCTATAAAGGCATAAACGTATCCCCAAGGACTAAATTTTTTCGCAACAATGTCATACATGGCATAACTTTCAGCAAATGCTTTTAAATTCAGCATTTTGAAAAATGAAAAGGTTAAGAAAAACCCAGCCATGAAAACCCGCATAAATACCATGCCGTTTACTGTAGTTTCTTGCCAAGAAGCCAGCAGAGAAACGGCAGTAACGTAGCCAAAAATTAAGAGAATGGGTTTATAGGTTTCTGCCCAGGTCTTGTTTTTCTCAGCTGTCTCCTCTACCGCATTGGTGGTGATTTGATATTTGCTTTGGGCCCCGCCTAAAGCCTGTTGCAATGCAGCCAATGTGAGGTGTTTATCCATGCTGATCGTTGCCGAGTTTGTGTCTTTCGAAACTTCTACAGCTGTTACATGTGGCAGAATTAAAAGGTTGCTTTTTACTTTATTTTCGCAACCACCGCAAGTCATTCCGGTAAGTTGATAAGTATGTGTCATATTGAAATTTTCTACAAATTTACCAGATGGGCAGGCAAAAGACGTTATAGAATAATCACAAAATGTTATAGAATTTTAATAAAAAAGGCAAATAATAAATTGAGTATACTTCCCTTAACTAACCTTTATTGTGATTGATTATCCTACCAAAACAGATGTCATGGTAAGTGAACCACCAATAGCCTTATCATTAAAAAAGGAAAGTTCTTCCTGATCCCTTTTTAATCCTAAAGTATAAATCAGCGGCAAATAGTGTTCTGGAGTTGGGATTGCCAACATGGCATCGCTACCAAGATTGCGGTAGTTAATTAGAGGTTGATGATCGCCATTTGCAATAAGATTTTTGAATTTATCGTTCATCTCATTTGCCCAGTCGTAACCACCTCCATTGATCATTTCCCAGCTTAACATCCGAAGGTTATGTACCATATTTCCACTTCCTATTACTAAAATACCTTTTTTACGAAGGGCGTGGATTTCCTTAGCAATTTCATAGTGTTGCCCAGGAGATTTAGTGTAATCGATACTAAGTTGAAGAACCGGAATATTGGCTTCCGGATACATGTGTTTAACAACTGTCCATGTTCCGTGATCTAATCCCCAATCGTGATCAAGTTCAATAGCAGTAGAATGAACCAGGGATGGGATCTCCATCGCCAATTTTAGATCACCCGGCGCCGGATATTGTACATCGAACAATGCTTGCGGGAAACCGCCAAAATCATGAATGGTGGATGGAAAATCCATTGCGGTTATGAAGGTGCCGCGTGTATACCAGTGTGCCGAAACTACCAATACAGCCTTTGGAACAGGAATATTTTTTGCCATACTGGCCCAACTTTCACTATACTCATTGTTTTCAATGCCATTCATCGGTGAGCCATGGCCCATAAACAGTGTAGGCATTAACTCGGTTGGAGTTAAGCCTTGAGTAAAGTTTCTAAATTGAGACAATGCAGACATTGTGTTGAGGTTGGTCTGTTTGAGCTTATCGATAAACTGGTAGGCATTTCGATAAGCCCAATGTGACAGGAGTTATGTTATTTTGCCTGAGCAAATTCTAGGTTCAGTTTGATGGTTACATCTTTAGCTACACCAGCACCAGTTGGATCATATTTGATGTTATAATCTAATCTATTGATCGTTGTTGTTGCACCAAAACCCGCTTTCGTGTTTCCTTGTTGATCTTTTGCTGTTCCGCCGTAAACAACTGCAAACTTCACATCTTTAGTTACATCACGAATGGTTAATTTACCGCTTAATTCGTAGTTATTTCCACTCAGTTTTTTAAACGATGTGCTTTCAAATTTCATGGTTGGGAACTTCTCAGCATTGAAAAAGTCATCTGTTTTTAAATGACCATCTCTCATGTCTACCCCCGTAGTAATGCTGTTTACATCAACGGTGAAAGCAATTTTTGCATCTGTCAAATCTGGTTTCGCTGCAGTAACTGATCCGTCAAACTTTTTGAAGGAACCATCTACAAACGAAATGCCCATGTGTTTAACAGAGAAATTTACAAACGAATGCATTGGATCAATTTTCCAGCTTGTTTGCGCGAAAGAAGCTACACTTAGAGAAGTAGCTATCAAGAATAAAAATAATTTTTTCATGTTGTTTTTTTAACAAAGGTAGTTGATGAGGTAGGGGGTAAGTATTGATGTATGTTAAGAAAGCAGCCCTGGCAGGAACTATTCAGTTTTTGCAGATCCGTTGAAGGGGAATTTAGAGGATTATACCCGAAACCGCTCTCATATTTTCGCATTTTATGTTACCGGCTTTTGCCCTCTATTTCAACTGAAACATTAGAAATCAAAAATCAAATCTCATCCAGCGTTTTCCTTTTATCTGAGGTTGCTGTTTTGTATGCTGAAGGCGTAGTGCCTGTTACTTTTTTGAACTGAGCAGAAAGGTGAGCTACGCTGCTGTAATTAAGTTGGAAAGCGATTTCACTTAACGTGAGTTCTCCATAGGTGAGCATTTCTTTCGCCTTTTCAATTTTCTGCGCAATGAAATATTTCTCTATCGTTTGATTTTCAATTTCAGAAAAGACTGCACTCATTTGGTGATACTCAAGATGGAGTTCATCACTGAGGTAGGCAGACAAGTTGATCTTCAGTGGATCTTTATTATAGTGAACCAGATTGATTATACTGGTTTTGATCTGTTCCGCTAGTTGAGTCTTCCTGCCTTCTAGTAATTCGAAACCAAAAAAATTAAGGCGCTCCGTAATTTTGGTTTTTTCTTCCTGCGAGATTGCTTTTGGAAGTACAATTTCGCCCAGCTCGACCGAAAGCGGATTAAAGCCAAGCTTCTCCAGCTCGGCTTTAACCACCATTTTGCAACGGTTACATACCATATTTTTGATATGTAATTTCATTATTTTGATTTGATAGTTTCAGCAACATCACCACAATCAAACATCATACTACCATAATATGGATTTTCGATATTTTCCTTTTCATTTAACCAACTCGCTTTTGCCATTGGGCAGTGCTGAACATAAACAGTACTATTATTAAATTTAATATTTCTAATCGTTTTAATCATCGCAGAAGAGATCCCCTCGAATGATTTTCTTTGCGTTTTGATATCCTTCCCTGCAGCCAATTCAATTGCTTTTACCTTAATCACCTTAGCTTGCTCCATCCAAAGTGCATGTTGGCTTGCAGGCAAATCTTTATGAGGAATCGCATCCACCCTGGCTGATAATGATTTAACTTTTTCTTTAGCAATTTCCATTTTATCTGTTGCTAAAGCATTTTTTAAATCGTAATATGCAGTTAAGAGCTGGTTAAATGCTGCGTCAGTTTTGCTTTGTGCAAAGGTTAATTTAGTGGTTGCAATGGCGATTATGGCCATCATGATTATTATTTTTTTCATCTTATTTTGTTTGAGAAGCTTATGTCGCAACACTCATTCCTGAGCAAGAATAAGCTTCTTTGAAGTTTTAATTATTTCAATACGTTAAAAAAGTTAAACTCTGCCCTTATCAGATACATGTTTTTGGTGTACCTATCGGTCATATTACCAGTAGCCTGGAAGCGATAGCCTAAATCTATTCTGGTGGTGCTGTTTAAAATCACTTGTACTGCCGGAGCTAAATCCAGGTAACTCTGGCCAGAACTAGGATCTGTCTTACCTAACATCTCAAAGTATATATTGAAGTTTGGTTCCTTATAGTTTTTGTAAACAAATGGCAATACCAGATAGCCCGAAGATAAACTGTAAGAGAGCATGTTGTTCGGCCTTGGCATTCCGCTTACTTGTCTGTCAAGGTCTTTAAACGCGTGGGAATAACCTAAAGTAGCAGAAACGGCCAATTTATGGAGCAATTGTGTGAAAATTAATCCTCCCTGCACTCCGCTGTTATCGCCTTCAAGATTAATATCTCTGGTATAGGTTGGTCTTTTGCTGGTACTAACTCGCCCAAATGCTGCCGCCCTGAAGTGACTTTGTGCTTCATCAATAGAAAGAAAACGGTATTTGGCATATAAACTTCCACCCTCCAAACGATATTTTCCATCCATATCTGACAGGAAAGCCTGCGCATGTGCCATCAAATTTTTATTGAAACCAAACATCACCTCCGGGATTGTTCTGCTCACAAAACCAGGGTTATTGAACATGCCTTCATTGGTTAGGCGAACGCCAATCGATTTAGTAGGCATGTTACTTGCAGGCTCGGTAAATACATAAAGCTCCTGACTAAAAGCATGTTGAAAAGCGATGATCATCACCATCGCTAAAAATAAAAACCGCCTCATTTTTAAGAAAGAACAAGGTGATAAACACGAGTTTTCTTACCGTTTACAACAGCTGCACCGCTTGCATAGGCATCAGAATTGATAGATGACGCTTGTTTTTTAAATGCAGAACCAGAGATAAAATTTTTATCCACTACCGCCGCCTTTACAGTTCCATTAAGGGTTTTATTTTTTGCATTGATAAAACGATAAACATTTCCATCAACAATTGCCTGGCCTTTGTCGTCTACCTTTACCTGATCGAAATCAAATGCGGCTGTTAATCCACCTACAGAAAAGCCAGCATCCTGAACTTTTTTACGAACTAAATCCAGGTTAATATCTGCGCCTTTCTTAAAGGTAAGTATGAAGATGTTTTTGTTCAAATCTGGTTTTACAGCAGTAATGAAACTTAATGTTTCCAACGATTTTTGTGTTGCGTTTGAACACATTGAGCAGGTTAAACCAGTTACCTGTAAATCTGCAGTTGATATTTGTTGAGCCGAAACTTTTACGGCAAATAGCAGCATGATAATGCTGAATAATTTTATTGTTTTCATGATTTTTTTAAATTAGAATAAACCTTAGTCTATGAGCAGGGATTACAATAAATACTGATCCCTCAATAGCAAGTAATTGCCGATGAAAATGTGGTATAAGAAACGATCAAATACCTCATTTGCACTCGTAAAACAAGCGCCAGCAAAAAGATGGGCTAAATTCTAATTCCTAAAAATACAGTTGAAAACATGTAAAGCAACCCGGGAGGAGAGTGGGGGAGCCTTGTTCGAAATTTTGCTATAAAATTTCGGAGTAATGTTGCTTAGAAACTCAATTACCGGCGGGTGAAGAAATAATTGAATAGCAAACAGCTTTGGCATTTGAATTTGTGCTTCTGTTTGGTGACTATCTTTTACTTTGACAGTTACTTGCGTATTTTTGCAGCAACCATCATCTTTTTTCTTCTCCGCAGGAATTTCCTTACAGAATTTGCATGAAATCTCGTCGCTGAAAAGCTTTACATTCTCCAGCTTGCCACCGCAGAAATGTAAGCTCAAAGCAAAGCCCATTACACTAACCGCATAAAATACGGCCAGGCTTAGTGCTATTTTCTTTTTGAGTTTCATTTCGACAAAGATAACGCAAAAAATTATGGGATAGCATAATAATTCTTTAACCAATATCATTTTTAACTTAATTTAGGAACAAAATTTTTCCAAAATGAAGAGAGTCCTTTTGTTTATCTTGCTTGTAAGTTCCATTTCAGTTTTCGCTGCAAAGCCAAAAAATCAGTATGTCCGCATTAAAACTCAATATGGCGAATGTATCATAATGCTATACAATGAAACGCCACTCCATCGGGATAACTTCTTGAAGCTTACTAAAAAAGGGTATTATAACGGAACACTTTTTCATAGGGTTATTAAATCTTTCATGATACAGGGCGGTGATCCTGATTCAAAAAATGCAAAACCAGATTCCCTGCTGGGCGAAGGCGGACCTAAATACACGATTCCTGCTGAGTTTCGCGATAGTTTGTTTCATAAAAAAGGCGTATTGGCTGCGGCCAGAGAAGGCGATTTAGTTAATCCGGAAAAAGCATCTAGTGGAAGTCAGTTCTATCTGGTACAGGGAAAGGTCTTTACCGATGAGCAACTTAATTCATTGGAAGAAAAGCGACTGAAATTTAAGATTCCTGAATGGCAGCGGCAAGTTTATAAAACCATAGGTGGAGTGCCACATTTAGACCGAAATTACACAGTTTATGGACAAATTGTGGTTGGCCTGGAACTGGTGGATAAAATTGCTGGCATGGAAACAGATAAAAATGACCGACCTAAGCAAGATGTAAAAATGGACATCACTGTGCTGAAAAAAAGAGAAGCTAAAAAATTAGAAGCACAATTGAAAGGATAGCTTCCTGGTTTGAGGGGCCTCATTTATGCTAGTCTATGTTGTAATTGGCCATTATTTGGTAATTCAAATATGGCTTTACTGTTCGTAATTTTAATAAAATCCTAATTTTAAATTTTAGTGTTTTCACGGTATCGGAATGGATTGATCGAAAGTACTTTTGAATTAAAAAAAAGTGCATTGGTATAAATGTTTAAGTTAAATACCGAAACTTCTCAAAATTGTGCAGACTTTTGAAAAGATAAAAACCACATGAAATGTTAATTTCTGGAAGGAAACTATGAAAATTATCTCTTACAACGTTAATGGCATCCGTGCTGCGAGTACTAAAAATTTCTTTGGGTGGTTACAAGCCACCGACGCAGATATGGTTTGCTTACAGGAAGTAAAAGCATTGCCTGAACAGATTACCGAAATCATCGCTTTAATTGAACAGTTGGGTTATCATCACTATTGGTTCCCGGCACAAAAGAAAGGATATAGCGGAGTGGCAATCCTCACTAAAATCAAACCAATACAAGTAGTTTTTGGCTGTGGTGAAGCTTGGATTGACCAAGAGGGACGAATTTTGAGAGCAGATTTTGAAGACTTTTCGCTAATGAGTTTATACATGCCTTCTGGATCAAGTGGTGACGAAAGGCAAGTCAAAAAATATGCATTTATGCAGTTCTTTGATACCTATATCGAAGAATTAAAGAAATATTTACCTAACCTGATTATAAGTGGAGACTATAACATTTGCCACACTTCAATAGATATTCATAACCCGAAATCTAACGCAAATTCATCCGGGTTTCTACCTGAAGAGCGGGAATGGATGCAACTCTTTCTGGAAAATGGCTTTATAGATGCTTTCCGTCATTTTAATAAAGCTCCGCATCATTATACCTGGTGGAGTTATCGCGCAGGATCTAGAGGAAAGAATTTAGGTTGGCGAATTGATTATCATCTTGTTACCAAACCAATGGAAAGCCGGTTAAGAAACGTGCGGATTTTGCCCGATGCAATTCATTCAGATCACTGTCCGGTGCTGTTGGAAATTGAATAATACAACCAATAGTTGAATATTTGAACTGATTGCCTGCAAGTAGTGATATAAACAGAAAATGATAGTTAAACGCATTTGTAACAAGTAATTACTAAGCGTCGGCTTTCTAAAGGTTTCCCAGAGATTTAAGGCTTACGATTTTGTTTGAGCAAATTAGCAGAATGGTTAATTTACAAGTGCTCAGCCTCATATTTTTCGCCTGCTTTTAACATTACTTCGATCTGTTTTAAATCTTCGGCCGTAAGCTCTTCTTTTTCCTGTAATTCAAATACGGCAATCATATTGTCTTCGTATTGTTTTTCGGTTTTGATAACGATTTCGGGTGCCATGATTGCTAGAATTTAATAATTTTCTGGGGTGTAATGCAATAATCTAAGCGGATGTCATGCTCATCTGTATCATCTATCTTAGTTATTCCAGGCGACAAAGATAAGCCTATTTTTTGAGCATTTAAATTTTCTAGAAAACGGTCATAAAAGCCTTTCCCATAACCAACTCGGTAACCCAGCAAGTCAAAGGCCAAAAGTGGAATAATCACCAGATCTATCTCGCCATCGTGCAACCTGCCTTTCTGCGGTTCAAGAATATTATAAAGGTTTTTTTGCAAATCATCAGTGCCCAGGTATTCGTGATTGGTCATCAGTGCTGTATCAAAATCAGCCTTTGGCACTATAATTTTAATCTGAGGATGGTTTTCCACGAGCCATTCAATCAATAAGAAGGTATTTGGCTCGTTTTTCTCTTTGATGGGTAGAAAGAGATGAATCGTTTTCACTTCGCTTAAGTCGAGCGTTGTAAAATGATTCAGCAAAGCTGCGTTAAGCGCTTCATAATGCTTATGATCAATTGCCAGTCTTTCTTTCAAGGCTTGTTTTCTGATTTCGCTTTTTAGCATTATAACAAAGGTAGGTAATTGTAGAAATTTGAAATTAAACTTGTTTGCGCTTTGCTATTAAAATTTCAGAAGAAACCATAGCTATCACTGTTTTTCAATTTTTCCTTGCAGATCCGTGTTTCCAATCTCAACCCAAAACCAAAAAACCCTTAAAAATGAATCTAAGGGCTCTTGTTTAAATATATGGTTGTGTTTACTTTACACGTTCAACGTATTCGCCTGTACGGGTATCAACTTTAATTTTATCGCCCTGGTTTACGAACATTGGTACTTTCACCTCAACACCGTTTTCAAGTGTTGCTGCTTTTAAAGCATTGGTTGAAGTGTCGCCTTTTACGGCTGGTTCTGAATAGGTAATTTCGAATTCAGCAAAGTTTGGCAATTGGCCCATAATGGCTTCATCACTTTCCATAGAAACAATCACGCTCATTCCTTCTTTTAAGAATTTAATAGCAGAGCCGAACAATGATTTCTCTACGTTATATTGCTCATAAGTATTGTTGTCCATCACCACCAAATAATCACCATCTTCATATAGATATTGATAATCACTGGTTTCTACGCGGCAAATTTCTACAGCCTCATCGGTATTCATCCGTGCCTCTACAATTCTACCTGATTTAATGTTACGAAATTTACCAGTGTAAAAAGCACCACCTTTACCTGGTGTGCGGTGGTTCCATTCGTCAACAGTAACCAATTCGCCATTTACACGAAGAATGTTACCGTTTTTAATTTCTGATGCTTTAGCCATATTATGTGATCCTTAATTGGATTTATATTTAGTTTTTTGTGACCGCAAAGGTAAAATTTTTTTATTTAAAACCTATAAACGGATTCGGCGATCAACCTGATGTTTTCTGAGATATTGCGCTTTATTTAACCCGTTCCATATAGTCACCGGTCTTGGTGTCAACCTTCACTTTATCGCCCTGATTAATAAAAAGCGGAACCCTGATTTCTGCTCCTGTTTCTACCGTTGCATATTTTTGGGCACTGGTTGATGTATCACCTTTCACAGCAGGTTCAGTATAGGTAATTTCAAGTTCCACACTGTTTGGTAACTGTGCAACAATTGGTTCATCGCTTTCAAATGCAATTGTTACGTTCATTCCTTCCTTTAAAAATTTGATCGAATTGCCAAAAAGTAGTTTAGGGATATTGTATTGCTCAAATGTATTATTATCCATCACTACCAGATAATCGCCATCTTCATACAGATATTGATAGTCGTTGGTTTCTACACGGCAAATGGTTACTTCTTCGTCTGTACGGAAACGGTACTCTACAATTTTACCTGTTTTTACGTTTCTCATCCTCGACTGATAAAATGCCCGTAAATTTCCTGGAGTACGATGAATATATTCTTCTACACTAACCAATTCGCCATTAAAACGAAGTACATTCCCGCTTTTTACTTCCGATGCCTTTGCCATTATATAATAAGTTGTTCTGTGATTTTTTTAACAATCAAAGTTAATTAAATCGCATTTCATTTGAAAAGCAAAGCTCGATTTTATCCGTTTAAGATCATTATCGAAAATAATTTTTAATTTTTTTTTAGTTAGGACGAGGGTTGAAGTCTGGTTTTAATTTTAAAAAACACCTTATTTTTTCATGAAACTGCCGTGTTGTACGATTAGGTTTTTAAAATATCCGTATAAAAGAAATGCCTTTGGGAACCACTCCAAAGGCATAATCAACCTAAACCTCAAACTAAACTATGAAAAACTCTTTGCCTTTTCAGGCTATATATTTGATTCTGCTAGTGCAGAAAAACAATCAATTTCTTAAAGAGATAAATTAAATAAATGTTTCCCTTTTTGGTGGTGCAAAGGTAAGAACTATTTATCAATTACAAAATGTTTTTATAAAAAAAAAATTATAATACAAATGGATGACAAAAAAGACGGGTGCAAGGTAGAGTAATTGTGATACAAACTATTTGTAATCAGCTATTTGAATCTCTTTATCACAGAAATCATATTCATGGATTTGATTTGAACCGATAATTGTTAATCTTCCTGGTGTGAACCTTTCAATTAGATTTCGATACCAATCTATCCCCTGAGTATCCAAATTGCTTGTCGGTTCATCAAGAAATAGGATTGGCGTATCTGAACAGCAAGCTAGCGCAAGTTTAGTTCTTTGCTTCATTCCAGATGAAAAGTATCTGATTTCCTTATTCGCTGATTTTTCTAACCCCAGGACAGCAATTAATGATTGCCGATCAAGCCCAGAAGCAAAGTTTTTAAATTTGAAATGAAAATCGATGATTTCTTTCAGCGTAAAGGTTTCTACAAGCTCCAGGTATGGAGCGGCTAAGCTGATTTTTTGGTAAATGTCCTCTACAGGAATGTCCCTATCTGCTGAAAAAGATATCTGGCCTTCAGATGGTGTCAAGCTACCGTTCAAAACGCTTAATAAGGTAGATTTGCCTGATCCATTCGGACCCAGAATAGCATAGCGATTACCAGATGAAAATTCGGTGCTTAAATTCCTGAAAATCCACTCCTTGTTAAATCTTCTGCCAATATTGTTTAAAGCTATTTTCATTCTTCTGGTATCAGGGATGTAAATGTAAGGGGGAACAAGGATGAAGTTAGGGTTTGCGGATCAGGTATCGAGATTGGCATTTTGAACTAATGTCTTTTTCATGCAAATACTGTTTTCTATGCCGATGTATTGACCATAATTCGATGTTCGCTGATATTTGCATTTCTCCTAAAGTGCAATGGCCTCAGGTTGTTTTTTGCCCGTCTCCAATACGCTATAATGATAACCTAATTCTTTAGCCAGGTTTCAAGCGCTGCTGTAATCCTTACTGCAACACCTTGGTTGCGATAGTTTGGATGCACAAACATCCTTTTCACCTCTACGGTATCGGCTGCAAAGCGTTTGATGGCTCCACAGCTTGCCGGTATTTCATTAACGTACGCAACGATCACTTCTTTAATTGAATTAACCTTATTGAATTGAGCATAAAAAGCATGTTCGTCTCCGTCTTTAATGGCTAAATCCTGATCTAGTAAAGTAATAAGCTGTCTAAAATCAGTTTGATCTGAATCTGTTCGAATTAATGTTAAATCGCTCATGAAAATAATTTTCGCTTTATTTTAACACCTATCAGACCTTAGTTCAGGGATTTGGTTTTACCCAAGCCTGAACTAACTTCCCATCCCGAAGCCCTTCATTACGCCGCGGTTAGAGTTACGGATAAAATCTACAATTTCATCGCGAATTTCAGTGGGTTTGAATTCAGCTTCGATCATATCTAAAGCTTTAGTTACGTTATTATGTTTAACAAAAAGTACGCGGTAAATTTCCTGAATCTCATCAATTTGTTCGTTTGTGAAACCTCTTCTTCTTAAACCAACAGAGTTAATACCGGCATAAGAAAGTGGTTCGCGTGCTGCTTTTACATAAGGAGGAACATCTTTACGAACCAATGATCCACCGGTAACGAAAGCGTAAGAACCAACTTTAACAAATTGATGGATGGCTACCAAGCCCGCTAACACCACATTATTTCCAATAGTGATGTGGCCTGCTAAAGTAGTGCTGTTTGAAAAGATACAATTATCACCCACTTCACAATCATGAGCGATGTGAGAATAGGCCTGAATGAGGCAATTGCTACCAATCACTGTTTTCCATTTATCCTTTGTACCACGGTTAATGGTTACGCATTCGCGGATAGTGGTATTGTCGCCAATTTCAGCGGTGGTTACTTCACCTGCAAATTTCAAATCCTGGGGTTCGCCAGAAATTACTGCTCCAGGAAAAATACGACAGTTTTTACCAATTCGTGCGCCATCCATTATGGTTACGTTTGATCCGATCCAGGTTCCTTCACCAATCACAACATCTTTATGTATCACTACAAAAGGTTCGATGACTACGTTTTCGGCAATTTTAGCTTGTGGATGTATATATGCTAAGGGTTGTATCATGATTCGGCTGGTTCTGCTTGTTTAATTTTTGAAATTTGTGCCATCATTTCGGCCTCGACAACGATTTTCTCGCCAACCATGCCAACACCTTTCATCTGAGCAATACCTCTTCTGATGGGTTCAAGCAAATCGCAACGGAAAACGATAGTATCGCCAGGAAGAACCTGAGCCCTAAAGCGAACGTTATCTATTTTTAAGAAATAGGTTAAATAATTACGTGGATCTGGAACAGTACTTAACACTAAAATACCGCCTACCTGCGCCATCGCTTCAATCTGAAGCACACCGGGGAAAACTGGTGCACCAGGAAAATGTCCTTTAAAAAACTCTTCGTTCATGGTTACGTTTTTAACGCCAACCACATGATTTTTAGAGAGTTCTAAAATTTTATCTACAAACAAAAATGGTTGACGATGAGGCAAAATATCCATGATCTGAACAACGTCATATAGTGGTTTTGCACTTGGATCGTATACCTTTTGAATTTTCTTGTTTTTTTCTTTTTTGATTGCGGCTTTAATCTTTTTTGCAAAGGCTACGTTTGCCGCGTGACCAGGTCTGGCAGCCATAATATGACCTTTAAGGTGCATACCAACTAGTGCTAAATCGCCGATCATATCTAATAATTTATGACGGGCAGGCTCATTTTGGTAACGTAATTCCATATTATTCAGAATTCCCTGAGGCGCCACATCGATATCTGCACGGTTAAAAAGCTTAGCCAGGTGACTTAATTCATCTTTCGTAACTTCTTTATCTACAATTACAATGGCGTTATTCAAATCGCCGCCCTTGATTAAATTGTGTGAAAGCTGATATTCTAATTCATGTAAAAAGCAAAAAGTACGACACGAGGCGATTTCTTTTTTGAATTCTGCAATGGTGTTAATTCCCGCATGCTGACTGCCTAATACCGGAGAGTTGTAATCGATCATACAAGTGAAACGGTAGTCGTCCAGCGGCATGGCTACGATTTCTACTTTTCTATCTTCTTCAGTGTAGGTAATGTTATGAGGAATGGTGAAATATTCACGGTCGGCATTTTGCTCAACGGCTCCTACTTCTTCCAGCAAATCAACAAACTGGATAGAACTTCCATCCATAATTGGTGTTTCCGGGCCATCTAGTTTGATTAATACGTTATCTAAATCCATGCCTACCAGCGCAGCCATTACATGTTCTACCGTACTTACGCTTGCGCCGTTTTGGGTGATGGTGGTACCTCTTGAAGTATCTGTTACATTATCTGCATCTGCATCAATAATTGGATGACCATCAAGATCAATACGTTGAAATTTAAACCCATGGTGTTCGGGCGCAGGGCAAAATGTTAAAGTCACATTAGCCCCTGTGTGTAAACCAACACCAGATGCTGATACTTCTTGTTTAATCGTTTTTTGTCTAACGTTCATTGTGTAATGTATTCTTTTCCAGTTCAGCCGTAAGCTTTTTCAATTCCTCTTCGAGCGTATTTATTCTTTTCTCTACATCTGGAAGATGTTTGAAAATTACTGAGGCCCGCATCCAGTTACGCAAAGGTTGCGCAGGGCTGCCATGCCATTGTTTATTTTCTTCTGTAATGTTAAAGTTAATTCCTGCTTGTGCACCAATTTGAGTGCCTCTTGCTAAAGTTAAGTGACCGGCAATTCCAACCTGGCCGCCCACAACGCTATTAGGGCCAATTTTTGTACTTCCGGAAATGCCCGATTGAGCGGCTAAGACAGTGTTTTCACCAATTTCTACGTTATGCGCAATCTGGATCAGGTTATCAATTTTTGCCCCTTTTTTAATAATTGTAGATCCCATAGTTGCGCGGTCTACTGTGGTATTTGCGCCAATCTCCACATCATCCTCAATAATTACATTCCCAATTTGGGGAATTTTATTATAGGTGCCGTCTTTTTGTGGTGCGAAGCCAAAACCATCACTTCCAATAACCGTATTGGCATGGATAATTACCCTGCTTCCGATTACGGAGTTATGATAAATTTTAACACCGGAGA
Organism: Bacteroidota bacterium; assembly: GCA_037032985.1. Lineage (GTDB taxonomy): Bacteria > Bacteroidota > Bacteroidia > Sphingobacteriales > Sphingobacteriaceae > Pedobacter. The sequence goes on from JAZBLB010000003.1 coordinate 63,728, forward strand.
AAATGGTACTGTTTTCGCCAATTTTTGAGTTAGCGCCAACAAAAGTTTGTGCGTTAAGCTTACTTCCATCACCAATTATTGCATTTTCTGCAACATATGCAAAGGCATCGATAAAAACATTAGATCCGATTTTAGCCGTTGGATGAACATATGCCAGCTTGCTTATGCCAGACAGAGCTGCCTGAGCATTCATTGCTTCGTTATATTTATCAAGTAGAATTGTAAACGAACTATACGGGTTATCAACACGGATTAAAGTGCTGGTAAAGGGTTGATTAGGGGTAAAATCCTTTGAAACGATTACAACCGATGCCTGCGTTGAATACAAAAAGTTCTCGTACTTCGGGTTGGAAAGAAAAGACAATGAGCCTTCTTTCCCGTCTTCTATCTTAGAAAGTTCGGTAACGGCTACATCGGGGTTGCCATCAATGGAACCATCTAAAAACTCGCTTATCTGCTTTGCAGTAAATTGCATCGTACAAAGGTATATGTTAAATTGATATGAACAAAAAAACCTGTAAGGGTTAAGGCGTGTATATTTACACAATAGTAAGACTTAAAACGGCAGCAGATGTCAAATATTTTGTTAAAAAGTCTTAAATCCCTCGTGGGTAGCAGAGAATGTACTTCTCTACAGTTTTTTGTAGTGATTCCAGATTCGATAAATCTGAAGCCTTTGCAATATCAACAATATCATTATTTTTCATCAATATCTTGATATTACCTACCCCGGCGTTATAAGCGCGGTTCTGAATGGCATCCGTAAATACAAAGTAACGGGCCTCATCTGGTTTAATTTCCAGGAGATGAACAGCTGCATCTTTTAGAAACGCTACTCGATCTGCATCTGCACGCTCATTACCCATTTCAACTTTATATAAGTTTCTGGAGGTAAGCATCTGGCAGAGCGTAGAGAGTATTTTATCCGGGTGTTTCGTCCAAACTTTTACTGCCGCATAGATATCCTGATCATCCAGATTGGTGAAATGCTCCAGATTAGCATGATCAGAGAAGAAGTTATTTTCGTTGATATCGTTATTTAAGAAGTGATGGAGAGATGGTGAGGCGAATAAGTCCTGGCCGTTTGCGGCTACTTCTTTTGCCCTTTCCAATAGCTTTACCAAAATCATTTCACCTGAAATTACTGTTTTGTGCAGGTAAACCTGCCAGTACATTAAACGGCGGGCAATCAGGAATTTCTCAATCGAATAAATTCCTTTTTCTTCGATTACCAGATTATCATCGTAAATGTTAAACATCTTAATAATCCGGTCGAAACTAATTACGCCTTCGCTTACGCCTGTAAAAAAGCTGTCGCGATTTAAGTAATCCATCCGATCTAAATCCAGCTGACCAGATATTAACTGATGAAGGAACTTTTTGTAGTAAGTGCCGTTAAAAACTTCAATAGCATGCGTTAATTTTCCATTGAAATGAAGATTCAGATCATGCATCAGCTTTGCCGAAAGATCTTCATGTTTAATTCCGGTAACTAAAGAATGCTCCAACGCGTGAGAAAACGGACCATGACCGATATCGTGCAGTAAAATAGCCAATGTTGCCGCTTCTTCTTCACCTTCTGTAATGGTATGTCCTTTACTCCGCAAAATTTCGATGGCCAGGCTCATCAAATGCATAGCACCCAAAGCGTGGTGAAAACGCGTATGTAAAGCACCAGGATAAACCAAATGCGTCATCCCAAGTTGCTTAATATACCTCAGGCGCTGAAAATAGGGATGCGAAATGACATCGTAAACCAACTCTGATGGAATACTAATGAAACCGTAAACGGGATCATTTATGATTTTCTTCTTATTCAATAGTTAAAAATAGTTAAATAGATAGATACGGTACAAAAATTGCTATTTTTATTTATAGTTTGATTTAACTGCCGAAATTAAAAGGCAATACATTTCTATTTTTACAAAAACATGCAAGAAACTAAAATACTGTGGGCCGATGATGAAATCGACTTACTAAAACCCCATATATTATTACTAAATGATAAAGGTTACAACGTAACAACCTTTACTAATGGAAATGATGCCCTCGAAGCTTTCGGAAAAGCGCATTTTGATCTTGTTTTTCTTGATGAAAACATGCCGGGCATGAGTGGAATTGAAACCCTTTCTGCCATTAAAAATTTAAATCCTGATGTTCCGGTGGTATTAATTACCAAGAGTGAAGAGGAAAACCTGATGGAAGATGCCATTGGAAGTAAAATTGATGATTATCTAATTAAACCTGTTAATCCGAAACAGGTTTTACTAACTATAAAAAAGCTGATTGATAATAAACGTTTAGTAAGTGAGAAAACCTCCATGGCTTATCAACAGGATTTCCGCCGTTTGGGGATGACTCTGGGTGATCGTTTAAATTATGAAGAATGGATCGATGTTTACAAGAAAATTGTTTTCTGGGAATTAGAGCTGGAGAAACTTGATGATCCGCAAATGCATGAAATTTTAACCATGCAAAAACAAGAGGCCAATACGCAGTTTACCAAGTTTATTGAAGAAAATTATCTCGATTGGATTAAGAATAAGGATTCAGCTCCCTTGTTATCAAATGAATTGCTGAAGAAAAAAGCTTTTCCGCACATTAATGATACCACCCCCGTATTTTTCATCCTGATTGATAATTTACGTTATGATCAATGGAAGATTATCAACCCATTAATTTCTGAATATTTTAGAATTGATGAGGAAGACATGTATACCAGTATTCTTCCAACAGCTACTCAGTATGCACGTAATGCAATTTTCTCTGGCTTAATGCCTTTGGATATGGAAAAACGTTTTCCGCAGTTATGGCAGAATGATGATGATGAAGGTGGCAAAAACATGCATGAGGAAGCTTTTCTCGCAGATAACATTAAGCGTAACCTGAGAAAGGACTGCAAGTTCAGTTACAATAAGATTTTAACTTTTGAGCAGGGCAAAGATTTGGTTGATCAAACCAATAATTTATTGCAAAACGATTTCAATGCAATAGTGTTCAATTTTGTTGATATGTTAAGTCACGCCCGTACAGATATGCAGATGATTCGAGAGTTGGCAAACGATGATGCCGCCTACCGGTCATTAACATTATCGTGGTTTGAACACTCGCCACTTTGGGATTTATTGAAAAAGATCTCACAGAAGCAGGTGAAGGTGGTAATCACAACAGATCATGGTACCATTCGTGTGAAAAAGCCAGTTAAGGTAATAGGTGATCGTGCTACAAATACCAATTTAAGGTATAAGCAAGGACGAAATTTGAATTTCAATGCAAAAGAGGTTTTCCTGATTAAAAACCCACACGATGCATTGCTGCCGAAAATCAACATCAGCAGCAGTTACATCTTTGCGCGCGAGGATAGCTATTTTGTTTACCCAAATAATTACAACCAGTTTGTAAATTACTATAATGAAACTTTCCAGCACGGAGGTATCTCACTGGAGGAAATGATTATACCCGTAGTGACTTATTCACCAAGATAAAACCTTATTGAAAAGAAATGGTTAAAAGGCAAAAGCGATGCATTTATGTATTACTTTTGCCTTTATTTGTATAAAATGGAGATAGCAGTTAACGATTTATCCAATTTGCCAGATGCCGCTACGGCGCTCTTAACTTTCGCAGGAACAGCGAAAATTTTCATTTTCGACGGCGACATGGGTGCTGGTAAAACTACCTTTATTAAAACTTTTTGCAGTGTTTTAGGCGTAACAGATGTAGTCTCAAGTCCAACTTATTCCATAGTAAACGAATATGATAGTGCTAATGGTCCGGTTTACCATTTCGATTTCTATCGCATCAAAAACATTCAGGAAGCTTATGATTTGGGCTATGAAGAATATTTTTATGGAGGAGGGGTCTGTTTAATTGAGTGGCCGGAAAGGGTGGATGAGTTGTTGCCAGATCACCTGGTAAAAGTGGAGATCTCCATCCTGGATGAAAACCGAAGAGTCTTCAAATTCAGCAAGGTATAACATTTTGATCTGCTTTAATTAACAGATTTTCCGTACCTTGAACAACCTAAAACAAAAACATTTTTTATAAGCAGAATGGCTACAGGAATACGCGAAGGCATGGCGGATATTGCTCGTCAGGGTTTATTGCAAACTCAAGAAGCGACGTTAGAAACCAGAAACAGGAAAAATAGCCTGAATATCGGAATACCCAAAGAGATTTCTTTTCAAGAAAACAGGATTGCGTTAACGCCGTTGTCAGTTGCTTTATTGGTTAACAATGGTCATCATGTTATCCTAGAAAGTGGTGCGGGTATTGCGGCCAACTTTTCTGATTCTGAATATGCGGAGCAGGGCGCCAAAATTGTTTATGACAAAAAAGAGGTTTTCGACGCTGATATCATTGTGAAAATTGCACCGCCAATGCTGGAGGAAATTGCCATGATGCATAAGGGACAAACATTGATTTCCTCTTTACAAACAGGTACTTTAAAGCAGGATTACCTTAAAGCCTTAATGCAAAAAAAAATAAATGCTTTATGCTTTGAAAACCTGCGCGATGAAGGGAACGTGTTAAGTGTGGTAAGGGCAATGAGCGAAATTGTTGGTTCTACCTCTATTCTCATTGCTGCAGAATATTTGAGCAATGTAACTGGAGGAAAAGGATTGATGCTGGGCGGTTTTACTGGTGTGCCACCTACAGAAATTGTTATTTTAGGTGCTGGTACGGTAGGAGAATACGCCGCCAGAACAGCTTTGGCCTTGGGAGCTGAGGTTAAGGTTTTTGACAGTTCAATTTATCGCCTTCGCAGACTACAAAATAATTTAGGAAGCCGTGTTTTTACCTCGGTAATGCAACCAATAGTTTTGAATAAGGCAATTGTAACTTGCGATGTAGTGATTGGTGCCATACGCGCCAGCCATGGAAGAAGTCCTTGTGTGGTAATGGAGGAAACTGTAGCCAGGATGAAACCACATTCTGTTGTTATTGATGTAAGCATAGATCAGGGTGGTTGTTTCGAAACTTCTGAAGTAACAAACCATACCAACCCTACATTTAGAAAATACGATGTGATTCATTATTGTGTTCCAAATATCGCATCTCGGGTTCCACGTACCGCATCTTATGCACTTACCAATATTTTTGCGCCTATTTTGCTTGATATCGGTGAATTTGGGGGCTTAATGAATATGGTTTGGAATAACCCGGGCATTCGCGAAGCGCTTTATATGTATCAGGGAAATTGTACCAATAAGGATCTGGCAGATATGTTTAATTTGCCTTTTAAAGACCTGGAATTGCTGGTGGTTTCCAATCAGTAACTTTAATTTTTGTTAAAGCTGGCACGAAGTAATTTATGTCCCGTTTAGGATCGCTTCCGGCCTTGCAATGACAGCCTATTTATAGAAATGCCCGTGAAAACAAGAATCCTCATCCTATTCCTACTTGTTTCTTTCTCTGCTTCGGCTCAAAACCGCCTGCCGGGAAAATTAGTTGTTATTAATTCTTACAACCAATACCTGGTGTCGGTGAAAACCAATCCAAATAATGAACTAGTTGAGATCAAGAAAGCCATTCCAAACATTACACTGGATATTCGCTACGCAACAAAGAATAACTTCATGAAACAAGTGATGTATAAGCAGGCTAGGGCTTTTGCCAGAAAACCTGTGGTAGAATCACTAAAGAAAATTCAAAAGGAGCTCAATAAAAAAGGCTACGGCTTAAAAATATTTGATGGCTATCGGCCTTACGCCACCACCGTTGAATTTTATAAGAAAGCAAGCGACAAAAACTTCGTGGCTAATCCTGCGAAAGGCTCAAAACACAACAGGGGCTGCGCGGTAGACCTCACCATTATTAATCTTAAAACAAGAAAAGAATTGGTGATGGCTACTTCCTATGATAGCTTCTCTGCTGCTGCCGCAGCAAATTATGGACCGGTAAGTAAAGAAGTGAGAAAAAACCGTAATTTTTTAATTACCACCATGAAAAAGTACGGCTTAAATGTACTTGAAAATGAATGGTGGCACTATGATTTTGTGGGCTGGCAGCAGTATAATTTAATGGATATTCCTTTTGAAAAACTTTAGTTGGTTCATTGGTCATTGGTTCATTTGTCTGGGTGGTTAGAAAGGCCAAATGCAATATAACTTCAAACTCTCAAATCCAAACTAAAGATGATGCGGTCTACCGAATTGTTCCATTTTAACCTTGGCTTTATCGTCTTTTACCGTCAGGCGAAAAATGTAATCATAATCATCGTCAGTTAACATTTCTTTAGGTCTTTTTCCACCAAAAGCTTCAATAATTTCTAAAACGGTATTGGAATGACCAGCTACAATAACTTTTTTGCCGGCATAGTTTTTCTTCACCGAATCCACCAAAGATTTTGGATCTGTGTAATTGACGACCTTCGGGATAATGAGAGAATCTAAGGTTTCCCTGGTTCTTTTGTAAGGTGTACAAAAGGCGACATCGAACTTTGTTTTCTTCAAAAAAGTAGCCAGATCGCCTGCTCTGATTCTGCCTTCTTCAGATAGTTCAGGATCTTTATCATTAGGATTAGTCTTATCTTTTTCTGCATGTCTTACTACCCAAACTTCTGTGGTTTGAGCTAAAGAAATGTTGGCGAACATGAAACTCAAAGAGAGCAGTAGAATAAGCTTTTTCATGTTATAAAGATTAAAAAACTTTTTCGATTAATGATAAATTGATCCACAAAAAAGCCGGTAATGCTTCAGCATTACCGGCTAAATAAATGTTTATTCAATTAGTAGCCAGTGTTTTGCCAGCCTGTTTTGTTATTTACATTATCAATTTCTGCCTGAGGAACAGGATAAATGCTTCTGAAAGCAGGTATTCCGGGAAAAACGGTGGCCATTTGGCTGGTTCTCACAATATCAAACCAACGATCGGCTTCTAAGGCAAATTCAAGTCTTCTTTCCAGGTAGACAGCAGTTCTAAAATCGCCTTGTGTAGTTAATAATGCTGCGGTTTTAGGTGTTGCTGCAGCATTGGTGCGAACCGCATTCAATGCCCTGAAGGCTTCCGCGTTTCCATAAGCCACCTCATTTAAAGCTTCCGCGTACATCAATAAAACATCTGCGCAGCGGAGCACAGGGAAATCGCCACTTACCTCTGTAGAATTCGAAACCGGGCTGTTAAACTTTCCAGGACGTGCGCCAGTTCCTGTAGGTGCGACCAAGGCCCTGCGAATGTCTGCAGGTTCAAAAATAGCCTGCGGAATGGTGATTGTATTTGTATTGTTATTGTTCCGGTAACGGTTATCCTGGTTCACCGCTTCTCTAACGCCACCATTCAGGTATAAAACAGCGAAGATGATATCCTTACTCGTTTTTAATCCATTTGGAAAAGTAGTGGTTTGGGGAACAAGGGATAAAACACTTCCCGTATAAATGGCATCCACTAATGGTTTTAGGGTAGATGTAACCAGATCGTACCGCTTTTGATATAAATAAACTTTCGCAAGTAAAGCTGATGCCGCATAGCTGGTAGCCCTGCCACGTTGTGCATCAGCCCAAGTGGTTGGAAGTTTCGAAACTGCATCTGTTAAATCGGCTATAATTTGCTGATAAACCTGTGCGGATGCTGCTCTTGTGTTTGCCCTTGCTTCATCTGTTTTTTGAACGGTTAATACCAATGGTACATTTCCCCAGAGGCGGGTTAAATTAAAATAACTTAATGCACGGATGAATTTGGCTTGTCCGATAATTTGATTCTTTGTGGCATCAGACATGGTAATTCCCGGCGCCCGATCAAGTACAATATTGCTTCGGTAAATTGCCTTGTAATGTCCTTGCCATGCACCGGAAAGGATATTGTTTGCTGAGGTTTCCGAAAACACTTCAATCGAGTTTCGCACACCAGCACCAGAACCCGGGTCGTTATCTGTTAAGTTATCTCCACGAATTTCCCCTAAAGTAAGGAGGTTGTTTCCATATAAACTATCTGTCTGAAGTGCATCGTAGCAACTCACTAAACCACCCTGTAAGCCTTTTTCATCTACATAAAATGTGTTTTCAGTATAAGAATCCAGAGGTTTTAAATCTAAAAACTTTTTGCATGAGGTGGCGGTAATGATAAGGCCACAAGCGAGGATTGGTATAATATATTTTTTCATCTGATTATGATCTTTTATAGCGTAATGTTTAAACCGATTGATGTTGTTTTTGCTGTTGGATAAACGCCGTAATCTTCTCCGTTTGTAGTGGCATCGGATCTGTTGGTTACTTCTGGATTATAGCCGGTGTATTTTGTGAAGGTGAATGGATTTTGCATGGAAACGTACAACCTTACTTTGGTTAACGAAATCTTTTTGATCCATTCGGTAGGGAAGGTATATCCTAAAGCAATGTTCCGGATGCGGAGGTAAGAACCATCTTCAACATGCCAGGTAGAGGTGGTGCCATTGCTACCTTTCGCAACACGGTTGGCCCTAACATCTTCTCCCCTACCAGGATTATTTTCAGAAACCCAACGGTCTAATGAACTCACCATGTTGTTCATGTTTCCTTCTTTGTTTGCGAAATATCTTCTGGATAAGTTTAAGATTTTATTGCCATAAACGCCTTGCATTGCCACATTAACGTCGAAACTTTTATATTCTGCAGAGGTGGCAAAGCCATAGGTAAACTTTGGTAAGTAATTGCCTACAATCTCACGATCTTTGGTTAAGTCAATAATTCCATCGCCATCTACGTCTTTAAATTTAAAATCGCCGGGTTTAGTGGTGTTCAAATCGAAGTTGCCCTGCGTATCCATATAGTGCGGGTAAGCATTTACTTCCGCCTGATTTTTGAATACACCCAATACTACCGGCAAATAGTAAGATCCGATTGGCTCGCCCACACGGGTTAGGAAATAAGCATTTGCCACAGAACCCGTTCTGATGATATCTGCATTTCCAGGGCCTAATTCTACCACTTTATTTTTGTTTTTAGAGAAGTTGGCACTGGCTGTCCATTTTACGCCACCAAATTGTTGTTGCGTTCCCAGGTTAATGTCTATTCCACGGTTATTTACTTTACCGATATTTTTTAATTCCGTAGAAAAGCCAGTGGTTAGTGGCACCGGGACGTTTAAAAGTAGATCGGTTGTATTACTGTTGTAGGCATCAATAGATAAAGTGAGCTTGTTATTGAAAAAAGCAGCATCAAAACCCACATTTAACTGTGCCGTTTTCTCCCAGCTTAAATCGTTATTGGGCTGTGCGAATGGTGCCGCTCCGTTTACCACGCCAGGGGTACCGCCGCCAAAAATATAACCATAATTCGTCATAGCGCCTTGCGATAGATAATTTGGGATATTGAAGTTACCTGTTAGCCCATAACTGGCTCTGATTTTTAAATCTGAAATGGCCTTTGCTTCTTTCAGGAATTCCTCTTCAGACAACCTCCAGCCCACAGAAGCAGATGGGAAATAACCCCATTTGTTGTTGGTGCCAAATCTTGAAGAACCATCTGCACGAACAGAACCGGTAAATAAATATTTTCCTCTGTAGCTATATTGAAGTCTGGCTATGCCTGAAGCTAAAGACCATTGTTGTCTGGTTGCTGTCCCACTTGTCACCAAACCAGCGCTCAGGTATTCAATTTGGTCACTGATAAAACCTCTTGTAGCAACGGCATAGTTACCGCTCAAATCATCTTTTTGATTAGACCAGCCCACTAAAGCACTCAGGTTATGATCGCCCAGCGTTTTGGTATAATTCAGCGTTTGTTCCAACAACCAATTGCTTTCTTTGAGGGTTCTTGAGCTTGCCTGCGTATCTGATGATGGATTGCCGGCAGTGTTAGACAGCGGAATAACAGAAGGGCGGAAAGTATCTTCTGTGCTGTTTACCATGTCTATCCCAAGCTGAACTTTATATTTTAAATCTTTAATAATTTCTGCTTCTACAAAAGCATTACCAGTCAATCTATTCGCACCAAAATCATCTTTCTGGAGCATGGCCAGGGCAACAGGATTCCAAGCCTGAGTTTCACCATTACCAGTAACTACTAAACCATTTGGTAAGGTAGTACTTTGGCCTGGGCTCCACGAATTTTGTGCAAAGCTATAGCCGCCGTTTGCATTGTGCACTGGCCATAAAGGTGCGTAATGAAGCGCTGAGGCAACAATTCCGCCTGCATTTAAGCCGTTCGCATTTGAGGCATTGTAAGCTCCATTGGCATTTTGTCTTTTCTCTTTAATTACTGAAGGCGTAATGTTTACACCATATTTGAAGATCCCCTTGGTTCCTTCCAGGTTCAATCGTCCGCTGTAACGTTTAAAACCACTGTTTAAGATAATACCATCCTGATTAAAATATTCCATCGATGCATAATACTTCATTTTTTCACTGCCACCAGAAGCTGAAATCGAATGATTTTCTATTCTTGCTGTTCTGAAGATTTCATCCTGCCAGTCGGTATTGGTTAAGCCTTGCTGCCCTTGCAGATAAGGTAAAATTTCCGTTGGAATCACCGCACTCGTATTGTTGCCAGAGTTAATCAAACGCTGAACATTGCTATCATTAATGCTATAGCCGATGAGTGGTGCGCCTGTTGCTGCATTTCTGCGGTTAATGGCATCCATGGCATCCGCATAGGTGTTATTTCGGGCATCCAATGTCATTTGTGAATATTGATAAGCATCCATCATTTCTATCTTATTGGCCAGACTTTGCCAGCCCGTATAGGTATTGGCACTGATGGTTGCCGTTCCGCTTTTCCCTTGTTTGGTAGTTATTAATACCACGCCGTTTGAGCCTCTTGAACCATAAATAGCTGCGGAAGAAGCATCTTTCAGAACTTCTATTGACGCGATATCGTTTGTGTTAAGCGTATTGATGTTATCATTTGAAATCGGTACACCATCAATTACATATAAAGGATTAGATCCTGCAGTGATGGTTCCAACGCCACGCACTTTAATCGATAGTGGGCTACCCGGAGAACCCGATCCTTGGGAAACCTGCACACCAGCCATTTTTCCAACCATTGCCTCAGCAGCATTGCTAATGGGTTGGTTTTCTAAGTCTGATGCTTTGATACTGGCAATTGCAGTGGTTACATCTTTTTTCCGCTGACTTCCATAACCTACCACCACCACATCGGTTAAGGAGGAAGCTTCAGGGTTTAGTTGAATTAAAAGCGTTGCCTGCTCTCCGGCTTTAAGCAGGTAATTCTGAATCGTTTTAGTAGTGTAACCGATAAAAGAAGCACTAATGGTGTAAGGAATGCCGGCAGTTAAACCAGTGAGCTGGAACTTTCCTTCCTGGTTAACCATTATCCCCTTTTTTTCATTCGTTTTTGTGTTGAGTAAAATTACCGAAGCGCCAAGCAGAGGTTGCCCGGTTTCATCTTTTACAATCCCGGTAATCTCCGATGTCTGAGCCCAGGCGGTTGCCGTAACCGATAAAATCAGCAGGCAACATAAGAGGTGTTTTGTAAATTTTCTAAGCATAGTATAACAGTTAATTAAGGTTTTAATGGCAATTATTTAGGGTTGGAAGGTGTTGCTAAAGCAAAGTGAGTTTATTTTTGAATGAGGTAACCTGTTTTGGTTTTAGTAAGCGTGAGTTCATTTAATTCGGTAAGTTCTTTAAGTATTTGATCAATAGATTGTCTGGTGTTGATGTTTCCTGTGAATGAAATTTCCTCGAGGTCTTTAACTTTATAATTCAGCTTTGTTTTAAAGTGGTGCTCCAGCTTTTCCAGAACGGTTACCATCGGAACCTGATTGAAAGTCAACTCCCCGGTTATTTCTTTTTGTTTTGTGACCAGTTGGGTGTTTTTAACTTTTACTGCATGATCAATTTGGTTGTAAACCAGTTCATTGCCCGGCATTAGTATTTTGCTAAACGATTTGAAATGGATGGTGTCGATGTTTTTTACCCAAACTTTACCGGTATGAAGCGCCACTTTAACCACCTTACTTTCTTTGCTGGCGGTAACGGTGAAAGATGTACCCAAAGCCCTTGTAGATATGCCATTTGCGTAAACAATGAAAGGATGTTTTTTATCCTTCGCAACCTTGAAAAAGCTTTTGCCCTGTAAAAAGACTTCCCGGCTGTGTTGAATGAAAGGAAGTGAATACCGCAATTCACCACCAGGATAAATTTCTACGGTAGATTGATCTGGAAGGCTAACCACTTGATTTTCTTCAGTGTAATTGACAATAGATTTCCAGGTGATTTGATCGGGGAGCCTGGTGGAATTTTTTTTGGTTTTAGCGATTTGCTTCCCCGGCTGGTGCTGATTAGAAAACATAAACCCTGCTATACTGATAATGGTTATCATTGCTGCAGCTGCAAAAATTTGCAACCAGATTGAATCATTCTTTTTAGCTATGGTATGCAATTTAACAGCTTCAAATGAGGCCTCGGTTTTTGCAAAGTCTAAATTAGCTTCAGGAGTATTATCCCATTCTTCCCGGGTAAATAAGTGATCTGGAAATTCATCGATTTCTTCTAAATAACGGGCCACCAGAAGTCGTTCTTCCGGAGTGCATTTATTTTGGAAATATCGGTTAAGTAGCTCTTCAGAAACACTCATATAAACCAATACGATTCAAAACGATGAAAACCCGTAATCAGATTAAAATATTTTTCGGATATAGATTTAGCGAAGTAGAATAAACAGCAATAAAGGGAAATACACGTAGCCTAGTTGTTTAACAGCCAGGGAAATGTGTTTTTCTACCGTGCGGGGAGAGATGGAGAGTTTCTCAGCAATTTCTTTATAAGAGTAACCGTGCAGGCGATTTAAAACAAAAACCTGTTTTCGCGTGGGCGGTAAACAACCCAATACCACTTCCAATTGCTGTTGGTTATCGTATAGGCGGGTTATATCTTGCGTAGATTCAGCTTGTTCTGAATGGTAGTTTTTTAGATTTTTCTCTTCGCAGGCTAATTTCTTGAAATAATCTAATAGGGTAGTTTTGGCAATTTTAAAAAGCTGAATATCCAGGGTAAAATCTTCAGAAAGGGTATGTTTAAACTTCCAGAGTTTGATAAATGCCATTTGAGTGAGTTCTTCCGCTTGATCCTGACACATTGTTTTTTTTAAAAAGTAGGCATATACTTTTTTATGGTATAGTTTAAAAACTATCTCGAACGATAGGTGATCTCCTTGTTTGATCTCTTGGATATAGTTTGACACCACAGCTCAAAACTATTTGGTTAATGTTAGCTTAAAATAAATATAGTGTTATTTTATCGAATGCTTGACATTAAAGAACTAAGCACCGAATTTATATTTTTGCAATCATTTTAATCAACAATTGAATGTCTTTTTCTTTATGCCAACTGCTTAAAACAATTCTGTTAAGGGGATCACTATCTTTTGTGGGGTAAGGAAAAGATGAAATCAAGATTTGTTCCTTCAGAAGATATTGATCAATAGTCGAGTTGTCGACTAGAAATGCAGGAAAGCCTGATTCAAATTTCCATTTGCTATCCAAGCCTGAAGCAAATTGGTTAATGTTCTGCTGAAGTTTGGTCCATTGTGCCTGGTAGAGTTCCGCTGCATGGATGAAAGCGTACAGTCCGGCGGCTGCAGGTGGAGATGCGCCCACGAACATATTGGTGCCTTTCAATTCTGAGACCATCTTTTGTGGCCCTAGTACCAGGCCAGCATCTATCCCTAGGGCTTTAGCCATAGAAGCCACAACAATGCAAGTAATATTTGCTTTTTGAGGCAAGATTGATAGCGCACTTAAGCCCTGATTATTTACACCTATGCCATGAGAATCATCCACAATAAGCACCATGTTTTTGTCAGGCTCTACCGCATTCAGAAAGCCAAAATCATAAATTTCTGGTATCAGATTATTCATCGAATTGCTGATCAATACCCAGTTTTTTTTCTTCGAAGTATTAATTTTTTCGATTACCTCTTTTTTCCAGGCAGTAAAAGAACCAGAATTTGCTGGTGGCTCATTTAACCAGAGCGCAGTATGGCTATTTGGCGCATATAGCAGTTCACCAAAACCAGCAAAGTATTTCACCGTTAATTGGGCAGCCAAGTAGCCGCTTGAAGTAATCAATGCCGCTTCAGCATGGAAACGTGCTGCGGAAACCTTTTCCGCAGCATTGTAAATGCCAAGTTGGATATTATTGCTCCGGCTGGTGCCATTATTTAAACCGAAATTTTTAATGCCTTCTAAAAATAATTCCTGAAACCCCTGATGTTGCGGAATTCCCAGGTAAGCAGTACCACCAAAATAGAGATAGCGTTTTCCATCGATGAGCATCTCATTTGAAAAAGGTTGATTGATCGATTGGAACTGAGGATTCATTGCTTAATTATAATTCCTTCCGAGCACATCATTTGCAGCCTTTATAAGAGACTTATCGCCATTATCATCATGATAAAACTCCCAAAACATAATGCCGTTTCCCCTTTCTTTTGCAAGTGTGGTTTTTTTTCTGGTGGTTAACGTGCCATTGAAGAAATATTCTACCCCATTAATGGTGGCATAATCAAGACTTGTATCCGCATTGGTTGCCACAAATTCCCGATAGGCTTTACTGGCATTTGCAGCATTTTTGCCATAAGCGGGGATTCCTAAAACCGCTTTTTCTTTCGGCATCCCGCGTGTACCGAGCCAGTAATTCAAACTGGCAACCGCCATGTTATACGAGGCATGTTGAATGGGCTGTTCCTTGTCCCAGCCAATACCATCGTAAACCATAATATTAAAGAAATCTACAAATGGAAAAACCTCCGTCTTCAATCCATCCCGGATACTTCCAGAATAAACCCCAGGGGTAATGGCCGCGCTCAAAAACTTTCCATGGTGGTGCAAGGAGTCTGATAATTCTTTGACGAGCAATAAGTAATTATCTGCAGATCCATTTGCGGTGCTTGGATATTCCCAATCCAGATCAACACCATTGAGGTTGTTTGTTCTGGCAAATAACAATACGTTTTTAACAAAAAGATTTCTGGCTGCTTCAGATGCTGCCATGGTTACAAAGATGCTGCTTGTTCCGGAAATGGAGATGCCGGTTTTCACCCCATTTGCCTTTGCTTTTTGCATCACTGTTGCAAACCTGCCAGGTTGCTCAAGTGGTAACAAAGAACCATCTGGGTTTGGATTTAAAAAGGCATAAAACAAGTGCGTAATCATTTTGTATTTTGCATCTGCCACGCCAGCAGGATCGCGGTAACTTGGAAAATAAGAAACGATTTTAAAGCTGTTATCTGAAACATAAGGGGTAGTTTGCTCAACATCCGCTATGCCATCGCTTTTTTTACAGGATGATATTGCAAATAGCAGCGAAACGCCAATCAGAAAATATATCTTTCTCATATAACGATTAAAAATGATCGTGGATGTAAGTCATTATTCTCACCATTTCCCCTCTTACCTCTGCGGTTTGATTAATGAAATTATTGTTCATGAAAGCATAAATATAAGTTCTCCCTTTTTTAGTGATCACGTAGCCGCTTTGGTTATGCACCCCACCTAACGATCCGGTTTTTCCGTAAACAAAGGGTTGATCTGTTTTTGGATAAGCATTTTTCAATGTTCCGGTTTTACCTCCGGCGGGCAACATATCAAAGAGCTTTTCCCGGTTATTTACCAATTTATAAATAGAATCAAGCAGGTAAATATTATCTCGTGGGGTAAACAAGTTTTGCCGCGATAATCCAGAGCCATCGGCCCATTTCACTTTATCTGGTAAAAATGAAAGGTAATTTTTGGTAATGTGGTTGATGGCTTTTGTGGTGCTAAGTGTGTCACCGATTTGGTTAGAACAAACCAAAAGCAGGTGTTCGGCAATGAAGTTATCGCTCGGCAACATCATGTGCTTTAAAACCGAATCACGTTTCGCGCCGGGCAACGTTTTGGCATCAGCCGGGATCTTCATCTTAACCACGCCAACAGGTTTATGCAAGGTATCAGTTAAGACTTCAACCGTTGTTTGGATACTGGTTTTATATGGATTTTGCTGATTGTAACCTGGTTTTACTGCCACTGTAGGATATCTGAAATGGTTAGCCAGGAAATCTCTGGTAACTTGAAAATTGCCAATGGTTTTGCTAGAATCTACTTCGAAACACGGCGCAAAAACTTTCGGCTCAATGTTGATTTTATTTGGGCTGGCATACGTAGATGTAACCATATTATCCATCAAGGGTAATTCGGTTATTTCTGGTTGGTAGTAATAATCGTAGTCATCCCAACTCCAGCCCTCGCCAAAAAAAGCGCCAGAATAACGGCCCGGCGCAAAGAAGAGTTTTTTATTGGAAGCTTGAAGGAAATTATAAGCTGATTTATCTTTTACCGCAAACTGTAAGAAAGATGGATCTCCAGTTCCCCAAAAAATTAAAGAATCATTACGTTCTACATACTTCAATGCAGGCATCAACTCAGGCAGCATTTTTAAGCTGGCATAAAAGGTATAAAGCTTGGTGTTAGAGGCCGGTGTGAAATATTTATCAGCATCTTTCTGAAAGATCATTTTTTTTTCTTCCATATTATACAAGGCAAAACCAATCTGATATTGCTTAATTACATTGGAGTTTTTGAATTCCTTCGCTACTTTTTTGGCGATGATTTGATTTGTAGAACAGCTTGTTAGCGCTAATACGAATGAAAGTGCTGCAGCGAAAAAAGAGTAGTAAACTTTATTATGAAACATCCTGCCCAATTAGAAATGATAATTGCCAACTAATTTATTAAATTTAATTTAATGTTAGCCAAATATACCTGTGTAACCTTTTCGGTGATCTGCAAAGTAATGATTTGCATGGCTTTCCTTTTGTCTTTTTTTACTGTTTACGCACAGGATTTTACCTTTTCCGGAACCAGAACCAAGCAGTCGATACCGTTTAAATGTATCAAGAACCTCATCGTTATACCCCTCTTTGTAAATGGAAAAGGGCCTTATGATTTTGTGCTGGATACCGGAGTGGGCCCACTCATTATCACCGAACCTTCCATTATTGATTCGGTGAACTTTAGCATCATGCGAAAGATTAAATTAGCCGGTTTAGGCATGGAAAATGTTGATGCTTATGTATCTCAGAATGTAAATGCGCAGCTGGGGAGTGCGAAAATTAAATACATTCCTACGGCTGTCTTGAAAGAAGATCTTTTTAATCTATCCGGGCATTTAGGGATAAAGATTTTCGGCTTAATCGGTTTTGATTTCTTTAATAGTTTCGTTGTCGATATCAGGTATAGCAGCAACCAGCTTATTTTTTACGATTTAAAACGAAAGGTAAAATACCGCGGCGGCAAAATCCCGATCCTAATTGAAAAACAGAAACCTTTTATTAATACAGAAGTGGTTGTCAATGATTCAGTTAAGGTGAAAGCGCGCCTGCTGATTGATACCGGAGCAAGTCATGCATTATCAATGGACATGCTAAATGGCGGTGCTTTCCCGCTACCAGACAGGAGAATTAAAGCTAACCTTGGTATGAGTTTAAGCGGACAGATTAAGGGTTATATTGGAAGGGTTTCTAAGTTTTACATCGGTCAATATGTTTTTGATCAGGTGGTTGCCGGATTTCCGCATTTCGAATCCATTTCGTCAAAAATCAATCTAACCAACCGAAACGGAAATTTGGGTGGAGAAATTCTCCGGAAGTTTGATGTGCAGTTTAATTACCAGAAAGGCTTTTTATACCTCAGGCCGAATGCCAACCGTAAAAAAGCTTTTCAGCACGATATGCTCGGAATGGTTGTTTACTTCGAACAAAATGAATTTAAAAGGGTACTGATCGGAGATATTGATGAAGATTCGCCGGCAGAACGGGCAGGTTTTTGCCCGCAGGATGAAATTATAGGAATTGATTTTAAATCAATAGATGCTTATACCTTAAACGACATTAGCGAGCTTTTTAAGTCATGGCCAAACCGAACACTTATTTTTGAAATTTATCGTGATAACCGCGTTATCTTTAAATTTGTCAGGCTGGAAAAAAGAATATAATTCAGGTCAGTAATTTTCTAGTTACACAATGCTAATCAGGTAACAAGCCTCTAACTTCGGCATCTATAAAACTTATTTATTCATCAATGAAGAAACAACTTAGCGTACTTGCATTTGCAGGTATGGTGGCGCTTTGCTTGGCAGGATCAAATTCAGCATACGCACAAAAAAAAACTAAAAAGGGCACAACTAGCCCGGCTACTCCAGCAACGGCTGCACCCGCGGCAGCAAAAAAAGAAGGCATTAAGCCGTTTTCTGAAGTAATCACAGCCAAAGCTAGAACAACTAACGGCTTATTTAAAACACACAAGGTAGATGATAAGTGGTATTTTGAAATTCCAGACAGTTTAGTAAACCGCGAAATGCTTGTGGTTACCCGTTTGGCAAAAGCGCCTGTTGGTGTTAAAGTGGGCAATCAGCAATATGGTGGTGAAGAATTAAACGAACAGGTTTGGAAATGGGAGCGGAGAGGTAAACAGGTTTACATTCGTGTACCAAGTTATGCCACCAAAGCAGATGCAAGCAGCGATATGTATGAATCGGTTAAAAATTCCAACCTTGATCAGATTTTAGCGGGTTTCGACATTAAAGCTTACAGTAAGGATACCACAGGTGTGGTGATTGATGTAACTGATTTCTACAATGGCGACATTATGGCTATCGGTGCCACAGATCAGATTCGGAAGGCTTACAAAGTTACCGCCTATGATGCCACACGTTCTTATATCGATACGGTAAAAACCTTTCCGATTAATATTGAGGTAAAAACCGCAAAAACATACCGCGCAGCAGAGTCTCCAACGGATAACAGCAATGCTGCGGTAACTTTCGAATTCAATACTTCAATGCTTTTGTTGCCTAAAATCCCAGTTAAAGCCAGGATTATGGATAGCCGCGTGGGCTACTTCGGACAATCGCAACTAGACTACGGAACAGACGCACAAAAAGCCGAACGTACCGCATACATCCACCGTTGGAATCTGGTTCCTAAAGATACGGCTGCCTACCTTAGGGGCGAATTAGTAGAACCGGTTAAACCTATAATCATTTATATTGATCCGGCAACGCCTAAGAAATGGGTTCCTTCTTTAATTCAGGGGATTAACGATTGGCAGGCTGGTTTTGAAGCTGCAGGTTTTAAAAACGCCATTATTGGGAAGCAAGCACCTACACCGCAAGAAGATCCTCAGTTTAGTGTAGAAGATTCTCGGTATTCCGTAGTGCGTTATTTCGCTTCAGATATTGCAAATGCTTATGGACCACATGTAAGTGATCCACGTACCGGACAAATTTTGGAAACCCACATAGGCTGGTACCATAATGTGATGAACCTGTTGCGTAACTGGTACTTTGTACAAACAGCAGCCATTAATCCTGAAGTGCGCAAAGCTAAATTTACGGATACGCAAATGGGCGAATTGATTCGATTTGTGTCATCACATGAAATCGGCCATACCCTGGGCTTGCCTCATAATTTCGGTTCCAGCTATGCTTATCCGGTTGATTCCTTGCGTTCTAAAGCTTTTACTGATAAACACGGAACGGCACCTTCTATCATGGATTATGCTCGTTTTAATTATATCGCCCAACCGGGTGATGGCGTAACCAAGCTGCACCCGCAAATTGGCGAATATGATAAATGGTCTATTAAATGGGGATATTCATGGCTGCCTGGAAATAAAACTGCGGAACAGGAAAAAGAAATCTTAAACCAATGGGTATTAAAAAATGCAGGTAATCCATTGTATTTTTATGGTCGCCAGGGAACAAGCCTTGATCCAAGATTGCAAAGTGAAGATTTAGGTGATAATGCCATGAAAGCAAGTACCTATGGTATTGCAAATTTAAAACGCATTTTACCAAATGTAGAAAAATGGACTTATCAGAAAGGCAAGGACTACAGCGATCTAAAGGAAATCTACACAGAAATTATTGGCCAGTTTAACCGTTATATGGGCCATGTAACTACAAATGTTGGTGGCTTGAGTGAGAACTTTAAAACCTATGATCAAGCCGGAGCTGTTTATGCCTACCTGCCAAAAACCAAGCAAAAAGAAGCCATTACTTTTTTCAATCAGCAATTATTCACAACGCCATTATGGTTAATCAGCAACGATCAGTTGAATAAATTTGATAATGGTGTTTTGTTAAACCGCATTAAAGCAGTACAAACCAATACCCTTGGCAACCTGTTAGCGGCACCACGTCTTGCCCGTTTATTGGATAATGAAACCAAAAACGGACCAGCCAAAGCCTACACTTTGCCACAGATGTTTACCGATTTAAGGGCTTCGGTATTTGCTGCGGGCAGAGCGGATGCATTTAAACGCAACTTACAACGTGCTTATGTAGACCGTTTGGAGAACTTAATGACAAAAGAATCTGAGCTTCCGGTAGGATTTCCGATTGATTATGCAGCCAATTACGGCTTAACTCCGGTTAATGTGGCTTTGTCTGATATCAGGCCATTGGTTAGGGCAGAACTTAAAACTTTATTGGCAACCACTAAAGCCAGATCTGCTGCAGGCGATGCCATTACAAAAGCACATTATGATGATTTAAATATCAGAATCAAAGATATTTTAGATCCGAAGAAATAAATGATAGCATGAAAGATGGTTAGAACGATTGATAACCTACCATCCAATCTGCTATTCAATCATTCTACACTTATTTTCTCATTGCTAATTCAAAAACGGAGCAGATCAAAACAGGATCGCTCCGTTTTTTTTTGTTAAAACCGAATGTATAATTGTTGATGGGTTAATTTGAAGTTTACAGCAATGATTTAGTTTTATCGCAAATTGAATTCAGATGTTTAAAAAACTATTAGTCGTTGCCTCATTATTGTTTTATTTGATCCCCGGCTTTGCGCAAAATGCTGACTCTCTTAGCGTGGTGAAAACCAAATGGGAGAAAACTAAAATTGCCCGGCAGGTGAAATTGTTTCGCCATCATTTTAACCACAAAAATCTTTTTGGTGCAAATGAAAATATCTCTTTTGTTGAAGTTAAAAATTCAGGTAAAAAAGCAGTTTTTGCTTTAGGTGCTGAAGAGAAGGAATTGATCAAAACCAGCGATTTTGGGAAAAGAGACACCGCAATAGTTGCATTAAATGGCAACTTCTTTGATGTAAAAGATGGAGGTTCAGTTGATTTTGTTCGGGTAGACGGGAAGGTGATTAATACCAATCAGCTTAATAAAAACAACCATCGGGCAAACATCAGCAGGCGGCTGTGGTTATAGAGAAAGGGAAAATTGCCGTCAAGAGATGGGATGGATCTGTGGATTGGGAAACAAAACTTATTGAAGAAAATGTTTTACTCAACGGACCGTTATTAACTTATAACACTCAGGATGAAGAGTTGGATACCACCTCTTTCACCAGGCTTCGTCATCCAAGAACCTGTTTAGGCATCAAGCCGAATGGCAGGGTAATTTTGCTAACGGTGGATGGACGAAACGAGCATTCTGCGGGAATGAGTTTGCCGGAGTTGAAAAGGTTAATGAAATGGTTGGGGTGTACAACAGCAATTAACTTTGATGGCGGAGGCTCAACTACCTTATGGATTGAAGGCATGCCTGACAATGGCGTAATTAATTATCCCACAGATAATAAAAAATGGGACCACCAAGGTGAGCGTAAAGTAGCCAATGTGGTGCTGGTTAAAAAGAAATAATTATTTTAGCGCCAATGATTAAAAATATTTTAAGACTCTTTTTCTCCGTGCTGATGCTGTCTGCCTGTAATTCAAAGTCGAAAAAGAATGATGCAACCTTGCGGGATTTCTCTTTTGCGCCGGTAAAAGGAATTCGTTATGAAGAGGTCAAACGTCGTTTCAGCAATAATATATCGTTCAACAAAGAAGGCTTTATACAGGAACCTTCATGGATTATTGAAGTAGCGGCAGAAGATACAATGATGGCCTGGAGTCCACAAAAACAGATTATGCAGAAGTTTTACCTGCAGTATGATCATGGTAATGTGTACAACTTTGCCGAAGAATTTTTCAAGGTTAAACACATTAGTAAAGACAGTTTAGTTTTCCAGCGCATTCAGGTAGATGGAAAGGTAATTGCAGATGATATCCGTTCTGATGTAAATATGACATTTTATGCGCAGACCTACATTAAAAATAAACTGAAAACAAAGGCCTCTGTTTTGCAAAAACCTACCAAAGCAGATACCTTATTTATTAAGCAGCGGTCTGAAGAGGTTAACAGAACAGACACTGCTGCATTTGCGGCCCGGGTGCCGGTACAGTTTATCCCGAAAAGCAAAATAGTTAAGGCAGAAAAATTTAGTTCGGTAGATAAGTTGCAGAAAAGAACTTCGGCATATGATTATATGTTCCCCAAATATAGGATTGAGATTCAGAGGGCATATAAGGATTTCGCATACGAATGTTTAGCAGTGGTAGACTATACCGGAAATATGAAAATCATAACCGTAAATGGTGTATTGGCAGAGGCTGTAGAAGGTAAGAAAAGGATGATGCAGGGAGTAGCTGATATCTACATTAGAAACCTTTTTAATGTAATCCCCGGAACCACACTTGGAATTCCACATAATAGCGAAATTACGGTAATGATTGTTGGGAAGGCAATTAAAAGCCCTTAGTAATCTGATGTTTACATTTTTTTAAACGTTAAAAAAATGTTAAAATTTATTTTGATTTTAAAAATTAAAACTTACCTTGCAGACTTAATTTTAATATTTAATACAATGCAAGAAGGCACAGTAAAATTCTTCAATGTAACTAAAGGTTTTGGCTTTATCGTACCTGCTAACGGCGATAGCGAAATTTTTGTTCATTCAACAGGTCTTATCGACGAAATCCGTGAAAACGACAAAGTACAGTACGAAGTTGCTAACGGTAAAAAAGGCTTAAATGCCGTTAATGTGAAAGTAATTTAATTTATTATCATATTTACAAAGGGGCCTCGATCACAATCGAGGCTTTTTTTATGCCAAAAATTTTAAAAATTCACTTATTGGTCTCCATTTACAATGACAAATTACTTCATCGTGCCGGGTCTGGGAAATTCGGGTGCAGATCACTGGCAAACACATTTTGAAAACTCGGCTGAGCATTTCGTTAGAATTAATCAAAAGGATTGGGATGCTCCAGCCAGTGCAGATTGGATTGAAAACATTAATGAGGCACTTACTCATTATGATCTTTCTACCGTAGTTTTAATCGGCCATAGTTTAGGTTGTACCGCAATCGGAAATTGGGCTAAAGCATCAAAAAAAATAATTAAAGGCGCTTTATTGGTTGCACCAAGTGATTTGGAGGCACCTCGCTACACTTTTCCAACAGTAGGTTTCGACCACGTTCCGCTAGAAAAATTGAATTTTAAAACCATCGTAGTAGCCAGTACAAACGATGAGTGGGTAAGCATTGAAAGAGCCACGCTTTTCGCCGAACACTGGGGAAGCGAATTGATCAACATCGGCGATGCAGGTCATATTAATGCCGCTTCCGGTTATGGCAAATGGGATGAGGGATTGAAAATTTTAAAACGCCTGGATTGAGAATTTTGTTAACCGTATGAAAACGGGTAACCTACCTATCCTCATCTGGTGAGTTAAAAGACTATTTATGCGCTAGCTTCTTCCTCAGTAAATAATCAAGGAATACCAATCCAATAACCAAGTCAATAAACAAGAATCCGTAGATCGCCATTGGGCTAATTAGCGTATTCCAATCAATATCGAGTTTAGTTTGGGTATTGAAATCTGAAAATTGCAGCTTGGAATGGTAAAAAACGTAGCCGATCAAAGCCAAAATTAAGGCAACGAAAAAACCGCCAATGCCATAGATGATATTTGTGTTTACCTTCGTTTTGAGGGAAATCGGAGCCGGTTCTAATTTTACGCTATCTATCACATTTCTAGTGAATGACATGGAAGGCTCTTCCAGATCCAATTCTTGGAAAGCAAGGTTAAGGCTTAAGAGTTCTTCATACTGAAGATTAATATCTGCATCGTTATCAATCTTTTCCTGAATGACTTTCGCCTGATTCGCATCTAGGTTCCCATCAATGTAATCCCAAAGTTGTTGTTCTATTGTGCTCATAATAGCTCCTTTACCTCATCTTTTAACAAATATTGTAATTTTTCTTTTAATCGTTGTCTAGCCCGGTGTACCTTCACCTTTACCGTATTCGGCGCCATACCTAAGGTAGTACCAATTTCTTCCAAACTTTGTTCTCCCTGATAGAAAAGGGTAATAATCGCAGCATCATCCGCAGACAGTTGAGTAATTGCTTCATTCAAAAATTTATAACTATCCTTTTTCTCGTAGCCATTTGCCATAAACCCGGAAGTATGGTTTTCCAATTGAATGAAAGTTTCATCGTCATTAATTGATAAGGTATCTAACCGCTTTTTTCTCAGGAAAGTCATGGCTGTAGTGTAGGTAATGGTATATAGCCAGGTACTAAACTTCGAAGTCTGCTTGAAGGTGCCCAGTGCCTTATATGCTTTTATAAAACAATCTTGGGCAATCTCCTCTGCATCTTCTCTGTTTTTTGAAAAACGCAGGGCAAGGGTAAATACAAATCGCTGATGGCGTTTTACCAGGATGGCATACTGTTCGGTTTTCCCGCACAAAATTCCTTCAATCAGCATTAAATCTGTATTCGTTTGCTCCATGTTTAGCCATAAGACTACTGTTGCAAGCGTTAGGTTACAGGATTTTTAAAAAGTTGCATGTTACATTAACTGTAGCAGTTTGGGTGCTAATGATAACCCTGTAACTCATAATTCGCTACTGAACTAATGCGCAGCAAAAAATTTTAACCCCGCAATAGAGCCAATTAGTGTGCAGATAAAAAATATACGCCAGAAAGTGGCTGGTTCATTGAAGTAGATGATACCAATGATTACCGTTCCAACAGCTCCAATTCCAGTCCATACCGCATAAGCTGTACCCATAGGGAGCGTTTGTGTAGCTTTATTTAGTAGTAAAAAGCTCAGGCTTATGCACACTACAAAAGCCGCTGTCCACTTGATATTCGTAAAATTATTCGACAATTGCAGGCAGGTGGTAAAACCAACTTCGAAAAGACCGGCTATAATTAAAATGATCCAGTTCATAAAAATGTATTTATACAAAGGTAACAGACACCCGCAGGCTCACGTTTTACATTTGTTAAAAAATGAATTATTTTCCAGCTCTAATTCTACTCAATGTTACCTGTGTAACACCGAGGTAAGATGCGATGTGTTTCAAGGGTACCCGCTTGAGAAGCGACGGCGAATGATCTGCAAACTCCTGATAACGTTCGGCTGCGCCTTTAAACGACCGGTCTATTAATCGCCTTTCTGTCGCTATCAATTCTTGTTCTGCCATTTTTCTGCCCCAGTTTGCAATTTCTATATTGCCTTGGTAAAGGTTAAATAAATCAGCAAGCTTAATTCGAATTAATACGCAATCTTCCAGCAGTTCGATATTTTCGTAGCCAGGCTTATTATTAATGTAGCTGTTGAAGGAAAATAATACGCTTCCGCTTTCCCCAAACCAGAAAGTAATTTGTTGGCTTTCCCCATCAGAGTAAGCCCTGGCAATGCCACTTTGAAGAACATAAAAGTAGGTTTCTACCTTATCAGCCTGAATTAGAATGGTCCCTTTGGGGTAACTTACCGCTTGAATGTACTTTGAAATCGCAAGCAGCGCATTATCGCTTAGCGTTTTAAAAATGGCGATATGTTTGAGTTGTTGATGCAAAGTTGATAAAGCTATTAATTTTTTTCAAGCTCCGGGTGTAACCTGTTTCAAAATGCTGTAGTCATAATACACAGAACACGGTTCATAAGAAATAGAAAATTAGTTAACACTTAAAAAATATTATCATGGAAGTATTAGTCCCGATGTCAATTTTCCTTGGCACATTCGCAATGGTTTTCGGAATCCGCTATTTATCTAACAAAGAAAAGATGGCAATGATCGAACGCGGCATTCATCCTGGCGTTGCAAGATCTGCACCTAAGCCTTACCTCAGTTTAAAATTTGGCTTACTCATGGTAGGGTTGGGGATTGGGCTTTTAATCGCGCTGTTTACAGTACAAAGTGTCTTCGGTTCTGAGGTCACCCGCGGAGAAGAAGGGCAGGTGGCAGCCATATACTTTGGTTTTATAGGGATTTTTGGGGGGCTGGGTCTCATTACTTCATTCATTATTGAGAAAAAAGCAATTGACAAGGACAGCTTAAAAAAATAAGTCGCTAGAAAGATAATCGCTGACTGCAGTGGCAAGAAGCGATTATTTTTATTGAGGTTTATTTATTACTGCCACCGTTAGCCGGCTAATACAGCTCATTTTTCCACGATCATCATAAAGTTTAATATCCCAGATATGCGTTTTAGCACCGCGATGAATAATTTTGCATATTCCGGTTACCAGTCCGCTTTTCACCGGACGAAGGTGATTTGCATTAACTTCTAAACCAACAGCAACATATTTCTCCGGGTCAATGCACATGTAAGAAGCAATACTACCAAGGGTTTCTGCCAATACAACAGATGCGCCGCCATGTAAAATGCCGGCGGGTTGATGGGTGCGTTCATCAACAGGCATGGTTCCCTTTATAAAATCTTCGCCGATTTCGGTAAATTCAATACCCAGTAATGCACCGATATGGTTCTTCGGACGACTATTTAGTTCCTCAACTTTAAATTCTTTAAACCACATTATATCTTTCCTTTAAAATACCGAAATGATGAATAATGTGTCCGGCTGCAACAAACAAAATAGATTTAACACTTATCGCTCTACCAGATGCCGTTCCCGCCCGGTGAAGTTCCTCATCGTTTAAACTTCTATACAAATAAAGGTTTGCTTTTCTTAGCGCTGCAAATTCTTCAATCATGTCTTCATAATTGCGTTCGCTGAAACGGGCATTTGAAACATAAACATTTTCATCAAAACCCGGTAAATGCTGTTGTTCGGATCTTGCAAAACAGGTAATTCTATAGGCAAAAATGCGCTCACAATCAATAATGTGGCCTAGCATTTCTTTCAGGGTCCACTTATCTTCTGCGTAGGCAAAATTTTCTTTTTCTTTATTGCTTTCAAATAAGGCTGGAACACTAAAAACCTGTTCTTCCAGAATTTCGAAAATATCCTGATCAACCTTATTGATGTAAGCTTCTGCCCAAATTGGATATTCGTTAGGCTGTGGTCGGTTCATATCTCAAGCTGCTTTTTAATATAATTCTGAAGGTTGTTCCTTTACCGAGTTCAGATTCTTTCACAAAAATCTCTCCGCTGTGGTAATTTTCTACTATCCGTTTGGTAAGCGAAAGGCCCAATCCCCAACCCCGTTTCCGGGTAGTATAGCCAGGCTGAAAAACAGCATCAAACTTTGATCTGGGAATTCCTTTTCCGGTATCAGTTACGTCGATAAAAACCTGTTCTTTGGCTAAGTTTTCAATAATGTTAATGGAAATTGAACCTTCATTCTCAATAGCATTCGCGGCATTTTTTAGTAGGTTTTCAGTCACCCAATCAAAGAGCGGAACATTTAATAACGCCCTTACCTGTTCATCTCCGGTAATACTGAATTTAACCTTGTCAGATGTTCTTACTTTAAAATATCTGATAAAATCACTAATTACAATATAAACAGTGTGGTCTTCTAAAATAGGTTTAGAGCCAATTTTCGAGAAACGATCAGTAATAATTTCAAGGCGTTTAATGTCGTTCTCCATCTCTGCTATTAATGGATCATCTTCCGCATCAAATTTAGATTTCATTAACTCCGTCCAGGCCATTAAAGATGAGATTGGGGTACCCAACTGGTGGGCTGTTTCTTTGGCTAAACCAACCCAGACATGATCCTGTTCATCTCTCCTCGCCGAACTAAATGCAGCATATGCTGTGAGCAAGAAAAGGAAGATGACGGCCATTTGGATGTATGGGAAATAACGAAGCTGCGTGAGCACAAAAGAATCGCGGTAGTAAGCTTTAAACTTCTTTCCGAAAATATTCATTTCGTCTGGCTGGTGTTGTGCTTTCATTTGCCTCAACTGGCGAACAAAATATACGCTATCATAAGTAAGTTTAGTATCAGCAATCGGATAGTTGGTTTTGGTACTATCCAAGCCGAAAAACGAGCTGATCACACCAGATGAATCTACCATAATTACAGGCGTTTTGGTGTTTTGCCTCACTGTTTCTACTACCGCACGATAATCGTCATTATCATATAAAAACATCGCCCTTTCCTGAATTTTAACCCAAAGGTGAAATTGGTCTGCTTCCTCGCGTTCCATTTTCTTTACAAAAGAATCGGTGTAAAACACGGAGGCGATGCCAATTAAGACAGCGAAAATGAGAAGGAAAAACTTCCAGCGGCGTTTCTTTTGATAAGGATTCATGCTTTGGGTAGCCAAATTACAATAACAAAACGACAATAACAGAAAACCATTATGCTTTTTAAAAAAGGAGTAGGCAAGATTATAGAAAGCATAATCGATTCCTCACCCATGAAAACGATATAAAATGAATGAAAAACATATCTTTGTATCGAGCATAGTGCATAGCGCTTAGGGCATGGATTACACCATTACCTTTGCCCTCTACTCCCTGCTCTTTGCTTAATTATGGATAAGAAAGTTAGAGTAAGATTTGCCCCAAGCCCAACCGGAGGACTACATTTAGGTGGTGTTCGAACGGCTTTATTTAATTATTTGTTTGCTAAAAAAAACAACGGAACCTTTGTTTTGCGCGTTGAAGATACCGATCAGAACCGCTTTGTAGAAGGTGCAGAAGAATATATTGCAAAATGCCTGAACTGGTGCGGTATAACACCAGACGAAAGCCCGGCCAACCCCGGTAATTACGGGCCATATCGTCAAAGTGAACGCAAACCGAGTTATAGAAAGTTTGCTGAACAACTTATTAGTGATGGTTATGCCTACTATGCCTTTGATACTCCAGAAGAATTAGATGCTAAGCGGAAGGAAATTCCTAACTTTCAATACGGGCAAACCACGCGTATGCAAATGCGCAATTCGTTAACTTTAACCATTAGCGAGGTAGAAGATTTACTGGCTGCGAAAACGCCACATGTGATTCGCATAAAGGTGCCTGAGGATGAGATTGTTCATTTTACCGATTTAATTCGTGGCGACGTCAGCTTTGAAACTTCATTGGTGGATGATAAGGTTTTGCTAAAGGCCGATGGAATGCCAACTTATCATCTGGCGGTTGTGGTAGACGATAAAGCGATGGAAATTACACATGCTTTCCGAGGAGAAGAATGGCTACCATCTGCACCAACACATATTTTACTATGGAAGTATCTGGGTTGGGATGCTGATATGCCACAATGGGCGCATTTACCTTTAATATTGAAACCAGATGGGCATGGGAAATTGAGTAAGCGTGATGGAGATCGCCTAGGTTTTCCGGTATATGCCATGAACTGGACGGATCCAAAAACCGGTGATACCACAAACGGATTCAAAGAAATGGGATTCTTGCCTGAAGCTTTTGTAAATATGTTGGCTTTATTGGGTTGGAACGATGGAACGGATCAGGAATTATTCTCCTTAACAGAACTGGAAGAGAAATTTTCTATAGATAGAATTAGCAAGGCTGGTGCAAAGTTTGATTTTGAGAAAGCAAAGTGGTATAACCATGAGTGGATTAAAGTGCAAAGCGCCGAGCGTTTAGCACCAAGCGTTAAAAATGAACTTCAAAAAGCAGAGATTGAGGTGCAAGATGATGCGTTTTTAAATACCATTATTGATTTAATTAAAGATCGCTGTACGCTATTGCCAGATTTTGTAGCGCAAAGCGGATACTTTTTTGCCGTACCTAACGCATACGATATTGCATCTGTTAAACCAAAGTGGACAGAAGAGAAAGCAGCCTTTTTTAAAGCTTATGCAGAAAATTTATCTTTAAATGATGCCGCATCTGCTGAGGAAGCTTTCAAAGCTTTAGCCGCAGAAAAAGGTTTTAAACCAGGTGAACTGATGTTGCCCTTCCGCATCATGTTAGTGGGGGGGAAATTTGGTCCAGGTGTTTTTGATATTGCAATTCTATTAGGGTTGGAAGAAACAAAAACCAGAATAGCAAAAGCCATAGAAGCATTTAATAGCTAGTTATTAGAATAAATAAATCGGGCATGCATAAACTAATTGGCCCTTTTTAATCTATTTTTTTGCTAAAAAATATTACATAAAATATTTCTACTTTAGCCTAACAAATTTCCGGTAATCAGGTTATTCATACAATAAAAAGATAAAATTATGCAGTGGTTTGGTAAAGGTAGCAATAATGTTGAGGACGGTAGAAGTGGTGGCGGAGGCAAGACAATTCTAGGAGGTGGAATTGGAATAATAGTCGTTGTACTAGGTTTGATTTTCGGAAAAGATCTAACAGGAGTCGTAAGCCAGTTACCTTCAAACGCGGGGACTGAGCAAGTAAAACAAGGCGTGCCTGCAGATGATACACAGGGTCAATTCGTGTCTGGAGTTCTAGAATCTACAGAACAGGTTTGGGATCAACAATTTCTAAGTATGGGTAAGCAATATGAACACCCAAAATTAAGGCTTTTTAGAGATGCTGTTCAAACGGCTTGTGGAAATGCAAATGCTAATGTAGGACCGTTCTATTGCCCCGGCGATCATAAAGTTTATATTGATCTATCATTTTATGATGATTTGAAAAACCGTTTCGGTGCCGCAGGAGATTTTGCCCAGGCTTACGTAATTGCGCACGAGGTTGGTCATCACGTTCAGAATGTTTTAGGAATTTCAGAGAAACTGGATCAGGCCCGCGGTCAGGTTAGCGAAAAGGAATACAATAGATTATCGGTTAAATTAGAATTACAGGCAGACTTCTTTGCCGGCCTTTGGGCGCATCATGCGCAAAATCTGAAAGACTTCAAGCTGGAAGAAGGTGATATCGAAGAAGCATTGACTGCTGCGAATGCCATTGGAGATGATAAACTGCAAAAGCAGGCAACGGGAGATGTGCAACCAGATTCTTTTACGCATGGTACTTCTCAGCAACGGATGTTCTGGTTTAAAAAAGGCTTCGAAACCGGCGATTTCAAGCAGGGAGATACCTTTAGCTCAAACAATTTATAATATTTAAAACTTTTTTAAAAGCCAGTTGTTCGTATACATTTAAGGTATTTTTTATCTAAACCAAACGTAATTATTCAGGCTTCTCATTTGTATAATAAAGATGATTCTTATAGTTGATGACAGGCCTGAAAACCTGATTTCGTTACAGAAAGTACTCCAAGCGCACAATTTTGAGGTTGATACCGCATCTTCAGGGGAAGATGCCCTGAAAAAAGTTTTAAAAAACAACTACGTTTTAATTATTCTGGATGTACAAATGCCAGATATGGATGGTTTTGAAGTAGCTGAAGCCATTTCTGGTTTTAGTAAAGCCAAAGACACTGCCATTATTTTTCTTTCCGCAGTAAATACAGAGCTTAAATTTATTACAAAAGGTTACCTCAGCGGAGGCCTGGATTACATCACTAAACCGGTAGATATTAATGTACTGCTGCTCAAAATCAAAACTTTTTATCGCATTTATGAGCAAAGTAGGAAGTTAAACGAGGTACAGGAAAAGCTATTAGAGGAGATCGAATTCCGTAAGCAAGCTGAAAATAAAAAAGATGAGTTCATTAGTATCGCCAGCCACGAGCTAAAAACGCCCTTAACCAGTGTAAAAGGCTATATCCAGTTGCTTCAGCGCAGCTTGAACAAGGATGATAAAACCATGGCTGAGAACCACCTCGCCAAAGCCAGCGTTCAACTGGAAAAACTGAATGAACTGATTGTTGATTTACTCGATATTTCCAAAATCGAAAGTGGAAAAATGAAGTTCAATATGCAATATTTCTGTGCTGATAATATGGTAAATAATGCTATTGAAATGCTGCAACAATCCAATCCCGGTTTCACAATTAATAAGCTTGGCAAAACCAATGAGAACATTTATGGTGACGAAATGCGTTTAGAACAAGTAGTGATCAATTTCCTTACCAATGCCATTAAATATGCGCCTGGTACCAATCAGGTCAATGTAACCATCAATATTAAAGACGGTAAGCTTTACCTGGCTGTAAAAGATTTTGGAATAGGAATTTCTGCAGAGCAGCAAGCCAGAATTTTTGATAAATTTTACCGGGTAGAAGAGCATAGCAATCGTTTCAACGGCTTAGGTATTGGGCTGTATATTTGCTCTGAAATTATCAACAGGCATAATGGTACCATTGGCGTAAATAGTGTGCCAGATGAAGGATCTGAATTCTATTTCATCATTCCAATTACCGAGGCGCCGGTAATCAATTAAAGTAAAGACTTCCTAAAATATATTAATGAAAACCAATCTGAAAAATAATCTACGTTTAGGCTTAGGCTTGTCGCTTATTATTCTCTTCATCAGTTCGCTGGCCTCTTATGTAAGCATTCGTAACCTCATCAAAAGTACCGAGCTGGTTAAACACAGCGATCAGGTCATTCTAAATTTAGAGGGTACAATCTCAACATTAAAGGATGCCGAAACCGGACAGAGAGGATACCTTTTAACAGGAAATAAATTGTTCCTGGAACCTTATAATGGTGCAACCGACCTGGCGCTTCGAACAATTGATACCATTTCCAAGGCCACTATAGATAATCCTGCGCAGCAGAAATCGATCAGTAATTTGAAGGAAATCTTAGTTAAGCGGCTAAGCATCATCACTTCCACAATAGAAATAAAATCGCTGGGCGGGAAGATAGATCCAACGGTGTTGCTTCAGGGTAAAACCTATATGGACCAGGCCCGTGCTACGGTAAACCGAATGGTGAAAGAGGAACAGCGTTTATTAGATGTTCGCACGCAAGAACTAAATAAATTAACAGCTTACACGCCTATTCTGATTATGGTGGCTGCATTTTTAGCCATTTTAATTACGCTGTTTTTCTATAGAAAAGTTTCCGTTGATTTTGATGAACGCGTTAAGCTTCAGCAGGAGATTGAAGATAAGAAAGCGGAAATGGAGAAACGCATTATCGCCATTAAGGAAATTGCGCAGCAAATTTCAAATGGTAATTATGGCGTTCTTTTAGATACACAATCCACAGATGATATTGGAGAACTATCTGGTTCTTTGAATGCAATGTCTTCTTCACTTAAAAAATCTTTTGATACTCTAGCGGAGAATGAATGGATCCAAACTGGTGTTGCGAATCTGAACGTGAAAATGGTCGGCGAAAAAGATGTTTTCCACCTTGCAGATGATATTATTGAATTTTTAGTCACTTATACAAAGAGTCAGGTTGGTGCAATTTACCTGTTCAAGGATGATGGCTATCTACATTTAAAAGGTAAGTATGCCCTGATAGAAGAAAATTTGGTTCCGGTAATAGAGCTGGGACAGGGACTGATTGGTCAGGCCGTAAAATCTGGGAAAACAATCATCATTGATGATGTGCCGCAAAATGAACTTACCGTTTCTCATGCAACGGGAAACATCAAGCCAGCACAGCTGATTGTATTACCAATTATCAGAAACGGGATGTCTATTGGTGGTATGGAACTTGGTGCTGTAAAACCGTTATCAGAATTGCAGTTATATTTCTTAAACCTGATTCTATCTGATATTGGAACTGCATTATTGGGGGCTCAGAACAGGCAAAAACTACAACAGTTATTAGAAGAAACGCAAGCCCAGTCTGAAGAATTGCAAGTACAACATAATGAGTTAGAGGGCATGAATGCCGAACTCGAAGCACAGGCGCAGAAATTACAGGCTTCTGAAGAGGAACTGCGTGTACAACAGGAAGAACTTTTGCAAAGTAATCAGGAACTTGAAGAGCGAAGCAGTTTATTAGAGGAAAAAAACGAGCTCATTGAAGAAAGAAATTCAGAAATTCAGCAAAAAGCAGAAGCATTGGAACTCAGTACCCGTTACAAGTCTGAATTCCTCGCGAATATGTCACATGAGTTACGCACACCATTAAACTCCATCTTATTGTTATCCAGGTTGATGGCAGAGAATGAAGAGATGGATAAAGAGCACCAAGAATATGCAGAAGTGATTCAAAGTTCGGGCCAGGGCTTGCTGAGTTTAATTGACGAGATTTTAGATTTATCGAAAATTGAAGCTGGTAAAATGGAACTCGACCGCACCAATGTAAAGGTAAGCGACATCGCCCTGAATATGCGTTCATTATTTAATCCACTGGCAAAAGAAAAAGTGCTCGAATTGGTTATCAGCAAAGCAGACGATGTACCGGAATATTTCAATACAGATAAAATGCGTTTAGAGCAGATTCTTAAAAATCTGCTTTCGAATGCAATTAAGTTCACTGCTACAGGTGCTGTTAAATTTAACATCTCTAAAAATGAAAAGCTTAATGCCCTTATTTTTGAGGTTGCAGATACAGGCGTAGGGATTCCGCAAGATAAGCAAGCCATGGTATTCGAAGCCTTTCAGCAGGCTGACGGTTCTACCCGTAGAAAATTTGGTGGTACGGGTTTAGGCCTTTCCATTAGCCGGGAACTGGCGAAGCTTTTAGGAGGCTTCATCGATTTAAAGAGTAAAGAAAACGAAGGCAGTGTATTTACGTTAACTTTACCTATTGATAAAAACAGAGGTTTTGAAGGTGCTTTGCCACCAAAGCAACAGTCGTTTGTTCCGCCGGTTGAGTCGCCAGTTGCTAAAGCAAGTTATTTAACGGTTACTAATATTCCTCAGGAAATTGAAGATGATCGTGATAATATCGAGACTGGTGATAAGGTAATTCTCATCGTAGAAGATGATACCCCTTTCGCTAAAACACTGTTGGATTTTACACGCAAACGAAATTACAAAGGTTTGGTAGCCGTTCGCGGTGATGTTGGAATAGAAATGGCCAAGGCGTATAAACCATTAGCCATTTTATTAGATATTCAATTGCCTATAAAAGATGGCTGGCAGGTAATGGAAGAATTAAAGGCAGATCCAGGCACAAGGCCAATTCCTGTTCACATTATGTCATCCCTTCAGGTTAAAAAGGAAAGCCTGCTCAAAGGAGCAGTAGATTTTATCAACAAGCCGTTTGCATTTGAGCATATGCAGGATATTTTCTCTAAACTGGAGCATGCATTAAGTCGCCATCCAAAAAAGGTACTGATCGTAGAGGAAAATGAGCAACACGCCAAAGCATTGAGTTACTTTTTAAGTAATTTCAATATTCAAACTGAAATAGTTAACCAGGTAGGTGAGGGAGTTTCGGCTTTACATAGACCAGAAGTAAACTGTGTGATCCTGGATATGGGAATTCCGGATAAACACGCTTATGAAACCCTGGAAGTAGTTAAAAAAACGCCGGGTTTAGAAAATCTTCCGATTATCATCTTCACCGGGAAAAACCTTTCGAAAGGTGAAGAGAATCGAATTAAACAATATGCAGATTCCATTGTAGTGAAAACGGCTCACTCTTATCAACGGATTTTAGATGAAGCGGGTTTATTTCTGCACCTGGTAGAAGAAAAGAGTAAAGAAAAAACAAAAGCTCCAAATAAGTTTTCTGAGCTGCAAGACGTTTTAAAAGGCAAAACGGTACTAGTTGCTGATGATGACGTGAGGAATATTTTCTCGCTGACAAAAGTATTGGAGCAACACCAAATGAAGGTTCTGGCTGCAACAGATGGCAAAGAAGCCCTAAAACTTTTGGAAGAAAATTCAACAGTTGACGTGGTTTTGATGGACATGATGATGCCTGAACTGGATGGCTATGAAACCACTACCGCCATCAGGCAGGATTTTAAATATAGAAACTTGCCAATTTTAGCCGTTACGGCGAAAGCCATGATGGGCGATCGCGAAAAGTGTATCGCCGCAGGCGCTTCAGATTACATCAGTAAGCCCGTAGATATGGATCAGCTGGTATCGCTTTTACGCGTTTGGCTTTATGAAAATCATTATAGTTCTTAGTACGTTCAGTTTAATATGCCACAAAAAATAATTCTAATAATAGACGATGACAACCGAAACATTTTTGCTTTAAAAGCTGTTTTAAAGGCCAAAGGTTTTGAATGCTTGTCGGCCATTAGTGCGCAGGATGGTTTCGCTATCATCGAAGAAAGGGAAAATGTCGCTGTCGTTTTAATGGATATGATGATGCCCGATATGGATGGTTATCAAGCTATGGCCACCATGAAGAAATCGCCAAAGATGCAAAATATTCCGGTGCTCGCCGTAACAGCACAGGCCATGGTTGGCGATAAAGAGCGTTGCCTGAGCGCGGGTGCCGCTGGTTACGTTTCCAAGCCCATAAATGTTGATGAATTATTAATACAAATAGAAGAAGTAACTAAATAAGGTGATAATTGACGCGATTGATAATGAACAGATAGAAATTCTCTTGAATGATGTGCTGGAAGCGCACGGGTATGATTTCCTGGAGTATTCTCACGCATCCATCAAAAGGCGGATTACCCGTTTATATTCGCTGGATAGTTTCGTTAGTTTTGCAGAGTTCCGGTACGCGGTTAGAACCGATAAACAATACTTTAAAAGGTTTCTGGAAGAGATCACGGTTAATGTTACCGAAATGTTTCGCGACCCGACATTTTATAAATCACTCAGAAATGATGTATTGCCGGTATTGGGTACCTATCCTTTCATCCGGATTTGGGTGGCCGGCTGCTCTACAGGTGAAGAGGCTTATTCGCTGGCAATCGTTTTAAAAGAACTTAACTTGCTGAACAAATCATTGATTTATGCAACCGATATTAACCCATCCGTGTTAGAAAAGGCCAAAAAGGGAATGTTTCCGTTAAACTATCTAAAAGGATATTCGGAAAATTATGTCCAATCAGGCGGGTTAAAAGATTTTTCATCCTATTATACAGCGAACTACTCACTAGTTAAGTTCGATGAAGTGTTGAGCAGTAAAATGATCTTTTCTACGCATAACCTGGTTTCTGATCACTCTTTTAATGAGTTTCAGCTTATTTTATGCAGAAATGTGCTCATTTATTTTGACAAGGAGCTCCAACATAAGGTATTCCATTTATTTGATAACAGTTTGGAAAAGCTAGGATACCTGGCACTTGGAAGTAAAGAAAGTTTAGATTTTTGGGCAAATGCGAAAGATTTCAAACGCATTAAAACTGAAAAAATATGGCGGAAACTTTAACTAGAGGCAAATGCAGTGCGTTAGTTATCGGAGGGTCTGCAGGTAGTTTAGATGTACTTCTTGAGGTATTTCCTGGATTAGCTAGCCAAATTAATTTTCCGATAATTTTAGTCACTCATCGCAAATCTGGAAACGATTCACTCTTGACTGATTTATTAAAAAGTCGAACCAGCCTGACGGTAACAGAAGCAGAAGAAAAACAAAAATTATTACCAGGTTATGTTTATATTGTTCCTGCAGATTATCATTTACTAATTGAAGATGACCATACGATTTCGCTTGATTATTCGGAAAAGATAAATTATTCACGACCATCGATAGATGTAACTTTTCAATCTGCTGCCGAAGTTTTTAAGAATGAACTGGTATGCATTTTATTGTCGGGATCTAATGCGGATGGGGTAGAAGGGTTGAAAATTGTTAACAAATATGGCGGGTTTGTGGTGATACAAAATCCGCAAACAGCGATTATGCCTTACATGCCTCAGCAAGCGTTAAATAATGTAAAACCCAATGTTATTTTAGATAGTATAAAAATGTCGGCATTTATAAACGAATTAATTAATAAATAGTAGTTAGATTTGCCTTTAGGAGAAAGATTTATGGCTGATACGAAGAAAGTATTTGTTTTTGATGATAACAGAGATATTTTAGATCTGTGTACATTTATTTTGGAGGATGCAGGTTATGAAATCAAAACATCCGAGAGCGCAAATGAGATAGAGAAACAGGTTTTGGCTTTTATGCCTGATATTATCTTTATGGATAACTGGTTGCCTGATTTAGGCGGAATACAAGCTACGCGTGCAATTAAAAGTAATCCGGATTTGAAGCATATTCCGGTGATCTATTTCTCGGCAAATAACGATATTTCGGCCTTAGCAGATGAGGCAGGTGCAGACAGCTACCTTTCTAAACCCTTTGATATTGCCGCATTAGAAGATATCGTTAAAAAGCATTTAAGTTAAGCAATCCCGATTATTCTCCTGGTTGGTGTCTCACCAACCTAATTTCGCAATGACTCGAATAATTTTCACGCAGATCTAGGTGATTCCCGTATAAGCAGGAAGTAAATTTGCGATGATCATTTAGTCAGCGAGACAACCCCTTTAACTAATGTTCGTTATGGTATCTTATCAACCATAATAAGTTTATCTCATTGATAATGATCAATATATAAAAGCAATCAATTATTCCTTGCCCCAGATTCTGGTATTTAGATCCAACTCCTTCACAATATCACATAAAAAACGGATCGTATTTATATCTGTATTAAGCGAAACCGGATTAAGTATGGACTCAAATATAGGAGCCTCGAAATAATTCCTATCTAAAGGAAAGGCGATGTACATTCTCGATTCCATAAAAGCCAAAGAAATAGTTTCGAGCGCATTGGCGTTTAGATACAAGATACGCTCCATCATAGCTGGGGTTAAAATGTATCGGGATTCTATCTGATTGTTCCCATAAGTGACAAAAGTCCGGTCGAAATCGGGATTTTCCAACTGGATCACCTCTTTATCTCCGAAAGAGAAAATATTTTTTGTAAACCATGAGCCGATTGTATTTCCCAGGTCTTTGGTTTCACAATTGTTATACTGCCCAGGTGTTTGTTAAAATCTGCAACAAAAACGATTCCCCTAAAAACATCAGTCCAGGATGTTTCAGTACCATTCTTAGTTTCACGTTCAGTTTTATGTTCGGCATGAACCTCTGCAAAATAAAAGCTTGTTTTATCCGCTTTTCCCCTTACCAGATCCTCCGTTTTATACCGATCAATCTGTTTGGTAAAAAGCTGTGAATGTCTAAATTCGGCTTCAGATATTCCATCACTGGGGCTTATCTTAAGGCTCGGATTTAAAAACTTTAGCGCCTCGCCGATTATATTTTGCTTATAGGCCAGTTCATATGCTTTTGTTGCAGCACTGATTTTAAATAAGATAATTACCCCATATATTACTGGAATCAAACCTTCAAGCACTGCCCAGAGAAGCAATCCAAGTAGCAGTCCGATGATGGTGACTGCAATGCCAACACCAATAAAAGTAAGGCCTTTAGTTTGCACTGATGCCACCCTTTTTCGCTCAACTTCCATTGTTGCCAGGGTGTTCTGCAAAGCCACATTACCGTTTAGATAGTTTTGCATTAACTATTGAAAAGGGTTTTTGCACTAATGTTTTTTCGCTCTTCTTCGGCGGTAGCTAAAACTGCAATGGGTTGAAAATTTAACATGCCTGCAAAAATGCTTCCTGGAAACATTATAATTGAATTGTTGTAATCAGTAACAGCTGCGTTATACGTTCTTCTGGCGGCGGCAATCTGTTCTTCACTTTCTGTCCAGGTGGTTTGTAGGTTGATGAAATTGGTATTGGCCTTTAAATCCGGGTAGTTTTCTACATTAACCATTAAGCCATTTACACTATTGCTTAATTGCGCATCGAGAGTGGCTTTCTCTGTTTCCGAGATATTTCCAGCTGTAGCCTCTGTGCGTAATTCAACGATTTTAGTAAGCGTTCCCTGTTCGTAAGTGTTATACTGTTTAACTACTTCTACCAGATTTGGAATCAAATCAAAACGTTTTTTAAGCATCACATCTATTGCCGAAAATGCATTGGTAACTTGGTTTCTTTTGCCGATTAACCCGTTATAAAAGAAGATGCCGAACAGAAATAATGCACCGAAAAGGATTAAAACGA
Organism: Bacteroidota bacterium; assembly: GCA_037032985.1. Taxonomy (GTDB): domain Bacteria; phylum Bacteroidota; class Bacteroidia; order Sphingobacteriales; family Sphingobacteriaceae; genus Pedobacter. Next base: position 103,493 of record JAZBLB010000003.1, read on the forward strand.
TAATCATAATTGTCTTTTTTATTTTAAATATAAGTAAACGTTAATAACTTGTTCATCTATCGCCGTTCATTTTGCCTGCGGGCGCGATCTCGCTGCTCTCTTCGCTTTAATCTGTTTCGCTTTCTGATCTCATGGTTTTCCTGCATTTCCTTGAAATTAGCAATATGTTGTTTAATCTCATTTTGTTTTTCTTCTGTAATGCCAATACTATTTTTAATGCCAACAAACAGGCTCCTCCAAATCAAGCTGAAGAATGAAGAACTATCAGGCTTTTTATAGTTTACGTTAGAGGAGGTAAATTCATTATGACGGTTGGGGTTTTCAGAATTTATAATCAGCGCATTCGCAAGTATTGAGATTAAGCCTCGGGTTACGAGATGGTCTTTTGAAGGGTCGTTACGCATTAAGGCAACAGAGAGGTCATAGTAATAGAAGTCTACTTTGCCTTTTGCACCGGTATTATCCGCTTTAAAATCAAACTGCAATTTATCTACAATTCCACTGTTAATCCGAACCAGGCCCAGAGGTTTTGTAATCTGATTTAATACCCTTGCGTTAAAACTATGTAAAACTCCCTTATACTCAAAGTTACCTTTAGGTGCAGTGAGATCAAATTTAAAGTTTAAATCCAAACTCGCCTGACCTAACAAATAGGTGTTTAAGCTTGCTTCCATTGTTGGGTTTATCGCCTTTATTTTCGGAAGATTAGTAACGTTCTTGAAAACACCAGAAGTATGTTCGAACGAAATTCTACCTCGCTGTTGACTTTCACTATTATAAACCGCATAACTGATGTTTACATCTTTTAGATTAATCTTTTGAACCAGCACTGGCGGTGCAAGTTTTTGCAGGAGTTGATGCGGAAAGCGGCCAGTTTTTATTTCTCCGGCTTGTTGGTCTACGCTTCCATTATTAAAAACAGAAACAAAGCCATTGGTAATACCCATTTCTTTTGCGCGTAACTCTTGCTTGCTAATATATACTGGTAAATCTATGCCATTCATCGAGATGTCGCTCATCTGAATGTGAAAACGATCGGTGGCGTGGCCGGCAACCTCAGCGAATTTCATTTCATCATAACGTGGCTGAAGCTCAAATTTATTTACCCTCAATTTTCCTGTTGACGCACGAAAATCGAGCTTGCTAAGCTTGATATCATACATTTTGTTCGGCGTAGTGTATTGATAGTCGTTAAGGTTGATAATTACATCTTTCAACAAATAAAATCTCGATGGATCATCAGCCGAAGTAGCGTCAACCAGTAAATCTATAAGGGTGATATTCAAATCATCTATTGCAAAAACATTTAGCTTATTTACGTTTTTGTTCACGTATTTAAAGCTCGCATCCTGGAACCGAATCGCGCTAATTCTGAATTCTTCCAGGTTTTTAGCAATAAAAGAGTAAGGGGATTTGATTGGACGAGGGGGGCGGTCTTCATTAAAATCGAACTGTCTGTTCATCATGAGAACCTCAGGTTTATCAAAAATTACTTCTTCAATTTGAAGTTTCCTTTCCCGGTATAAGGTAATCGGATGGAAGTGCTTTACCACAAGTTTTTTTAAACTAACCGTGTAAAGATTGTTTGGTGCTCTTTTTAATCTAATTAGTTCTTTGAAACGAATAGTATCAGCCGTTATCTTAACGTTTTGTAAGGTAGCACTACCCGTTAACACATTGGTGGTTACATTTGAAAAACTGATGGTATAAAGGCTGTCTGTAGATTTATAAAGTAGCGATTTAATTTGTTCAGTTAGTAGCGGACGGGATTTTACATTTAAGAACCATGCCATTGTGGCCAAGATACCGAAAGCAATTACAAAAGTCGCCGCAATCCATTTAATGATTTTGTATGTATATCTGCTGGTTTCTGGCATTTAACGAGTAGGCTGGATTAACAGCAAGATACATTTATAAACGTATTTCTAAAATGCTGAAATCAATTTTTCTCTCGCCTTGCCTTTCGTGCCGCTTTTCTATCGGCTCTTTTTTGTTCGCGTATCTTTTTTGCAATAACTTTCTGTTGTTTTACCGGGTTTTTCTCTGGTACAATGCCTACACCTACAATATCTTTAATACCCACAAAAACCGTTTTCCACATTAGATTAAAGAAAGAGGCAGATTTTATCCTGGTATTGGTCATCTTAGCGGTACGTGGCGCATCTCCTTTTGTAGGGTTTGAATCTTTAATTAAAATGGAGTTGGCTAAAAAAGATAAAAATCCTTTTTTCTCAATTCCTTCACCATCAATGTTATCTGATAATAATTTTACTTTTAGGTTGGTGTAAAGCATATTCATAGATCCGGAAGCGGTAGTTTTATTTCCAGTTGCTTTAAAATCGAGTTTTTGAATATTTCCACTTTCAATTTGGACCAGACCTAAAGCAACCGCTAGCGGATTTAACTTTACGAGGTTGAACGCGCTTAGATTTCCGCTGTAGCCAAAACCACCATTAGCATTGGTAAGGTTGAAGTCTATCTTTACGTTCATCTTCCCTGTGCCCATCAAAAGTGTATTTAAATCAGCTTTGGCATGGTTATTTTCAATTAGCTTTAAACTATCGTTAGTTACATTCAATATGGTTCCGCTTAGTGTATTGAATGCTATTGAACCGGTTTTCTTACTGGCGGGGCTATACTCAGAATATTTTACATCAATACCTTTAAGCTTCACTGTATCTATAGCGATTGGAATGTTTAGTCTCCTCAACGCCATATGCGGATAATTCCTTCCTTTATCGATACCAGTAGATGGTGGCGATTCGCGACTCATAAAAACAGATACTTTGGCCGGACCTATACTTACTGACCTCGAATAAATTTTCTCATCTGTATTTAAGCTTGTAAAATCCATTCCGTTAAATTCAATATCATTGAAGGTTAGGTCGTAACGGTCTTTTTGCACCTTATATTTTCTGGCGAAAGTTAACTCCGGGTACAGCGGAATAAGTTTAAAACCTTTTATTGATATCTTTTTAGAGGACGTAGAACCCCGTATCGTATCAACTTTCATGCTGTACATCTTGTCTTTCGTAACCGATTTATAGCCCGCAACCGCAAAAGAAATGTCCTTAGTATAATAGAATCTGGAAGTATCCTGATCCGATAGCGAATCTAAAAGGAAATCTTTTACATTAATATCCAGGTGTTTTACTACGTTCTTGGTCTTTTTAGGTGCGCTACTGTTGGTGTAGGTAAAGTCGGCATCAATTACCTTGATGGATTGGACCTGGGCTGATTTAAAAGTATTTGAAATTTGCTCATAAAGGGACTTTTCAACTTTATTGGTATCTATTTGCTTTGGCACCTTGTGGAAGGTAACATCAATAGACGGGCGATCAAGGATAATCGAGCTGACATTCAGCTGCTTTTTAAAATAGGCTGTTAATATGCTGGTTCTGTTAATTTGTAACTTTTTAAGCTTAATTTCAAACACGTGTGCAGGCGCTAACCTTTGCCTTTTTAAGCTATCATAAACGGCTGGACTTGCTTTTAAGGTAACATCCCTTAGGGCAAGGCTTCCGGTAATGATGTTTAAGTTTATGCTTTTAAAATCTATTTTATAAAGATGGCTAGAACCATTATACACACTTTCTTTTATTTTTCCTGTGAGAATAGGCTTCCATCTCGCGCTTAAGAACATCGCACCGAAGGCGAGTATTAAAATTAACATTCCGAAAATACTTCCAATCCAAACCCAAAGTTTGGTTCTGTTCTGAGCTGTCATCTTTGTGGGTTATCGGTATTAAACACCTCAATGTTAGAAAGGTTTTCTCCCAGCCTTTTCTCTCGTTCTATCTGTAATATGTAAATATCTGTCAATCAGTATAATAAGATAATTGAGTTATTGTTTTGATATTTTAATTCAAGCATTAATTCTTTTTAATTAATCATTAGCGGGTATTTTAATGTAGTATTGAAGTCAGCGTGTTAACCTCAGCAAATCAGAAACTTGACTAAAATAAGGTTAATCCTTAATAATAATCTATAAATTAACATTAACTTAACATTGCACGTGTAGCTTTGTAACATATTAAGAATTAACATGAACAATATTTTTAAGTTCTTTACCCCTCAAGATAGAAAGTTTCATCCTCTTTTTGAGCAAGCTGGAAGTAATGCATTAAAAATTGCAGAATCTCTTTTAGAAATGGTTAGCACAGCTGATGCTGAAAGCAGAAAAACTATTTTTAAAGAAATTGAGCGTTTAGAACACGTAGGTGATGATATTACGCATTCAATTTTCTTAGAATTAAGCAGGAACTTTATCACACCGTTTGATCGTGAAGATATTCACCAGTTAGCTACTGCGGTAGATGATGTAGCAGATTATATTTACGGTACTGCAAATCGTATGCAAATGTATAATATGAATACTATTAACGAGCCGATTGTAAAAATTGCTGAGCTATTGGTTGAAATGTGTACTGATATTGATAAAGCGATTAAAGAATTACGCAGTTTCAAAAACATCCGTGTAATTGCAGATGCTTGTATCCGCATTAACAGTGGTGAAAACCAGGCAGATTATGTATTTACTTTAGCGGTTGCCCGTTTATTTGAATACGAAACCAATGCAATTGAATTAATTAAACAAAAAGAGGTTTTACAAACGATAGAGAAAGCGACAGATAAGTGTGAAGATGTAGCGAATGTGCTTGAAACTATCCTGGTTAAAAACGCTTAATAAAACACAAACATGGTAACTACCTTATTGGTTGTTGTTGTAATTCTGGCCATTGCTTTCGATTACATAAACGGCTTTCACGATGCCGCTAATTCGATTGCAACGGTTGTTTCTACAAAAGTTCTTACGCCTTTTCAGGCGGTTTTGTGGGCTGCACTTTTCAATTTTGCCGCTTACTTTTACTTTACCGATCATAAAGTAGCTAACACGGTTGCTAAAACGGTAATCGAAAATTATATTACATTAGAAGTAATCCTTGCCGGCCTTGTTGCCGCAATTATCTGGAACCTTTTAACTTGGTGGTATGGTATTCCTTCCAGTTCATCGCATACCTTAATCGGTGGTTTTGCAGGTGCTGGTATGACGCATGCTTTACTTATTGGTGCTAGTCCGCTTGATGCTGTAAACATGGGTTATGTTGTGAAGATCGTTTCATTCATTGTATTGGCACCAGTAATTGGTATGGTAATTTCGGTGGTGATTACGCTAATTATTATCAACATCTGCCGGTATGCAAAGCCATCAACTGCAGAAAAATGGTTTAAACGCTTACAATTATTATCTTCTGCCGCTCTAAGTTTCTTTCATGGAGGTAACGATGCTCAAAAAGTAATGGGAATTATTGCAACAGCTTTAATTGCCTCTAAAGTTATTCCAGATTTTGAAGCATTGCCAACCTGGGTGCCAATTGCCTGTTATTCTGCAATTTCATTAGGTACTATGAGTGGTGGCTGGAAAATTGTGAAAACAATGGGTTCAAAGATCACTAAGGTAACAGCATTGGAAGGTGTCGCTGCGGAAACTGCAGGTGCAGTAACGTTAGGTATTACTGAGCATTTCGCCATTCCGGTTTCTACCACACATACCATTACAGGTTCAATTGTTGGGGTAGGATTAGTAAAAAGTGTTTCAGCGGTTCGTTGGGGTGTAACCATCAACCTAATCTGGGCCTGGGTATTAACCATCCCGGTTTCGGCTACTTTGGCTGCAATTATCTACGCCAGCATTTATTTCTTTAAATAAGATACAATCTTTTCAAAATATAAAAGACCAAGGCTTTCCTGCTTTGGTCTTTTTTGTTGCTAGTGTAATCATGAAGGACACGAGGTTTGCCGTAAAGTGTAGAGAGCCTTTCTTTATACATCCTTCACTCATTTATCGGTTTAGGAATTTACGTCTTGCTTATTTCTATTTAACTGTACGCTATAGCCACCCAGCTTTGTGCGTTCTCTTACCGGTTAAAACCAAAAGTTAAATGCTGAACAGGAATGATGTTTAAAGCGGTAATTCTTAGAACCTAATACTTAATTCTACCTCGTTTGTTCCCTTGGTAGGTAAAATCCAGTCTGGCCCGGCCTTTACCAGGCGTTTAGCTTCTGCATCGGCTTTGTCATTAAGCGACTTAATTACTTTAATCGCTGTTGGCCGACCGTTTTTCTTCACTTTAAATTCCAGAATTACAAACTGTTCAGGGCCTTTGGGATTGTAGAGTTTGTTGTTATTTGCCAGATATTGTGTATAATCAATAATGGCGACAGGCATTGGCTTGCTAATTTCATCAGCTCCTTTACCGTTTAAATTCTGTTCTGCCCTGAGTACAATTTTAGGTGCAGGAATATTTTCTTTTTTTCTACCGTTTGATCCGGTAATCATTGCGATTTCATTTAAAGATTTATTTCCACTTAGCGCTTCGCGAATTGCATCAGGGTTTTGTGTCCCTTTTACAGGAATTTCCTTAAAGCCAAGCGCATTAATCACTAAATCTTTGTCTTTGGCATTGCTGTCTACGGGTAAAGCAAAATAACCATTCGAATTGGTGGCTGTAATTTTATCTGAACCGTTTATCTTTACAATTGCACCTTGAATAGGCTGGCCGTTGCGCTGATCTACAACATTTCCACTGAAGACAATCTTATCTGCAGCAACTGCTGGCGCAGCAGATGCCATAACCCTGCCAGTATGTTCCAAGCTCGCTTCAGTTTGTGGCGCATTAACAGGTACTGATGATTTGCTTTTACTGAAACGCTGATAATCAGCAGTTGCCAGTTCAGTTTGTACTGTTTTATCTGATGACTTAACAATGGGTGCAGATTTCGTGTTTTTTGCTAAACTTCCAGATTTACCATCTGCTATGGCCTGGTCTATTAATGCCGCTTTTACGGCTTCGCTGTTGTTAATTGTAGAATCTTTTGTTTTAGTGGATGCAAGTGGAGAATTGGTATCTAAGTTTACGATGATACCATCAGCCTTTCTTGCAGCGGTTTCAGCATTTCGGCGATTGGTTTCACGCATAAAAAACAGAATACTTACGGCAATAAAAGCCACTGTTGCAGTAGCCGCAATACTCAGGCGTTGTGTTGTAATTCCCCAGAGTTTACGTTTAACCGGTTTTTGAGCAACACGATCGTGAAGTTGTTTTTGTAAGATGGAAAGCGTTTGCTTGCGCTTCGGCGATTGCTTCAGTCCTTCTAACGCTTCGGCAACGAAAGGGTCTTCTAAAGCCTGACGTTCTACAAAGTGCATAGCTTTGGCATCAAGCTTACCATCAAGGTAATCTTCCAGCACATCAATATCTAACCAATCGTTATTCACCACTGTTTTTTTCTATACAAATCTTCAGGTTGCGCTTACCATTCTGAATATAACTTTTCACTTTAAGCATATCGTAGCCGGTAATGTCGGCTACTTCCTTATAGCATTTTTCTTGTAAATAAAATAAATCTACGCTTTTCCGCTGTTCTTCGGGCAAAGTTTCCATGCACTTTTCCATTATGGTAAGTTGCGTTTCCTTTGTGTTGTCGATATCTAGATGCACCACTTCGCTGTTTTCCACAAAAGTATCGTCAATAGATACTGTATTATGTTTTGAAGATTTCCTCAAGGCCATTAAGCAATGGTTGCGGGTTAACACATGCAGCCAGCTTTTGAAGTTTTGAACTTCATGAACTTTTAGTTTTGTAACCAGCTCTTCAAAAATTTGCATTACCGCGTCCTTGCTCTGCTCTTCATCTTTAAAGTAGTTTAAGCAAACCCCAAAAACCAGGTGCATATATTTATTATAAAGCGTACCCAATGAGTCCAAATCGCCCGTATTTTTATACTCGGCAATTAGTTTCGCATCGTCTTGCTGGGTATTTCCAGCTGTGTTTTTTATGAACTTCAAAAAATCAGGTAGCTATATCAAATATCTTTCAAGTATAAAAAATATTTTTGAGTGATAGAGAGATAAACTAAATAATTGGGCGTTTGCAGGTAATGGTTTTTTAGAATGGTGTAAGATTCCAAACGGGCTGATCTGTAATAAAATCTTTTCTTTAAAAAGCCATGGTTTATTTATGGCAGTTCTTTTGCTTATCAAGGATTAAACACACACAAAATGAAGAGAATTAATATTTTATCTGCATCCCTGGCATTAATATTATTTACAAACCTGAAAGCAGATGCGCAGATTAAACTCAGCGATATTTTTAAAAAGGTTACAGAAAAGCAAGGAACAGCATCTACAGTGGCAACTGGCACACCAAGTAGTTTAGAAATTGGACAGGGCATAAAAGAAGCTTTGCAGATCGGTGTTTCTGCCGGAGCCGACCGGCTTTCTGTAAAAGATGGTTTTCTAGGGAATCTGGCAGTTAAAATTCTAATGCCTCCAGAAGCACAGAAAGTGGAAAGAACGTTACGAGGGATTGGCCTGAATAAACTTTGCGATAACGTAATTGTAAGTTTAAACCGTGCCGCTGAAGATGCCGCAACTGAAGCAAAGCCGATATTTATCTCTGCAATTAAGCAAATGACACTAGCCGATGCCAGTAACATTTTGCTGGGTAATAACGATGCAGCAACAAACTATTTCAAACGGGTTACCACTGCGCAATTACTTCAAAAGTTTAGCCCTATCGTAACTAATAGCCTAAGTAAAGTAAACGCGACAAAATACTATTCAGACCTTACCTCACAATACAATCGCTTGCCTTTGGTGAAACCTGTAAATACAAATTTAACGGAGTATGTAACGCAAAAAGCGATAGATGGTTTGTTTATAGAGGTTGCCAAAGAGGAACTTAAGATTCGCGGGAATATCAATTCCAGAAGTACAACATTATTGCAGAAAGTGTTCGGTTACGCAGATAAAAAGAAACGTTAATAACCATAAGTACATCGCAACGATGCATTAAGTCTGATTAAAATCAAAAAGGAGTAGAAGATCCATGTTTCGAAAGGGAATGGGTCTTTTTTGCTTAAAACAATTCGTAAAATTGTAAATGATTAAATTCAACTTGCGTTTGGCGGTGGTAATTATTCCTTGCCTCACATTTTTTTCGGCCTGTAATTCAGGTAATAGTGATCAATTGAAGTCTACTGCAGTATTAGATACCGTATCGTTAAGTAGCAAAAGTTTTGCGCTGGCTTATCAGGATGGAAGCAAAATTGTGGCAACAAGTATAGATACGATGAAGCAAATCTCTTTTGGTGGCGCCACTGATCCTGCAATCTCGCCTGATGGAAATAAACTGGCTTATACTGTAAGCGATAGCATAGGTAACAGAAGCATTTGGGTGGCTGATATGGAAAGCAAGAGCCAGTTGCAATTACAAGCAAATAGCAAAAATTACCATCATGCGGTGTGGTCACCAAGCGGAAACACAATCGCATTTAATCTATATAATGATAAAGGCATATGGAAGGTTGCGGTAATTAAAACGGATAATACCGGATTGTTGGTGCTCGACAACAAATCTGCAGCGAATTTATATTCTCCAAACTGGAAGAGCGAAACGGAAGTAACTGCTCACGATTTGAAAAACATTTACACCTTTGATCCTGCTGGAAAAATGATCGATACCAAAGCAATAGTGGAATTAATAGGGTCAGATTACCGTATAGCTGGCAGTAATAGTTTCTTTTTTACCAGCGATGGAAAGAAACTTATCTTCAATGCTGGTTTTGGAAGTCAGGTGGGAGAACTTAAAGGCCAGGTTGAAAGTGTTTTTGTGTTGGATGTTAGTACAAAGAAAATTTCAAGAATTTCGCCAGAAGGGCTGAATGTGCCTTACGTTTTCTTAACAGCAGATAATCGCATTTTCTTTAGCGGCGCTGAAAAGCCTTTTACACAAAATAAAATTTACGTATCAGATTTAGACGGGAATATAAAAACACTGGTCAATAAAGGGACAAACCCAACCGGTACCTTAAAGTAGGTTTTAGACCTAAATTTAGGTAAGCTGTTGGATAGTGCTTTCAACGGGTTTCGTGATTTACTTAATTTTGCTGGCAAATCCGTGGAATCTTCCCTGCCAAGCTGACATCTTATACCCCTGTATGGATTGCAATTTGACAGTACAGGTGCAAATTTGTCCCTCAAAGCCACTTGGCATAAAAAGTGTTAATTGTATGCTTAGTTAAAAAACACAACTCAAATTAAAAAATAATAAAAGTTATGGCGTTAAACCTAAAACCAATTGCTGGCAGTTCAAACAGAGTAATAGTTGAACCAGCTGCGGCGGAAGAAAAAACTGCATCGGGTTTGTATATCCCTGATACTGCTAAAGAAAAACCATCTAAAGGAACAGTAGTTTCTGTTTCTGAAGAAGATGCTGACGGTAAAAAAGCGAGCGTAAAAGTTGGCGATGTTGTAATTTATGGTAAATACGGTGGTACCGAGTTTCCTTATGAAGGCAAAGATTATCTGATCATGCGTGAAACTGATATCTACGCTGTTGTAGGGTAAATAATGATTAAATGACTGAATTTCAAAGGTGTAAATTCAGCATGAATCAAAGAAGTAGTTATAAAACTGAAGGATAATTATTCAATCATTCCTTCACATAATCATTCAAAATTTAAAAAGAAATGTCAAAACAAGTAAAATATAACGTGGAAGCACGTGACGCCCTGAAACGTGGTGTTGATATCTTAGCGAATGCAGTGAAAGTAACTTTAGGTCCAAAAGGACGTAATGTAATCATCGATAAAAAATTCGGGTCTCCTGCAATTACTAAAGATGGTGTAACTGTTGCAAAAGAAATCGAATTGAAAGATGCGGTTGAAAACATGGGTGCACAAATGGTTAAAGAAGTAGCTTCTAAAACAGCTGATATTGCTGGTGACGGAACAACTACCGCCACTGTTTTAGCGCAGGCCATTATTACAACAGGTATTAAAAACGTTGCTGCTGGTGCAAATCCGATGGATTTAAAACGTGGTATTGATAAAGCTGTTGCAGCTGTTGTTGCTAACTTAAAAGAGCAATCTCAAACAGTTGGTGAAGACAATAACAAAATTAAACAAGTAGCATCTATCTCAGCTAACAATGATGAGGTGATCGGCGCTTTAATTGCTGAGGCAATGAGCAAAGTTGGTAAAGATGGTGTAATCACTGTTGAAGAGGCAAAAGGTACTGAAACTGAAGTTAAAACAGTTGAAGGTATGCAGTTTGACAGAGGTTATTTATCTCCATATTTCGTAACCAATGCAGACAAAATGGAAGCGGAATTAGATAGTCCATACATTTTAATCTACGACAAAAAAATCAGCAACATGAAAGAATTGTTGCCGGTTTTAGAAAAAACTGTTCAGACAGGAAAACCATTGGTAATCATTTCTGAAGACTTAGATGGCGAAGCATTAGCTACTTTAGTAGTTAACAAGATTCGTGGTTCACTGAAAGTTGTGGCAGTTAAAGCTCCAGGTTTCGGCGACAGAAGAAAAGCAATGTTGGAAGACATCGCGATTTTAACTGGCGGTATTGTGGTATCAGAAGAAAGAGGTTATAAATTAGAAAATGCTGATTTAACTTATTTAGGTTCTGCTGAGAAAGTTGTTGTTGATAAAGACAATACTACTGTAATCAACGGTGCTGGTAATTCAGAAGATATTAAATCTCGCGTAAGCCAGATTAAAGCACAAATTGAGACCACTACATCAGATTACGATAAAGAAAAGTTACAAGAACGTTTAGCTAAATTAGCTGGTGGTGTTGCTGTACTTTATGTAGGTGCTGCTAGTGAGGTTGAAATGAAAGAGAAAAAGGACCGTGTTGATGATGCTTTACATGCTACTCGTGCAGCAGTAGAAGAAGGTATTGTCGCTGGTGGTGGTGTTGCTTTCATTCGTGCGGTAGCTTCATTAGCTGACTTAAAAGGTGCTAATGAAGATGAAAACACAGGTATTCAGATTATCCGTCGTGCAATCGAAGAGCCTTTACGTCAAATTTGCGAAAACGCAGGTATCGAAGGTTCTATTGTTGTACAAAAGGTTAAAGAAGGAACTGCAGATTTCGGTTATAACGCCCGTACTAACGTTTATGAAAATCTAATTGGCGCTGGTGTTATCGATCCAACTAAAGTAAGTCGTGTAGCATTAGAAAATGCAGCATCAATTGCAGCGATGTTATTAACTACAGAAGTTGTTTTAGCAGACGAACCTGAAGAAGGTGGTGCTCCAATGCCTCCTATGGGTGGCGGCGGTATGGGTGGTATGATGTAATATCACTTGTAGCGAAATCATTTCGTGTAAAATACACCCCGGAAGTAAATATACTTCCGGGGTTTTTTTTGGCCTGTTTTGTTATAGAAAGGATATTTCAGCTTAATTTAGGTCATTCATTTTGTTCGTGTTGATGTAAAAAATTGCAATTATAATATGTAAATTACGTTCTTTGCAATTGAATATTTATTAACGTGTAACACAACTGTTTACTCATCTTTGGATGAGCAGAATCTGGCAAAATAAAGTGCTGGATTTTTTGAACCAACGTGACTAAATTTTCCCCTATGTGTTAGCGATTATGAAGACCTGTTTAATAAGGAAATGGCCCTTTTTTGCTCTGTTTTTAGGGCTGGTTTTTGTTACATCTGTCGGATTTTCGCAGGTTAACATTGGCGCCATAAATGCAGGTCCATATACACCAGGCAGTACAATTGCTGCTCCCTTCAGTATTGTTAATAATTGTGCTATTCAGGGCAACATATTTCAGCTTTATTTATCAGATCAAAATGGCAGTTTTAGTAGTGAAAAGCTGATTGGAACCTATAATGGTTTCTATAGCACCTATGTTAATGGAGTAATTCCTACTACGGGAATTGTTTCTGGTACAGGCTATAAGTTACGGGTAAAAACGACACAGCCAGCCGCAGTAAGCGCCGAATCTTCTGCATTTGAAATAAAGGCAGGATCACCGGTTGAAGCCAAACTCGTTACCGCTTATCTTAATCCGGCAAATACCGAAACGTTCGGAACCTGTGGAAGCAGGCCAAATAATCAATTTTTCATTACTAATGAATCTACGGCTACGGCAACAGTGACGGCTGCGCTTAAAAACGAATCTGCCGGAGGAACTTCAGTACTTAACTTTTCAACTCCTATTCAAAGCTTCACGGCAGACCAGACGCATTATTCTATTATAGCAACGGCTACCATGCCTGATGGAACAAAAGGAACAAAGGGATATCTGCTCATCAACAACAGAGCAATTACTGCATTTGGTACATCTGGTAATAATATTGTTTGCTTACCATTAGGCTTTCTGGAGTTTAATGTAGATTATACATCCCCAGCAGGAATTCAAAATAATTACCCTGGTGATAGCTACACCATATCATGGGGTGATGGCACGATGACAAGTTACACGCTATGCGATATCATTAATAATTTAGGTAAAGTAACACACCCCTATACCCGATCGTCATGCGGAAGTAGTTCGGTAACCAGTGCAGGTACTATTTACAATGCATTTCCGGTAACCATTAACGTTTCAAACGACTTTTGTGGCACCATTGGTACGCCGGTTTCATCATCGGCAAAAGTAGTTGTTAAACCAATGAATGCTTTTACTTTTCAAACGCCTTCGTGTACCAATACTGATGTAACTTTTAGCAACACTTCTATTTTGGGCGAAGATCCGGATACCAATACACCAGCCTGTGCTCCAAACGTGGTTACCTACAACTGGTTTGTAGATGGAGTGATTGAAGCGGCGAACAAGCCAAGAACTTTCAATTTCATTAAAAAATTTCTAACGCATGGTCAACATGTCATCCGTTTAGAATCCAATAGTTCTGGGGCCTGTAATGCCGATCCTGTAGAAATGACGATATGTATCCAGGATCCACCAAAACCAGAATTTTCATTGCCTCAAACTACCATTTGTGCTGGTTCCTCATTAATTGCTACTGACCTTTCTGTATTAGATAACATCTGCCAGGCAGCAAATACTTACTCATGGACTGTAACGCCTGCGGTAACTTATACCGGTGGAACAAGTGCATCAAGCACGGCACCAGAATTTGTTTTCGCAACCCCCGGCACGTATACCATTATTTTAAATATTAGCACACCATCTTGTGGTTTGGTTGCCTCGGCGCCACAAACCGTGATTGTAAATGAATTACCAAGAGCTACCTTGTCGCCAGATATCACACTGTGTAATCTGTCTACCTATGATTTTAATCCAACAACCACAGGGCCAACGAGAACAATAGTTGAGGGAACCTCTCAAGATCTGGCAGATACTTATACCTGGACGGTGACACCTGCGGGCTCTGGTACATATAGTTTTACAGGAGGGACAACAGCGAACACTAAATATCCTTCTATAAAGTTTGATAATTATGAGGAATATAGCGTTACGGTTACCCACAAAAATAATTGCGGTACGGTCTCTAAAACTCAAAAACTAACCTTTAGTACCGCGCCGATAATTAATGCAGGGGATAACCAGTTCTTGTGTTTTAACGGTACCAGTTTTAACCTTGCCGCAACAATTACAGGTAGCGTAAGTTCGCAAACCTGGATTGGTGGTTTAGGTATCTTTTCTCCAAACAGGAATGCCCTGAACGCAATTTATACACCGACAGTTGCAGAAAAAGCCAGCGGTACGGTGACGTTAACTTTACGAGCAACAACAACTTTAGCATCACCCTGTAATCAGATAGATGATGATATTATCCTTACCATCAAACCAGATATCAGTGTTACCAGCGCAGCCGGTAAAACCATTTGTACTGGTAAAAATGTAGACTATACCCCGACAGGGCTGGTAAGTGGAACTACTTTTAACTGGACAGCTACCGGATCTGCTAATGTAACCGGATTTTCACCATCTGGAACAGGCGTGATTAATGATTTACTCACCAATAATGATTTAACTGCTAACGGAACCGTAACCTATACCATTAACCCGCAGAAAGATGGTTGCGATGGTACTCCTTTTAATTTTGTCGTTACTGTTACCCCTAATCCTGATGTGAGGGCAACAACTCCAAGTTTGACGATCTGTAACAATACCTCATCGGCCATTAGTCTTACCTCAGCTGTAACAAATGTAAATTATACCTATACCAGTGCTATAACAGGTTCTATCACCGGAAATAGCGACAGAACAGTTGCCACAGCAGCCAATCAGATAAATGATATATTAATTAATACTGGCACCACATCTGGAACAGTTACCTATACCATTACGCCTGTATCCGCAGGCGGATGTACCGGAGCAACGACATCAATAACTGTTACCGTTTTGCCGAATGCAACCTTGGCCAATGCAGGGCCTGATGAATCGGTTTGTAATGTTTCTGTTTATAATTTGAAAGGAAATCTTCCGGTGGTTGGGGTAGGTAAGTGGACAGCCATAGCGGCACCTACCAATATCGCATTTGATGATGATACCAAAAATGATGCAGTAATAACTGGGCTGGTTCCCGGGAATAGTTATACGCTTCGATGGACGATAAGTGATGGAAATTGTTCAAGTAACAACGATGATGTACTCATCACGGTAAACCCAACCAGCATTGGAGGCACAACCGGTAATGATCTAACCCTATGCGCTGGTGCAAATAATGGCATTATTACGCTAACCGGACAAGTTGGAAATATTATCCGATGGGAAGCATCTATAGATAATGGCCTAACCTGGGCCACACTAAGTTCAACGGCAAATCCTTACGTTTTCACTAATATTCTCACTACGACCAAATACAGGGCTATTGTTCAAAGTGGCGCTTGCGCAGAGGCGCAATCAACCGTAACCACTATTATTATAAATCCCTCGACAGTGGTTTCAAATGCCGGATCAAATCAAAGTTTATGTAGCGGAAATGGCATCACCCTAAATGGGAACAATCCAGCGCCAAATACTGGCTTGTGGACATTAGTATCTGGGCAAAGTGATATTACAATTAGTGATCCTGGATTATTCAATACAGCTGTTTCTGGTCTCATTCCTGGGCAAACCTATCGTTTTAAGTGGACTATTTCTGGATTTGATGGCTGTCCCCCATCCTCATCAGAAACCAGTGTAACTTATTTCTTTCCGGTTACCAATAGTATTTCAGCGCCTGCAGATCCGATTTGTTTTGGGCAAAGTGTTACCATAACCGGAAGTACCCCAACCGGCGGAAGTGGTGTTTTTAGCTATCAATGGCAAAGTAGTGCAGATGGCAATACATGGATAAACATCGCTTCAGCCACCAATAAGGATTTAACGCTTAATGTTCCGGTATCTACATTTTACAGGAGATTAGTAAATAGTACTATTTGCGTAACAATGAGTAACAGTGTTCAGGTAGTGGTATTGCCTGCGTTGCGTAACAATAGTATTACTGCAGATCAAAGTATCTGTATCGGTTCTGCCGCTGCACCGCTTATCGGGTCTACCCCAACCGGAGGAAATGGAAATTATATTTATCAATGGCAATCAAGTTTAAACGCCACTGTGTGGACTGATGTTTTAGGCGCAACCGGAGTTGATTTTACTCCGCCTGTACCTAACGCAACTATTTATTACAGGCGTTCCGTTTCTAGTGGCGCTTGCTCGGTAATTTTGAGTAATCAGGTGAAGATTACTGTAAATCTTCCTGCAAAAGCGGCATTCACATATTTAACAGATGCAGGTTGTGTGCCATTTAATTTAGGTTCGGTTAACCTCGCCGCGACGCCTTATCCAGATCGGAATGCGACATATACCTGGTTTGCAAATGATGTACAGATTGGAACAGGTATAACTTTTCCTGGCTACACTATTGCGACTCAGAACCAGTCTGTTGTGATTAAACTTGTTGTAACAAGTAGTTTAGGGTGTAATAGTGATGAGTTTTCTCATACCTTTTTTACACGCCAAGACGTAACTGCTGCATACACTCAAGATGTTGTGGAAGGATGCGGACCGCTGAGTGTGAGATTTAGGAATACATCCACTTCATTAACGGATGCTACATTTAGATGGGATTTTGGTAATGGTACCTCTTCTAATGTGGCCGAGCCATCGGCAGTTGTATACGCAGCCGATCTTACAGGAAGAGACATCACCTATACGGTAACTTTAGAAGCAACTACGCCTTGTGGAATAAGCAGGCAAACCTCAACTGTTTTAGTAAAAGCAGCACCTATTTCCATCTTTTCTCCAGATAAGACAGCGGGATGCTCTCCTTTTACAGTAACTTTCAGCAATACCTCACCAGGAAATAATGGTGCTTACACTTACGATTTTGGTGATGGTACTACGGTGACTAAAACAGATAAAAGCAGTGTATCACATACTTACAACACAATTGCAGTAACAAATTATGTAGTTAAAATGATGGCCACAAATGAGTGTGGTAGCAATGAATCATCATATACCATCAATGTAGCTCCAAATAACATCACGGCCGAACTGGTCGTAAACAGTAATCAGCTTCGGGGTTGTGCACCATTTACGGTAGATTTTATTAATAACACTAAGGGAGCAAATACTTTTGTTTACGATTTTGGAGATGGCAGTACAGTTGTACGCAATATTGCACCCGAAACAGTTTCACATGTATTTACTAAAGCAGGAAGGTATCGGGTTACACTATATGCTTCTAATGATTGCTCAAACGCCTCTACAGTAGAGGAAATTGAAGTTTTGGAACAACCAGAGGTAAGCTTTACTGCCGATAAAACCAGCGGATGTGATGGCCTGATAGTGAAATTCAAGAACAATAGCAAAAATGCCCTCGGCTATGTCTGGGATTTTGGCGATGGAACAACTTCAACTGCTTTTGAACCCACACATACTTTTACAGGAGTTGGCAGAAACTACCTCGTAACGTTAACAGCAACGAATTCACTCGGCTGTACCAACACAGTAACGGCTGGTTCACCAATTAGCGTTGTGGCACCACCAGTCGCCAGTTTTACGGTTTTACCCGGAAATGAGCTTTCTATCCCAAATTATACATTTAGTTTTAAAGATAGTAGCAATGGCTCTGTTAGCTGGGAATGGACATTTGGCGATGGAGCCGTGTCTACGCTACAAAACCCTAATCATACTTATGCCAACGAAGGTGCCTATACAGTCACCCTGAAAGTACTCAACAGAGAAGGGTGTAGTTCCATAATTGTTCAATCGGTTAGAATTATTGGTGTTCCAGGATATTTAAATGTTCCCAATTCTTTTATGCCGGCAAGTGCTAAAAATGAAATTAAAATTTTCAAGGCAAAGGGAAGAGGAATTCAGGAATGGAAAATGTCGATATTTAACAAATGGGGACAGCTATTATGGGAGAGTGCTAAACTTGATGATGGTACGCCTTTAGAAGGCTGGGATGGAACCTATAAGGGTCAGGAACAACCGCAGGGCGTTTACTACTGGAAAATAGAAGTGAAATTCGTAAATGGGAGCGATTGGAAAGGGATGACATACGATTCATCTGCCCCAAGGAAAACTGGTGTGATATATTTAATAAGATAACGATGAGGAGGATGATATTATGTATGCTGGTTATGGTGATGCCGCTAATTTCAATGGCGCAAGATCACATTTACTCGCAATTTTATAACGCACCAATTTACTTAAATCCTGCACTTACCGGTCAGTTTGAAGGAGATATAAGGTTCAATGCGCTTTATCGAAATCAATGGACTGGTTTGGCCAGCGATTTTTCTTACATGAGTGCATCAGCCGACCTAAACCTCCATCAGATTAACAGCGGCATCGGATTAATTTTTAACCGAAGTAGTGAGGGCACAGCTTACTTGGTTAAAAATAATGTTGCTGCGAGTTATTCATACATTATTGGCGGCGATGACTTTACATTGTCTTTTGGCTTACAGGCGGGAATTACTAATCAAAAATTGAATTGGGATAAACTGGTTTTTGGAGATCAGATTGATATCACCTCCGGCTACATTCCGGGAAGTGTATCCGGCGCTGAGCGTCCAGCGGTCGATAGTCGCTTTTATCTGGATGCCAATAGTGGGGCCAATCTGGTTTATGGTAAATTCATGGTTGGTTTGGCGGCACATCATCTAAACCGGCCGGATGAATCTCTTTCCGGTTTTCAGGCAAAATTACCCATGCGGGTTTCTGCAAACTTAAGTTATAAACTTAGTCTTATCCCTGACCAGTATGATCGTGATGGAAGTTATTTAATCCCATCCGTGGTATTGTATAAACAGGGAAATGTAAACTCATTTAGCGTAGGTACACAATATAAATATGCCGGTATCAATGCAGGAATATGGTACCGCAATGATGGAAATTCGAATGGCAATGATGCGATTGTTTTCTCTGTAATCTTTGATATTTTTAACCGCAGAACAAATGGCGAAAAATTTAGGTTAGGGATTAGTCATGATGCTACAACTTCTAAAATTAACTACACCAATACTGGCGGAACATCTGAAATAGGGGTGGGTTATGAAAAGTATTTTCCAAATAGTTCTAGTGGCGGAAGGGCAAATGGCCTGAGATGTTACGATTTTTACTAATTTGGTGCTGTTAATTTTCAGCGATGAATGATATTTTAGATAACAGCCACTTCATTACACAAAGTGAAGTAAATAAATTTTTACTGGCAACAGTGCTTTGCGGTTTAATTGGAGCCGAAAGAGAGTACAGGAGTAAATCTGCCGGCTTGAAAACCATGATGATGATCGGTTTAGGTGCTGCATTATTTACTATTCTATCTATAAAAATCGGACCAACAAGCCAGGATCGGATTGCCTCTAATATTGTAACCGGGATTGGTTTCTTAGGTGCAGGTGTAATCTTTAAGGAAGAAAACCGGGTTAAAGGTTTAACAACAGCTTGTATTATATGGATTGTAGCTGCGATTGGGATGGCAGTAGGATCAGGTTATTATGAACAAGCCATTGGGGTAACAGGGGTGGTTCTTTTAGCATTGATTATTTTTCCTTTTATAGAAGAAATGGGCGATCGCCGTTTTACAAAAAGAATCTATCGCATTGTTAAAAAACAAGATACACAAGGCGATTTAGAAAGTTACGAAGAAGTTTTTAGGGAAAATAAACTAAAGCCGCAACGTGGAAAACACCAACTGGTAAATAATATCATTACCGGAAACTGGACAGCCACCGGCACACCGGTTAATCACCAGAAGTTTGTAGAGCAGATGTTGAAAGATAAGGAAATTATAGAGTTTGATTTTTAGGGTCTCGGATTTTGCTTAAATGAATCAAAAAAAGTTTCCTTCTGCCTAAGCAAAGCAAGTTTTTTTTCTTCAACAACCATTGTATTTGATAAGCGATCATGCCAGGGATTACAAGGCGTTCCAAATGCACTGAAAGCATTAAAAGGAATAGCCCTTATTATATTTCTACTAAATGCCTGACCAAAATTCATATCGCTTCCATCTAAATTTACGGCTTTGGTTCCTGTAATGAGTTTTCCGATAGATTTCCCATGAGAGGCGCCTTCAATAAACGACATCACGATACCATAGAGTAACAAGGAGATCAGCCTACCCATTAAACCGTCAAAAATATTGAGTAAACTTGGGGCAAAAATTCCGAGCAATATGCCCAAACCAAACATGATCAGATAGAAAAAAATCATATCGATAATGTAGTTAGCTAATCTTAAGCCAGAGGTAGCGCGACAGTAATCAAGATCTACTTCCTCCTGGTTTGGGTTGAAATTTATCATAGAGCGTTATTAAATTTATGGTAAGATAATAAAAATAATTGCGGGTTAAACAATTATTGATCTGAATTTTAATAAAACAATCATAGCTTTGTATACCTAACTTTCTTCATGATTAAAGAGCAAATCTCCGTTTTTGATATTTTTAAAATTGGTATTGGTCCATCGAGTTCTCATACGCTTGGACCATGGCGTGCTGCGCAGCAATTTACGGCATCGTTAAAGCAACAAGGTTTTATTATTCATGTAGAAGCGATAAAAATATTACTCTATGGGTCGCTGGCTAAAACCGGTAAGGGCCATGGAACTGACGTTGCCATTTTGCTGGGATTAACTGGTGCTGACCCCGTAACTTTTGATGTAGATGCTGTTACACCAACTTTCGAAGCAATTCAAACCGAAAAAAAACTTAATCTGGCTGGAGAATTATCTATCGATTTTGACTATGACAATGATTTACTTTTCTTGTTTGCAGAAAGTCTTTCTTATCATCCCAATGCAGTCACTTTTCAAGCTTTTTTGAGCAATGGAAAAGCTTTTTCCCAAACCTATTACTCTATCGGAGGTGGTTTCGTAGTTAAAGAAGGTGAAGATAATAGTCATAAAGCTCAGGTTGACTTGCCGTTTCCGGTTGAAAAAGCAAAAGAGCTGCTGCACTGGTGCTTATCTACCGGTTTAAAGGTGAGTGAAATTGTGATGGAAAATGAGTTAGCCTGGAGATCAGAAGGCGAGACAAAAGCAGGGATTTTAAAGCACTTTGCCGTGATGCGCGACTGTATATACAGAGGCTGCCATACCACCGGCTTTTTGCCCGGCGGTTTAAATGTTGCCAGAAGAGCTTTTCCACTAAATAAAAGATTAATCAACAAAGCAGAATACCATGACTATGACTCCTGGGTTCAGGCCATTAGAAAAGGCGGGAACGGATTTAACTATATTTTAGATTGGGTAAGTTGCTTTGCGCTTGCGGTTAATGAAGAAAATGCATCTTTCGGACGTGTAGTTACCGCTCCTACAAATGGTGCAGCGGGGGTAATTCCTGCAGTGCTTCAATATTTCATTACTTTTTGCGATGGTTATGATGAGCATAAAATTATTCAGTTTATCGCCTGTGCCTCAGAAATTGGAAGCATTTTCAAGAAAGGAGCAACTATCTCAGCTGCTATGGGCGGTTGCCAGGCAGAAATTGGTGTTTCATCCGCTATGGCTGCGGCTGCGCTTACAGAATGTTTAGGCGGCTCCCAGCGACAAGTATTAATGGCAGCCGAGATTGCCATGGAGCACCATCTGGGCTTAACCTGCGACCCAATAGGAGGATTGGTACAGATTCCATGCATAGAACGCAATACGATGGGTGCAATAAAGGCCATTACCGCAAGTCAGTTAGCTTTGCAAAGCAATCCTGATAAAGCTAAGGTTAGTTTAGATGCTGTGGTAAACACCATGTGGGAAACTGCTCTAGATATGAACGCTAAATATAAAGAAACCTCTGATGGTGGTTTAGCGACCAATATTCCTATTAGTTTGCCGGAGTGTTAACATTCTTTAATTTGAGATCATTTCTTGAGATGCGTGCGGGAAGTATAGCGACATTGAATGAGATATGCAATTCTATTCGTATTTAAAATTGTCCCGCAGATTTCTGGGATTTCGCAGATCTTGCACTTCAATCATCTTCAAACTGAGACAGTTTTCTGGGAGATGTATGTTGGGAATTATAGCGATCTTGAATGCGCTATGTGATTCTATGCAAATTTGAAATAATTTCATGGATTTCAGAGATGTAGCGCTTGTGAAATTTAAAATAATCCGGATTTTGTCAAAATCAGCCACCAAAATCCGGTAGTAATGAAAGACAATAAAATTCCGATCCCTACCACCAGATTGGATAGCTTCGGATTCAAGTTATACTGATCGGCAACTACACCAGCTGTTAGTAGCGTAGGCATTGCCATCTCAAAAATAGTGATTTTAGTAATTGTGCCGTTCATTCCTAAAATTAAAGCGATTATTAAAATAGAAAGTGGTGCTAATACCAATTTGTAAATGAGCGCTATGCTGATTAGTTTTAGTTCACTGAACCACCCACCAAATTTTAATTGTAAGCCAATAGAAAATAACGCAAGTGGTCCAACTGTTCCAGCCAACTTGTCAAATAGTGGGTTGAGGGGAGAGATATCTAGATAGTATGGGACAATCAGCGCCAGAACACAGCCAATTAATGGCGGAAAAGTCAATACTTTCTTCAATACCAATGGTGCGCTTAGCTTTTGCTGCTGTGAGGCACGAATGGCTACAACAATGCCAATAGTGGAAAGCAGGGTAAAAGTAACCTGATCGCAAATAATGGCGATTGGAATTTCCTTTTCACTAAAGTATGCCAGGATAAGTGGAAAACCTATAAATGAGGTATTGCTGAGGGAACTCACCAGTTTTAAACCGCCTGAGGTTGCCGTGCTAATTTTTCTGATGCGACTGTAAATGGTAATAAATAACCAGCCGAGCATCCAAATGCAAACCGGAGCAAATGCCGGAAAAAGTAAATCTTTCGACCAGGTAATATGAGGAAGGTATTTAAATGATACTGCTGGTAATGCAATATAGATAATCCACGCGTTAATTCCTTTGTGTGCATCTTTGGGTAGCGTTTTACGCTTTCTGAAAAGGATTCCGGCTATGATACATAAGCCAATCAGGATGAAATTTGCCATTGCTTATACAAAGATAGGCGTTAAATCAAAAACGCCAATAGGTTTCCCTATTGGCGCTTCATTATGCAGATGGCTTTGGTTTTTTTTTATGCCAAACCTTTTTCTTTACATTATTCTTTTGCGGTGCACGTTTTTCATCCACATGGGTTATCTCCATGGTCGAAATGTGTTCAGGAAGGGTCATACGTTGGACTGGCTTTTCAATTAAGCGCTCAATGTTTTCAAATTTGCGTTTATCTCTTCCATTTACAAGCGTTATCGCGGTTCCTTTAGTCGCCGCTCTTGCTGTTCTGCCAATGCGGTGTACATAATCAGCAGGGTCTCCGGGCACGTCATAATTAATAACCAGGTCAATACCTTCTACGTCAATCCCGCGTGATAATACATCGGTCCCAATTAAGATAGGTAATCTTCTGTTTTTAAAGGCCAGCAAAATATCTTCACGCTCTTTCTGACCTAAGTCTGAGTGAAAGGCTTCTGCTTTAATACCTAAACTCTTAAATGTTTTATAAAGCGCTTTAACCTTTTCTTTAGTTGATGCAAAGATGATACTGCTTTTATACTTGTCATCTTTAAAGATATCAGTTAATAAAGCTTGTTTTTGCTGATCGTGGATGTTATAGGCTTGCTGATCTATTCCTTCGGCAGGTTTTGCAATCGAAATGGTAATCTGCTGCGGATCATTCAGAATTTTCGCAGCCATTGTCCTGATTTTTGGCGCCATGGTGGCCGAGAAAAGTAAAGTTTGTCTTTTCTTTGGCAAATAGCTGATGATGCGAATGATGTCATCATAAAAACCCATGTCTAACATGCGATCTGCTTCATCTAAAATCAAATGCTGCAGGTGCTCAAGTTTCAATAAGCCGGATGATAGGTGAGCCATCAAGCGGCCAGGCGTTGCAATAATAATGTCTACGCCTTCGCGCATAGAGCGTTTTTGTTGCTCATAAGCAATGCCATCACCACCACCGTAAACAGCAAGTGAACTGATATTGGTAAAATAAGCAAGAGCCTCAACCTGTAAATCGATCTGCTGAGCCAATTCTCTGGTAGGAGCTAAAATTAGGGTATTGTTATGTCTATCAGTTGCACGGCTAATTTTATCCATTACAGGCAATAAATAGCTGGCTGTTTTTCCTGTTCCTGTCTGGGCACAGGCAATCAAATCATGATTATCTAAAATTACCGGAATTGCTTGCTGTTGGATAGGCGTGGCGCTTTTGTACCCCATCGCCATAAGGCCTTCGTATAAATCGGGGCCAAAATTAAAATCGTTAAAATTCAATCTGTTGTAGTTATATCTTTTAACAAAAGTACCTCAAATTAAGGCGAATAGCAAACAACATTTAATATCTAATTCCAGAAACGGATTTAAATTAGCTTGTTTTGTTGATTTCATAAAAGTTTGTGCTCAATCGAATCATCTTCATCCCGCTAACCATCGAACTTTTATAACCATCAAACCGACTAAGATTTATAGTTTATCGTCGTTTTTCTGCTCCTTTGTTCGGCTTCCCCAGCCACCGCACCACCTTTTATATTCTTCTTTAAATTTTATTCTTTCCTCTTCATCCATACTTCGCCATTTGGAACGTATTTTACCAGCTTTCTCTCGAAAACCTCCACCACCTTTGTTGAAATTGCCGAAAAGGAGTCTACATAAGATTAGTAAGCCAAGTGCTTGCCAAAAGTTTAAAGGCCTGGCGTGTGTAACCTCTGGTAAAATCCAGTTCCATAAATACATCACAATAAAGCCAAGTGCGGTTGCGATGAGTGCGATAACGGGCAAAAAGAAAAAGAATTTCTTACCCTTACTAAATTTCCTATTATTCATTTTCTTTTCTTTAATAATTGATAAATTCCTGATATAACCTTTGTAAACGGTTACGTAAATGTTTTACTGCATAGCCCTTTCTCGATATAAGGGTTTTAATGTTTTCACCGGTTTCGTCTGATAATGACTGAAAGGTGCGCTCTTCCAGCTCATTTTGTATAAATACATACCGTTGATTTTCCGGTAGTTCATGCAGCGCCAGAAATAGCTGCTCCCAGAAAAGTTTTTTTAAACTTTCTTCCTCTGGTGAGGAGGTTTCTGCCAATAGCACTTCTCTGAAATTAAACCCACCTTCTTCATCCTCAGAAATGAAATCGTCTAACAGGGCTTCTTTTTGCTTCCGGTGTTTATCTGTGATTTTATTTCTGGCTACACGATACAACCAGCCACTAATCTGTTCGATAGCACCAGCTTCTGGCTGATTGCTGAGTTGGTACCAAACATCTTGTAAAATATCTTCAGCATCCTCATCCGTATTCACCCGCCCACGGATGAATCTGAACAGGCGCTTGCCGTAATGGGCTACAGTAGAAATGATATTTTGGGTTTCGTTGCTTGGCACTATTAACTGCATTATAAACCAGTAAACGGACGAGCCGCCATATTACTTTAAATTTATTCGGTTTTTATGGAGACCAAAAATTAAACTCTAAAACACAAAAAAAGCCTTCCTTTTTGAGGAAAGCTTTTTACGAGCTAAACTAAGCCTAAATTATTTTTTAGTGGTATCTGCTGGTTTTGCAGGAGCCGTATTGTTAAAGTTTCCGCCAATTGGAGATGGAGAAGGTGTTTTATCTAAACGTTCCTGAATAGCTGAGTTTCCAACAGCTGTTGCACCGCCACCGCTTTTTGCTATAGTAGTAATGGCTAATGTTAAAACAACGATGAAAGTTAATAAGATCCATGATCCTTTTTCCAAAACATCACCGGTACGTTGCACTCCAAACATATTGCTTGTTCCGCCGCCAGTTGCCAAACCACCGCCTTTAGGGTTTTGTATCAGTACAAATAAGCCTAAAGCAATACACACAACAATTAATAAAATGATTAAAAAGGTTACCATCGTAATATTATATTTTAAAATTTCTTTTCTATAGATTGGATAAGGTCGGCAAAGTAACCACTTTTTTCTGGATATTTCAAACTTAATTTTTTATAAGTATCTATGGCTTTGTGATAAAGCATTTGCTCGATGTAAATTTTCGCCAAAGTTTCAGAAACTAAGTCATAATGATCTTCTGCGCTCTTCTTTGCTTTATTTTCAGTATCGATTTGCTCTGGTTTGGGCGGCTTTATTGTTGGGTCTTCTTTCAAAAACTTCTCAATAATTTCCGCGCCCTTAGCGTCTTTTACATCAGCCGAAGGATATTCAGCTAAATGATCTGCAACTTCGAATGGGGTTTGAATATGGAAAATATGTTCAACGTATTGTTGTTGAAATGCTTCAGCATCTTTCTGCTGATCAGGTTGTTGTTTAACGATCTCTGGCTTCGGCTGAACGTAAGGCTGAAAAATCTGTTCGTGTTCTTTTCTGGTTTTAGATAACCACCATAAAAAAGTATACGGCAATTGATCATCATCGTATTTGGAAACGAAATTTATTTTATGGCGATCAGGAACTACTGTTTCTATTTCAGCAGCAGAATGAATTACATCTGTACTAAGTTTCTTTTCAAAGGCAAAGAAATCGGTAGCTGCGATGCTCTCAATAAACATGTCTCCTTCGGAAGGAGAATCAAGCAAGTCCAAATCGCTTGGTAGGGTGCTTATTGGTGCAACTTCTTCTTGAGTTTCATTTTCAGCAGGAACAGATATTATTGGTTCTTCTTCCTGATCACCTAAAGGCAATGTTATTTCAGGATCTGCGGCTAAATTATCAGCTTCCAAGCGGGTTTTTACTTCAATTTCAGTTTCAACTTCTGTTACCAAGGTTGCTGTTATGGTATCTTCAGCTGCTATAATATTGGATTGAGCAATGGCTTCATCTTTAATGGCCACCATATTCAACACATGAAATAGGGCGTTCCCATGGCTATACAGGGCCGCTTTTGGAATGAAAGCTGAATCTGCTTTTGCTAATAGTAAATGAATAGGTTGAGCATATGGAAATTGTACTGCCAACTCCTGAAGCATGGGTATATGCTCCGGACCAACCTTTCCAGGTTGAGCAAGTAAATCTGCCAATAGCTGCTGTTGATTCATTATAAGGGTTTGTCGCTAAGTTAAAAAAATGTAAGCGTTTTTTTGAAAGTTTTATGCGTTTAGCGTTGTTTTGAAATTACCATTGGGCAAAAGCACGGTTAAAAATATCTTCCGTAAGCTGTCTGTTTATATTTTCTATTGCACCTGGTAAAGCAGATTGGATAGGAGCGCCGTTTAGCGGGAAATCAAAGTATTTAGTAAAGCTTTCTTCAAAACTTTCTTTTTCTTTTCCAGCGGTATTATTGGTGTATTTAACCGCAACTGTGATGGTTAACCTGTTTGCACCAGCTGTTGGCGTAGTGCTTGATTGCAAAGCGACCGGCCTGATATCATAGCCCGTAATCCGGCCTTCAAAAACAGCATCGCCTTCCGTTGTCGAAATACTTAAGCTGGTTTGATTACGAATTCTCGTTTTCAATGCCTCTGTAAATTGATTACTCAGGGTTGGAACCACAAGCGGAGCATTGTTTTCGAAAACCTTAACCACTACGGTTTTTAAACCTACAGTTGATGCACCATTAAACTTGTAAGAACATGCTGTAAGCACGGCAATTACACAGACTACAAATATTTTTATTTTCATTTAAAGATGGCTGCTATTTTAATGGCTTTACCGTATATGTTAATGCTCTTAGGCCGTATTTATTGCCTACAAATTTAATTCTTTGATTTTTCTGTAAAGCGTACGTTCTGAAATGCCCAACTCCTGGGCAGCAAATTTCCGCTTGCCTTTGTGCTTTTTCAACGCCTTTTTAATAAGGTCAGATTCTTTATCAATTAGCGACAAAGATTCTTCAATCTCTTCTGCATCATGGGCATAATAGTCAGCGTTATTGGTATTGTTGTTATTGTTATTTGGCGCAGGCTGCTGAATAGTAAAAGTGTGCTCCTGTCCGCCTGGCAATTCAACATCTCTATATAATTGATTGATATATTGTGGGTTATCTGCCAATACGCTAGCCGTATTCCCGCCATGTTGGATGATTTCAGCAACGAGTTTTTTCAGCTCCACCATGTCCTTTTTCATATCAAATAGCACTTTGTAAAGGATATCTCGCTCTGTAAAGTCTTCTTTTGATTGAGCATTGATGGTCATTGGCAGGTTACTCCCGGCTTCATTCGGAATATAATTTAAAATTGCCGGTCCGGTAACGTTTCTTTCCTTTTCCAATACGCAAATCTGTTCGGCAATGTTTTTCAACTGGCGAACATTTCCAGGCCAACTGTAGTTGGTAAGAATCTGAACAGCATCCGGCTCCAGGTGTAGTGAAGGACTGCGGTATTTATCGCTGAAATCTGCAGCGAATTTCCGGAAAAGTAGGTAGATATCCTCTTTTCTTTCGTGCAGTGGTGGAATACGTAAGGGTACCGTATTTAATCTGTAGTATAAATCTTCTCTGAATTTTCCGTTTTTTACGCGGTTATAAACATCAACATTGGTGGCGGCAATAATGCGGACATCTGTCTTTTGTACTTTTGATGAACCTACACGTAAATATTCGCCGCTCTCTAAAATCCTTAATAATCGTGCCTGCGTTCCTAAAGGTAACTCTGCAACCTCATCTAAAAATATTGTTCCGCCATTGGCTACTTCAAAGTAACCTTTCCTGGCTTCATGAGCACCTGTGAATGAACCTTTTTCATGTCCAAAAAGTTCAGAGTCAATGGTTCCTTCTGGGATGGCACCACAGTTCACTGCAATGAATGATCCGTGTTTGCGTGCACTCATTTGATGGATAATCTGCGAGAAAACTTCTTTACCACTTCCACTTTCACCCGTAATTAAAACCGACATATCTGTTGGTGCAACCTGGCTGGCAATATCTATGGCACGATTTAGTAGTGGCGAATTGCCAATAATACCGAATCGTTGTTTTATATTTTGTGTATCCATTCTTATTCGTATCAAGTAGTAAATATCCAGTATCGAAACTAGATGCTATACGGTGTAAACTTTGCGCTTTAGTCTTTTTGACTTATTCCACTATCCTTCCAATAAGCGTAGCTGATGTGCACTTTTCGATCAATACATTTGCATATTGACCTGGTTTTACACCTTCAGTAGCAGGGAAAATTGCCATTGCTCCACTATCACCCCGACCACAATAGTCAAGGTCAGATTTTTTCGAAGTACCTTCTATTAATACCCGAACGGTTTTTCCAACCCATTCCTGCAAACGCATTAGTGAATGTGCTTGTTGTTTAGCCAGAATTTCTGCTAACCGGCGTTTTTTTACATCTTCCGGAATATCATCTGCCAATTTACGTGCGGCTAATGTTCCTGGTCTTTCAGAATAAGTGAAGTTATACGCAAAATCATATTCTACATAATCCATTATGCTTAATGTTTCCTGGTGCTCTTCTTCTGTTTCAGTACAAAAACCTGCAATAATATCGGTCGAAATTGCACATCCCGGAATAATTCTCCTAATGGCATCAATTCTGTTAATATACCATTCTCGCGTATAAGTACGGTTCATCAATTCCAGAATTCGCGTATTTCCTGATTGAACTGGTAAATGGATGTAATTGCAAATATTGTCGTATCTGGCGATGGTTTCTAAAACTTCATCCGTAATATCTTTCGGGTGTGAAGTAGAAAAACGAACCCTTAAATCAGTATTAATTAGTGCCGTTTGTTCGAGAAGTTGTGCGAAGTTTACCGTTTCTGTTCCATCTTCGGACGTCCAGGTGTAGGAATCTACATTCTGGCCTAAAAGTGTTACTTCGCGATAGCCAGCTTCAAATAAAGACCGTGCTTCCTCTATGATAGAATGCGCATCACGGCTTCGTTCTCGGCCACGGGTAAATGGTACTACACAGAAAGAACACATGTTGTTGCAACCACGTGTGATGGAGATGAAAGCCGTAATTCCGTTGCTGTTTAACCGAACCGGACTAATATCGGCGTAAGTTTCCTCACGGGATAACAATACATTTACAGCTTTATGCCCGCTTTCTACCTGTTCAATTAAGTTGGGTAAATCACGGTAGGCGTCAGGGCCAACGACAACGTCCACTAATTTTTCTTCTTCTAAGAATTTTGATTTCAAACGTTCTGCCATACAGCCTAAAACGCCGACAATTAGTTTAGGATTACGGCGCTTTTCTACACCGAATTGCGACAAGCGATTCCTCACCCTGGTTTCCGCATTTTCCCGAATAGAACAGGTATTTATAAATATCACATCTGCCTGATGGTAATCGCCAGTAGTTTCAAATCCGGTTTCCGACAGGATTGAAGCCACGATTTCACTATCGGCGAAATTCATGGCACAACCGTAACTTTCAATATATAGTTTCCGGGCGTCGGCTTTTACGGGTGCATCTAAAATTAAAGCTTCACCTTGTCTGGCCTCATCATGTGTTTTATCCTGTACTTGTAAATCAATCATTCTTTAAAAAGATTTTGGGATTGCAAAAATACACAAATTAAATTAAAAGTGACAAATTGGCACCTTTAGTTTAAATGTTTACAGTTTTATTATAACCGCTCAAACATGACCATAATGAAGCGTAAAAAGAATATTACAGTAGATTTGTTGCCCTAACTGACTTTTTGAAGTGTGAAGGCAAAAGTAGTTCCAATACCAGGTGTGCTGCGCACGGAGATGGTTTGCTGATGCGCTTCCAGAATGTGTTTAACAATGGCCAGACCCAAGCCTGTTCCGCCAACTTCTCTCGCCCTGTGCGTATCAATGCGGTAGAAGCGTTCGAAAAGCCTGGCAAGGTGTTTTTCTTCGATCCCGATGCCATTATCCGTAACTTCAATTAAGAACTGATCGTGCAATTCGAAAATTTTAATGGCGGTTTCACCATTTTCTATCCCATATTTTATGCTATTGACGATAAGGTTAATCAGTACCTGCCTGATCTTTTCGCGATCTGCATTTACGCTCGTAACGGCTGTATATTTATCCTTGAAGAATAGTTTAATATTTTTTCCCTTTGCCCTATCGTCTAAATTTTCCATTACCTCTTTGGCAAGTGATACAAAATCAAACTTCTGGTAATTGATAGGGGATTCGCCGGTTTCTAACTTTGCAATGGCATCCAGATCGTTAATTAGGTAACTTAAACGCTCTACGTTATTCTCCGCTTTCTTCAGGAATTTGATGGCCATGTCTGGATCATCAGTAATGCAATCCTGTAAAGTCTCGATATAACCCTGTATTGCGAATAGCGGTGTTTTAAATTCATGAGATACATTAGAAAGGAACTCGCGGCGAAACTGTTCTTGTTTTTTAAGGAGGTCGATCTCTTTCTTTTTGGCACCAGCCCACTCTTTAACTTCCTGTTCTACATCATTTATGGGGTCAGCACTTACGTATTCACCCAATGCATCCTTAAGGTCTTTACCCAATTTTAAATTGTGGATCAGCTTGTAAATTAGCTTAATTTTATTGTAGATGTATTTTTCCAGCAGGTAATAAAACACCAGGAAGCTACTTAGAAATGAAACGCCAAAAGCAATGGCGAGATAATAGAAACTATGCTGAAAATAAAAATTAACTAATCCGATGGAAAGCGCAACGGCCAAAGCCGTAAATAAAACCAGCACACTTAATTTCATGCTGCAATTTAGTGGTTTTATATTAAATGGATGTTAAGCCAATTGCTTTTCAGTTAAATATTTCCAATACCTTTTTGGTACATGTTGCAGGTGAAGTTTAGTGTTTTTTCTGGCGACAATATTGGCGCTTTTGAAGTAATCTTTCCATAGCACGGCATAAAGCTCTTCCTTTTCATCCATCAATGCAAGTGAAGGGGTTGGGCTTTTAGCACCATCAGAAAAGTTGATGACTACCTCTTCTACTGTGTTTAAATCATAATGAAGCCCATATTTGCGTTTTAAATCATAAATGATCCATTGTTGATCTGCATAACGATTTTTGAAATGGTTGGAGATCAAGGGAAGCACGTTAAAATCGGGATCTATCGAAGTGTAAAACATCCCGTCTCCTGTTTTTTGAAACCTGATAAAGGCTTCCATCCGATGCTTTTCACGCTCTACACTTTTAGCATATTTCGCCAGGGCAATTACATTGGTATTTCCATAATTCGTTGCTGCGCCAATTTCGTTTTCAAAAATATAAATTGAGAATTGGAATAGGTGGTCATAAGCTTCGGGAATTTCAGATAAATAGCTGCAATAAAAAATACGCTGCCAATCTTTTTTCAATTTTTTTTGTAGTCCTTTCCAAACACGATCAGCTTTTTCTTGGCTGGCGATAATTTCAACAGTTTCTGTAAAAGCTTCCGGCTGAAAAATTGTATTAAACTTCAATGTAGTTGGACCGGGTTTCCGCTCAAACCATTCGAATACTGCCGTGAGCAAACCAGTAAGTGAACCATCGAAAGTGTAAATCATCGCTTAATGATAAGTTAAAATAAAATCAGCTGGTTGTTATCCGTTTTTAGGTATTTGCTTTGGCTTTCCGCCATGATAAAGGCCTTAATCTGCGTACCTTGATAATCTCTTAACTGGTAGGGGCTATCAGCGCATGTAATAAAATGCTTCGCCCTGTTATATGCTACGCCAATTTTTTTCAATTGATCAATTCTTAACTTGCCAAACTTTCTGGCTTGAACAATTTTTTTTGCAGACATTACGCCTATACCGGGAATCCGCAAAATCATTTTATAATCAGCCTTGTTTATATCGACAGGGAAATGCTGCATATTTCTTATTGCCCAACTTAATTTCGGGTCAATATCAACGTCTAAATTCGGGTTTGCATCATTTAAAATTTCCTGCACTTTAAATCCATAAAAGCGCATTAACCAATCCGTTTGGTATAATCGGTTTTCTCTCAATAATGGCGGCTGTGTGCCCAGAATAGGCATCCGGCTATCGTTGCTGATTGGAACATAACCAGAATAATAAACCCTTTTTAAAGCAAAGTTTTTGTAAAAAGCGTTAGCGGTATACATGATATCTTTATCGCTTTCAGGTGTAGCGCCAATAACCATTTGAGTGCTTTGTCCAGCAGGAACAAATTTTGGAACATGTTTAATCAGCTTTTTATCTGCGGCGAATTGCACAATGTTTTGCTGTACAAAGTCGAGTGGTTTAATTACATCCGCATGGCTTTTTTCAGGTGCTAAGAGTTTCAATCCGGCTTCAGTGGGCATTTCCAGGTTAATACTCATCCGGTCTGCATAGAGCCCAGCTTCCTTAATTAACTCTTCACTAGCGCCCGGAATGGTTTTTAAATGAATGTAGCCGTTATAGCGTTGCTCTAAACGAAGTTTTTTGCAAACCAAAAGCAGACGCTCCATGGTAAAGTCTGCATTTTTAAAAATGCCCGAACTTAAAAATAAGCCTTCAATATAATTTCTACGGTAAAAATTCATGGTCAAATCGACCACTTCATCTACAGTGAAAGCTGCACGCTTGATGTCATTGCTTTTTCTGGAAACGCAAAATAAACAGTCGTAAATGCAATGATTTGTTAGCAGGATTTTTAAAAGAGAAACACAACGGCCATCTTCTGTATAAGTATGGCAAATTCCTGAAGAGTGACTGTCGCCAATGCCTTTATTGTCATTTTTCCTCGTACCGCCACTCGATGAGCATGAAACATCATACTTAGCAGCATCTGCAAGAATATTCAACTTTTCACGAATTCGGTCTGACATAGTATTTTTATTTACTAACAAATATAGCTATTAAGCTAAAAAAATTAGTAAATAAAAATTGTTAAGTTACTCTTTGAGGGAATATTGGCTTCGTGGTAATAAGCTATTTAAAGGAGATGATGCTTTCCGCTTTTTATTCACCTTCCCATTCAACGTAAAATTGATCAAGATAATCAAGCATAAACTGATGCCTTTTCTCTGCAATCTTTTTTCCAGCTGCTGTATTCATCAAATCTTTGAGACGCAAAAGTTTTTCGTAAAAATGATTGATGGTAGGTGCAGTTGTATTTTTGTAACTTTCTTTGGTAAGGTGTTCTTCTATTTTAACTGATGGATCATATAAAACCCTGTTTTTGAAACCGCCATAAGTAAATGCCCTTGCAATACCTATTGCTCCAATAGCATCTAAACGATCCGCATCTTGAACGATTTGCATTTCTTTCGAAGTAAAACTATTTTCGTCAAAACTGTTTTTAAAAGACATATGCTGAATAATCAATTTAACATGATTGATGATATTTTCTTCAATAGCTATAGATTTCAAAAAAGATTCTGCCAGATTTGGCCCCACCTCTTCATCGCCATCGTTAAATTTTGGGTCGGCGATATCATGTAAAAGTGCGGCAAAAGCAACAACAAGCTCATTCCCTTTTTCGGCCTTATTGATATTGATAGCGGTTTTGAAAACACGTTCTATATGAAACCAGTCGTGACCGGCTTCTGCATTTTTCAAAGTCTGTTTTACAAAATTTATGGTTTTTTGAATGGAATCCTGCATCGTAAATATTTGCAGTAAATGTATTGAATTATACTAAAGGAGAGAAAAATGAAAATAACAGCGGTCAGTTATTCACTAAACCGCTGCTGCTCTGTGTTCGTCGTCTGCAATAATTTTAATTAAATCATTTGGGTTTAAAGTTAAGAGGTGGGTAACTTCCACTTCCAGAATTTCTGAAACCTGAAACAAGCGATCAATGGTTAATTTGCTATAACCAAGCTCGATTTTACTATAGGCATTCTGAGATATTTTCAGTTTTGCCGCAAGATAGTCCTGAGTATAATCTCGGTACTCTCTAATCTTCCGAATGTTGCCCGCAACGTTTTTCGTTTTTAATGCTAATACATTTTCCATAAAAAGGGATAAGTTTTGTAATTTTTTCAATATATACGAGCCTTTTATCCTTATAGTTTTCACCAGAGGCGGTTTTTAGCACTATAAGGAATCACTTGGAGGGTTGTTTAAACGGTATATTATAAACAATTGTGAGGGATAAAGTTTGGTTTATTTTGTTCAGTATTTAAAAATCAGCTATTTATGAAATTTTATTTTGTGAATGATGATTTTTTATTTGGGTAGAATTTTTTGAAAAAACTTTCTTTAACTGCCATAATAATTGATTTTAACCCTAGTTAACCTTACTAAAACGTGTTATTAATCCAAGTATTAGACTGCTTTATGGCGACTTTAAGATCATTAATATTTTTTTGAGACCAGTTTATGATGCCTGTTTCAATTGGGGAAAAGCCATGCCTGCGAGCAGATATCTTTTTGGTAAATTACAGTATTTGGTTAACTAAAAAAGATGATTGTCACATAAGAACTATGTGCACAAATCATCTTTTAATTGACTTTCTAAATAAAGACCAGACGATAAGATAAGGTCTGGTCATATTTTTTCTTTCCGGAGGTTAGACCCCGAACATCTGTATGTGTTTAAGAAGTAGCAGCTGTTTCCAAAAGCGGTGCTCTACGGGAGCCATCGTATAACTCATATTCCAATAGGCGGCAATCTAATTTACCGTTATAAAATTCAAGTTTACGCGACGCTTTTAAGCCTATTTTCTTTGCAAGGTCAGGATTGCCAGTAAAGATATAGCCGGAATAACCTTTACAGTTCGTCTTCATATAATCGCCCATACGTTTATAGGTTTGCTCTAGTTTGCTATGAACACCTAAACGCTCGCCATATTCTGGATTGAAAACTACAGCACCCTTTCCATCTTCCGGAACAGGAGTAAGTTCGAAATCACAAACTTCAAACTCAATGAGCGTATCTACGCCGGCAGTTTTAGCATTTCTGCGGGTAACTTCCACAGCATCTTCAGATAAATCCGAGGCAATGATTTTAAAGTCAATATTTTTAACCACCTGATCTTTTAAAATTCTTCGCTCTGCAAAAAAGGCTTCTTCTTCATAACCTAATATATGCATAAAACCATAATTCATTCTATATAATCCAGGCGCCCGGTTAGTTGCAATTAATGCGGCTTCTATGGCTAAAGTTCCAGAACCACACATCGGGTTGATGAAAGGTGACTTGCGGTCCCATTTGGTGGCATAAATTACACCAGAAGCCAGCGCTTCCAGCATTGGTGCTTTACCCGGGATTTTACGGTAACCGTGTTTGGCCAATGTTTCGCCAGAAGTATCCATAAAAACATCTGCGTCTGCATCTTTCCAGTATAAATGAACCACCGCTTTGTTTGCATCAGATCCAGAATTTGGACGAATGCCTTTTTTTTCTTTCATACGATCTACAATCGCATCTTTAACTTTCAGGTTAGCAAAAAGGGGCGTGGTAATATTTGGATTGTCAACATTGGAGGTAACGGAGAAATAACCTGAAAAATCGATTAATTCTTCCCATTCAATGTTCTTAATTTCA
Source organism: Bacteroidota bacterium (assembly GCA_037032985.1). GTDB lineage: Bacteria > Bacteroidota > Bacteroidia > Sphingobacteriales > Sphingobacteriaceae > Pedobacter. Next base: position 140,139 of record JAZBLB010000003.1, read on the forward strand.
TTATATAAATCATCAGGCGTAATGGCCTTAAAACTTTTTATCGAATATAGAATTTGGCTGGCACAACGCAAATTCAAATTCAGCTTGATACACTCTGTAAGGGTGATATTTAGCTCAACACCAGTTTGAAAAGCCCTTTCTATTGTGTAACCTAAAGCTGTAACTTCATCTTGTAAATACGGCGAAAGGCGTTTGTTGCAGGTAATAATAACCTTGCTTTTATTGTGGAAAACTTGCATCATAATATATGCGAAGTTATCAATAAAATTATAGAGATTTGGCTTTTATACGTACAATATTAGTATTAGTTATGGAAATTAAAGGAAAAGTACACGAAGTAGGTGCAACGCAGCAAGTGAGTGAAACGTTTAAAAAACGTGATTTAATAGTAGAATACGCAGAAAATCCAACATACCCAGAATATATTCGTTTTGAGGCTTTACAAGATAAAACTGCATTATTAGATACATTTAAAGCGGGTGATGAGGTTGAGGTTTTCTTTAATTTACGCGGTCGCCCATGGACAGATAAAGCAGGTAAAACATCGTATTTCAATAGTTTGGTAATTTGGAGAATCAATGCTGTTGCAGCAGGTGCTCCTTCGGCATCATCCCCGGCTTATGCTGCTCCGGTTGATGTGAGCAATGCGCCAGGTGAGGATGATGATTTGCCTTTCTAAATAAAGAATCTTTTTTTAAGCAAACAATTTTGAACCATGCCGAGGCTTTTGCCTCGGCATTTTTTTTGACGTTACTTTCCTTAAATCTTCATTTCCAGCATGATATCCGTTGTTAAATTATGTTAAAAACATCCTTCTCCACGCCTTAATTATTATTTTTGATATCTGATTAAATTAAAAAATATTCCCTCATCATCTTTTTAAAAAGTAAGGCAGTTTCAAATTAATGAAAAAAAGAAGTTTTTGGTTTATAACCGTATTAATGACGGTGGCTTTGCTTGGTGTTTTTGTAATGCAGTTGTATTACATCAGGGAGGCTTATTACCTAAAATCTCAGCTTTTTGATGAACAGGTAAATCAAACATTAGCCAACGTAGTTAAAAAGATCGAACGTTTAAATGTAGCTGATCACCTGAATAAGAAAGATGCCGAAAACAAACTCAGAAGCCTTCAGGATTCCAGACAGCGAGCATTAGATATTAAAGATTTAAGGCAACAGTTTGCGCAAGAATCTGAATTAAGACAAGCGGAACATGAAAGCCAGATTGAAAATTACTTAAATCAGCAGGATAGTATTATCAGGGTATCTTACCGGAAGACGAATTTAATTTCTGAAAGTGATTTTAAATCCCTTTCCACACCCAAGCCATCCATTAGCGGCGCTCGTTTAGATGTTGAAATGGATGCAATTGTAGACTTGAATAGCCTGAACCTGAAAGGGTACAGCATGAGAACAAAGTTAGTTTCTCCAAATGCTAAAACGTTCAATTTTAGAACTCCCCAGAATCTTCCGGATACGATTCGATATTTAGTGGCTGATCCGGTAACCGGAAATCCCTTACTGGTTGGATTGCCTAAAATTTCAGAAGACCTAAATAAAAAATTCAAGCTGCAGGATGAAATTGCGAAAAAGAAATTAGCACTTAAAATTGCTTCCCTTGGGAAGGATACTTTTTCTTACACGAGGTTAAGTGTAGTTGAAGATGTTTCTAAGGAATTGCAGGAAGTGAACATTCCGTTATATAAGCGGATAAATTTCGATGTATTGGGTACTTTATTAAAGGAAGAATTGCTTACTCATAATATCAATCAAAAACCTTCTTACAAAATTTCTCTCGCAAAAAAAGACTCTGTACTATACACTGAAGCATCAAACGTTAAAGAAGAGTTTCTGCCGGAAAACACTTATAAAACCCCGCTTTTTGGAAATGATTTGTTCCGGGATCCGGGAACATTGATCGTGAGTTTCCCAAATAAAAACTCCGCTATTGTTTCTAACCTGAGTGCAACACTTGCCTCATCTGTAGGGCTACTTTTAGTATTGGTATTTATCTTCTCCTATACCCTTTATGCTATTTTAAAGCAGAAAAAGATATCTGAAATGAAAACTGATTTCATCAATAACATGACCCATGAGTTTAAAACGCCTGTAGCCACTATAATGATTGCCAGCGAAGCACTCAAAGATCCCGAAGTTACTGAAGATAAAAGCAGGTTAAGCAGGTTGGCGAATATTATTTATGATGAAAATGTACGTTTAGGAAGCCATATAGAGCGTGTTTTGAGTATAGCCAGATTAGAAAAAGGTGAGCTCAAAATGGAAAACACAGAGGTGGATATGAACGATCTTATCATTATCGTTTTAGATAGTATGGAACTTCAATTGCAGAAGCGTAATGCCGTAATTAACTTGCATACAGATGCTACAAATTCGGTGATTTATGGAGATGAACTTCACCTTTCCAACGTGCTTTACAATCTGATTGATAATGCGAATAAATATAGCTCAGATGCGCCTGTAATTACCATTTCTACAAAGAACACTAATAAAAATTTAATTATTGAAATTTCTGATCAGGGGATAGGCATGACGAAGGAACAATCGAAAAGGGTTTTTGATCAGTTCTACCGCGTACCAACCGGAAATTTACACGATGTAAAGGGGTTTGGCCTAGGCTTAAATTATGTACAAGATATTATTAAAAAGTTAAACGGCAACATAAAAGTAAGTAGCGAAAAAGATAAGGGTACGACGTTTGAAATATCTTTACCTTTATAAATCAAGTCGCAACGGTACAAAACTGCAACTGGTCAATACATGAATTTTAGCCTTTAAAGTTTACTTAACATAGTGGGATTATAAGTTACATCGTAATTAAACCACCATGCATATTCAGAATCAAATATACCGTGTAGCAAGTGCTGCATACGTGAATAAACTCAAAAAAATGAAAAAAATACTTCTGGTAGAGGACGATCCGAATTTAGGTTTATTATTACAAGATTATTTGCAGCTAAAGGGCAAATTTGATGTTGTGCTCTGCAATGATGGTGAGGAAGGTTTGAAAGCTTTTAGTAAACAAAATTTCGACCTTTGTATCTTCGATGTAATGATGCCGAAAAAAGATGGTTTTACTTTGGGAAAAGACGTTAGAAAGGTGAATGCTCATGTTCCTATCATCTTTGCTACGGCTAAAACGATGCTGGAAGATAAATCTGCAGCTTATGATTTAGGAGGCGACGATTATATTACCAAGCCCTTCCGGATCGAAGAATTGCTATTAAGAATTAATGCAATGTTTAAGCGCATCGCCAGCAAAGATAATCATGCAGAAGAAGTGCCCGAAACACAGTTCGCAATTGGAGAATATAACTTTGATTATACCACTCAGATCATCACCCATCATGAAAACCAGCAAAAACTTTCAACCAAAGAAGCAGAATTACTACGCTTGTTATGCTTGAAAAAGAATGCTGTTTTGACCAGAGAAGAAGCACTTCTAAGCATTTGGCACGATGATAACTATTTCAACGGAAGGAGCATGGATGTATTTCTAAGTAAATTGCGTAAATATCTGAAAGGCGATCCGAATGTTGAAATCATTAATGTACACGGAAAGGGCTATAAATTACTGGTAAGTGCGTAGAATCTTCGCCGTGCTAATCTAATGGCGTTGATGTTATGCTCTTATACATATAAGTGGTGCTGGATAGGAGGGATAATATTTCGCTCCTGTGCCAATGTAAATAAAGTGTCTACTGCTTTTCTGCCTTCTACTCCCAGATTGATGCTGTATTTGTTGACATAAAGTTCAATATGTTTAAACATCACAGCCTCATCCATGGCTTGTGCATGTTCGCGGATAAAATCAATGCCAGATTTTGGGTGGGCAAAAGCATATTCAACAGATTCGCGGATGAGTCTATTCACTTTTAACTGAACATCGCGATCTAAATTTCTATTGATTACAATTCCACCTAATGGAATGGCACAACCTGTTAATTTTTCCCAATAATCGCCCAGGTCTACAATTTTAATTAAGCCTTTATCCTGGTAAGTAAACCTGTTTTCATGGATAATTAAACCCAAGTCTATCTGATCTTCCAGCAAGGCATTTTCAATTTCTGAGAAAACGAGTTCTTGTTTGTTTTGAAGCTCAGGATAAGCAATGCCCAACAAAAAGTTGGCTGTGGTGTACTTTCCCGGAATTCCGACACGAAGGCTTTCCGGATCAGTTTTTAATCTTTCGGCAAGTGTTTCGGCATTGAATTTATGACTGATTAATAATGGCCCTACGCCAAAACCCAAAGCGCTTCCGGCATCAAGCAATGCGTATTGACTGGCGGCATAAGCAAAGGCATGAAAACTTAGCTTAGTAATATCCAGTTGACCTTTCATCGCTTTCTGATTCAGCGTTTCTACATCATCATAGCTCACCTCGAAGGTTAATCCATCGGTATCTATCTTATGATGTATGAGTGCATCAAATATAAACGTATCATTGGGGCATGGCGAAAAACCGAGTGTAAGTTTCATAAAACCAAAATTAAAGTATGCGATAAACTAAAACGTCATAATCAGTTCATTTCTCCAATAAAAGCAATTGCCCAATCGTTCAGGTTTTTAATTGCCAGGCCGATTTTCCAGTTATCTTTATTTCTTGGCTCAACATAATTTGAAATGCTTCGGACCTGGATACAATCTATATATTCCTTTCTGCAGGCATAAAAAACGGCGGCACCTTCCATGCTCTCGGCTACAGGGTTAAATCTTTCGATCTGATTTTGAATATGCTTTTCATTTCCACTTACGGTGTTAACTGTAATTGCACGTACTGTAGGTAAATCAATGACAAGCTTTGTTTTGTTTTGATAGGAATTCTCTCCGAAACCTAACGCCACAATGCTTAGAAAATCATCTCCGTTTTCTGCGCCTAATTCAGAAAAAATGTCTTCAGTAATGTTCACTAAAGATCCCAGTGGGATACTCCTATCGAAACAACCCGCAATTCCAACATTCACCACAAGCTGATATTTGTTGGTTAAATGTTGTCCGAGGGCGAAGGCAGTAGCCACCATTCCAACTCCGGTAATAAGTAAGTCGAAATGCTTGGTTTCCACAAAGTCTTTCTCCGGAAGCTGATAATGCTGATAAAAAAAAGTGAGCTCGGCCTTTGTAGCGGCAACAACTAAAGTTTTCATAAGGTAAATTTAGGAGATTGTTTTATTAAACTGCTGTTTCTTTTGGCTTAGGTGTTTAGGCTTTGCGCATTATCAGTATATTTGCTGTTTATTCAATAGTAATGATTTATATAACAAGAAAAGCATCATTCAATGCGGCACACAAGTTGGCAAGACCAGATTGGGATGATGATAAAAATAAGGAAGTTTATGGCAAGTGTGCTAACCCAAACTGGCATGGTCATAATTATTGGTTATATGTTACTGTAAAAGGAGAGGTTAATCCTGAAACAGGTTTTCTGGTAGATTTAAAGTGGTTAAAAGACGTAATGAACAATTACGTAGTCGACAAGGTTGATCATAAAAATTTAAATCTGGATGTAGACTTTATGAAAGGTAAACTGGCATCAACAGAAAATTTAGCAATCGAAATCTGGAATCAATTATTGGCTCCGATAGCCGAAAGTGGCGCAATTTTACACTGCGTTAAAATCTACGAAACCGAAAATAACTTTGTTGAATACTTTGGTTAAAACCCCATATTAATGAGCACTAAGGATGTATTAAAAGACGAATCGATAGATGGCTATGTTAAAATAGATCGGTATAACGACGAAAAAATCGAGACAGTAGCCGCACATTATAAAGATATTTTAAGTCAGCTAGGTGAAGATCCTGAGCGTGAAGGCTTGGTTAAAACACCAGAACGTGTGGCTAAAGCGCTTCAGTACTTAACCCACGGCTATGATTTAAAGCCTGATGAGATTCTGAAATCGGCCATGTTCAAAGAAGATTACAGCCAAATGGTGGTGGTTAAGGATATTGAGGTTTATTCTATGTGTGAACACCACATGTTGCCTTTTTTTGGTAAAGCCCATATCGCATACATCCCTAATGGACATATTGTTGGCTTGAGTAAAATTCCACGAATAGTAGATGCTTTTGCGCGGCGCTTACAAGTGCAGGAACGTTTAACAAATGAAATCAGAGATTGTATTCAAAACACCTTAAGCCCAATGGGTGTAGCCGTAGTGATGGAATGTAAACACCTTTGTATGTCAATGCGTGGCGTACAAAAACAAAATTCTGTAACTACTACTTCAGCCTTTACCGGTACATTTTTAAGTAATGATAAAACCAGGGCAGAATTTTTAAGGTTGATTACGGCGAGTTTGGATTAACCAGTGAGTATCAAGTAGAAAGTATTAATATATCAAGATGGAGCGCTAACCGCAAGGCACCAAACAAAATTATAATGAGAGCATATATTTTTCCCGGTCAGGGAGCACAATTTGTAGGTATGGGTAAGGATCTTTATGAGCACCCTAAAGCTGCAGAATTATTTGAAAAAGCAAATGAAATTATCGGTTTCCGTATTAGTGATATCATGTTTAGCGGAACTGATGAAGAGCTCAAGCAAACCAATGTAACCCAACCAGCAATCTTTTTGCATTCTGTTATTTTAGCGAAGGTTTTAGGGGATGATTTTAAACCAGATATGGTAGCCGGTCATTCATTAGGTGAGTTTTCTGCTTTAGTTGCTGCAAATGCACTGTCTTTTGAAGATGGATTTAAACTTGTAATTGCACGTGCAAATGCAATGCAAAAAGCCTGCGAGGCACAACCCTCTACTATGGCGGCTATTTTAGGCTTAGCTGATCAAGTGGTTGAAGATATTTGTGCAAAAATTAATGGGGTTGTTGTACCAGCAAATTACAACTGCCCGGGTCAATTGGTGATTTCTGGAAGTATAGAAGGAATTGATTTGGCTTGTGCTAAATTAACAGAAGCAGGTGCAAAAAGAGCTTTGAAGTTGAATGTTGGTGGTGCTTTTCATTCTCCTTTAATGGAGCCGGCAAAAATTGAATTGCAGGCAGCCATTGAAGCCACAAATATTGCTGCTCCAATTTGTCCTGTGTACCAAAATGTAGATGCAAAGCCTCATACAGATCCGGCTGAAATTAAAGAAAACTTAATTAAACAGTTAACCGGAGCAGTCCGCTGGACACAAACTGTGACTAATATGCTGGCAGATCAGGCAACTGAATTTGTTGAGGTTGGTCCGGGCAATGTTTTACAGGGCTTGGTTAAAAAGGTAAGCCGGGAAGTGCAAACCAGTAGCGCTACAATAGCTTAATATTCTATTAAATTTTATAATTTGCAGCGCCATAAACAAACTGTTTATGGCGCTGTTTTTGTCTATATTTACGTTTATCAAATTGATGATTTTGAGCTTTGGTGTAAAAATTAGATTTCTACTGTTTGTATTGGCATGTTGCCTGATCACAACTTCTATCTCATTAAGCAAGTTTACCACCAAATCTGAGCTTCTGGAAAGAGATGCAAGGGGAGTTCAAGCAAATTTACTATTAAAGGAAAAAATAGTACAAGACTTTTTATCAAATAAGGATGAGGTTAAAAAAGCTAAACAACTGTATCAAAATCCCAAAGATGCTATTGATTTTTTAAATGTTTACAGGCAAAACAAAGGAATTAACCTTCTTACTTTTCAAAATAATCAACTCAAGTTCTGGAGTACTTACAAGGTCACTGATATTGATCTATCTTCTATTAAGGAAGGAAAATCTGTTTTGTTTTTCTATAATGGCTGGTATGAAGTAATCAAACGTACCGAAGGTGAGTTCAGTTTTGTCTTTTTAATCGCTATCCAGTCTCAATATCCATTTAAAGAAACACAGTATTTTAAAAACGATTTAGACCCCTTTTTATCCAGTTCTAAACTGCTCACTTTAGCTTCTTTTACAGATAAGGATGTTTATTCAATAAAAAGCATAGATGGTAAATTCTTATTTGGGTTAAAGGTAAAGCCAGGGTATACCAATGATTATTATTCTGCGATACAATTATGGCTGTTTATCGGCGGGATGCTCTGTATCTGCATGTTTTTCAACTCTTTAAGTTCCTTAATTGCAAAAAAAGGATACGTGGTTTCAGGAACACTTTTGTTATTGTTCTTTTTTGCCTTATTCCGGCTTTCTGATTTATATTATGGATGGTTTAACCACCACTTTTCACTAACATTATTTGATCCAAGGATTTATGGCGATAGCTTTCTGATGCCGTCTCTTGGTGATTTCCTACTAAATGTATTTGCATTTACTTGGTTTTTGTTATTCGTTTATAACCACAAAGAACAATATCAGTTTACAGATTGGGTTAAGAAAAACAAGTTTATTAGCATTCTGATCCATGCCTTTTTACTAATAATGATTGGCAGCATCGCCTATTTTAGTGATGAAGTTTTCTTCGGATTGATATATAACTCGAAAATTAACTTCGAAATTATAAATATTTTGAAATTGAGTGGATCCAGTTGGGTCAGTATTGTAATATTATGCCTTGTTTGGTTTCAGATTTACTTGATTACCGTCATTTCTGCTACCATCAGCTTACCATTAAATGTAACTAACAAAGAAAGGTTCATCATTTTTCTAACGGGCTTTGCGGCACTTTTTATTTATAGACTCGAAACAGATTTTACAGCATTTTTCATCATTTTCGCCCTAATCTTATTTATCATTGCCAGAGGAGTTTACATACCGGAGAGAAGGTTTTCTGTTGGCCTGTTTGCCCTTGTTTTCTTCTGTCTCGCCTTTAACACCTCTATTAAATACATTAAATATAAGGATATCAAAGAGCGCAGTTTACGTGAGCCATTGGCGCGAAAGGTGCAATCTTCAGAAGACCCGAATGCAATAATCTCTCTTGGGGAACTTGAATCGGAATTGCTGAATGACGAATTCCTGGTGCGTTATTTTAAACAAGGAGTAGAATCAAATTATCCTGTATTAAAAAACCATATTAAGAACTATATGGATGGGTATTTATCAAGATATGACTATCAGATCTATCCTTATAACAAAGATGGATTAAGTACCAGTAAAATTAATAGTCAGCCTTTCTCTAAATATAAAAACCTGGTAGAATCTGGCTCTGTGAAAATTAACGGAGGTAATTACTTTTATCAGGTTAACAATACCTTCGGTTATCAGGATTATTTCGGAATCATTTCTGTTATTGATCAGGGCTCATTGCTCGGCACGCTGGTGGTCGAACTTCGGTCAAAACCCTACAATTACAATAATAAACTGCCGGATTTATTGGGCGACCAAAAACTAATTCGCGACGAAGATTTCAGGGGTTATTCCATTGCTTTTTATAATAATAATCGATTGTTGAATCAATCTGGTCCATATACTTACCCATTGGACGGACAAGTTTTCAAAGGTAAGAAAGATGATTTCGTGACCAGTAACGACAAATTACTTCAGTATAGCCACCTCATTTATAAGCCATCAGACAATAAAATGGTGGTAATCAGCAAAGAGAAAGTGGGTTATGTAGAGCGTTTGGCAGCTTTATCATTCTTCTTTCTGGTGTTCATTATCTTTTCTCTACTGCTTTATGGGCTCGTCTGGCTCGTTAAGAACCTGGATGATGAGCGTGTGGGTTGGTTCAGTATCAATCGGTCGTTAATGATTAATGCCAACAAAATACTTTACAAAACCCGTATTCAGGTTTCTATCGTTTTATCGGTAGTTGCAACCTTACTCATTGTAGGTTGGGTAACTTATTATTACATGGATAATGAGTACAGGGGGCAACAAAATGCAGCAATAAAAGATAAGATAAGAAAGGTTCAACAGAACTTTGAAAAGCAGGTGTTTAATGGTGGGATTAAAGATGATGAGAATGCAATTGCCGACTTCAATAATTTCGCAGATATCAATAACGCTGATCTCAACCTCTACGATGTTCAGGGAGATTTAATTATGACAACTTATCCAAAGTTGTACAATTATAAGGTGCTAAGCAGGAAAATGGGCCCTTTGGCTTATACTTACCTTACCCAGTTAAAACGATCAGAGTATATTAATCCGGAAGAGAAAGTTGGTAACCTAACTTATGCCGCTGCTTATGCACCTATTCGGAATGCGCAGAATGAAACCATAGCGTACATCGGCCTGCCTAACTATTCTAATGAAGAAGAATATTCGGATAAAATTGCACTTTTTGTGAGTAACCTGATCAATATTTACGCGCTTGTATTCGTTGCAGTAGGTGTATTGGCAGTCTTCCTGGCCAACCAAATTACCAGTCCGTTAACTTTTATTCAGGAGAGCATTAGCCGCACCAGAATAGGGCAGCGGAATGAGCCCATTGTTTGGCGCAGGCATGATGAGATCGGTTCGTTAATAAAAGAGTATAATAGTATGATTGCTGCGCTGGAGGCGAGTGCAGTGAAGCTTGCGCGCTCCGAACGAGAAAGTGCATGGCGTGAAATGGCTAAGCAGGTGGCGCATGAAATTAAAAACCCACTTACCCCATTAAAATTAGGTGTGCAATTACTGGATAAATCGTGGAAAGAGCATGATCCGAATTTCGAAACCAAGTTTAATAAGTTCAGTAAATCTTTTATTGAGCAGATCGACAGCCTTTCCAAAATTGCTTCAGAATTCTCTAATTTCGCCAAAATGCCGGATACCAATTTGGAAAAAATTGAGATTTTACCCGTTTTGGAACAAGCAAGAGAGGTTTATAAAAACGCAGATAACGCGGAAATTACCCTGCTTGATAAATCTACACAGCGGATTAATATCCTGGCAGATCATGATCAACTCCTCAGAACTTTTAATAATCTATTTAAAAATGCGATCGAAGCCATTGATGGTTATGAACAATGTTATGTAACAGTAATTTTGTTCAATGATAAATCGCATGCTTTTGTGGAAGTCAAAGACAACGGAAAAGGCATTCCCTTGTCGCTGCATGATAAGATTTTTGTCCCGAATTTTACAACTAAAACTTCCGGAACAGGTTTAGGATTAGCTTTTGTGAAACAAGCCATTGAAAATGCAGGGGGTGATATCAGCTTTACCTCTGTCCCGGATGTTGGAACTACATTTTATCTTTCGTTCCCGCTAGCTTAAAGGGCTTTACCTTAATTCCAGCTGCGCTTTGCCCATGGTATTGCCACTTGTATATAAAATAACAGTGTAAATGCCTTTCATAAATGATTTCGGGTTTTTCCAGTCGATTACATAAGAACTATCGTCGTTATTGTAATCAATGTATATTGAATGACTGTATTGCATTTCCTGTCCATCAGCCTCAAAACGGTCTCCTTCATCTGCAAGTAAATTACCTGCAGGATCAAATACTCTTAAATAAATGTTGTGGTGTCCTTTTGCAGCTAAATCATTTGGGACGATGTTGAAACGAACGCTTAATTTTTCTGCCGTTGAAGATTTAGTGACCTGTATTTTTTTGCCACTTGATTTTGTTCTAAAGGCAAAGATTTCTGCATTTTGTAACTTCAATGCAGCTGCTGTTTTTACTTTCGCATTAAGATCTGCGTTTTCGTTTTCAAGACTAGATGCCCTGTTGCTGATGTTTCTGAGTGTGTTTTCTAAGCTATCTCGACTGTTTTTAAGGAAGATATTATCTCTTTGAAGTTGTATAACCTGATCATTGTAATTTTTGACAAAAACTTTAAGTTCGCTGATCTGTGTATTGGCTTTATCCAGTTCCCCTTGGGTAATTTCACCTTTTTCAAGCGCAACTTTAAGTTCTTCTATTTTTTCGCGGGCGAGTTTTTGTTCTTCCACCAGTTTTTCATTTAGATCAAGGTTTAGGGCATTTACCTTATCTAATTCTACTTCTATTTTTTCTACTTCTAACCGAAGTTTATCTTTTTCCGTGCTAACTGTTACAAACTTTTTGCTCTGCTGTCGGTCTTTAAAAAACAGATATGCGTTTGTTCCGACAAGTGCTGCTATAACTATGATGAGAAAGTAAATTTTATTTCTATCGCCCTTATTAATCTTTTGTGGTTCCATTCTTCAATAATGCTGTATCTTCTTAAATTAATATACTTTTGTTCTCCGATAGGTAAATGGTAGGTACAATTAATTTAGCAAGGCGCAAAATAGAATTTTTAATAAAATTTATAAGAGTTTTTAAAAAAAAACGTTTAATTGCTAATATTCAAATGTATTATACACACAAATAAAACATCCTGAATATAAAATAAGACAGAAAATAATGCTTAAAAACTTTCTATACGCACTTTTAGTTGTAACTATACTACCATATATATTAAATGCCCAACCATTATCAAAAATTGCACCAAAAAGAGAGTTTAGGGGTGTTTGGGTAGCCACAGTGACTAATATCGATTGGCCTTCACGTCCCGGATTAAGTGTTGATCAGCAAAAACAGGAGCTTATTGGCATCATGGAGCGCCACAAAGCACAGGGCATGAATGCCATCATTTTACAGGTAAGGCCAGCTGGCGATGCTTTTTATGCTAAATCGCGTGAGCCATGGAGCCAGTGGTTAATGGGCAAACAAGGTCTGGCACCTGCGCCAGGCTATGATCCGCTTGCATTTGCCATCAAAGAGGCACATTTCAGGGGAATGGAATTACATGCCTGGTTTAATCCTTATCGTGCCAGCATGAGTAGCAGTACTGTTTTTAGTGAAGATCATGCATTCCGGAAGCATCCCGAATGGTTTTTCATTTACGGAGGTAAAAAGCAATTCGATCCCGGGATTCCGGAGGTAAGGGAATACATTGTACAGGTAATACTGGATGTGGTTAAAGGCTACGATATAGATGCCATCCATTTTGATGATTATTTCTATCCCTATAAACTGGAAGGCCAAACCATTAACGATTCAAACACCTTTAACAAATTCAAAGAGAACTTTACAGATATTAGAGACTGGAGAAGGAATAATGTGGACATGCTGATTAAACAACTCGATGACAGTATTCATCATTATAAAAAGTGGGTGAAATTCGGAGTTAGCCCATTTGGAATCTGGCGAAATAAAAATGAAGATCCCGAGGGATCGGCTACCAGTGGGTTATCTAATTACGCAGAGCTATTCGCAGATAGCCGCAAATGGGTAAAAGAAGGATGGGTAGATTATATCAATCCGCAAATCTATTTCACATTTACCAGAAGGGTAGCTCCATTTGCTACTTTGGTAGATTGGTGGAGTAACAACAACTATGGCAGGCATGTTTACATTGGGCAGGGTGCGTATTTAATCAATTCCCGTGCTGAACTGGCCTGGAAAAATCCATCAGAAGTTCCTAATCAGGTAAGGTACCTCAGAAATAATGCCCGCATTCAGGGTAGCGTTTATTTCAGTTCAAAATCTTTAAGTACGGTAGGCAGGGCTTTTGCAGACTCATTAAAGAACGATTTATATAAATATCAGGCTTTGCCACCTCAAATGCCTTGGCTGGATGAAATTGCACCTAACCAGCCGCAGCAGTTGTCAGCAGATGCTTTGAAAGATGGTGTTCACCTTAAATGGGAGAAACCCCTTAAAGCAAGCGATGGTGAAACGGCATCCGGTTATGTAATTTATCGTTTCTCGGAAGGCGAGAAGATTTCTGTCCTGGATCCTAAGAACATTCTCAAAATTAGTTTTGAAGATTATGTCTCGTTTATCGACACGAGTATAGAAAGTGGTAAAAGATATAGTTATCTGGTTACTGCTTTAGATCGGCTCAAAAATGAAAGTGAGCCAAGCGGTCCGGTAGGTGTAGAAATTCCTTTAGCTAAAGAATAACTTTTTTATAAGTAGTTAAATCCTGCCCATTCAAGGCGGGATTTTTTGTTTTATAGCAGTTTCCTGTGGAATTTAACAAGATAAAAATTAATTGTAAAAAATTTATGCAACCGATTGCAATTTGATAAAATTAACTCTACTTTAGTCTTATCAAATCTGATAGGAATAGCTTCGGGAGAACAGGGATATTAAATTTTGGTATTCTTTGATTTGAAATAAAAATTTTGTTAAGGTAATCAAAGCTTTAACTTTCTCTAACCAAATATAAATGAGCAAGGCTACTATTTTTTTGATAATGATGAAATCTTTATGCATGTGTTTTCTGATGCTGATTACGATCAGTGCTGGTGCACAGCCTCTGCAGTCAGGACAGGTGCCTAATCCGTTAGCACTAAAAGACGCTTATAAAAAATATTTTCCGATAGGCGTAGCGGTCTCCATAAAGAATTTGCATGGCGATGAAGCACAGCTAATTAAAAGGCAATTTAACAGCATTACGGCAGAAAATGCCATGAAAATGGGGGCGATTCAACCGAAGCAAGGTTCATTTTACTGGAAAGATGCAGATTCAATTGTTAGTTTTGCTGTTAAAAACGGTATAAAAATTCGTGGGCATAATCTATGCTGGCACCAGCAAACACCAGAATGGATTTTTAAAGGTGATGACGGCAAAGAGGTAACAAAAGAAATTCTACTACAGCGCCTTAAGACGCACATTACTACGTTGGTAAGTCGTTATAAAGGAAAGATCTATGCATGGGATGTGGTTAATGAAGCCGTTGATGATGATCCAAAGAACTATCTGAGGAACTCTAAATGGTACCAGATCTGCGGTGAAGACTTTATTATCAAGGCTTTTGAATACGCACATGCTGCAGATCCATCTGCCAAGCTCTATTATAATGATTACAATACCGAACGGCCTGAAAAAAGAGAACAGATTTATAAACTATTAAAAAGTTTGAAAGCCAAAGGTGTCCCCATTGATGGCGTCGGCCTCCAGGCGCATTGGTCTCTACAGGAGCCTAGCGAAAATGAGTTAAGAACAGCCATTGATCAATACACATCTCTTGGGCTAAAAGTTCAAATTACAGAATTAGACCTCTCCATCTATCCATGGGAAACGAACATACGTGAGAAGAGATCCGATGAATCTGATGATTTTACGCCCGAGCTGGAGCGCAAACAGGCGGCAAAATATGTGATGCTTTTTAAAGTATTTCGCGATTATAAAAATGTAATTACCAACGTTACCTTCTGGAACATTTCCGATCGCTATTCTTGGTTAAATGAATATCCTGTAACAGGAAGGAAGAATTATCCTTTACTCTTTGATCGTAATCTTCAACCCAAAAAGGCTTACCAGAAAGTGGTTGGCTTTAGCAATAAATAATATGAAAAAGCTATTCCTGTTTATCTTATTAATTGGTTTTAAAACTGCGGTTCAGGCCGTAGGTATTGATCCTTTCATTACAAAAAGTTATGTGAATGGCAGTTTTTCAGTAGCTGGCAGTGGTGCTGTTTCTTCTATTGTGTTGAGTGAAGACGAATGGCCGGGCGTAGTACGCGCCGCTATTGATCTCCAAACAGACCTGGAAAAAGTTACCGGACTAAAACCCTCATTTTTAAAAAATAAAACCAGTCGCCTGGCCATCATCATCGGCACGATAGGAAGAAGCACGATAATTGATCAGTTGATCGTAAAAAATAAGATTAACGTAGCCGCAATTGCAGGAAAGTGGGAAAGTACCTTAATAGAAGTTGTGAAGAACCCCGTACCCGGAATAGATTCTGCGTTGGTAATCGCAGGTAGCGACAAGCGCGGAACAATTTATGGAATCTACGAACTTTCGAGCCAGATTGGGGTCTCACCCTGGTATTATTGGGCAGATGTTCCTGTGAAGAAAAGCAACACATTATTTGCCATTTCAGGGAGGCACGTCATCGCTTCACCTGCGGTTAAATATCGTGGCATTTTCTTAAATGATGAAGCTCCGGCACTTTCGGGCTGGAGCCGGAAAGAATTTGGAGGATTTAACAGTAAGTTTTATGCGAAAGTTTTCGAGTTAATTCTCCGTTTAAAAGGTAACTATCTGTGGCCCGCCATGTGGGGCAGTGCTTTTAATGATGATGACAAAATGAATCCTATGTTGGCTGATGAATATGGTGTGGTGATTGGCACTTCACACCATGAACCACTAAGCAGGGCACACGATGAATGGAAAAGATACAAAGGTGGTAAATGGAATTACGATCAAAACCCAAAGCAGTTGCAGGAATTCTGGGAAAGTGGTTTAAAACGGGTAGCTGATAAGGAGCAAATTATTACCGTTGGGATGAGGGGTGACGGTGATGAGCCGATGACAGAAGGAACTGCGACAGCACTGCTGGAAAAAATTGTGAGCGATCAACGGCAGATTATAGAAAAAGTGACTAGAAAGCCCGCTTCAGAAACGCCGCAACTTTGGGCGCTTTATAAAGAGGTACAAGCTTACTACGATAAAGGCATGCGTGTTCCAGATGACATTACCTTGCTCCTTTGCGATGATAATTGGGGGAATATCAGAAAGCTTCCTAAGTTGAATGAAGCACCTCGGAAAGGTGGTTATGGCATCTATTACCACTTTGATTATGTTGGCGATCCACGAAATTACAAATGGATTAATACCAATCCGATTCAGAAGATCTGGGAACAGATGAACCTTGCTTATGAATATAATGCCAATCAGATCTGGATTGTAAATGTAGGCGACCTGAAGCCGATGGAGTTTCCAATCTCCTTTTTTCTGGATTACGCCTGGGCACCTGATGCTATCCCTGCTGAAAAGCTTAAACAATACGAAATAGATTGGTCTGCAAAGCAATTTGGAGAAACTTTCGCCAGTTCAATTGGAACAATTTTGGATCGTTACGCTAAATTCAACGGAAGAATTAAGCCCGAACTATTAACTGATAGTATTTATAGCCTGACTGATTATAATGAGTTCGAAAATGTAGTTTCAGACTATAAAGGACTTGAAAAAGATGCAAAGTTTATATTTGAACAGCTTCCTGCCGATCAAAAAGATGCCTTTTATCAATTGGTGATGCATCCGGTAGAAGCCAGTGCAAATCTTTATGATCTGTATTACCATGTAGCTAAAAATAAATTATATGCTAAACAAGGTCGCTTGTCAACTGGAGCAATGGCCACCAAAGTTTCGCAATTGTATCAGCGCGATGAGGAGATTAGCAACTATTACAATAAAATAATGGCTGCGGGGAAATGGGATCATATGATGGATCAAACCCATATCGGATACACGTACTGGCAACAGCCTGAAAAAAATTCAATTCCCAAAACCTTGTCTGTTGTAGAAAATAAAGATAACCGAAATACTGGCCTGGCGGTCGAGGGGAGTACAGCCTCGTGGAAGGGCAAAGAAAAAGTAAGTGCGGCTTTACCTGAGTTTGATTACTATGGCAATCAATCACGTTTCATCGAGTTATTCAGTCGGTCTGAAGGGAACTATACGTTTACCATCAAGGCACCTGATTATTTAAATTTTACAGAAACAAAGGGAACTATTAATGAGGAAAAGCGAATCTGGATAAATGTTAACTGGTTGAAAGCCCCAAAAGGAAAAACGCAGAGTAGTTTTACCGTATCGGGAAGTGATGGGACTAAACTGCAGGTTCCCTTTAGCCTCGATGCGTCGAAGTATGATCAAAAAAATATCACCGGATTTGTGGGACAGAGCGGATATGTTTCTATGGAGGCACCCAACTATAGCAGGGCGATTAATAACAGACCGGTTTTTTGGAAAACGCTTCCGGACTACGGAAAAACGCTCGGTGGTGTGATTCCCGTTCCGGTAACTTCTGCAGTTCAAAACCTCGATGCCAATACGCCACATCTGGAGTATGACATTTATATCAATAGCACAGGCACATTTAATCTGCATTCCTATATTTCTCCAACCATCGATTTCACTAATAGCGAGGGGTTAAAATTTGCAGTGTCGGTAGACAACCAGGCGCCAGTTATTGTCAATATCAGCACAGATTATAAATCTGAAGCCGCATGGCGGAAATCAGTAGCAAACAGCATCAAGATTTTTAAAACACCACTTCAGTTTGACCGTCCAGGTAAACACACCCTTAAGTATTGGATGGTTAGTCCTGCAGTAGTGCTGCAGAAATTGGTTTTGGATCTGGGAGGATTGAAACCAAGTTTCCTTGGTCCACCGGAAACTTTCATAGCTGAGAAAATTAATTGACCATTTAGAACCAAATAATATGAGAAACTTAAAGAAATTAACGGGTTTGGCCATGATCATGGCACTTGCAGCCACCAGCGCCTGCCAGCAAAATAGTCAGTCAACCAAAGCCGAAACAGCGGATACCAGTAAAAAATCTAAATATTTGTCACAACCGCTGATTAGTAATATTTACACAGCAGATCCATCGGCCCATGTTTTTGATGGGAAAATCTATATTTATCCCTCGCATGATATCGAAGCAGGAACACCTGAAAATGACAACGGTGATCATTTCGATATGAGAGATTACCATATCTTAAGTATGGATAGTGTGAATGGAAAAGTAACCGATAATGGGGTAGCGCTAAGCATTAAAGATATTCCCTGGGCGGGACGACAACTTTGGGCACCCGATGCAGCTTTTAAAAGCGGTACTTATTATTTGTATTTCCCGGTTAAGGACAAGCAAGACGTATTCCGCATAGGTGTAGCTACAGCGAAAACACCTGTTGGTCCGTTTAAGGCAGAGCCAAAACCAATAGAAGGAAGTTTTAGCATCGATCCGGCGGTTTTTACTGATGACGATGGCACTTCTTATATGTATTCTGGCGGGATTTGGGGCGGTCAGTTACAGCGCTGGAACAACGGAAAGTATGATGCAAATGGCTCTAAGACTGATTCGCAGAAAGACAATGAACCCGCAATAACGGCGAAGGTTGCAAAAATGAGCAAAAATATGCTAGATTTTGATGGCGAGGTGAAAGATGTGGTAATTTTGGATGAGCATGGTAAACCGCTATTAACAAAAGATCACGACAGACGCTTCTTCGAAGGTGCCTGGATGCATAAGCTCAATGGAAAATATTACTTCACTTATTCAACAGGGGACACGCACTTTCTGGCTTCTGCTATTGGCGATACCCCTTATGGTCCGTTTAAATATCAGGGAACTTTTATGAATCCGGTAGAAGGATGGACCACCCACCATTCTATTATCGAACTGAAAGGCAAATGGTATATTTTTTACCATGATACGCAGTTGTCTGGCAAAACTCATTTAAGAAATGTAAAGGTTGCTGAACTCATGCATAAAGCGGATGGAACGATTGCTTTAATTGAACCCATTAAGAAATAACGTGGTTATCAGTAAATATAATAACCAAGGAGTTCACTGAGATCTACACCGAGTTAAGTGGAGGAAAATATTACTTCACGTTCTTTGTGATTTTGTATCTGTGCGCTCTGTGGCTAAATTTTTTGGTTATTATGAAAGTATACTTTGCAGTTTAAATCTCCTCTTCACGCCAACACTTTTTTATTTCTCATTATTAAAACTAAACTTTAAATTAGTTTTCTTGAACCAGAAAACATGATTCCACCAAACCAGCGATTACTATCTCTCGATTTCTTTAGAGGCTTAACGGTCGCGGCAATGATTCTAGTGAACAATCCAGGGAGTTGGGGCCATATTTACGCACCTTTGGAACATGCTGAATGGCACGGTTGCACACCAACAGACCTCATTTTTCCGTTTTTTCTATGGATTGTTGGGGTCTCCATAGCCTTTGCCATGAGCAGTAGCAAGGCTGATCACGCCACACATTCCAAAACCATTGGGAAAGCAATTAGGCGCGGAGTTATGCTTTATGCACTCGGATTTTCTCTGGCCATTTTTGGAAAACTGGTAGCGGTGATTGCTGATGGAAAAAGCTTACTGGAAGCCTTTCAAACTGTCAGGTTGCTAGGGGTTTTGCAAAGAATTGGCATTGTGTTTATTATCAGCAGTATCCTCTTTCTTAAACTTTCTGTTAAGAACATCTTTAGGGCGCTGGTTATTATTCTGGCTACTTATTGGGCATTGATGACTTTTGTTCCTGTTCCCGGTATTGGATATGCCAATCTGGAAAAAGAGACGAACTTAGCTGCATGGTTGGATCGGCTGGTCTTAACAGAATCACACACCTGGCCGTCGGCAAAGACCTGGGATCCTGAAGGTGTTTTAAGTACCTTGCCAGCCATTGCGACCTGTCTATTTGGTGTTTTGGTAGGGGTATGGATGCGGAGAAAAGATGTAGATCAACCTACAAAAGTAGCCTGGTTATTCACAATTGGTGCCGGCGCCGTGATTTTAGGACTACTTTGGGATCTGCAGTTTCCCATTAATAAGGCGCTATGGACCAGCTCTTACGTTTTGTATGCCGGAGGATTGGCCTCCATCGGAATGGCACTTTGTTACTGGCTTATCGATGTTCAGGGGTTTCGAAAACTCACCACGCCGTTTGTAGTGTATGGTGTAAATGCAATTACTGTATTTTTCCTTGCAGGACTGATGCCCAGGGTTTTAAATTTCGTTAAAATTGCTAATGCCGACGGAACAAAATCGCCGATGCTGGAAAAGTTCTACCATACTTTTTATACGCCGTTCTTCTCGCCCGTAAATGCGTCGCTGGCTTGGGCTATTTCTTATGTACTAGGCTTTTACGTACTCTTGTATTTCATGTATAAAAAGAATATTATCATTAAGGTTTAATGCTTAAATTGGCCGGACAATCGGTTGAATAACCAATTAACAACTCTAAATTCCCCCTTAACAAAAATTGACTAAAAAAACGACCATATACGATATTGCTAAGGCATTGAACATCACCGTTTCAACTGTTTCAAGGGCATTGAGTGGTTTTCCTGCAATCAGCGAGGCAACCCGGAAAGCTGTTATCGAAATGGCCGAAAAGTTAAATTATAGTCCCAACAAATTAGCTTCGGCTTTAAAATCTGGTAAAACCCATATCATCGGTGTAATTGTTCCAAGTGTTCAGGCTCATTTTTTTGCCTCCATTATTCACTGTATCGAATCTGGCCTAAAGGATAGCGGTTACCGGGTTATTATTTATCAATCTAATGAATCTGTTGAAAATGAAATAAATGGGGTAAAAACCCTTCTGGAAGCTCAAGTAGATGGCATTATGGCATCAATGTCACTCGAAACGCAGGATGTTTCTCACTTTGCAGAAATTGTAAAGCAGAATAAACCGCTGATACTTTTCGATCGTGTAAATGAAAGCCTGGCGGTACCAACCATTACGCTAGATGATTTTAAGGCGGGTTACCTAGCTACCAAACATTTAATTGATCAGGGTTATCGGAAGATAGCTTTCATGACCACCATTCACCAGATCAAAATTTTTGATGATCGTTTAAAGGGATACAAAGCAGCTTTGAAAGATAATAATTTACCGGTTCTGGATGAGTATATTATTTTTGGCGGGCTTTCTATCAAAGACGGGAGATTTGGTGCAGGCAAGTTAATGCGAAGCAAAAATCAACCCGATGCTGTGGTGGCAGGAGATGACTTTACTGCGCTTGGCGTGATCAAAAAGCTCAAAGAAATTAACCAAACACCTCCTGAAGTAGGGGTGATCGGTTTCGCAAATGAGGCCTTTTCTGCCTACATTACGCCTAATCTATCTACCATAGATCAGCATGCTTCACAGATGGGTAGAGAATGTGCTAAAATGTTTTTAAAGATGATTAATCTGGAAAACCCGTATCATGACATCGAGCATATTGTACTGGACCCAACAATCATAGAAAGGCAATCTACTACTAAATTGCCTTCCTAAACTTTTTATTCGAACAGACTTCTTCTGATTCCCAGTTCCAGCCCCCTGATTTCCGCAAGGCCTTTTAATCGGCCAATGGCAGAATAACCAGGGTAAGGATTTTTTGCTAAATCGTCAAGCATCTGGTGACCATGATCTGGACGCATAGGTATTTCCCTGTTTTCTGCATGCATTAGTTTAACAGCTTCGCGAACTACCGCAAACATATCCGCATTTCCTTCCAGATGATTGGCTTCGTAAAAATTACCTTCATCATCTCTTTGGGTGCTTCTGAGGTGTAAAAAGTGAATTCTCGAACCTAATCTTTGCATCATGCCCGGTAAATCATTGTCGGGTCTGGCACCAAAAGAACCACTACAAAAGCAAAAGCCGTTAGATTTTGCAGGCACTTCGTTTATGATGTATTGAGCATCAGCTTCCGTACTCATAATTCTTGGTAAACCCAAAATGGCATAAGGAGGATCATCTGGGTGAATCGCTAATTGCATGTCATTTTTATCTGCTACAGGCGTAATTTCCTGGAGGAAAAGCACCAGATTCTGCTTCAAAATAGCTGCAGTAATTCCTTTGAAGCCATTAAGCAGAGATAAAACCTGAGCTGGCGTAAAATGATCTTTACTTCCTGGTAAGCCCTGAAGGCAATTCCCCATCAATTCTCTTTTTCGTTCATCTGTTAAAAGCTCAAAATATCTCTTCGCTTTTTCTACTTCCGCATCGGTGTAGTCCGCGGCAGCATTTGGTCTTTTCAATAAAAACAAATCGAATGCAATAAATGCCGATTTTTCGAAGCGCAATGCCAGGGCACCACTTTCCGTTTCATATTTTAGGTTTGTACGCATCCAATCCAAAACTGGCATAAAGTTGTAGGTGATTACCCTCAGCCCGCTAGATGCCAGGTTAACCAGACTTGTTTTGTAATTTCGGATCCACGTTTCATACTCGCCAGCCCGCTTTTTAATATCTTCATGAACAGGCAAGCTCTCCACCACGCTCCACACCATTCCCGTAGCTTCGATAACTGCTTTCCTTTTTTCGATTTCTTCAACAGTCCATATCTCACCAACTGGAATATGGTGAAGCGCTGTAACTACGCCGCTACAGCCAGCTTGTATAATGTCTTGTAAACTCACAATGTCATCTGGTCCGTACCAGCGCATAGTCTCAATCATTTTCATATTTTATAATCTTGCTTGTTTGGTTATGCAATCGGTTCAAGCTAAAAATACACCATTTTTGGTGATTAATAAATTATTAAATCAATTTAAAAAAATATTTTATGCAATCGGTTGCAATGTCATTTTTAATTTCTACTTTTATCATAACCAAATATACTTAAGCGCTCATCGTCAGTCCCTAACCGATGCGATAAGTTTGCTTGAGGTTATTTAACACAGCTAACAACTGTTAATTAAATTAAACCTTTTATGAGAAAACCTAGACAAAAAATCTTTTTGCAGTGTACGGTTATGCTAATCCTTTTACTGGGATTAACACCAACATTGCTGTTTGCACAAAATGTGCTTAGCGGAAGAGTGCTTGATGAGAAAAAGCTTCCTTTACCGGGCGCGGGCATTAAACTTAAGCTTTCTGGAAAAACGACAGTAACCGGAGACAACGGGACATTTTCTATTAGTGCGCCTGCGAATGAAAAAACCCTGGTTGTTTCCTTTATCGGTTATCCCGCACAGGAAATAGAAATTAAAAATGGCGTTTCTAACTATAATATAGTGCTTACCCCGGATGCCAAAAACCTGAATGATGTAGTGGTGATTGGTTATGGTACGCAGAAGAAAAGCGATGTTACCGGTTCGGTGGCTGGTATTAAAGCCGAAGCCTTACTGGAAGTTCCGGCAGCAAACCCCATTGCCGCCTTACAAGGAAGGATCTCTGGAGTGGATATTTCCAGAAGTAGCTCAAGACCAGGTGCGGGCGGGCAAATCAGAATTAGAGGTAACCGTTCGCTAAGCGGTACCAGCGATCCACTTATTGTCTTAGATGGTGTGCCTTTTAATGGAAGTGTAAACGAAATTAATAATGATGACATTGCCAGTATTGACATCCTTAAAGACGCATCATCAACCGCTATTTATGGATTTAGAGGGTCAAACGGTGTTATTCTGATCACCACTAAACGTGGACGGATTGGGAAACCACAGCTTACTTACAACTCTTATTATGGTTTCAGTCAGGTTAGAGATCAGTTTAATCAGTTCAATGCCGAAGAATTTGTTGCGTTCAGAAATGCGGCCTCCCCGGCTTATACTGCTGGTTACTCACCGCTAGAACAGCAGGGCATTGCCAACGGAACTTCCACAAACTGGCAAGATTATCTTTATAAAAAAGGTTTTGTAACCGATCAGCAGTTAGGAATTAGTGGTGGCAGTGAAGGAATTAATTACAGCCTTTCTGGTGGATATTTCAATGAAGAGGGTGTAATTACCGGTGTAGGTTTTGAGCGTTTTGCATTGAATACTACTATCGATGCCACCATAAATAAGTGGATTAAAATAGGTTTAACCACCAGAAACACCCTAACTTATAATAGTGGTGCCGGCGTTAACCCATTATATGCAACGATGAGAATTACACCACTCGCACCAGCTTACAATCCAGATGGAAGTATTTACATTTATCCGCAAGATGGAACAGTCGATCAAACAGCCACTGCAAACCCGCTCACGCTGAATGATCGAAATAATATTGTAGACCGTACAAGAAGAATCAGAACCAACAATGTTCTATACACGGAGGTGAGTATTCTACCTGGCTTAAAATACAAGCTCAATTTGGGGTTGGATTTCAGACAGGAAAATCGTGGAACTTTTTATGGTCCGAAAACCATTATCAGGCCTGATGCGGCCACAGCAGCGCAAGCTACGGCAAGCATCTCCAATGGAGAATCGTGGACTTTCCTTGCAGAAAATATCTTAACTTATAATAAAACGATTGCTAAAGACCATCGAATTGATGTAACTGGTTTATTCAGTGTGCAACGCGATAGGGGATTTACCAATGCCTTCAATGGTGTCGGTTTTCCGAGTGAAGCGGTTCAGTATTACAACTTCTTCTTAGCGCAAACCATTACTGCTGTTGATGGCGGCGCAACCGGATTCTCAAGAGGCGGTTTACAATCATTTATGGGGCGCGTTAATTATGCTTATAAAGATCGCTATCTGGCTACTTTTACCTTTAGAAGAGATGGTTCGTCTGTGTTCCCTGTAAATCCATATTTAAACTACCCGGCGGCGGCTATTGGATGGAATATCTCAAACGAAGATTTTATGAAAAATCAAAAAATCGTTTCTAACCTGAAGTTAAGAGCATCTTATGGCGTTACGGGAAATCCATCTATTCCAACTGATGCTACCCGTGGCTCTTTACAATCAAACCGCTATAATTATGGAACAGAGAATGTTCAGGGCTATTACATTGGTAGCTTAGCCAATTTAGATTTGCGTTGGGAAAGTACTAAACAGTTAAACATTGGTTTGGATTATGGTTTCCTTAGTAATAGAATTACTGGTTCGATTGAGGTTTATAAACAGAATACGGATGATTTGATCATCAACAAACAATTGCCAAGAAGTAACGGTGCAACGAGTTTCTTTACCAATGCCGCGGCTACAAGTGGAAAAGGGATTGAGTTTAACATCAATACTTTAAACATAGTACCCGAGAAAACGGATGGTTTTAGCTGGTCGAGTGATTTTAACTTCTCGATTAACCGAGAGAAAATTGTGCGCTTAGCCGATGGCTCTACGCAACAGGATGTTGGAAATGGCTGGTTTGTAGGTCAGCCGATTAACGTAATTTACGATTTTACCAAACTGGGAATCTGGCAAACTTCAGAAGCTGTTGAGGCAGCAAGTTATGGTGGCTATTCTGCTGTTCCCGGACAGATCAAAATTGCAGATTTAAATGGCGATAAAATTATTAATGATCAGGACAGGAGCATCATCGGAACGTTCCAACCCAAGATTATTATGGGTATGACGCAAAGGTTCTCTTATAAACATTTTGATTTATCTGTTGTTGCTTTCTCCCGTTTAGGTAATAAAATTGTAGCCCCTTATTTAACTACAGATGGTGGAACATCTGGTTACTTCGCCTTTTTAAATGGCCGCGTAAACCAGGTTAAAGTAGACTACTGGACACCAACCAACCCAACAAATGCTTTCCCAAGACCAGCAGGTGGTGCAACTAGCTTACCTTATTCTTCTACTTTGGGTTATTATGATGGCTCTTTTGTTAAAATCAGAAGCATCAACTTAGGTTACAGTTTTCCCAGTGCGCTCGCTTCAAAATTAGGTTTGGGTAGTTTAAGGCTTTATGTTACAGCAAACAACCCTTTTATCTTGTATTCTCCATTTGTGAAATCAGGCTTAGGTGTTGATCCAGAGGGCACAGGCGTGGGTGGTGCAATTGGTAACAATGCGATTGCCAATGGAAGAGCCATTACAGCTGGATTGGATTTGCCATCAACCAGACAATTCTTGTTTGGTATTAACGCAAAATTTTAAGTTTAACAGATTCATATTAAAAAGATGAAAGTTTATAAAAAAATTAAGTTTGGCTGGATTGCTTTAGCAATTGTAGCCATTACGCCAATGAGCTGTAAAAAGCAGTTGGAGTCAGAATATCGTTCAAACTTAGGCCCGGAGTATTTTCTTACCGCATCTGGTTTGCAAGCTGGTTTAAATGCTTCTTATGCCACCACCCGGTTTTTCTGGGGTAGTGAAGGTTTTACCTCTTCGCAGGTTGCCGGTACAGATGAAGTAGTTAGAGGGGGAGATGGCGGCCTGGATTTCCATAACTATACCAACATTACACCGCAAAACGGAACCATTCAGGGGATTTGGGATAACAGTTATGTGCCTATCAATAACCTTAACGGAATTTTAGAACTTGGTCCGCAGGCCAATGTGGATGCCGCGGTGAAAACGCAACTCTTGGGCGAAGCAAAATTTTTAAGAGGCTTCTATTATTTTCTGCTGGTTCAAACTTTCGGGAATGTACCACTTAAACTCGCTTACAACAATAAGCCCAGTACAGAAGATTTAAGATCGCCGAAAAAAGACGTTTACAATGCAATTATTAAAGATTTAACAGAATCTGTTTCTCAATTAAACAACATTCAGGCAGGTCAGTCTAAAGGTAGGGCTTCAAAAGCCGCAGCACTTCATTTACTGGCGAAAGTATATTTGGCAAAAGCCTGGGATGCAGATGCTCGAGATGGTGATGGTTCTTCTGATTTTACCAAGGCTTATGAGACTGCGGTAAGTTTAATCAACGGAAAAACCACTTACGGCGTAGATTTAGAAAGTAACTTTGCAGATGTTTTTAGAGAAGGAAACGAGTATGGTAAAGAATCATTGTTCGTTGCAGACCGGAACACAGACCCCACTTATTCAGAAAGCGGCTATAACAATACCACCGCTCCCGCCGGAGGAAACAAAGAAAATCGGTTGAATTGCTATTGGGTAAGTTTTTATACGCTCACCCGTAATGTAAATGAAGGAATTCCAGGTGCCCCTGTAGTAACCACGCAAATGGCGGCGAGAGATCAGGTTAGTGGTCGCCCTTACAGAAGGTACCGCCCAACTCCATACACCTATGCAACGTTTTCTAACCAGAATAATGATGCCCGTTATGATGGTACCTTTCAAAAAGCATGGATCATGAACCTGCCATCTACTCAAGATAATAATGTGCAAACCACTACGCCAGCTTTCACTACTACTAGAAATGGTGTGGCAGTAGTGCCGGTTAAAGGTGTTGACACTGCCATTTTTATGCCAGGCAGAGAGGTTACAGTTGCCGAGCGACAAAGATTTAAAGGGGTAATTATTGCGCCTTCACAATACAATACAGAGTGGTTTCCAACCATGACCAAACACATGGACAAAACCAAGCAGCATTATAATGATGCCTCTGACAGGCCAATTCTATTGATGCGTTTGGGTGAAGTTTACCTGATTGCTGCTGAAGCAGCTTTTAAACTTGGAAGATCTGCTGATGCGGCTAATATGATCAATGTGTTAAGGAATCGTGCCGCCTTTAGAACGACCAATACCCCTGCGCAAAACAGTGCATCGGTGCTAGCCAACCAAATTACAAGTGCCGATATTACCTTGAATTTTATTTTGGAGGAACGCACACGTGAGCTTTTTGGAGAGATGAATAGGTGGCTGGATTTAAAAAGAACAGGAACATTGGTTTCGAGAGCAATTTTATACAATGAAATGGCCGCACCAAATATCAAGGATTTTCATGTGTTAAGACCAATCCCATCAGCATCACAGTTGGATTTACTCACCAACAGAGATCAGTTCCCTCAAAACCCAGGCTACTAAATTTGGTTGGGGAATCAGCATAAATCTGATTCCCTTGCTTACTATTTACAAACAAACTTTATGAAAATTAATTCTTCATTATATGTGGCAGCAATTGCATTCGTAGCAATGTTAAGCTGTTGCAAAAAAGATAGTCAGAACGGAGGTTTTGAAAACAATGGAAATTTCACAGACACCACCGCTACCTTAAAAAGTGTGGCTTCTTTTCCCATTGGGATCGCTGCCGAATATCCGCTTTCAAGTACGAATGCACGCTATTGGTCTGTGGTAAAAAACGAAGCAAGTAACATCACTTTTGGAAACGAATTGAAAAATGATGCAGTACTCAGAAGTGATGGAAGTTACGATTTTACCCGTGCTGACGCATTTTACAACCTGGCTACAACTGCCGGATTACAGGTTTTCGGTCATACCTTAGTTTGGCATTCTCAGCAACGGGCAAGTTATTATAATACTTTGATTGGCGGCGGCAGCGGGGGCGGCGTTTCTAACCTGGTTTCTAATCCCGGTTTCGAAAACATCACGGTAAATACGGCGGATGAACCCGCCGACGGTTGGTTAGCATTGAATGGCAAAGGCCAGTTTGTGAGTACAACGAGCAACACAAATGCAGGTGCCAGAGCAATGCAGGTGAATGTGCCTGCAGGCGGACAATCATTTTCCACTCAAATGATAAACAAAGTGCAAATTCCGGTAACAGCAGGGAAAACGTATAATATTTCTTATAGCATTAAAGGTGCCAGTGCACAAAGTATTCAGCTGGAAGTCCGCTCATTTTTAAGTGGAGCTGCAGGCGCAGTAAATTATCAGGGTGGTTTACCAGTAACCACCAGTTACGCTAAAAATACCTATAGCTATGTGGTTCCGGCAAATGTAACCTCTATACAAATGGCATTTGATTTAGGAGGAACACCAAATACGCTATACCTTGATGATGTAAGCATTACCGATGCTTCTGTTATAGCCCCTCCAACTGGCGCTGCGGTGGTTACTATTGTTGATAATGCTATGAAGAAACATATTGAAACGGTTATTGGTCATTATGTCGGTAAAATTAAAGCCTGGGATGTGATCAATGAGGCTTTTTCTGATGCGGGCGAATTAAGAAATAACACCAACACTCCATCAACAGGAAGAACTGATATTTTCGTTTGGCAGAATTATTTAGGCAAAGACTATGCAATGAAAGCTTTTCAGTATGCAAAAGCAGCCGATGCAAGTGCAGATTTTTACATGAACGATTACAATTTAGAGAGCAGTACAGCAAAACTCGATGCTTTTGTGAAGCTTGCAAATGAATTGAAAACTGCAAATGCCGGGATTACCGGTGTAGGTACACAGATGCACATGCTCATTTCTACCCCCTATGCAAATATCATTTCAATGATGCAAAAATTGGCAGCAACCGGTTTGAAGGTTAAAATATCTGAACTTGACATTAGAATAAATCCCGGAGGTGCTAACCCTGCAGTGGGTTATGTAGCTTCCGCATATGACTTAAGGTTACAGGCTGCGATGTACAAATTTGTAATCGCCACTTATATTAAATATGTTCCGGCAGCGCAACGCGGAGGTATTACCATTTGGGGAGTAGACGATACCAGTAGCTGGTTAAATACCTCAATAAATGTTACCGCCAACCGACTGGATTATCCGCTTTTATTCGATAAAAACTTTAGCAAGAAACCCGCATACGCTGGTGCAAAGCAAGCCTTGCAAGGCAATGGCGAAAACTAAAACGCTGAGTTGATAACATGAAAAACCCTGCAGAAATCACTTCCGTAGGGTTTTATTTTAGAATTTATTTGATCGCGGCTTCAAACGGTGCAGCTGGAAGGCTACTTTTATTGTAGAGGTTCGCATCCTGCGGATTATCTGCCCATGCGTAACGCACATAAACTGGATTTGAAATATCTTTGGTTGAAACAACCACATTCTCACCGCGGATTTCTGCTTCTGCCCACACAAATTTTTTATCGCTGCCTGCTACTGCAAACGCTTTTAACGGACCAGATTTCGATATTAAACCTTTACCGGTATTGTCAAAACTGAGGATTACTTTATTTCCCTTCGCAACAGCTGATTTAAAAGTAGGTCCGGAAGCCACTGTTTTGACGTCTCCATAAACCAATCTGCCCGCCTGTAAAGCCAATCTTTTGCCGATGTCTTGTTTGTTTAACGGATGTATATCATTCCACTCGCCTAAATCTATCGCCACAGCCATTGCCGTGTTTTTTATAGTCAATAACTTGGCTTGCTGTGCCCTCAATTCTGCCCAGCCACTTTCAGAAGGATTTTCTTTCGCCTGCATAAAATTAGGCAGTTGTACGGCAATAAAGGGTAGTTGTGGCTGATTGAAGGTGGTGCGCCAATCGGCAATCAGGCTTTCCATTAAGCTAAAATATTCTTTCGGGTTACCAGCATTTGATTCTCCCTGATACCACAGTACCCCTTTTATGGCATAATCTTTCAGCGGCGCAATCATGGCATTGTATAAGCCAACAGGCTTCCATCTAATGAAAGTTTGGCCTGGAGCTGGGCTGGATTTTACACCCAATTTGTACTTCCAGGTGCCTTTTAAATCAATCGTATCATTTCCAGCAATCAGCTGATAATCTTTGTCGGCGACAAAGCCACCTTCCCCAGCGTTGTTAACTACCCTAACCGTGATGGTGTTTTTGCCCGCCTTTAATATTCCACTGTTTATTAGATATCGCCTTGGTGGATATTGATAACTTGTTGATCCCACAAATTCTCCATTGATAAAAACAGAATCAGCATCAACAATTCTACCCAGCAGCAGTTTTGCAGGTTTTCCGGCCAGGAGTTGAGACACATCAATTTCTCTTTTAAACCAAACCACTCCATTTACTTTTCCTAACGATTCATTTGCCCAATATCCTGGTAATTCCATTGCTGCCCAACCTGATCCGGCTGGGCCATTTCTCCAATTGTTTTTAATGCCTTCATCTTGCTGATTTATATTAGTGTACCAGGCATTTGACGCCGCCTGATCTGCCGATTCAATACTTTTGATAAGGTGATCGTTTTTGTATTTCCGAAAGTCCTGATTGTAAGCGGGAAATTTTTTAATAGCAGTTTCACTCATCCACGCTTGTGCTGGCGAACCACCCAGCGCTGCATTTACAATCCCAATCGGGATGTGGAATTTTTTATTGATATCTAATGCGAAAAAATAGGCTGCTGCAGAAAAATCCAGCACTGATGCAGGTGTAGTAGCTACCCAAGAGCCGTTTGAGTAATCTGTTTTCTGTACATTAAAATCATAATCATCTGGCACTAAAAATTGCCGGATTTGATTCTCATTAGCTGCCGCAATAACTTCTGGGTATTTATCCATTACCCGCAGCATTGGAAGTTCCATATTCGATTGTCCGCTGCAAAGCCACACATCGCCAAAAAGGACGTCTTTTAAAACTACCTTATTGCTGCCAGAAAAAGCCATTTCATATGGTCCACCTGCCTTTTGTGGTGGAAGTTTAATCTCCCAATAGCCACTCGCATTTGCTTTTGTTTTGAAGGTTTTTGCTTTAAAGTTCAGATTTACTGCTTCGTTAGCAGCAGCTTTACCCCAAAGTTTAACGGTATCTTCCCGCTGAAGGATCATCCCGTTGGAGATAAGCCTTGGGAGTTTGATTTGGGAAAAGCCAGTCAGGCTGCCCATAATTAAAAGTGAGCATAGAGAAATTTTTTTCATAAAAGGCTTTTGGTTAGGTAGCACACTAGTTGCTTTATTTATCACTAAACTAAGAAGAATTAATACTTTATGCAATCGGTTGCAATTTTATTTCATTATTTATACCTTCAGCTGTTTAACCAGATATCATTTTAAAATGAGAAAGCTAATTTTCTATATGTTAATGTGTTTGTCGCTTCAAGGCACAGCACAGATCAAGTTTACCAATCCAATTCTTTCCGGTTTTTATCCAGATCCAAGTGTAATCAAAGTGGGTTCAGATTATTACCTGGTCAATTCCACCTTTGCCTATTTTCCGGGAATACCTGTTTTCCATAGTAAGGACCTTAAAAACTGGAAGCAAATCGGAAACGTAATCGATCGACCAACACAAATGAATTTTTTGGGCGACAGGGTAACCCGAGGATTATTCGCGCCTTCGATTAATTATCACAATGGATTGTATTATGTTACCTGCACGATGATAGATCATAAGGGAAATTTTGTAGTAACGGCGAAAAATCCGGGTGGACCATGGAGTGATCCGGTTTGGCTGCCGGAAGTGAAGGGAATAGATCCGTCGCTGTTTTTCGATCGTGACAAGGCCTATATCGTTTATAATAGCGATGCGCCCGATAACAAGCCCCTTTATAGTGGTCACCGCACCATCCGTGTTTACGAATTTGATCCGGTAAATTTAAAAGTGCTTGCTGATGAAGTACAACTGGTTAATGGTGGAGTAGATATCAGTAAAAAACCAGTTTGGATAGAAGGGCCGCATATTTTTAAACGAGGGAACTGGTATTATTTGTGTGCGGCAGAAGGTGGCACTTCGGTCAATCATTCGCAAGTTATTTTGCGGAGCAAAAATGCAATAGGACCTTATTTACCTTATGAAAAAAATCCAATCTTGACACAAAGAGATCTTGATCCGGACAGAAAAAATCCAATCACATCAGCAGGACATGCGGAGCTTGTTGATGGACCAGACGAAAAAACTTATGCTGTATTTTTAGCCGTTAGGCCTTATGAAGGAGATTATTACAATACAGGAAGAGAGACCTTTATTGCGCCGGTGAAGTGGGAAAACGATTGGCCAATCATTAATCCAGATAGCAAAGCATTAAAATTTAGTTACTCCGCAAACTTCAAAGAA
Source organism: Bacteroidota bacterium (assembly GCA_037032985.1). Taxonomy (GTDB): domain Bacteria; phylum Bacteroidota; class Bacteroidia; order Sphingobacteriales; family Sphingobacteriaceae; genus Pedobacter. The sequence continues at coordinate 172,956 of JAZBLB010000003.1, forward strand.
GTTAAACAAGCAGGAGTAAATCCACAAAGTGGTAATTTTTCTTATCGCATTAAATTTGAAGATCGGCTAGATCCGGCTTTATTATTTTTGAGAACGTTAGATTCCAGCTGGTTCCAATTGAACAAGTCAACGGGTTTAACCATGAAACTTTTGCCGGAAACAATTATGGGTAAAGGCCACCCGGCTTTTATTGGCAAACGCCAACAACATTTAAAAGCAAAGGCGAGCACTGAGTTGGTTTTTGAAGCCAAAACTGAAAATGAAAAGGCAGGAATTGCGATTTTTCAAAGTGAATCGCATTTCTATTATTTATGTAAGTCAGTTGCTGCCGGTAAGCCTGTTTTACAGGTTTTTAAAGGAACGCAAGATGAAAAAAAGATGGAGTTGTTAAAGCAAATTGAATTACGTAACAACGTGGTTTACCTGCAAATTGAAGCGGATAGAGATAAATATCATTTTAAGTATGCCACAACTCCGAATCAATGGAAGTTGTTATTTAACAATGTGGATGGAAAATATTTGAGTACAAAGGAAGCAGGCGGGTTTGTAGGTTGTTTATTTGCATTATACGCAACCTCGTCTGGAGAAAAATCAAGTAAAACGGCAGACTTCAAGTGGTTAGATTATGAGGGTAATGATACAAGTAATTAGGTTTTTGGCACAGGGATTCTGTTAAAAAGAGGGTTCACTCCCAATCACCACCTTGCCTTCCGGCCTAGGAAATGATGGAAGGAGAAAACGTTAGACGCTTTAACGATTTTATCCAATATCAGTTCCGAGCCTTGAGTTATTCATTAGTGTTTATATTTTCAAAGGAATTCATGAGCCCGCAGAAAAGCTCGGTTTTGGCTATCTTTCTATCAGGAATAAGGGAGAAAGCCCTTCGGCGGGCCAGCCGAGGCAAGCCAGTGCAGCGGCAAAAAAAAATCCCCGCCTTCAACAAGCGGGGATTTGAATATTAGTCATTAAACTTCCATCTCACAAAAGCCTCCATGGCTTCGTATTCCGCAAGCCCAAGGTCATCATAAGCTTTGGCTGTTTCACGGTTTCGGTCTTCAGCACGCTGCCAGAACTCTCTGGAATCATCTCCAGGAAACACGGCTCTATCTTTCTGACTCTGGTGTTTGAAGATTGCGTATTTTTTCCTTTCTAATTCTTTTGGGGAAATTGGAACTGCCATTTCGATTTCGTGGGTTTCAAATTCCTGCCAAGCACCGCGGTACATCCACAACCAGCAATCTTTTGCCCAATCTTCCGTTTTGCGAAGTTTGGTTAATGCCGCTAAAATGATGTTGAAGCAAACAATGTGTGTGCCATGAGGGTCTTCAAAATCGCCAGCTGCAAAAACTTGTTGGGGCTTAACCTTCTGCAAGAGTTCGATGGTTAAATCGATATCAGCTTCAGTTACCGGGTTCTTTTGATTTTTACCACTTTCATAGAAAGGAAGTGCCTGGAAGTGAATATGGTCATCTTCCAAACCACAGTAACGTGCACCTGCAATGGCTTCACCTTTTCTAATTAAACCTTTTACAGTTTGAATTTCAGGGGTATCAACTTGGTTGGGTTGTTTATCCTCAATGAAAGTCCTCATTTTGTGATAAAGTTCCTTCAAATGCGTATTGTCCATACCCATTTTTTCGGTAAAATCTACATTGAATTCTACAAAGCGAAGCGCATCATCATCCCAAACTGCGGTATTACCAGACGTTTGGTAAGCCACATGTACATCATGTTTCTGGTCAACCAGGCGGATAAATGTACCGCCCATAGAAATTACATCATCATCCGGATGTGGGGAGAATATAATTATACGTTTTTTCGCTGGTTCGGCACGCTCCGGACGCTGAGAATCATCTGCATTCGGCTTGCCACCTGGCCAGCCGGTAATGGTATGTTGTAATTTGTTAAATATGTGGATGTTGATGTTATAAACAGGTCCCTTTTCCGTTGCGAGTTGGGCCATTCCATTGTTGTTGTAGTCATCTTCAGTTAACTTCAACACTGGTTTTTTAAGTGTATTTGCCAGCCAGATTACAGCTTTGCGAATTAATGCATCGGTCCATACACAATCTTTAACCAGCCATGGTGTATAAAAACGGGTGAGCTCTGAAGCGGCAGGTGCATCAAGAATGAACTCTACATGGTCAGATAACTGCAGGTAAGTTGCAGGTACCTCTCCCGAGATTTCCCCTTCAACAGCTTTTTTTATAATCGAAGCCTTTTTACGGCTCCAAGCCATTAAAATAATCTCTCTTGCTTTGAAAATAGTACCAATTCCCATGGTAATGGCTTTGGTTGGCACAAAAGTTTTTCCGCCAAAGTCTCTTGCGGCATCTCTGCGGGTCAAATCATCCAAAGTTACCAGGCGGGTTCCTGAATTCGGAGCAGATCCCGGCTCGTTGAAACCAATGTGGCCGGTACGGCCAATACCCAGAATCTGAATATCTAATCCGCCCAGGTCGCCAATTTTCTTTTCGTAGTCCAGACAGAAAGCCGGAATATCTTCAAGTGCCAGCGTTCCATCAGGAATATGAACATTATTCTTATCGATATCAATGTGATCGAATAGATTTTCATTCATAAAGGTGACATAACTCTGTGCCGCAGTTGGCGCCATTGGATAGTATTCATCCAAGTTAAAAGTAATCACATTTTTGAAACTCAAACCCTCTTCTTTATGCAGTCTTACCAGTTCGGAGTACACTGCGATTGGGGTAACACCTGTTGCTAAGCCCAGTACTGCAGGTGTGTTGCTTGCTTGTTTAGATTTAATGAGGTTGGCGATTCGGTGCGCCACATTAATCGAAGCAATTTTTGGATTTTCGAACACGCTTACGGGTAGTTTCTCGAAACGTGTCTCCTCCAGTAAATTTAATCTAGCCATTTTTTTTATATGGTTTTTAATGTACGGAGCAGTAAAGATAGGAGTTATGGTCAATTTCTAACAAAGGTTATTTACTTTTATTGTCGGTATTTTCAATTTGAAGATCTAATCGAAGAAACAAATTGCCAATCGTATTTATAAAGCAGCCTTTAAGCATGAACAAGCAAATTCACAACCTCTATTTAAAAGCAGAAAAAACCGAACGCCTCATTATAGGCTTAATGAGTGGCACTTCTATGGATGGTTTGGACATTGCGCTATGCCAGGTGAGCGGGAGCGGAGCCGAAACCAATATCAAGGTGCTAAAATTTAAAACCGGAGATTTTACGGCCGATTTCCGCTCAAAGGTGAAGGCCGTGTTTTCAAAAAGGGATGTCGACTTGCAATTGGTTTGCCTGATGAATGAGTTAATCGCAGAAACCCATGCCACCTTGATTAATGCTGCACTGAAGGAGTGGGGCTATAAAAATGAGGATATTGATTTTATCGCCAGCCACGGACAAACAATTTTTCATGCGCCAAAATCGCTGCATAAGATAAATGTTTATCCAAACGGAACGCTGCAAATTGGCGATGGCGACCATATTGCCGTAAAAACAGGGATTATTACGTTCTCTGATTTTAGGCAAAAGCACTTAGCTGCCGGAGGAGAAGGCGCTCCGCTAGCTGTGTATGGTGATTATTTAATCTTTTCTAAAAAAGCTGAAGATCGGGTAATGTTAAATATTGGCGGAATTGCCAATTTTACTTATTTGCCAGGAAACCTGAACGCTGCTGAGATTTTTTCTACAGATGTTGGACCTGGGAATACGATAATGGATCAATTTATGCAGCAACATTTCAATCAGTTTTATGATCGAAACGGTGCGGTAGCATTATCTGGAAATTTAAATCAAGATCTGCTTAATGCGCTGTTAATAGATGAATTCTTTGAAGCAGATTTTCCAAAAACAACCGGGCCTGAATTATTCAATTTAAATTATCTGGCTACTGCTCAAAAAACTTCAGCTACAGAGAACATCAATCCGGAAGATATAATGGCCACACTCTGCCATTTTTCTGCTAAAACAATTGCCGATGCCGTAAAAAAGTGTTTTGGGACAGCAGCCGGGGCACAAATTTTTATGAGCGGTGGCGGAATGCACAACCCGTTACTGGTTAGGTTATTAAAAGAAGTGTTGCCCCAATCTCGATTCGCCACTACTGCAGATTTAGGAATTCATCCAGATGCAAAGGAGGCTGTATTGTTTGCAGTTTTGGCAAACGAAAGCATCTGTGGCGCACCAATTAACTTTGGCGGGAGGAAAGGTGTCCCTTCCGTTTGTATGGGGAAAATTAGCTTGCCAGAATAGATCAGCTTTAGGCATATTTCGTAAAACATGAGTTCACTGGAATAAAAATTGGCTTTGTAAGTGATTTTATTAATTTTGTTTAACCCTAAACCAAATTTTATGGAAAAAACTTACCTAAAATGGTTGTCGAAATTATTCGTGATATCGATGATCCCATTTCTCCTGCTTTTGTTTACACCTGGTGCGCAGGCCCAAAACAAGCGATATACGATTAGTGGAAAAGTAACTGATGGAGCCAGCAATACACCCATTCCTGGCGTAGTCGTTAAAATTCAGAGTACGAGTCTTGCAACCAGTACAAATGGGAATGGTGCATATACATTTGCGGTAGATTTAGCGCCGGGAACTTATCAGGTTTCCTTTTCATTTGTAGGCTATAAATCTTCGGCACAGCCGATTACTTTAGGAGAGAATACAAACGTACAATTAAATGGTGTGCTAAGCGGAGATGCGGTGGGGCTTGATGAAGTGATTGTAACCGGAACATCTGCCGGAACTACCCGAAAAGAACTCGGTAGTTATGTAAGTACCGTAAAAGGAGATGACCTGAACAAAGCGCCAAGCGGAAATGTACTGTCTTCTTTGCAGGGAAAAACCGCCGGTGCGCAAATTAGTCAAAACTCGGGTGATCCTGCAGGTGGCATGTCGGTAAGGTTACGCGGAATTAGTTCCGTTAATTCATCCTCAGAGCCACTTTATATCATCGACGGCGTCATTGTGAACAATTCTACCACCCGGGTAACCAATACCTCTGCCAATTTTGATGGAGGCAATGTGGTTGGAAGCATCGGACAAAATAGAATGGTAGATATCAATCCGGCAGATATAGATCGGATTGAAGTGTTAAACGGTGCGGCAGCGGCAGCAATTTATGGTTCGCGAGCCAATTCGGGTGTTATCCAAATCTTTACTAAAAGAGGTGTCAGTGGTAAAGCGCAGGTTACTTTCAATACCAGTTTAACCGTGAGCGAACTGCGGAAACAGATTGAGGTAAACCAATCTCCTGTTAAATTTGGCGGTTCGGTTAACTCATTTACACAAGATGTCATTCAAACTGCAGTGGTTACGCCCAATACGCCGGCTGTTTTATTAACCAACACCACTCCGGTTACCAGATATAATTATCAGGATTATATTTTTCAAACAAGCTACGGTTCTGATAATACCGTTTCCATTAGCGGAGGAACTGATAACACGAAGTTCTATACTTCGGCCAGCTATTTTACCAACCAGGGGATTATCAAAAATACCGACTTTACCAGGTATAATCTTCGGGCCAATCTAGATCAGAAAATTACCGATTGGGCCTCCTTAAGTGTGGGTATGAACTACATCAGAAGTGCAGCGAATGAAAAACCAGATGGGAATTCATTCTTTTCTCCAATGAACTCGGTTACCATTATTGGTAATTTTCACGATATTTTTGCCCGGGATGCCAATGGTAATCTATTGCCAGTGGGCGAGCGCGGAAGGGTTAATCCTGTTTCCGTTATCGAAGACATCAAACAACGCCAGGAAACAAACAGAATTATTTCCAGTGCTAACCTGAAACTTTATCCGGTAAAAAACCTGACTTTAAACTTTCTAGTGGGCGTAGATAACTCCGGGGCCAATGGCTCAACTTACATTCCGCCATATGCGTATAATGTAAATCCTGATTTCTTTGGTGGAGGCGCCGCTTTAGATGGAACGCTAAATGGTTACGCCAGTACTGCAAGTAATAATGCTTTTCAGTTTAACAATGAAATTAACGCCACTTACCAGTCGCAGATTTCAGCTAAAATTGCATCGACTACACAATTGGGTTATTCTTTTCAATATGAACAAACACGTTATCAGTTGGTTAATGGTCGTGGTTTAGCACCGCTCATTGAAACTGTAAACGCGGCAGCCACACAATTGCCAAGTGTTGATGGTAGAACACAACTTTCGGTAAGTGGGGGCTATGTACAGCAAACGTTTAAATACAAAGATCATTTGTTTTTAACAGGAGCCGTACGGGTAGATCAGTCAACCGTTTTTGGATCTGATAATAGAACACAAACCTACTTTAAAGGGAACGGAAGTTACGTATTATCATCTGCAGATTACTGGAAAGACCTCGGCGTTTCGTCATGGTGGGATACGTTTAAAATCCGGGCTGCATACGGCGAATCGGGGAACCTAACCGGTATCGGCGCTTACGACCGCATTAATGCTTACAGTACGCAATCATTTTTAGGTAGGGCCTCGTTGTTTTCGAGTGCAACATTGGCGAATGAAAATGTAAAACCAGAACGTCAGCGGGAGTTAGAGTTAGGTACTGATTTATCTTTCTTTAAAAACCGCTTAGGCTTGCAATTTAACTGGTACAATAAAAAGGTAAGTGATCTTTTAATTGCAAGTGTTACCGCGCCTTCAACCGGATTCTCCAGCTTTTTGGATAATATTGGTTCGTTGAGAAACAAAGGGATTGAACTGGTACTGAATGCAACGCCTTTAAAAGCCAAAGACTTCAGCTGGAATACTACGGTAGTTTTTAATAGAAATAGAAATCAGGCGCTAAATGTAGGAGGATTGAGGTTGTTCGCAACCAATCCCGGCGCTCCGGTTGCCATTATTGATGGCGAAGCAATTGGCGTTTTTTACGGAACCTTTTTTGCCCGGAATGCGGATGGGAGTCTGCTCACCAATGCTGCTGGAATCCCGCAGTTAGAACGTGGAATTCAGACTTCGGCAACTACTTTTACCCCACAGCGTGGTGCCAATGGTTTGCCAACCGGAACAACCTTGCGGAAGGTCTTGGGTAATCCTAACCCAGATTATACCGCTTCATTTGTAAATGATTTCAGTTATAAAAAGTTTAACCTCCATGTGCAGTTAGATGCGGTTCAGGGAGGTGATGTTTGGAACGCCGACTGGAGAACCCGCCAGGGCGTCGGCAATGGAAAAGTTGCCGAGGCAGAACAACTTGGGCAGTTGCCTAGGGGTTATGTAGCGGGTGTTTATGCTACAGAAGAATGGCGGATTGATGATGGATCTTTTGTGAAATTGAGAGAGATATCTTTAAGTTACAACGTAGGAAAAGTGAAATACTTAAGGGATTTAACCATCACTTTGAGCGGAAGAAACCTCGTATCGTGGGATAATTATAAAGGATATGATCCTGAAGTAAATTCAGGCGGTCAGTCAACTATTTTAAGGAACATCGATTTCGGTTCCGTTCCAATTCCCAGAACCTTTAGTTTAGGTTTACAAGTTAAATTTTAATCGGTAAAGGAAAAATTTATGAAAAATTTAAGATATAACACTTCAAAATATATCACCTGCATTGCTTTTTCATGGGCAATGTGTTTATCCTCTTGCACAAAAGAATATCAGGATCCTTCAAGAGCCAAGGCCGATGTTGCCCTTACTTCTCAACAGGGTTTAACGGCAGTTGCGATAGGTTTACAACGGGTTTACTCCTTGAGTAGGACTGGTGTAATGTTTAATTCGGTAGCAGTAAATGGCTTTGTAACCAATGAATTTTCTTTGCTCAATTCTGGAAACATTCCTGAATTGCAGTTAAGCACCGGAGGCACCGCAGTAGACGGAACAAACACTATTTTATTCAACCTGTGGACGAGCGCTAACAAAATTATTTACGATGCAGATTTAGTAATTACCAATGCCAATAATCTTGGTGATAAGGGTTACGCTTCCGGCTTAATCGCCTATTCTAGTATTTTTAAAGCACTTGCTATTGGAAATTTATCGCAATACTGGGAGAGAATTCCAGATGGCACAGGTAAAAATGCGGCATTTATTACCAGGGCTTCAGGCTTTGCCAAAGCAATTTCTATACTGGATAATGCGCTGACAACAATTGCAGCTAATCCAATTTCAACAGGATTCAATGCAAATGTGCCGGGCATTAACATCGTGAATACCATTCATGCTTTAAAAGCAAGGTATGCCTTGTTCTCTGAAAATTATGCTTTGGCTTTAACCGAAGCAAATGCCGTAGATTTAACCCGTGCATCAGCCTTCAATTTCGATGCAACTTCTCCAAATATTTTATTTACCATCATTTCCTCAAATAATGTTTTTCAGCCGCTGAACGCAAATTTGGGTTTAACTGGCGCCAATGTGCCTGATGCTGCGGATCGAAGAATTCCTTTTTACACGGTGTTAGCCGGGAATCCTGCAACTTTGCGGATGGGCGGCTTTGCTACAGGAACTTCAACGCCTTTCCCAATATATTTGCCAGGAGAAATGACTTTAATCAAGGCAGAAGCATATGCACGGCAATCCGATCTACAAAATGCATTAACAGAATTAAATAAAGTGGTTACCAAAACTAATGATGTGTTTGGCGTTGCAGCAGCTTTACCAGCGCTAACAGGGCCATTTACACGACAACAATTGCTGGATTTGATTTATAAAAACCGTTCAATTGAGCTCTATGCTTCAGGTTTAAAAATCGAAGATATGCGAAGGTTCAATCAACCAGTTGCAGATCGGAAACGCAATTTTTTCCCTTATCCATTTCAGGAACGGGACAATAATACCAATACTCCGGCAGACCCAGTTTTTTAACATTATTCTTCATCGGATGAAAATACTTAGCATATAAGTTATTTCATCCGATGACTTATCCTGATAACAAGACATATTTAGCATCACCCTATTGTATGCTTTCGGTGTTTCCGTGGCAAAATTTCAATTCGACTTCGCTGTAGAATTGCCCTACTTATCTCATCAAACGATCTTTATTAGTCATCGCTTAAAAACCGGGACCTTGGCTGTATTTATCCGATACTTGTCACCCTATTCTGTTCTTTCCGTTTTTCCGTGGCAAAATAATAATTTATCAGACCCTATTCTACTATAGAATATTAACTTCTTTGGATTGATAACCGATCAAAGATTCATGGCTGTAATCAAGCTCAGTAATCAGGTAGCTGATGCTGTTGATATGGCAAACCCTCAACCGAAGCGCAATATCTAACTTTTCAGAAATACATAAAACAGCTGTTTTTTTAGCCGCCGCCAGCATGGCTTTTTTAAGCTGATTGATTTCCCAATAAGTATCCGTTAAACCTTCTTCTGGATGTATTGCACTCGTGCCCATAAGGCAGAGGTCTGCCTTAAGTTCAGAAAGTTGCGTAATCACCTGACCACCATAAGTAACCTGAGAGTTTTTGGAAAATAAGCCACCAATCAGAATTACCTCAATATTATTGTATTTCGCCAGTTCCACAGCAACCAAAGGGCTGATGGTAAAAAACGTAGCTTCAATATTCTGAGGCAGTTGTTTTACAAATTCTAAAATGGTTGTGCCTCCTCCCGTTAACACTACCATGCCGTCTTTAATCAAGTTAACGGCTTTTTTAGCAATGATAATTTTACTATCCCTTGCATAAACAGTGCTATCATCGAAAGAGCTGTGGTATGATTTGGATAGTGCCCCGCCATGAACCTTAAAAAGTAGGCCTTCATCTACCAGTTCCTGTAAATCCCGCCTGATGGTATCTTCAGAAACATTAAGTAATTGAACCAAATCAGAGGTAAGCACGCGATTGTGCAAATTAATCTGGCGCATAATAAAATCGTGTCGTTCTTTTTTGAGCATGCTGGGTTTGATTTATCTAGCTGTAAATATAGTACTTATTTGTTTTGCGTGTTTTTGCGTTTTCTTGCAATAATATATCGGAAATGTTATGCGACAATCTTTGTTATTTGTTTTTTAAACGAAAAACATTTATGATATTAGCTAAATATTGGAAAAATATGCGTGATTGTGCGTGTATTTGATATATAGGCAAACAACAAACTAATCAACTAAAATCATTTCATTCTTCAACCGGGCAGTTTATGAAAAGAAAACTACTATTAATTATTATTGGTACTTTTTTGTTGCTGGCGCAAGCCATTGCACAACAAATAACAGTTACAGGTAAGGTCTCATCTACTGATGGACCAATTCCCGGCGTTTCCATTCGGGTAAAGGGAACCACCACCGTTGCACAAACCAATGGCGACGGAAATTACTCAGTAAAGGCACTAAAAACTGATGTGTTGCAATTTACTTATGTGGGTTATGCTACACAAGAGCGCGCTGTGGGTACCAACACCAGCATTAACATCACCCTGGTATCAGATGCGGGTAACCTCAGTGATGTAGTGGTAACTGCATTTGGTATAAAAAGATCAAAAGATGCATTAGGCTATTCTGCTCAAACTTTAAAAGGTTCTGACGTAGCAGACACTCAACGCGATAACTTTTTGAACGCCTTACAGGGGCGTGTTGCTGGTGCAACAATTACACCAACCACAGGCACACCGGGTGCATCGGCAACGATGGTTATTCGGGGAGGAATCTCGCTCGATGGAGACAATCAACCATTATTTGTTGTTGATGGTTTGCCGATATCCAACCGTACATTCAGTGAATATAACCTTGTTGGACAAGGTTCTTTTAATCGCCAGAATGATTACGGAAATAGAGCGATGGACATCAATCCAGAGGAAATAGAATCACTAACGATTTTGAAGGGACCTGAAGCTTCTGCTTTATATGGTACTGACGGTGCCTCTGGGGCAGTTGTAATTACAACCAGAAGAGCAAAAGCGGGTACGGCAAGAATTTCATACAGCAACTCTTTCAGATTAGAGAATACTTATCGTTATCCAGAAGTGCAAACAGTATATGGCGGTGGAGCGGGTGGATTTTTTGATGATGAGCAGCGTACGCGGACGTTCTTTGGTGCCAAATATCCGGCAAATAAAGCTATGTATGATAACATTGGTAATTTTTACAAAACCGGCTTCACGCAGAAACACAATGCAACAATAGAAGGCGGAAGTGAAAAACTATCCGTAAGAACTACAGTAAGCTATACAGATCAACAAGGAATTATTCCCGGAACGGCCTATAATACTATCAACGGTAAAATTACAGGAACATCAAAAATCAGTGAGAAAATTAATATGAATGCCTCGCTAAACCTGATTTCATCCAGAACAGATAAGACCTATAAAGGCGTAAGTAGTCCGATGTTAAGTGCGCTTTCCTGGCCATTAACGGATGACATGCGAAATTATTTAACCACAAACGGGGAACGTAGAACCGTAACAGGGAGTTTAGGTGCTGAATTAGACAATCCTTATTGGGGAGTGGAACGGAATCCTAATTATGATAAGATGAACCGTGTTTTAGGGAATATTGGATTCGTTTATACACCAACTAATTGGTTGAGTATGCAAGGAAATGCGGGTGCTGATATTTTTTCACAAACGGGTCTTTCTGCATATGATGTTCAGTCGTATGAAGCCAATAAGCCCCAAACAACCAATTCTGGCGGTGGTTTAAACACTTATAATGCCAATGAAAAATTAATCACTGCAAACTTTGTCGCAACGGTGAAAAAAGATTTTGGAAAGTTTAAGCCGGTTATCCGTTTAGGTGCAGAAATAAAGGATGACTCTTATCAGGTAAATGCACAATTTGGAACCCGCTTTTATCAGCCAAACTTCTTCAGCATGAACAATATCGATCCTACTACACAACGGGTGGCTTATACCGATGAATTAAAACGTAAGACAGGTTTCTTTGGAAATGCAGAATTAGGTTATGATAACTATTTATTCTTAACCCTTTCAGGCAGGCAAGACTTATCGTCAACCTTACCGCAAAAAAACAATACTTTCTTTTACCCTGCAACTTCGCTAAGTTTTGTATTTTCGAATCTGGCAGCAATTAAAAGTCTTGGCTGGCTTTCATATGGTAAATTAAGGGGGTCATGGGGCCAATCAGGTAAAGATGCCAGGGTTGCCTATATCACCAATAACAAGCTCGTGGCACAACAAACCACTGGCGGTGGTTATGCGCTTGATGTAAATATGGGAAACCCAGAATTGCAGGCAGAGTTTACCACAGCGAAGGAAATTGGTGTAGAACTTGGATTTTTTAATAATCGCCTGTCTTTCGATTTCTCATATTATCACAATTTATCTGACAAGCAAATTACGGCTCCGCGTTTGAGCTACGCATCAGGAGCAGTTTTACAGTACATTAATAGTGGTAAAATTCGTGTTCGTGGATTTGAGTTATTGGTAAAAGGTACGCCGATCAGAAACGATAAATTTACCTGGGATATTTCCGCAAATGCCTCCAGATCTAGAGGGAAGATCATCTCGCTCCCGGCAAACCAAGACGTTTTTTACGTATCTGATAGCTGGTTGTTTGATAATGTAAGGGCTCAATATGGCGTGGGTACTTCTATTTCAGCATTTGCAGGCATAGATTACCTAAGAAATAAAGATGGTCAACTGTTAATTAACCCTGCTAACGGTATGCCGATTAAGGATACCAACTTTTCTCAAATGGGCGATAGGGCACCGGATATTATGGTGGGGGTTACCAATAGCTTTACGTATAAAAACTTCAACCTTTCCTTCCTGCTGGATATTAGAAAAGGTGGCGACATCTATAATGCTACGGAACTATACCTGTATTCAAGAGGTTTATCTAAGCTGAGTACAGACCGTGAGGTTCCAAGAATTATCCAGGGCGTGATGAGAGATGGCTTGGAGAATACCGCAAATCCAACTAAAAATAATGTTGTTGTTATACCTTACATCACCACTTCTTATTATTCCACTTTTTATAACACTGCTGATTTTCTAGAAAAAGACGTGAATTGGCTAAGACTAAAAGATGTTACTTTGAGTTACAATTTGCCAAAAGACCTCTTTGAAAATAGCAAGGTTCTTAAAAGCGCAAACATCTTCGTAACCGGGACAGATTTATTATTGATCACCAATTACAAAGGTGTAGATCCATCAGTTAATGGATTAAGCGCTGCATCTGGTGGTCTTGGTGGAACAGGAATAGATTTTGGTTCGGTTGGCTTGCCAAGAGGTTATAATTTAGGGGTAAGAATAGGTTTTTAAGATTTAAAGAGATGAGAAAAATATATATACTATTTTCAGTATTGGCTACCTTGACAATTACTTCAGGTTGCAAAAAGTATCTGGATGTAAATACAGATCCGGCTACACCCCAGGAAGTATCAAGCAGAACTTTAACCCCTCCGCTATTTGCGCAAATGGAAAGAGGTATTCAGTTTGATTCCAGATATTTAGGCGGATTAGTCCAGTATTTTGGCGGCGCAGTTAATGTAGGCGAACAGCATGGATGGATTCCTGGAAGTGATAACATGGGAGAGATTTGGAGAACAAATTACTTCGGATTAGGTGCTAACGTGAATCTGATTATTAAGGATGCTGAAGCCAAACAAGAATATAACTATTTAGGTATGGCACAGGCATTAAAGGCCTGGAGCTGGCAAACCACAACCGATTATCATGGCGATGTGATATTAAAGCAGGCTTTTGATGTTAACCGATATGTTTACGATTATGATCCCCAGCAAGATGTGTATGCCGAAGTAGTAAGGTTAGCAAATGAGTCAGTTAAAAACTTCTCCAGAACGGATGGTAATGGAACAGTTGCGAAATTTGGCCCGGCAGATTTAATCTATGCTGGCGACAATGCAAAATGGATTAAATTTAACTATGGTATCCTGGCTCGAAATGCCAATAATCTGGTAAATAAAGCGTCTTATGATCCTGCAAAAGTCATCGAATATGTAGATAAATCGTTGGCCAGTAATGCGGAAAACTTCATTGTGCCCAATACCGGTAATACCGCATTGAATGGTAACTTCTTTGGTCCGCTCCGCGCTAACCTGGCCGCGTATCGGCAAACCGCAATCATTGTGGGCCTGCTAGATGGTACTTATCTTTCAAACCCGGTTTCGCCAGTAATAGACCCAAGGCGTAATAATATGATCACTGCCTCGCCAGATTTGGTGTTTAGAGGCTTACCTCCTTTTACTGTTGATGGTGGAACGGCGCTAGCAAAAAATCAGGTTCCAAATCCATGGGGGGCATTAGGAGGTGCAAACCCGGGTCCAAACCAAGGTAAGTATTTATTTAGGGATAATGTAGGTTTCCCGATCATGACGTATACAGAAATGCAATTTATCAAGGCAGAGGCTGCGTTTAGAAAAAGAGACCTTGCTTTAGCTTACACCGCTTATTTGAACGGAATTTCATCCAGTATCGATTTTGTCAGCGCATTAGGAACAGCAATTACACCGGCAGAAAAGGCTGCTTATCTCACCAGTGCATCTGTAAAGCAAACGGCTGCAAGCTTAACCATAAGAGATATTATGTTGCAAAAGTACCTTGCGCTCTACGGATATGGTTTTATAGAAACCTGGTGTGATCTTCGTAAATTTAATTACATAGACGGCGATGTGGCGGGAAATAATCCTTACCTGAATGTTTACCGCTATCCAACAACTTTCTATGCTGACAATGGCGGCAAGCCAGCACAACGATACCGTCCGAGATATAACTCGGAATACCTATGGAACACCGAATCGTTGAAAAAAATCGGTGCAGATAAAAGTGATTATCACACTTATAAAATGTGGTTTTCTCAACCGTAATTCACTATTAATAGAAACAAGATGAAAAAAATATTATATTTTATTGCAGTTGGTATTGGATTATTTGTTGCCTGCAAAAAAGGTGATTTAGTGGAAACTACCGCTTATGAAAAGATAAGTCCTGGAGATACTAAATATGCCTATCTGAAGATCCTGAACCTAACGCCCGGAAGTCCGACACTAACATTTTATATGGATGGGAATAAATTTTCATCCGCTTTATCTACATTAGGAACTGAAAATGCAGGCTATACCTATAATGGTCTCTTTCCTGATTTAGGTTATGCTAAAACCAGTCCGGGCACGCATACACTTACTGCTAAAATTATTCCTACCGCCAATGCCGATGCAAATTTAGAGGTATTTAATGCCTCTATAACCCCTGAAGCAGGGAAATATTATACAGTTTTCACTACGGGGCAATATTCAGCTACCGCAAAGAAGATCCCGTCATCAGTAATGTTAGAAGATGTTAGGCCTGCATTAGATACGACCAAAGTGTTTTTGCGGTTGGTAAATTTATATAATGGCAGTCCAAACTTAGATGTAACCAGAGATTTAGCAACCGGAACGAAAATGATAACCAATATTGCTTATGGTACAGCATCTAACTGGCTGGAGATTCCGAACATCGGCCCCGGCCAAACGCCAGTCGTTAAAACATTTTTTAATGCTACGGGAACAGCAAATTCAATAATTCCGGCCGGGAGTAGCTTAACTTTTACGAAGGGACGAGCCTACACCTTATATTTGCGAGGGATTGTTGGAAACAGTACCTATCCATTTGCAGGAACAATTTACACTACCTTTTATTAAAGACCTTGGGGAAACTCCAGAAATAAATTTAAGCCAAGGCTTTTGACTAAGGTTATAAAGCGCCAGAATTACATCCTGGCGCTTTTTTATATTACAATATCTTAAACCCTAAACTCAACTGGAATAAGTTAGGTTTCTGGCTATACTTTTCGCTCTTGCTAATATTTGATAAACCAGCTTCGTAACGTAAATCAACAGAGATGGCACCAACATCAACACCAGCACCAGCCTGAAGGCCCAATGCCTGGTTCTTGTAATTGTCGAAATCTGTAGCTTGTTGGTAGGCAGAACTGAAACTTGAGTTTTCATCCAGTATAAATGAAATTACTGGTCCTGCCATTACCCGGAAATTAAGGTTTTTAGCGCCAAATTTCGTTCCCAATAGAACCGGAACATCAAGGGTGGTAAACCTTACTTTACCTTCTGCAGCCACTTCATTATTGTTGTTATTGGTAAAACTGATAAATTTATTTCCTTTACTCCCAATATAAGCCTCTGGCTGAACGTAGAAACTCGAACCACCAATACGTGCCCAGGCACCAACCTGATAGCCTAAACGATTTTCTTCACTCGCAAAATCTGCATTAAGTTTCGCTAAGTTTACACCTGCTTTAACGCCTAGATTAAAGGTTTGTGCTTGTGCTGTTGCCCAACCAAGGGTTAGCAGCACAATAGGGAGGATAAATTTTTTCATTTTCTTAGAATTTAATTTTTGTGTGTTTATCTAATAGGATACATAACGTAGTTTTAACAGATTTATCGTGTAAAGCATTCCTAACAACTCTAATTTTTTCTGATCCGCAGATAAAAAGATACCATTGTGAGCAAAAAATTTTTACTTTTGCATCAAATAAAATCTGCTATGGCTAACTTTCAACTTACCGCTGAAACCGCATTTAAAGTAAAAACAAAGTTTTTAAGGAAATACCGCGACTTAGCAAATGAGCCATTGGATTTTACGCCGGGCAAAGAAGATGAACTGATTTTAGATTTAATGCGATTAGTAAAACGCGACCGCACTTATATTGAATTCACCATTCAAAAAGCACTTGCCGATACTAAAGGCAACAGACTTTAACTTTCAAATACACGTAAGCCGTCTCTTTTACGCGTAACGCTTTATTTACGCTATGCCTTAATAAGTATTTTTAATATTTATCTCTTTTTGTACATTTACACCTGTACGATTAAAAAATTCTATCCGTATAAAATGTTTAACATGTGATACCAAAATTAGCATGTATCCTATGAGGTCGTTTGTTACTGATCCATAGGAAAGCACCATTAAATATAGCTGAACTGATGAAAAATTTGAAATATGCACTTTTAGCCGCAGGATTTAGCATCGCTATATTATCTTTCTCTTTTAAAGAAGATTTATTTCTGGTTTCCAAAAACCTTGATATTTTCGCCTCGCTTTACAAGGAAATCAATATCAATTATGTAGATGACACCAATGCACCACAGTTGATGAAAACGGGCATCGATGCCATGTTAGAAAGTCTCGATCCATATACTGAATACGTTCCAGAATCTGAAATTGAAGATTATAAGCTTAAATATGTAAGCACACAATACGGTGGGATAGGAGCTAGTACCATTATTATTGATGGTAAACTTTTTATTAATGAAGTAAGTGAAGGTTATCCTGCTTTTAAGGAACAAGTGAAGGCCGGAGATCAGGTGGTTAAAATAAACGGTATAGAAGTTAAAGGCAAAGAAAGAGCTCAGATAAGTCAGTTACTGCGCGGACCAAAAGGAACGCCGGTAGATTTAATTTTCATGAGAGAGGGGAAAGAATTCACTAAAAAAATAATCCGAGAAGAGATTAAGCAGCCAAATGTATCCTATTCAGGCATGGTAGGAGATGGGATTGGCTACATCAAGCTGGATAAATTCTTAGAAAATTCCGGTCAGGAAGTAAAAGATGCTTTGCTCGCAATTAACAAGGAAAACCCAAAAGGAGTGATTTTAGATCTCCGCAATAATGGAGGTGGAATTTTACAGGAAGCCGTTAAAATCGTCAATTTGTTTGTAAACAAAGACCAGCTGATTGTAACACAGAAAGGAAAAAATATAGAGAAAACCATTGCCTACAAAACTCAGTACCCACCTGTAGCTCTTGATGTGCCGTTAGTAGTGCTGGTTAATGTGAATTCTGCTTCGGCTTCTGAGATTGTTGCAGGTTCATTGCAAGATCTTGATCGGGCCATCGTGGTAGGGCAACGCAGTTATGGCAAAGGATTGGTGCAGCAAACGTTCAATTTGCCATATAACAGTATGGTTAAAGTAACTGTTGCAAAATACTATACGCCATCTGGAAGGTGTATTCAGAAGTTAGACTATGCGCACCGAAATGCTGAAGGTGCAGTAGAAAGGTTTGCAGATTCTGCCATGGTGATGTATCAAACCAAAGCAGGTAGAAATGTATATAGCGGCAATGGTGTCTATCCGGATGTGGTAGTAAATGCTGACCGTTTAAGCCCTGTAACTATCTCTATGATCAATAAAAATTTGTTTTTCAATTATGCAAATCAGTATAAAAAAAGTAATCCAAAATTAGAATCAGCAAAAGGTTTTCAGATCTCTGATACTGATTATGCTATTTTTGTCAATGGATTGGCAGATAAAGACCTCACCTATCAAAGCAAAACGGAGCGATTGCTTTCTGATCTCCGTATAGAAGCAGAGAAGGAAAACAAATCGGCTGAAGTTAAGGCCGATCTGGAGAATCTGAAATATAAGTTAACCGTATCTAAAAAAACAGATGTGGCTGTGCATAAATCAGAAATTAAAAGAATATTGGAAACACAGATTGTGAGTCGCTATTTTTACGAAAAGGGCAGGATAGAGCAAAGTTTTCAGTATGATAAGGAATTAGTTGCAGCTAAAGCTTTGTTTGGTAACCAGCCACAGATGTTAGCCATTTTGAAAGGCGACGGCAATTATAAAGTGATTGGGAAACCAGTCAAAAACACAGCGTCATTAGATTAGAATGGCGATAATTATTAATTATGTTTTACCCACCCGTTCTATTAAGTAATTTAGTAAAACGATTTATCAAATACCGATTTACAAACCCATGAATTTTAAGAAACTTAAACCTATTCTATTCAGCGCCCTCCTCTTATCAGCAAATGTTCATGCTCAAAAAACGAACAGGTTAACCCAATTTGTTGATCCGATTATCGGCTCAGCAAAACATGGCCACGTCTTTGTAGGTGCCAATGTTCCATTTGGTGCAGTACAGTTAGGTCCTAATAATATCTTTGAAGGTTGGGACTGGTGCAGTGGATACAATTATGTGAGCAATACCATCACCGGTTTTTCTCATACGCACTTAAGCGGTACAGGAATCGGCGATTTAGGCGACATTTCCATCATGCCGGCAACTGGAGAAACCATTTTGCAAAAGGGCAAAAAAGGCGATGAAGACAATGGATATCTTTCTAAATTCTCGCACAAAAATGAGCAGGCCAAAGCTGGTTATTACAGCGTACTCCTGGATAAATATAAAATCAAAGCCGAATTAACGTCGACTGAACGGGTAGGTTTTCATCAGTATACATTCCCTAAAAATGCAGTTAAACCACACCTGATTATTGATTTGGTTGAAGGTATAGGCTGGGATGAAGCAACAAGCACTTCATTTAAACAGATCGATGCTACAACAATTGTTGGAAATAGAAATTCGAAAGGATGGGCTAACGATCAGCGCTTGTATTTTGTAATAAAATTATCGCAGCCAATTAAAAACTTCGCTATTTACGAAGATGATCAGTTGAAAAAAGGATTGGATTTACAAGCTAAAAAATTGAAAGCCGTAGTTGATTTTGCATCAATCAATTCGAATAAATTACAAATCAAAGTAGCCATTTCCCCAGTAAGCATTGATAATGCCATATTGAACCTGCAGACTGAACTTCCGGGATGGGATTTTGCATCAACAGTAAAAGCCGCAGATGCAAAATGGGAAAAGGAATTAACCAAAGTAGCAATAGATGCATCTGCAACTACCAAAAAGATTTTCTATACTGCACTTTTTCACACCATGACTGCACCATCGCTGTTTAACGATGTAAACAAAGATTACCTTGGGACAGATAAAAAGGTCTATAAAAATGCAAATTTCAATAACCTGACAACTTTTTCGCTTTGGGATACCTACCGTGCGGCAAATCCATTGTATACCATTCTTCACCAGGATAAGGTAAGCGATGTAGTGAACACCATGTTAGCAATATACAAGGAACAAGGTAAATTACCAGTTTGGCATTTAATGGGAAATGAGACCAATACCATGGTGGGCTATCATGCCGTACCCGTTGTGGTTGATGCCTATTTAAAGGGCTACCGTGGCTTTGATGCAGATCTTGCTTTTGAAGCCGTAAAACAATCTGCCATGCAAAAGAAAGATGGTATTGATTACATTCAAAAGCTAAAATACATTCCTGCAGATAAGGTGAATGAATCTGTTGCAAAAGCATTGGAGTATGCAATTGATGATTACTGCATTGCCATGTTTGCAAAAGCTTTGGGCAAAACAGAAGATTACAACTATTTTAGCAAAAGAGCTGGTTTATACCGCGAATATTTCGATAAAGATGTTCAGTTTATGAGAGGCAAATTATCCGATGGAAAATGGAGATCGCCGTTTAATCCGGTAGCTTCAAAACACCGTGAAGATGATTATACCGAAGGAAATGCCTGGCAATATACCTGGTTGGTACCTCAGGATGTAGAAGGATTGATTAATCTGTTTGGTGGCGATAAACCTTTTGTAAATAAACTGGATTCTTTATTTATTGTCCCTGCTGATTTAGGCGAAAACAGTTCTCCTGATATTTCTGGCTTAATCGGTAACTATGCACAAGGTAACGAACCAGGACATCATATTCCATACCTGTATGCTTATGCTGGTCAGCCGTGGAAAACAGCCGATTTGATTCGTAAAATCGATAAAGATTTCTTTTCAGCACAGCCTGATGGATTATGTGGAAATGAAGATGTTGGGCAGATGAGTGCTTGGTATATCTTTTCTTCTTTAGGCTTTTATCCTGTTAATCCAGCAAATGGTGCTTACGTTTTCGGTACGCCCTTAGTTAAAAATGCTACGATTAATTTACCGAACAATAAGACTTTCACTATTAACGTGATAGGCAATAGTGCAGAAAATAAATACATTCAACGCATCCTGTTGAATGGGCAGCCTTATACCAAATCGTTTATCTTGCACAAAACCATTGTAGATGGTGGAAACATCAGGATTTACATGGGCAATACGCCATCTAAAGGATGGGGAATCGCGGCAAGCGACCGACCAGTTTCTACTAAATAATTTAAAAGGACAATCACCAATTCAAATCTTATAAATATCCAATTGATGAGGAAATTATTTTTGTCATTTTTGCTTCTTGCAAACCTGACCTCATTTGCACAACAGCGTTATGAATTAAATTCTGGTTGGGTGTGCAATAATATAAAAGAAGTTAAAGCTGATGGTGCGCAACTATCTAACGCTGGTTTCTCTTTAAATAACTGGATGCCTGCCACGGTTCCGGGGACTGTTTTAACCACTTTATTAAACAATAAAAAAGTTCCTGACCCATTTTACGGCATGAACAATGAAAAAATTCCTGATGTATATTACACTGGCAATGATCATTACACCTATTGGTTTGTAAAAGATTTTGTAGAGAAAGCCATTGGTAATGAGCAGGTATGGTTGCAGTTCCGCGGCATTAATTATAAAGCGGAATTCTTCCTGAATGGGAAAAAATTAAATCCAAAAACGCACGAGGGAATGCATATCCGTGCGGAATATAACATTACGAAGTTCTTATCGCCAACAGGTAAAAATAGATTAGCAGTAATTGTTTATCCTCCAGATTTTCCAGGTAATCCTAACGGAGGCCAGGGAGGAGATGGCACCATTGCCAAAGGTTTAACCACCCAATATACAGCTGGCTGGGATTGGATTCAGCCTACCCGCGATCGGAATACAGGAATCTGGGATAAGGTAACCATAGAAAAAACCAAAGCCATCAATGTGAAAAACCCGCACGTGGTTACGTTGGTGCCAGGTAAGCGGATGCCAACAGGTGCTCAGAAACCGGCGACAATCAAAGTTTCTGTAGAAGTAGAAAACCCAACCAATAAGGTGGTTACTGGCGTTTTACAATTTCAGGTAGCAGGTAAAACGGTGAGCAAATCAGTATCATTACCTGCCGGCAAAAATACGGAGATTAATTTTGCAGACCTAATCCTGGAGCAACCAAAGCTTTGGTGGCCAAGCGGCTACGGCGAACAAAATCTATATGATTTAAAAATTCAGTTCCGCGCAGCCAACGAAATTTATGATCAGGAAAACTTAAAAGTAGGGATCAGGCAAATTGATAACATCTGGAATGAGCACACCAAGAGTATGGGTGCCTATGTTAATGGCCAGAAAATCTTCATTAAAGGTGGAAACTGGATCATCTCTGATGCGATGTTGCGTTTCAGTGATGCACGTTATGATGCAGAAATCAGGTACCATAAAGATATGAACCTGAATTTAATTAGAATTTGGGGCGGAGCCATTTTGGAGCGTCCGGAGTTTTATAATGCCTGCGATAAATATGGACTCCTGGTTTTTCAGGATTTTTGGTTCAGTGGCGATTGTAACGGCCGCTGGGTTGATCCTTTAAAAAAAGAAGACCAGTGGACAAGAAGAAATTATCCAGACAATCATCCTTTGGTCTTAGATGCGATTGAAGATCAGGTAAAATTGATCAGAAACCATGCATCACTTGCTTTCTGGTGTGGAGGAAATGAAATTACCCCGCCAGAAGATATTTTGAATCCTATAAAAAAAGACATCCTGCCTCGTTTGGATGGAACCCGTCAGTTCTTCGATTTCTCGAATAGTGATGAAATGTCTTTTAATGATCTTGGTGGCAATGGCGATGGGCCTTATGGCATTCAGGATCCTAAAAGTTTCTGGAGTACTAAAACCTTTCCATATAACTCTGAAGTGGGTTCTGTTGGCGTCGGCGATTATGAATCGTTAGAAAGGTTTATCCCAGCAAAAAACATGGTTGCGCCTCAGTTTAAGGAAAAGCCGGATTCAGTTTGGGATTATCACAAATACATTGCTTACGAGCAGTACATTGATCCATATGGCAAAGCAAAAAATGCTAAAGACTTCGCTATGAAAGCACAATTGGTTAATTATGATCAGTACCGTGCATTAATGGAAGGTTTTTCTAATAAAATGTGGGATTGGTATACAGGTTCTATCATCTGGAAAACGCAAAACCCATGGACAGCACTTCGTGGTCAGATGTATGATTATTATCTTGATCCAAACGCTTGTTTATATGGTTTGAGAAAAGGAAGCGAACCGCTACATGTAATGATGAATCCTATTGATAGCATGGTAACTGTAGTGAATAACGGCTTTGCAGGGCGAAATAATTTAATGATACAGGCGAAGGCTTACGATATGGACGGGAAAGATTATTTTTCTTCGCAGGTATTTAATAGTATTGGCGGTTCATCAGTTCGCAGGTTCTTCCCGTTAAATGACTTTTTAAAGAAGTTAGATAAAAAAGAAGGCGTATTTGTATCGCTTAGAATTTTAGATCAGAAGCAAAATATCCTAAGCGAAAATATTTATTGGATGGCAGATAAAAACGGGGAATATAGCGGATTACAAAAGCTAAAATCTGCCCCTTTGGTTGTCTCTGCTTCAAAAAAATCGAATAATAAGGTCGAAGTTACATTGAGCAACACAACGGGGAGCCCGGTTGCATTTTTTAACCGAGTAGCCCTGGTAGATAAGCAAAGCGGAAAACGGATCCTTCCGGCTTTTTATGATGATAATTATGTAAGCGTGCTACCAGGGGAGCAAAAAACCATCGCAGTAGAATATACCGGTACGCAAGATAATTTAGCTGTTGAAGTTTACGGCTGGAACGTAGAGCGGAAAACGGTAGCGGTAAATTAATCGCTTAAAAATATTAAATAAGTGTACTCACCAACTGAGGTGCAATTGACATAAGGCGATCTAAACCTCGCAGGTTTGAAAAAACCTGCGAGGTTTTATTGGAAAATAAAAAAGGGCAATACTACAATAGTATCGCCCTTTATATTTTAAGCCTGTTTTCTAGCTCACTCCGTGGAGTTTCACTTTCAAACCATTCATGTTATTGTTTAACTGCAACTGACAAGCTAAACGGGAATTTGGCAATAAATCTGGTAAAGTATCCAGCATTGCATATTCATCGTCGGTCATTTCATTAAGCTTTTCTTCGCCTTCCAAAACATCTACACAGCAGGTAGCGCATAAAGCCATTCCACCGCAAGTTGCCAGAATATCGTATTCTGAAGCTTTTAAAAATTCCATTAAACTTAAGCCCATATCTGTTGGCGCTTCATGTTCAGTAACTGAGCCATCCAGCTCTTGCATATATATTGTAATGTTGTTTTCCATTTTGCTCGCTTATCAACGCAAACTTAATTAAAACTGAAGAGCATTAAGAACACAAATAAAAAAAACTATCAAATATTCTATTTTGCTTTCCTTAAAACGCTTTTAATCAAATTTAGAATTCTGATACACCGTTTACCGTAGTATATTTCATTGTGTATTTCACCCCAGGATTCATGTAAGAATAAGCACTATGGCTCATTAATGCAGCCTCATGGAAACCACTCAAAATTAACTTCAATTTGTTGGTGTAGGTATTGATATCGCCAATGGCATAAATTCCAGGTATATTGGTTGAATAATCATCAACATTTACCTCTATTGCACTTTTGCTGATGTTTAAATTCCAGCCTTCAATCGGACCTAATTTAGGACTTAGACCAAACAATGGAATCAGGTGGTCAGCTTCAACGACAGTTTTTTCCATCGTACGGTTTTGTACAATTTCTACCTGCTCCAACTTATCTGTTCCCTGTACAGCCTGTAAATTGCTATTCAGGATAAGATTAATTTTTCCGCTTTCGGCTAACGACATTACCTTAGCCACTGAATCTGGTGCCCCACGGAAACTTTCGCTTCTGTGAACAAGCGTAAGTTCAGAACAAACCTCAGCAAGGTAAATTGTCCAGTCTAAGGCAGAATCCCCACCGCCTGCAATAACCATTTTCTGATCGCGGTATTTTTCCGGATCAAGAATCATATAATTAACCCCTTTACCGTTTTCGAAGTTAGCTAAATTTTCTACCGCTGGTTTACGCGGCTCAAAACAACCTAAACCACCAGCAATAACCACTACCTTCGCTTCGATAACCGTACCCATATTGGTGGTTAGAAGGAAATCTGCTTCACCACGTTTTTCTAAACCTTCTATACGTTCGCCCAACGTAAAAGTTGGATGAAAAGGTTTCGCCTGCTCCATTAAATTATCAACCAATTCCTGCGCTAAAACTGACGGATAACCCGGAATATCATAAATAGGCTTTTTAGGATAAATTTCAGAAAGCTGGCCACCAACCTGAGGTAAGTAGTCAACTAAGTGGCAACGCATTTTTAATAAGCCGGCTTCAAAAATGGCAAATAAACCAACCGGACCAGCGCCTATTATGGCTATATCAGTAGTGATCATTCAAAAAAAATTTACGCAAAGTTACAAAATAAACTTTTATGAATATCTCTATTTAGAAATATTCTAGATAATTTTGTAATGCTATTGTATTCAGTATTTTATATCTCTTAAGCTCGCCTAAAACAAAAGTTAGAGGTTTTTGATTGTTTAAAGCGAATTATAATTGGTCTATAGATTTTGTAGGCTTTGGACTTTGTCTTTCAATAACCTTACCAATTCATTCCTAAATTTTGAAATACAAAGCTCCAAACGTCTGCAGCTTCTTCAATCATCTTCGTAGTAGGTTTGCCCGCTCCATGGCCGGCCTTTGTTTCAATTCTGATTAACATCGGGTTTTCGCCTTTGTAATTTTCCTGTAGTGTCGCTGCAAATTTAAATGAATGGGCGGGTACAACACGATCATCATGATCTGCGGTGGTGATTAGCGTTGCCGGATAATTCACTTCAGGTTTAATATTGTGAATAGGCGAATATTTGATCAGGTAATCGAAATCTTCTTTTTTGTCGCTGGTGCCATATTCAACTGCCCAGCCCCAGCCAACGGTAAATTTGTGGTAACGCAACATATCTAAAACACCAACTGCAGGCAAGGCCACTTTGAAAAGTTCTGGTCGCTGGCTCATACATGCGCCAACTAATAAGCCACCATTTGATCCGCCGGAAATGGCGATTTTAGCTGGATTGGTATATTTCTCTTTAATCAGGTATTCTGCAGCGGCAATAAAATCGTCAAAAACATTTTGTTTATTAGCCAGCATTCCACCCTTGTGCCAGGCTTCTCCATATTCACTTCCGCCGCGTAAACTTGGTTGAACGTAAATGCCCCCTTTTTCTAAAAATAACATTCTGGATAAACTAAAAGCCGGAGTTAAACTAATCTGGAAACCGCCATACGCATATAGGTAAACCGGGTTGTTCCCATCAAGTTTAATTCCTTTTTTATGCACGATAAACATAGGTACTTTCGTGCCATCTTTAGAAGGATAAAAAACCTGCGAAGTTTCATAATCTTCGGTATTAAACTTAAGTTGAGATTTTTTGTAAAGTTCAGATTTGGCCAGGTCAATGTCATACCTATAAATCGTTCCTGGTGTAGTGAAGTTGGTGAAAGTATAGAAAAATTCCTTATCGTTTTTAAAACCTCCAAAACCACTAACTGTACCAATATCAGGCAACTTAACTTCGCCAACCTGCTTCCCTAATAAATCAAACTGAATGATATGCGTACTGGCATCTTTCAGGTAAGATGCCCATAGAAAACCACCGCCACTACTCAAACTTTCTAGCGGAAGTTTAGATTCAGGAATAATTTCTTGCCAGTACTTCGGGTCAGGATTTTTGGGATCTATTAACACCACCTTCTTGTTTTCGGCACCTAAATCTGTGTTCAATAGTAGCTTGTCGTCATTATTATCTACAATGCTATGGTTATTTTCATACCCCTTTACCAGTAAAGAAATTTTGCTATTCTTTTCGTTTAAATCTTGATAATAAAGTGCGTTGCCTGATGTTCCTGCGTTAGCATAAATGATTAAAAAGCGATCATCTTCGGTAACACTTGCTCCAAAATACAGATTTGGATTAGTTTTATCTTCAAATATTAACTGATCATTTTGCTGCGGATCGCCCAATTTATGATAGTAGATTTTTTGAAATTTGTTTGCAGCAGATAAGTCAGTTCCTTTTGCAGGTTCGTCAAATTTGCTGTAATAAAAGCCATCGTTTTTCCAGGCGGCACCAGAAAATTTAGTCCATTTCAGTTCATCAGGCAGTTTCGTTTTAGTCGCAATATCCATTACATAAATATTACTCCAATCTGAACCCGCTTGGGCAACCGAATAAGCTACATATTTTTTGTTGTGAGAAAATCCTAGTAACGAAATTGCCGCAGTACCATCGGCCGTGAGTTTATTAGGATCTAAAAAAGACTCCTCTTTACCAGTTAAGCCCTTTTTGATAAACCAAACGCCTTGATTTTGTAAACCGTCGTTTTTAGTGAAAAAATAGTATTCGCCCACTTTAAACGGTGCGCTTTCTTTAGGGTAATTCCAGATTTCTGTCAGTCGTCTTTTAATGTCTTCCCGATATGGAATCTGGCTCAAATAGTTTTGGGTAACTTTGTTTTGAGCAACTACCCAAGCTTGAGTCTCGGCTGAGGTATCATTTTCCAACCAGCGATACGGATCAGCAATCGTTTTGCCAAAGTAATTATCGGTGGTGCTGTCTTTCTTCGTTTCAGGATATTTCATTAACGTAATTTTTTCTACAGGTTTCTTGCCTTGGTTACAGCCAAACAGTATTATCACAAATAAGCTTAATAAAATGTTCTTATTCATAGTTAAATAGATTTATTTACTAAGATATGTTTTACCTTCGGGATGATTGCACTGATTGAAGGATTACACAGATTTGGATGATGTTGATCGTTTGTCGTCTATCGTTAATCGTCCATGGCGCAGGCCCCTAATAAAGTCTTTAGTATTTCCACTTTTGCTTTTTACTCTTTAATCTTAGCTCCTTTATCTTATTTCTGCTTTGGTCTTTAAGCTTTCCACTTTAGTCTTTCCGTTTTGCTCCATATTCCTTATTCTTTCACCTTTCAACTCTTTTCCTTTACCTTTGAAGCAAACATGGACAAAAATATTTATTTCGCTTCTGATTTTCATTTAGGGACGCCAAATTATGCCGAAAGCAGGAAGCGTGAGGATTTGATTGTACAGTGGCTAGATTTTATCGAGCCAACTTGTGGCGAGTTGTTCTTAATGGGCGATATTTTCGATTTTTGGTTTGAATATGCCAAGGTCATCCCGAAAGGATTTATCCGCTTACAGGGTAAGTTAGCGGCAATGTCTGACTCAGGTATTAAAATTTACTTTTTTAAGGGAAATCATGACATGTGGGTGCGTGATTATTTTACCCAGGAAATCGGGATGCAAATCATTAGCGATGAGCTGATTATCGAGAGAAACCATAAAAAGTTTTACCTGCATCATGGCGATGGATTAGGCCCGGGAGATGCGAAGTATAAATTTTTAAGGAAAATTTTCAGAAGTAAACTTTGCCAATGGCTTTTCGCCCGTTTGCACCCCAATTTCGGAATTGGAATTGCGAATGGATGGAGCAGGGGAAGCAGGGCAGCGCAGACAGAAAAAGAAGTTTTTATGGGCGAAGACAAGGAGTGGTTGGCCATTTACGCGAAAGAGCAGTTGCAGAAAGCACATTTCGACTATTTTATTTTTGGGCACAGACATCTTCCGCTAGATTTAAATTTAACTAATGGTAGCCGATACGTAAACATTGGCGAGTGGCTCGAATCTAATTCTTATGCTGTTTTTGACGGTATCGACCTGAAACTTAAATATTTCACCTCTAAATCTTAAATGCCTTGAATCTTCAAAGCTTTAAATAAACTGTAAGCGTTCAGTTTCAAACTAATTCAGCTTTTTTCCTTATTTTTGCGTTTCCGAAATTTTTGGCGGTGGCCAATTGTGGAAGAGTTCAATACGAATAATCATATGTTAGATAAATTAGAAGCTATAAAGCTGCGTTGGGAAGATGTAGAAGAATCGTTGAGTAATCCGGATGTAATCCAGGATATGAAACGTTTTGCGGCTTTAAATAAAGAATATAAAGACTTAGGCAAAATTGTAGATGAGTATAAAATTTACAAAAATGTGATGAGCAACATTGATGCAAACAAAGAAATCTTATCGGTTGAAAAGGATGCTGAAATGCGTGAGATGGCTAAAGAGGAGTTGGACATGTTACTGAAACAACAGGAAGAAATGGAAAGTAATATCCGTTTGATGTTGATTCCCAAAGATCCTGAAGATGCTAAAAATGCCGTTTTTGAGATTCGTGGTGGTACCGGTGGTGATGAGGCTGCGCTTTTTGCAGGTGATTTGTACCGCATGTATACCCGCTACTTTGAAACCAAAGGCTGGAAAGTGGAGACTGTTGATGTAACTGAAGGTACAGCTGGTGGTTACAAAGAGGTGATTTTGAAAGTGAACGGAGATGATGTTTACGGTCAGTTAAAGTACGAAAGCGGTGTACACCGTGTGCAAAGGGTTCCGGATACGGAAACTCAGGGTCGTGTACACACTTCAGCAGCCTCTGTTGCCGTTTTACCAGAAGCAGAAGAGATTGATTTATACATCAATCCAGCAGATATAGAATTGCAGACGTCTCGTTCTGGAGGTGCTGGTGGACAGAATGTAAATAAGGTTGAAACAAAAGTTCAGCTTACGCACAAACCGTCTGGAATTGTGGTAGTTTGCCAACAGGAACGTTCGCAGTTGGGTAACCGTGTAATTGCAATGGAGATGTTGCGGAGTAAATTATACGATATTGAATTGCAGAAAAAGAATGGTGATATTGCTGCAAAACGTAAAACAATGGTTTCAACGGGAGATCGTTCGGCAAAAATCAGAACGTATAATTACCCGCAAGGAAGGGTAACCGAACACCGCATCGGTTTAACCATGTACAACTTACCAAGCATCATGGATGGCGACATTCAGGAAATTATAGATGCACTTCAGTTTGCTGAAAATGCGGAGAAAATGCAGGAAGGTGCTGTAGGATAGTGCTTTATAACTATTTTAAAAAATAATTTGCAATTAAGGGATTTGTCCCTATATTTGCAACCTCGAAAGGGGAAAGAGGTTTAAACTTTTAAAAAGAAAACAACAGGAGTGGTAGTTCAGCTGGTTAGAATGCCTGCCTGTCACGCAGGAGGTCGCGGGTTCGAGTCCCGTCCATTCCGCAACAAAAGCCTTAACTTGAAAAAGTTGAGGCTTTTTTGTTTTAAATACCAACTTATAACGGGTTTCCGAAAGATACAGCCCAGTAATTTCGGTTAAAGCCAATGCCAGCTTCCGTACTATTGCCATCCATCATTGCTTTGCAATGACTCACACTGTTTTTCCATGCGTTTAGCACCTGATCCGAACTTGTATATCCTTTTCCCAAGTTTTCGGCCTTAACATGTCCTTTGTATCCAGTCGATATCGCCCTTTCTTGCGGTGTGGTGCCGTCGGGAGATACGTGTTCAAAATATTTCCTTTGGTCCATATCTTTTGTATGTGCCGCCGCGGCGTTATCCAATAAGGCATTTTCCACCAGTGGCGCTACCTGCGGCATGTAATCTGATCCGCAATTACAACCAGACTGCCTCAGCGCGTTAATTTTCTGCAGCAAAAGATTCAAGTCGTTTGGTGGAGGCACCACCTCAGGCTTTTTACAGCCGAGAAATAGAACACAGAATAAAAAATAGTAGACTAATTTCATTTTTGTTGAAGAAGGGGCTTAGTAACAATAAGAATATCACCTTGAGCCTATTGAAGGAACTGCTATAGGCTCAGGATGAATAATCTTTACGTAAATTAATAATTAGTAGAAAGACTTTTTATTTTGCAGGAATTAGAAGGTTCTGTCTCTACCCATATAAACGTTCTTGATATTGTATAACGTATTTCCAGATGGACCTGGTGAGCCACTATCGCGTTCCATTTGCATGTTGATAATTAACCACATAGGTTTATTAACCGAATTACTCATAACGTGTCTCGCTACCCAGGTATTATCAATATAATAATGACATTCCACGTCCGTAGCATTTATTTTATTGTACCAGCACTTATAATTATGGTAAGCGGCAGCATTGGAAACATTGGTTAACTTATTTTCCCAGCCGCCATCGTAAGTGTTTTGCCAATTGGTAGAACTGCCTTTAAACTCCATAATATCACTTTCGGGTGGCCATGAGTTAACGCCTGTAATCCAGAAGGCTGGCCAGGTGCCCCTTGCCGTAGGTACGGCAAAATCGCCGGAAATGGTGTAACTCGGAAACTGATCATTGATAAGAACTTGCTGTTTCGCATAGCAAGCCCCAGAATTATACCAAATCGCTACATTTGTGAAGCCATTGGCAGTACTATTACCTGGCGAACTGGCTAATCGCGTAGCGGTGATGGTCATGGCTCCGCTGCTTAATGAAATTTGATTGTGGTTACTGGAACTTCCCAGCATACGTGCTGATCCATTATGGTCAGTACCCCATGGGTAATTATAATTCCATTTCGCTTCGAAGTTTGCGTAGCTGGCAAATGAGTCGCCGTCTATTAGCGTCTCCCAGGCTTTTACAGCTGCAACTTCTCCACCAATTTCTTTGTCTTTTTTACAGGCTATTGATGCCATTGATAGGCAAAGCAGCAGCGCAATTGATCTGAATGTCTTTTGATTATTCATTTTTTTGTTTTTAGGTTGATATTTGGTTAGTTGTATGATCGTGATGTTGTTGGTTAGATCTTGCTTTCCTGAAGATTTACTTACTAACAGCTATGATAAACTGGCTAACAATTAATCAAGGCATTAATGATACGGTATTGTTTACGAAAAAATGAAGTTGTAATCAGTCTCTTCTGTAATCAAATATAACTAAATATAGGTCTGAAATACGGGGGCTAAATGGTAAAAAAGGAGGGGTAAACTAATTTATTATGAACGGATGCTCATTTTAATCGAAATCACTGAAGGATAATCCGATTTGAGATGATGGTAAAATGAGCTTCCTGAACAGGGTTAGCTCGACATAAGTAGAAATGATATGAAATGAAAAAACCGATCAACATTTAGCATTTCAAAGAGGTACAATTAACCTAAATGCGCTTCGCTACAATATTGATCGGTGTAGTGATATTAAAAGTGAGCTGAACGTTAATCCAAGAGTGTCCAGGTTTTTCTGGCCTGTACTTGCTGTACAACTTGCTGTTCTGCTACTACTATATTTTCTTTGTGCTGGCCGATGTATTCTAAGCCACTCAATTTGTTCCAAAGCGCAACCAAAACGATTAGGAAATCATTTATCGTTGTCATCGATTGATTGATCTGCTTATGGTCATAAACCATTTCGATGGTCTTCGCTAATAATTCTTCGAAGTTTCCTGGCGTTACGTCTTTCCATTCATAGAAATATTTAAGCAATTCTTCCCGCTCCTTAGGGTCTATCAATTTAATTGCGGTAAAAAATATATGTGCCAAACTTGAGAAATAACCAACCAACACTGTAGGCGATTCCCGATAGGCAACATTGCGGTATTCGTAGAAAATCCCGGCAATAAATTCAACTATCTTTTCTGAAATCAGTCTGATATTTTTACCCAATGGCGTAATATTATCACGGCCTCCGGTTTTGTCGATGATCTTAAAAGAAGCCAGTTGCAAGTCATTCAGCAAGGCATTAAACGATTCGTAGTACCTAATCAGGGCTGGGTGACTCGTGATGGTAGAACTTGGCGGGATATAGTCTTTATTAATAGAAATCCGGCCGTTTTCATGATAGACTTGTCCAATGGTCAGGAAATAATTATCTGGCATTTGACTGGAAATTTCACTTTCAGGAAGTACCACAATGCTATAGGCTTTTGCTAATTCAGGATAACGCAAAGGGCTTTCTTCTGGGTCTGGTGTTCCTGTGGGAACACGATTAAATGGGTTTACAACCAAAAGGATGTAGTAGTTGCGTGGTTCAGACTGTCCGAAATAATGGCTATGCATGAGGTTATCCATATTATCGCTTTGCAAAATATCAATATGAACACCTTCAGGAGTGAGTGCGTTACAATATTTTACCCTTACTTCGATATGATTAGTAGCCTTTTCTACAATTTCGATATCATGAGAACTGTTATAGCCCACAACTGGCGGCAAAAATCCATAATTACCATTGTGGATGTTGAGCGAAATCGAATCCCTTACAAAGTCTTGTAAATAGAGATCATTAGCTGTAAAATGACTACTGGACAATTTCATTCCGTTAATCCAGTTAATGGACTTATGTTTTAGCGGCTTAATCATAGTTAATGTTTTTAGAGGTTAAATAAAGATAGCACTTTCTCCTACTTCGTCTGGTTTGTTAACGTTTTCAGAGACACGTTTCGCATAGATGGTCATTTTTTCTGAAATACCATTTTCAGTGATATCTAAATCTGGATCTATAAAAATATTCCGTTTAAAGAAAGACGTTTTAATAAAGAAAATCCAGCGATAGCCATCATGGTCTTCATCTCTGAATTCTACAGGATTCTTTGCAAATTTTAAGTTGTAATCGTCAATAAATTTATGGAACCAAATGCCGAAGTTCATGTTTTCCGGCGCTTTAACCTTCACTTTTAGTGGCTCTGGATCGCTGCTTCTCTTGTAGAGTTCTAGTTCCAAAACCAATAACTTATTAAAATCTACATGGTCCATATTAATATCCAGAGGAGTAGCAGGGTATTTCCAAATCTTGTAGATTTCTGAAGGGATGCTGAGCAATGACACATAAGCCCACCAAAACATGAGCGGAACAAAAAACCAGGCAATACTGCCAGCTCCCCACCATCCAAAATGTACATTACTCAACCAGTTAAAGGCAAGCTGGTATAAATAAACAGCCAAAATTGCCGAAACCAGCGTAGCGAAAAAGATAAACACTTTCCGTTCGAGCACATCTTTAGGATAATGCTTCGTAAGAAGATATACGAATACAGTGCCCATTAAAATATAGAAAATACAGCATATAATGTATCCCCAAGGCATAAAGTTGAAATTAAGAAAACCTAAAAATCCAGGAATTGCCAAGATAATGCCGATGAGGAGAACACTTACGATGAGTCTTTTGTTATTGAGAAACTGATTCTTTTTATTGATAATGGAGAGTACTGCCGTTGAGACAATAAAAATCAGCGGGAATAATAGAAAGCGAATAAAAAAAGATTGAACGTCCATTAAAGTTTTAGATGTGATGTGTTACAAATATAGTATCTTTAGTATTTGGTTGTAATGCTAATTTGTTCTATAATATTAATTTAACCCTTAACAAACAAGCAAGCTGAATGTTTAGATGAAAAAAGAAACTTTAATTCATAACGAACTCTTTACAGATTATAAAGCGGTAGCGCATGCCGCAGATTTAATTGAAAGAAATATCATAGATGCAGATCGGATAGAAATTATCCCCAACGGGGCTGATAAACGCGCTTTTGCTAAAGACATAGAAGATAGCGGCAGCTACTATTCTGAAAAAAGGAGGCAAACCCGGATTCGCATTACCACCAATCGCGAAAGCCTGTATGATATGTTACCTGAGGGGCTTTTCCACAGGCCGCCAACCGGAAGTGCAGGCATGGATGAGGAATCGATGATTAAAGATATTCGGGATAGAAGGGACGAAGAGAAGCACGCACGGCTATTTTTTACACCATTTGATGCCGAGATAAATCATGTAAGGATCATGACTGAGTTATATGAAAATATGCTCGATAAAAAGACTACCTATTCTGATTTGAGCCAGATTTTTGAGTTTGGTTGGGATGAGTTTAACTTATTAAATAAAGAACAGAGCATCATCTGGATGCACTTACTGCCAGAGATTCAACAAAAAAGAAACGACATCGAATTTGTGTCTAAAGTACTTACGGCCTTATTTAATTTGCCAATCGTATTGGTAGATGCTACAGCCCATCTTGCACCAGTAAAAATTGCAGATGATCTCCAAATGCAGCTTGGCACTAGCGCCCTTGGTATTGATACCATCATTGGAGATAATTTTACATCAGATAGCGAAGCCTATCACATCAATATTGGGCCAACCACTCCTCAAGAACTGATTAGCTTTATTCCAGGGGAAAAAAACCGGGCTATTTTAGATATGGCCATTAGTTACCTGATGCCCCTTGATGCTGAAATTAGGGTGGAAATGATTACGGCTTCTGATTATCAGGAAACATTGCTCACAGAAAATGGTGAAAGTGCATATTTGGGTTACACCGTCTACATTTAACTTATACCGTTCTAAAAATTGAAGGTTTCAATAGCATGCGGTAATGTACATTCATGGTGCTTCTTAGCTTCAATTTAGCTAAAGTCAGACTCAAAAGTTCTTCCCAGTCCTGAGTAGTCAGTTTCACATTTTCTGCCGGCTCAATGATGATATCAGTTGTTTTGATAAACCCTGCATTAGGTCTGTTGTCCATCATAATGCCTTTTGCAAGGGTAACTCCATTTAAATTCTGACCTAATTCGTACTTGCAGAAGTTAACTACATCTGCCTTAGTAATTATTCTATCAGCAGTTGTTAGTCCATATTTGTAAGCCTGCACCCGGTTAGATGCATTCAATTTCGTACGTCCGCCCTTTGTTTGGCTTAATAAAAAGATACTTTCCTGGTTAACTTTATTGTTGTCATAAACAACAAGCCTACTTCCTGCATTGATGTGGTTGGCCTCTTCAGCCTGTGTAACCCACAAATCCACAAATAAAATATCTGCATCATCAATCGGTTTAAGCACAATGTAGCTCGGAAGTTCTTTAATGTCTTTCAAAGCGGAGCGACTCTTCTGTTCGATAAGGGCAATGTTTTGTTCCAGGTTTTTAAGCATCGTACTTAAAAAATCTGGGCCATAAGCAGAAAATGCCGCTTTTTCGTCCCTTAATAATTCAAAAAGATAATCCACTAGTTCTTTCGCATTTCTGGTATCAAACCGTTCAGTTCCGCCATATCTGATTGAAAATGAACCGTCACCTTTTTCGTTTTCATTGGTGAAAGGGATTTCATTATAGCTGTGACCATGATTATCATTGATGTTTTCAACAGCCAGCATCTGATCGAGTGATTCTGTTTTAATCGGGATAATGTTGTTCATCGTTTTAAGTCGATGCTTAATCTGACTTAACCTTTTATTCACAACCGGAAATGCATTGATGTAGATATGAAGTTCGTTAAGCATTTCCTGACTAATCGCAGCCGGAAAAGTAACCTTAAGCCACTTCACATTGCTATTAATCTGATTTAACGCAGCGGGCTGAAAAATGGTAGATAAAGCTGCGGGTAACTCCTTCTGCTCATCGATGGTAAAGTCATTAAGATCACCTAAGGTGATAAAACGATTACCATAGTACTGAAGCACATCAGCTTTAATCAAATTAAGTAATTGCTTGTGGTGAAACGGCGCTTCAACATTCCCAGTTAACGGCTCATCCATGAAACGCTCGGTGTACGCGGTTAGCTCATTATCTTTATAGAACCACTTTCCCAGAGAAAGAAGGTCGTAAGTATTTTCTGGAACTGAATAATTTTTCCAGTCGAAGAAGAAATTCAGTTTATTGAAGTCCATCCAGTTCCTGATCCCGCTTAAGCCGATGTACAAAGTGTTCTTTTCTACAGAAAATCCCGGCAGTGTATTCAGTACGGGCTGCTTGCTTAAGTGCTCAACATTAAAAAGTGTAGTGCCTGTTGCGATGTATTTTATTGAAGCATGACTAACTTTTACCGTGTTCAAAGTACTAAAAAAGATATCCGTTTTCTTTGCTTTGTCGTTTTCTTGCTGGATACTTTTTTTGAAAGCAAACTGTGTGTAAGGTGAAAGATAATCTTCTTGCTCTATTGGTTTGGCGTGCATAATGGCATGCGCAGGCAAAGAGGAGGTAAGGTGATCTGGAGCTAAAATACGACTGATTTTATCGAAAATTCTGTTCTCTAAATTTTTTACGTCATTGGCAACATTGAAAAGCTCATTGCTAATGGCCTCAATGATCAGCTTCACCAGCGGATCGAAATCATTACTGTCTTTTACATTCCAGAAATCTTCTGCATTCTTTAAAATTCTATTTCGGATTTCATCTTTTGATGAATAAAAAACTGGTTTCATGTGTAGAATAAATGAGGCGTTTTAATTTAGGTTGATAGTGGGCTGAGGAATAATGCTGTACTAAAAAAATATTTTTCTCCTGTGGTTTTTATCAGGGCTCTTACAATGATATCTACCTTCTTTTTGATCTCTGTAATTTTACGTAACGGGTATACATTTTCCACCTCGGTAATGCGTACTTCAACCTCGATTTTATAAATTCTGAATTCATAATCTGATATCGATTTAAGGAGCGATTTGCGAAATTTCTCCTCCCAGAGGCTTTCACTCACAATAAGCTCAAAGTCAAGGTCCCATATTTCACAACCAAAATCACTCCTAAACCGATGCTCGCCATAGCGGGTGAAAATGATTAATTCTATATGGTTCGAGATCGATTTTCCGAGGTCAGTTGCCTGAAGCCCAGTGCCTGAAAAAACGGAGTTAAATCTGAAGGGTTTATTGAAAAAATTTTCAGACATAGAAAATTGGCTTAAAGTTTGTTAAATGTAAAACAAAAAAAATAGTTTTCTTTAACCAAACAACAAATATAGAAAATTGTTATTGCAAAGTTAATTCGAATGTGTTTGTGCGATTATAGGTGGTGTTGATTGTCAAATTAATTATTGCACAACTGCTAAGTGAAACATTTAAAGCTCTATGAAACCTATTAACGCCATCGAAATAAGGAAGTCTTATACCAAGTTTATCCTGAACTTTTTATTGTTAACTATCTTTTCCATTTTTTGTATTTACCTTTTTTTTGCAGCATCTGATTATGAGTATGCTTTGCTTGATAAAAAGGTAAAGGAAACGGAAAAACTTTCTTATTTAAGAAAAGATATCAACACCAATTTTGATCTCATTCTGGTTCGCTTCAAAGAATTGGCTCAATATCGGGATTACAATGCAAATGAAATGAGTAAGCAAGGGATTTTGCTTGGTGATATTCAAACTGCCAATAACCGGATCAAAGACCTCATATCCAGAAAGACTGAAGACAGCCCGAGTTTTGACCTGTATGGCAAACTAAACAATAATGTTGGTGCAATGGCTGATTTGCAGGATTCTTTAATCAAATCACGAGGCGATATACAGCGTTATAAAGAACAAATCAACGATTGCCAGCGAGCGAACCAGTCTGCCGCGAACAGAATCAGAAATGGCAGATACGGCCGATAATTAACGATCATGATAAAATTAAGCATAAAAGAAAGACGCGAACAATTCTTATTCTTTGTGGCGCTGTTTGTATTTACTGTAGGGCTTTTAAGCTTCGGCATCTTTTACACCAATAAATCGAGATATGAGATCTCGAAAGAAGAACTTGAAGTGAAAATCAGTGAAAACGAGCTGTTCGAAAATATGGTCAACGAAACTGTTCCCACTATTGATACCACTTTTAAACAAATTACACGCTACAATCCAAATGTTCAGGCCGTTTTTCTAAAGAACGACATTCAGCTTTCGCTGGGTTCCATTAAATCTGCATTTGACCGTAAAGCCTCAGATTCGCGCTATAAAATCTTTGTTCAAACGGCGCAATTATACGATCGGTTATTTTACGACAGGCAAGAACAAAACAGAAACATAAGTGACATTGAATTGCATAAAAGACAATTGGACGACTGCATAACTAACAGACGACAATTACAACAAACCATCTCCGCTAGATAAACCCCTAAAACAAATAAAAACGCTACCTATGTCTGACTCAAACACCAAGCAAGTTAATTCAAATTCGCAAGGCTATGTTATTTTATACATCCTGCTGGCTGTATTGCTTTTAACAGGCCTGATCTTTTTATTTAAAAGTTCACTGTTCGAAAAAAGAGCAATTGATGCGAGAATTTTAAAAGACGAAATTTATTTAAACGAAGATCTGGTATTTACCGATAATACACCTAAAGCCTCAAAATGGTTATGGGAATTTGGAAATGGCGAACGCGCCACAACTAAAACCGGGTCTTACCATTATACAAAACCAGATACTTATATTGTAAGGTTAACGGTTGATGGAGAGTTACGCCAGGAGTTTCCTATAACGGTGCGAGATACCGTTAGAACAGCGGTAGTTGATAGCGTATTAACCATCAGCGGGCCAACAGCCGGGCTGGTAAATGAAGAAATTAGATTAGAGGGTGATGGAGAAGGAAAAGATTTTGAATGGTCGTTTGGAGAGACCGGCAGGGTAGATGTGAAAGGAAAAACAGCATTATATACCTACCGCGCTCCGGGTAAATATGTTGTGAGGCTCCGTTCCGATAAAAGTCGTAAGCCAGCTTATTTGAATATTCTGATTACAGATCCTAATGCAGAAATAGTAGATGATTTTGTAGCTCCAGGCGATGGAGAGCGTAAAACCATTGATGATATCAGAGCGAGGCTACAGGCCATTGCAAATGGTGCAGATTTCAATTCCAATTATTATTACCTGGTAAATAAATACATGTGTAACAATGAAAAGGTAACAGTGAATGTGGAAATGAATGGGAAGAAAAAGCAAACTGATATTTATTCTTACTGTATGGGACTCACATTTGGAGGAGAAATAGCTGTTGATGAAGCTGAATTAACCATTAAACCAAATTCTACCTGTGCCAGTTTGTTAAACATTAAGCAGCATTCGGGAACCGCTCAGCCAGCAGCCACAGCAGCTACAGAATCACCCGCTAAAACTAAATAGATTAACCTCTTAACCTCTAAAGCTCATCTACAACCCATTATGAAAAAATACTATGCCTTATCCATCCTGTTTTTAGGAATATCCTTTGCCCAGGCGCAGTCGCCGGCATCGTTTGGCAAAAAAGTAAAATACATGCCGAAAGCATATGAAAGACCGGCAGAATCGATCAATTTGAATGATAATACCAGCAATAGCAACTTGCCTTGGGTTGTTTTTTCAGATCGTGAAGATAACTACACCACTACAGCACCGGGAGGAAGCCTTATCATGAAAAAAATTAGTTTCATGGAGCCTTTTTATGTGTCAAAAGAAGAAAATGGTTATTTAAAACTGATCAAATACAAAGCTGGTATGATCAGAGGACGTAAAATTAATGATAAAAAAAGCGCGATCAGTTACGGATGGATCGCCAAATCTAAATTATTGTTGTGGCAACGTTCCTTTTCTAATCAAAAAACGGGTTACGCAGAAAAAGCAATTGGAATTGTAAATGGCAAAAATGCGCTGACTGAACCAAAATTTTATTTTGATACGACAGATTCAATTTTGGTTTATAACACACCCGAGCTTAAAGACAGACGCACCAAAGTAAGATTGCATGAAATCTCTTACATATACAAAAAATCTGAAGATGGAAAAAAATACTTAATTGGATCTGATGATCAATTAGTGGCAGATACTGCCCTGAAAAGTATTTATGGTTGGGTTTCTGCGGAGGCCGTACACGGTTGGGGAGATCGATTATACATTACTTCAGCTAAACCAGGAGCCGATACCAGCGACGATTCTACTGCCACAGCCATTCAAGGTGGCATCGATAAAGGCACGAGTTTCATCGTCGATCCACTTTTGCCAAGAGAAAATTTGATTTTAAAAAGCGTACCGGTTATTGCTGAAGATGGGGGTGCTTACGCGGTCGGGATTGCACCTGATGTTTACAATAAAAAAGACAATAAAATTTTAACCATAAACGGTGCTTCCCTTTCTTATCAGGATTATCTAAATCTCCGTAAAAATAAAAATAAAATAAACGTGCTGTTTGTTGTAGATGGTGGTAGCTCAATGAAAAAATACCTTTCCGGAATGACGAATACCATCGCCTCTTTCGAGAATATAATGGGCGATTTTGGTAAAGGTACCAATGTAAGTTATGGAGGAGTGATTTATCGTGGCGAAGCTGGATGTGCTTTACAAGGAGTTTTTGTAAGTCCTATTCAGAACGATTATCGAAAACTGATGTCTTTCTTATCTAATCAAGCCAAGAACACGCTTAGGTGTAATGGCGAAATTGCTGAAGGACCAGTATTTGAAGCGTTAAAAACAGGTCTTAGTCAGTTTAAGGCTAAGAAAAATGAAACCAATCTAATTATTTTAGTGGGGAGTACCGGAAACATTGGCGGGACAAATAACTATTTAATTAACGAATTAAGCGAACAGGTTGCCCAGGCAGATGCCAGGATATTAGCCCTTCAGGTCTATAGCGATTTCAACCAATCTTTCAATGATTTTGTCATTCAATCTCGCAAACTGGTGTCAGAGTCTGCCATCCGTGCAGCAGAATACAGAAAAAATACTATGGTTAAAGGCGAAGGCTTAAAAAGTTTCCAACCTTATAACACCAGCCTCCAGGATTCTATTTCTTATTACTTAGATTATCCTAAAAATAGTTTGATTCAAGGTGGAGTAGTTTTCCCAACCAAAGGATCCGT
This sequence comes from Bacteroidota bacterium, assembly GCA_037032985.1. GTDB lineage: Bacteria > Bacteroidota > Bacteroidia > Sphingobacteriales > Sphingobacteriaceae > Pedobacter. The sequence continues at coordinate 214,158 of JAZBLB010000003.1, forward strand.
GAATTCAAACCAAAGTATGACTATCGCACTCCGCCGTTTTGTTAAAGAAACCAACCTGGATATCTATAACCAGATCAGTTCTCTGGATAGCGCCTTCCGTTTAACAGGTATTTCCCGTAAAAACCTTTCAGCTGATGTGGAGGGGCTCTTACCTGCGCCAGTTGGACAGGAAGTAGCAGACCGGATGCCACATAATGCCTTCAAGTATTATAGTACCGCTAACCTATCTGCAGATGTAGTAAAGAACAATCGTTCTACATTACAATATGCAATTGTGTTAAACAACATGGAGTATAAACAAATCATTGATATTTTCTCCATCATGTTGGGGGAGAATTTACAAGCCGATCAGTCATCTTTTAGAAGTAAGCTGGTTAAAAATTACGTTAAAATGCCGAAACAGCTGCTGGGAATGAAAATATCTTCTGGTGATATAAAGGCAATGACTTTAGCCAGCTACATCAAGCTGGTAACTGGTTTACCTTTGAATAATGAGTTTCTCTTGCAATACAAGGTAAGCGATTTAAAAAATACCTCAAAAATGCCATTAGATCGGTTTGAGAACTACATCAAATTATTGAATCAATCTGTGCAGCAAATTAAAAGGGCTACACAAATTGAACAGCAATTTTTATCGAACGGTAAAATATATTATTACATCACTGAAAATAACTTTAACCCGGCAGTTCTGCCAGTAACCAATTAAGGAAATGGCAATTACAAATTTAAGTGAATCAGTAAAAACTGCCTTGCATATAGCGCAGTCGTTGGCCAAAGAGTATAGAAACGAATTTTTTACACCCGCTCATTTGCTCAGGGGATTGATGCATAAAGATGTTGGCTTAAGATCCTTTGTAGCCTCCATTGGAAAAGATGAAGAATACATCAGTGAATGGGCAGAAGTTCGGATTGAAGAGCAGGCGAAATCAGGAAGCATTAGCGATACGATAAGTGGGGCGCCAGAAATTGCAGCCATTTTTGAGGAGGCAGATAATGTACGCATCAAATTAGGTCTGGATTTAATTACGCCAGTTTGCGTTTTAACAGCTTTAATAAAGCCAGGGATTGGCTTTCAGCCAGATCAGTTAAAGTCCTTCCCAATAAAGGAAAGAGAAATTTTAGACCTCTATGTAAAAGACGAGGAAATTGCAAGAGCAGTTTCGCCGGAAAAATCATCAGCCGGTGCTGAAAGTAAAAGTACCGGAAATGCGTTGCATAAATATTGCATTGATCGTTTGCAAATGGTTCGCGATTCTAAAACTGATCCAATTATCGGTCGCGATAAAGAAACGCGCATGATGATGGAAATACTTTGCAGAAGAACCAAACCAAATGTGATTCTCACGGGAGATGCCGGAGTAGGTAAAACAGCTTTGGTAGATGGATTCGCCATTGATATTGTTAATCAAAATGTGCCTAACAGTTTAAAGCCTGTTCAGCTTTTTGAATTGGATTTAGGTTCTCTTATTGCTGGTGCATCATACAAAGGTGAAATAGAAGATCGTTTGAAAAACATCATCAAAGAAGTAAAACAGTTCGAGAAAGCAGTACTCTTTATTGATGAAATCCATACGTTATTGGATAGCAAAGGTCCGTTAGGTGCAGGTATCGGGAATTTATTGAAGCCAGAACTCGCACGTGGAGAAATCACTGTAATTGGTGCAACTACTATTGATGAATATCGTAAAATTATAGAACCAGAACAAGCTTTCAGCAGGCGTTTTGAAGTACTTCAGGTAAATGAACCAAATGAAGAAAGCACTATAAAAATGTTGCAAAAGCTTGCTGTTAAATATGAAGAACACCACACATTGAGTATTGAGCCAGATGCTTTAGGAGAATGTGTAAGACTGGCAAAGCGTTACATGAAAGACAGAAGATTACCAGATTCTGCCTTTGATTTGCTGGATAGAACAATGGCGGCCATGAAGATGATGAATGATACGTCAGATCAGGTAATCACTGGATTGGAGGCAGATTTAGAAGCATTAAATACTGATGTTGAAAAATCTGAAGCAGACAAATTCGCAGACGCTAAATGGCTTTATTCCTTACTTCAAAATAAATTAAGTCCGGTTTTATTGGGTCGCCTAACCGATGAAACACAAACAGATGCTTTTGAAACAGCTGATGAATATCAGGGGTATATTAACAGCAGTTTGAAAGAGTTAAAAGAATATGCAGCAGAAAAAAGCGATAGAATAACGAAACAGGATATTGCCTCAATCGTTGCCTATAAAACTGGCATCCCGATGGGTAAGTTACAGGCTGGTGAAAAGGAGAAATTGCTTAACATGGAGCAATACCTGAAAAAACGTGTGGTGGGACAAGATCAGGCATTGAAAGCCGTTTCTGATGCAATTTTAGAATCTAGAAGCGGATTAAACAAAAAAGGGCAGCCAATTGGATCCTTCTTTTTATTAGGACCTACCGGAACAGGTAAAACCGAACTGGCAAAATCTATTGCTGAATTTTTATTCAATGATGAAAAGGCAATGATCAGATTTGATATGTCTGAATTTAAAGAAGAACACAGTGCCGCTTTACTTTATGGCGCGCCTCCGGGATATGTAGGTTATGAGGAAGGCGGTTTGCTGGTAAATAAAATTAGGCAACAGCCCTATTCTGTACTCTTGTTCGATGAAATTGAGAAAGCACATCCATCAGTTTTCGATACCTTTTTGCAAATCCTGGATGAAGGGCACATGCACGATCGTTTAGGAAAAGAAGGTGATTTCAGTAACTCTCTTATTCTTTTTACCTCAAATATCGGTAGCGAATGGATTGCAGAGCAAATTGGAAAAGGCCTTATCCCGGCTTCCAATCAATTAATGGAAGTAATGGCTGGACATTTCCGTCCCGAATTTTTAGCCAGAATTTCCGAAATAGTGCCTTTTGCACCTATTAACGAAAGCAATGTTGTACGTATTTTCGAAATTCAGTTAAGTAGCTTAGTTCAATCGCTGAACAAAATGGGTATTGAATTTGAAATTGCAGAAGATGCTAAAAAGATGATTGCCTTAGATGGTTTTACTCCGAAGTACGGTGCCAGACAATTATCTGCAGTAATTCGGAATCTTTTACGCCGTCCGATCTCAAAATATATCATTTCGGGCGAACTCAAAAAAGGCTCAAAAATAGAAGTGAGCAAACGTCCGGAAGAAGATAAGTTAGAATGGAATATTATTCAACCCGAAGCAGTAACATTGGAACAAAAATTGAGTTAAAACGTTAACTATTATATCATTAGAAAAATTTAACCTTAAACCTAAAACAACATACTATGTTTAATTATGAAATTGGTGGAAACGAGCGGAAAATCGATACCTCGGAAGCTTTCGCAGAAATTGCCCACAACAAAACACTTTTTGTACAAAAATTAACAGATAACGAACCTATTAAACCAGAAAAGGTTGAAGGTTTGAAAACAGTTAAGGAAGTATTTGACCATTACAAACCAAATGTAAAAGTAGCTTTCGAGAAACAAGATGGTTCCACTGTAGGTGAAACAATAAACTTTACTGAGTTGAGCGATTTTGGTGTGAAAAATATCATCAATCAAAGCAATTACCTAACAGATGTAAATATCGAACGGGAGATGTCTCTTAATGTAATCAAACAGTTAAAATCTAATAAAACATTAAAAGCTACGCTTGATGATGTAGAAACTAAAACCGCTTTCATTAGTGCGTTGAAGAACTTCGTAGATGAATTGGAGCAGAATAAATAATCTAAACGCTAAGAAAACATGTCAAACCCTCAAGAATTAAACGCAGACCAAAATATTTCCCAGGCAGGTTTTAAACCAGCTGAAGGAAAAGTAATAGAGAAAACATCGCTTAAAGAAAATTTAGAAAAACTTGCCAGAGTTGGTGGTTTTGATTTATTAGAAACCACTGTTGATGGACTTCAAAATCTTAACCCTGAAAGAAAGGCAAGAAAGCAAATCTTTTTAACAGGAGATGAGAAAAGAAAAGAACGTGAGGAGCTAAAAAAGAAAATCCAGCTTTGGATTGATGTGCTTGAATCTTCCAACTCTGTTGCAGATATGGTTGAAAAAAGTACAGAGAAGCTAAACGCAGCTGAAGAAAATTTAAATAAAAATATTGGAACAGCGCTGGAGAGTTCCAGAGAATTAGAACAGGCTTACAGATCTGTGCATTTATTCTATAAAAATACTGAATCAGACAAACTCAAAAATGTAGTGCTTTTAAATGCATCAATGGATCAGATCAAAGACCTGGACAATCCACGCTTTATTGATTACGTTGACGATGAGTTGAAACAAAATTACGATCGTTTGGACCTTCGTAAAAATTATTCATTAATGGTAGTGCCAGGTTATATGGGCTCCAACAAAGTAGTAGAGCGTTGGGGAAAAATTGCACACAGTAACAAAGCCATGCTGGTAACTGATTTCGCGGATTTAGATCAGCCGGATGATGTGTTGGATTTATTTACCGCTGCAAATCTAACAGGAGCAGATGCTTTTCGTTCAAATGTAATCATGACTTGTAACTGGCTGGTAGGCAGGGGTAAAGTTGCTGAAGTTGGAGAAGAAGATGATTTAACAGTACCTGGTTCAGCGGCATTGGCTGGAAAAATGTATTATACCTTAATGTCTCAGGTTACGGCTGGTAAAAAACACGGTGCAATAAATGAAATTGACGGTGTTAAGTTCGATTTAAAGAAAAGTGAAATTTCGCATTTAGAACGTGTTGGTTTGGTGCCAATGGTTAATGAATACGGGAAAGTAATGGCCTTCTCTGCTAAAACATTATTCAACGGAGATAACATCGGCCTACAAACTTATTCAGTTGTTAGGGTATTCGACTATATTACTAAAGTACTTTTTGACTTTTTAAATAGAAGAGCATTTGAAAACTGGACATCTAAAACTGAGCAGGATTTGCGTGGTCAAATTGTTAAGTTTTTGGATGGTATTCAGGGAGCAGATCGTTTAATTGAGCGGTTCAAGATTATGCGTTTTGAACGTGATGAACAACAAAAAGACAGAATTCATTTAGATATTCACATTACTCCGTATTTCCCGGCAAAAAGTTTTGTTGTGAAATTAGACGGGCACAAAGGTGAAGATGAAAACACAACCTGGGCGTCTGAATATAATCAGCAGTAAGATTATAAATTAATCTTGGCTTGCGGAACGAGATCTTGAAATGCTTCAAACTAACTATCGCGATATCTCGAGCGTTTAGAAAATAAGTAGTTATCTATTTCGGATAAAAATTAAAAACCTGATCATTACGATCAGGTTTTTTTTGTTTTTGATGCATTAGGTTAACAAAAACTTTATAGTTTTGTAACATCTACCGCCTCAAAAGCTAATATCAATAATAAATGAAGCAAGTACTTATCCTAAATGGGGATATAGAGAAGACGGTATCCACAGATTTTTTGATTAATGCCTACAAAAAAGGTGCTGAAAGTGTAGGCGCTACGGTGAGGGAAATTTCTATTATTGATCTTATCTTTAATTCCAATAAGCTTTTTAATAATAGACAAATTGCAGAACTCGAACCGGATTTGCAGAAGGCTTTAAACGCCATCAGACAAAGTAATCACGTTGTTCTTTTTTGCCCGGTATATGTTGATCATATCCCTGCTAAAATCAAAGGCTTTTTTGATCGGTTGTTTATGCCAGATCAGATTTTTACCACGCAGAACCATAATATTAATAATAATTTTAGTGGTCGGTCAGCCCGGATTGTTTCCATTTTAGATGAAGGCACATTTAAAGAGTGGAAAGCAAATAAAAAAACAACTTATCTATCAATAAAAAAAGCTGTGTTTGAGAAATGTAAGATGACTCCTGTACTTACTAATACAATTGGGGAATTACATTCTTTAGAGAACCATTACAGTCAGAAGTGGGTTGCAAAAATGGAAAAGTTTGGTGCGCAACTTATTTAGGCATCTTGTTTTTGTAAATAATTATGCCCAAAAGTGCTACATATTGTAGACATACGCTACACTTTTGTGGATCATATAATGTTGTGTCGTAAATTTCCTATACTTTTTTCGATACGAGTTTTCCACAGATGGCGTATGCTTTTATGTCGTTTGTGATTTTTAAAAGCGCTTATTGTCTTTTTTTCAACACCAAAAAGATTGTTTAGAAATGTCTAATTAATTGCTGGCTTGATATTTGGGTAACTATTAATAGTAGCATGGCTACTGTAACCTATTATTAACCTTTAAATTTAGACACTATGGCTTTCAAAGCTAGATTGAATTTTTCAGGCAAGGAGTACGATGTACTTCACTGTGCCTATGCATTAAACCGCGATGTGGATGCTAAAGGAAGACCATCTTCCGGAGTTTACGGCGGTACCATCGACATTGAGATAGAGTCAACCGAAGACACCTCAATAATCGAAGCGATGGTAAATAACCAGTACAAACCCATTACCGGAACCCTTCTGATTAAGAAAACGGAAGAAGATGCCAAAATGAAAGAAGTTGATTTTGAAGATGGCTACATTGTTAAATATTCCGAAGGAATTAACATCGTAGGTGATCATCCGATGACACTTAAATTCCAGATCTCAGCCAGAAAGCTGAAATTAGGAAATGCGGAGCATCTAAACGATTGGCCTAAAGCGTAAAGTGGTAGAGGGTAAAAGGTTGAAGGTACAAGGTTAATTAAACAACCGAATGCCTATTACCATGCTCTTCGCTCCACGCTAACCGCTATCCACAATTCATTTTTCCAAAAACATTTAAAAAACTTATTACAATGGCATTTAAAACCAGATTAACATTAGGTTCAAAGGAATTTGATGTATTACAGTGCAGTTTTTCATTAAACAGAGATGTAGACGCTAAAGGTCGCCCATCATCAGGTGTATATGGCGGTACGATTAATATCGAAATTGAATCAACTGAAGACACATCGGTAATCGAATCAATGGTTAACAATCAGTATAAGCCTCAATCCGGCACCATTACCTTTAAAAAAGGTGAAGAGGATGCGAAGATGAAGGAATTAACCTTTGAAGATGGTTATATCGTTCAATATAGCGAAGGTATTGCTGTAAATGACAACACACCGATGACACTTACGTTCGTAGTATCTGCCCGTAAATTGAAATTGGGTAATGCAGAACATGAAAACGACTGGCCTAAAGCTTAGTTAGTTAAAAACCTATAAATTTAAGAAAGCGATTGGTTATGCCAGTCGCTTTTTTCGATCATATATTATTTTGAATAAACCGCTCATCTGAACTCATTGTTTAACGCTAGGATTCTGGTCTTAGCATAAAACAAAAATGGTCTGTAATTAGTAACCAAATCAGCAGCTAATGCGATCGTTTTAAAAAACTAGTTGGGCCACATTGGCATAAACCAACATATTTAAACCAAGCGCGGCAAAGTGACTTATTCTTAAATGAATTCAGCTTTCCATTCTTCAATAAAGTTTCAAGTAACAGTTGAGCCACTGATTTTATCATCAATATGGAAAAGAAACTCATTACAGAGATTAATATAGAAGACAAAGAGATTACCCATTTTGCTTCTTTTAGTCTCAAACAAGCTTTTAACGAACACCATTACTTTGAGCTTCGTTTCAATCATGATCAGATGGGAGCACCTGGGCTCATCAGCTTAGATGATAGCCGAGACTTTGTTGGGAAAACCCTAACGGCATCCTTTGGACATTCTCAGGAAAGGATGCAAAATTTCATTGGTTTGGTTTCTAAAGTTGAACTTTCGCAAAGCCATGGCTATCATGGAATTATTATTGTAAGCGGCTATAGTCCCAGCATATTGATTGATCGTGGTCCGGATTTAGGATCTTATTTAGACAAAGATCTAAATGAGATTGTAAAATTGGCGACGAAAGATACACCCGCTAATGACTTAAAAGTTGTTGCCAATGCATCAAAAAATTCGACATTGGACTATATTATCCAGTATAAAGAAAGTGATTTTGCTTTTCTAAACCGTCTATCTGCCGAATATCATGAATGGTTTTTCTATGATGGTAAGCAGCTCAATTTTGGTAAACCCGATATCCAGGATGAGATTTCTTTATTCTATGGCAGAGATGTGCAGGAGATGCAGTATGCGATGGAAATTAGTCCAATTAAAAATAAACGCTTTGCATACAACCCTAAGCAAGATGAAATGCTTCAGAGTGAAAGCAGTGGGAAAGTTGATGGAACCCCAGATTTATCTCACGCCATCAAAGCATCAAACCTTACTTACAGCAAAACTTTCAATCTGCCATCTTTAATCAGGGTAGACAATGGCAATGATATTAAGAATCTTGTTGAAAATGAAGAGAAAGCAAACACGAGTGAACTTTTAAAAATCAAAGCCAAAGGTGATAATGCTGAATTAAGCATTGGAAGCATTGCTGAAATTACCATGAGTCTTCGTAAGGAGCTGGAGTTTACTTCTGAGAGTTTAGGCAAGTTTTTAATTACCAGTATCAATCATCACATTAATGAAAACGGGAAGTATAGCAATACTTTCGAAGGTAAAATAGCCACTACAGAACGCATCCTGGTTAAAAATTTTGAAAGACCACAACCAGATATGCAATTGGCAGATGTGATTGATAATAACGATCCGCAAGGTCAGGGGCGTATTAAGGTGAAGTTTAAATGGGAATGTTTAACTAATGATGTTACTGAATGGTTGCGTGTGGTTACCCCAAGCGCAGGTGTTGGCGAACGTGGAAATAACCGCGGTTACTTTGCTATTCCTGAAATTGATGATCAGGTAATGATTGCCTTTGAAGAAGGAAATATTGCCCGGCCGGTGGTTATGGGGAGCGTTTATCATAGTGCTAGTGTAGACAGCAGTCCGCTGATTAAAAATCACTTAAAGAGTATTATCACCAGAAGCGGACATCTCCTGGAATTTGATGATAGCGAGGGTACACAAGGGATCAAACTGACTGATATGCACCAGAATATCATCTACATCGATACCAAGGGGAATAACATTACAATAACCGCACTGGAAAACATGACGCTGAATTGCAAGAATATGCAGATTAATGTAGGGGAGAATATGGATACCAACGTTGGAAAAAATATTTCAGAAAGTGCAGGAGAGAATATTACATCAAGTGCCAATCAAGATATTATACAAACTGCAGGCAAAGACATCAACATTAGTGCTACTGGTGATATGCGTGAAACGGCTAATAATAAAACTGAACTGGTAGAAAAGGCTTATGTAAGAAGCGCTGTGGATTCTACACAATATGCAGAAAAGGTAACCATTTTTAGTACCAAAGAAAATATGCTGTTAGAAAGTTCCGAAAAGACTGTAGAAATTAACAGTGCCGAAAAATCAAATCTGTTTTAACATGGCCATCAAAAAAACCTCTCGAAATCTATTCATTACCATCTTGGATAAATATGAGTCAACAGCACAAACACATGAAGAACATGCTGAAAAGGTGGAGATTGTTGCCACAGGTGAAAATTTGATTTTAGCATCCAACAAAAAAATTAATATCAAGGGTAAATAAATAGGCTATGGTAAATGTAATATTTAGAAAGCCGAGGTTTGTTGCGCCAGAGGCTACTAAGGATAAAAGCATTATTGATATTGTAATGTTTGTGGCTGGCACTACCGATCCTATAAATACGGCTGGCTTAAAGCATCAGGCGAATACGGAATATTGGAGAGGAATTGATGCCAAAACACATCAGGCAACAAAAGAAAGTGCAAATAATTTCTGGAACAAAATAAAAGAATTGAAACCGCAATTCAACAATTTACATATTGAGGGAGATTTTTTTAGTTGGTCTGGAGATAATGATACTAAAGAAAGGAATGTCGCATCAGAGCGTTTAATGGACGTGATTTTACGAACCTATAGAAAATGGAGAGATCGGGAAGTGCATTTGCATCTAATTGGACACTCACATGGTGGTAATGTAATAAACCAGTTTACAGAGCTTATTACCAGCAAGGAAATGATCGCAAAGTCTGAAATTTTAAAGAAAAACAACTTTACTGAGTTTCCTAAATCCTGGAAAATAAAAAGTATTACCTATTTATCAACCCCCTTTTTTCAAAATAAGCATCAGTTAAATCATACTAAACTACACCCTGCCTGCAAAATTATCAATGTACACAATGGATATGATTTAACTCAGCAGTTTGTCGCAGATTTTTCATTAATCAATCTTGAAGTTCTTATACGAAATTTAAATAAGGGCAACTTTGATAAAGCCTTAAAACGAATAAAAGAAGTAAATTTTACAACTTTTGATGTATTAAGCGATTTATATATTGAGGATGATAATGAAGGACCTAATTTATGGCGAAATATGGCCATACTATTAGATGGGATCAAATTGTTGATGAGTGCTGTGATAGACTATATTTTAAGTATCAAAACCGAAAGATTTAAAGTTGAAAAGAAACAGTTTTTGGACTTATTGAATAGAATTTTAAATTGGGCTACAACTGCCAAAACAGTTTTTTCAACAAATCAAAGTAGCAGAAGAGGTGGTTACGGAAGATCTGAATTCTTTACCGATTTAAATTTATTGGTTGGGTTAAGACTTTTTAACGAAATTTTAGTAATAAAAACTGGTGAGAGTGACAGCTATTTACTTGGTATTTTAGAAACTTTATTTAAAGAAAATACTGGGATAACAGATAGTATTGAACAAACAGGCTGGAATCCTAAAAAACAGACCAAAGGGCTTGAAATAATTGATGTTCCGATTACTGAATACGACAAATACGATAAGAGAAAGAAAAAAGCAAATTTTGCCACTTTTTTAACGCCGCTACAATCTGCATTACATGCAAGAAAATTAAGGGAAGTTTTGATGCGTTTATTGAGCCAGTTTATAACTGGAAATCAGGTTAAAGATATTCAAGACAAAATTAGTAAGCTTGAATATGTTGTTTCTGGCGAAAGTGATACCCAGTTAAAGTTACTAAGAAAAACACACCTTCAAATTTATCATAATTTGGTGACTAGGTATCATGCAGATCTTGTCGCTGCGCAAGATTTAAATACCAACCTAATGGAAAGGCCCGGTGGTATATCTTATTTAGCCACTGTATCCCATAGTTTAAGTCATAGTCAGTTTTGGGATAAAGCAAAAAATGGATTAAAAAGTGCATTTAGTTCAGGAGTAAATCCGGGCTATAAAGGAAAATAATATGGAAGTTAAAAAGAAAAGTCTTTGGATAGGCATAGCACTTAGCCTTGTTGCGTTAGGGATTATTTTTCCTATTGAAAAAACCGATTTCTTAGATGATTTAATTTATGCTCCTTCCATTTTAGTAATTGGGCTAGCAATAATTATTTATGCAATATCAAAAGGGAATTTTCTAAAAGTTATGGGTTTATTGCTGGGAAGTATTTTAATAAGCATGCTCTTTTGGCTTTTAGTTGAGCAAGGGGGATGGGGAACTTCAATTGCGGTTATTTATGGAGGAATTCCTTCAGGTATCATCTCTGGCATTTTATTTTTAATTACTAACTATTACTTAAAATTAAGTGAAAAGAAAGAATATAAATTTCTTAAACAATCTATCCTTTACTTACTTATTTTATTAACGGTTTCTATGTTATTCAGGTATGGAGGTGATTGGTATTATGATGTTTTTGAAAGTTAATTCATATTAAACCAATAAAATGGACATCTCAAATAAACCAATATATTATTCGAATCAAAACGCCCTTCGCTTAGAATGGCCTCCAGAACTGTCTGTAAAATATGGTGTTTTAATCACCTTTGTTGATGTAGAAGAGCAAAATGAAGTGAAGTATGAGGTTGAAGTAACCAGATTAAAGCCAGGTATTGAGGGGCAGCCATTATTCCTTATCAATCGAATAAGCGATGTTTTTATCAATGAATCCTTACCTGATTTGGTTGCTGATCGACTTGCTGATGCCGCTGGTAAAGTTTTTTATCCTTTGGTAATTACTTTAGATAATAACGGTGGCTTCAAAACCATTTATAACTACCAGGAGATCTTAAAAAGATGGCCAGCTGTTAAAAAGAAAATCCTTAATGAATTTGAAGGAGTTTTCGTAGAAAATTATCTTGATAAGATGGAAAAACGACTTCCTGATCGGGATATTCTTGAACTTGCACTTTTCAATAATGATTGGTTTATTCAAGCTTTTTTTAAGCCCATTTACAAGCAATACGGTCCAAGTTATACTAGCGAATCACTATATAAGTTTCCGATAGCAGAAAACTTCAAAACAGATGGATATTTAACCAAAGAAAAGTTGGGCGAGGTAACCAATGACTTTGGTGGAATCGAACTCTTGCATGAGGGTACCATTTTACCTACTACTGGTGAAATGGATAGGCAAAATAATATAACAGGTAATTACGAAGGGTATTATCTACTACATCCAAAGGTTAAACGAATCTTATCTATAGTTTCAAATTTCAGTTACGAGGAATATCATAGTAAAACAGTGAATGTAAAAATTTTTGCCATTCCAAGTGATGGACACCCATTTGATACCAGCTTTACCTTAGACACAAATATTACAGGAGTTCCGGTAACGGAAATGGTAATCATGGATGGGCCACCTCAAAAGAGTTTTTTGAAACGTTTATTAAATATTTAAAGCCATGGCAGAGAAACATCTTGTAGTTCAGGGGGCACAGTGCATTTGCAAATTTGGATCTGCGCCCGATAAATTAAAGGTGCTCACACACACTAAAGAATATGTAAATGATAAAGATGGAAGTCAGAAAGCTATTGCAACCACAATGGATATTGGACAAACTTTCGAGAAAAATATGTTCGGCTCCTGTTCAAAAATGTACAATAAGCCCTGCAATGCAGTGGTAACAAAATGGTCTGGCTTTTATGAAAATACCATACTCACTAATGGTGGTAAAATTTTGCTCGAAGACAGTAAAGCTACCTGCCCTATTGGGGGTGCCGATTGTATCGAAATTATTCAACATGGGCAAAAGTCAGAGGCTAGTCAGCAAAATTTTATGAATACTAATAAAGAGGTACATAGCCAAATTAATCCGCTTGTAGATATAGAAGAAATGTATGTCAAAGAGCCGCTGAATGAAGGCTTGGAGTTTGGTGAATCAACAAAACTGTAAATTATGGCAATCGGAATAAAAAGCATAAAACAACAACAAGTTGTTGGTTCTGATGTTAGTTTGGTCATCGATCAATGGCTGGACGGAACAACTGAAGCAGATAAAAATAAGAAAGTAACGTGGTTTTGTTTTGCTCAGGATAAAAAAAAGATGTTAGATACCCGTGTAATAGCTGCAAAAGATAGCTATATCATTAAAATACCGAAAAAACTTGCAGGGTCTTATAAATATTATGTTGAGGCCAGTTTATCGGGAAAAAAGGATCCAAAAAGAAATACTGGTGTACTGGTTTATGGTGTTGCCAATAAAAAAATAGTAAATAGTAAATGGTGCACAAAATCTGATGGAGAAGATGTAAGAAAAACATATAATTTTTCTTATGGCCATATTATGTACCTGGGATTGGAAACAGAAGGGTTAAATGGGGATAAAGTAAGTGTAACCATTTTTAGAAGAGTGAAAGGTGGCGCAGGCACTGATGATGACCAGCCTATGTGGACGTATAACAATGTTGCTATAATAGATGGAGAAGTAAATCTAAAAATAGGCAACAGTTACCAATGGTTTACTAAAATACGTAGGCCTGAAAGTATAGAAGAGTTTTATGTGAGGGTAAAATCTGTATCAGGACAGTATATTGGAGATGGAAAAGATTTTATACATGCCCGCTTTTTACGAGTGAAAAATGAAATTGTAAGTAAGGCGTCAGAACTACCAGCTAACAATGCACCTTCTAAAGTGGGCAAGCCAGAAGTAAATTTTAAAAGATATGATCCTTGTAGGTACGATAAAGTTATAATTCATGATAAGGACAGCAATAAAAAGCCTTTTGATATTGTAATGTATGATCCTGTAACAAAGAAAAATATTAATAAATATGAAACTTTGGCAAAAAGCAATGAAGCTGTAAATACAATAGATTTTACATTCGAAAAAACAACCAATAATGGATGTTTTACCAAGCCTGCACACCACAAAGAAATTGAAATATTTATTAATGGAAAAAAACAGCAAACCGATACTTTAAAAGGAGATCAATATACTTTACCTATACAGGCGAAGGCTAATACAATTTTACTGAAAGCCAGCCCTGAATTGTTTTTCGTAACGCCGGATCCCCCAACTACTTATAAAGTGATCTCCAAAACATGTGGTCAGCCCAATAATCCTTTTGTTATTGAGGTGTATCCGAATGTGGAAAGAGAACTTGCTTTTATTCTAACCTTATTACGGGGAAGGGTAGTCGAAGTTAATGTAAAAAAGAATAAAGGAAAAGAAGGTTATAACATTGGCCGGAATGATTCCCTGACAGAGTACAACGGGGATAAAGGAATGAAGCTGGTAGATAAAGAACTCGAATTACTTTATCAGGCAAAAGGAGGATTAGGTTACGGGCTACAGGCCAAAGTAAAAATAGATAACACAGTATCCAGTATTGAATTAGGGAAAACGAAAAATCAAATCAAAGAACTTCTGTCATTTTATAACAAAGTTCAATATTATATAAAAGAATTTGATGGCAGAGGTAAAGAAGGCTCATCTGTAGCCGTGAAAGTAGGTAGCTATCCAAAAGCCACATTTGAGTTAGAAGCTCCGAATGTAGCTTTAGCGATAAGAATGACCAATAAGAAAATAGAAAATACATCAAAGATTGTTACCGAATATAGTGGTGGATTAGCATTAAAACCAATTACCGGATTTAAAATCGGCGTAGATATTTTAACACTGATTCAGTATTTTGGGCTTCAAGGTAAAATAGTAAGTTGGTTAATAGAGAAAACAACTCAACTAGCAGACATTGAAATTTATTTCATTTTAGAGTTCGGATTACAAGCAAGAGCCGATTTTAATTTAGCATATAATGCAATAGAAGGTTTGAAAGCAGGTACTCAAAAGCTTGAGGTAGAAGCGTTACTTACAGGTAAAGCCGGTATAAAAAGTAAAACCAAAGAAATTGTCACTATAGTAGCTAGTGACGGGGGAAAAGATTCTGCGGATGTTGAAAAATGGAAAGCAGAAGGATCTCTTACTTCAACTTTGTTATATACCTATGAAGTAAAGGGTGACGAAAAGGGAATCTATAGCAAGCATAAATTAGAGTTTACAGGAATGAAAGCTACTCTGGTTGTTTATTCTATCGCAACTGGAAAAAAACAGAATAACTACTTTAAGAAAGAATTTACAATTATTGAAAAACCTGAAGAGCCCTGGTGGAAATCTGATAAAGAATATTTTAAATAAAAAATATATTATTGAACGTTATGAGTAATGATAGATTAAGAACAATTTCTTTTGATCATGAAGGCTTTATTTTATACATTCCGATTCTAGATGAAACTCATTTTGTTTCTTGGAATTCAATAGACACCATTATTTTTGGTCCTGAAATTATCTATAGAGATCATTCAGAATTTATTATTTACTTAAATCAACCACCAATAATTAGACTCAAGGAAGATGCTTGGTGGCTTAATAAATTGACATTTTGGATGAAAAATAAAAAAAGAACAAAGATCAGAATGTCGGATGTATGGAATAAGGATTTTCCAAATTTTATAATGAACGCCAAACTATATCTTAAGAATGTTCAAAACATTGATATTAACAACGACAAAAGAAAAGGGGTGCTGATCAGCAGAACCGAAACTATAAAAGACGATAGTGTTGTAATAAAAGAACAGTGGAAACCAGAAAGAACTGCAGATTTCAAATGGGAGATGGTGTACGACAGGTACAACAGAACCGTTGCGGATATTTATTACAAAGATAAAGGAATTTAAAAATTATGATAAAGAACCCCACGTATATCGCTGAGCTGGTAACTAGCAGATGCTCAATAGAATTGTTGGTAAATGGAGTGCCAACATTTAACAACTTTGAAGAAGGTACAGTATCTGTTGATTGGAATTTAAATTTATTGATATTAAAGAAAGGGATCCAGAACCTTACCTTAAGGGTCATGCCCCTTAAAGGAGAAAGTGTAATTCAGGAGAAAGCTCTTGCAAGAATAAAAGTTGTTGTGAGAGAGAGCGTTGAAGAGTATGTTCCCCAGGAAGTTATAAAAGAGGAGTATGAAATAAATTTTTATGAAAAAAAGAATATGCCTCTTTTTGTATTTAATACAACGTTTACTGCGGATATTTCCAATCAATTTAATGGTTGGCGAAACTCTGTTGATTTGTCTAATGAAAGCGAAGAAAAATTATTTTCAGAAGTAATGCGATGGAATAAAAAGCTCCTCACCATGCACCATAATTCTGATACAGAAAATTATTTAAAGGCATTCGGTTCTAAAAATAAAGAAGTGTGTAAGGCACTTTATCTCAATGATCAGGAAATAGAAGGCGAAAACAGATCTATTTTTAATCCTAATGATAAAAATTTAGTTTCATTAGAAAATGATCTGTACAAATTAGAGTTCTTTGCAGAAAATAAATTAGTTAGCGTAAGGTTACCCTATGAGTTGCCGGGTTTTAGGTATAATCCGCATGAAATTAATGACGAGGCATTTGGTTTTAGTTTGAATGTTTATTTCCATCGTCCTTCCCCTGAATCTAATTTAGAAATCATCAGATAAAATTTATATGAAAAAAATTGTTGTTATTTTAACCATAGTAAATAGCTTCTTTGTACATAGTGTACTAAAAGCTCAAAATCCAAAATCCATTTGCATAACATGTGGCTCTTTTGATTTAGCCAAGGTAAATTTTCGCGAAAATCTTAATGATTTAGGTGCCAAAATGAAAGTTGTGACAAACCCTTCCGATCAGTCCGATGCCAATCAAGCAAAAACCTACGAAACGCTTTTTTTAGTTAAAAATAAACAAAATTCAGATGTTGAAATTATAACTTACCAGGATTGGTTTAAGTTTAGTAATGTTAATGTTTTAACTAATGCCGATAAAAAAATAATTGCATACAATGCTTTTAATTTTTACGACGGACCGCTCACAAAAATTGATGATTTTGTAAACAAACTTAAGAATAAGTTTAAAACTAATACATTAATAATAGGAAAGCGTATCGATGGAGCAGTTGTATATCAATGGTATTTAAATGATATCGTTGTGCAGTTAGATAGAGATCTGAAACAAGAAAAAGAAAGCTCAAATATTGGAGGTAAATGGGTAGAAAAAAAAACCTGCCATGTAAAATTAGCCATTTATAATAAAGCATTATTAGATGATAAAATGAAAAAAGTATTAAGTAGAAATATTCCTTTTTTATTATACCAAAAAGAACATTTTGCAAAGGAAATCAAATAAATTCCAGTAAAATTAAAAGAAGATTAGTCCTCAGAAGATGTTCAAAATAGAGAAAAAAACAGGCTGATTGCAGAAGGCTGGTTTACTGATGAACAGTTAACAGTGCATGAGTACAGACGAAAACTTTCTGGTGAGCGCAAACTTAAAAACACTTATAGTTATATTCCGCTGCATTTGATGATTGATTATGCATTAGAATTTGAAGAGGAATTTCCAATCAATAAACCTTTGCTAGAAACCCAAAAATATGATATTTCTGCAGACCCTCTTTTGGTGCGTGTAAAAAGAAACTTCAGGATTCGGTGCGTAAAAATGTTAACCCTTATGTTTTTAAATACTTCAAAGATATACATCAAAATATAAAGGATCAAAGGTGCCTGAACAGCGTTTTGCCGATTATCAAAGAGAGCTGAGCGAACAGAATGATTTCAGGAAATTAAGAAATGGATATCTACATTGGTCGGCTGAATTTGATAGTATTGGCATGGATCCAACGCCAGACAGGGTTCGGGTTAAATATTAAATTAAGCTATAAAAAAACATTTGATCATACGAGTAGGCACTTTGTTTGTCGGTTTTCTATTGATATACATATTTAATAACTGGGACTCGTGGTTTAACGACAGCAGTTCGATAGGAGGAAATAGCGGTATGTCTGTACCTATAGGTTATTTTTTAAACCTGGGCTGGATTTTCTTATGGTGCCTGTTGCTGTTTATCGAAATATTGATCACTTTTTTTAAGACAAGCCTTGATAAGAGAAAAAGAGTGCATAATCTGATCCTTATATTGTTGGGCATTTTTCTTTTTATAATCTACAATAGAATTATAAGCAGTTAACGGTTTATTTATCTAAAGCATGAATTACAGAAGTTTGTTACTTGACGATGGTGGAATTGCTCCAGAAGTAAATAAGCCTGGTGAAAAAGCTGAAAGGGCAAATCAGCCTATTCAGTTTGATGGGCATTTTGGGCTGTAGAAACGGGTTGGTAAAGTAGGAAGTACTCAACTTTATGGCCTTACCATCCTTTTTGAAGAAGAAGGGGAAGCGAATGAAATTAAATATGAACTATCAATAACCTATTTGGGTTTAAACGACGGGCAGAATTTTTTATATCGTTTAGATAGAACAAGCCCTCTTTACATTAATGAGGTAACTCCCGAATTACTGGTAGATAAATTGGCCTATGAAACTGGCAAAATATTTTACCCATTGGTAGTGGAAACAAAACGCGATGGAAAATTTTTAGCAATTCAAAATTTCGATGAAATCAGAATAAGGTGGAGCAAGGTGAGGCTAGACCTTGAAACTTACTATGAAGGAGAGTACGCTACCAGATACATCCGCTTAATGGATGAAAAGTTAATGGACGATAATTTTATTCAGGTCTGTTTTAAGAATGATTGGTATTATATGGAAATGGAAGGATTGTTTCTCTGGACTTGGTTAGTATGGATCCAAGATTAAGAAATAAATGGGCAATATGGGTAAAATACACTGATGAAGATGGAGATATCAGTACAGAAAACACGAGAATTTATCTCCACATTCCCAAAGGCAAAACAAATTTTGAGATAATAAGATAATAGGTATAATAGAACTGTTCCTGATATTTATTATAGAGATAAGGCATTTAAAATGTCATGTAAATTTTGAAAGCCTATCGAACAAAATATTTTAGTCAACAGCATGAATCAAGGAACATGATAATTTGGGACGGTTAAGAAACGGCTTTGGCCTTGAATGGCTGAATTTTAATGGCATTGGGATAATCTATAATGAATAAGATAATAACCTTAAAAAAAACGGCTTAATTTTAAGAACAAAATACTGTCTAGAAAAAACAAAAATAGTACAATCCATTCACTGTAATTTTAACATTACTCAAATGTATTTTTAATTTGTGAATATCCTTTATCTTAGTAAAAATCTCTCTATTTAATTTCTAAGACCATTTCATTAAAATACTCTGTATTAAGTATTGTAAATGAGATTAGTACACTAAAATTGGCTTAATGTTTGACGGTATAATTGAGGTCACATAACCCGAATCAATCCTTATGCAGACAATAGTCCCATGTTCGGATTTCACTTTTAACGGCTGAGAATGAACTTATGCCCAAAATTTGTATTGTGAAGTTCTCGATGAAAGTCTAATTAAATAGAATCGTTTAGCACGAGATTGATCATTATATGCAACTAGTATTATAAACTGTTTGACTTATGAAAAAAACTAAAGGGATAAAAATTGTAAAGCCATCACAGCCGACAGATCTGGAGTACATTAAAATGTTTGATAACTGCGTAATTGATTCAACTAAAGTTGGCACCATAGATAAAGTAATAGATGATCATATTAGCGCGAACAGAAATCGATACACAGATATCTCCAATCAGGTAGCAGGAAATCCATTGGTTAAGCCGCTTGCATCAAATTTTGGATCTCATTCACTATTCGAACCAGGTAATTCACCTGACGTTCCTAAGTATTTTGTTGCCGCTTCCAGTATTGGTCAAACTGGTGGTTTTGATGAATCATTAGTAGTTGGGGCTAGTAAAATACCATGGTATTTCATCGCCTGTGCGCATTATCTGGAATGCAGCTTTGATTTTAAAAGGCACTTACATAATGGAGATCCATTAACAGGTTATACCATTAAAGTACCGGCAAATCGGCCTAAAGTTGGTCACGGACCACCATTTACCTTCGAAGAAAGCGCAGTTGATGCCTTAAAACTGATAGGGCTAAATGAAGTCACCAACTGGAACTTACCGACAGTTTTGCGCAAACTCGAAGCATATAACGGTTTTGGTTATTTTAAATACCATAGCATAAACTCTCCGTACCTCTGGAGTTATTCCAACCAATACGAAAAAGGTAAATATGTAGCGGACGGGAAATTTGACGCACAAGCCGTATCTAAGCAGATGGGGGCTGCCGTAATATTAAAACGAATGGAAGAACGAACACTAATTTATATCCCAAGACACTAGTAACATGAGGTGGAAAAGAATTATATCAATACTCATTGCTTTGCCTTTCCTAATCTGTTGTACTTCAGAAAATGGCCGAGGACAACAGAAATCAGAAAAAAAGTCTGTTATTAACGATGTAAATAGAACGCCAACGAAGCCTGAAAAGCTAGGTCTTGATGATGAGCAGGAATTTAGAAAACTGCTTGAAGTTCTGAAAGCAGACCTTAAAAAGAAAAATCTGAACAGCGTTGGCTCCTTATTGCATTTTCCATTCTACACCAGCCAGAAAACGGTATCTGGTGGCAAAAACGCCCCTGTCGATCCAATAGATTTAAATGAGTTTAATAATTATAAAACAACAATCTTTAACGCGGACGTTTTAAGGATTCTACCCTTGTGTAAGGAGGATAATTTATCAGAGATTGATGAAAAAACAGATGAATTTTATTATCAGTCGTTAAAAAAAGTGACAGATTCTGGTAGCAAAATGTATGAGGTTTATATGCAATATCCGGAAAGCGGAACTCAGGCAGAAAGTTACTTCAGCTTTATCTTTGGAAAAGTGAATGGGAAGTTTAAAATGCTTTCCACTTATGCCAAATGGCCTGTAAAGTAAATGGCAGAACCACCTTCATTGCTACTTACCAAATTTTAATGTTTATTTCCTCTTGCCGTAAATGAAGATCCGGCAGAAGCAATAACAACGCAGCCAACTGCCGCACACTCGGTTAATGAAAGGTGTTCCTTTAGAAATATAAATGCAGCCAAAGAAGCCATAGCTGGTTCTAAGCTCATTAATATGCTAAATGTTCTGGCAGGCAATTGTTTTAAAGCTCCAATTTCTAAAGTAAAAGGAATTGCACTGGAAAGTAAGGCGAGCGCAGCACCAAGGACCAGTAACCTGGGATTTAATCCAGATAAACCTCCGCTAAAAATACCAAATGGTAAGATAATAATCGTCGCGAAAAGCATTCCCACGGCAACTGCTTCTCCACCTTTCATTATTTTGGATATCCTTCCACCTAGAATAATGTATGCTGCCCAGAACACACCTGCCAGCAAAGCCAGTAAAACCCCTGAAATATTTAATCCGTTGCTTGACCATGGGGCGATTAAGGCAATACCCACAATAGATAATGTAACCCAGATAAAGTCTATCACCCTTTTCGAACTGAAAATGGCAAGTACCAACGGGCCGATAAATTCAAGTGTTACTCCTAAGCCTATCGGGATACGTGATATGGACAAGTAGAAAACCATATTCATCAAGCCCAGAGAAAATCCATAGAGGATTACATATTTCCATTGCTTCGCATTTAGTTTTAGTAAATTTGGCCGGAAAGCAATTGAAAGAATTATTGCAGAAAGTCCGATTCTAAGCGATGCGGTAGCTGCTGCACCAATTTCAGGGAAAAGTCCTTTAGCTATTGCGGCCCCACATTGAACACTAAGAATAGCAATAATAACTGCTGGAATAGGTGGTATATTTAATCTGCTCTTCATCAAAATGGTAAACGAGCGGCGAAATTACATATTTCCAGCAGGAGAATATGCAGATTGCCATATTATGGCGATTCTGTTATAAAAAAAGGCACAGATAAAATCTGTGCCGAGTATAAATTTCTAATACTTTTTAGCAGAATAATTCCTGTTCATCTCTGTTTTCAGTTGGAATTTTCTTTAGAAAATCATCAAAGCCTGATCCTAAATTATCTGAATAAATGCCATAAGCATCTAAAATGTAGCCTATATTTTTTTCTTGATCTTCTACCAGATACAGTACCGAGTTATCGCCCGGATCAGAATCTCCTTCAAAACGATAAGTTTTCACAATAGTTAAGTCCTCTGGCTTATATATTTTGCTTAAAGACTTACTTTGCATCTTACCATGATCAGTCATTTTTAATTCGTTATCTTTTCCTTTAAGTCTCAACTTTTCTAAAATTTGACTCAAAGTATTCATTGCAATTGGCCGTTCCATAGTTCCATGTTTTAGTTACTTAGTAAACACACCCTGATAGAAATGGTTTTTAAATTCAATTGTTTTCACTCAAACCAAATGATTGTCAATGTGTTTGATATTTAAACTAAATTTAATATGATGAAAAAATATTTTCTAGGCATTGCCATTGCTACCGTTGCATTAGTCAGCGCATGTTCACAAAAAGAAACCGAACTGGCTTCTGCAAATCTCTCTGAAACTGCTGATCCATCAAAAAACATAGGAACAATTAAATTTTATGGCTTAAGCGATGGTAAGATTAAGATGGATTTAAAATTGAAATTTGCTGCAAGAGCAGATAGTAATGTAGCAGTACATTTTCATGAGCATGGAGACTGTGGAGATATGGGTGAAAACACACATGGACATTGGAATCCAACAAAAGAAGATCATGGAAAATGGGACTCGGGCGCATTTCATAGCGGCGATATCGGGAATATCAAGCTTGATGCTAAGGGAGAAGGCGAGATTACGATTACAACAGATAGATGGAGCGTACAGGATGGCGATGTGAAAAATATAATTGGAAGAGGAATTATTGTGCACGGTGGAACTGATGATTATAAGACACAACCAACCGGAAATTCTGGCCCGAGAGTGGGCTGCGGCGTCATAGAATCAGCCAAGTAATTTAAAATGTAGTAATATCAAAGGCGGTTAAATTAAATCGCCTTTTTTTATGCAATTTGAATAAGGTTGTCATCATGTATAAAAACCTAAAATATGGCAACGCTAAACGAAACCCCGAACGGCAAGGCCGTTAAAGGCATAACTAAAAAATCAGCACCTAGAGTAGATCTCACTGCTATGGTCGATCTTATGTTCTTGTTAACAACTTTTTTCATGATCACTACCTCGCTAAGCAGCCTTAATGCGGCAGATGTTGCGAAGCCTGATGCCTGTGGAAGCTGTCAGATGGACTACCCCGCATCCAGAACAATGACAGTTTTGCTTGGAAAAGACCATCAAACTGTTGCATACATGGGGATCGCAAAAAATGCAACAATGAAAGTGGCGGCAGTAAGCGATGTACCGAAAATAATAAAAGCTAACAAAGAAACTGTCGCAGGAGCTAAACACAACACTGGAGCAAAATACATGCTCGTGATTATTAAACCAACGGCTACCTCAAAATTTCAGGATTTTGTTGATTTAATTGATGAAATGAAAATAGCTGGAATACAATCATACACTATTGATGATGAAAACATGCTGCCAGAAGAAATTAGTTTTCTGAAGAAAAGTAATTTGTAGTCACATTAAACAAAAATGGCTTTGCAAACCTTGCAAGCCATTTTTATAAAATGATAATTCTTATAGTTGAAAAGCAGATTTTACCTGATCTACGAAATCAAGCTTTTCCCAGGTAAACAATTCAACCGTCACCGTTTTCTCTTCGCCATTAGGTGTTCTAAAGGTTTTAGTTACAGTTTCTGGTGTTCTTCCCATGTGGCCATATGCCGCAGTTTCGCTATAAATTGGGTTTCTTAATTTTAAACGTTGCTCAATAAAGTAAGGGCGCATATCAAAAATAGATTCTACTATTTTCGCAATTTCACCATCGGTTTTACCAACTTTACCGGTTCCATAAGTATTAATATAGATACCCATTGGTTTAGCAACACCGATAGCGTATGATACCTGAACTAAAATTTCATCAGCAACACCTGCAGCAACTAAATTTTTCGCAATGTGGCGCGTAGCATACGCTGCACTTCTATCAACTTTACTTGGATCTTTACCAGAAAATGCACCACCACCGTGTGCACCTTTTCCACCGTAAGTGTCAACGATAATCTTCCTGCCTGTTAGGCCAGTATCACCATGTGGTCCACCAATTACGAATTTGCCAGTTGGGTTAATGTGATATTGAATTTTATCATTAAATAAATGAGCGTATTGAGGATTGCTTTTAATAATCCTTGGAATGAGTATTTCTACCAAATCTGTTTTGATTTTTGCCAGCATCGTTGCTTCTTCGTCAAAATCATCATGTTGAGTGGAAATTACAATGGCATCAATGCGAACAGGTTTGTTGTTATTGTCATATTCTAATGTAACCTGGCTTTTAGCATCCGGACGAAGGTATTTAATTTCGTCGTTCTCGCGTCTTAAAACAGCAAGTTCCTGCAATAATTTATGAGAGAGATTTAAAGCCAATGGCATATAATCTTCGGTCTCGTTGGTGGCGTAGCCAAACATCATACCCTGGTCACCGGCACCTTGTTCTTCCTTATTGCTTCTGTCTACACCTTGATTAATATCCTGAGATTGCTCATGTATTGCAGACAAAATCCCGCAGGAGTTAGCCTCAAACATATATTCGCTTTTGGTGTAACCAATTTTTTTGATGACATCGCGTGCAATTTGTTGTACATCTAAATAAGTTTTAGATTTTACCTCACCAGCTAAAATTACCTGGCCAGTGGTTACTAAAGTTTCGCAGGCTACCTTTGATTCTGGATCAAAAGCTAAAAAATTATCAATTAATGCATCCGAAATTTGATCGGCAATTTTGTCTGGGTGGCCTTCAGATACAGATTCTGATGTAAATAAATACGACATCTATTAAATTTTAATGATAAATAAACATTTATAAAAGCACCAACGACCCCTGGAAACAGGTTCTAAATGATTGAAGGAGGTATTAGCACTTTTTTTTAAGTGGTAGCAATCCGGCCCGAAGATGTTCGGGATAGCAAATCAGTCCACTATATAATTTGACAAAATTAGCATATTTTCTTTATTTCAAAAATTATAGATTATTTTGTACCCTCATTCTTTACGTTTTGCACACAAAGCACAGTATACTCTTTATTATCAATCCAATTTCCGGCGGAAAAGGGAAGTTACGTATTCCAGATTTTATTGATAAATTCCTGGATAAGGAGAAATTTAATGCAAATTTCGTCTTCACAGAATATGTTGGCCACGCCGCAGAACTGGCAGACGAAGCTGCTAATAAAAACTTTGATATTATTATTGCAGCCGGTGGCGATGGAACCATTAACGAAGTGGCAACAAAGGTATTACAACACAATAAGATTTTGGGTATTCTTCCTCTTGGATCTGGAAATGGCCTGGCTAGATTTCTTCAGGTTCCCAGAAACCTTAAATATGCTATTTTAGCCATAAACCGCCTACGGGTAGAGCAAATTGATACGGCTAGCTTTAATAATAAAAAATTCTTCAACCTGGCAGGTATGGGTTTTGATGCCCATTTAAGTGCTGTTTTTTCAAGCGACAAAAAGAGAGGTTTAACAGGCTACGTGAAGTTGGGTTTTAAAGAAGTTTTTGGATATAAAGCACAGAAATACATCATTAACATTGATGGAAAAGAGTATTCAAGAAAAGCTTTTGCAATAACGATAGCCAATTCATCACAATATGGTAATGACGTCTTTATTTCTCCGGGAGCCTCCGTTAAGGATGGCTTTTTAGATGTTTGTATCATTAAGCCCTTTAGTCTGTTCAAGCTTCCAATGCTAGGCTATGTAATGCTTAAAGGAACTGCAGAACAATCAGATATGATTGAAATTATCAAAGGAAAAAAGATTCACATTATTAGGGAAAAGGCTGGTGCGGTACATGTAGATGGAGAGCCTTTGCTAATGGATACAGAAATAGAAGCTGCCATTAATCCTTTGTCTTTATCTGTAATTGTCCCGTAGGCTATTTCCAATTAACTATTTCCTTTAACTTTGTAAGATGAAACCTAAAAAGAATAGCTTGAGTGATTTGGGAGGAATTATGTTTTCAACCAATCCTGATTTTGAATATTACGAGGAAGTGGATGACACAGTTACCTCACCAAATAATCAACAAGATTTGCGGGTAATGCTGGATAAAAAAAACCGAGGTGGAAAAGCAGTTACCCTGATTACCGGTTTTAGAGGTCGTACGGAAGATCTTGATATACTCGGTAAAATGATAAAGACAAAATGTGGAGTCGGCGGTTCAGTAAAAGACGGTGAAATCATGATTCAGGGTGATGTTCGTGATAAGGTAATGACCATTCTGCAAAAAGACGGTTACAAGGTTAAAAAAGCTGGAGGCTAATTTTTTGCATTCTAGAATACGCTTAAATATAAAATTCCCTTTCGTCTACCACTCGTATTAACGTTGCTCAGTTATGCTCGACTTCGCGAGTTTTGCCCTCTGTATATCTTAAAATTAAGCTGAATTTAGTTTAACAGTAACGATTCATTTTGCTAAGTAGATTGATCTTTGGATAGCTGATGGTTTCAATGGCTTAGTGTGTTTTTTGAATATTTTATTTGCCTGTTTATTTGGTTTAATACCTTGATAATTAGCTTTTTGTTTAATAGTGTATTTGCTACAATATGTAAATAATTATGTTTAAACACTAGTTTTTTTGATAGCTAACTGTTTAACTTTGCGCCACTAACCAACTTATTATTTATGGGCAAAAAGAAATTACAGGCGCCAGATTTAGGCTATTTAAATCTGGGTGGAAACATTGCAGTGAAGTACCAGCTCTCTCCAATGGAATTAATCGATGAAGCTTTATTAAACAAAGAAGGCATATTATCATCTTCGGGAGCATTAGCGGTAGATACCGGAAAATTTACGGGCCGTTCGCCAAAAGACAGATTTATTGTTTGCGATGAAGTAACCAATAACACCGTTTGGTGGGGTGATATCAATATTAAAATCTACCCTGAAAAATTTCATAATTTGTTTGGTAAGTTAACTGAATACCTGTCAGACAAAAAAATCTATGTTCGTGATTCTTCAGCTTGTGCAGATCCAGATCATCAAGTCTCAATACGGGTAATAACGGAAACTGCTTATCAGAATTTATTTGCGCATAATCTTTTTCTCCGCCCGGATCGTGAAAGTTTAGGGCAGCAACCAGAATGGACAATTATTGCAGCACCGGGATTTCTTGCAGATCCTTCAACTGATGGTACGCGTCAGGAAAACTTTTCTATTATCAATTTCTCAAAGAAAATCATTCTGATTGGAGGAACCGGTTACACTGGCGAAATCAAAAAGGGTATTTTTTCTGTATTAAATTTTTTATTGCCGCAGTATAAAAAAGTACTACCTATGCATTGCGCTGCAAATGTTGGTAAAGATGGAGATACGGCCATCTTTTTCGGCTTATCTGGGACAGGAAAAACCACGTTGTCTGCAGATCCG
Source organism: Bacteroidota bacterium (assembly GCA_037032985.1). Taxonomy (GTDB): domain Bacteria; phylum Bacteroidota; class Bacteroidia; order Sphingobacteriales; family Sphingobacteriaceae; genus Pedobacter. The sequence goes on from JAZBLB010000003.1 coordinate 241,662, forward strand.
GATCGAAGCCTAATAGGTGATGATGAGCATGGTTGGGGAGATATGACAATTTTTAATTTTGAGGGCGGATGCTATGCAAAGTGCGTGGATTTGACTGAAGATAAAGAACCTCAAATATTCAAAGCAATTAAATTTGGTGCGTTATTAGAGAATGTCAATTTTCTGGAAGGAACACGAAAAGTAGATTATCAAAACGTAGAGAAAACCGAAAATACAAGAGTCGCCTATCCAATTGATTTTATTGACAACGCAATTCTGCCATCTGTAGCGGCAATCCCTAAAAACATCTTTTTTTTAACTGCTGATGCATTTGGTGTATTGCCTCCGATCTCCAGATTAAGTGTAGAGCAGGCAATGTTCCATTTTTTAAGCGGTTATACTGCTAAAGTTGCAGGTACGGAAGCCGGAATTACTGCTCCTCAACTTACATTTTCTGCATGTTTCGGTAAAGCATTTCTGCCCTTGCACCCATCAATTTACGCGGAGATGCTTGGCGAAAAAATGCGTACCCATCAGGTAAATGTTTGGTTGGTAAACACAGGTTGGAGTGGAGGACCATACGGGGTGGGAAAACGAATGAAGTTAGATTATACTAGGGCTATGATTCGAGCTGCCTTAAATGGAGACCTGGACCATCAGCATTACAAAACGCACCATGTATTTAAATTAATGATTCCTTTACATTGTGCTAACGTGCCTGATGAAATATTAGATCCATCAAAAACATGGAACAACCAGGAAGAGTACTTTCTAAAAGCTTATGAACTTGCAGAAGCCTTTGAAGAAAATTTCAGGCAATTTGAACTGCCCAAAGTGTCAAAAGTACACGAGCAAGCGTTAAAATTGTGTTAAATGATGCTTAAAATGCATTTTTTGGCCGAAAAATTTGCAATTAGATTTTATTTTAGTTTTTATTGTGAAAGAATTGCCTCCGGCTGAGGCAATTTTTTTGTTATACACAGTGTATGTTTACCGGAAACTAAATCTTAAGTAACGATTTAATTGTTTATTGATTTATTAATTTGTAATTTAAAATCAATTTATAAATTTGTTTTTCGCAACAAAATCAGATCACATCCGTTGTGTGTAGTACAAAAGTTAAGCAGCTAAAAATTAAAAACAAGAACTAAAACTAAAAATTAAAAAAAAATGGCAAACGCACCAAAACCAACAACTGTTAAAAAAGAGAGCTCTTCAAGTGCATCTAATGTTTTCGCAACATTGGTTATTCCTATTTGTATTGTAATTGGCTTTATTATCTGGAGATTCGTATTAGGTGATCCTTCAAACTTTATCGACAATAACAATGAAAACTTACCATTACCAAACAACTATCCAGGTACAGCCTTTAAAGGAGGTCCAATCGTAGCGATCTTAATCGGATTGTTATTAACTACTATCGTTTTCTCTATCGAGCGTTTAATTGTAATTGGTAAAGCAAGCGGAAAATCTAGCTTAGATACTTTCATTATCAAAGTAAAAGGTTTATTAAACTCAGGAAATATCGAAGCTGCTAAAGCGGAATGCGACAAACAACAAGGGTCTGTTGCTAACGTAATTAAATCAGGTTTGAAAAAATATAGCGAAGTTGAAGCTGATACTAACTTAGACGTTGAGCAATCAATCGTTGCTATCCAAAAAGAAGTAGAAGAAGCTACTGCATTGGAAATGCCAATGTTAGAGCAAAACTTAACAATCATTGCTACTTTGGTCTCAATCGGTACTTTGATCGGTTTATTAGGTACAGTAACAGGTATGATTCGTGCATTCGCCGGTTTAGCAAACTCTGGTGCTCCAGATCAATCAGCGTTAGCGGTAGGTATCTCTGAGGCGTTAATTAATACGATGACTGGTATCGGTGTATCTACTTTAGCGATCATCATGTACAACGTGTTAACTTCTAAAATTGACAAGTTAACTTACGCAATTGATGAGGCTGGATTCAGCATCGTTCAGACTTACGCTAGCTCGCATAAATAATATTTGAAAAAATTTTTACCGGCTTTATGGAAAACCGGGAAAAAGATCATCATTATTAAAATTAGCAAATAATATTATGCCTAGAATTAAAGTTAAAAGAACCAGTACGGTAACAGATATGACAGCTATGTGCGATGTTGCAGCTCTGTTACTTACGTTCTTCATATTAACTGCTACGGCGAAACAACCAGAACCATTAGCGGTATCTACTCCTTCATCTACGTATGAATTTAAGGTGCCTGCTGAGAACAATGCGATTTTAACCATTGGTCAGGGCAAGGTTTTCTTCGAAGTGGCAGGCCAAAAAGTTAAGGCAAGAACCTTAGAATTAATTGGACAGCAGTATAAAATCGACTTTACTCCTGAAGAGATTAAAAAATTCTCTTTAGTAGCTTCATTCGGTGTGCCAGTATCAGGTCTAAAATCATTTTTAGCAATGGATGGCGGAGATCGGATGAAACCAGGAGTTCAAGGTGGTATTCCAACTGACTCAACTGATAACCAATTAAATCAATGGGTTCTGCAAGCTCGTACAGCTACAGCTGAAGTTAATTCGCAGCCGATGCGTGTGAGTATCAAAGGAGATTCAAAAGAAGAATATCCTGTAGTTAAAAAAATCATTGATGTATTGCAGAAGCAAAAAGTAAACAAGTTCTTATTGGTTACTAATTCTGAAGCTAGAAAAAAATAAGAAATGGCAGAATTAAACACAGGCGGGAAGAAAGCCACGCCAAGAGTCGATATGACGCCGATGGTAGATTTGATGTTCCTTTTGGTAACATTCTTTATCTTAACAACATCAATTTCTACGCCACAGGCAATGGATATTGTGAAGCCCGATAAGGACGATAACAATCAGGAAAACAGATTGGAACTGAAAGCTTCTAAAACCATGACTATTTTATTAGGTAAAAACGATAAAGTAGCCTGGTATATGGGAGAGGCTGGTGCAACAGCTCCAACGTTTGAGAATTTATCTCAGGTTGAAAAAGCGATTATCGATAACAGAAAAGTTGCTGATGCGTCAGGAGTGAAAGGTGATTTTGTTGTGTTGGTGAAACCAACCACCGGATCTAATTTCAAAAACTTTGTGGATATTATGGATGAATTGGAAATATTAAAGGTTAAAGTTCGTCAGATTGATGATGATAATATCCTTGATAATGAAAAAGAAGCCATGAAAGCTCAAGGTATTTTATAATTTGTTAAATCAGTAATCATGTCAAAATTAGATATTTTAAGAAAGGAGTGGATTGAAGTAGTTTTTGCTGAAAAGAACAAAAGCTACGGAGCCTACCAATTGCGTAAAACCAATGGGGCCAATACCACACGGGCATTAATTATTGGTTCGATAATATTTTTAGCATTTTTCTTTGCTCCCAAAATTTACGGTCTTATTAAAGGATCAATGGATGAAACAGAACAAGTAGAAAAAGCGAAGGAAGTAATTATTGCACCACCGCCACCAGTAAATCCAGAAACACCACCTCCACCACCGGTAGAGCCACCACCACCAAAAGTGGATCAGGTGAAAATGCCGCCTCCAATAGTAAAACCAGATGAGCAGGTACGTGATGAGGAACCGCCAACCGTTGAAAAATTGAAGGAAGCAGATCCTGGTCAAAGGGATATCAAGGGTGATCCTACTGCAGATATCGTAATCGCTGAACCAGTTGGTGAAGGTCCGAAAAGAGAAGCTGCTGTTGCTGTAGATGATAACAAGGTTTACGACTTCGTTAGTATCGAAAAACAACCGGAATATCCAGGAGGTATTGCTAAGTTCTACAAATATTTAGGTGGAGCGATTAAATACCCGCCAATGGCACAAGAAAATAACGTACAAGGTAAAGTATTCTTATCGTTCGTTGTGGAGAAAGATGGTAAACTAACAGATATTCAAGTTACCCGTGGTTTGGGTAGCGGAACAGATGAAGAAGCTATCCGTGTATTGAAAGCGAGTCCACGTTGGAACCCAGGTATCCAAAATGGTAAGCCAGTAAGGGTAAAATATAACATCAACGTTAACTTTACATTGAACTAATAGTGAATGTTAAATTTTGATATTTTTAAGCAAAAATCGCCTAAACAGCGGTTTTTGCTCATTTTAGGCCTAGTCACCTTTGTTTTATATTTAGTGATGGGACTAGCTTTTATATTTTGGGCACCATTAGCCATGAGGTTTAATTTTATCCCTGCATGGGGTAGAATAGCCATTGGAGTCTTTTTAATTTTTTACGCCTTCATCAGGCTGCTAAGTCTTGGCAGAAGAGATTAAAATTTAAAATGAAAAACATATTATTTCTATTTATTGTCTTGGCTTTCGTTTCTTGCAAAAGAAAAGATAAAACACCACAGGTTAAGGAAACCCGCACTAGTGGTGTTTTAAAAATGCTTATTGATGAAAGTGTAAGCCCGATTGTACAGGAGCAAATTGACATATTTAAGTTAGATTACCCGGAAGCGAAATTCGAAATCACGGTTAAACCTGAAGAAAAGATTATTCCAGCGTTTTTGAATGATAGCGTGCGTGTGATCGTGATGCCAAGATTGTTAACCAAGGCGGAGGAAAAATATTATACACAAAGAGGAATAAGAATAAATTCTACCAGGTTTGCTGTTGACGGAATTGCATTAATCACAAATAAGGACAATATTGATAGTACAATTACCGTTAAAGAAGTTATTGATATTTTACACGGAAAAGTGTCAGCCAAGAAATTGGTTTTTGATAACACTTATTCCAGTACCTTTCAATACTTTAAGCAACTGGCTAATATTAGTCAGTTTCCGGCTCAAGGTGTTTATTCAAAAAATTCAAGCGCAGAAGTTATCAAACTAATAGCAGAAAATAAAGGTTTTATAGGTATTTTAGGTGTAGACTGGGTTTCTGACAGAAATACGAAATACGCAACTTACTTATCTAAGATTAAAACACTCGGAGTAAAAAACCTGAAAGGTAAAGTTGGTGATGATCAGTTTTATAAACCGACTCAGGATAATTTGATTAATGGAGTCTATCCCTTCTTAAGAAACGTAAATATCATAGATTGTGAAGGGAGAGATGGTTTAGGCACAGGATTTGCAACATGGTTAAGAAGTCAGAGAGGCCAGCTTATTGTACTTAAATCTGGACTTGGTCCACATAAGTTAATGCCGCGGGAAATTAACCTGACAAAAGGAAAATAAATAACAAATTATAATTGAACCACGAAGTAATCTCGATAGAACACTTCATTTAAAAAACAGAATAACGGATTAAACCTGCAGCATATTTATTAATCTAATTAAATATATGACGCAAGTTAATTGCCATTAAAAACAATAAAGAACTATGAAAATTTCAAAGAAAGCAATAACCTTAAATGTAGGTTTGGTGTTGATGGGTTCTGCAGTTTTTGCTCAAAATTTAAATGACGCGAAAAAAGCCATTGACGCTGAACAGTATCAGAAAGCAACATCAATGCTTAAATCATTGGTGAGCTCACAAGCATCAAATGGTGAGAATTATTATAACCTCGGTTTAGTTTACTTAAAAACTGGTTATATTGATTCAGCCCGTGCTGTTTTCACAAAAGGTGTAACGGCTGATGCTAAAAATAACTTAAATTTAATCGGGTTAGGCGAAGCAGATATGCTGTCTAATAACCCAACTTCGGCTAAAACAAATTTTGATAAAGCCATAGAATTAGATAAGAAAAACTATAAAACTTATTTAGAAATTGGTAAAGCTTATTTAGCACAGGATAAACCAAGCGATGATGTTTCTAAACCAGACTTCACCAATGCTTTGGCAAATATTACTAAGGCTGATGAGCTGGATTCAAAAGATAAAGACGCTGAGGTTTTCTTAGCCTTAGGTGATGCATATGCATTACAAAAGAAAAATTCTGAAGCGTTAGGCCCATACATGCGTGTTGGTGATGTTGATCCAAACAACCGTAGAGCGAAAACGCAAATTGGTAAAATGTACAAAGAATCAAGAGCTTTTCCAGAAGGTGAAAAAGAATTGCAAGAGGTAATTGCTGCTGATCCAAACTATGGTCCTGCTTATCGTGAGTTAGGAGAGCTTTACTTACAGTGGAGTAGCTTTGGTACAGATCAAGAAAAAGCAAAAAAAGGTATTGAGAATTACAAAAAATATATGGATTTGACTGACAAATCTTTAGAGTCTCAATTACGTTACGCACAGTTCTTGTTTTATGCAAAAGACTTCCAAACGTTAGAACAGGTTGCGTCTGCAATACAAGTGCCTGCTAATGATTCTAAATCTTCAGTTGTATCTAGGATGAAAGGTTGGGCAGCATATGAGAATAAGAACTATCCTCAAGCCTTAACTAGTATGAACGATTTCTTTGCAAAAGAAAAAGACCCTAATAAAATTTTGGGTTTTGATTATTTGTATTTAGGTAAAGCACAATTAAAATCAGGTCAAGATAGTTTAGCATTAATTAATATTACTAAAGCAGTTGAAAAAGATACTACTAACGTTGACGCTTTAGCTGAGGTCGCGAAAACTTTCTTCGATGCTAAAAAATATGCTAAGTCAGCACAGATTTATGACAAAGTTATTGCTGCAAGTCCAAATGGCAAAGGTGTGTTGTATAGCTATTTTTATGATGGGTTAGCTTATTATTTTGATTATGCAACTCAGTATTCTGCTAAGAAAAATCCATCAAAAGATTTATTAGTTAAAGCAGATTCTTCTATTGCAAAAGTAGCTCAACTTGCTCCAGAAACTACTGATGCATATTTATATCGTGCAAGGGTTAATAGCTTATTAGATGATGAAAAAGCGCCAAAGGGATTAATGGTACCTCATTTCGAAATGTTTATCAAAAAAGTAAATGAGAAACCAGAATTAGTTACGCCTAACGCTAAAAAATTATCGGAGGCATATGATAACCTTGGTGGATATTATTTCAATACAGATAAAGCAAAAGCAAAAGAGTACTTTGAAAAAAGTGTAGCTGTTTACCCTACAGGTACTTTCGCTTCAGCAAAGTTGAAAGAATTGTCAGCACCTGGAGCTAAAGGAAAAGGCAAGTAGTTTTCAAGTTAAATAATTTAGGAAAGGCAGAGTTTGGTTACTCTGCCTTTTTCTTTTACTTTTGCATCAGAAGATATTTATTATGCAATCACAGAGTACCTCAATCGATTTTTTACCAATTATATTTCAAGTAGTTGTTGCTTTAGGTTTCGTTGTAACTACCTTAGTTGCTACACACTTTTTAGGGCCAAAACGTAAAACAAGTGATAAACTTGAGATTTTTGAGGCAGGTGTTAAAAGTGTAGGTAATGCACGTCAGCCCTTTTCTATTAAGTATTTTGTCGTAGCCATCCTCTTTGTATTGTTTGATATCGAGGTTATTTTTATGTATCCCTGGGCTGTAAATTTCAGGGCTTTAAAAATGGATGGTATGATCGAAATGTTCATTTTTATGGGCACTTTATTATTAGGCTTTGTCTATGTAATTAAGAAAAAAGTGCTTGATTGGAACTAGATTAGTTTGCTGTTTATATTGCTCGCTTACGAACGGCCTGCTGAAAACGGTCAATAAGAATTGAGTGTGTAACAATCACACGAACATAGTCTAAAAAGAATTATTTAGAAAGGTTCTAAATCGAGGTAAGCTAGTTCAATTGCCTTTAAAATATTGTAAATTTGTTGCTCATTCTGCAAAGGGATGAGCATTTTTTGTTTATAAACATGAGTGAAATTAATATAGTTGATGCGCCTCCAGGAACCGAAGGACCTGGATATTTCGCCACTTCATTAGATAAAGTGATTGGCTTAGCACGCTCAAATTCATTATGGCCATTGCCTTTCGCAACTTCATGTTGTGGGATCGAATTCATGGCTACCATGGGTTCTCATTACGATTTAGGTCGTTTTGGTGCAGAACGGTTAAGTTTTTCTCCACGCCAGGCCGATGTATTGATGGTAATGGGTACTATTGCAAAAAAGATGGCGCCCGTGCTTAAACAGGTTTATATCCAGATGGCTGAGCCACGTTGGGTAATGGCCGTTGGTGCATGTGCAAGTAGCGGTGGTATTTTTGATACCTATTCGGTATTGCAGGGCATTGATGAAGTAATCCCGGTAGATGTTTATGTACCAGGTTGCCCGCCAAGACCAGAAGCAATTCTAGATGGTTTTCAGCGCATTCAGGATCTGGTTAGAAATGAATCTGGTAGAAGAAGAAACTCTGATTATTATAAAGAACTTTTAGGTCAATACGGGATTAAGTAATGGAACAAACTACCCTGAACAATACCATCCATGTCAAGCTAACGGAAAAGTTTGGCGAGAAAGTAACAGCAGTTTCTGAGCCTTATGGTTTATTAACTTTTGTGACCTATAAAGACGTAATCATAAATGTGTTATCGTACTTAAAAGACGAGTTAAAATTTAATTTCCTTACTGATATCACGGCAGTTCACTATCTTGGCAAAGACCATGGTATTGCGGTTGTATACCATTTAAACAATATGGTAGAGCGGGTAAGAATCAGAATAAAAGTTTTTATTTCTGAGCAAAATCCAACCATCCCAACCGCAACAACGGTTTGGAAAGGAGCAAACTGGATGGAACGTGAAACTTACGACTTGTTTGGAGTTAAGTTCGAAGGTCACCCTGATTTACGCCGTATTTTAAATATGGATGATCTTGGCGTACACCCAATGTTGAAACAATATCCATTGGAAGATCCAAACAGAGTAGATAAAAAAGACGAATTTTTTGGAAGGTAATTTATATGAATCATAACCATCCGGTATTTACAGACAACGATCCGCAAAGTGAGCTGGTAACCTTAAACCTAGGTCCAACCCACCCTGCAACACACGGTGTTTTTCAAAACGTTTTGCAATTAGATGGCGAACGTATTGTAAGCGGCGTTTCTACAATTGGCTACATTCACCGGGCATTCGAAAAGATTGCCGAACATCGCCCTTTTTATCAAATTACTCCATTAACAGATCGGTTAAATTACTGCTCATCGCCCATTAATAACATGGGATGGCATATGACGGTTGAAAAACTGTTAAATATCCAGATGCCAAAACGTGTAGATTATCTACGTGTAATCATTATGGAGCTTTCCCGCATTGCTGATCATATTATCTGTAATACAATTATTGGTCAGGATACCGGAGCAACTACAACATTCCTTTATCTCTTCCAATTTCGTGAGCATATCTATGAAATCTTCGAAGAGGTTTGTGGCGCTCGTTTAACTACAAATATTGGTCGTATTGGTGGTTTCGAAAGAGATTTCAATGAAATAGCTTTTACAAAAATTAATAAGTTTTTAAAAGAATTTCCGGTAGCGTTAAGGGAGTTCGAAAACCTCTTAACCCGGAACCGTATTTTTATTGACCGAACCGCAGGTGTAGCAGAAGTAACCAAAGAAGCAGCTTTAGAATACAGCTGGACCGGGCCGTTACTAAGGGCAACAGGTGTAGATTATGATGTTCGCGTAAGTGATCCTTATTCTTCTTATCAGGATTTTGATTTTGAAGTTCCGGTAGGTACAAGCGGTGATATCTACGATAGGTATTTGGTGCGCAATGAAGAAATGTGGCAAAGTTTGCGCATTATTAAACAAGCAATAGTAAAATTGAAAACAGAACCTAAAGGTGTTTTTCATGCCGATGTTCCTGATTTTTACCTTCCTCCAAAACAAGAAGTATATAATAATATGGAAGCATTAATCTATCACTTCAAAATTGTGATGGGAGAAATTGATGCACCAAAGGCTGAAGTTTATCACGCTGTTGAAGGTGGGAATGGCGAGTTAGGTTTTTATCTGATTAATGATGGCGGACGTACACCTTATCGTTTACACTTCCGCAGACCAAGTTTTGTAAATTACCAGATGTTTGCGCCAATGAGCGAAGGCATGTTATTGTCTGATGCCATTATCAACATGAGTAGTATGAATATTATTGCAGGAGAATTAGATGCTTAAAGTAGAAGAACAAACACCTGTAGTGTTTTCATCAGAGTTGCTTGCCAAGTTTGATGATGTTAAAAGCCGTTACCCGGAAGGTAAAGAAAAGTCAGCTTTGTTGCCATTATTACATTTGGTACAGGCAGAATATCTTTGGGTAAGTACTTCGGCGATGGATAAGGTTGCTGAATATTTAAACATTCAGCCAATTGAAGTTTATGAGGTAGCAACCTTCTATACCATGTACTTCTTAAAACCACAAGGTAAATATGCTTTGGAGGTTTGCCGTACAGGGCCTTGTTGCCTGGTTGGTGCAGAAAACATATTAACACATTTAGAAGATAAGTTAGGCGTAAAAGAAGGTGAAGTTACTGCAGACGGTTTATTCAGCTTTAGAGGAGTTGAATGTTTAGCAGCCTGTGGTTTTGGTCCGGTGTTGCAAATTAGCCCGGAGTATACTTTTTACGAAAACCTGACTACCCAGAGTGTAGATAAATTGATTGAAGATTTGAAAAATAAGTCCTAAGTCGAAAGTCTTAAGTCAAGAGTCGTTGCGGCTTAAGACTATGGACGATGGACCACAGACTATAGACTAATTATAAATGTCTCGAAAACTGTTACTTGAGCATATAAACGTACCAGGCATCAATACAATTGATGTCTATCGCCAAAAAGGTGGGTATCGTGCCGTAGAAAAGGCCCTTAAAACTTTAACACCTGAAGAGATTGTTGAAGAAGTTAAGAAGTCAGGCCTTCGCGGCCGCGGTGGTGCGGGTTTCCCGACAGGAATGAAATGGAGCTTTTTGGCAAAACCAGAAGGCGTTGCACGTTATCTGGTTTGCAATGCTGATGAATCTGAGCCTGGAACATTTAAGGATCGTTACCTGATGACCTACATCCCTCATGCATTGATTGAAGGCATGATAGTAGCCAGTTTCGCGCTTGGTGCAAAAGTTTCATACATCTACGTTCGTGGAGAGATGATGCCTCAAATCCGCATTCTTGAAAAAGCAATTGCTGAAGCAAAGGCTGCAGGATGGTTAGGAAATAATATTTTAGGCACTGGTTACGACCTTGAATTATATGTTCAACCAGGCGGGGGTGCTTACATTTGTGGTGAAGAGACTGCTTTGTTAGAATCACTTGAAGGTAAAAGAGGTAATCCAAGAATAAAACCGCCGTTTCCTGCTATAGCAGGTTTATACGGTTGCCCAACAGTTGTAAATAACGTAGAGTCTATTGCTGCCGTGGTGCCAATTATCAATGATGGTGGTGATGAATATGCAAAGATCGGAATCGGTAGAAGTACAGGTACTAAATTAATATCAGCTTCTGGAAATTTAGTTAAACCAGGTGTTTATGAAATTGAATTAGGTTTACCTGTTGAAGAATTTATTTATTCGGATGAATATTGTGGTGGTATTGCCAATGGCAAACGACTGAAAGCAACCGTTGCAGGTGGTTCATCTGTGCCGATTTTGCCTGCAAACTTAACGTTAAAGTATGCAAATGGTGAACCTCGTTTAATGAGTTACGAATCTTTATCTGAAGGTGGGTTTGCTACGGGAACCATGATGGGATCTGGTGGTTTTATCGCTTTTGACGAAGATCAATGTATTGTTCGTAATACCTGGAATTTTTCTCGTTTTTACCACCATGAAAGTTGCGGTCAATGTTCACCGTGCCGAGAAGGAACTGGCTGGATGGAAAAAGTCTTGCATAAGATTGAGCACGGGCATGGTACAATGGATGATGTTGATTTGCTTTGGGATATCCAACGTAAAATTGAAGGGAATACCATTTGTCCATTAGGTGATGCAGCTGCATGGCCTGTGGCAAGTGCAATCCGCCATTTCAGAGACGAATTTGAATGGCACATCAAAGAGCCGGTAAAAAGCCAGCAACAAAACTACGGTATTGCAAATTATGCTACACCAATAGAGAAAGCTCCAGTTACTGAAGAAAAGTAGAATTGCAATTAGGGCTGCGAAGATAATAATTATGAATCTCCGCGTCATATTAGTTAGCTTAAAATTTAATTTAACAAGAAAGTATATGTGAATGGAAGCACAAATATCACCAGGAATCCTCCCAAATGAAGTAATAGATAATAAAATATATTTTTTAGAGGGGCTAAGGTGATGTTGGATTCGGATTTGGCAGAGCTTTTTGTCGTTGATACTAAAAGAGCAAGTTAGAAGAAATATAGAGCGGTTCCCTGAACGCTTTATGTTTTAATTGACAAAGAAAGAAAATGATGTCTTAGAGTCGCAATTTGCGACCTTAAGACATGGGCAACACTCAAAATACCTTCCGTTCGCATTTAGTGAACATGGTATCTTGCAATTATCGAACGTTTTTAAAAAGCAAGCGTGCGGTTGAGGTAAGTATAAAGATTATAGATGTTTTTGTACAGCTTAGACCGCTGGTTTTAAGTAATGGTGAAATAAAATTAGAATTAGAAAAGATTAAAAAGAAAGTAGATAATCAGGATAAAAATATTGAGATTATCTTTAAATATTTTGATGAGCTACTTGACCAGAAAGCACAGCTAAGGAAAGAAATTGGTTACAAGATTTCCAAAGAAAAATAAAATAAACAGCCAGCCTTATGCCATCAAAATGATGGTATTGAGTATAAAAAATAAAAAGATTATCATTAACCATGAGTGAAAAAGTTAAGGTTACGATAGATGGAATAACAGTAGAGGTTGATAACGGAACCACTATCCTTAATGCTGCAAGGCAAATTGGAGGAGAGATTGTTCCGCCAGCCATGTGCTATTACTCTAAATTAGAGGGCAGTGGGGGTAAATGCCGTACCTGTATCGTCAAGGTAACAAAAGGTTCGGAAAAAGACCCTCGCCCAATGCCAAAATTAGTTGCATCCTGCCGTACAACGGTGATGGATGGTATGGAGGTGTTAAACATTACTTCTCCTGAGGTTCTTGAAGCACGTGCTGGTGTGGTGGAAATCTTGTTAATTAACCACCCTTTAGACTGCCCGGTTTGTGATCAAGCAGGGGAGTGCGATTTACAGAATTTAGGTTATGAGCATGGATTGCAGAAAACCCGTTATGAGTTTGAGCGCCGTACTTTTGATCGGATTGACATCGGTGATAAAATTCAGTTGCACATGAATCGTTGTATTTTATGTTATCGCTGCGTTTTCACGGCAGATCAGATTACCAACAAGCGTGTTCATGGCATATTGAACCGAGGTGATCATTCAGAGATCTCTACATATATTCAACAGGCTGTTGATAATGATTTTTCAGGAAATGTAATTGATGTTTGCCCGGTTGGTGCCTTAACTGACAGAACTTTCCGTTTCAAAAATCGTGTTTGGTTTACAAAACCTGTTGATGCACATCGCAATTGCGAGCATGAAAAGTGCAATGGCAAAGTGACATTGTGGTATAAGGGAGAAGATGTTTTACGTGTAACTGCTCGTAAAGATCAGTTCGGCGAGGTTGAAGAATTTATTTGTAACACATGTCGTTTCGATAAAAAAGCAACATCAGATTGGACAATTGAACATCCAACCCACATTGATGATACTTCGGTAATTGCCTCTAATCACTACGAAACGTTGAAACCGCTTCCAGTAATTATGCCCAATGCAGCATTACAGGCGGCGAATGAAATTGAATTACATAAAACAGTAAAATACTAATGGATACAGGTTTTATTATAGAAAAGTTTATTCTGGTTGCCGTTATTTTCGGGATCAGTTTAGTCGTAGCCATGTATTCTACCTATGCAGAACGTAAGGTTGCTGCTTATCTTCAGGACCGCTTGGGTCCGGATAGAGCAGGTCCTTTCGGTATTTTGCAGCCTTTGGCAGATGGGGTAAAAATGTTTATGAAAGAGGAAATTATTCCTGCTTCATCAAGCAAGTGGTTGTTTATCGTAGGGCCGGGTTTGGCTTTACTTTGTGCGTGTATCGGTACAGCTGTTATTCCATGGGGAAGCCCAATGCAGATTGGCGATAAAATGGTTCCATTACAGGTAGCAGATATCAACGTTGGAGTTTTATACATTTTCGGCGTAGTTTCTTTAGGTGTTTATGGCGTGATGATTGGCGGTTGGGCATCGAATAATAAATACTCTTTACTGAGTGCCATCCGTGCAGCCTCGCAAAACATCAGCTATGAAATTGCAATGGGTTTATCCATTATTGCATTGCTTTTGATGACCAATACCCTTAGTTTAAAAACGATTGTAGAGCAACAACATGGCTTAAACTGGAACGTGTGGTATCAGCCACTTGGGTTTTTAATCTTTATGGTTTGTTCGTTTGCAGAAACCAATCGTGCACCATTCGATTTACCTGAATGTGAAACGGAATTAATTGGAGGCTATCATACAGAATATTCTTCCATGAAATTAGGTTTTTATCTATTTGCTGAATATATCAACATGTTTGTTTCATCAGCAGTGATGGCAACATTGTACTTTGGTGGTTACAACTATCCGGGTATGGATTCGATGGCTGTTTGGTTAGGTCCAACATGGGCACCACTTTTCGGTACGGCCGTTTTCTTTGGTAAAATAGTATTCTTCATCTTTTTCTTCATGTGGGTACGTTGGACAATCCCTCGTTTCCGTTATGATCAAT
>JAZBLB010000004.1:0-191997 GCA_037032985.1 Bacteroidota bacterium
TCAGATTAGCTAAAATATATGCTTAGAATTAATCCCCAACTTTTTTGCTTGATCCCCGATCAGGTCTACCGCTTTTTTTGCTGTTTTTTGGTAGTCTTTTTGGTTGCAAATTAAGGAGAAGATCTTATGAAATCTAACCACAGTTTTAGCGTCAATTTCTTTGTTAGACGCGCGCGAGAGGCCTTTGGAAAGGCTCCGCTCTATGCTAAAATTTCTGTCGATGGAGACCGCTTTTTTATTCCTGTCAAACATTCAATCGAAGTGTCGCAATGGAATCAAAAAGCTCAAAAGTTGAACGGAAATTCTGACGAGCATATTTCGGCACGAGACCGAATGCGCCAAATAACAAATGAAATTAATTTAGCTTACGATGAACTTCGTTTTCAAAAAGAGGTGGTGACCGCTGAAAAGATCAGAATCAAGGTGGAAGGCGAAGATCAGGGAAAGACATTAAAAGACTTGATCAAATATCATTTTGATCAGCCAGGTAAGCTATTGGCCCCTGGAACACTTAAAAATTACTATTCGACTGAACGTTTTCTTACAGAATTTCTAAAGAAAAAAAAGTTATCAGATATTCAACTAGTAAAAATTGATTTTAAATTCATTACTGATTTTGGAGTTTACCTTCGTACCAAAGCTCCAGATAAAGGTCAAAGACCCTGCACCAATAATACTGTCATGAAACATATGGAAAGGTTCCAGAAGCTGATGGGGCTTGCATTAAAATTTGGATGGATTTTGCGAGATCCGTTTATCCATTTCGTTAGAAAACTCGTGACCAAAGACAGGCAAGTTCTTGACGATAGCGAATTGGCCTTAGTACAGTATGTAGATTTGCCCGATCCGGTCCAAGCTGTTGTAAGGGATATGTTTGTGTTTAGTTGTTACACAGGACTCGCTTACAGTGAAATTAACTCGCTTGCCTCGCACCACCTTACAACCGATAATGAGGGAGGTGTATGGCTCGTGATGCAAAGGAAGAAGACCTTAAATACGAATGAGCGAAGCTTTCATGTTCTGGTATTACCAATTGCTCTTGCGCTTATTCAAAAGTATCGTATTTCGCCAGACTCGATCAATAGAGAAACAATTTTTCCTTGTCCTTCAAATCAGTATACAAACAGATCTTTAAAAGTGGTTGCAGAAAAGGCTGGTTTAAATAAAAACCTAACTTTTCATGTTGCCAGGCACACATTTGCCACAACTGTTACTTTAGAAAAGGGAATATCCATTGAAAGCGTTTCCCATATGCTTGGCCATTCTAGTATTCGCACTACGCAAATTTATTCAAAGGTTAAACAAAAAAAGGTTGCTAGTGAGATGAAATATCTTGTTATGTCGCAAATGCGCACTGCAAATCAATGATAAAATTGCTTTCCAATATGTGAAAAAAACTAAACATATTGGAAAGTTAAATTCAGCTTTATTTGTTTGTGAATAGAAAGTGTGTCCATTAAGTTGATCTGCACAGAAATCGACAAATAAGAATACACCAAAAACGGCAACAAGATTTCACAAGAAAGGCGGCAGGATAATTAAACCGCACCCCTTGATACGACCTTCATCGGCTTACTACAACTTATGAATATGCACGCATTCTTGAACAAATTTATGATGTATGGAACTAAGCGAATGAGCCCTTGCCAGACGTTCAGGTTCAAAGATCGGCAAGACGCTGAGCTGTAACCGCAGAACGGTAAAGAAGTACCTCGAGATGGATGATGGTGATTGTGATGCGTTTGTCAGAACTCAGCGTTACTTTCAGAAAATACTCTTGGCATATGAAATATTTGTATATGATCGCCTGGTGCCTTTTAGTGACACTTCCTCTGCCCAGATCAACCAAAATATTTAGTTCATGACCTCAAAAATAATAGCTCTGTTTTCATTCTTTTTTTATTCTGCATTTGCTGATTTGCATAACTTACAGCTCCATATATATCCGGAAAGCTGACCATCAACATTAAAGAGGGGGGATGATCAAAGCGGAGTTTAACCCGTTCAATTACATAGTTATTTATACCACTGCAAGCGCAACTATAATAAATTCATACACAAATGTGTGGCTTTTTAGTATTCGCAGTTTGGATCATTTTTTTCGCAATCTCCTTTTACAGCATATAACTCAACTTTATCTACTTTTCCATCTCCATCAAAATCAACTGTTACAGAAACATCAAAATTGGTTTCATTCAAACGAAGTATTTTATAATAAATATCCTTTGGACCTCTTAAAATTAAATTTTCTCCTTCCAATCTCCAGATTGTAGTTCCGCTAGTTGAACTACAATTAGCATTATATAGATTTTCATCATATTGATGATCACGCCCAGGACGATTTCTAAAGTAAAAGGCATCTTTATTTCTACACTTATGAACATATGGAGTATTAACACCGTTTAATTTGATGCTTTCATAAACCCATCTACCTAATAATTGGGATTCCCGATAAACAACCGTGTTTTTATCTTCAGATTCATCTTTTTTACAGGAAATAGCAACGATGATAATGAGGAGCGCTAAAATTTTTTTCATACTCAAAAGTAATAAAATTATGGTGTTACACTTAAGATTTTTGTAAATATGGATTGATCAAAAAATGATTAATATTGCAACAATTCGTTACTGACTCTTTACCACCTCCGGCGCTTTAGACACATAATTTTTATCATATAACCGATCGGCACGCACGCATGCAAAAACCCGACATATTAGTTTGAATTTATAGCGTTCATTGTGGACATTTTGTTTTTTTTATCAATCTCCACTCGTCTTTTATAATATGCCTTTATCTCGGAATCATTCTTTAAACAAGATCTAACCCCGTTATGGAGAAGAGATTTGATCCGCTTGTTGGCAATTGGGGATACTCTGGCTTTTTTCTTTACGCTAGTGCCGGAATCATACTCAAAGGGCGCAACGCCACAGTAAGATGCAAAAGCTCGTGCGTTAGTAATTGATTTAAATTCAGTGGTGTGTATAAGCATTTGTAAGGCGGTAATATCCCCTATGCCTATAACGGAAAGCATTATCTGCATCAGTCTGTTACAGTGGATATCGTTTTTCCACAATTCTTTAATGCGATCATCGATTTTGGGAATAAGCTGATTTATATTTGTGATTGAAGGCTGGCAAAGACCAATATTCGCTTTAGAAATAGATGAATCAATAAATGCATCATCTTCTTCCAAAGGAGTGACCATCATGGTTCGAACCTTGATAATACGTTCACGTAAAGTTGATAAACTACTCAGCTCTTCAATAATCTTTCTTCGAGGCACCCATAATTTTAACTCTTGAATGTTCTTGATGAGATACCTAGTAATTCGGGCTGCATCAAGTTTATCATTCTTACCCCTAATGATACCTAAAGAGTTTTTGATCCGCATAGCTGGTTCAACAACTACTTTTGCCTTAAGTTTGGAAAGTGTAGTCATCAATGTCAATCCGTAAACGCCAGTCACTTCCATACCAAAAAAAGCATACGTTAGTTTGAATTCGGGTATTACTTTTAATTCAGCTACAAATTCTTTTATTGATTCAATATTATTGGCAACTTTCCCGTTAACAACAGTGCCACCTCCATATCTTAGACAATAGTTGAATGTGGCCTTGGAAACATCAATGCCAATAAAGAATTTAGTTCCTGATAGCTTTTTTGACTCCATATATTTGAGATTAAAAAGCAAATCACTCTAAAGTCCTTATTTCCAAAATAGGTCTGACCTGATAGAGAAGATAGGTCGCTTCTACCTTGATATAGTAATCATCTTTGAGCTTACCATAATGTATAGCTTTCAGCTAGTGTGGATTTTAAGTTTCTCTCAAAGAAAAGCTACATCAACGGTTGAGTGATTTGCATAACTAAAATAAAAAAAATACGAATCACTGGGTATAATTGAATGTGAAAAATTGAAATTTAAAGATGCATTAACTCTAAGCTAAAGTTTTGTCCTATTGAAGGAAGTGCCACCCGATATTTACGATTATCGGCTAATTACCCGATAATGAGAAAAGCCTTCAAATAATTGAGGGCTTTTTAACCAAACTAACCAAAATATGTATCATTTCGATAGATGAATGATTTAATAACCAAAAAGCTAAATTATAGTTTTAATTATTTTTAGTATCCCTTTTCGGAGGGTAATATTGGCTTTCGAATTCTGCCATGTTTTGTTCGCGTGTTTTGTGAATAGCCGCTTTAATTGGCCCTTTAATTACACTTGGTACCTCATCTGCTGCAGGTGTACCACCTAGTAAGCCTTTAACATACCTAACAATTGGATCATCCTCGCCAGCATTCCTTAAGTGACCTTTCAGGTTTACATCCCAAGCATTAACTGCTTCAGCAACGGAATCGCCTCGGCCAATAACGCTTGCTTTCGCATCATGAGGCATCAGGCACACGAAATGCGATGATTCGGCATAAACTTCGGCTCCCAATAACTTTGGCAATCCTTCCAATTCAATTTCAAATTTCTTACGACGAGGCATGCTACAAAAACACCAATAGAGTAGGTTTAGTTTTAGATGTTATCGGATGGATCCCAGAAAAGACGGTCAAAGTCAATCACATGATCATCAGCAACAATTACACCCTCATTCTCTAGAAGTTCTTGCATTGAGTGTTCAATAAAATGATGCTTGCCAGTAAGCAGCCCAATTCTATTGACTACGCGATGCGCTGGTAAATGTGGATGGGTAAGGTGAGAATAATTCATTGCAACACCTACTAACCGGGATGATTTAGTAGCGCCTAAGCAATTGGATATTGCACCGTAGGTAGTCACACGCCCGAAAGGGATCTGTTCAACTATTTCGTAAACCCTGGAATAAAAATCTGCCATAAGGAGATACTTATCATTCTTTTAATGGAGTTAAAACGCTTTCATCGTTTGGCGCTTTTTTTAGGTCTCGTCTTATGCGATATGCAGCTAATGAGTCATCATCGCAGGAATACTGCATAATTTCATCCACAATGCTTCGAGGGGCATTTGGATTTAACCAGTCGTTAACCAAATCTTGACTTAACATCAAAGGCATCCTCTTCGCTGAATTGTGAATATCTGCCATAAATTCGTTAGCCTCCTGAGTGATAATACTAAATGATTTGATCCATTGGTCATTGTCAGGATTTTTATAAAAGCTATAAATTCCAGCCAGGCTGAAGAAAGGATGTGACTTTGGATGGATGAGATAAGGTAACTTATCACCATCCACGTGTTTGTACTCAAAAAAACTGTTAACCGGTATAATACACCGCTTATTTACGATTGAACCCTTAAACGATGGTTTCTCCCAAACCGTTTCACGCTTAGCGTTTAATGTGCTGTTCGATAACTTCATCATATCCGCTAGAGGCTTCTTCCAGGAAGGAATTAATCCCCATTTCATGAAATCAATTTCATTAGCTTCATCGCGTTTAATAATTACCGCCAAATCCGGGTGAGTGAATCCATCGGCCTTGTAAAACGTACCAAGGTCCTCAGCGGTTAGTTGAGGAGATAATTTGGCTGTATAAAACGATTGATATTCGAAAGGTTTAGTAACCTGGGTTGCGGTATAGCACATGATCTAATTTACAAATATTTCCTCAACATCTCCAGATCCTTCCTTGGATAGATAAATAGTTAGTGGCTTATCAAATAAAATTTGATCATTGATCTGATCGCGGATAATATGAGCAAATTCTACTAAATCCATATCCGGATGAGCAATAAGTTTTAAATCCTTATCCTCAGTCCATGTCCATCCGGTTAGGCTCTGACCGAATAATTGATGGAGTGCTGTCGGTAGGTTATCAATAGCCAAAGCCTCTTTATAGGCCATTGTAAAGTGCTCCAATTCATTTTGCAATAAAGGATCGTCAGTCGTGAAGCCATAAGATGAATTGGAGTCTTCTACCATTGCGCCCAGCGACGTATCTCCAACGGTAACAAAAATAAACTCATCATCATGGGCAACCTTAGCCGTCACGGGCCCGCCAAGTTCCGGCGAATGATATTCAAATTCAAAGTTTTGCATAGTGTGGTTCTTTTCACCCAACAACATGAAACTGACTGGATTGGTTTTATTTAACTGATTTCTTGGCAATTAGTGCATTTAAGGATGTTGCCAAATTATTCTGACCCTTTTTTTGCTGGCTACCCTCCAGCTGTATAGAAAGTAATTTAGATCACCGAATATTAGCATGTTCAGTTGGACGTAAAAAGGCATTGCTTTTTGCGCATTAAGGAGATGAAAGCTAAGCAACAATTTCTGCTTCGGGGAATGCACCTGTAAACTTTAGCGATATGCAATGCAGTTATAATTTTGGTTTTTCTTTGTCCTGATAATATTTAATGACCTTTTGATTGAACGCTTCAATCCTGTCGATCAGATCTTGAGCTTCTTTCTGGTGCTTTTCGTTCAGTTGTCCAATTTGCTTAAATGCTGCGGTTATTCCAGTTCGTGGATCTCGGATAGATATATCTTCTAAAAAATTAATCATTTTTAAACTGGTGAAATCTTCTTGATGAAATTCATCATAAAATTCATCAGCGGTCCACCATTTTAAAGAGGTTTTATTGAATATCCAGCAATAGTTTAACTTGGCTTCCCTGCAAGCATGATGAATATCCATAAACTTTGGAGATTTTGGCGGAACAAATTGATAAGTACTATTCATGATGTAAAAATTACTAATATCTTTAGTAAAATAAAATAAAGTTATCAATACTGTATTAGGTTGGGCAAAGCTGTACCTAATGTCGTTTTAATGTCGTTTGGAATTCCTAATTTCTACTTATGAAACTATCCTTTAATCGATAAAATGACTGGTCTGAAAACTTTGCAGCATTTTTGCAGCATTAAGGTTATTACCTGTCCGATTAAGCATTGTTAATACGAATTGTCGATAGATGATTAAAGATTTAGCACACCTTAAAATATCCTTATTGCTATAAGTTCGCTGAAAATCACTATCATGGTTTAGATAGACCCCTCTTCCTTTCTATCTGAATCTATACACAACGGATCACCTTTAATTCTAAAATAAGTGTACAAACGACGAAAAGAGTTAGTAAGCTGAAACGATCTGCTAAATAACAGGTTACTAATCATAAGCTTATCCCAATAAGAAATAGTTCAACTAAAGATAAATGTATTGTCGAGAGATTCAGTCCAACGCTTTATATCCGTTTGGGATCGTTAGCAAAGAGTTATATCGATAAATTTCAATTGGCGATCAATTTTTTATTAGTTAATTGCAAAACCACTTGAATTTGTTAAAATGTAAGGCAATATTTGTTTTAACTAAAAGTTAATGTTGTCAGAATAAATACTTTTGGAAGCAAATGCCTAATGAGTTTAGGTTTGGCTTACCATCTCTTCGATCGATTTACTCTTCGGTGCGTTACCTATTAATTTTATTGTATAGCAATCTTAGCAGAGGATACTGAAGTTTGTTTTAAAGGTTGGTTTTTCAACCTTTAAAACAAATTTATTTACTTGCATTCACAAGCCTTGCTTTTATATTTTAATTTAGCTTATCTCAATTATTGTTTTACCATTAGTATGTCCGTGCTCATCAAACTTAAAGGCTTCTTTTCCTTGATCAATAGAAAATGTTTTACCTATTTTAATTTGCAAGTTAGTACTATTAAAAATCTTGCAAAATGATTGAAGGCGTTTTGGTGTTATCATTCCTGCAACATTTAGAGCATTAACATTGTAAATCTTCATCAATTCCGAATCAGGTTGCTCAACGAGTGAGAGTATTGTTCCTCCTTTTTTAAGGACCTGAAATGATTTTCGATAGGTCTCGCCACCTACGTTATCTAATACCAAATCGTAGTGTTGCTTTCTGTCTTCAAAATTGCTTTCCTTATAATCAATCACTTCATCCGCACCTAAGTCTTTAACGAATGGAAAATCTATTCCTTTAACTGTTGTAGCAACGTGAGCTCCCGCAAATTTTGCTAATTGAATAGCAACAGAGCCAACACCACCACCACCTCCATGTATCAAAATTTTATCTCCTGATTTGATTTGCGCATATTCGTAAAGGGCTATATAGGCCGTAAGGGATGAAGATGGTATAACAGCCGCCTGCTCGTCACTCATATTATTCGGTTGATGTACAAAGTTTTCACTAGGAACAAGAACGAATTCTGCAAAGGAGCCAGTACCACCAACATATTGGGTACCGCTACCGAATACTTTATCTCCAATATTAAAACCTTCAACACCCATTCCAATTTTCTCAATTGTTCCAGAAAATCCAGTACCCAAAGTGGCCGGAAACTGCAACTGGAAGGCGTGTTGAAGGTAGCCATTGCGAATCAGATAATCGATAGGATTAATTGATGCCTTTTTTACTTTTACAAGAACATGCCCTTCAATGATATGTGGCACATCTGCATTTGTAACCACTTCTACTACTTCGCTGCCACCGTAGCTTTTTATTTGTATTGCTTTCATTTATTTTTGTTTATAAAATTTTATTAGGCTTTTGCGCCTTATCGACTGCAAAGTTAATTATCTTTGCTTACCAAAATATAGCAGTTACCCAAAGGTAAGCAAGAAAATAAGTCACTATGTGCGAGATATCAGAGAAAAGATGCCTGGAAGCAATGCTTCCAGTGAGAGATGCTTTAGACGTGTTGACAGGAAAATGGAAGTTAATGATATTAATTTCGATAAATGCTGGTAACCATCGCTTTAGAGAAATCGAACGCAGTATACCTAAAATAACATCTAAGGTGCTTGCTAAGGAGTTAAAAGACCTGGAAGAGCACAAACTTATAACAAGAAAGGTTTATGATCAGTCGCCTGTACTGGTTGAATATAAAACTACCCCTTATTCTGATACACTTGGTAACGTTATCGAAGAATTACAGATCTGGGGTAGAAATCATAGAAACATTATCACAGGTAAGCAACCCATTTGATAATAGGAACTTTAAATAGAATATATCCTAAGGATTTTTTTTGCGACAGGTGGCTGTTATTCTGTTTGTAATCTAAGCACTTCATTCGTAAAAGAAATTACAATAGGTCGAAATATTATAATGGTCTTGAACCAGCAAAATATTAGATTTGTGAGCCATTTTTTCTCTTTGCCACAAATGCTGCATATAAACTTACAGCTAAAAGAAAAGTATAAAGTAGGGGATGAATACCTTCGTTTTTTGAGACGACAATGACTAGTAAAGATTTATTGCTCTATCAAAAATAGATCGTTATAGCTGTTAAGGTATCATGCTACGAAATAACACTACTCAATGGGAAGAGCAGATAAATTTTTGTTCACCCTATTTGATTGTGATATGGATACAGATAAGCCAGGGTCAAATCTATACTTCCGTCGACACCGTACAAATGTTTGCAAAAAAAAATCATTTCCATTCCTCAGTTGGATACAGATATTAATAGGTTATATCGTCCAAAACAAAAATCGGGTTAATACATACGAATTGGAGTTTTACTTATAGCAATACTTTGGCACTTGCATGTTTTGGGAGATGCATTTGTATAGACAGAAACTCTTGCGACCTTAAGCTCGGGCATTTTTTAGGAGCTCGAAAATGCTGAAATCAATGAAAAGGTAAAGCTATGCCGAGGAGGAACCCAAAGACCCACAGTAGCCGCTGACTGATCCCATTATTCTGGGATCGATCAATTTACCTATTGGACAATGAAATTCGTTTGAACTCAATTTAATTTTTAAACCCTTTAGAAGTATCAATTCTGAGGGGATTACGAACATCTTGTTACCGTTGGTGTTGATTTATCAATAAAACTTTATTCAAAAAACTATGAAATTTATAAAATCAACCAGCCAGGATGGCATAGAAGTTAACCTTCATTATCAAGATTTGGGATCTGGGACACCAGTTGTGCTTATTCACGGATGGCCACTCGACCATCAGATGTGGGACTATCAGGTTGCTGCACTTACAGATGCAGGTTACCGTTGTATTGCTTATGATCGGAGAGGTTTTGGGAAATCAGATAAGCCTCTGACAGGATACGATTATAATACCCTGGCAGATGACCTTAAAGCCATAATTGATGAATTGCAGCTTGAAAATGCAGTACTTGTAGGTTTTTCGATGGGAGGCGGAGAGGTTGTGAAATATTTTAGCAGACACGGTGGTAAAGGCGTTTCTAAGGCCGTTTTAATTAGTTCAATAGCACCTTTTATGTTGCAAACTGATGATAATCCGGAAGGAGTACCACAGAAAAAGATTGATGAAATTACTAATGGCATCCAGGCGGACAGGGCTGGTTTTCTTGGCGATTTTGGAAAACAATTCTACGGAGTTAGTTTGCTAAATAAGCCCGTGAGTGATCAGATCCTGACCAATGATCTTGTTTTGGCTATGCAAGCAACATTAAAATCTACACTTGGCTGCGCCACTGCATTTTCCTCAACTGATTTAAGAGGAGACATTCTGTCTGTTAATGTTCCAACATTGGTGATTCATGGGGATGAAGATCAGACTGTTCCGATCAAGGCAACAGGTGAGCAGGCAGCTGCAATGATTTCCGGCTCTGAATATATCATATACCAAGGTGAGCCTCATGGACTTTTCATTACCTCAAAAGATCAGCTTAATGCGGATTTGATCAGTTTTATTGGTAGTTAATAATATTATGCCCATTTTCATTTTAGAAAATGGGCTTTTTATGCTGATCTATCTTCTCTATGGTATATATTCATCACAACTTAAGTAAGCAAAAAGTAAGGCCATCCTTTCAATAAAAGATAGTTCTTTGAGACGAGTCGCTGTTTTTCTGTTTGTAATTTAAGCACTTCTTTCATAAAACAAAGTATAATATGTCAAAATGCTATTATAGTCTGAAACTAGCGTAATATGTATGCAGCCTATAAAGTGCATATTTAATTAACCGTTAATATTTTTAAAGTTTTGTGGATCAATTATTTTTGCATGGATATATTCAGAGTGGAAATTTAACCTCCGGACAGCCATTTTTGTGCATTGTATGATGAACTTTTATTGGCTGATTTTTGATGTAGACACAAATGCTCTGTGTGGTACCTATGCAAATGTATTCAGATTTTTAACCATATTCTTGGCCATATTTGGAACGATTATTTACAAAAAAAAAAGCAAATCCCGCTAGAAATTAAAGGTAATAGATGGTGGATAAAATTGGAAAACTATAGCTAAGGTCGGGTAGTTTTTGGACGTCGTCTTGATGCAACTAACCTTTTTCATAACAATCAACTTATAGTGGCAACAAAAAGTAGTCTATAAGTTCTGCTTATCAAGCTGTATTTAAGCAAAGCATGAAGATTTAAGAATAGCGGCACTGTAATAGATTAATATTTGTTTGATTATAGTAAAATGAACATTTGCTGGATATACTTATACATCCCTCAATCACCTTTTTATTGGTAATATAATGAAAATTTTAGCGCTAAATAAATTGCATCACCTATAAACTGAAAATGCTTGGAAGAAAATTATTTTCATCACCTGTCTATTTATCTTATTGTATTTGATTCGAAGAAATGCATCATTCGTACAGATTCTAAGTATGTAGCATTTTATGCATCAATTATAGGTAAACGAACCAGAACGGATTGATTCCTTTCTACCAGAAATGTATCTTTTATCAAACATTATCTGTCAACTGATTAGTAATCCGGTAGAAGGGGTTAACTAGCTTGATCTCGCTGATAAGTGATTACAAGCGGGTATTATCAGCTTTATTCTACTACAGATTCATACTAAGCAGCAGTTTTTGCTTTAAAATTTTAATTAATTATTGTTTTACAATAATTAATTGTATTATTGCAGTAATTAAAACTCATTTTATGAAAACTGTTCGCTTTGTCGCAAGGTGTCTGTTGGCCTTCAGTAGGGTGCTGGCTGTGGGATATGCACTTTCCTTTCTGCTTTCCCTGGTCGCTTTGTCTTCAGGCTGGTCATTGAATTTATTTGCTGAAAATCGTCGCTTCGAGATCCTATACCCCTTTACCCGGGTTGCTTATCTCTTAGGTGAATACAATCAAGGTTATATCCTCATGTTTTTACTTTTACTGGGACTTTATACCTTGTTTTTTTTTCTGGTCGGGAATGTATTTAAAGTCTTTACCCAGCCAACGCTTTTTACCAGCTATGGAGTTCGGCAGTTGAGGACTTTTTATCTTGGGAACCTTTTGATGCCGGTGTGTGCTGGTGTTTTAATTGCATGCTGCTACGGGATTGAATCTCCTATGGTCATTCTGATTATCCTGCATTTGATCCTGGGCGTATTTACTTATTTTATGGCAGCTATTTTTGAGCAGGGCCTAATGCTTCAAAGTGAAAACGACCTGATTCTTTAGTTATGGCAATTGTTGTAAACGTGGATGTGATGCTCGCTAAGAGGAAAATGCAAAGTAAAGAGCTGGCAGAAATTCTGGGGATGACACAGGCCAATATGTCGGTGTTAAAAACGGGTAAGGCGAAAGGCATTCGTTTTGATACCCTTCAGGCAATCTGCAAAGCGCTTGACTGCCAGCCTGGTGATGTGCTGGAGTATGTAGCGGACTAATAAATTTCTTTTTAATTATTATCAAGTTTTAACCCTGGGTCTGATGGGTGGGCTACTGCTTTGTCTAAAATTTTACCTCATATGAATTCACTTATCATTAATAATCTATCCAAAACCTATCAAAACGGAGTCAAAGCCTTGGATAATCTCTCTCTGGAAATCAGTAATGGAATGTTCGGACTGCTTGGGCCTAATGGGGCAGGGAAATCTTCGCTGATGAAAACACTCGCAGGTCTGCAGAAAGCGGATCAGGGGGAAATCTTATTTAATGGCCAGAATATTTCACAAAATCCGCAGGCTGTAAAGCAGTACCTGGGTTTTCTGCCACAGGATTTCGGAGTGTATCCAAAAGTTTCAGCATATGATCTGTTATACCATATCGCAACATTGAAAGGGATTGCTAATGGTTCGGAGCGAAGGGAACAGGTGCTGGCATTATTGCTGCAGGTAAATCTCTATGCGCAGCGTAAAAACGACGTGCATACTTTTTCCGGCGGGATGCGCCAGCGGTTTGGTGTGGCCCAAGCCTTGCTTGGAGATCCGCGGCTCCTCATTGTAGATGAACCCACTGCTGGACTTGATCCCGAGGAGCGGAACCGTTTTAATAACCTGCTGAGTGAAATTGGGGAAGAAAAAATCATCATCCTCTCTACCCATCTGGTGGAAGATGTTAAAAACCTATGTACGCAAATGGCGGTGATGAAGAGTGGAAAGATAATAGCCCAGGGCAAACCTGACTATTTTATTTCCTTGATGAAAGGGCAACTCTGGGAAAAAACCATTTCCCGTTTGGAAAGACCAAGGTATGAACAGGAGTTCAATGTGATTTCATCCCACCTGAATATGGCGCAACTCCTGATTCAAGTCTATGCTAAGCATCATCCGGGGGAGGGATTCAAAGCGATAGATCCAGGCCTGGAAGATGTTTATTTTCACTTGCTTCATAATAAACACTAACTGATGACTGCTTTATTGAAATTTGAACTTGGTACTTTTTTTAAGCGCCCTGGGGTATATGTTCCCTTTTTTCTTTCATTACTTTTAGGCTTTTTTGTTGGCCTGAAATTATCCTTTAGCCCAGGAAATGAGATTTACCGTAATTCACCCTACGCAATAGCCAATATGGTGGGTTTGCTGAGTCTGTGCAATATCTTCACCACCACTTTTTTTGCTGCGAAAATGATGTTAAGGGAGCATGATTCGAATTTCAGTCTGATTCTTTATGCTACGCCAGTAAAGAAAAATGACTATCTGATGAGCCGTTTTTTAGCTTTATTTATTTTAGCTTTTCTATGCTTCTGCCTGCTTATTTTCGGATATCTTTCAGCTCACCTGGCAGATCCCGACAAAAGTACTTTCGGGCCCTTGATGCTATGGCATTATTTTCAGCCCTTCTTCTTATTGGGTATTCCCAATCTGCTGCTATGCGCCGTGATGGTTACTACAGTAGCCTGGATTTATAAGAGTAAAATGATGGTTTATTTGACTGGTTTATTTATATACATCATTTATCTGGTGCTGCTTACCTATTCGGGATCACCGATGATGGCTAGTGGCCTCCCGCAATCCGAGGAGGCCTTGAGGATTTCAGCGCTCGTAGATCCTTTCGGTCTTTCTGCTTTTTATGAACAAACTAATCTTTGGACAGTAGTGGAGAAGAATACCCAGACCCTTCAATTGTCTGGAAATTTCGTACTGAACAGGCTCGCCTACATTACCGGTTCCTTATTGATCCTATCGTTCATGTGTTATAAATTTAAGTTTAGGCTGAAAGCGACTAGCAGAAGAAATAGTGTGAAAGAGATTACTGCCGGCCAAACAATTGACCGTACCTACCGGGCAATTAAAGCGAAGCCCTCCGGAATGCATTATGTGTTACAAGTGCTTAAAAGCCTTGTTCGGCTCGATATTTACGTGCTTACTAAAAGCACTCCTTTTCTGCTCATTTCACTAAGCCTGATTTTTTATCTGTCAATGGAATTTTATGGAAGCATCGATCAGGGTATTCGCCTGCCACAGCAGTATGCTTCCAGCGCTCTGATGGCAAATCGTATTTTACATAATTTACCGGGGCTACTGATGATTATGATGATCTTTTACGTTCATGAACTATACTGGCGAAGCAAGGACAGCGGGTTTGATCTGATTGAATGCAGTACACCTGCTGCACCAATAGTTTTTGCGGTTTCAAAATGGATATCGGTTTCATTAGTGTTGATATTGCTCACAACCATTGTCAGCTGTACAGGCATTGTCTTTCAATTTTTATATGGTTATCCTATAATTGACTGGGGGATATACTTCACTTTATATTGGCTCATTTGTGCACCACTAGCCATTGGTGTCGGAACCATCCTGCTTTTGCAGAAAGTCATTCATCAGAAGTGGGTTGGTTTATTATTGAGTTGTGTATTTGTGGTGTTGCTGTGTACCTCGCTTGGCAAATCACTCGGAATCACAAATCCGCTACTGCGGTTTTCCACTCCCTATTCCGCCCGCTACAGTGAGATGAATGGGTGGGATGATTACCTGCCGGCGTTTTCATATAGGATGGTTTTTGCTACAGCTTTGATTTCATTTCTTTGGATGCTTGCCGCTGATGACATCAGAAGATGGCCTTGGCACAAAATTTTTGCTATGATCATGGTAGTTGCATTAATGGTTTTTAGCGGCACTGATATTTTTAGGCGCTGGGAAAGCAAGCCAAGTGACCTAGAGCAGCTGGAGCGTTCAGCGGCCTATGAGCGGGGGTATAGAAGTTTACAAGGCATGGTGCAGCCAGTGGTGTCAAGCGTGAGAACTTTTATTGATCTTTATCCTAATGAAAATGCTTACCGGGTTTCGGGAAGGTATAAGGTGATCAATAAAGGAAAACGGCCCATCAGCGAATTACTCGTCAACTTCGATGATGCAGTCAAGGCAGACCAGGTAATCTATCAGGACGGAAATAAAAAAGAATTTTTAAAGGCGCAAACAGGTCTTCACCATTTAAAAAATGCTTTAATGCCAGGTGATAGTGCTGTGTTCAGTTTCTCTTTTGCTTACCGCTGGGGCGGGTTAACTGGTCATGAACCTTTTAATGCCATTGTGAAAAACGGTAGTTTTTTGCGCATCAGTAACTATTTTCCGCGTTTTGGTTATCAGTCAGATGAGGAGATAGCTAACGCTTCGGAGCGACGAAAAAGAAATTTGGGTGATCTTTCGCCGCTGAAAAAATTAAATGCGACCAGGGATATTAACCATTTTATTGATCTGGATATGACGGTTTCTGTTCCGCAGGGGCAGCGTGTGATTGGGGTAGGTGAGCTTTCTGGGGAGTGGAAAGCAGAAGGACGGCATTATTTCAGGTATATTTCCGGAACACCAATCCCATTTCGGTTTGGACTGTCTGCTGCGATTTACCAGGTACGAAAATTGGAATTAAAGAACATTAATATAGAGATTTATTATCATAAGAGTCATCAGGAAAATGTGGACAATTTGATCAGGAACGCTGTCAGGACACTTCACTATTGTGAGCAGAATTTTGGTCCATATCGCTATAAGACGTTACGCTTTGCGGAAGTTTCTTCTTTTACCGATGGTTTTGCAGGTACAGCCTATCCCGCGACGATTTTCATGACCGAGCAGCTCATATTTCACAACAACTTGCTTGCTGACCGAAATCAGGATGTGATTAATGAGCTTGCTGCCCATGAGGTATCCCATCAATGGTGGGGAGATGCAATACTTGCCCCGGATGAGCGGGAGGGATCAAAAGTATTGACGGAGACCCTGGCGATGTACACTGAGCTGATGCTTGCTGAGCGGTATCTTGGCGCTGATGCTGTCCACTCTAAAGTTAGTATGCACGAGCAGATTTATCACAATGAACGGGGTTTTAGTAGGGAAGTACCGCTGTATCTTTCCAGGCCAGAGGATACTTATTTATATTATTCAAAGGGATTGGTTGCGATGTGGAAGCTGAAACAATTAATTGGGGAGAAGCGCATTAATAAGGCCTTAAGAAGCCTGTTAAAGAAGCATGTATATCCTGCACCGCCACCGATTTCCAGTGATTTATTATTCGAGCTGCATCAGGTTACTCATTCATCCTATCATCAAAAAATCGATAGCCTGTTTGGCCGCTGATCAAATCGCCCGTTAATTTTGAGTCACTTACTTCAAGATCAATACTCATGATGAAACATTTCTGCAAATATGTGTCAGCGCATATTATTACATGAATAACAGTTCAACCTCTCATTGATTAGTTGTGGATATTCCAATACAACTCACTAAATATGATCCAGTGCCAAAATCGTGTCGGATATTTAATATCATGATAGATTTGCAAAATTACCTGAGTTAAGATAATTGGCCACAATCGTTTTTTTCTATATTTCTACAGTATGCTACCTTCACCTAATCAAGTTCAGGGATTATCTATTAAATATTAGGCAATATTGTAGCTGATCGCAAACGCGTTATTCTGATGATTCTTTTTTGGCTCAATGAATTCTCAGAAATATAGGTGAAAATATACAGTTTAACCTTCGTTTTTTGAGACGGAAAATTAATAGTTCCAAATCGTTGTCTTAGCATAAATAGACCAGTTCTAATAATGTAGTTTAAACTAATCTCCCACTATTTACTGACCCGACATTATAAAAGCCTTCTTACAGTGTCATCGCTTTTTGTAATCATTAAAACTCTCATCGGGGGTTAGTTTATAGCTATAAACCTAATGATATTCAGCACAATTTCTCAAGAGGGTCTTCCACCTTCGTTCGTAAATGCGCGAGAGCTTGATCATTTCACTATTACGGTTTCCCGTAAAATAAACCAACATATGCAGCGTATATTTTTTAATAAATTATAGAAGATATACCTATTAATTAGTATTGCTTTTTAATTAGTATTGCTTTTCTAAATTCTAGCCGCTATTTTAATCAGCTTTATGTCTGGTAAACGGAATGTAAATATTTAAACCTCTAATAATGAAAAAGCAACTTATACTTTTACTCCTCTTTCCTGCAGCGGCATATGCCCAAACTATCGATCGCTCTTCCAGGTTGATCGGCTACGTGGTTGTAATTGGTATTGCACTCCTGATATTTCTTGTCTTTAGGCAAGTTTTACTCTGGTACTGGAAAGTTGATAAATTAGTAGCTTACCAGGAGCAAAATATTACCGCACTTCAATCCATCCATATCAACCAAGAGCAATTGATTAAGCTTACCAAAGAACAAAACGACCTGTTAAGAAAAATAAGGGATAATGGAACAACCAATAATTAGGAAAGTGATTCTGGTTTAACGAAATGCCTTTGTAATTAATATGGCTAAAGCTGGCTTTGGAACGTTGCTTATTCTATTGCTATATCGCTCTTCCCATCATCACGGACGAAGAGATAATTCCACGCTCGTTCGGAAACGAGCGTGAGCCTGGTTGTTAAGCAAAAGATGGGAGCGGTAGCATAATATGAATAACTATCAGCAAGTAAATGCTGGTATAGGGTTATTTCTGGGTTCGACTTTGATTGACAAAATTGTGGATGGCTACATTGATTGTGAAAACTTTTATTTGTTTTCGTTAACCAAAATAAATTACGAGGGAAGTGAAAAAACGATAGGTTTTGGCATCCTTGGGAAGGTTTACATATCTGATAAAATAAAAGAAAATACGAGTAAACTTTTTAATCAACCTGAGGCTAAATAAATCGTTATCTCGGTTGGCAGTTCACTTCTGAAATTTCTGTTGTTAATTCACCTAAACCGTATTAAATTTTGAAAGCAGGTAATACTAATTTTTTTGATTATGGTCTCCGTGGTGGTCAAAGTTTTTTGATTTTGTATATTTTAATAATACAACAATGCTGACAGTGGGATATGGAGATGTTTATCCTGTCGAGGGCGTTGCAAAGCTGCTGGTTGGTTTTTTACAACTGTGTGGTTTTGCAATTTCTAGTGCTGCGGTTGCGTTGTTCCTCCGTAGGATATTGCGTTTTTAGATTTACTTGTTGACTAAACAGGATTCTAGCTCTCGCCGCATTTTTGGAGTGCTGAAATTAATGTGGTTCATTTTCAGTAAGTTATTCTTGCGGCTTTGCGGATGTGAAAAAGGAATATATTTTTGCGCCATGACTGTAACTGTACTGGCGATACTGGAGACTGATTTTAAGCCGGAGAGGAATTTGGCGAAGGTAATGAATGACCGTTTGGTGAGGGCGGCAAGGGATCTTCAGGAAGTTCACTTTAAGCCGCTTTCGGGAAGAGGTTTTTCTTCGGATGATCTGGTGGTGTATATCAGTTATAATCCTAAGTATAAGGTTCGTTTTCGGATTGTGAATGATGTGCCTGCGGATATTGAGTATTTTGTGGCGGAGTGTTGCGGGCGGTTGGGTTATATTCTTTGGAAGGCCAATGCGATCGGGATGATCAGGGAGGATCTTTAGTAGGCTTGCGTTAATAAGCGGAAATTTATCTGTTATTTTCTTATTTTTATGGCTGTCCCCGTTTCCGGGCCGGGCCATTAGCTGGTATCTTTTGTGCCAAAAGTATGCCGCGGCTGTCCCTGACAGAAGATTAAATCTCTAATGGGCTGTTCATAGCTCAGTTAATTTGAATTTCATGTACCTATTCGTAATTTGCTGATCAATGTAGCATTAAATAGGATGAACTGATTCTTGTGATCAGTTCAAAAATGAAATATTATTACATTTGATATTATATTTTAAACTGATCGGTTTAAAATATATCTTTGCAGCATCATGGGAAGAAACAAGGAATTTGATTATGAGCAAAAGCTTGATATAGCATTGGAGCTTTTCTGGACCCAAGGGTATCATGTGACTTCGATCACGGACCTGGAGCGGGAGATGGGGATTAATCGCAGTAGTATTTACCCCACTTACGGAGACAAGAAGGCGTTGCTGCTCAAATGCCTCACGAAATACCTGAAGGCTAAGGTTGCTGAATATGCAGCTATTAGCGGAGGGGATCACTCAGATGCAGTTGAAGATTTAAGGACAATTTTTCGGCTTTCGGTTGATCAAAGTATCAGAGAAGGCAGGACCTGCTTAGCCGTAAAAATGGCTTTTGAAATAGCATTGAGTGATGAAGATATCAGGCGGATATTGCTGAGCAATGAGAAAAAGATCGAAGAGATTTATCTTAAGGTTCTGGAAAGTGGGCAAGAGAAAGGATCGGTTAAAACTGATCTGGATGCTAAACTCACGGCTGATTTCTTTGCGGCCTCTTCCAGTGCGCTGTTTAAAAATTATGCCTTGAATCAAAACCGGAAAGCGGTTTATGATATGATCGAGAACCTGATCAGCATGGTCAAAGTATAATGCAGCAATTTTTTTAGAATTAATTATCTATAAATATTTTTTTAATCTTTTTTAAACTGATCGGTTTAATATGAATTTAAGTGTAAATAAGAAAGTGGCCTACATCGGATGTATGGGCGTAATCGGAATTATAAGTACCGAGTTTGGGGTAATTGGCATTTTGCCGCAAATAGCGGAGTATTATCAAATCGATATTGGTACGGCAGGATATTTATTGAGTTTGTTTGCCTTGACGATTGCGCTTAGCGGACCATTTATGGTTTTATATGCCTCTAGGTTTGATAAAAAGAAAATCATGCTGTATGCAATGGGATTGTTTTTGATTTCCAATGTGGGCTCGGCTTTCAGCCCGCCTTTCTGGCTGCTGATGGTTTTGCGGATTTTGCCGACGATTTTGCATCCGGCATTTTTTTCGATGGCCATCGCGGCAGCGGGTAAGGACGCTTCCCCTCAAATGCAGATGCGGTTGACCAGTATCATCATTGGTGGTATAGCGCTGGCGCAGGTGACGCTGATTCCCTTTGCCACTTTTATAGCCAGTATTTATGCCTGGCAGTTTAGTTATGTAATCCAGGCTTTGGTTATTTTATTTACTATGGTGATCATTTTCAGGAAATTGCCTGCTATGCCGAACACGGAAGTAAAGTCTTTTAAAAACCAGTTGAGTATACTCCGGAGGCCAAGGTTTATTGCGGGAACTGGGCTGAACTTATTTCTGATCACGGCCTGGTTTTGTTCCTATAGTTATTTTGCGGATTATCTTTCCAAAACGATGGGCTTAACTGCTCCACAGATCAGCTATATGCTGCTGTTGTTTGGCGTGATGGGTGTGATTTCCAATTTTCTGGCGGGTCGGTTATTAGGAACGTATATGTTCAGCACAACGCTGTTTTTTCTTGTAGGTACTTTTCTGGTACCATTTGCATTCCAGTATTTTAGTGGTTCATTTTTTAGTATTGCCTTGGTGATCGGCTTTTGGGGCGTGATGTATGGACCTTGCTTTTTGATTGGGGTGGGTTATATGGTATCTGCGGCGCAGGATGCTAAGGAATTTGCGAACAGCCTGCAGACTTCATTTGGGAATCTCGGGGTTTCGCTCGGTACGGCAACTGGTGGTTGGTTCATCAGTCATTACGGGATAGCTGTTACGCCCTGGGTGGGGATTGGTTTTGGTTTGTTGGCGCTGGTGATGATTTGCTGGAGAGCCTGGCTGGATAGGGATTAGAAGAGTTGATCAATCCAATTCTGCCACAAATTTAAGGTTCAGTTGCGGCACACAAAGGAATTTCCGGAATAAACCCGCCTGTGGCCTTTTCAGCTTGAATCCATTTATTCCGTTCCTCCTTTTGCTTTGGCGCAAATGCTGAACCTTTTTAAGCACCATAATTAAATCTTAAATATTATGGAAAAGCAATTTAAAGTTTCAGAAATCGAAATCAGTTACCGTCCGGCATTTAAGCTTTCGGAAAAGCCGAAAGTGACTTCGTCTCATATGGCTTATGGGATATTGGATCAAAGTTGGGATCACAATAAATTGGAGTTGTTGGAAGAATTCAAGGTGATTTTGCTGAACAGGCAAAATAGGGTTTTGGGGGTGCTGAATGTGGCTCAGGGAGGGTTTTCGGAAGTGATGGTTGATCCGAAGGTGATATTCTCGGCGGCGTTGAAGGCTTGTGCGAGCGGTATTATTTTAAGCCATAATCATCCGAGTTCGGAGCTAAGGCCAAGTGAGGCGGATATCAGGCTGACCAGGAAAATGGTAGATGGCGGAAAGCTTTTGGGGATTGAGGTGCATGATCATATTATTTTGTCCGCTTATAGTTATTATAGTTTTAGGGATGAGGGGATGATGTGAAGGAAGGTTGTAAATAAGGGGTCTTGAATTCTAACTGGCTCCGCAATTCATTTTTGCATCGATATTTGGATCGTTTTTTGAGACAAACTAACCTTAAGTAAAATCCAACTTTGTGTGCTATTAATGTTGTCGTGATGTTTTATCCAAAAGTCCAAAGCTGATTTTTCAACTCTCCGTCTGGTCACAAATTAATCAAATTTTCTCCTGTATTAAATTTGAAAATTCGATGAAAATGAAACTGTGAGAACAACGCAATTTCAGAAATCGTAGTTTTGTGAGCTTGTATCATATCAAAATACGAATTGCCTTTCGTAAAACAGGTGGTGATAGTATTAATTTCATTCGCGCTCGACCGCTTTTCAGAAGGATTTAGACAGATTAAAGAATATTCCTTATGAAAAGTGATAATCCAAGTGGATCAAATACCTATCCCGCTTCCACCAACTACTTTGAGGCCCCCTACAAATTTTTTCCAGAACCTAATATATCGATAATTAGCTTCAAATGGCTCGTCATTAAACTCACCTTTCAATCCCATCGTCAAGGTAATGATTGCTAAATCACCAATGATGTTCAGATTTTCAACTTGTGGATAGAGTTCGGCAACCTTCAATGCCCGTTCTTTATAAGCCTTCAGATCCATTTCTTTTGTTATTACCTCACCGCTAGGAATAATAAACAACAAGTCGTCATGCAACAATTCGTTAAGCGTAGTTATATCGCTTTCTTTGATAGCGTTGTAGAGTTTGTTTTCGTGTTCAAGAATGGTATTTTCTGTGATAATGGCGTCCATATTTTATATACGTTCATTTGAGTAAATTAATTCAGATTTATCAACCTAGATAATAAGGAGAACTGTGTATGTAAACTTATGCTATAACGATATAATTATAAACAGCCAAAACCTATGAATTCAAAATGAAGTTAATTTTGCTAAAGGTACACAAACTTAAGCTTGATCTATTGACTTAGGATGAGGTATAAATTTATTATAGTAGTTTTAGCTTACGATTTTTATAATCGTACTGGATCTGAAAAGCATGTAGTACTGAGGAATTCAGCCAGACCTCGTTTTTAGCCTTTCGGAGATGAACCGGATAGATGTGAGAATATTATCTAAAGAAAGTTCCTGAAGGCTAATAAAAAATAATCTGGCTGATTTTTTATAATTACTAGTATTTCGAGGGGTTACGGTTTCCCGTAGGAAATTGATGAAATCGGCTGGTATTTTTGTGTTACATTTTAATTACTTATCGCTGCTACGAAAAAGGAGAAAAAAAAATGATCGACCACATAAAAATTTCATCAGCGAAGATGCTGCTCTTTGGAGCAGTACTAGCATTCTTATCAAGCTGCATGGGAACAGGAAACAAAACGGGGTCAGATGTCGTTCCGGAGCAGGATAAGGTAGAGCTGAATAGCCCCTCGCGTTTTGAAATGATAGATGAAATCAAATCTGAAACTCCGGGCAAGGCCCAGCTGCTGGAATATGCCGTATACACAGATTCGGTCTATACGGAGGAAGCGCTAAAAGATGTACTAATGGATATTTACAGCCGAAACCGCAACAAAGATGTATTTGACAGTCATGACCGCGCAACAGTGGTAGGTGCATATCTTTTTACTTCGAGGAAAACCTACGAAGATAAATCGAACTGGATAGCCATGCTAATCAAGGGGCCAAACGACAGTGAACCTTATGTAAGTTACAACAGCTTGAAGATTAAGGCGCTGAGTGGACAAAGCGACCAGGTGAAGAGCAAAGATGAAATCGAACTGGAAAAGCTGATCCGCTACCTCGGCAAGCGTGGGCTTGAACTCTGCAGCTTTTCTGCAAAGCTGCTTAAAATGGAGCAGGATCATATTGATGCGGCTGATGCAGCCTATCCGGATTTTGGCCCGGAGCATCTTGCGATGGTTGACCAGCTGGACGAACAGGGGTATCGCGTACTTAAAAAGAAGTACAAACTGACTGATGATATGCTAACCGAGCTCCATGTGTTTGCCATGTCTTATTGCAAATAGATGCGTTAAAATTATTGGTGTTATTAAATAAAAATAATTTTTGATCTTAACAAAAAAGAAAATGGAAATATGCGCTCTAATGAATAAAGCCCAAATGCAACCATCCTTCACTTACAAAGGACATCAGCGATATCGAACACATTATCGGAGTTTATTTTGAGCTTAGCGATGAGGATATCTGCGAGAGCTATTTTGATGTGATGGAACTATATCCGGTCGAAAGGGGAGATGACCTGCAATTGGTTTCTGCCAGGGTAATTGGGAGGGAAATTCAAGTTATTCTAAAGGAATCTGATGAACTCCGCATCTCGATCACATCCATTCTCAAAAAGGGTTATGAAGATTGGGCCGTAGCAATAACTGGCTGGACGGGGCGACTAAAATGTGTATAGGTTCAACGCTGGGTAAGCTGGTTCATTATCACTGAAAAGTGAATCTAAGTTGCTCATCTCCATCTAAAATAGCCACTTATTTGGTTCCAGATGTGCATGTATTACCACATAGTGTGTATTTGAAAATTTTATAGCATTTTCAACTTCTTACTTAAATACTCTCCGGGATGAATGTTTTCTTTAAAGGATAAATATGGTAAGAGCCTCCAGAAACTTCGAACTTCTCGATTTTGAGGTATCCAATTAACCCTTCTGGAAGTATAAAAAATAATATTGAGCTGTGCAAAATAATAATATTGCATAAAATTAAACAAGCTTCCCAACTCCCCAACTCCCCAACTTTTTTGCTTGATCCGTTTTTTGAGACAATAACTTAAAAGGAAATTTTATCCCTGTCAAAAATCCACCCTGTTTTGGTAGAGTTACTTGCCACTTGATTGTTATTCAACAAACCGAAATCCGGTACATTTAATTTTGTTTCACAACACTTGCAACCTTAGCATATGAAGCTATATCCGGCAACGAATCATGCCTTCCCATTGCGAGAAAATTTTTCGCTTTGCTGCAATTGGCGCCTGTAAACTTAGCGCTGTAAGAAAAGATACAGTATGAAAATAATACAGTAGTGTTATGGGATTGTATCAGTTGACTTTTAGCCTGCGGCTGCGCTGGCGCTATCATTTGTCTCTTCCTCTTCAAAATCTGGATCTACAACTAAACTAATGTGATGATAATGGTTTTCTAAATTCATATTTAAACCTATGGATTTAAATTTAATATTGCTATAGCGGATGTAAAAAAATCTTTATTTTATTCGCTGCCTGATGATCTTCTTGATGTCCAGAACATTAAACTTGACGCAAATTTAATTTCGTGTGCTTCTAAAGTTTATTTTCCCGGGGAGAACAGATATTGGCTGATCAGCTCACTAAGCTCTTCATAGACTGGTGTCTTGCTCACAATATGCAATTGATGCTGTGCTGCATTGAATTTTTCAATATAGGTAGCTTCTGTCTTGCTGAATTTCAGGTAACCCTGTTCAAAAAAACATTCTTCGATCGCAGGGGATGAATCTGTTGCCCGCAACCAAAGCTTGACCATTGCCTTTGAGGATTTTTCGTAAATGAACGAATGCTGCAGTTCATGCTCTTCCGTGCAATCGGGAAGATCAAGGCGGTGCATTTTGATGATAATGATATGTTGGTTCTCAAAATGGTGGCTGATTCGAAAGTTTCCCATGGACGGCTGCAAATATAATATATGGTCTAATGCGATGCCACATTTTTCTGAAAAAGAAATGTCGGCATTCCTGCAGATCAACAAAGAAATCAGTTTAACTTTTAAATAGTATTAATGTGGCTTTAGGTTTAGACTCACCTAATCGCTCACCATTTATTCTGTGCGTTTCTTACTGCAATCGCTATAGTTTATAGTAATTTCATTCTTCTTGGAAATTAAAATATTTTAGATTACTAACCAATATACGTTTTACTCTGGAACTGACTTGGATTTTCTGTTAATGGTTCCAGTGATTATTCCGAACAAAGTGGCGATAAACCACTACAAGGAAGCTTGAGACCTCTTTTGGATAGTTTCCATCTTTTAGATCTAGTTTGAGTTCTATAGTTTATCGTTGTCTTCTCACCGAACCGGCATCTAAAATTAAGCTCCAGATCGCTGGATTTTTTATAATACATCACCGCTCTATAAGCATCTTTTCAATTTTACTGAATGTTGGGTTTTCAATCGCTAGAATGGTTTATCCAATAATCGTCTTTGATATTTGAACTTACCGTTCTATACTATGCCTCGCAGCATTATCAGAACTGAAAAAGTCGGGTCATTCGGCCGGAAATGACCTTTAATTGTACAAAAACAAACCATTTCTGAACAAAACGATACCATCCTTCACTTTCCTGATGATTACTTTTGCATTGTAAAGGAGTTAAAAGCCTATCCAATTGTAGCGCACAAATAATAGTTACAGTTAGTCTAACCAAATCATTATGAAAATTAGTTTTTCCAGCTTAAAACATCAGCATAGCGCAGTAACTTTTAAAATCGTTTTATCTCTTTTTTTTCTCGTGTTATCAACGTGGGTTAATGCCCAGAAAAAGAGAAGGTTTAATAGAACTGACAATAAACCATACCAACTTGTTAAACCTGGTTACGATAGCCACACTGTACTTCAAAACCCGCTAAATGGCTGGGTAATGTATGCTTCGAGAAATGCGGACGTTTCGTATTGGGACACCACTTTTTTTGTTCCGGAGTTAGGGAAGAAAATTAAGCCAATTGATTATGCTTCGGCATGCTATGTTAGAACGAGTTGGGCTTCTTTAAACCCATCAGCAAACGTATATGCCTGGAATGATCCAAATTCTAAAATTTCAAAGCTGATCAAGAGTGCTCAAAATAAAGGATTACCTATTGCTTTTCGTATCGTTGTTGATGGACGCGATCAGGGAGCGAATACACCAGCTTTTGTTTACGCAGCCGGGGCTAAATTTTATTTAGAGAATAAAGCAAATCCGGAGAGAAAAACACCATATCCACAGGATCCTGTTTTTAGAAAATATTACTCAAAATTTATTGAAGCGTTTGCCAAGGAATACAATGATCCTGAAAAAACATCATTTATTGATGCCTATGGACTGGGTAAATGGGGCGAAGCGCACAATGTGGTTTATCAGGACCCAGGTAAATCTCCCGATTCTGCTAAAACAGAGCAATACAAGGAAGAAGTGCTGGACTGGGTAACCGATTTATACACCAGCAACTTTACAAAGGTTCCGCTAGTTATTAATTATCATCGGCTAGTTGGTCATCCGGAAAGCTGGGCAGCTGCAAATCCAAACAGCCGGAAATTATTGGAAAGGGCAATAAATAAAGGTTACAGCTTAAGGCATGATGCATTTGGTATGACCGGATATTATCAGCAATGGGAAAAGGATTTTGCAAAATCATGGAACTTTAAACGACCAATTATCATGGAAGGTGGCTGGATCGTTTCAGGTACGCATCGATACTGGATAGATCCAGGTAATCAATATCGGGAAGGCCACGATGAAGATGTTAGAAAAGGAGAATATGAGGCGTCGGCTGAGGCAAAAGTGAACATGATGGACTTCCGGGCCGGTGGTGAAACAGCATCCTGGTTTACAAAGTCATTTCCATATGTTCAAAAATTTATCTCGGAGGGTGGATATCGATTGTATCCAGATGAAATAAATCTTCCCATTGAGTTGAGTTCCGGAGATGCTGTTAGTATTTACCATCGTTGGAAAAATATGGGCTGGGGCTATTGTCCGAATAATATTCCGCAGTGGAATTACAAATACAAGGTGGCTTTTGCGTTACTCAATGATCGTGATGAGGTGGTTAAAGCGTTCGTAGATCTAAAAAGCGAACCCTCAAACTGGATAAAAGATCAACCCACTCCATACAGTTTTAACCAGCGCATCCAGCTTCCTTCCGGAAAATATACCTGGGCGATAGCAATTGTTGATACAACGAAAGATAATCGTCCGGGAATAAAACTGGCCATTAAGGATAAAGCTACCCCAACAGGCTGGAACAAATTAAGCCAAGTTAGAATTAAGTAGAATTTCGAAATATTAGCGTGATCAATATGCTGAAAATAAGTTATAAATACATAGTTGCATTCATGTTATCGACTTTAGCTTTACCTCTTTACGCGTCCAATGAGAGTACTTACAGTCGATTGGAAAAAGATACATTGGTGGTGGGGAACCACTGGATAGAAAGAAAATTTCTTTGGAATAATGGCAACCTGATTACGTACAGTTTAACCGATAAAGCCACGAAACAAATTTGGTTGAATAGGTTGAAAAGTCCTGATTTGCAGCTGATTAAAGATGCGCCAACAAATGGAACTTATACGTCAAAAGAAGTGAAGGAAACGGCCATTCATCTTAATTATTTGGCTGTAGAAATCAATGTTTCGCTGGGTACTTTATCTGTTAAAAAGATTTATCGGATATATGAGGA
Organism: Bacteroidota bacterium; assembly: GCA_037032985.1. Taxonomy (GTDB): domain Bacteria; phylum Bacteroidota; class Bacteroidia; order Sphingobacteriales; family Sphingobacteriaceae; genus Pedobacter. Next base: position 28,169 of record JAZBLB010000004.1, read on the forward strand.
TAGTCCTGTAATTGCCTGCGATATTTATTTAAAAGGTAGTACGAATCTAGCCTCTGATGCTAAGGCGGTTAGTGCGGCAGATAGAAAAAACATCGAGTTTACTGAAGATATGATGTCGCCGCAAATGACGGCTATTTTAGATCAAATCAAACTGGACGGTTTTCATTGGCAAACCAAAATTGTTGAATTTTTTGATGTGACCGACTGGAATAATAACCTGATTCAGGAAAGGAATATCATTCCTTATCGCAAAACGAATTACAGAGGAAATTTATTGGTAGCGCATAACAGCGAAAATAATAAAGGCTTTTTCTTTTTGAAGGAAGCTCCGACATCAAGTGTACAATTGGCTTATCAAGGTTACGATTTTACTGCCGCTTTCGGTCATTTTACCGTAAATGGATTGGGATTGACAGCCAATGATATCAAAGCTGAGGAATGGACCAAAGCGTATAGCAGCGTAATCGGCGTGTACAGTGGCGGCGAATTGCAGCAATTAACTGCCTTGCGTAGTTATCAAAAAAACATACGTAAACTATTGCCACAGCGTGATGAAATGGTGATGATGAACACCTGGGGTGATCGCAGTCAGGATGCCAGGGTGAATGAAAAGTTTAGTTTACTGGAGGTAGAAAAGGCAGCCGAATTAAGGATTTCGCACTTTCAGATCGATGATGGCTGGCAGATCGGAAAAAGTCCGAATTCAGCTGTAGCAAAAGGATCTTTCAAAAACATTTGGGATAATGCTGATTACTGGAAACCAGATCCTGAAAAGTATCCAAATGGTTTACATCCTATCGTAAAACGGGGAAAAGAATTAGGTGTAGAAATCTGTCTGTGGTTCAATCCGAGTGTGCAAAACGACTATGCAGATTGGCAGAAAGATGTGAATGCTTTGGTAAGTTTATACAAAACATACGGCATCCGTACATTCAAAATTGACGGTTTGGCTATTCCCACTAAACAATCAGAAATCAATCTCCGCAGGTTGTTTGATGGCGTGTTGGAGCAAACCAATAACGAAGCTGTATTTAATTTAGATGCTACCGCAGGTAGGAGGGCAGGCTATTACACTTTTAATGAGTACGGCAATGTGTTCTTAGAAAACCGCTATACCGACTGGCAGAATTACTATCCCTACTGGACTTTAAGGAATTTATGGCAGTTAGCTAAATATGTGCCAGCTGAGAAATTGCAGATCGAATTTTTGAATAAATGGAGAAATGCTAATCAGTATGGCAAAGATATTTTTGCGCCAGATAATCATTCTTTCGAGTACTTATTTGCCACTACAATGGCTGGGCAACCTTTGGCCTGGTTCGAGGGAACAGGTCTACCTGCTGAAGCGCTAAAAATCAAAGATCTGATCAAAGCTTACCGAAAAATACAGCATGATTTCCATTTGGGAACCATTTTGCCGATTGGCGATGAACCTTCTGGAAGGTCCTGGACTGGCTTTCAATCGTTGAAAGGAAACGACGGTTACTTCATTTTTTACAGGGAAAATACCGTCGAAGCAGTTGGTACCGTAAAAACTTGGTTGCCCGCGGGAACTAAAGTGAAATGCACACTAGTTTTAGGGAACGGAAAGGCGATCAACACCACCATTGCAAAAAACGGAACAATTGAGGTTACACTTCCAAAAATAAACAACTTCGTGATGTACCGCTACGAAATCACCAATTGAGACTATATATGAGAATTATCCTAACCACATTTTTATTGGCCCTTACCATCAGCTCTTGGGGACAAAAAAAGTACCAGTTAAGATCCCCCGATGGGAAATTAATAGCCGCCATTTCTCTGAATGACGGGATTAGCTATGCCATTACGCATCAGGGAGATACCATTTTAAAACCCTCTATTTTGAACATGACCTTAGAAAACGGCGTGACCTGGGGGAAAGGTTCGCACTTAAAAAGAGCGAAAACAACTACATCCCATCAACAGATTAATGCGCTGTTTTATAAAAGAAACCAGATTGATGACCATTACAACGAGCTGGTTTTGAGTTTCAAAGAGAACTTTAACCTCGTTTTTAGAGCTTATAACGAAGGTGTCGCATATCGGTTTGTATCTACCAGCAATCAGGCAATAACAGTAAAAAACGAGGAGGCTGTTTTCAATTTTTCAAAAGATTTCAATGCCTATGTGCCCTATGTAAAAGGAAAATTTAAGGATATCGAAAGCCAGTATTTCAATTCTTTTGAGAACGAATATACTTATACGCCATTGAGTAAAATCAGCGCTGATAAACTGGCTTTTTCGCCTTTGGTGGTGAGCGTAGATCATGGTAAAAAGGTTTGCTTAGCAGAAGCAGATCTGGAGAGCTATCCAGGCATGTACCTCACTAATACTAACGGTTCTACTTCCTTGCAATCAAATTTTGCACCTTACCCAACGGCAACCCAACAAGGCGGACATAACGACTTGCAGCAATTGGTTAAGGCTCGCCAACCTTATTTGGCTAAAAGTGTAGCTAAAGCTCGGTTTCCATGGCGTATCATGATTGTTTCTACCAACGATAAACAACTGGCAGATAATGATATGGTTTACAAACTGGCTGCGCCATCACGACTGGCAGATGCTTCCTGGGTTAAACCAGGTAAAGTAGCATGGGAATGGTGGAACCATTGGGGTATTTCAAATGTAGATTTTGAAGCAGGTATCAATACCAGAACCTATCAGGCTTATATCGATTTTGCCTCTAAAAATGGAATTGAATATGTGATTTTAGATGAAGGTTGGGCCGTGGATAAAAAAGCTGACTTATTCCAGGTTGTACCCGAAATAGATTTAAAAAAATTGATTGCTCATGCAAAAGCTAAAAATGTAGGCATCATTTTATGGGCCGGTTATTACGCTTTCGAAAGAGATTTGGAAAAAGTCTGTAAGCACTATGCTGAAATGGGCGTAAAGGGTTTCAAGATTGATTTCATGGATCGTGACGACCAGCAGATGGTAGATTTCCATTACCGTGCGGCAGAGGTTGCGGCTAAATACAAACTGATGCTTGATTTTCACGGTACTTATAAACCTACGGGCATCAACCGAACATACCCGAATGTAATCAATTTTGAGGCGGTTCATGGTTTGGAGCAAATGAAATGGACTGGCCCGGAGTTAGATCAGGTGACTTATGACGTGACTTTTCCATTCATTCGCATGGTGGCCGGACCGATTGATTACACACAAGGTGCGATGCGTAATGCCACCAAAAGAACCCATCGGGGGATCAACGATGAACCGATGAGCCAGGGCACGCGTTGCCGTCAGCTGGCACAATATGTCATTTTCGAATCGCCGTTGAATATGCTTTGCGATAGCCCCACCAACTACGAAAAAGAGCAGGAGAGCACAGATTTTATTTCGGCAATTCCAACGGTTTGGGATCAGACTGTTGCTTTGGATGGTGAAATTGGGAAGTACATCGCCATTGCCCGTAAAAAAGCGGATCATTGGTATGTCGGCGCAATGACTAACTGGGATGACCGTAAGCTTGATGTAGATTTATCATTCCTTGGAGAAGGGATCTATGTCGCAGAGGTATATAGAGACGGCGTTAATGCCAATCGGATCGCCTCTGATTATAATAAAGAAACCATCACAATTCCTGCTAACCGTAAAATGAGCATTTCCATGGCTAAAGGAGGCGGTGTAGCCATGAAAATTTCTAAGAAATAATATACAATAATGAAGCCGAGAACCTTTTATTTAGCATTATACTTTTTTTTAAATTTGATTTCTTCAAATTCCATGGCACAACAAACCATGACTAATATTTATGGAAGAAATGTACAATCTTTAAATGGAAAATGGGATGCGATTATTGATTTATACGACCAGGGGAGAAAAAACAAAATCTTCCTCAATAACAAGCCTGAAACCAAAATTGATTTTTACGAATACTCTTTTGATAACGGACTTCGTTTAAATGTACCATCAGATTGGAATAGCCAAAAGCCCGAACTTAAATACTACGAAGGCACCATTTGGTACGCTCGTCATTTTGATGTAGCAAAGGCAGTTGACAATCGTTCATTCCTGTATTTTGGAGCGGTAAGTTATCGTTGCAAAATTTATCTGAACGGTAAAGAAATTGGTCAGCATGAAGGTGGTTTTACGCCTTTTCAAATCGAGGTGACTGATGCTATAAAAGAAAAGGATAATTTTTTAGCGGTTGAAGTTAATAATACGCGTCAGGTTGATGCTATTCCGTCCATGGCTTTCGATTGGTGGAATTACGGTGGGATTACCCGTGATGTGTTTTTAGTAAGCACACCGAAAGTGTTCATTGAAGATTATTTCATACAGCTGGATAAAATCAAAGCCGATAAAATTAATGCCAGCGTTAAGCTTTCCGAAAAAGTTAATCAATTAGTAACTATCGAAATTCCTGAATTGCAGTTAATGCAAACGCTTAAAACGGATGCAAACGGTGAAGCCAAAACTTCATTTGCATCCAAGAAAATAAAGCGATGGTCGCCAAATTCACCGACGTTGTACAAGGTAAAAGTTTCCAGTAAGAGCGATCAGGTAGAAGAGCAAATCGGTTTCCGTAATGTTTGGGTAAAAGGAGAGGATATTTATCTGAATGATCAACCTGTTTTCTTAAAATCCATCTCTTTTCACGAAGAAATTCCGCAACGTAAAGGTCGTGCTTTCTCAGAAGCAGATGCAGTAATGTTATTATCAGAAGCCAAAGCTTTAGGTTGTAATATGATCCGTTTGGCGCATTATCCACAGAACGAATACACTGTTAGGCTGGCCGAAAAAATGGGTTTTTTGCTATGGGAAGAAATTCCAATTTGGCAGGGTATCGATTTTAAAAACGAGGCGACCAAAGAAAAAGCCGGCAAAATGATGCGTGAAATGATCATGCGGGATAAAAATCGTGTTGCTTTAACATTTTGGGGTGTAGCCAACGAAACGCAGCCGTCGGCACCTCGTAACGCTTTCATTAAATCATTAATTGACATTACCAAATCGATTGATACTACTAGACTGATTACAGCGGCTTTTGATTTGGTTCGTTTTAACAAGGACAGACAGGTTTTTGTAATGGATGATCCTTTTATCAAAGCGTTGGATGTCGTAGCAGTCAACAAATACATGGGCTGGTACCATCCCTGGCCGGTTACGCCAGATAAAGCAACCTGGGATGTAGCTAAAGGCCAGCCTTTAATAATTTCTGAATTTGGTGGTGAAGCACTTTACGGAAAAACCGGTGATGCAGATGTAGTGAGCTCGTGGAGCGAGGATTACCAGGCAACCTTGTACAGAAAGAATTTAGAAATGTTTAAACATATCCCAAATCTACGGGGCACTTCGCCATGGGTGCTTTTTGATTTCCGTTCACCATTCCGTTTTCATCCAACTAACCAGGAAGACTGGAACCGAAAAGGTTTGGTTTCTGACCAGGGCTACCGAAAGAAAGCCTGGTATTTAATGAAGGAATATTACGATAGTAAATAGAAAAACCGTCATTGCGAGTAGTGACGGCGAAGCAATCTCTATGGCGTGATGACCTGATTATAATGAATTAAAAACCAGAATATACACACAGATGAACCCATATAAAAACCTAACACGCTTACTGCTATTACTTTTTTTGATGCAGGCTTACACACTAAAAGCGCAAACTGCATCCATAGATTTATCTGGTAAATGGAGATTTCAAACCGATGTAATGGATTTTCGCAGAGGATCTCTTTCTCCCCGGTATAACCACGTTTTACAGGAAGAAATCCAGCTTCCAGGTATTACCGACGATTATAAAATTGGCTATAAAGTGCCATACCAATACATTGATCGCTTAACCAGAAAATACGAGTACATGGGGCCGGCTTGGTACCAACGCGACATCGAAATTCCTGCAGCTTGGAAAGGCAAGAAGATTTTCATGTATTTTGAACGTACCCATTGGTTAAGTTCAATTTATGTTGATACTAAGGAGGTTAGTGCCATTGATTATATCAGTGTGCCACACAACCACGATTTAACCAATTTCGTTAAACCAGGAAAAACCCATCGGATTACCGTTTGTATCGATAACAGATTTCAATACAAAACCCATAAATGGAACCATGCCCATACCGAATTTACCCAGATTAACTGGAACGGTATCTTGGGAGAAATGAAGCTGGTGGCAATTGATCCCGTATATGTGGAAGACCTTCAGGTATATCCAAACATTGCAAGCCGCTCGGTAAAAGTACGCTTACAGGTCAATAACGAAACTAAAAAGCAATTTAAAGGCAAGGCTTCCTTCACCATAAATGGTAAAAATTACAACGTGAAAAATGAAGTTGCAATAGTGAGCAAAGACTCGGTGTCTTTTGTAGAAGCCAATATTCCAATGGGTAAAAATGCCAAACTTTGGGATGAGTTTAACCCGAATGTTTATGAGATTACCTGTCAGTTAATCACTTCTGATGGAAAAATAAACTATCAGCATGAACAAGCGACTACTTTTGGATTACGGGAAGTAAAGCAAGGCAAAAATCATGTCGTGATGAACAACCGTCCGTTGCATTTGCGAGGGAATGTGGAGAATGCGGTTTTTCCAAAAACCGGTCATGTGCCGGTTGATGATGCTTCCTGGGAACGGATCATGTTATTAATGAAAGATTACGGAATGAACCACTTGCGTTTCCATTCCTGGTGCCCGCCAAAAGCGGCTTTTCGCATGGCGGATAAACATGGGATTTATTTTGAAGTGGAAATGCCGATGTGGGGTAAGGATGCGGAACCTGACGAAAACAGGTACAACTTCTTTCGCAGGGAAATCAAAGCAATTTTGAAAGAATATGGTAACCATCCGTCATTTGTTTTGTATTGCAACGGTAACGAAATCACCGGGAATTTCGATTTTATTGAAGAGCTGACAGCCGAAGGAATAAAGTTAGATCCCCGTCATTTATACAGTGGTTCTACCGCTCGTACCCGTGTAAAATCTGATCAATATTATGTATCGCAGCAAACTAATAAAGGTCCTGTAAAAGTTTACGAAGGTTTACCGAATACAAATTGGGATAGGAGCACCGAGTCTGATGTTGATGTACCGGTAATTTCTCACGAGTCTGGACAACGTTGTGTATATCCGAACTTCGAAGAGATCAAAAAATATGCGAATAGCCCGGTAGAAGCCCGAAATTTTGAGGTGTTCAGAGATATGCTGCAGAAAAACGGCATGTTAGATCAGGCCAATGACTTCTTTCGTGCTTCCGGGGCATTAACGGTTTTAGAGTATAAAGTTGTCATTGAGGCATTGTTGCGTTCGTCTAAATCTGCTGGTTTTCAGTTATTGTCTATTAACGATTTTCCTGGACAAGGTTATGCTCCAGTCGGTATCTTGGATCCATTCTGGGATAGCAAAGGTTTAGTTACACCACAACAGTTCAGAGCATTTTGTGCGCCGACAGTGGCCCTGTTGCGCTACGAAAAAAGTAGCTTTTTCAATTCAGAAACATTTTCAGGTAAAGCTGAAGTTTATAATTATAGTAATGCCGCCTTAAAAAATGCAAGGTTAAAATGGTGGTTGACTGATGAGGGCGGCAAAGTATTGCAAAAAGGAAATCTTAAAAGCCAGACTATTGCAAATGATAGTGTTTCGCCGGTCGGTGAATTTTCGATCCCGTTAAAAGGTATCACCGTTTCTCAAAAGCTAACGGTACATTTATCAGTTAACGACCAGATCCAAAACAGCTGGGACATTTGGGTTTATCCAGGCCATCAAAAGTTAATGCAGTCTACCGATCAGGTTTTGTACACTACTGTTTATGACGATGCGGCTAAAAAGCAATTATCACAAGGAAGGTCGGTGGTGCTTTATCCTGCTCCTGAAAATGTAAAAGGACGTAAATCAATGTTCCATAACCATTTCTGGAATCCCATCATGTTTGCCTGGGCACCTATGACAATTGGAAATTTGGTGCACAATAAACAGCTGATGTTTAACGACTTTACCACCTCATACCATACCGACTGGCAATGGTGGGATATCCTGAACAACGCCAAAGTAATTGAAATGCAGGGCGCTCCGGAAAAACTTCGCCCATTTATCCAGGTGATTGATAGTTACGATAATAACCAGAAATTGGGCATCGGTTTCGAAGCTAAAGTAAACGGAGGAAAATTATTGGTCTTAGCGGTAGATACGAAGAAGGATATGGATAAACGTCCGGCTACACAGCAATTATTGTACAGTATAGATAATTATGTAAAAAGCGATAAATTTTCGCCGCAGGTTTCTGTGGAAGAAACTTTTATCCAATCATTTTTAACAAACTAATAAAGGAACGCGATGTGGAAAAAAATAGCTTTAGGGCTAACGTTAATAGGTAGCCAGGCATTAATGGCTCAGGAAATCGTATTTAACAAGAAAGCCTCGCTGAATCAGGCTTACCAAAAAGCAGTGGAGGCGGAAGATTTGTTGCCAATGAATGATCTGAACATGGAGTTTGGATACCTTTTATATCAAGCCGAAATCACCACCCAAGCAGAAAGTGAAGATTTAGAATTGGAAAACGTTCGTGATTATGCTGCTGTTTATGTAGATGGAAAGTTGCGAGAAAGGTTAACCGATAACCATAAGATAATCGATATCAAAACTACTCCTGGCAAATATTTACTGCAAATTTATGTCGAAAACATCGGTCGAATTACCTACGGTCCAGAAAATACGGACAACTTGAAAGGCCTGTTTGGAGAGGTTACTTTAGCTGGAAATAAGGTCTCAAACTGGAAAATGATCCCATTGACGATCAAACAGTATCCGGTTAAAGACCTTGCATTTGAAGATCGTAAAGAAACATCTGTTCCCGGATTTTATAAAGGGAATTTCAAAATTGACGAGCTGAAAAAGACTTACCTGGATATTACCGGATGGGGAATGGGAGAAGTATGGGTAAACCAAAAATACATCGGTTCTTATTGGGAAGAGGAAAAACAACAATCCATCTTAATTCCACTAGAAGATTTGGTGAGAGGAGAAAACGAAATTGTCGTTTTCGAGCTCAAAAGCAATCAGCAAAAGACAATGAAATTATCACAAATTCCTGTTTTTAAATAGAAATGATGAAGAAGACAATTTTAGCGCTGGCCCTTACTTCGGCCACTTTATTTTCGGGCTATAAAGAAGATAAGCCAGTTTATAAGGATGCCAAACAACCTATTGAGAAACGAATTGAAGATTTGATTACGCGTATGACGCTGGAAGAAAAAGTGATGCAGCTGAACCAGTACACCCTGGGCAGAAATGACAATACCAATAATATGGCCGATCCGGTGAAGGGTATTCCTGCGGAAATCGGCTCACTTATTTATTTTGGCAGCAATGCTGATTTAAGGAACGCTGTTCAAAAGAAAGCGATGGAGCAAAGTCGTTTAGGTATTCCCATCATTTTCGGTTACGATGTTATTCACGGTTTCCGGACCATCTATCCAATTTCTTTAGGTCAGGCCTGTTCCTGGAATCCCGCATTGGTCGAAAAAGCTTGTGGCGTAGCAGCGCAGGAAGCTCGGATGTCGGGTATAGACTGGACATTTTCACCAATGATTGACGTGGCCAGAGATGGCCGTTGGGGCCGTGTTGCCGAAGGTTATGGTGAAGATACTTATACGAACGCTGTTTTTACTGTTGCTTCGGTTAAAGGTTACCAGGGTAAAGATTTGTCGGGTGATAAAAACGTTGCGGCTTGCCTGAAACACTATATTGGTTATGGTGCTTCGGAGGCCGGCCGGGATTATGTCTACACAGAAATTTCCAATCAAACGCTTTGGGATACCTATATGTTACCTTATGAGGAAGGTGTGAAGGCTGGTGCAGCTACGTTGATGAGTTCGTTCAACGATATCAGCGGAACGCCCGGTTCGGCTAACCATTATACCTTAACCGAAGTGTTGAAAAAGCGTTGGAAACATGATGGTTTTGTCGTTTCAGACTGGGGTTCTATCGAACAGCTTCGTCCGCAAGGCGTAGCTGCTAACAAAAAGGAAGCAGCTTTTAAGGCATTTACTGCAGGGGTGGAGATGGACATGATGAACCGGAGCTATGATAGCTATTTAGGCGAGCTGGTTAAAGAAGGAAAAGTTTCTCTGGAATTATTGAACGATGCCGTAAAGCGTGTGCTGAGCGTGAAATTTAAACTCGGACTATTTGATCGCCCTTACGCAAATTCCAGTACAGAAAAACAAAGGTTTTATCGCCCCGTGAGTTTAAAAATTGCAGAACAACTGGCAGAAGAGTCGATCGTTTTGCTAAAAAATAAGGATAAAATATTACCACTAATTAACATCGCAAAAATTGCTTTGATCGGCCCGATGGCAAAAAGTCAGGGCAACTTATTAGGTTCCTGGGCCGCTCATGGTAAATCAGACAATGTGATTAGCATCCATGACGCTTTGCAGGCAGAATATAAGGGCAAAGCCAAGGTTTCTTATGCTTTGGGCGCTGATTTTGATGGACAGGAAAAGAATGGTTTTGCAGATGCCATTGCCTTAGCTTCTAGATCTGACGTAGTTGTGTTGTGTTTAGGTGAAAAGAAAGAATGGAGCGGAGAAAATGCTTCACGTTCAACCATCGCTTTACCACCAATACAGGAAGAATTAGCAATGGCGCTTAAGAAATTGGGCAAACCAGTCATTCTGGTGCTGTCTAGTGGTCGCCCGCTGGAGTTAAACCGACTGGAACCCATTAGCGAAGCCATTTTAACGATGTGGCAACCCGGAACATCGGGTGGTAAACCATTATCTGGCGTATTGTCTGGTCGGGTAAACCCTTCTGGCAAATTGGCGATGACTTTTCCTTTTTCGACAGGTCAAATCCCGATTTATTACAACCGCAGACAGAGTGCCCGTCCGCAACAAGGAAAATATCAAGACATCCAAAGTACACCATTATACGAATTTGCACACGGCTTAAGCTACACCACTTTCGAATACGGTGAGTTGAAAGTTTCATCAGCTCAAATAAAACGCGGTGAAAAATTAACGGTTGAAATTCCGGTTAAAAATACAGGAGACAGAGACGGTGTGGAGACGGTGCACTGGTTTGTTCAAGATCCGGTTTCCAGTATTTCGCGTCCGGTTAGGGAGTTAAAGCATTTCGAAAAACAACTCCTGAAAATAGGTGAAATGAAAACCTTTAAATTCGAAGTGGATTTACAACGTGATCTGAGTTTTGTGGATGGAGATGGCAAGCGATTTTTAGAAGCTGGTGATTATAATATCATCGTTAAAAACAAGAAAATTAAGATAGAAATCGTAGATTAACGCTCTTTAATGATGATTTTACTTAAATTTCTTTATCCCCTCTTTGTCAGTTTGAGTCTCGCTGATCGTCGCGACAGGTCGTCCAAGATTACTTTTGGTAGCATGTTTCGGAAAGATCAGACTTACAAAAGAGTAATAGGAATTTAAGCAATTTTAATAATTTAATGATGAACAGCAATCTTTGCTAATGAAAAAATACATCCTTGTTGCTTGTTTTTTTACGCAGCTTTTTCAAAGTGTCTTCGCAATTGATATCTCCAAATATCGATTTCATGTAATGCCGGAAACTTCCTACTACGGTGGAATACAGAGTATTGCAAAAGATAGTTTGGGAAGGATGTGGTACACAGGACCAGATGCGCTTTTCATGTATGATGGTAATAGTTTTTACCAGTTAAACGATATTGTTTTTGCCATTCAGCCCAAAGTAAAGTGGGGATATGGTTCGGTAGTTAGAGATAAAAAAGGGAGTCTTTTTGTAAGTACGGGACATGGTTTATTGAAATTCGATTATCAAAAATTCGCATTCAATGTAGTTGTTAGTGGCAGAATACGGTCAGTTTGTTTACACGATGATGGTAAGTTGTATGTTTTATCGGACGATACACTGAAACGCTATGATGATATAACGAAGAAAACAGTTTTTTTTCCTCTTCCTAAAAATCAGTCTTTTAACAACCTTATAAGCATAAAAGGAAATATATTTCTTACCAAGGATGCAGTATTGCAAAAGGTAGATATGGACAGGAAAAGATTGGTTCCATTTGCCAATTTTGGGGCGGTTACCAACGCGGTAAATGATGGTTTAGCCTATCGCGGTTTGTGTTATTTCCTTACTCAAAGAGGGGGGATTTACGTTACTGATGAAGCAGGGAATCTGAAGCAAAAAATTCCGGTAGTGGTGGCAGGCAATCAATCTATGCTTTCCAAAAAGTTATACATAGATCAAACAGGGATAATATGGGTAGCAACGCAGGCGGGCTTGTTTTTTTACGATCCGATAGTTGGAACAAGCAATTACCTGCGCATGAACCTTAACGATGCATTTTCGCTGCCAACAAACTCTATCTGGACGATTTATCCAGATCCTGACCAGGGTGCGTGGATAGGGACCTATGGTGGCAAAATTGCCTATTGTTCGCTTCATGATTCACGGGTGCGTTATTTCAATCCCAGTCCCGGTGGACTCAACCATCCCATTGTAAGTAGCTTTCAGGAAGATCATTTGGGGAACATCTGGATTGGTACCGAAGGTGGTGGACTGAACTATTGGGACAGACAAACCGATGCTTTTAATCACTACCTGAAATCGAAGGCCAATTCGCCCAATTCTAATATGATCAAGCGTTTGAAGTTTGATCAAACGAATAAACAACTGGCTATTTCGGCATACAGCGGTGGCATTGGCTATCACGATATGAATAGCAAATCTTTCAGCAGCCTGGATTTCTTTTCTCAGGAAAGTAAACAGCCATTAACTGTTTACGATTTTGTTCGCGATCGTGAGGGAACCTGGTGGATGAGTGATCCGGACCGGTCTTTTTTTTACAGAAAGAAGCAAAATGGCCCCGTTGAGTTAGTGAGGGTAACAGGTGCCGATGGAAAGGTATTGAGTTCAGAAGTAGAAGCTGTATTTATCAACAAGCAAAATCAACTTTGTTTAGTTACGCATCAGGGCTTTTTTATTATCGATCCAAACAACCTTAAAGTAATAAAACATTACCTTATCAAAGATCCGTCTTATGCAGCAAATTACTTGTGTAGCTTTGTTGAAGCATCAAATGGTGATTTTTGGTTTGGAACACTTGGCAGGGGGGTAAATGTCCTCAAAAAGGATGGAACCTACTTAAATTATGGAACAGCTAATGGTTTGGCTGCCAAAATGGTTTTCGCGATTTTGGAAGATGAGGCTTCGAAGAACATGTGGTTAAGCACCAATGATGGTTTGTACTTCTATGACAGTAAAACCAAGTTGTTTGATAAAGCGAGGTTTTATCAGGAAAATAGCTGTGGATCTTTCTACATCCGTTCTGCCTATAAAACAATCAAAGGCGAAATGTTGTTCGGTGGAACCAATGGTTTCATGCTGTTTGATCCTGCTTTTCTGAACAAAAATCCACAGAAGCCGAAAGTGTTCTTTACCGGGTTTTTAGTGAATAACAACTTGGTAACGGCACATTCAGAAAATTCTCCCTTAGAAAAAGATATTGCCAGTCTCTCTAATCAAAAAGAAGATAGGATACGACTTTCGAGCAGCCAATCGAATGTAGAAATCAGGTTTTCGGCCGACAGCTATTTATCTGCCGATAAAAACCAGTTTGCCTACCGCATGAAAGGTTTGGGAGAGGAATGGCAAACCAGCCATGCCAATCAAAAATCGGTACAGTTCCTCAATCTGCCTAGCGGAGATTATACTTTCGAAATTAAGGCTTCTAACAATGACGGACTTTGGGGCGATGAAATTTCGAGGCTGTATATTCATGTAGATCCTTCGTTTTTTCTTTCATGGTGGGCCTATTGCTTTTACTTTATTGTAGTGGCTTCTTTGCTCGTTTTCATTATCAGATATTATACCAATAAGAAGGTTTTCCAGGAAAGGTTAGCTGTAGAAGCTTTGAAAGAGCGAAATATGCAGGAATTGAGCCAGGCTCGTACAGATTTTTTTACCAATATTTCACATGATTTGAAAACACCGTTAACCCTGGTGATTCAGCCATTGAAGCAGTTAAAGGAAACTTTAGCTGCCAATGATAGTGCGGTGGGTTATATGGGTTTGATTGAGAAAAATGTATCCAGAATCCAAAGAATGATCAGCCAGTTGTTGCGTTTCCGCGAAATTGAAAGTCAGAAAATCACGCTTAATCCGCAAATCGGAGATTTCATCAACTTCGTTAAAGACCTTTTTGGATTATTTGAGCTCTATGCGAACAAGAAAGAAATCGAAACTAATATTGCTGGCCATAAGGATAATCTGTTGGTAGCATTTGATTACGATGTGATCGAGAAAATATTGACCAACCTATTCTCCAATGCGTTAAAATATACACCAAACAAAGGTTATGTCGGTGTTCGGATCTATAGCTCAACCGAGGAGGAAAAAGAACGTTTAGCGGTAAAATTAGATGAAGAGGAAATTGAATATGTTTCAATCGAAGTCTTAAATAGTGGTGATGGATTTTCCGAAGAGCAGATTGCAACACTTTTCACTTCGTTTAATCGCTTATCATCGCAGCGGCCAACTTTTGAAGAAAGTTCCGGATTGGGTTTAGCGATCGTAAAAGAATTGGTTGACGTGTTGAACGGAAAAATCTGGATGGTAAATAAAACAGATAAAATCTCTTTCACGATTATGCTGCCGCTCAAAAAACAGGCTGGTACCGGAGATATGCAATCTACGGTTTATGATTACACCATTTCGGAGATCGACGATATTATCATGCAAGATACTGAAGAACCACAAAATGGTGCCGCAGGCTTAAGAAAGGCAGATAATATTTTGCTGATTGAAGATGATCCGCAATTGCGGGCCTATTTGGAACAACGCCTGGCTGAAAAGTACAATGTGTACGCAGCAAGCGATGGCGCAGAGGGAATGACCAAGGCAGAAAAAATCTATCCTCAACTGATTATTACGGATTTGATTATGCCGAACAAAAATGGCTTGGATGTTTGCCGCAGTTTAAGGCAGAATTTCAAAACCAGTCACATTCCCATTATCATGATTTCGGGTAATGGCGATGATAACCAGAATAAAATAAAGGCATTAGAATACGGTGCGAGTGTATTTATTGATAAACCTTTTGATGTTGATTATTTATTGCAGCAAACAGAAACCATTCTTAAAAATCAGCAGGAACTGAAAGAAAAATATAGTAAACGTATTCAGGTAGATCCATCAAATGTGACGGTGACCTCAATGGATGAGGAGTTACTGAGGAAAGCGATGAAGGTAATTGAAGAGAATATTGCCAACGCTAATTATTCTGTCGAAGATTTCGTATCGGATATGAATGTGGGCAGGACGATCCTGTACCAGAAAATCAATGACATTGTAGGCATGTCTATTAAGGAGTTTATTCTTAACATCCGCCTGAAAAGAAGTGCCTATCTGCTGGAAAAGTCAGATTTAACGGTGGCAGAAGTAGCATATGAAACGGGTTTCAATAATGCAAAATACTTTAGTGTTTGTTTTAAGAAGCAGTTCGATTTAAGTCCTTCAGAGTTTAAAAAGAAAACAGCTGGGAGTTTGAAGAAATAGTATTTCTCGGCGATATGGCATTATTAAAGTCGTTTGGTCGTTCCTACGCCGTCATCCTGGTGTATGCGGAGATCTTAAAGCGTATAATATCTCTTTAAAGTATTAGCTTATTCCTAGCATTAAGATCCCAGACTAAATCTGGGATTAGGTTCTTGGGTGCAGAAGTGGTGAAACATCTAGAGGTACAAACACCTCCATATTCCTTCTTAAAGTACAAAAGCGAACCATTTCTGTACAAAAGTGAACCTTCCTGATTGAGTGTTTATTTAGTTTTGAGCATACCAAATATTCAAACCTAAAATCAATGAACACAAAAGTAACACACATCTCATTGCTATTGCTGATAGCCTTAATTGGTGTTGGTCAGGTCAAGGCGCAGTCGCTTAAAAATGTAATCGATAAAGCTTTTAAAAATGCGGAGCAACAAAGCCTGTTGATGGCCCGAAAGTATGAAAATCAGCCGGGCAGATTGCCTAAATCATTTGAAGGAGGTAAAGATACTTCATCAGACTCCAGATGGTGGTGCAGTGGGTTTTTCCCGGGTTCGCTCTGGTATTTGTACGAGAACAATAGAGATATCGAATTGCTTAAGTACGCTAAATTATTTACAGATAGGGTAGAGCGGGAAAAATACACCACCGATAACCATGATGTTGGCTTCATGCTTTACTGTAGTTTCGGCAACGGTTTGCGCATAACCGGCGAAGAACGTTACAAGGAAGTGTTACTGACTGGTGCAAAATCCTTAGCTACCCGTTTTGATCCGAAAATGGGATTAATCCGTTCCTGGGATCATAACACTGTAATTTGGCAGTATCCGGTCATTATTGATAACCTCATGAACCTGGAGCTGATGCTGTGGGCAGCTAAATATTCCGGAGACGACACCTTAAGAAAGATCGCGGTTTCACATGCTGATAAAACAATGATTCACCATTTTCGTCCGGATTACAGTTCTTATCACGTAGTTTCTTACGATAAGAAAACCGGGTTGCCGCATAAAAAACAAACACACCAGGGTGCCGCAGATGATTCTGCCTGGAGCCGCGGACAATCGTGGGGTTTGTACGGTTATACTTACTTATACCGGGAAACTAAGGACCAACGTTATCTGGAACAAGCTAAAAACATTGCCAATTTCTTAATCAATCACCCGCAGATGCCAAAGGATTTTATTCCCTACTGGGATTTCAATGCGCCGCAGATTCCAAATACCACTCGTGATGCATCTGCGGCAACGGTTATGGCTTCGGCATTAATTGAACTGAGCGATTTTGTAGATGCTGATTTGAAGAAGAAATATATGAAAGTGGCAGAGACGCAAATTAGAAACCTGGCATCTGATGAATACACCGCTAAGCCCGGTGAAAACGGCGATTTCATCTTAAAACACAGTACCGGTGCTTTTCCTTTCAAATCGGAAGTTGATGCACCTTTAACATATGCAGATTACTATTATCTGGAAGCATTAGCAAGACTGAAAAAAAGGCTTTAAAATACAGTAAAAACAGGTAATCTTGTGTCTTTAATTCAAAATCAATATACATTCATAACAATGTCGATCTTTAAGAAAGCATTATTCACAGGCTGTATTTTATTATGCAGCATTAATTTTTTATCAGCAAAACAAAACTACAAACTGGAGGATATTGCTATCAGTCCGAACCATTATAAAACAGGGAGCCAATCAGCACGCATACAAAAGGCCATAAACGAAGCGAAGAAAACCACAGGTAAAGTTGTAATCCCCCGGTACGATGTGGTTACAAAAACGGATGTCTGGTTGATAGATGAAGCCATTTTATTGCCGTCAGATTTTGAATTGGAACTTAACAACTGCAAAATCAAACTATCAGATCGATGCAGAGATAACTTTATCCGTTCTGCAAACTCAGGTTTGGGAATATCGACTGTAACATCTTTAAATAACATAAGGGTAATAGGTGTTGGGAATGTATTGCTTGAAGGTGCTGCGCATCCACGTGCTACGGGAGATCACAACAAAACATTATCGCTCAATCCAAATGGTTTCAGCGAATCTTTTGGTACCGATGCCGGCAAACCCAACGAAAACCAGAAAGGCGGCTGGAGGAACCATGCCATTATATTTGCACATGTAGATGGATTTGAAATTAGCGGTATCACTTTAAAAGATTATCACGGGCATGGTTTGGTTTTAGAACGCAGTACCAATGGTGTGGTTAAAAATATAACTTTTGATGTTAGGCAGGCCGTAAATATAAACGGAACAGCGCAGCAAATCCTCAATCAGGATGGTATGGGAGTGCGCTTTGGTTGTAAGAACATCATCATTTCTAATATCAAAGGAAAAAGTGGCGACGATTTTATCAATATCGGCTTAACAGACACAGGCGTGCCGGCAGGCGAGGAAAACGTAAATGTGGTAAGCGGCTCCGTTTATACAGGAGATAAAGATAATATTGCTAATATCTACCTTCAGAACTGGCAGGATTTCTACTCGCTATCCCATCGTGCTATTCGTATAATGCCAATTGGTAGACTAAGAATCAGCAATGTCTTCATCGAAAATATGATCATCAGTCCTTTATCCAAAAAAGGACTGGAGGTTGAATTTGCAGAGAACATCAAAGGTTTATTCGTGAGAAATCTGGTGAGTAATTTTCAAATACAAGCCAAAGGAATTTCAGATGCCGGTTTTAGATATATCTTTTATACCGGTGATGGTGCTCCTATAAACGTTACGCCAAGCGAAAGTGTAGCGATCGATAATGTGAAAAATATCAGGAAATAAAAGTTTTGAAAAAGCACTTTTTCGAGATGTAAACATGAAAAAGTGCTTTTAATTGCTGTTTTGTACAAAAGCAAACCATTTTCGTACAAAAGTGAACCCTAGGAGGTGCTGATCGGTTATAGATTTGTGATAACGAAATCAATAAACCCTAACCAAATATGAAAACTAATTACCTACCACATTCGGCATTTGCCGATACACCGCTAAGCCACGAAAAAATAAAAAAAGCTCCGCTACATTCTTTAATTACCCTGCATTCTTTTGTCTGACTGCAGAGTGAAGAAATAAGCCGGATTCAATCATTAAAAATGCTGGTAATAATTTAGGGGACGCCTCATTTACTAAAGAGCACTTTATTATTGATTAGATAACAAAATGAGTATTTAAACATCCTGACAGATGATTCATTTTAAGATAAATTGCTAACCATATATAAAACTAGATGATAAAAAAGCTACATACCAAATTTACGGGTTGGTTATTAGTTGTTATTTTATCCTGGGGTAGTATAAATTCACTTTATGCCAAGCCAATCGAAATAACGCTCAATAACGATGTCAAGCCAGAAACCAAACGATTTAAAGAAATTGTAGGTACAGTAAAAGACGAGAAAAATCTTCCCATACCCGGAGCAAGTATTAAAATTAAGGGTACTACTATTGGTGTTCAGACTGATGTAGACGGAAGATTTAAAATTAACGCAGATCAGGGTCAAATCCTTGTCTTCTCCTTCATCGGCTCTGAGACTAAGGAAGTAGTAGTTGGCAGTTCTACCAGTGTTAATGTAATCTTACCTGCTACCAGTAGTGCCTTAAGTGAAGTTGTGGTTAACGGATATTCAACACAAAGAAGATCTGCTGTAACGGCGGCAATCAGCACGGTATCGGGGCAGGATTTACTTAAAGCTCCGGTAACAAATGTTAATAATGCATTGGCTGGTCGCGTGCCGGGTTTAGTCGTTCAGCAAACCTCTGGTCGTCCGGGTATAAACTCTGCAGCGCTTTACATTCGCGGACAGGTTTCGCCAACAGCAACAGCTTTGATCATTGTTGATGGGGTGGAAAGAACTTCATTTGGTGATATCGATGCCAATGAAATTGAAAGTATTAACATACTAAAAGATGCTTCTTCTACAGCATTATATGGATTGAAAGGTGCTAATGGTGTATTCGTCGTCACCACTAAACGGGGTATTGAAGGCCCGGCCAGGGTAACACTTTCCAGTAACGTAGGATTCGTTAGTCCAACATCTCGTCCTGAAATTTTAAATGCCTATGAAAGTGCATTATTACTCACTGAAGGACAGATTAATGTGGGCGATCCGAGAACATTTACAGATGAGGATTTAGCCATATTTAAATCAGGTACCGGAAATCCTTTGCTATATCCGGACGTGATGTGGTACAATGAACTGGTTAAGAAGAACTGGATGCAAAACCAACAGAATGTAACAGTTTCTGGTGGTAGCGAAAAAGTAAAATACTTTACATCTTTCAGTCATTTGAATGAGGAAGGTAACTTCAAAGAATTTAAAACACCGCTGGATTATTCGACCTCACCAAGTTACAGCCGTTACAATTTCAGGGCACGTGTAAGTATTGATCTCACCAAAACGACCAACTTCGAAGTGAATTTGGCTGGTAGAAACGAACATCGCTATAGTCCGGCCGGGATGAGTGAATATAATGATCCGGCAGGAGTGGTAAGCAATGGTATTGAAGGCCTGGTTGGTAGGGCTTTGAAAATGCCAACCTGGGCAGCTCCTTTCTTTAAAGAATATATTAACTCTGATGATCCAAAAATTATCGCATTGGATGGTAATTACAATCACCTGGTAAATTATGGTTTGGGTGGCGTTAACTCGGTTAATCCCTACGCATTACTTACCTATGGTGGTTACGCTTTCACGGATAATAATGTTGCAGAATCTATTTTTACACTCAAGCAGAATCTTGATTTTGTAACCAAAGGTTTAAGCTTTAAAGCACAATTTGGTTACGATGCCACGCAACTTTCCGGAAAACTGCAAAGAGGTAGCACCGGATATTTGGAACTGAACCGTTCAACGTTAGAGCTTACACCAGTTGGGGGAACTTACAATGATTTTTTTGGTGCACCGGCCTACTCAAGAAGCGGCTTCACCAAGACCAATTTACAGTTGTTTTTAACCTATGGCAGAACATTTGGGAAGCATAATTTAAGTGCAAACTTAATCGGTCAGCGAGAATTGCAGGGCTCTGCAGCAGCGGCAGCGCCTTATGCTAATCAAGGTGTAATTTCAGAAGCCACCTATAATTATGCTAACAAATACTTTGTAACAGCCAGTGCAACGTATAATGGCTCGGAAAATTATGCTAAAGGTTATCGGTATGGTTTGTTTCCTGCGGCAACGGTAGGCTACAATTTAGCGAATGAGGAGTTCATGAAAATGCTATCCTGGATGAGCATGTTTAAAATTCGCGGATCAATCGGGCGGGTAGGGATACCAAGTCCGGGCACCAGTCGTTTTTATTACCAAAACCGGTTTGGTGCAGGTGGGAATGCTGTTTTTGGAAACCCTAACAGTAATTTTAGTGCACCTACCTATATCCAGTCGCAATATGGAAATCCTTTCATTACTTTCGAAATTTCTACCAAGCGTAATTTAGGTCTTGATTTAGCTTTCTTCAAGGATAAGCTGAATATTACGGCCGATTTATTCGATGATAAACGTTCTGATATCTTATCTACGCGTTCTGCAACAAGCTTCGCCACTTATGGGGCAACAGTACCAAGTACAAATTACGGTGTAAATTATAATCATGGTTATGAACTTTCGGTTACGTATAGAGATAAGGTGAAAGACTTTACTTACGCCGTTACCGGAAACTTAAGTTTTGCCCGTAACCAGAGAAGAGTGTTGGATGAAGCACCAGGACTTGCTGAAAATTTAAGGACTTCCGGAAAACCAATAGGAACTTTTTTTGGCTACCATGTGCTGGGTTTTTATGCTGACCAGAAAGATATTGATAGCAGTCCTAAAAATAAAATTACTGCCTATCCATCTATTCTTGGGGATTTTAAATATCAGGATATCAATAACGACGGCATTATTAACAACCAGGATGTTATGGCAATTGGCCATCCAAACATACCGGAGTATAACGCCAGTTTAAACCTGCAGCTTGGCTATAAAGGATTTCAGTTAGCGGTATTGTTTAATGGCGTAACGAATGTAAGTTCAAACGTGGTTTTTCAAAGCGCAGGTACCAATCAGTTTTATGTACCGATGTTAGAACGGTGGAGTCCTACCAATACCAATGCCAGCTGGCCTGTCATTCGTCCGGGATTAAACGCAAATCCAAACGAAAGTTTGAATGATTTCACCCTTCAGGATGCCTCATACATTAAGCTTAGAAATGTGCAGCTTAGCTATACGCTACCTAAGCAATGGCTTTCCCGGTTAAAAGTGAATAGCTTAACTGTTTTTGTAAGCGGGCAAAATCTAAAAACCTGGACAAACTTTTACGGCATCGATCCGGAAAATAGCTTGTCAGGCAATGCCTATGCTTCATCAATCGCAACTATTCCTACTACTAAAGTGGTTAACCTTGGTCTCAATTTATCATTTTAATTAACGAAATCATGAAAAAAATCATAAGTCTCTTGTTATTGATTACCATAACAGCCAGCTATTCCTGTAAAAAAGATTTCCTGCAAAGAGATGTAGGCATTCAAAGTGATCTGGAAGAGGTTTTTAAAGATCCGTTGCTGGCTTCCCGATTTGGAGATTTTACGTACACGCTCTCTATAACAGATTATGGACGGTTAAGCGGATATAAAGGAATGACCTCTCAGTTTACTGATGAATCTATTGCCAACAATGGCCAGATTGAGGTTGCCGCGATGAATACGGGACAGTTTCTTGATCCCGGAGCATCTGATGTGACCGGTATTTATTCGCAAATGTACAGAGGCATCCGCAATGCGAATTTAATGCTTTCGAATATGGGCAAAACCCCATGGACAGATTTGTACAATCCTGATTACATCAGAGGAGAGCAATTGTATTTAAGGGCGTATTTTTATTTTGAGTTATTGAGACGTTTTGGTGGAGTGGTGCTGTTAACGGAAGCACAGGATTTTACTGAAGCATCAACCGACTTAAGCAGAGCCAGCTATGCAGAAACACTTGCCTTAATATTAAATGATATTGAAGAATCGATTAAACTTCTGCCGCTTACCAACGCCGATTGGCCTAATCCGGCGGCGCAATCCAACCGGGCTACCGGCGCAGCAGCAATGGCGTTAAAAGCAAGGGCACTATTGTTTGATGCGAGTCCGCTTAATAATCCTGGTGGCGATGTAAGCAAATGGAAAAAAGCTTCAGCTGCATCAAAAGCCATTATGGATTTAAATAAGTTTTCGCTGGAAGCTAACTATGCAAATGTGCTTACCGTAGCGAACTCCAGCGAATACATCAGAATCTGGCCAAGGGGCGGAAGAGGATTCATTGGGACTTACCTGAGCGATTTTTTAATTCCTACCAGTTATGGTGGAGCACAATCCAACCTTTCTCCACTTCAAAACCATGTAGATTTATATGAAATGGCGAATGGAAAACCAATTACTGACCCTACATCTGGCTATAACCCACAAGATCCTTATATAAACAGAGATCCACGCTTTTATGTCAATATTTTATATAATAACGTAACCTGGCAGGGAAGACCTGTACAAACCTGGCAAACTGAACCCAATGCACAAGGTATTGTTACCTATGGCACCGACATCAGTTCTGCAACGTCTATCACTAAAACCAGCTATTACTTAAAACGACTGTGGCCCGAAACTTCACGCTCCGGCTCAACCGCATCAGCTTTGTTAAATTATGTTTTTTATAGATATGCAGAGGTGCTGTTAAATTACGCCGAAGCCTTAAATGAAGAAGGTGGTCCGACAGCAGAAGTTTATAATGCTGTAAATGCAATCCGTTTAAGAGCCAAAATGCCCGCTTTACCTGCTGGCTTAACACAGGCGCAGATGCGTGAGCGGATCAGGAATGAAAGAGCTGTTGAGTTTGCTTTTGAAGATATGAGGTGGTGGGATATTCTACGATGGAAAAAGGGTGCTGAAATTGTGGCTCAGCCTATGAAAGGCATGAAAGTAATTAAAAATGCAAATGGAACTTTTATCTATAATGTAGTAGAGTTACCCGCTTTTAGTAAGGTATTTAATGATCAAATGTATCTGTATCCGATCCCTCGTTCTGAGATGAATAAAACCAGTGGAGCTTTAAAGCAAAATCCAGGTTGGTAATGATCAGTTACATAATTTAAACGACAAGAAATGACTAAATATATTAAAAGTTTGGGCTTGCTTTGGGTTACGGTATGCGCTATCAGCGTCACGGCTTCGGCTCAAAGCACTAATCAAACTGATACAACAAAAAATCGCAATGCGAATGTTAACCGCGTTGCTCAGCCAGATTCAGCAAATCAACTGATTGAAATTCCTTTCGGAACAAGAAGCAGAGCGGAATTGAATTATGCAGTAAGTGCTTTACGTTCTACGCAGCTTACACAGGTTCCGATCAGTAACTTATCAGGCCTGCTTGCTGGCAGATTAAGTGGTTTTCTCTTCAGGTGGACAGGTAATCAGCCGGGTGGAGGGAATGTCTCCTACCAAATTCGAGGAAGATCATCCTATGCACAAGGATCTACGCCAACGTTTTTGGTGGATGGGATAGAACGCGATTTCGAGGATATGGACATCACCGAAATTGAAAGTGTAACGGTATTGAAAGATGCTGCTGCTTTAAATTATTATGGGTTAAACGGTGGCAACGGAGCTATTTTAGTAACCACTAAACGAGGAAAAATAGGCCAGAGTTTAATTACTGTAGATGCCCAGGGTGGATTTCAGTCTGCGAGTAATATCATTAAACCCTTAAATTCTTATGATTTTGCCACACTTTATAACCAGGGTTTAACCAATGTTGGTCAGGTACCAGCATACAACGCAGCAGCTTTGGATGGTTACAAAAATCACACTGATCCGTATTTGTATCCTGATAATAATTATGTAGACAGATTTATTAAAAAACAGGCGCCTACACAAAGGTATGCCCTAACGTTTAGTGGCGGTAACAAAAGGGTACGATATTTCAGTGCGGTAAGTTACCTTAATCAGCAAGGTCTTTTCAGGGAAACCGAAACTCCAAATTACAATTCAAACTATGGTTATAAGCGCTACAATTTCAGAATTAATTTAGATTACGATGTAACTAAAACATTAACGCTCTCTTTATTAGCTGGTGTAAGAAGTGAGGTGAGAAACGACGTAGGCGATGGTACAAGTACGGTTTTAAATAATCTATACAACCTTCCGCCAAACGCATTTCCCATTTTAAATGCCGATGGCACTTATGGTGGTAGCTCACTTTTTCAAAACAATCCTTTGGGTCAGTTACAGGCAACTGGTTTTTCCAGAACTACCACCAATATTTTATTGGCCAGTATCATGGCCGATCAAAAGCTTGATTTTATTACCAGCGGTTTATCTGCTAATTTATTTTTCTCTTACGATGGTTATGGTAATTATGGTGATGGTTTATCAGAAAATTATGCAGTATTTAATCAAACAGTAACACCTGCCCAAACGTATCGTACACCTTCGGTCATTGCTTATCGTACAGCAGCATTTCAAACCAATACCAAGAATAATGAGCTTTGGTTTGGTCTGGATTACAAACGCAGCTTTGGCGAACATCAGGTGAGTGCTAGCGTAAAAGCACAACAGTATGTAAGTGCCGCGGTGGATAGAATTGATTATCGTTCACGGATGTTAGCAGGCAGGCTCGACTATAGCTTCATGCAGCGGTACATGCTTGGGTTTACAGGAAGCTATTCTGGTTCAGAAAACTATGCACCTGAACGTCGCTTTGGTTTCTTTCCGGCCGTATCAGCAGGTTGGTTGCTTTCAAAAGAAGATTTTTTAAAAGATTCCGAACTCATCAGCTTCTGGAAGTTAAGAGCTTCATATGGCAGATCAGGCAATATCGGTCCGACTTATGACACTGGCGGCAACATTGTAAGGCTTCCTTATCGTACCTTATTCACCAGAGATGCGGGTCCGTTTTTAGGCTCCACCTTTTCAACTTCAACAACAGCACGTTTAGTAAGTCCGGCAGGAAATCTGTTAACTACCTGGGAGAAGGTTGATCGTTTGAATATCGGAACAGATGTTGATTTCTTCAAAGGTGCTTTTTCTTTTTCAGTTGATTATTTTAATGAGAAACGTAC
Source organism: Bacteroidota bacterium (assembly GCA_037032985.1). Lineage (GTDB taxonomy): Bacteria > Bacteroidota > Bacteroidia > Sphingobacteriales > Sphingobacteriaceae > Pedobacter. The sequence continues at coordinate 53,757 of JAZBLB010000004.1, forward strand.
AGATATATTGGGTCCGCCTAATTTACCAGGCATCGTAGGGATCGCAATCGCTCAGGTAAATTCGGGTAAAGTAAGCAGCAAAGGGTTTGATTTAAGTGGAACCTTCCATAAAAAATTTGGCGGTCTGTTTTTGAGTGCCAATGCTAATTTTACTTATGCCAAAAATGTTATCCTGGAAAGAACAGAAAATACTTTGCTTAATCAATCCACCATTGGACACTACATAGGGGGTGGAAATTACTTTATAGCGGAGGGTATTTTTCAAAATCAGGCAGAAATTAATGCCAGCCCGAAGCAAACCTTGGCCAGTTTGGTTGTTCCTGGCGATATTAAATATATAGATATTAACAACGATAATATAATTGATGCCAACGATGCTATGGCTAGTGATTATACCGATATCCCAAAAATGTACTATGGATTTGGGCTTAACATCAGATACAAACAGTTTGATTTGGGAGCGCAGTTTCAGGGAGTGGAAGGTAGAACGGTTGACGTTTCTGATATTGTATATGCCGGACCTAACGGATTAAATCAGTTACGGTTGGAAAGCTGGACTCCTGCAAATGCGGCAACAGCAGAATATCCGCGTATTGGTATTACCGATAATGGAAACAATACAGCCAATTCTACTTTTTGGTTGCGTTCAGGAGATTTTATAAAATTGAGGTCTGCAGAATTTGGCTATTCTACACCAGAACGACTTAATCAAAGGTTGCGTTTTGCAGGTGCCAGAATATTTGTTAGCGGTAACAATCTGTTTGCCATTTCATCACTTGAAAAACTAGGTATAGATCCTGAAACACCAAATGCAGGTCGTTTCTCTTCTTATCCATACGTTAAAACATTCGCAATAGGTATTAATATTAAATTTAATTGAGATGAAGACGAAATTATTTTGTGCACAAATCCTTTTTGGCTTTTTGCTAATCTGTTTTAGCGCTTGTAAAAAGGATTTCTTTACGCCATCATACAGTGAAGGGCCTGTAATTGAAGAAGCTATCTGGAATACAGACCGAAGAGTAAGAGAATACCTGAATAACGGCTATAATTATATGCTGGCAAGGTATAATGTTGATGGTTCCGGCGCATTAATGGCAAGCGGAAGCGATGAGGCAGTGAACTCAAATCTCAACAGTAACATCAATATTTTTAATAACGGTAACTGGAGCAGTTTTAGAACCTTTGATGAACAATATACCAACCTTTATAACGGTTTGTGGGTGGTGAATACGTTTTTAGAAAGATCACCAACGGCGGTTATTTTTCCAGCCAGTGATTTGCGTGGATTAAGAGGGGAAGCTTTCTTTCTTCGCGGACTATTTCATTACGAGCTTTTTAAAAGATATGGAGGTGTGGTATTGGCAACACGTTCATTTTCTCCAACGGAAGACCTTGACATTCCAAGAAATACTGCTGATGAAGTGGTACAGCAAATTGTAAAGGATTGTGACTCTGCAATTAACCAGATTCCGGCGGCTTCCACCAAAGATTGGGATGCTGCAAATTACGGAAGAGCAACTAAGGCTGCGGGAATGGCATTGAAAGCGAAAACGCTTTTAGTCTACGCAAGTCCGCTGTACAATACAAGCAATAATTTAGAACGTTGGCAAAATGCTGCGAAAGCGGCAAAGGAGCTGATCGATTTAAACAAGCATAGCTTGTTGAGTAATGCTTCATTTCCAGGTTTATGGGATTATACTGCTACCGCAACAACCTACAATAACGAAGTTATATTTGCAACGCCAGCCAGTAATACCAATGCAATTGAATCTAATAATGCACCCATTAGCTTTACAGGTGGTTTAGGAAGAACTAACCCGACACAGAATTTAGTTGATGCTTTCGAAATGACAAATGGTAAACCGATCACTGACCCTACATCTGGTTATGATCCGCAAAATCCTTACACCGGTAGAGATCCCCGTTTAAATCAATTTATTGTTTACAACGGGGCAACCTTTAAAACAGGAAGTCTAAGCCGGGCCGTAGAAACTTACGAAGGTGGCCGCGATAATGTACCGTCAAATATCAATAACACTAAATCTGGCTATTACTTAAGAAAATTTTTAAGCGGAAATGCGACATACAACATTACCGGGACGACCAGTGTGCGCAGACCATGGGTGCTTTTCAGATATGCAGAAGTGCTGCTAATGTTTGCGGAAGCAACAAATGAATTCTCAGGACCGAATGCAGATGTATATAACGCGATCAATGCGGTCAGAAATCGTGCGGGCATGCCTTCGCTTTCAGGATTAACGCAATCTCAAATGCGTGAACGGATTAAAAATGAAAGAAGAGTTGAGTTTTGTTTTGAAGAGCAACGCTTTTTTGATGTTCGTCGTTGGAAAGAAGGAGAAAAATACTTTAACGGTGAGGTTAAAGGAATGAAAATTTCCAAAACAGGAAACGCATTAACTTACACACCATTTGTAGTTGAAAACAGGATATTTACAGGCAAGAATTATTGGTATCCGTTTCAGCAGAGCGAATTAAATAAAGCCAGTAAACTCGTTCAAAATCCTGGTTATTAATTTTTTGCGGCTACAAATGTAAATGGAATCAACATTTGTAGTCGCTATTCATAGCCGAAATGAAGCTTCATCTCTGAGATTCAAAATGAATAAAATACAATCTATCCATAAGGCACTATTCACGCATACAAAGCAAATTGTCAAAATAATTTTCTTACTGCAGTTATTTCTGTTCATGTCTGCAAAATCGCAGGCGCAAAAAACAGATAAATTTATGGGCGAAACAGTAAATTACGATGAGGAGGCTGTGCCTGCATACACACTTCCGGATGTTTTTAGGACCTGCAATGGGAAGAAAATCAAGAGTCGTAAAACCTGGGAAGCAACGCGTAGGCCTGAAATATTATCCCTTTTCGAAGAAAATATTTATGGTAAAATGCCTCCGCGTTTAGATAGCCTTAAGTTTATGATTTCCAATATCGATTCCAATGCGATGAATGGGAAGGCTCTTTTAAAAGAAATCCAGATTACAGTATGGCGAAAAGGAAACTTTATCAGTTTCCCGCTTGTGCTTTTCATTCCAAACCATCGAACCAAACCAGCGCCGGCATTCTTACTCATTAACAATCGCAGTACGAAAAATACTGATCCTACCCGGGTGGAAAAAAGTACGTTCTGGCCTGCCGAAATGATTATTGATAGTGGCTACGCCATTGCTGCATTTCACAACGCAGATGTAACTCCGGACCGGAAAGATAGTTATCAACAGGGTTTATTAGAAAAAATATTTCCTGAAGAGATACAGAAGCCTGATGGGATTAAAGCTATTGGTGCCTGGGCCTGGGCAGCGAGCAGGGTAATGGATTATTTTAAAACGGATAATGATATCGATTTTAACAAAGTTGCCATTGTAGGGCATTCCCGTGGTGGTAAAACTGCTTTGTGGGCTGCAGCTCAGGACCAACGTTTTGCTATGGTATTGAGCAGTTGCTCCGGAAGCACAGGCGCTGCGGTCGCTCGTAGGCATTATGGCGAAACTGTGAGCTTGATTAACAGGCAGTTTCCCCACTGGTTTAATGATAATTATAAAAAATACAACAACCAGGTTGATCATTTGCCTGTAGACCAGCACATGCTGATTGGATTGATCGCTCCCAGGCCGGTTTATGTGACCAATGCAACAGAAGATCGCTGGGCGGACCCAAGGGGTTCATTTCTTGCTTTGGTGAATGCCAAACCCGTTTATGATCTGTATAAAAAGAAAACCATGCTTCAGGCATCATTTCCAGATACCAATAGTCCGATTATTCGCTCTGCCATCGGTTACCATTTTAGAGACGGCAAACACGACCTGAACGTTTACGACTGGACCAACTTTATTAAATTTGCAAACTTTAATTACAAAAGATGATCATCAAAAAGAATAGGATAAGGCGAGATATTTCAATCCGGTCGGGTAGGGCAAACAATGTTTGTTTAGCAGCCCGGTTTTTTAGTATTACGGTATTTCTGTTTGCCGCGGCAAATGTTTATGGCCAGCAAAAACCTTTACGTTTATTTTTAATCGGCAATAGTTTTTCTCAGAACGCCAGCAAATTTCTTCCCGAAATTAGTGCATCAGGGGGCCATCCACTCGTTATTGGAAGAGCCGAATTGCCGGGCTGCGAACTTAAAAAACACTGGGAATCAGTTACGATTAACAACTCAGATCATGCTGATCCAAAGGGCAGGCCTTATGGCGGAAAATCTTTAAGGGAATTGTTATCAGCAGGGAACTGGGATGTGGTTACAATTCAGCAGTTTTCACTTCTGTCTGGTGATTCCACAACTTATCAGCCCTATGCATCAAATCTGTATAAACTAATCAGGCAGTTACAGCCAGAGGCAGAAATTGTCGTTCATCAAACCTGGGCCTACCGGGTAGATGCAAAGAGTTTTGGAAAAATAATGGCAGAACGCAGGGCCGGAAATCAAAACGAAATGTGGGAAAAGTCCAGGGATGCCTATCATCATCTCGCAAAAACATTAAAGCTTCGCATAATACCCGTAGGAGATTCGATGCAGCTGGCGAATACGAACAGTAAGTGGGGATTTAAAAAGGATACAACATTTAATTATGAAAATCCAAAATTTCCTGATTTACCTAATCAAACCCACTCACTCAATATAGGCTACTATTATTCTAAAGATAAAAAGATAACTTTTGATCCTAACCATGCTAATGATGCAGGATGCTATCTGGCAGGATTGGTTTGGTATCAGTTTTTGTTTAATGCCAATCCAAAACAGGCAAAATTTATACCTAAAACAATAGATCAGAAATTTGCATTGTTTCTACAAAAAACAGCGAAGGATCTAAAGAATTGATCGGTAACACTTGAACGGATTTTGTTTAGTGGATGATTGAACGGCTGCTATTTTTAAATTGTAGCTGTTTTTTTGCATTCACGCCTTAGAATGCTTAGATGTGCATTCAAGTGTCAATGCTCATTAGGTGTTTTGACTCCTAAATCTTGAACAAATGACTACAAGCAAAAAAAGTGCAAATTCATCCAAAAATGCATCTAAATGAATGCATCTAAAAAACAAATAACGGCAAAAAATCTTTAATATGCTACTGTAGTTTCAATGCGATAATTGTTGAGTATAAAGGTTGAAACTTTTTAATTCTATAAAAAAAAAATGACCTTTATCATTTTTTAAAGTAAGCCAGGCCTGATTAGGTATAGTGCTGCTTTAATAGGTTTGCGTGATCAACAAAACGACTTATGTTACACACCTTTCACATCCCTGTTTTAGGCTTAGGCTATTCAATAGACACCCCTTTAAAAGTAGCCCGTTATGGTATTTCATCCACATTATCAATTGTTGATGATGATTTAATTGAACGGATGAGGGCATACCACCTGAGCGAAAATGGGCAGCATTATTCACCTATACCTAAAACAGAAGTTGATTATCGATCAAAACGGATCACTGCATATCTGAATTTTATAGATCAAAATATCAATAGTCAATTTGAGCAGTTAAAACAGTCTAGCTTTATTCCTGGAAGTGAACTTTGTAAATACTTCGAGCTTCTTCCGGAATCATCTTCATTAAAACATGGCTATGAATTAATGATGGAATATCCTGAAGGAGAAAGCAAACGTATTTTTCAGAATGTGTTGAGGAAAGCGATGAAAATAGGTGCTGCTGATGTTAATATTATGGCAAAGGTGGATAAAATGAATTTTATTAATGCCGCTTATACCGGTGATGAAAATACCGATGCGCTGGCTGCCTTTAGAGGTTTTGCAAACAGCACTTTAAATGCTTCCGTTATTCTCTCGGCAGGCATGAACCCCAGGTTATATAGCTATATTGAACATTTTCATGATTTTTTGCCAGATGACGATGCATACTTTAAAAAGAAGATTATTTTGAAGGTAAGCGATTTTAGATCAGCAGCTATACAAGCTAAATTTCTGGCCAAAAAAGGTGTTTGGGTTTCTGAATTTAGAATAGAATCTGGATTGAATTGTGGTGGCCATGCTTTTGCTACGGAAGGATATTTATTGGGCCCGATTTTAGAGGAGTTTAAAACTAAAAGGGCACAGTTGGTGGATGAATTATTTACCACTTATCAAGGCGTGTTATTGCAGAAGGGAATTAACCTTCATCAAAAACCCGTTCAAAGCGTTAGCGTTCAAGGTGGAATTGGCACAGCAGAAGAACAAAATTTTCTTTTAAAACATTATCAGTTAAGCGCAACCGGCTGGGGAAGTCCTTTTCTGCTTGTGCCTGAAGTTACCAATGTAGATCAACGAACTTTAGATTCCTTAACAGTAGCTAAGGAAAACGATTTTTACCTTAGTAATTCTTCGCCACTTGGCGTACGGTTTAACAATTTCAAAAATTCAACTTCCGATGTGCAAAGAATAGAGCGGATAGAAAAAGGTAGGCCCGGGAGCGCTTGTATTAAAAAATACCTGTGCAATAATACCGAATTTACCTTAGAACCGATTTGTACAGCTTCCAGGGAATATCAGCACTTAAAAATTAAACAGCTCCAATCTGCTGAATTATCAATAGCGGAATATGAGGTAGCATTTAATAAGGTAACAGAAAAAGTTTGTCTGTGTGAAGGTTTGTGCGCTTCAGCGTACCTCAAATGTGACATTATCAAACCTAAAGAAAGTAAAGCAGTTTCAATTTGTCCGGGACCGAATTTGGCTTATTTCAACAATTCTTATACCCTTGATGACATGGTGGGTCACATTTATGGCAAAGTAAACCTGCTGGCCAATAATAATCGGCCACATGTTTTTATTAATGAGTTAAATTTGTACATCGATTACCTACAAGCAGAAATAAAAGATCAGCTTTTAAACTTTAACGATAAAAAAACAAAGCAACTCGCCAATTTTAAAACACAGTTGAATGAAGGCATTACCTATTATAAAAATCTTTTTGCTCAGGCACCTGATTTAAAATTACCAAACCTTGCAGGATGTCTTAACTTATTGGAAATATCCCAGCTAAAACTTAATCAACTGAGCATAATCTAATACAAGCACTGCTAAATTTTTATATTTACCTCCAATATATAGGGAGGCTAAACTACATGGACAGATCAAAATTTTTAGATGCAATAATTGAAAACGCCATCGATGGAATCATCACGATAGATGATCGCGGAATTATTGAACACCTTAATCCGGCGGCACTAACACTTTTTGGTTTTTCGAGAGCAGAATTGGTGGGTAAAAATGTTTCAGTTTTAATGCCCGAGCCAGATAAAGCCAGGCATGATGGATATATTCAAAATTATCATGATACAGGTAAACAACATATAATTGGTATCGGCAGAGAAGTGCATGGCCAGCGTAAAGATGGTTCGGTTTTCCCATTTCGTTTAGGTGTTAGTGAGGTGAAATTTAGCGACAGGAAAATTTACACAGGCTTTATTCATGATTTAAGTAAGGAAAAAGCCAATGAAGAACAGATTAAAACGTACACTGAAAAGTTAGAAGTTAAGATTAAAGAACGTACACAAGACCTGGTTAAACTGGTATCAGAACTGGAAATGGCCAAAGAAAACATGAGGGCTTTATTTCAAAAAGAAAAGGAACTCAATCAGCTGAAAACCAGATTTGTTTCAATGGCTTCGCATGAATTTAGAACGCCATTAAGTGCCATTCAGCTGTCCGCTTCGCTCATTGATAAGTATACTGAAAAACAAGATACAGCAAATGTTGAAAAGCATACCTCGAAAATTAAAAATTCCATTAATAACTTAACCACCATCTTAAATGACTTTCTATCGCTCGAAAGATTAGAGGCAGGTAAGGTTGAAGCGAATCCCAACTGGTTTAATATCATCAGCTTTGCTGAAGAAATTACGGAAGAAATGCAAATGATGACCAAGCAAAACCAGCACATTATTTATGAGCATACGGGAATTACAGCCAGTGTTTTTCTTGATCCTAATTTGCTGAGGAACTGTGTCATTAATTTAATTTCTAATGCCGTAAAATACTCTGGTGCAGATACATTAATTCAATTTAATACCCGTTTAGTGGATGGCAAATTAATACTCGAAGTTAAAGACAACGGAATTGGTATTCCAGAGACCGATCAAAAGAGTTTGTTTGAGCCTTTTTTTAGAGCACACAATACCGGCGATATTCCAGGTACAGGCCTGGGCCTTAATATTGTTGATCGTTATGTTGGTTTAATGGGCGGCACCGTAAATTGCATTAGTGAGCAAAACATTGGCACTACCTTTACTTTAAGCTTCAACCAAACTGTTTAAAATATTTTAATATCAAAATGAATAGAAAAGTACTGATCATAGAAGATAACGACGATATCCGCGAAGGAACAGCAGAAGTATTGGGGTTAGCAGGTTATCAGCCGATCACGGCAAAACATGGAAAAGTTGGTGTAGAAATGGCTTTACAACATCATCCTGATATTATTTTATGTGATATTATGATGCCGGAACTAGATGGTTACGGGGTACTCTATCTTCTAAGCAAAAATTTAAAAACAGCTAATATTCCTTTCATCTTTATTACTGCAAAATCTGAAAGGGCAGACATGAGAAAGGGTATGGAAATGGGCGCAGATGATTATTTAACTAAACCGTTTGATGATGTTGAACTGTTTAAAGCGATTGAAAGCCGATTTAAAAAGAAGCAACAATCTGGTACTTTTACTAGCGAGGCAGGAAATAATCAAGCCATTTTGGAGGAATTAATAAAAAAGGGGAAATCCAGATTAATGGCCAATAAACAAGTGATTTATGTAGAGGATGACGAACCAAGTTACCTATATTACGTTGTAAAAGGACAGATCAAAACTTATAAAAGGTTTAAAGATGGAAGAGAATTATCTTCAGCACTTTATAACGATGGCGACTTTTTTGGCTATGAAGCGCTTTGTAATGGCGAAGTTTATGCAGATAATGCCGCCACATTAATTAATTCTGAAATCGTTCAAATCCAGAAGTCAGATTTTATGGAATATTTACTCCATCATCAGGCGGTATGGAAAATCTTTATCGCTTTGTTATCTGGAAGTGTGCAGGATAAAGGCAAACAGATGCTTCAACTTGCTTATTCATCAGTTAGAAAACGAGTTGCTGATGCGCTGCTTCAGGTGGCGGATAAGTTTGCACAACCTATCAATGACGGTTGTACCGTCAAAATATCAAGAGATGATTTAGCTGCTTTAGTGGGCACCGCCAGTGAAACGGTGAGCAGAATGCTGGCTGATTTTAAAGATGAAAAATTGATTGATAAAACTGGTAATGCCATCAATATTTTATCAATGGAAAAACTTCGAAATATCAAACACTAATATTTCCTGCTAAAGGAGAAATATAATCAAAATCATTTTTTATCCTAAGCATCCTCACGCCCGGTTAACACGCTCCGCTATAGTTTTGTACACATAAAAATGAGGTATGAAAGCTATAGCATATAATATAAAACCCGACGAAAAAGAATGGTTGGTACTCGCCAACTACAAAAAGCACGATATCACGATTATTGCCAACAGTTTAACGGCAGACACACTTGCTTTTGCCAATGGAAAGGAAGCATTACTGGTATTTAACAATGATGCCTTAACTTCAGAAATGATAGCTGAGCTAAAATCGCTTGGGTTAAAATACATTGCCACTTCTTCTTTTGAAACTGATCATGTGGATTTACAGGCTGCGGGTATTGCCGGAATGAAAATAGCGAATGTTCCATGGAGTGAAGAAGCTCAAACACCTCGTATGAGGATGGAGCAGGTAATTAAAAACCTCGATCAATGGGCCGCCGGGAAATGCGTAGGTAAGGCTTGTTGTTGTCAAAATAATTGTGGTGTAGCTAAAGCATTAAAATAATGGAAGCTGCACTCATTCAAAAATACAATGTTGCCGCTCCGCGGTATACCAGTTATCCAACTGTACCTTATTGGGATCATGAAAGCTTTTCAGCAGCAAAATGGCTTGAGGTAATCTCAACAACTTATAGCGCCTTTGAAGATGAAGGCATAAGCCTTTATGTTCATTTGCCCTATTGTGAAAGTTTATGCACCTACTGTGGCTGCAATACCAGAATTACCAAAAATCATGGGGTTGAAAAACCATATATCACGGCCTTACTTAAAGAGTGGGCGATGTATTGCGATATTTTGGGTTCAAGACCTAAAATTAAAGAGCTTCACTTAGGCGGCGGTACACCTACTTTTTTCAATGCTGAAAATCTTGGAGCGCTAATTTCTCACATTTTGAACAATGCAGATTTAGCGCCACATGCCCAGCTTTCCTTCGAGGCACATCCGGCAAATACAACCAGGGACCATTTAACTGTACTTTATGCGTTAGGTTTTAGAAGATTAAGTTTGGGTATTCAGGATTTTGATCCGAAAGTTCAGCTCCTGATTAATCGCTTTCAAACGCCAGAACAGGTAGAAATGGTAACAAGTGAAGCTCGTCTTATCGGTTACAATTCCATCAATTTCGATCTGATTTATGGTTTGCCAGCTCAAAATTTACAGGGCCTAACGGATACGATTAACGCTGTTATTCGCCTTAATCCAGATCGTATTGCCTATTATAGCTATGCCCACGTACCTTGGTTAAAGCCCGGTCAACGCCATTTTACCGAAAAAGATTTGCCTGTTGGCGATGAAAAATTTGCATTGTATGAAAAAGGTAGGGAAATGCTTATAGATGCCGGGTATCAGGATGTTGGAATGGATCATTTTGCTTTAAAAAGCGACTCACTGTACCAGGCAAGTCAGGCAAAATTGCTGCACAGAAATTTTATGGGCTATACCGATCAGCATACGCATTTGCTTATCGGCCTGGGCGTGTCATCCATTAGCGATGGCTGGACTGGCTTTGCTCAAAATCCTAAAACGGTGGAGGCTTATTTGAAGAAAATTAGCGAAAGTATATTTCCTGTTGAAAAAGGCCATATTCTTACTGATGAAGATTTAGAAAACAGACAGCACGTTTTGAATATGATGTGCCGGGAAACAACGGTTTTCGAAAATAGAATACCTGCACCTGTAAAAGAGAGGTTGTTGCCTTTGCTAAAAGACGGATTGGTTTTTTTTGACGATACAACCATCGAATTAACTCCCTTAGGAAAATCATATATCAGAAACGTTTGCATGGCTTTCGATGAAAGGTTATGGGCAAAACAAGCTGAAAAGCACCTTTTTAGTTCATCGATTTAATAAGAGCTAAAATGGAAGACCAAAAGAACATTACAATAGAAACCTTGTGTTATCACTGTGGAGCAGATCTGCCAAAGCTTAATCATGCTTTTGACAATAAGAAATTTTGTTGTGGTGGTTGCCTCGGGGTGTATAAGATTTTGTCCGAAAATAATCTTTGTAACTACTATAACTACAACCATAGCCCTGGGCAACAATTTAAGGGCGAAAGTCATCTTGACTATCTCGATGAACCGAATATTATTACCCAACTTTTAGATTATAAACATGAAAGTTACAGTATTATCACGTTTTACATACCGGCCATTCACTGTAGTTCCTGCATTTGGTTGTTGGAACATCTTTACAAGATCAATCCGGCGGTTTTCAGTTCGAGAATCGATTTTTTGAAAAAACAGGTTACCATCAGCTTTAATCACGAGGAAATTTCTTTGAGGCAACTGGTAGAAATGTTAAATCAAATTGGTTACGAACCACTAATCAGCTTACAGGATGTAGTGAAAGCACACCGCAGCTCGGTGGATAAGGCATTAGTTTTGAAGATTGCAACTGCTGGATTTCTAATGGGCAATGTCATGCTCTTCAGCTTTCCGGAGTATTTCGGACTTTCAGGTTTAGAAAAACAGTTTCAGTACTTATTCGGCTGGCTCAATCTTGCGTTTTCTATTCCTGTTGCTTTTTTTTGCGGCTGGGATTACCTCGTTTCCGCCATAACCAGTTTAAAACATAGACATGTTAACCTCGATACGCCCTTAGCATTAATTATAGCTGTATTGTTTTTTAGAACTGCATTTGAAATCGTATTGAATACCGGCCCGGGCTTCGCAGATACGTTAACAGGTTTGGTGTTTTTACTTTTGATGGGTAAGTGGTTGAAACAACGCACTTATCATCATATTTCGTTCGATCGTGATTACCGTTCTTACTTTCCGATCGCGGTTACTACACTGGAAAATGGAAGGGAGAAACCTGTGTCTATTAATGAGATTAAAATTGGTGATCGTTTATGGATCAGAAACGGAGAACTTGTTCCGGCTGATGCCATTTTAATGAAGGGCGATGCCTGGATGGATATGAGTTTTGTAACTGGTGAATCAGAACCTGTACACAAAGTTTTAGGAGAGATTATTTACGCCGGTGGTCGCCAAACCACTGAAGCCATTGAATTGGAAGTAATTAAGCCAGTATCACAAAGTTATCTGACAGGTTTATGGAATAACGAAAACTATAAAAATGCAGTCGAAAAGGAAACTTTTAATGATAGTGTCGCAAAGTTTTTCAGCTTAGGTGTTTTTATCATTGCTTTTGCCGCAACAGGGTATTGGCTTTTTCAGGATGAAAGCAGCAAAGCCTGGTCGGCATTTACGGCGGTAATTATTGTAGCTTGCCCTTGTGTTTTAGCGCTGAGTACCCCATTTACCTTATCAGCTATTTTATCCGTTTTTGATAAAAAAGGCTTTTATGTCAAAAACACAGATGCGGTGGAAGAATTAGCAAAATGTGATACCATTGTTTTTGATAAAACCGGAACGTTAACGAGCACAGAAAATGCTGAAATTTCTTTTGGCGGGAACCTTGAGAATGATGAAAAAGTACTTGTCGCTTCACTGTTAAGAAACTCCAGCCACCCTTTAAGCCGGCAAATTCTTAAAACCTTAAATGTAGATCATTTTCATCCCCTTAAAGATTACCGTGAAGTATTGGGCAAAGGTTTAGCTGCAAAAATTGATGGGCGCAGTATTTATGCAGGGCACCTCTCTATGTTGCCAATTACTATCGAAAATTTGAGCAAATCGGGCGTACACATTTTAATCGACCATGTTTATAAAGGATATTTTGATGTGAAACAGCAATGGCGGCCAGGGTTGAAACAGTTGACGTTGGACTTATCAAAATATCAAATCCAACTTTTATCTGGCGATACTGATAAAGATTTATGGATGTTAAAAACCATTTTCTCAGCAGCAACAAAAATGAAGTTCCGCCAAAGCCCCCACGAGAAGCTGAACAACATTTTAGCCTTGCAGCAAAGCGGAAAAAAAGTAATGATGCTTGGTGATGGATTAAATGATGCCGGAGCATTAAAACAGAGCAATTTTGGCATCGCAATAACCGATAACATCAACAGCTTCACACCAGGCTGCGATGCAATTTTAAAGGGAAGTTCGATTAACTACCTTCCTCATTTTGCACAACTTAGTAAAGATGGACTGAAAATCATAAAAGCAAGCTTTGCAATTGCTACAGCGTACAACTGTGTAGGTATTTTCTATGCTGTTCAGGGCACACTTTATCCATTAGTGGCTGCAGTTTTAATGCCCATCAGCACGGTAACAATTATTTGCTTCACCACTTTCGCAACGCGGATTTATGCTCGAAAAAATAAATTGATATGAACATTCTATACTTTTTGGTAGGCTCCAGTGTTTTAATGGCCCTGATCTTTCTTGGTGCTTTTTTCTGGGCTTACAAAACAGGGCAGAATGATGATGTGCATACGCCTGGAATCCGAATTCTTTTTGATGATGAACCTCAAAATCAAAAAAGTGAAGAAGATCACTTTTTGAGCTAAGCACTATCATCATTCTACATCAGTCAGCGAGATACCTTTGGTGTATTAAACAAACAAAACTCTTCCTTTTTTATGCAGTTAGAAAAATTTACTTACGATAATAAGATTGTCAGAAACTTTGGAATCGCCACCCTCGTTTGGGGGATCGTTGGGATGACCGTTGGTTTACTGGTAGCCATGCAGCTATTTAAACCCGCCATGAACATGGGCAATCAGTACACCACGTTCGGGAGAATCAGGCCATTACACACGAACGCGGTAATTTTTGCTTTTGTGGGTAATGCCATTTTTATGGGTGTTTATTACTCACTACAACGCTTGTTAAAAGCAAGAATGTTTAGTGATGTATTGAGTAAAATTCATTTCTGGGGCTGGCAATTAATTATTGTGGCAGCAGCTATTACCTTGCCACTTGGCTTTACCACTTCACACGAATATGCAGAGTTAGAGTGGCCAATTGATATTGCAATTACCGTAATATGGGTGGTATTTGGGATCAACATGTTTGGTACTATCATTAAAAGACGAGAAAGACATTTATATGTGGCCATTTGGTTTTACATCGCTACGTTCGTAACCATTGCCGTGCTACATTTAGTAAACTCTTTCGAATTGCCCATCTCATTTCTAAAAAGTTATTATGTATATGCTGGCGTACAGGATGCACTTGTGCAGTGGTGGTACGGACATAATGCAGTGGCATTTTTCTTAACCACTCCTTATCTGGGAATGATGTATTACTATTTGCCGAAAATGGCCAATAGGCCAGTATACTCTTATAAATTAAGTATTCTTCACTTTTGGTCACTCATTTTCATTTATATCTGGGCTGGCCCGCACCATTTGCTTTATACTTCCTTACCAGGATGGGCGCAATCATTAGGTGTAGCCTTTTCTATTATGCTGATTGCACCAAGTTGGGGAGGTATGATTAATGGTTTACTTACACTTCGTGGCGCCTGGGATAAAGTACGTGAAGATGTAACACTTAAATTTATGGTGGTTGCGCTTACGGCTTACGGTATGGCAACTTTTGAAGGACCATTACTATCGTTAAAGCAAATTAATGGTATTGCACATTTTACCGATTGGATTGTCGCTCACGTACATGTAGGCGCTTTGGGTTGGAACGGTTTCTTAACCTTCGGTGTTTTGTATTGGTTAATTCCCCGAATTTATAAAACAGAATTATATTCTAAAAAACTGGCTGGTTTCCACTTTTGGATTGGCACTTTAGGAATTCTTTTTTATGCTATTCCAATGTATTGGGCAGGTTTCACCCAAGGATTAATGTGGAAGGAATTCACTCCTGAAGGGTTGTTGAAATACCCAAATTTCCTCGCTACTACCTTGCAGATTATTCCAATGCATGTGTTAAGATCAGTTGGTGGAGCTTTTTACTTGATTGGTGTAATCGCCATGACATACAATTTAGCCAAAACGATGCTTGCCGGTAAATTGGTGGCTAATGAAGCAGCAGAAGCTATGCCTTTACCGAAAGAATTTGTTGATCATTCTGCTGCGGATAAGGCTTGGCATAGGGTATTGGAGCGTAAACCGATGAAGTTTATGGTGTTTTCTCTCCTTATCATTTTAATTGGTGGAATGGTAGAGATGATGCCAACTTTTACCATAAAATCCAACGTACCAACCATTAGCAGTGTGAAACCATATTCTGCTCTGGAATTACAAGGGAGAGATTTATACATCAGAGAAGGCTGCGTGAATTGCCATACGCAAACAGTTCGTCCGTTCCGTTCAGAAACCGAACGTTATGGAGAATATAGCAAAGCCGGAGAGTATGTTTACGACCATCCATTTTTATGGGGAAGTAAACGCACCGGACCAGATTTGCATCGGCTGGGCGGTAAATATTCTCATGCCTGGCATTACAATCACTTAGTGGATCCAACCTCCATGTCGCCAGGAAGCATTATGCCTCCCTATCCTTGGTTAACCGAGCAAAAGCTTGATGTTTCTACAACTCCTGCTAAAATAAGGGCAATGCAAAGTTTAGGCGTTCCCTATCCCGAAGGTTACGATCAAAGGGCAAATAATGACTTAAAAATTCAGGCTGAAAAAATTGCAGCGGATTTGAAACAGAATAACATCAAAGTAAACAGTGATAAAGAAATTGTAGCCATTATTGCTTATCTGCAGCGTTTAGGTACCGATATCAAGGCAAATAAAGAAGTAATCCCATCTAATCAATAGTACTATGTTTAATCAAATTAAAAACTTAGATGGGGGAGAAATTTACCTCATCAGTTCCCTGCTCATGTTTATGGCATTCTTTTTAATTGTAGGCATTTACCTCATCAAATTAAATAAAAAGCATATCGAGATCATGAGTGAAATGCCTTTTCAAGATAATCAACCAAAAGAATATGAAGAAGATTAATCTCGCCATAATATTTTCTGCTTTATCGTTAAGCGTTTTTGCTGCTGAGGAAAAAGCAGTTACTGTAATGCCATCGAGCCCGGGCTTAGGACTGAGTCAAATCAGTTTGTTAATTATCATGTTGCTGATCTTTGCATTCATACTGCTTTTTGTAGCGATTACTTTGTTAAATGCTTTCAAGGTGATGTATCGGGAGCAGTTGAATCCAACCCCTTATTCACCGCCATTGAAATCGCCTATTCTGGATTACGATTCGTGGTTGAAGCAAAAGAAAAATAAACCATCGGTTTGGGAAAAAATTTTGAGTTTAAAACCTATTGAGCAAGAAAAAAACCTGGAAATAGATCACGCTTATGATGGGATCAAGGAGCTTAATAATCCGGTTCCTGCCTGGTTTAATGTTTTGTTTTTTGGCACCATGATTTTTGCCATTTGCTATCTGTTCTATTATCATATTGGTGGCTACGGCGATTTACAAGATCAGGAATACGCAAACGAAATGGTAAAAGCACAGGAAGAAAAAGCTGTTTTTTTAGAAAAATCATCCAATACAATAGATGAAAACTCGGTAAAATTTGATAACACTCAAACCGTATTAGAAGAGGGAAAAGGCATTTTTAATACGAATTGCGTGGTTTGCCATGGGGATAAAGCACAGGGCGCTATCGGGCCAAATCTGACGGATGAATTTTGGCTTCATGGCGGGGGAATTAACAACATTTTTAAAACGATAAAATATGGTGTTCCAGATAAAGGAATGATTAGCTGGGAAAAAACACTTAGTCCGAAGCAGATCAGTGCTGTTTCCAATTATATTATGTCTTTAAAAGATACCAGGCCTGCAGGAGCGAAGGCCCCGCAAGGTGATAAATACGAGGAAAAAAATCCACAGGATAATGCAATGAAAAGTGTTGGAGATAGTTTAAGCGTTACAGATGCAGCTAAAAAGTAAAGCAAAAGACAGGGATGCGTTTTACCCTAAAAAACCATCGGGTAAACTATACACCCGCCGGATATGGGTAAGCTACTTTCTATTGTTGTTATTGTTTGCTTGCCCCTTTGTGAAGTTAAATGGAGAGCAGTTGGTATTACTCAATTTTTTAGAACGAAAATTTGTATTCTTTGGATTGTTATTTACTCCACAGGATTTCTATCTGTTTGCATTGGCAATGCTCATCTTCGCCATCTTTATTGTTTGTTTTACAGTGGTTCTGGGCAGGCTATGGTGCGGTTGGGCCTGTCCTCAAACCATTTTTATGGAGATGGTTTTTCGCAGGATAGAATACTGGATCGAAGGAGATTCAAATAAACAAAGGAAATTAGATGCTCAGAATTGGAACGGAGAAAAGCTTTTCAAAAAAGGCCTTAAACACATTATTTTTTTACTGATTTCATTTTGCATTGCCAATACCTTTTTAGCTTATATCATCAGTTCTGATTTGTTATTTACAATTATTACCGAACCCATCAAACAACATCTTTCAGGATTTATTTCTATTTGCTTATTTACCATAATATTCTATCTGGTTTTTGCTTACTTAAGAGAAGTTGTTTGTACCGTAATATGTCCTTATGGCAGATTGCAAGGTGTTTTACTTGATAATCAAAGTTTGGTTGTGGCTTATGATTTTTTGAGAGGAGAACCAAGAGGCCGTTTGCAAAAAGACAGCTTTATCGCTGATAAAGGCGATTGTATTGATTGTAGCCTATGTGTTCAGGTTTGTCCAACAGGTATCGACATTAGAAAAGGTACGCAAGCCGAATGTATAAACTGTACTGCCTGTATTGATGCTTGCGATGAAGTGATGATTAAAATTGGCAAGCCACAGCGGTTAATAGGATTTTATAATCAAGAATTTGTGCAAGACCGTAGACCTTATAAAATCGGGTTAAAATCTTATGGCTATGCTGCGGTTCTATTTCTGGTGATGATTATTTTTTCATCGCTCATTTACAAAAGAGAAGATGTACAAACGACAGTTTTAAGAGCGAGCGGAACGCTATTCCAAGTGAGAAAAAATAAGGAAACCAGCAATCTTTACAATGCCGAATTGATCAATAAAACAAATAAAGAAATGAAGTTTCTGTTTAAATCGAGAGATCGCGAGGATAAAATTGAGTTTATCCAGGCTACCGGAATCTTACCAAAAGAAGGGAGTGCACAGATAACTTTCTTCTTAATCAGAAAAAATAAAACAACCAAAAAATATAAAACTGAAGCTGTTTTTGAGGTTTGGGTAGATGGAAAAGTAATTAGTGAAGCCGGTACCAGTTTTTTTGCACAACCGGAATAGTTAAATTTTTGAGCGATGTGGTGTTTTATGATTAAATAAATGAGATATGAATTGGGGAGCAAAAATAGTTGTGGGCATGGTTACCTTCATGCTTTTCATCATTGTTATGGTTTGTTATATGTTTTACGTTCATGGTAGAGATGCATTAATTGAAGACGATTATTATGAACAGGGGATCAATTATGATGATGAATTTAACGCGACGAAGCAAATGTTAAATGCTGATGCCGAACCTGAAATAAATATTTCAGCTCAGCAAATCATCATTAAATTGAAGGATTCGTCCAGTTATAATCTAAATTTAAAAAGGGCATCAAATATTACTGATGATAAAATAAAAAATGGATCTACGGTTGGGAGTTCAAATCTAATTCTTTTTGAACGCACTGATCTTCCCAAAGGTTTGTGGTTTTTAAAACTTAAATGGAAAGTAAAAGGAAAAGAATTCATGTTTAAGAAAAACATCACGCTACAATGAATTTGCTTTCCCTTGCTTTTTTAATGGGCCTTTTTGGGAGCCTGCATTGTGCGGTAATGTGCGGGCCGATTATGCTTGGTATGCCGTTTCAAAAAAAGAGTTTTCTGCAATCATCACTACAACTTTTACTTTATCAATTTGGCCGTATTTTAATTTACACCTTTTTAGGCCTGGCCGTGGGTGCAGTGGGAAGTAGTATAAAAATTTTTAGTAACCAGAAAGTACTTAGTTTAACCATTGGAATTATACTGATAGTATTCACTGCATTGCGTCTGAGCAGGTTCACACAATTTCGATTTTCGAAAATCCAGAATAAGTTGCTAAATCCGATCAGTAAGCTGATGTCTGAGGCTTTTAACCTTAGGCTATTGGGCTTATTTGCTGGCATGTTAAATGGTCTGATCCCTTGTGGAATGGTGTATTTAGCTTTGGCAACAGCATTAAATACTGGTAGTGTAACTTCTGGAGGAACATTTATGTTCTTCTTTGGTTTAGGAACAACACCGCTGATGATGATGATTTCCATGAGCAGAATTTACCTTAAAAAATACATCCGCTTCAATTCTCAACAATTAATTCCATGGTTTATGTTGGCTATCGGTGTTTTATTTATTCTCCGCTCCGCTGATCTTGGCATCCCGTTTATTTCCCCTAAAACCACAGGATATTTTGGACATGCAGTTTCATGCAAATAACTTAATCGCGATAGGGTACACCATGTATTAACAATATTAATTAGGCTTTTGCTACAACACTGTAATTGTTAAAGCGCTAATGGAATCTTAAATTTGATCAATTATTTTTGAATGAAGTACTAATGATATCGGGTTGATATGCGAACCAATGTTCGCAGCTGCTAAACTCATATTTACCAGAAAGGCATCCAATATAACGGGGCCATTGACCATTTCATATTCAAATGCTCGCTGAAGGCATAAAAGAATTTCATATAGCGACAGTTATAGGACAGCCAACCACGAAAAATACCAATGATTTTGGTGAAGGTTATCTAATAGAACTGGCAATAGTAATTTAAAAATTCAAACCACTACTGCCTTTGACCTTGGGGTAGATTGTGATCCAAATACCATGTAGTAATTCCTGAGATACTAATTGAATCATCCATGAAAAATAAAATTAACAAGTCTGATCGGGTAATCAGCTATACTCCAAACAATTTGCTAACTTATCAATTATCGAGTTTGCTTTTTACTTATGATTTGTTTCTTTTCTGGATCATTCTTTTCGTTATCATAATCAGCATTTTCAAAATGACAACCGAAAGCTGTATCGGGCAACGAATCATACTTTCCCATTGCGAGAAAATTTTTCGCTTTGCTGTAATTTGCGCCTGTAAATTTAGCGCTGTAAGAAAAGATACAGTATGAAAATAATATAGTAGTGTTATGGGATTGTATCAGTTGACTTTTAGCCTGCGGCTGCGCCGGCGCTATCATTTGTCTCTTCCTCTTCAGGATCTGGATCTACAACTAAAATAATGTGATGATAATGGTTTTTTAAATGCATGTTTAAATCTATGGATTTAAATTCAATATTGCTATAGCGGATATAAAAAAAATATATTTTATTCGCTGTCTGATGGTTTCATGATGTCCAGAGCATTAAACTTGAAACAAATTTAATTTCGTGTGCTTTTTAGATCCGCCTTATTTTTCTTTAGACTATAGAGAGAATCCGGTTGCAGAAAGAGATATAACAGGGGACTAAGGCGTTATTGCCTGGCACAGTCTGAATATTTCTATATCCGAGCTAAAAAAATGGAGCTTGAATCGACGAATTGGGTCTTGTCCACTCAGAGTATGGATAACATTGCCACTGAGCGTCCTGGGAAATTGAACGATACGTTCTAAACAGGTATAGTTCTAAATCTTCTTTAACCTAGGTTAGACCATCATGAAATACAATAATTAACCACTGTTATTCCATATAAAGTATTCATAGACAGTATTGAGCCGTCTGGCTTGTCCGTCTAATACGATAGTCAAATGCACTACCCCACCGGATCAGTCTCCCCTTGAATGGCTGCACCAATCTTTTGCAACAAATCCTCGGGGATCAGATCATTGCTTTTCCAAATTGTAAACGAGTCCTCTTTTATGAATTCAGGATAAATCATTCCGGCATAAACCCCATCAAGGTTTACTTGGTATTGCTTTTGGTTCTCAGCAGTTACTTCAATTTTGTAGGTATTGATGTTAAAATGATAAACTTTCATATTTTTGGGTTAATAGTTTCATTGTTAACAACTTAAACTGATATTGGTTTGGAGATTTATTCATCGATAATAAGTAATTGAGGTTCTCAATCAACTCGGTCAGCACTCAATGTAGACCACTTCAGTCGAACAAATTCCATACCCTTTCATACCTCAATAGCTTTTTTACAAGAAACTTATCTAGCAGATAGTTCAGCTAAGTAGATATCGACCTGTTAGACGAATAGCGAAAGCTGCTTAACCGTTGGATTTGGAATCTTTGACATTTGGGAATGAAGCATTGTTTTGTGAGGAGCAGAAAATCCTGGGAAGCTAAGATAATTTCAAGATGGAGAGTGCAGGGGAGGCGAGTGCTCGGTCTGTATGGACGGAGGTAGGCAATCCGGATTACTCGATTGAGGGCAAGGCTGCTTGGAGTCTGGTTGAAGTGGAAAGGCCGAAAGACCTTTTTTTGTGCCTTGTTTTTTATCTATTAAGGTGCTTTATTTGATACTTTCTGATTATTATAAGCTGTTTATTACTGATGAGGTGCGATTTGTTTTTTATTGGTCAGATCTCTTTTTTTCAGATAGAAAAGAATTTTGCCTTTATCTATTCTCGGGATCGCTTACTTGAGTTCGATTAAGAATACAGATCTTCCAATCCTAATTTTTTGATTCTCATACTAATTGCCGTACGTGACCTTCCAAAATGTGTGGAAAGATCACTGGGACTATATCCATCGGAGTACATAATGGTGAGTTCGTTATCAAGTTCCACCGTCCACGACTGATTTGCAGCTTGCATGTTTTTTTTAGTGTTGACTGGATTTATCGCTGTATTCTTTTTCTGATAGTCTTTAGAGACTTTTGTCTTTTCAGTCGAATTATTGGGAGTAGGGATCAGAAATAGTTGTGGCGAAGCAGGAAAATGTTTAGGAACCAAGGTTTCCGGAATATACAGGCCCACTTTGGCCCTCGTGATTGCAACATAAAGTAAATTAATTTCCTCAATCATTCGGTTAAATTGTCCTTGCTGTGCATTCTTATCTTCTCTGAGCCTTCTTATTTTTTCTTCTGTAACGAAATCATCTGCTAACAATACTGCATCATATTCCATTCCCTTGCAGCGGTGTACGGTAGAAAAAACAATTTCTGCCTTCGCTTTATCATTGTATTCCACATGCTTTTCTTTAATTGCTTTAATCATACCGGGTATGGTATTGCCATATTGCCGTACCAGCTCAATCATCATCGATAACTGTTTGTCTTCCGTTTGCTCAACGTATTCTTCCAGTTCCTCCAGATTCCGCATTGATTTAATTATTGGATCTCTGATCTTTTCATGGCTTTGATTATATAAGCTCAAAATATCATAGAGTGAAGCACCCTCATCTGCATAAGTATAAGAATTGATATTGCCTTCAAAATAAATATGCTGGATATTTTTTCGTTCGGTTACATACTCAATGGCTTTAACTAAAAGGCCAAGGTTTGTTCTGGCAATCACCGCATTGGTTTTGATTTTTTTTGCTTTTCCTTTGCCCAATATCGTCATGGCGCGGTGTGGCGATAAAAGATTTTTCAGCCTTAGCGTTTCCATGGCGAGGTTTGCAATGTCTGCGCCAAATCGAAAACTGGTGGAGAGGTGAAAAGTTTTGAAATCTGCTTTTTCCAGGGAGTTTACTGCATGCCGCCATCCATAAATTTGTTGGTGGGTATCACCTACAATAATCTTTGTGGAACGCTGCCTCAAAAAGATATCAAGCATCGCTGGGGAGGCATCCTGCGCCTCGTCAAACAGGATGTAGTCAAAGCCGAGCTGGGGATGCAGCAAGTGCAATTTTTTCAAATAAAAATCATGGGTAATTTCAATTTCTCCCTTGTCCATTTTGCCTAAAAAGATCCTGGTCTGGGAAACGATGTAATTGTAGGCCTTCGCTACAAAAGATTTAGCATCATCATCCATTAATAGGCTCATATAATCAAGACTTTGAACCTTCAACTGGTCACTGTTGCAGAAATAACTTATGAGTTTAAGAATGTGGTTGGCAATGATGAGTTCGCTGTGTTTTTCTCCCGTACCCTGTAATTGAAGAATGCCCACAATATCATTTGTAGTGTAATCCTCTTTCTTTACCTGATATTTACTACGCATAACGATGTGGCGATATGCGAGCGAGTGTGCAGTCTCCACCGTGACATTCGGCAGTCCTTTTTCGCTGAACTTCTTTACCGCCTCAATTTTTACCGCTTTATTAAATGCCAGGTATAAGATCTTGCTTCCAGATGGTCTAGTTCTGGCATATTCAATTATCGTGGTTGTTTTTCCAGAACCCGCCACCGCATTTATCTTGATATTACCAGCTGAGTTTATGATATCCTTCTGCTGTTTCGTCCATTCCATCTTTCAAAGGATTTTTATCGCTCAACTGTGTTTGTATTGCAAGAATACGCATTTTAGGGGATTCGTGACGGCTTATCAAGTTTTAAATAACTAGATCATTTGCAGTGCATCTTGGGAAAACTTGAAACGAAGCTTATTCAAATGGTAATAGAGCGATAGGTCTAATCAAACATACAACAGGAATTTTGTCGATTGACCAGCCATTAGCGACTCGGGAAATGGTAGCCTTACACCTTTAGCGATATGCTAATATTCGCTATTCACACCAGTGTGTCTCAGCTAATCCAAATAGATTGACCTTTTTCATGCTAACATTTTGTACCTAAGCGCTGCTGCTGCAACCGATCGTATTCCTTAACATAATCTGGGTTTTCCGTACCCATCATACGGTCCCAAATTCTAAAATACAGTCCATAGTTGCCTTTAAATTTGCTGTGATGCAGGTTATGATGAACAGAAGTGTTAAATACCTCGAACATCCAGGTGTGACGAAACCATTCTGGCATAATTTCATAGCCGAGATGGCCATAAACGTTTATTAGAAATGAAGAGATCGTAAAAAGCATTAAACTTATGGGATGTACGGGTAAAAGGAAAACCAATACCAGCAGTATGGCGCCTTCTGTAATCGCTTCGAATAAATGAAAACTATAAGATGCCCATGGAGAAGGGTTGGTGCTTTGATGGTGTAACACATGGGTGAATTTAAACAGCCCCTTATGATGCAATAATCGGTGCATCCAGTAGAAATACGTATCATGAATAATCAGGCAAACCAGAACGCTAAACGCCAAATACCATACCGGATAATTTCCGATTTCATCATAAATTCTGGTATATGACCTTAACGGAGTAAATAATATGATTACTGCAATAATTGCAAATATCAAATTACTCTGCATAGAATGCCATACTTCTCGCGTGAAATCTTTTTTCGATGCCTGTTTCTGCTGAATCTTTAACCTGCCCATTTTTTCAGGTAACAGTAAGTAAAAAAGAATAAAAAAGGCACCCGCCATAAAAAAATACCGAAGGGTAGAGATACCGAAAAGCTTTGCAGTTTCTGCTATTAATGTTTCCATAAATGTTAAATTTTATGGTTCAAAGATAGCGCGTCAGCCAGGCTGCATTAGTTAACAAAAGATAATTTCCAGTATTAACAATGGATAATTAATGCGATAGGTTTCCCTTCATAAACATCCTTTTGCGGATTCGGCTAAGGGATACCGGGGTGATGCCCAGCATAGAGGCAATGTATTTATCAGGCACACGGTTTACCAGATCAAAGCGCTCTGCAACGAGTTCTCGATAGCGCTCCTCAGGCGATTTACAGACAAACGACTCCATCATTTTAAGGGATTCAGCCAACATTCGCATCACGAAGAAATTACGTAACGGCTCATATTCAGGATGATCTTTAAGGACATCTTCCAAGACATCATAATCTATCTGTAGGAGGATTACAGGCTCCAGTGCCCGATAAATGAAACCTGAAGGCTGCCTGTGAATGATCGTATCATGCGAGGCGATAAATTGTCCTTCGTAACGAATAAACAAGGTAGCTTCATCTCCATTATCCTTTACCGTATAGGACCGTATAATACCTTTTTCGATGAAGGCGAGTTTCCGGCTTACATCACCCAAGCGGATAAATGTTTCGCCAGCCTCTAATGATACCCGGTTAGTCATCGCAAATAACGGTTCAGTATCACCTGGCATTACTCCGGCCAAATCGAATAATAATTTCTGTAGCGTATCTATTGATGCGTTCATAAAATACCCTTAGCTGTAATAAACTTGATGCTAAAGTAGCTAATATCTGCCAAAAACCATTCCAAGCTGTTTATCACGACCTCGCTTTAATTTCATAAAAAGATAACATCTTTACTAAATACGTCTCCAAGGTTTTTGTTAAACGTTAATGATTAAATGTCTAATAATCAATGGAGCTTTGTTGGTGTTTAAAGGATTTTTATTCCTATTATTCTGAATCCTGAAGGGTTTGAAAATAAAATAATAAGGTATATGTCCGTTTTAATGAAGTACACCATTAGCCTTTATCTATATTTTTGAGTAGTTTTCAATATCAAATACGCAATATGAGCAAATTCATAATTTTCATCTTTTCTAGCCTAATTACCCTGGGATGTAAATCACAAACAACAATTAATAAAAATTTGAAAATGAAACTCGATAGTATACTTTTTCAAGACCAAATTTTCAGAGAATATATTGATCATCAAACCAGCGATTTGCGAAAGAAAGAGATAGCCACTGTAGTTGGTTATCCAAAAGAGCAGTTAGACAATGAAATCTGGTCACTCATCATAAAAACAGATAGCGCTAATTTGATAAAAGTTGAAAACATCATTAAGAAGTATGGTTACCCAGGTAAATCATTAGTTGGCGAGCCAACCAATACAGCCGTTTTTCTGGTCGTACAACACTCTTCAAAAATTGCAAAGTACTATCCATTAATTGAAGAAGCCGGAAAAAACAAAGAGATACCTTTTACAGATGTTGCGATGATGCTTGATAGAAAATTAACAGAAGCCAGGAAGCCACAAATATACGGCGCACAATTAGAAGGGAAGTCAATTACAAATAAGCAGACAGGTAAAAAACATCAGATTATTTATGTTTTGCCAATTAAAAATGCAAAAGAAGTAAACAGCCGAAGAAGAAAAGCTGGATTTGAGACTACAGTAGAGGAGAATGCGAGAAGGTTTGGGATTGAGTATAAGCCCTATACTTATGAAGAAATTAACAGAATGAATTAAGCTTTATTTACAATACGAATTTCAATTAGCATGCGCTGAAGCTATCCTCAAATATAGTGGAAAACCAGCGTTGGAAAAAAAACTGAAATGACACCTTATATCGGTAAACCGATGCTAATCGAGCCTGCATATTGATATGTTGTGATTTTTAACGTAAATTTAAAAACTGCTATGAAATCTCAAGTCAAACCAATTTACATCATCATCTGCTTACTAGTGACCCTGATGGGATGTAAATCACTGTCAAATGATGCAAAATCCTTGTATATTAATCACGTTATTGGTTCAGAATCAAAGATGTCTATTCATTTAGAAGACCATTCAAGGTTTGACATAGACGTGCAGAACTTCTCTTCCGATACGTTGTTTTTAGAAAGGCCGAACAAGCAGTCTGTTATCATTACGAAAGAAAAGGTTTCGATAGCGGTCGATTCCAATACAGTAGCTGACTTAATTAACAGCAGCAAAAAAAGTATTAAAGTACAGGTAAGGGTTTATCATCACAAGTCTAAAATCGTTTATGGAATCCATGGCTTGCAATCAAAGTGAGAGTGCAGGCTTCATCTATCAGCACTTGCAAAATATAGTAAAAGCGTAATGGAATCTGCGTAAGGCGTATTCTAAATAAAAAGATATTGCACTAACTGAATAGCATTAAAATAATTTTATAAAAGCAATCAAGAGCGTTGATTTCGCCGATGTCAGTTACAACCCGAGACCATTGCGAAAGAACTGTACAAATGGTAGTGCGGCACTAAAGGTGGAAATTATATCCTGAATCAGTTCATTCCTATCTTTCAAAAGATTTATCGGGCTCTTGAGTTCATATTCTTTGAGTCTGATGTAAGATTCACCTTCCATTTCAGTGGGATAGCCTTTTGGTAAGACCGGAATCATGGAAGATTTATTTAAAACAAAACCAGAGGCATAGCAATCTAAAAGAATCTGATCAAATATTGAAGTGTTTTTTGCAATGTAATTTCTCATCACCTGGAGGCCGAAAACATCCGGAAGGTATCTGATACTGATATAGCTTTGATCGGGTTCAATGTGTATCAGGTATGAAGGCTCATTGCCATCATTAGCAAGTGGACTGATCGCAATGTCAAAAAAACCGAAATATATTGTTGCTTTTTTTGGGCGGGTATTGATAACGCTCGAAATGAATCTTTCTACTTCAGTTTCTGGGTTGAGCTTTACATCTGTGATTGCGAGTTGCGTTAGTAGGACATAAGCAAGTTCCCAGACTTCTGATTTTGCCCTTTCATACTCACCAATATGATCCATAAACCATGCCTGACCGTTATTTGATTGAAGGTTTGACAGAAACTGAAGCGTATTTTTCATAGTGTTTTTAAGGAGGAATAGTTAGAACGAAATCAGGACATGAAAGTTTTTGTCATGATAGTAAAAATCGGTGTAAGATAAACAGTTAATCATTCCCAGCATGTAAAAGAATGAAGGAGTAATTCTTATAGTGGCCGAAATGATGTAATCCATCGGCTCACTGAATGCCATCTGGAAGTTGGTCGAAACTAACATAAGTCGGTTTTTCCCTTTATTTAAACTATGTTTGAGGCGAAAATCAAGACAAAACAGGTCGCGACTATCATTAGGCAGTCTAAAAATCTATTCAGATGAATATAAATAAGGTAGCAAATAAACCCTCTCTAATTATTTTAATATTCTTCATTTCCATACTCTTCTCTAATTGCAGGGATAAAAATAATACTAAAGAAACGAGCTCCAGCGAGCTATTAAGGGATAGCACTAAAGAAGACAAAACTTTGCCAGGGTCAAAGCAGAAAGATGTTGTGCAGGATACCCGAGAACGCGCTGAATCCTCAACACCAATTGTAGGAACTTACATCGTTATTAACGAAGGTGGAGCATCTGATAAATGTCCGATGACACTCACCATTAGTCAGGCAGCCGAGGGTTATAAGTATAAACTTGAGACTGAAAGTCGATCACTGACCGGGAAACTTTTGGTACAGGCTACTCAAGAAAAAAACACCCGCAACATTAGCCTTGAAGGGATAAGATGGAGCGAATATGAAGGAGAATTGGGTGATGATGGTGAACCGAAAGTAAAAGGGGCTTTAGAATTACCTGTAGGTATTGATGGAATTCTGCAGGACAACCAAATTAGCATTCAGAATTCTGGCAACTCAATGAACTACTACGTTAAGCTTGAAGAATGTGGTAGGAAATACATTGTATTGAAAAAGCAATAAAC
Source organism: Bacteroidota bacterium (assembly GCA_037032985.1). Classification (GTDB taxonomy): domain Bacteria; phylum Bacteroidota; class Bacteroidia; order Sphingobacteriales; family Sphingobacteriaceae; genus Pedobacter. The sequence goes on from JAZBLB010000004.1 coordinate 82,343, forward strand.
AAATCTAGCCTCGCGATAAGCAGAAGTCGACCATCAACTTTGCATCAGTAAAGGTTGGCGAATAATTGGTTTTAAACTGAAACTATCAACCATTTTTTTATTGATTTGCGAACTAGACATTCCTTAGTTCATCGCCTCAATGCGCTATCGCTTTCGTGATAATATTAATAATTAAACTTTTATCGTCCATGTACTTATTGGCTAAGAACAATCCACCCAAGCCTGTTGAAGGATTAAAAGCAAGGAATGTGCTAACGCCAGGGTCATCGCCATCATGACCGATGGTGCCGTTGGTGTATAAATTCCATAGAATTCCCTTATTTCTTTTGCTGAGATTTATGTTTGCTGGCGGATTGCTACTTGCGAATTGTGGCGTAAACATGGTTTGAAATGAGGAGGCTTTTAAAATGAGCGATTTTCCAGATCGTCCATTCACCATATCAACCAAGAATTTACTCAAATCTATCGCATTGGTTTTTAATCCGCCATCTGGATAAGTCACCAAATCATATAAAGGAAAACGTATACCATCATCGTGGTAAAGCTGGGCTAAGGTTCCTAATTTAAGCTCAGCGGTAAACCATGCGGAATGGTTCATACCTAATGGCTTTAGTATATATTTAGTGGTAAATGCTTTGTAAGATATACCAGATTTGATTTCGATTAGGTAAGCAATTAGTGCAGTTGCGATGTTACTATAAGATGCAATTCTTCGTGATGGGTTATATACAAAGTTTGTTGGCGCGTAATATTTCCCCTCCTCCGTCAGGTAATTAAAGTAGAATTGTTTAAGCGTTGAATCGCGAAGGGGTTCTTTATAGCCTAGCTGCTGGAGTGGTTCTAAATAAGATTGACTGTATGGCCTACGTTGAAGGTGAAACTGATACGTATTTATATATATGGCTTGATTATCTATAATCCCGGATGTATGGGTGGCCAGTTCTCTAATGGTGATGGCATGGTTAGGCTCATGTGGATTAACAACTTTGAACGGAAGAATTTGATGGATTTCTGTTTCCAAAGAAAAGTAGCCGAGCTCGATAGCTTTCATTAGCGCAACAGATAGTATCATTTTACTCACAGAGCCAATTTCCTGCGTAGTGTATAATGAATAGGGCTTGTTCGCTGCGATATCCGCCTTTCCAAAACTGTGCTTGTAAATCATGCCTTTGCCGTCAAGCAAAACAACTGCCATACCAGGCAATTTTTTTGTTGCCATTGCTTGCTGCAATTCCCAGTTTATGTTTTTAGCATTAATTTGCGCAGCTGCGGGGTTAGTAAACAATACAAAACAAAAAATTAGCGGTAAATAGCATATAATAAAACGGGTCTTCATTTCCATGTGCATAAAATTAACTTAAACTACTAATCAATTGTCTCATAAAAAACGCTGTAAAATTGTGCAATAAAGTTTGAAATGCCATGCAATTGAAAGCATGTTTTAGTGGAAACAGCTGCTTTTGAAAAATTGGCCAACAACATAGATTATATTAGCGGTATTTGTTAAATTGCCAGTTCAATTTAAAATCCCTAACTCAAGTACGCCAAAATGAAGTCTATCATTTGCCTGTTTGCGATAGGTCTGATCAGTTTATTCAAATCACATGCTCAGGATTTTGTTTTTTCTCCGATAAATGTCCTGAACGGATTAAGTGATAATCAGGTTCGATATATCATTCAGTTGCCAGATGGCCGGATGGTTTTCAAAACCAGTGGCAACATTAATATCTATAACGGCGCCCGATTCAAGTATATTCATCAGCAATCTGCCTCAAGTATTTCACTAAATAAGTATGATGGATTTTATCGCATCTATCTGAGTGGAGATAATTTACTTTGGATCAAAGACCGATATAAGTTGATGTGCGTTGATCTTCGAAAGGAAATTTACCTGACAGACTTACCTGGATATTTCAAGAAATCTGGTTTTGGCGGTCTGATAGCAGATGTGTTTTTAGATGCGGGCCAACGAATGTGGATACTTACCGGAAATCAGCTTGTCTCGAAAGATCGCAAGCATGTGGTTAAGCTATCCTCATCTCAAGGAACATTGCAGGATGTCAGTTCAAAAGATGATGAACTTTTTCTTTTTTATAACAATGGCGCGATCGTGTGCCATGATTTGATATCGAAAAAGGATAAGTTCACGATGAAGGCTTATGCTTTTAGCGAGGAACAAAAGTTTAAAAATACATCGCTCGTTGTTAGTGGGACTAATGGGTTTTATCAACTCCGCAACGGCAGTAGCGGCGGCTTCTTTTTTTTCGATTTGAAGAAAGGCAGCTGGAGGAAATTACTGGAAACAAATTATACGCTTAATACACTCGTAGTGGATGGCAATTCTAAAGCTGCGGTGAGTTGTGCAACTGGCATTTGGATAATCGATTGTAAAAGTGGAGATAAGCAATACATCCCGACTATAGAAAAAGTAGACGGCACCCGGCTAAATACAGAGATAAGTACTTTACTATATGATAAGCAGGGAGGTTTGTGGTTGGGTACTATAAATCAAGGGTTACTTTATTATCACCCTAATCGATACCTATTTACACCCATCAGAAGATCGGTTTTTCCAGATCGGTCAAATAAAGATATCATCGTTCAGGCTTTTGCAGAAGATACAGCAGGCAATATCTACCTAAAATGTCAATCCAAATGCTATCGTTACCGGCCGGGTTTACAGAATAATCAATTACTGGAACAGGTAGAATCTTTCAACGTTCCAAGCAAAATAACAGCTGCTTTGAATAGCAAAACAGTGCGTAGAAACACGAGCCAGACAGCAAAACTAACCGATAGTAAGGGGTGGGTATGGACTGGAACTGCAGACGGGCTTAAGGTATTTAATCCGGTAAGTGGCAGTGAAAAAACGTTATACACGAGTGATGGTCTTTCAAATAATTTCATTCAGGAGATTTTTGAAGACCGCAAGCGGGATATCTGGATCAGCACAAGTTATGGGCTGAATAAAGTTTATAGGAATTCAAAAAGCGAAAATCTTCGTTTCAGTAGTTTTGGCGTGAGTGAGGGCACTTTAGATGGAGAATATTCCGCTGGAGCTATCTTTGAAAGCAGCGACAGAACGCTTTATTTTGGCGGGATTAATGGATTTAGCATTTTGAAACCAGACCGTCGGGAATCAGCTCGCTTGCCATTTAAACCTGTTTTTACCAACTTGCTCATCCGCGGTGAAAAAATAGAACCAGGAAAACGATACGATGATCGTTTGATTTTAAGCAATGGCACAGCATATACCAAAGATATTGAACTTTCTTATCATCAAAATTTTTTGGCCTTCGAATTTTCAGGCCTTAATTATCAAAATCCAGCGCAAACCTACTACCGTTATCAACTCGAAGGAGTCGATAAGCATTGGCGAGAAACGATTAATCCAAAAAATGACTTTTTAGCCAGTCAGGGTATATTGGTTGCTGCTTACACCAACTTACCACCAGGATCATATCGACTGAAAGTTATGGTCTCCAATAATAACCATACCTGGAACGGTCCGGTTTCGGTCGTAAATCTCATCATTCGTTCGCCTTGGTGGCAGACTACTTTAGCCTATGTGATATATACTTTATTGTTACTACTAGGTGTTTACGCAATCAGTTATTTTTATTTACGCAATGCCAGACTCAAAGCTGAACGTAATCGACGTGAAGAAATTTTGCTCTTGAGAATTCGTCATCTCATCGAGCAACAACAAATCTTCGAGGAACAAAAAGCAAATATTTCTCCCTCCGTTCAACAAGTGAAAACTTCGCCAGAAAATGATGGTGCCGTAACGTCAATGGAATCGGCATTTTTGAAAAAAGCAATGGCATTAGTAGAAAGCAATCTTCATGTTATTGATTATTCTGTAGAAAACTTGAGCCGGGATTTAAATATGGACCGCACGGGTCTGTATCGAAAGTTAATCACCCTGCTGGATAAATCTCCTTCTCTGTTTATTCGCAACATCCGGCTTGATAAAGCAGCTGCACTGTTGATAGAAGGGGAACATAATGTTTCCGAAATTGCGGATCAGGTAGGGTTCAGCAGTTCGAGCTATCTAAGTAAGTGCTTTCAGGAAAAATACGGCTGTAAGCCCTCAGAATACGCTGAATACGTAAAAAAATCAACCTAAGTATCAGGATTATCAACATGGTTGCTATCATGATGATGACGATCAACTTTATGTTTGTGAAACCAAATATAAATATTCACAACCTATGAGCATTTACCGAAAGGCAATTTTTTTAATGCTGTGCACAGTCTTACTAACACTAACAGATGCACGTGCGCAAACCACCCGGAACACCGCCCAGGGCGTTAGCTTAACCGCACAAGGCATGGAAATCAGTTTGGAGTTTTATTCCCCCGCTATTGTTAAAGTTTTCAAAACTCCTGTTGGAAAACCCTATCAGAAAACGAGCCTTGCAGTTCTTGGCGCACCCAAGAAAACCGCAGTTAGTCATGAAATGCTGGGAAAGAATATTATTCTTAAAAGCAGTATCCTCAAGGTTGAGGTTAACGCAGAAACCGGAGGCATTTATTTTTCAGATCTTTCGGGTAAAAAACTACTTTTCGATAAAGATTATGGTACACAATTTTCTCCTGTTGATGATGCGGGAACGCCCTTGTTTAAAGTCCGGAATGGTTTTTTGCTGGATCAGGAGGAAGCGATTTATGGTATTGGGCAGGTGTTGGATAATAAATTTAACCGCCGAAATTCTGCACACCATATGCAGAATGAAAACATGTCAACCTATTCACCTTATTTTCTTTCTATAAAAGGATATGGCGTTTTCTGGGATAATTATTCTATCTCAGAATTTAATGATAATCCACAGGAACTTTCTTTTGAAAGCCTGGGCCATTGCGCCGATTACTATTTTATGTACGGTAAAACCGCTGATGGCGTGATCGCAAATGTGAGAGAACTAACAGGAAAAGCACCGATGCTTCCGCTATGGGCTTACGGCTTTTTTCAAAGTAAAGAACGCTACCATACGCAGGAAGAAAGTTTAAATGTTTTGAAAAAATACAGGTCGTTGAAAGTTCCGATCGATGTGGTTATTCAAGACTGGCGCTACTGGCCGGAATATAATAAGTCTGATAGCGCTTGGAATGCGCAGGATTTTGATAAAGCTCGCTTTCCTGATCCGAAGAAGTGGGTCGACAGCATTCATCAGTTAAATGCGAAACTGCTGATTGTTACCTGGCCGGGCTTCGGACCTAAGACAGCGCAACGGAAAGAATTCGATAGTAAGAAGATGATCATTAACTTCGATACCTGGCCGCCGAATAGTGGAGCAAGGCCATATGATGTATTTAACCCGGAGGCATTGGATATCTACTGGAAGTATTTAAACAAAGGGATCTTCAGTAAAATTGGAAACGATGGGTGGTGGCTTGATTCTACTGAGCCTGATCACATTAATGTTAAACCTGCAGATTTTGCTCTTCCAACCCACCTCGGCAGTTATCGAAGTATGAAAAATGGCTTTAGTTTAATGCACAATAAAGGTATTGCTACACACCAGCGGGCAATGAACGACCAAAAAAGAGGCGTAATTCTCACCAGATCCGGGTTTATAGGGCAGCAGCTATACGGATCAAACACCTGGAGCGGCGACGTAAATTCAACATGGGATATGCTTGAAAAGCAAATTCCAGCGGCTTTGAATTACACCCTGATGGGTATCCCCAATTGGAACAGTGACATTGGTGGTTTTTTCGCCGGACGATGGCGGAAAGATGGTGGAAATAAAAATCCCGAGTTTCAGGAATTGTATGTGCGCTGGATGCAGTTCGGAGCATTCAGTCCTATGATGCGTTCTCACGGCACAGATCTGCCAAGAGAAATTTGGAACTTTGGCGATCGTGGAAGCTGGTGTTTCGATGCCCAGGAGCGGTATATCAAACTACGCTATAAGTTACTACCATATATTTACAGCACCTCTTGGGAGGTGAGCAAAAACGACGGAACATTTATGCGTCCGTTAATAATGGATTTCGCGAGTGATAAAAAAACGCATGAAATAGGTTATGAATATCTTTTCGGCCGGTCAATTCTGGTTGCACCGGTGACCAAATATAAAGCCAGTACGTGGCCGGTATATTTGCCGGAAGGGGCGGGTTGGTACAACTTCTGGACACACCAATATTATCAGGGAGGGCAAACTGTTGAAACGGATGCACCTGTTGCAATTCTTCCACTTTACGTTAAGGCTGGCGCTATTATTCCCTTTGGTCCCGATGTTCAGTTTGCCACAGAAAAGAAATGGGATCAGTTGGATATCAATATTTTTGCAGGTGCAGATGGAGAATTTGTGCTTTACGAGGATGAAAATGATAACTATAATTATGAAAAAGGCGCTTTTTCAGAAATTTCATTCGTTTGGAAAGATCATACAAATACGTTGACAATAAAGGCGAGGAAAGGTAACTTCAAAGGTTTGATAAAAAGCCGTAAGTTTAATATCAATTTGGTCTCTGCGGCGAAGTCAGGAAAGCGTATAAACGAAGTTAAAACACTTCTATACCAGGGTAAGCAAATAGAAATCAAACTTTAGTGCCCAAACCTGTTTCATCGACAATTGGAAAGAATGCTGACGAAACGGGTTTTCGCTACCAATTTAAATCACTTGCCTAATATCTTGTTAGGATTAATTTATGCTAGTTAAATGTATATGAACCGTAAAAAATTTTTAAAGAGTCTGGCTGTTGGATTACCAGTTATGTTGTTTTCCAATAAACTTTCGGCGTTGTTTAGTAAAGACGAAGCTGCGGAAGAATTTGTCGAGAAAATTTTAGCGGGACCATTTTCTCCGACCTGGGAATCACTTTCAAAATATCAGGCTCCGGAGTGGTTTAGGGATGCGAAATTTGGTATGTGGGCACATTGGGGGCCTCAATGCCAACCAGAGGCAGGAGATTGGTATGCCAGAGAAATGTATATGGAAGGAAACCGGAAGTATAATTTTCACCTGGAAAAATATGGTCATCCATCTCAATTTGGATTTAAAGATGTAATTAACACCTGGAAGGCAGAAAAGTGGAATCCTGAAGCTTTGGTATCGCTATATAAAAATGCAGGTGCTAAATATTTCATGGCACTTGCCAATCACCATGATAATTTTGATCTGTATAAAAGTAAATATCAAAAAGAATGGAACTCATTGAAACAGGGGCCGAAGAAAGACATTATAAAAGGATGGGCTGATGCCGCTAAAAAGCATGACCTGCCGTTTGCAGTGAGTGTTCACGCAGCACACACCTGGAGCTGGCTTGAAACGGCCCAACGGGCTGATAAAACCGGGCCCTTTGCCGGAGTGCTTTATGATGGTAAAATGACAAAAGAAGACGGTAAAGGGAAATGGTGGGAGGGTTTAGATCCACAAGATCTTTATGCTCAAAATCATAAACTTAGCGAAAACAGTGAAGATAATAATGGGATACATAAACAGTGGAACTGGGCGAACGGCGTAAATCCGCCTTCCAAATCTTACATTAACAAATTTTTCAACCGAACCATCGATTTGATTAACAAATACAATCCGGATATGATCTATTTTGATGATTCACAATTTCCACTGTGGCCGGTTAGTGATGTAGGTTTGCGCATTGCCGCACACTTGTATAACAAAAGCATTAAAGATAATGGTAAACTTACAGCCGTAATTACAGGGAAAATACTGAACGAACAGGAGCGTAAAGCAATGGTTTGGGATATTGAACGCGGCCAGAGTAACGACATTGAAAAGCTTCCATGGCAAACAGATACCTGTATTGGAGATTGGCATTACAACAGGGATATTTACAATAGAAAAGCCTATAAAACGCCAAAAACGATTATTCACACACTGGTAGATGTGGTGAGTAAAAATGGTAACCTCATGCTAAATATCCCGGTACGTGGAGATGGCTCGATTGATGAGCTGGAACAAAAAATCGTTGAAGAAATTGGAGTGTGGATGAAAGCGAACGGTGAGAGTATTTATGGAACGCGTCCATGGAAAATATTTGGTGAGGGCCCGGCAATGAAACAGGCTGCCGCGTTAAGCGCTCAAGGATTTAATGAGGGCAAGGGGAAAGCTTTCACAGAAGAAGATATACGCTTTGTTACCAAAAATAAAACACTCTTTGCCACAGTAATGGATTGGCCTGCAAACGGTTCGATACTGATAACCAGTTTAAATACAGGCAGTGAATATTATGATGGAGAAATTAAATCTGTAAAACTAGTGGCCACTGGTCTGGATTTAAGGTTTGAGCGGAGCACAGCAGGGCTGAAAGTCTTTTTTCCTGAAATTAAGCCCGAAGCAGCTTATGCAAATGCGCTGAAGATTGGCTAGCACGGTAATTTACCGCTTGTATCTGTCTCGTAGAAAACTGTTTATTGCGAAGTTGAATCTTGCTAAAGCGCAGTGGAATTTCCAACTCTCTGAGGTGCGATATTGAGAAGATACCTCATTCTGGTAATTGCCCTGCGTAGCATCGTTTTTACGCTGCCTATTGGCATTTTGAGCTTAACAGATACTTCCGCTTGTGTAAAACCCTGGTAGTAGATCAGGCTGATCATTTGGTTTTCTCTTGGAGGTAACTTTGATACAACTATATTTATGCCAATAACGTCAATATTGAAACTGCATTCGTGAAGCTCGAAACATTCATCAGTTAACTCGTCGATATTAATATTCATTTTTTGGTTTCTCGAGGATTTTCTCCTTTTATGATCAATTGCTGTGTTGCGGGTTACGCTTAACATCCACGTAAAAAGGGTAGACTTTTTCTCATCATAGGTATGAATATGTCTGATGATTTTTATAAAGCATTCTTGTAGCAAGTCCTCGGCCGTCTCCCTTTGCTTTACTACGTCCATTAGTACGCCCATTAGATTTGCAGAATAACATTGATATAATGTTTTAATGGCTGAAGGATTGCCCTTTTTCAGGCTGATAACTAGATCCTTCTCGTTAATAAACGGGAAAGAAAAGGACTTCTTCTTGAATAGCGATTTGGTTAACTGCATTAGATTTCATACTAATTGTATTTGCAGTAGTAAGTTAGTGTAAATATTTAACTACAAGCAATCTGTATTCAAATGAATGAAAAGAACAACATCAGCAAGGAAATTATGCCTTAATTTTAAATAAAGGTTATTATCTGGTGAAAAATCAAAGACCAGACAAACCAGGGAGGTATTTTTGTGCTCTTAAAATGCCTGATCAATTTTATTTACCAGATCTTTCAAGGACTGAGGATGCTGAGTAAATTAAACATCCCGAAAACACGGTGCAAGTTTATTTAACAGCTGAAATGAAGATGAGTCTGATGATCACTATCGCACTTCATGTAAACCGATATATTCAGCGCTTTCAAACTATTTATCTCCGCTTGGACCAGAAATAATTTTGTTAAAGCCAATAATGTGAGAAGCTATTCCATTTTCATCATATTTTGGTTTCCCATAACCTCTAATCCAATGAACAGATCCATCTCTCCAACGAACCTCATATTCTGCTTGGTAGGTGCTTTTCTTTAGTACGGCCTGGCGAACAGCTTTTTTAACTTTCGATCTGTATTTAGGCAGGATGGCTTCAAACAAATTTTCATAGTTAAATTCGTCAAGTGGATAATAACCGTAATTGGCTTTCAGCTGGTCGTTGGATACCATTTTTCCTGTAGCAAACTCTACCACGGTATAGCCCATCCCTGTATCTTCAATGGCATTTAAAAGCACGATGTTCGCTTCTTCAATCATTTGCTTCGAAATCACGGGTTCTGTTACATCAGCCATAATGAACATAATATTATCTGGCTCATCGCCCATTCTGCCAACAGGTTGAAGCGACAGGTTTACATAGATCGACTTGTATCCATCAGCGTATTTGATCCGCAGTTTGGCTTCTTTGGAATGATAGGCTGTGGCTTGTAAATTGACCTGATCGAGTACAATTGAAAAATCTTCACCATCAATATCGGTAATTAACAAATCAAGCGATTTTCCAATTAAGTTGTCATGGCGACCGAAAACGTCAAGTAAGGCTTCATTCGCCTGCCATATTAACCTGTCTGCACTAGAACAAATCCCAATGGCTGCAGGTGTATACTTGAAGAGCATTTCGTAACTGTCGAGTACGTTTTCTAACACATTGTTTGCCTGAGCAGTTTGTTCCTGATATTCTTTTAGATTAGTATTTTGTTCTACCAGACTGGCATTTGAAACCAGTAATTCCAGTTGGTTCATCACCGTTTTTGCAAAGCCTCTTAATTTGGCTTGTTTCTTTAAATCGAAATTGATCTTTTGATCAGACATGATACAAAGTGAACCAATTAAATAGCCATCCTGACTATAAATGCCTGCACTGGCATACGAATGGATCTGATACGGGTTTTCTGGCACATTTTCTATTCCCGATACCGCATTGGGCGCTATAGACTCCTCAAAAAAACTTTGGGATTCAGATGTTGAAATCTCAATATTAACACCAACTATTGACTGGTAAAAAACCTCATTTTCTCCAATGAAATAAATTACTGCCATCGGCACTTCGAAAGTATCACAAACCAGACTGACCAAATCATTAAATATGGGAGCGGGAGAGGTGATTATTGATTTGTATCTATTTAGCGCCGTAATTCTGGCTACTTCGGTTTCTTGCGAAGGGATGGTTCCGCTTAGATCTTTCATTTTGAGGGATTAAATGTCTTGTTGGGGTGATTTAGTAAACAAAATATTTAAGAGGCTACCGTTAAGTAGCTACAAATATCTTATTAATTGTGATATAAGCAGTTAAAGCTTAAAATTGTTTGCGTAAAAAGATGATAACAAAACATAATTAGTTTTGAAATGGCCAGACCACTTCTGTATTAAAGAGTAATTCGCCAAATCGATGAAAATAATTACCAAAAACAATTTGAAATTTAGCTTGAACTTAGATTTTTGCACTCAAAATATTGTTGAATCCGGTGTGTCATCATAATAATTTCTTGTTGGGGACTTGGTTATTTATATGGGTACAATAATCATTTAGTAATAACCTTAATCTTACTGAACCAATAATATGTAATTGTAGTGAATTATTGTCAATTTTTTCAGTATTTGCATTTTTAGTACTACTTATTATTAATAATATGGAGCAGTGATGATCTATTTCACTGCGAAAAATAATTTTTATATATTAGGCGGTCTTACATAAATAGGTTGATGCATAAATACCAAAGCGAATCTGATGAATTATTGCTGTCAATGTCAGCAAATGGAGATTTATCAGCTTTTTCAACGCTTTACGACCGGTATTGGAAGGCTTTACTTGCTAAAGCATATGCCAGATTGAAGAGTAAAGAAGATGCAGAGGAGGTGGTGCAGGAATTATTTATCAGCATCTGGCATCGTCGCCAAAAAATTGAACTGGTCTATTCTCTTAAAACATACTTATTTGCATCCCTAAGATATCAAATTCTCAGTTTCATTGCTAAACAGCAATATAGAAAAGACGAAATTTCGATTGATGGTGCCGAGAATTCAGCGCTCTGGCTGCAAGATGATGAATTTCATTCCATCGAAATGAAGGAACTGCAATCTAAAATAAACCTTATTGTAGATCAGTTGCCAGAAAAATGCAGAATAATTTTTAAAATGAGCCGAAACGAAGGCATGAGTGCTAAAAATATCGCTTCTACGTTGAATATCTCACACAGAACAGTGGAAACGCAGATTAGCAAAGCCATTCGCGTCCTTAAAAATTCATTTAAGGACTATAATGTTTGCTTTCTGTTTGTTATTTCTGAGATTTTGACTAGAAAATAGCATTATTTTACTTTTATTTTCAAAACGCGTACGTGTTCCCTGTTAAATTACACACTATCATATAAACCAAACGTTTCAATATGCTTGTTCCCGAACATATTAAATTCCTGATCCTGAAATGGAAAAAGCAGCAGCTGACTGAAGTTGAGCAAAAAGAACTTGACGAATGGTATGATCAGCCACTTCCTGAAGAAATGGATATGGAAGGAAGTGAGGAGGGAACAGGTTTGAAAATGTTCAACAGCATTCAGTATGAATTGGGTACACATAAGAAACGTGCTTCTCTATTCCATCCGCTATGGACAAGTGCTGCGGCGGCGATCGTACTCATTTTTGGAATCGGCTTTTATGCTATCATCAATAAGGAGAAGAAACAAAATATCGCTACTTCACATCACATAGAAAGTAATGGAGGTATCAAAAGAGTTGTGCTACCAGATAGTAGTATTGTTTGGCTGAAGAAAAACAGTAAGTTGTCTTTCCCTGAAAGCTTCGCAAAGAATGAACGTGAAGTGATATTGAATGGCGAAGCGTTTTTCGAAATTGCCCACAACAAAGGTTGGCCATTCAAAATTAAGTCTGGCAGTTTTACCACTACCGTTTTGGGCACGAGCTTTAATCTCCGGTCTGGTATAGGGAGTAATGATTATGATATCGAAGTTTTAACGGGAAAGGTTAAAGTTTCTACGAATCCTCAAAATGGCCCGGGTGAAGTATATCTTGTCGAAGCTAATCAGAGTTTTGAAACCAGGATAGGTAAAGTAGAGCAGTTTAAAGAGGCAGAAAAGGAAGATAAAATTAAAACCCTTATTTCGGGTACGCAGTATGATATGGCTTTTATTAAAGTGCCTTTTGAAGAAATTATGTTACGCTTCGAACAGAAGTTTAATATACATTTTGAAGGCTATACCGGAGAATATAATGCTTGTGTAATTACTGCAGATTTAACCAATTTATCATTAAATAAATCTTTACAAATTTTATGCAGCGCTATAAATGCGAACTATAAAATGGATAATAATAAAGTAAAACTAACAGGAGGGGGCTGTTTTTGATGGATAAATAACCCCAACCAGTCAGCTCAAACGTCAGTGCGACAACACTGATCGTTCTTGGCTTTTCTCTTATTTTCTCAAATAACTAAACCAAACAAATGTATAAAAAATATTTGACATGGAAATTCTGTGTCCACATGTTGCCAAAAAAAATCGCGACTGAACCATCGCAAAAATCTGGTAAAACTAAACTGGCAGCCTTAGTTCTTATCACCCTGGTTTTGTTGCAACTTCAGTCTTTTGCACAGTCCATCTCCGAGAAGAAGATCAGTATCGCCTTCACTAATTATTCTTTAGAGCAGATTATTACAGATTTAGAACTTCAAACTAAAGTTAAGTTTGTATACAACCAGGCTCTGGTAAATAAGCGTAAAAAACTAGACGGCAATTTTAAAACCCAAAGCCTTTCGAGCATATTAGGAAGTATACTGAGTCAGTTTCAAATCAGTTACGAGATGGTTGATGATAAATTTATCATTTTGAAAACCAGCGCTGACAAGGAAAGCCAACCTTTAGCTAGTGACAATGTCGGTAATGTAGCTGAAAGAGGATTTCTGCAAACTGGTATCGTGCTGGATGAGACCGGGAAGCCGCTTCCAGGCGTATCCGTACACCTCAACAACGCCAGCAATGTGGCCTTTACAGATGCGGATGGGAATTATCAAATCGGTATTCCCAGCAATGCAACTTTAATTTTATTCACCTATATCGGCTATAAAAATAAGTCGGTTCTTGCCCGTAGAGGGCAGCAGATTATTTCTAACCTGGAAAATGATCCTGGAAGATTAGATGAGGTAAATGTAATCGGATATGGAACTGGCTCCAGGCGCACGAGTACGGGTTCTGAGATGGGTATCAGTGCTATAGAACTGGAAAGTACACCAGCTTCAAACCCGGCAGCGGCATTGCAAGGCAGGGTGGCAGGAGTTTATATTACACAGGGGAATGGTTCTCCGGGATCGCCAATGGTGTTTACCATCAGAGGAATCAATTCTATTGCAGGAAGAAACAACCCCTTGTTTATTGTAGATGGGGTGCCCTACCTGGCAGAAGCAATTAATGCACAAACCGGGAACTCGCTTGATGGCGCCAATGGGGCAACAAGTCCTTTAAATAGTATAAATCCGGCTGATATTGAAAGCATAAATATCCTTAAGGATGCTGATGCAACTGCCATTTACGGATCGAGAGGTGCGAATGGTGTGGTACTTATCACTACAAAGAAAGGTAAAGCAGGTAAAACGATGGTCGATGGAACAGTAAAACATGGTGTTTCGGATGTTAGTCACTTTGTGAATACCTTAAGTACACAAGATTACCTGGCTATTCGCCGCCGTGCTTATGCCAATACCGGAATCGATCCTTTAGATGATTCTGCTTACGATTTAACGCGCTGGGATCAGAATGCCCAAACAGACTTTCAAAAACTTCTGATTGGCAATACAGCAAATATGACGGAAGCAAACCTTGCTTTGGGCGGTGGGGATGAACGAACAAATTTCCGCATCAGTGGTACGCATTGGCGTCAGGGCAATGTGTTTACCAAAGATCAGGGATATAAGCGTACTGCAGCCAATCTAAACATTGGTCACCGCAGTTTAGACCAGAAGTTTGAAGTAAATATTTCTGCAATTTACAGTGCAGAAGGAAATAATATTTCTGCGCTCGATCTTACCTCAGCAGCCTATTACCTTCCCCCAAATTTTCCACTATATAATCCTGACGGAAGCCTGTACTGGAGTGGGGTATCTTTTGGTATTCCTGTTAATCCGCTTGGGCAACTGCGTCAGCTACAAGAAAATAAATCAAATACGCTTTTAACTAATCTGGTACTGAATTATCAGATACTGGAAGGATTAAGCTTCAAAACTTCTTTAGGCTTTAGCAGATCTGATATGGATCAATCCAGAATTACGCCAATGTCTTCGATGGATCCGGGGATAACAACCAATCAATCCAGCAGTATGTTCGCGAATAATAACACGACCACTTATATCGTAGAACCACAATTAAACTACAAGCGCAACATTTTAAAAGGTACATTAACGACCTTGATTGGCGGCACATGGCAATCACAAAATTCTAATCAACCTTATTATACCCTTGCAAGCGGTTTCGCCTCTGATGCTTTCCTAACAGATCTAGCTTCCGCTGAATTTGTGAGCACCTCAAGCAGTTCCAGTCAATATAAATATGCATCTGTATTTGCCAGGGTTAATTATAACTGGGAAAGCAAGTACATTGTAAATATGAATTTTAGAAGAGATGGTTCATCCCGTTTCGGCCCGAACTCGCGTTATGGGAACTTCGGTTCGGTAGGCGCAGCATGGATTTTTACTGAAGAAAAGTTCGCTAAGGGATTATCGGTACTAAGTTTTGGAAAAATAAGGGGTAGTTATGGTATTGTTGGTAGCGATCAAATTGGTGACTACCAGTATCTTGATTCTTATATTTCTATACCTTATCAGTATAACGGACTTAACGGCCTTAGTCCGGTAAGAATTGCCAATGAGGCCTATAAATGGGAGGAAACAAAGAAAATGGAGATCGCGCTTGATCTGGGTTTCTTTAAAGACCGGATCTCTTTAACAACAGCTTACTATAGAAACGTAACAGGAAACCAACTGGTGAGCTTCCCTTTAAGTATTCAGGCAGGCTTCTCGAGTTACCAGGGAAATTTGCCCGCCAGGGTAGAAAATGAAGGACTGGAAATTACGCTTTCTTCACAGAATATTAAAAGCAAAGACTTTAACTGGAGTACAAACGTCAATTTTTCAATCAACCGGAATAAACTATTGGCTTTTCCAAACATAGAAAATACCTCTTACTATTCCAGATACTTAGTAGGCAGACCATTAACAAGTAACCTGGTTTTTCAATATACCGGAATCAATCCGACTACCGGACTACCAACCGTTGCAGATCTCAACGGCAATGGATCGATCAACTTCGGTTTCCTGGAAACAGGCAGAGGAGACCGGTATTTTGCTGGTGCCGCTCAGCCAAAATTTTATGGCGGCGTGTCGAATACCTTATCATTTAAAGGTGTATCTGTTGATTTTCTCTTCCAGTTTGTTAAACAAACGGCGAGAACCATCCTATCGCAGTCCTTCTCGCCACCCGGATTTATGAATAATGGGGCAGCTGGTCCTATCTTAGAATACATTAACGGCGGTTTGAGTGATCAACCACAAATTACCAATAATTTCGACGATGCTTATGATGCCTATAGCGATTACATCAGCTCGGATGCAATATATAAAGATGCTTCATTTATCAGGCTTAAAAATGCTAGCGTTTCTTATGATTTTAAAGGTAACTGGTTGAAGAGAATGAAGCTGCAAAAGCTGAGGTTCCAATTGCAGGGCCAAAATCTCTTGACGATCACCAATTATGAAGGCTTTGATCCGGAATCTCAAGGGGTTAGCTTACCGCCATTGCGAACGATAGTTGGCGTTTTACAATTCACCTTTTAAACAGACAGACCATGAATAATCAATATAAATTCTTTGCAACAGCATTGATAACGGCAATGGTGTTGACCTGTGCCAGCTGCAGTAAGTTATTAGAGATCGATCCTCCCAGCAATGAACGTCCTTCTGCTGTTATTTTTGGTACTTCAGAAACTGCACGTGCAGCATTGGCCGGCGCTTATACCAGCATGACGCAATCGCAGACATTTAGTGTAAATCTTACCCTGATCAACGCGCTTGCTGCAGATGAAATGGTTTCCGTATCCGGAGCAACGAGATATAATTTGCTTCAAAATAATACTTATGAAGCCATAACCAGCAGTATGACATCTGATATCTGGACAGATAGCTATACCAGTATTTATCAGTTTAACAATATCATTGCCGGATTAGACAATAACCCTTCCGTACCTCAAGCCCTTGCCAGACAAATTACCGGAGAAGCTTTGGCCATGCGTGCCTATTGCTATATGCAACTAGCCAATCTTTTTGGAGATGTCCCATTGGTACTTTCTCCCAATATAGCTGAAAGCGCCTTATTGCCTAGAACACCAATAGCAGCCGTATACGCGCAGATTATCTTGGATCTAACCACCGCAAAAGGTAATGTAGCAGAAGCTTATGTAACCAACGGATCTATTGGAAGCAGGCTTCAGGTGAACAGGAGTGCGGTTAGCGCGTTACTTGCGCAAGCATATTTACAAACTGGCAACTGGCAAAATGCTGTTACCAATGCAACTGAAGTGATCGATCGTACAGACTTATATACCTTATTGCCCGGCAGACAGCTTGGAAACATCTTCTTAGCCGATTCCAGAGAAGCAATTTTGCAACTTGGTTCTGTATTTAATGCCGCTTCAGGATACACCGCAGAAGGACAGGAATTTGTAAGTAGTCGGGATGCCTTTTCACTGCAATTTACCTTAACACCCGCTTTACTAAGTGCTTTTGAACCCGGAGATTTAAGGCGAACTGCATGGATAAAGGAGACAAGACTTAGCGGAGTAACCGCACAGGAGCCCTTCAAATATCAAAATTATGATCTAAGTTCTGCCAGCCAATCAGGGCGAACAGAGGCACCAACTGTTTTACGTTTAGCAGAGATGTACCTGTTAAGGGCAGAAGCCAATGTTGCCCTAGGGAATAGTGCTGAAGCAATAGCCGATCTAAATATGATTAGGGCAAGAGCAGGGCTTTCCCCTTTACAAGCCGGTGTTAATCTGGCAGATGCAGTAGTGAGGGAGCGAAGGGTAGAAATGTTCTTAGAACGTGGCGACCGTTGGTTAAGCTTAAAAAGATCACGCACGATTGATAGCGTTTTAGGTACAGTTAAACGTACAACCTGGCAAAGTTTTGCCCAGTTATATCCAATTCCTCAAACCGCTATTGATGCTAACCCCAACTTAGTACAAAATCAGGGTTATAGATAATTTACAAGTTTCGGTATCAGTTGCAGTGCCAATGGAACACAAATCAATTATAATGGAAAACAATATTGTAAAAATTAATAGCCTTTCTCACCGCTACGGCACGTCATGGGCTATAGAGGATATCAATTTAGAAATAAGTGAATTGGGCGTATTCGGCTTGCTGGGATCAAACGGTGCAGGAAAATCAACCACCATGAATATCATGTGCGGTGTCTTAAACCAAACCCGCGGACTGGTAAAAATAGGGGGATATAATATGCAGCAGGATCCGATTTCGGCAAAGAAGCTGATCGGCTTTTTACCTCAGAATGCACCGCTGCATATGGAACTCACTGTTTACGAATACCTTACTCAGTGTGCCTATTTGAGGCTTATAGATAAAAAAGATGTACCCTCAGCAGTGGATAAAGCGATGGCAAAGTGCGGCGTATCACATTTTCGTAACCGTTTAATATCAAATCTGTCAGGAGGATACAAACAGCGGGTAGGTATTGCACAAGCCATCATCCATGAGCCAAAACTGGTTGTGCTGGATGAACCAACCAACGGATTAGATCCTAATCAAATTTATGAAGTCAGGAAGTTGATTAAGGAAGTAGGGGAAGAAAAGTGTGTGATCTTTTCTTCGCATATTCTTTCAGAGATTCAGGCAACCTGTAGTCAAATCAAAATGATTGATAGTGGAAAAATGGTCTTTTCTGATACCATGGATGCATTCAATAACTACATTAAACCGGATAGTTTGATCGTAGCACTAATGAATCCTCCTGCAATAAATGTGCTTCAAAGTTTTGATGGGGTAACCCGTGTAGAAGCCATCAACAGTACCCAGTTCAGAATCCATTTTTCCGATGGCCAGAGCATTACCGAAAGGTTGATCAGGACTAGTGTAGAACAAGGTTGGCGGATGTCTGAAATTTCACTGGAAAAAAGTTCATTAGATCAGATTTTCGCACAGCTTTCCAATCAGAAATCATCATAAAATAAAACGGTTGTGTTTGTGTCGTCATACTGAATGCAGTTTGACAAGCATTTTGTACACGAAAAATAATTTGAAAGAAAATGAAAAATATATTAAGGATTGCGAAAATAGAACTTAGCCTGCTATTTTATTCACCTGTAGCCTGGATAGTTCTCCTGGTTTTCATCATCCAAACGGGCTGGCTTTATTCTTCCATGCTGGAGCGGATGGAACAGGCACAGCAGATGGGACAATTAGCCAATGAATTAACCAGTAGTATCTTTTCTGGTTTCCGGTCACTGTTTCCTCAGGTGCAAGATTATTTGTATCTATATATCCCTTTGCTTACCATGGGGTTGATTAGCCGCGAAACACACAGTGGATCAATTAAGCTATTGTATTCTTCGCCAATTAGAATGGTTGATATTGTTGGTGGGAAATATCTGGCCATGATCATCTATTGCCTGATACTGATGGGATGTTTACTCACCCTGGGTGTTATCACCTTCTTTACGGTTGAAAATGCCGACTTCTTATTCATACTCTCAGGGATCATCGGTCTTTATCTGTTAATTTGTGCTTATTCTGCTATAGGGTTATTTATGTCTAGCCTCACTAGCTATCAGGTTGTGGCTGCCATTAGTACTTTGGTGGTTTTAGCGATATTGAATTTCATCGGTACTTTGTGGCAAGACATCAACTTTGTTCGGGATATCACTTACTTTTTAGCGATCAACGGAAGAGCAGAAGAATCAATTAATGGCTTACTCTCTACCAATGATATTTCTTATTTCCTGGTTGTTATTGTTTTGTTTTTGGGGCTTACGCTATTAAAACTACAATTCGAACGGCGAACGGTTAGTCTTTCTGCAAAAGTTCTAAGGTATGGTGGATTAGTAGTTACTATGCTGCTCTTGGGCTATATCAGTTCACGGCCCCAACTCATTGGCTACGCAGACATGACAGCCAATCATAAGCGAACCCTTACACTGGAAAGCAGGCAGATCATTGCAAAGCTGGATGAACCGGTTAGGCTAACTACTTATGTAAACTTACTGGATGAAAATAACTATATGGGCCTTCCCGCATATCAAAATCTTGATAAGAAAAATTACGATATGTATTTTCGGTATATGCCGTATATGCGTATGGACTATGTGTACTACTGGGACCACTCTACGAATGAACGTTTGTATCAGGAAAATCCTGGGCTGAGTGATGAACAACTGGCGAGAAAGGCAGCTAAAGCGAATGAACTGGATTTTGATCTATTTCTTCGCCCGGAACAAATTGCCAAAGTAATAGACCTTAAGCCAGAACGCAACAGAATTGTGCGGGTTCTTTCTTACAAAGGAAAGCACACCATGCTGCGGACTTTTGACGATTTTTTTAAAATTCCATTTGAAAAAGAAATATCTGCAGCTTTAAAAAGATTAGTTGTGAGCCCACCTCGCGTAGGTTTTTCAACAGGTCATATGGAGCGAGACATTAACCGTTCAGGCGATCGTGATTATCAGACTTCTACCAATGAAATTAGTTTCCGATATTCGCTCATCAATCAGGGCTTTGATGTTAAGCAAGTTAATTTAGCAGATACTGCCTTAATTGAAAAGGTAGATATTCTGGTGTTGGCTGATCCGATTAATTCGTTAAATCCAAAGGAAATTACAAATCTGACCCATTATATTGCTGCCGGAGGAAATCTCCTGATTGCTGTTGAGCCCGGAAGTGAGTCCATTTCGAATCCTGTACTCGCTTTACTCAATGTGAAGATTGCACCGGGTATGCTCGTTCAGAAAAGCAAAAATTTTGAACCATCATTTGTATTGGGTGGGTTAGCCACTAAAAATTGGACGAAGCTTGTTAAAAACAGTAGTTTTGTAAAGAAAGATAGTGCTTTTGTTACCACACCAACTGCAGCGGTATTACAACAACTTCCAAATAATAGTTTTGAAAGCTTACCTGTTTTAGTTACTCAGGCCGCAGATACCTGGCAGATAGCGGGTTTGGCTGTAGATCGAACAACTGAGTTACAGGATCCCCGTAAAAATGAAAATAAAAAATCATTTCCACTAGGCTATGCCTTACGCCGTCAGCTATCTAGTAGAGAACAACGCATATTTATTATTGGTGATGCAGATTTCATGAGCAATAAAGAAATGGCAAGGACAAGTCCACGTGGTATTAATTTTACTTTCTTAACCGAGCTCTTCCGCTGGTTTAGCCGGGAGCAGTTTCCTATCGATACTACACGTCCGGAGCCTGTTGACAAACATGTATTGGTAGATGCTGATCAGGTGAAATGGATCAGACTGGCTTTGCTGGTACTTCTGCCAGGGCTTATTGCCTTATCAGTTTCCTGGATGCTAATATCAAGAAAAAGAAGATAAACCGAAGTTTTCGGCAAATTGAATTAATTGGAAACGAAAATTCATCAATAAATACAAAAGAATTAATGACTAAAATAATCAAATCAATGATCTTGCTCCTGATATGCTTATACCAAGTGGTCCAGGGACAAGGATTAGCCATTCCCAATGACCCTACGGTAAAAACTGGTGTCTTAAAGAATGGCTTCCGTTACTATATCAAAAAAAATGTTACTCCAGCAGGCCGTGCTACGCTGCTTTTAGCCAATAAGGTTGGTTCGGTCCTGGAGGAAGAAAATGAGCGCGGATTAGCCCATTTTATTGAGCACATGAATTTCAACGGAACAAAACATTTTCCTAAAAACGAGCTGATTAGTTACCTCGAGGGTGCGGGTGTAAAATTTGGTGCTGACCTAAACGCCTATACTGGTTTTAATGAAACCGTTTATCAATTGCCAATCCCTACAAAAGATCCAAAACTGTGGGGCAATGCCATGCAAATTATGCGAGACTGGGCAGCAGATGCATCCATGGAAAAAGGTGAATTTGACCGCGAACGGGGAGTCATCCAGGAAGAAAGAAGACTGCGCACGAATACGGGAACGAAAATGGCAGAAATCTATCAACCCCTGTTGTATAACCATTCCAGATACGCAGAACGAATGCCAATTGGGAAGGATAGTGTGGTATTGAAGGCTGACGTTTCAATGGCCAGGAACTTCTATAAAAAATGGTACAGGCCCGACCTGCAGGCGCTAATTGTAGTGGGTGATGTGGACGTAAATGCTGTAGAGAAGCAGATTGCCCAACTTTTTTCAGATCTTAAGCCTCCGGTGAGACCCCTATCCCGCCCGGATTATAAGGTGGAATTGAAAGCCGAAAAAGATTTCGTAAAGCTCAGTGACGCGCAAATTGGTCAGGCTACCATTCAGTTTTATTTCAAAAAAGACGGGTTTACACGATCAACCGAACAGGGTTTTAAAAGAGAATTAACTGAACGATTAACAAATATGCTTCTTGCTAAAAGGTTTCAAGAGGTTTACAGCAACGATGCGCCCGCTTATTTAGGCGCCAATGGATCAATCTCCCCACTCATTGCGAATATTGATGCGCTAACCTTCAGCGTGGTTGCTGATCCTGAAAAAGTTGATGCCAGCTTTACCAGTTTCTGGACAGAAGTTGAGCGAATTGTACGTTTTGGCTTTTCTAAAGAAGAGATTCAATCGGCTACCGAACGGCTCACAAGATCTATGGAAATTGCTTTGTCGGAAAGTGATAAAGTTAAATCAGCCGACTATGCCGAGGCTTATCTTCAGCACTTTTTGAAAGGCGATGCTTACCTCACCATTGAGGAGCGAGATCGCCTTGTAAAGCAGAACATTAACCAGATTGGCCCCAAACAAATAGCCGAATATCTCCAAACCTATTTTGAAAGTAAAGATCAATCTGTTATTGTACTCAGTTCAAAAGCGCTTGAAGCAAAGATGCCAGACCAGCAACTACTAAATGCCTGGATAAGTAAAGTGGAGAAGACTGAAATTAAGCCTTATCAAAAACAGCTTGAGGCTACTCAACTGCTCTCGGATTTACCCAAGCCTGGTGAAATTAGGAAGGAAGATTTTGTTTCTGCACTGGGAATTTACCATTGGCAGCTGACAAATGGGATGAACATTTATGCCAAGCCAACTGATTTTAAAAATAATCAGGTGCAATTTGCTGCTTTTAGTAATGGCGGAACCTCACTATACAGCAATGCAGATTTCCCGACCATTAAAAACGCGACAGCTTTCATTACCAGCAGCGGCCTTGGCCCGTTTAACGCAAGTCAGCTAGAAAATATCCTGAATAAAAAGGCAGTAGCCGTACAACCTTATATTGGCGACAGATCCGAAGGTTTTTCTGGAACAAGTTCTACTACAGATCTTCAGACGGCATTCGAAATCTTGTACCTTTATCATTCCAATCCGAGATTTGATTCTAAAATATTCTCCCGGATCATCGCTCAGTCAAAATCAGCATTCAGAAATCGAACCCCAAATCCCGATCGTGCCTTAAGTGATACCGTAACCACGGTTTTATCTTCCTACAACGCACGCAGAAAGCCAACTGAAATCGAAGATTTTGACAAGATAGACGAAAACAAGATTCGTGAATTTTTCATTTCACGCTTTGCAAACCCTGCAGACTTTACTTACGTTTTTAGCGGCAATTTCAATGTTGACTCCCTGAAAAATTTCGCTTGTAATTATCTAGGTAGTTTACCGCCAGGAAGTGGTGAGGAAGAAACTAAAGACCTCAAGATCCGGTTTCCCAAAGGCTACATTAGGAAGGATTTAACCGGGAGAGCCATTAATAAAGGAACGGTACAGATGGTGCTGAGCGGAGAATATGTTTATCAAAACGGGTCTAACTTATACCTCGATTTATTACAATCTGCACTGCAGATGCGGTTAACCAGCAGATTAAGGGAAGTGGAAAGCGGAGCTTACGCCCCCCAAGTTTCCGTAAGCAAGTCAAAATCTCCAATTAATTTTTTTGTAGTTAATATCTCTTTCGACTGCGAACCCAGCAGGATTGATCAATTGATATTAGCTGCTCATGATGAACTGGCTAAATTATCATCAACTGGCGTAACCGCGGATGAACTCCGGAAGTTTGTAGCAGAACAGCTGTTGGCTAACGATCTTGCTATGCGCTCAAATGAATTTTGGGTTGATTATGTGCAATCAAAGTTAGAAGAGGATGCGTCTCTTATGGATATTTTAAATACCAAAGCGGAACTGAAGAAACTCACTACAGCAGAATCTAAAACATTCAGCAAACAGTTTTTGAGTCGGCAGAATGAGGCGATATTTACCCTTCGCCCGTAGTATGAAGTTTGATAATTGTATTTAAAGCTAAAACCGGACACGCCATCCGGCAGTGTCCGTTTTTACATTAACTAAACTAAAATGCTGGCCAACTTTTACAAAGGCCAGTAAATTCTTGTATTTATGCTGAAGTTAAGTTCAGGGATTTTCAATTTGCTTTACAAGCCTAAAAACTTGCCGATCGTAGCTAAAGCGAAATCAATATCAGCTGTAGCGGTTAGTTTACTGAAAGAAAACCTAACCGTTGCCCCTGTTCCTTTTTTACCGATAGCCTGTAACACATGGCTTCCGAGGTCATCTTCGCTGCTACATGCGCTTCCGCCAGATGCACAAATTCCAGCCTGATCAAGATAGGCCAAGAGAAAATCAGTATTGGTTCCAGTTGGAAAATTAACGCTGAGCACCGTATAAAGTGATTCCTTTGCATTATTAAATGAAAAATCGTTTGATAGTCTCAGGAGCCCTTCACGGAAACGCAAATTAAGCGATGCAATATCATGTTGATCTTTTTCAAAATTATTCATCGCCAATTCCAGTGCTTTCGAGAATCCGATTATGCCGTGTACATTTTCCGTACCTGCACGCATTTTTCTTTCCTGACCGCCACCATGAATGAGTGGCGTACACCTTGTACCTGCACTGACGTATAAAATTCCTGTTCCTTTTGGTCCGTGGAATTTGTGTCCTGATGCTGAAGCAAAATGAACATGGTATTCGCTTAAATTGATTGGGTAATGCCCGATGGTTTGTACGCAATCTGAATGAAAAATTGCACCGTAACTTTCACATAATTCCCCAACCTTTTTGAGGTTAAGCAAGGTGCCAATTTCGTTGTTTGCGTGCATCAGGCTCACCAGGCACTTTATACCTTGAGCTACTTTTTCTTTAAGCTGAAGCTCAAAATGATCGAGGTCTATATTTCCGTATTCATCAATAAGCACATACGAATAACTAATATTAAGCTTTTTGCTATAGTATGCTACTGTATTTAACACCGCGTGATGCTCAATGGGAGAGGTGATGATGTGTGTGCAACCCAAACTGTTTACAGCAGTTGATATTGCAGTATTATTACTCTCGGTACCGCCACTTGTAAAATAGATGTTTGTTGTTTTTACGCCTAACAGCTCAGCAACATTTTTTCTGGCCGATTCTATTGCAGTCTTGGCCGCCCTGCCGATGGAATAGAGAGAGGAAGGATTGCCAAAATGACCAGTCAGGTAAGGAATCATGGCTTCCACAACCTGTGGGTCTACTGCAGTTGTAGCTGCATTGTCCAGATAGGTGATTGTATTCATATTAACTAATGCGAAAATCTACTTATTGATATTGACCAAATATCAGTTGCTTTTGCATTCGTTTGCAACCATTGATGTGAATTCGATGGAAAATTCGGAAAACGAAAGCATTTGTACACTTCCGTCAGAAAATATTGGTAATATTAATCCTTTTATGGTTTTTTTTTCGGTTTGTAATTTCTTTCCACCTTGGAGATAATCCTAAGGCAAATAGTAGGGGAAGATTTACGGCCCCTATAAGGGGTAGGCGGTGTCGCTTTTGGTTTCTGAAAGCACAAAGAAGCTTTGTACCGTTGTGATGTTTGGCAAAGTGGCTAGTTTGTTGCGGTAAAAATCATGATAAGCATCTATATCTTTAGTAGCAATCCGCAGAACGAAATCGAATGAGCCTGTCATTTGAAAACATTCCATTACTTCCGGAAATCTAATCACATCATTCTCAAATCCTTTAAGCGTTTCAGCGGTATGATCGTTGAGCAACACCTGGCTAAAGGCGATCAGGTTTCTGTCTATTTTTTTTCGGTCTAAAATAGCAACAGTTCGTTTAATGTAGCCTGTGGTTTTAAGTTTTCTAATGCGCTCATGAATGGTGGCCACAGACTTATAAAGCAAATCGGAGATTTGCTTATGTGTCATGCTGGCATCTTTCTGTAAGATTTTAAGGATCTCAATATCGGTAGGATCTAAGTCATTCATAAAGGTGGCTATTGGTTGATGTCAAGTAAAATCAGATCGGCATTGATCCGTAAATTCATCGATTAAATCTAAAAGGGATAGCTAACCTTTAGACGCAGCAAATCTCTCCATCAATTATTCGTCTAAATAATAGATTATTTTTCAAACTACAAAATCACATCATTATTCGCTTTGCTCTTTAGAGAAGAAGTTTAGAAAGTTGATCGAAGTTATCTGTAAAAATCCACTAAATTTTGTCCTGATTGATTGTTCTAGCTAACAATATCCTTGTTTAGGGGTTTAATATGAGCAATAACTGAAAATATACTGCCTGTGAAGCACAGGTTAGTCACCAATTATTCCAATTAAACATTAAATAAACTTACGTTAAGCAAGCCGCTATGAAAGCAATAAAAATAACTAAACCCGGAAACGCAGATGTTTTACAATTGGCAGATTATCCTGATCCAATACCAGGGGAAGGGGAAATTTTGATTGAAGTTAAAGCTGCAGGATTGAACAGGCCAGATATCTTTCAACGAGAAGGAAATTATCCTGCTCCTCCCGGTGCGCCTGCAGATATCCCCGGCCTGGAAGTTTCTGGCATTGTTAAATCATGCGGACCTCATGCTACTAAATGGCAACCTGGTGATCGCGTTTGCGCCTTGCTAGCCGGGGGCGGTTATGCCGATTATGTTGCCGTAAAAGAGGGGCAATGTTTGCCGATTCCAAAAGGCTTTGATTTTGCGCAGGCAGCAAGTCTGCCGGAAACCATTTTTACCGTTTGGTCTAATGTTTTTCAACGTGGTCTGCTAAAATCCGGTGAGCATATCCTCATTCATGGAGGTAGCGGTGGCATTGGAATTACGGCTATTCAACTGGCGAAAGCCTTTGGCGCAAAAGTTTTTGTAACGGTAAGTAATGATGAGAAAGGTAAGGCTTGCCTTGAACTGGGTGCTGATGTTTTTGTAAACTATAAAAAAGAAGATTTCGCAGAGAAGCTGGCTGAAGAAGGTATGGATGTAATCCTCGACAGTATTGGTGGTTCTTATCTCGAAAAAAATATCACGTTATTACGCAACGATGGAAGGTTGGTGCATATCAATGCAATAGATGGCAAGCATACGAACCTGGATATCTGGAAGGTGATGGTGAAGCGACTAACCGTAACCGGAAGCACGCTTAGGGCAAGAGATGCTGAGTTTAAAGCCGCTTTATCAGCAGATATTCTTAAACATGTGTGGCCTAAACTGGAAGCAGGATTGTTTAAACCTGTTCTATATAAACAGTTACCATTTAATCAGGCGGCAGATGCACACCGCCTATTAGAATCTGGCGACCATATTGGGAAAGTTGTTCTGGTAAAATAGGTTAACGCAAAGTTGATTAGTAGCTTTGTAACCTATCATTGCGCTTATTGAGTTATGCTAAAATAAACGAATGTGCTGGCTTCATGATAAGGTGAGATGAACGGCGTTGAATAGATTAGCGTCCAACCCGTTACATTTTAACCTTTAAAACCAATCTATTACTATTTCTGCACTTTTTTATCATATGCCTTTTGCAGTTCATCCAGTTCTTTGTCGTACCCCGTCCGATCGATAAAAGCTGCAGGATTGTAAGCGCTATTCGGTTGGTGTTTCTGATGGAGTTTAAACTGACTTGCATGTGAAGATAGCCAGATATCGAATTTAAGGGCCCTCATATTCTTCAAAGTGTAGTTGTAATCTTTTTCGATCGTTGGATAGTCAACTACTTCAGCGAATTTTTTTTCGGTTACAATTGTTGGCATGTTGGCAATCAATATTTTATAGGTCTTCTGATCATCTTTAACATTAAATAAGTAGCTGCAAGATCCTTTGGTATGCCCCGGATGATTGAGCACGGTAATGCTCGTGGTACCGAGGGTAATCAGTTCGTTGTTTCTCAGTATTTTATCAGGGGAAACGGGTTTATAAGTGCTAAATCCTTTTCCTAAAGCATAATCAGAAGCACCTCCATCTTTCATTACCTGCGCATCATTTTCATTCACCATCACCTCGGCGCCGGTTTTGTCTTTCAGTGCTGCCATTGCCCCCATGTGGTCAAAATGCGCCTGTGTGGTGAGTAGTATTTTGGTGTCTGCAAGCTTTAAACCAAGTTCTTTAATATTATTTTCAATGATTTTTTCTGAATTCGCCAAACCAGTGTTTATTAAGATGTTTCCTTTTGACGTAGTGATGAGGTAACAGCCAAGGTCGTAAGTGCCCACATAATACAAATTTCCAGCAATGCGAAACGGCGGATAAGGCTTTGACCAATCTGCTGGCGTATCGGTTGGTTCTGTTACCTTTTGCGCAAAGCTTGATAGGTAAATTCCGCTTAATAAAATAATTAGGAAGGATTTTAAAAGTTTTTTTAGGTGGATATCTGGCATGTTCAAAGATAATAATTTCACTTTAGCCAGAAAGTTTTTGCAGATCGAAACTGGTGAGATGATCAGGTGGGTAATCTATTATTTACTTTGGCGTGGAGGGCAGGGGGGCCATAGCGATTGCGTTATTATCGCAATTTTCTGGGTTTTATTCGTGTTAACAATTGCTTAATATAACGATAATAAAAGCATAATGGTGTTTATTTATCATCGTAAATGATTATCAATGAGGTTTTTATTGGTGTGTGTTACCTTTTGGTTTATAGCTTAAGTAACGATGTTGCCTTGGTGTAACCCCTGTGATTTCCTGATGCGGATTTAGGGATACACCTTTGTGCCTTCGATAAGAAAAAGACAAACCAAACGCAATGAATAAATTGTTACAAATTCTAGTTTTCATTCTCTTTTGTGCAGGCACCGCAAACGCCACAAAAATTAAAGGCCATGTTTACGATAAGCAAACCGGAGAAGCCATAGTAGGTGCAACGGTGGTGATGGAAAATCCAAGGCGGGTAACCAATACTGGTCTTGATGGTACGTTCGAATTTAAGGCCACTGCCATGGGAACTACACGCATCAGTGTAAGCTATATCACGTATAAAACCATAACTAAAACCATTGTTGTAGTAAAGGAAGACAATGAACACTTAAAGTTTTACATGGAAAGTGATTCAAAAAGTCTGGATGATGTAACCATCAAATCAAACCCGGTTAGTTCTACAGATCAGGGCGCCAGAAGATTAGAGAAGAACGCCATACAGATTATGAATATCGTATCAGGCAGGGCTATTGAGATTTCTCCAGATTTAACGGTGGCAAACGTAATGCAAAGGGTTTCTGGTGTTTCCATAGAACGAAACAGTAATGGCGACGGTCAATATGCAATTTTAAGGGGGATGGATAAACGGTATAATTATACGCTGGTGAACGGAGTCAAAATCCCAAGTCCAGATAACAAGTATCGGTATGTGCCCTTAGATCTTTTTCCATCAGATCTTTTAGATCGTTTAGAAGTTTATAAAACCTTAACGCCAAATTTAGAGGGCGATGCCATTGGTGGAGGCATTAATATGGTGATGAAAAATGCTCCCGGGAGGTTTGAGGTAAATGCGAATGTTTCCTCTGGGTATAGTCAGCTATTTTTAGATCGCAAATTCGCCAGTTTTAACTCGTCAGATATCCAGGCTAAATCACCATCAGAACGCAATGGTAAAAGCTATAATGCAAGTCAGAACGATTTCACAAAAGGAACGCTCGACTACAAATACAAAAATCCCGCACCTAATTTAATCGGTAGCCTATCTCTAAGTCAGCGGTTCTTAAATAACAAACTCGGTGTGGTATTAGCGGGAAGTTATCAGAATACTTATCGCGGTAGCAATAGTACATTTTACAATACCGCAGTTAACGGAACAGATGTTTACGCCGTAATTACCAGCAAAAGTTACCGGGAATTTTCAGAACAGCAGCAGCGTACCGGTTTACATGGTAAGGTAGATTATGTGTTCAATAAAAACCATCAGTTGAGTCTATATAATGTTTATGTCAACCTCAAAAACAAACAATTAAGAGATGCCGTGAATACTACTTATAACGGCGTTTATAATCCCGTTGCAGGAAATGCAGAACTGGTTTACAATACCAGAAGCCGCCTAACTGAGCAACAGATTTACAATAGCACGCTGCATGGAGATCATAAGTTTCTAGATGAAAAGTTCCTGGTTCAGTGGTCTGCTGTTTATTCATCTGCGAAGAATGATGTGCCAGAAAATACAAGCATTAGCCTGAATGGTTTGCAGCAAAATTTTCAAAGCAGCAGAACCAGCCTCGTTAATACTTCACCGGTAAACCGCAGGTGGGAACGAAATACGGATGAAGATTTAGCAGGTTACGTTGATCTGACTTATCGGTTACCCATCGGGGAAAATAAACTGGATGTAATGGCAGGAGGTTTGTATCGCGATAAGCAACGCAGCAGTTTCTTTAACAATTATACCCTTGCGCCAAGCGCGGTAGATGCCGGGCATATTTATGGGATAGATTTTCAAAACTATACTGATTTGAACCTGATTGTGACCAATCCAACTGGTGCGGTAGCCAATCCGTTAACTTACGATGCATCAGAAAAAATCAGCGCAGGTTATGGGATGTTTAAATATGCTTCCTCAAAATTAGAATTAATTGGTGGTGCGAGGGTAGAGCATACCAATCAGGGTTATAACTTATTGTTTCCTGCTGGCGAAACATTCCCAAAAGGAACGCAGGTCTACACGGATATTTTACCGAGCTTAACGGCAAAATATTTCTTAAGTAAGAAAGCACAACTTCATGCCTCGTATTATAAGGCAGTTAACCGCCCGGGCTTTTATGAAATTGTACCCGGAAAAATAATTAATGAAGAATTTCAGGAACGTGGAAACCCCAACTTGAAACGTGCGTTGGCAGATAACTTCGATCTGCGTTACGAGCTTTTCCCGGGGGCGTCTGAGCAATTAATGATTGGAACATTTTATAAAAAGATTAAAGACCCGATTGAGTATACCTTCCAGGCCGATGCCGTTCGCGGACAGGATATTTACTATACACCAGGCAATTTCGGTACGGCCAATAACTTCGGTGCAGAGGTAGATTACATCAAATACTTTAGTAAGATTGGCTTAAAAGCAAATTACACCTACACACATTCAAGAATCACTACGCCAAAAACAATCAGAACCATTAATCCAGCTACTGGTGATATACAGGCACTTTCTGTAGACCAGGAGCGACCATTGTATGGTCAATCTGAACATATCGGGAACCTCTCCCTTTTATTTAAGGATACCAAAAAAGGCTGGGATCTGCAGTTGGCTGGTGCCTACACAGGACCGCGGATTAATACCGTTTCACAATTTCTAAACAATGATTTATGGCAGGAGGGTTTCGTGCAGATGGATGCATCTGCAGAGAAACGTTTTAAAAGTGGCATCAGTGTATTTATAAAAGCCAACAACATCTTAAATACGCCAACAAAACTATTTATTAAGGGAACCAATCCAGAGAATGATAAAATTAAGGAAGAGCTGATCCAAAACGGACGCACATTGGTGAGAAGCGATTATTACGGTCAGAATTACCTGATCGGTTTTAGGTACAAGTTTAACTAATCAGAAAATTAAAAATATAAAAATGAAATCGAACCGGGTTTTTAGATTGTTCCTCATCACTTTACTCGCCCTAACTGGATGTGAGAAAGCCAACATTGATGTCGATACCTCTGTTGCAAGCAATACAGCAATTGGTGAGGTATCTGGCGTTTGGACAAAAGGCAGTACACAGGTAATCAAAGGCGATATTGTGATTCCGGAAGGTAAATCACTCACCATAGAAGAAGGGGTAACCATATTAATGGATACGGTGGCTAAACCAGAAATTGTGGTCAAAGGTAATTTGTATGCGTTGGGCACGGCAGAAAACCCAATTAAATTTACCGTGAATGAGTTCTATAAAACGCAGCAAAATAAGTTTGGGAAGCTTTGGGGTGGGATTTTAGCTGGGCCAACCTGCGAAGAACTGGTACTGGACTACGCCGTTATCGAATATGCAGGCGCCACCACTTCTGATGCATCTACATCAGTTAAAATGGGATTGTATAAAGCTGTAGCCGGAGAAAACCTCCCGGCGCTATGGTTTTCAAATGCCAATGGTAAGTTAGTGGTACAAAACAGTGTTTTTAGAAACCTGCAAGAAGATTGTACCTACATTGAAGGTGGAAGAATCATTTTTGCTAATAACATTTTCTACACCACAGGTGTTACCGGTGGCGAGGCGATGAATTTCAAATCTGGTTGCTTGGCAGATATTGCCTATAACCTCATTTACAGTACCAATACCAATGCCTTAAAGCTCTCTAATATAGGTGATAAAACACCACAAACCTATATCATTGCCTATAACAATACGATGGTTAATACCGGATGGCGGAGGCCAACAGCCAAGGGAGGATCTGTTTGGCTGGAGAGCACAGTACGCGCAGATTTGTACAATAACCTATTTGCCAACACCCGTTTTGGTGTGAAACGAGATCCAAAGAAACCAGAAGACGCCCGTTCGGTTTACAGCAACAATTGGTACTATGGCTTCGATCAGGCTACGGTTAATCAGTTTCAGCCAAAAGGTGATGTAGTTGGCGGTAAAAACGATGTTATTGGGACCACTGCAGGTGCGAATGATCCAAAATTTGTAAACTACCCATTAAATACGGCTGTAAATAACGCAGATTTTAATACCACCTGGGATTTTCACCTTCAAGGTAATTCTCCGGCTTTAGGCAAGGGAATAACCAACTTTAACCGTCACCACCAAAATGGTCTGGTCATGAAAAACGGAATCACTTATACTTCACCAGCGCCATCTACGTTTGTTGGTGCATATGGCACTAAATTATAAAATGAAGAACAACTATTTAATAAACATCGCCACGGTTGTGGTGTTAAGCTTAACAATTTCTTGTGCGGGAATTGCCCAACAAACAGATTTAAATGCGGTTAAACCATTGTACGTTTCAGAACCGGTAGATTTTGATACCGATGATCCTGCAATTTGGGTCAATCCAATCGATCCATCAAAATCGCTGGTAATCGGAACAGATAAAGACACTAACGGAGGTTTGTATGTTTTTGATTTGAAAGGAAAAATCATTCAATCGAAAACTGTTAAAGGCCTGAAGCGGCCGAATAATGTAGATATTGCTTATGGATTGATTCTTGGCGGTAAAAAAACAGATATTGCGGTTACTACAGAACGCTATACCCACAAGCTCCGGATTTATGCCCTGCCAGATATGAAACCGGTTGATAACGGCGGCATCCCGGTGTTTGTTGGCGAAACGGGTGCAGAATTTCAAGACCTGATGGGAATTGCTATGTATACAGATCCTAGCGGAAAGGTCTATGCCGTTGTGGGGCGTAAATCTGGTCCGAAGGAAGGTGGTTACTTATGGCAATACCTGCTTTCTGATGATGGTACCGGGAAGATAAAAGCAGATTTGGTGCGCAAATTCGGAAGCTATAGTGGCAAAAAAGAAATTGAAGCAATAGCCGTTGACAACGAATTGGGCTTCATTTACTATTGTGATGAACAGTTTGGCGTACGGAAATATTATGCAGATCCTGCCAAAGGAAATCAGGAATTGGCCTTATTTGGTCAGGGAGATTTCGCCGTAGATAATGAAGGGATTGCAATTTATAAAACCAAGGGCAATAAAGGTTATATTCTAGTTTCAGATCAGGGCGCAAGGCAATTGAAAGTATACAGCAGAACAGGCAAAGCGGGCGCCTCCAATCAACACCCGTTGCTCACCACAATAAAGTATACTGCGAACCAGACAGATGGGATTGATGTGGTTTCTGTCCCGCTAAATTCAGATTTTAAACATGGTTTATTGGTGGCTATGAGTGATGATAAAACTTTTCATTTTTATAGATGGGAAGATTTGGCCGGCAAAATATTAGAGGTAAATCGGTAGGCGCTACGCAAACTGGCAGGCGAAGGGCTTTTAATTTTTAGTCAATTAAAAAGTACGGAGTTTGTTGATTAGCACTTTCATTAAGCGCACAGCAAAGAATTCCTGCGTTTTTTATTAGCTTTATTTACCGCCATAACCTTTAATCCGCTGGCCGCCGATAATTTTTGCCAGTGGCCTTTCCATTCAGGGGAAAGTATGACGATGGATAAAGCGTGTCTTCAGCGTGGACTTTGTTCAGTCATTTAGATAAAAGTATTTAAGCGACCGCGAAAAAAAAGACTGCAAAATTACCTATAGATAATTTTGCAGTCTTTTGCTTTTTTAAGAAACTTAAGCCTGTTTAGCTTTTTTAGCCCGTCCACCTTCGGCTTTCTCAGGTTGTTGGATAGATAAGATTAAATCGATGCTTTCAGAATTAACTTCATATTCAGCTGCAATTTTCTCCCATTTTACTAATTCTGATTGCAGATTTTCAATCTCTTTATTCAAAGATTCTATCTTGGTTTGTATCGATTTTCTCACGTTTAAATTTGCCATAACACAAAATTATCATTTGAATATTAAATCAATAATGCTTTTGACAAAAGTTAAACGATGAATATCACTGTCTGTTGATTTTCAGTTAGTTAGATTTGAAACGAATTTTCAACATTTTAATTTTTATTAGCTTGAGAATTTTTAATACTTGTTACACAGCTAATAAACACTGTTAAAGTATAAAATCGACTTTAAATATTCATTGCATTGCCGTAAAATGCTAAATTTGACCTTGCCTTGGTATCGAAAATATCAAATGCATAAAGGGAACCGAACAACTTTAATTTGCAACTTTCTATTTTATCTTTTCAGCAAGCGGACCAAATGCCTACGCTCAATCTCCGGTATCTGGTAACTGAGGCGGCGCATTATGTGATGGCGCTAAACTTTCAGGATGAATTCGATCTACAGTATATTGATCTACATCCCCAACTAGAGGGTAAAAAAACAATTGCAGGCTTGAAATTTATGAGAGATGCTAAAAAAACAATGCATCCAAAAATTTATGATCATTTAGCCTTAATTAACATTTCTTCCGTGTGCGCTGCCAGCATTTATAAGCATGGATTAGCAATGATTAGTGTAGAAAAAGCAAACTTTCCGGCTGATGCCGCGATGATGGTGACCGAAGGATGTGGCGATGACTATGAACGCTTCAGCAAAAATTTACTTCCTGTTTCGAGGTACTTTCTGCTTCGACCGCTCCACACCCAATGGAATACCATCTTAACAGCTTTCGATTTTTTCCTGATGGATGGCGTTTGGGATGCTGTCATTTTCATTGCCGAATTACTTTCAGAGAACAAGAATATTGGTGTAATAGGCCATTCCCAGCTATTAGAAAGCTTAAGTAAAAGCCAATGCTACCCTGCGCTTTGCGTAGCGATAGAAAGTTTCCTCCTTACGCGATACCCATTAACAAAGAAAAGCCTGCAATTAAATCCCTAGTTCGTTAAAAATATTTATCAATACTTAATCCATAAGTAAGATTGAGGTTTTCCCGCCCGGTAATATTGAGTTTGTTATAGTTTAATGCGGTAGTCAGGCTAATCCACTTCCTAAGCTTTAGTCCAACAGACATGGTCGACCTAATGATGTGATCTCCCTTTCTGGTGAAAGAGTTTTGCAAAAAATGACTTCCATCAATCACGATGATTTCCTTAAACGCAAAATGATATTGAAGTCGTAAAGAATTTCTATAGGTATTATAACTTTCGCCAACAATCAGGCTACTTTGATCAAATAGAACGCCATCACTTACATTTACATAAGCATCAGTTCGGTCTAAAATACTATAAGCAATTCCGCCACCGGCAAGTAATTGGTTTTTTAGCTGCAAAGAGTAGCTGGTATTGTAGTTTAATAATCCCCAATAATAAAAGTGAGGGAATGTTTTATAAAGGTTAAAGTTGAGTGTCGAGGAGAAATCATTATTGCTCAGGCTGTTATTCTGTTTTCCATAGAGCCAGCTGGAGGATGAATTTAATACGAAATGCTCTTTTTTCATGCCTAGATTTAGCGCATTATT
The DNA here is from genome assembly GCA_037032985.1 of Bacteroidota bacterium. Taxonomy (GTDB): domain Bacteria; phylum Bacteroidota; class Bacteroidia; order Sphingobacteriales; family Sphingobacteriaceae; genus Pedobacter. The sequence continues at coordinate 118,258 of JAZBLB010000004.1, forward strand.
TAATAGATATGCTTTTTCTTCGTTTGTTCGATTGATGGAGCCAGTAGAAGAAAGTGTAATGTGGTATTGGGTAGAATCGCTGTATTGTGCCTTCGTCTCGATATGAATCAGCACACTAATCAGCAAAAGTAAAGTTAGCCGCATTTTAGTTTAACAGCATTGGGGCATTCTATGTTTTCAGTTTTCTAAAATGATGCTGAATAAAACCGCCTTCCTCAACTAAAAGAAACCATGCTTTGCATTTTAATGTTATCTCTGCACTGAATAAATAAAAAAGATTACATGAAAAAGCAAAATACACCGGAAAAACAAGACAAACAACCAGGAATAGAGGCTGATATGAACCCCGCTCCAGAGGTGATCAAAGGTAGCTATAAAGGTTCTCAAAAATTGCAGGATAAGGTGGCGTTGATCACGGGTGGTGATAGTGGAATTGGCCGTTCAACTGCTGTACATTTTGCACGTGAAGGTGCGGATGTTGCGATTGTTTATCTGGATGAAGATATCGATGCCGAAGACACCAAAGCAATGATTGAAAAAGAAGGAAGAAAGTGTCTATTGATTAAAGGAGATGTTAAGCAACCGAAGTTTTGCAAGAAAGCGGTGCAGCAAACGCTGAAAGAATTTGGCAAGATTAATATTTTAGTTAATAATGCTGGCATACAGGTGCCACAAAAAGACCCAAAGAAAATCGATGAGAAGCAGTTGGAAGATACATTCAGGACCAATATTTTCGGTTATTTCTACTTTGCTCATGAAGTATTGGAGCATTTAAAAGCAGGCGACTCCATCATCAATACCACGTCCGTTACTGCTTACCGCTCTTCACCAAATCTAATTGATTACTCTTCAACAAAAGGGGCAATCACCTCTTTTACCCGTTCGTTGGCAACCAATCTGGCTAAAACTGGTATTCGGGTAAATGCAGTAGCGCCAGGCCCGGTGTGGACGCCATTAATTGTTTCTACTTTTGATGAAGAAAAAATTAAATCTTTCGGTGCTGAAACAGCTATGGAAAGGGCTGGACAACCCTCAGAAGTCGCCCCCGCCTATGTATTTCTAGCCAGTGAAGATGCTTCATTTATTACGGGTCAGGTAATCCATGTAAATGGCGGTGAAGTGGTAAATGGTTAGGTTTATCCAAATAAAATAGGTAACATTATATTTAAGGGAAAACCTTCTGGTTATTCCCTTTTTACATATTATTAAATAACACAATTTTTAAATTTAAGTGAGCGAGAAGAAAATCAATTCAAATTCAGATGCCGATTGGCGGTTTAAGCTTCATGAAGTGATCTATGAATCGAATACGCCTGCCGGAAAAGCCTTTGATGTTGGATTGCTAATCGCAATATTCACCAGCATCATCGTGGTGATGTTAGATAGTGTCGTGAGTATTCACGTTAAATACGGAAACTTATTTAACACACTGGAATGGATTTTTACGGCACTGTTTACACTGGAATATATTTTAAGGCTGGTAAGTATTAGAAAGCCGATCTTGTTTGTATTCAGTCCCTTAGGTATCATTGACCTGGTGGCGCTCCTGCCTTCATACCTCAGCATATTCGTCGTTGGCGCACAATCGCTCCTGGTGTTTCGGGCGTTAAGGTTATTACGCGTATTTAGAATATTTAAGCTCGGGCAATTCTTAACTGAAATTAATTTCCTAACCCATGCGCTCAAGGGAAGTTTAAGGAAAATCAGTATTTTCTTACTCACGGTACTTACCATCACTGTTATCCTTGGCTCGATTATGTATTTGGTAGAAAAGAAAGAGAACGGTTTTACTAATATACCGGAAAGCATTTATTGGGCAATTGTAACCATTACCACCGTAGGCTATGGAGATATTTCGCCGATTACGCCGATTGGAAAATTCGTCGCCTCTGTAGTTATGCTCATTGGTTATGCCATTATCGCGGTGCCTACGGGTATTATTACGCATGATATTGCAATTGCAGCGAGGCAAAAGAAGGAATTACCAGAAGTATGCCCAAACTGCGGCCGTGAGGGGCACGATGGAGATGCATTGTTTTGCAAATTTTGTGGATCCTCTTTGTATCGGTAATATTATCATTTATAACACCGACGCGGAAAAATTTGCTGAAACTTTTTTGAATTAATCACGGTTGTAATTCTAGATTAAAGAAAGCAATCATGAAAAACATCTTCTCTACTTTAGCAAAAACAGCTATTGTTTTACTATCCATTTCAAGTTTTGACCAAATCGCATCGGCTCATACCGATCAGCCTTTGGTTGTAAATCAGGTAAATGCCGACATTTCTCCTGATGTGTTCATTAGGCAGGCAATCCTAATGGGGATGAAAGAATTACAATTAAGCGGTGTTGCGAATGAACAATCTACAGATGCAAAGATTAAGGCGTATGCGAAGATGATGATTACTGATCATTCTAAAGCAAATGAAGAGCTGAAAATTCTGGCAAAAGCAAAAGGCGTAAACTTGCCAATGGGCAAGATGGAAGTAGGAACGTTGCGCCCAGATGGCAGGGTAGATTCTACGCCCGAGAATATGAAAGATACGACCAGAAACGATAACCAGCCAGAGGCAGCAGGAAATGTGACCACAAGTGCACCAGCAACAGGTGGTGAACTTACAGAAGCAGATATTTTAAAATCGGTTGATGAGTTGAAAAAACTAAAAGGAACAGCGCTAGATCGGTCTTACGTAAGTACGATGATCACAGATCACCAAAAAGCAATTGCTTTATTTGAAGAGGGTGCTAAATCTACAGATGCAGCCACGAAAAAATTTGCCGCTAAACAACTTCCAAAATTGAAGGCACATTTGAAACATGTAATGACATTGGCACAATAATCTTGGCCATGCATGCCGATAAGCAAAAAAGAGCGACCATTTAATGATCGCTCTTTTTTTTATTCGCCTTTATCTTCCTCCTCATCATCTATCCATTCATCCAGTTTGGTGCCTTCGCCATCGGCAAAAGGAATCTCATCTTCGGTGTATTCAGTATCATCGCGATCATCTTTTGGAAGATGGCCTTCGGCTACATTTCCACCCGATCGGTGTATTTGGAATTGATCTGAATCTTCAATTTTTTTATCGTCTTTTGGTTGGTCTTCCTGGTCTTTCATAACTTTAGTTTTTATTTGAACAACAGTTTCCAGTTTGTATAAGTTTTTATTTATTGAAAATGACGATATTAGAATATATTTTCAGAGTATGTATTTTTATCGCAAAAATGAGTTGTTATTTTGTTGATAAAACTTTTAGGTTAAATTTATTTTCGCGTTATTGCTGCAAATTATCAACGTTCCAATAAATGAAGAACCCCTCCATAAGTTTAACTCCAGCCAAATGTGAGCTTTTGGATAATATCCTGAATGAATTTGATGAAGAAATGTACATCAAATCAGACCGTGTGCTTAAGATTTTTAGAGGTAACGGAAGCCTGGCGTCCGATTATTTAGAATTTCTTGTGCAAATGAACCTGGTAATTTTAGTGGGTCAGGTGGATGGGGTTCCGCTTCCAGCGATGATAGGTAAACAATCTGGTGTGGATATGTTTATTAATGAAGGTGGATTTAAACGCCGTTACGCGCTTAATAAGTTAGAACAGGATACAGGCAAAAGTATTTTTGACTTACAAAATGAAAATCTCGATTTAAAAGAGAAAACCGTTAAACAAGATCAGCTCCTTAAAAGTTTAGAAGATAGCATCACCCAGCAAGGTAAAAACATTTTAAAAAACTGGGTGATTAGAATCCTTTGTTTTTTTGCAGGCGTGCTATGCACATATGCCTATTTTCAGCTCTTTTAAAAGATTAAAAAAGTGTGCTAGCACCCATGAAATCGTTAACGATCCGCATAATCTCTCTTCCTAAATCCGTGGCATTTCCAACTCCAACACCTTTAACGGCAGCCAGCTGATCTGTAGATCTCGGCGGTTTTGCAGCAATATTGAGTAATGCCAAATCAGATAAAACGGTATGCGCAGGCACGTTTCGCTGCTGGCTAACGTTTTTTCTCCATTCCACTAGGCTTTGAAACAACCTTTGATTAACCACTTCTTTTGGTAGTTCGGCTTTGATTGCTGTTGCTTTTTTTGGCCGCTGGTCAAACTTATTAGTTGCTGCAAGATATGTTCTGGTATAATCTTGAAGCGAAAAAGGATTCCAGGAGAATTTAAACAGAGAAAACTTCACATTTAATGCGTTGGCACAATTGCTCAAGGTAGCTAAGAGCTTCTCAGATTGTTCGTCGAGGTAAATTTTCAGTGCAGCAAATTTTCCAATTTCGTTGATAATGGTTTCTAGCTTTGGGATAAAATATTGAGATGCCTTCGATAGCCGCTCCAGAAAGTTTTTTTCCTCATCCAGTTGTGCCGCCTTATTTATTTTGCTCAGTTCCTGATCTTTAAATCGTTTGGCTACCCTGATAATGTCTTTTTCAAGCAAATCGTTAACGGCCGCTTGAAGGTTATCCAAAGCTAAGTTTTCGTCATTTGCCCTAAACCTCGAGACTTTTAACGTTTCCCAATAAGATTGGATGGCCGTGAAATCAAAGAGATCATCTATTAAGTTCCAGGCATAATTTTTCTGAAAAGCTTCTAAATCATAGTGGGTTGGTTTCCTGCTAACGGCATCGGCAGTAAAAGCAATAATCCGCTTATCCGTCATAATGTTTTCCATTTTAACGGGAGATTTAAGCAGTAAGCCTTCCAGACTTTTGCAACGGCTCAAGGCTACATAAGCCTGACCGTGTGTAAATGATGAGCTGATATCTACAATTGCTTTTTCGAAAGTTAAACCCTGACTTTTATGAATGGTAATGGCCCAGGCAAGCTTAAAAGGATACTGCGAAAACGAACCCGTATTGGTTTCGTTAATTTTGTTTTCATCCTGATCAAGCGCATATTTTACGTTTTGCCATTCTTCTCGTTCTACCTCAAAAGCCTGGCTATCATCTAAGAACTGAACCCGGATATTGTCATTTCCAATTCCGACAACCTTTGCGGCTTTACCGTTATAATAAAGCTTTTTTCCAGATGAATCGTTCTTAATAAACATCACCTGTGCGCCAACTTTCAAGTGCAATACTTCATCAACCGGATAAGCATCTTTAGGGAAATCGCCGGTAATTTTCGCATAAAACGCGTGCGTTTCTCCAGCTAGTTTCTCCAAACATTCTGTATTGATCTGGCCAACAAGGTTATTGTGTGTAGTAAGTGTGATGTAATCTTCTTTCCAAGCGGAAGCAAGTGTAGGATCATAATGCGCATTTAACTGATCCAACAGGAGGGGAGTAAGCGTGTTTTCCCTGATTCTGTTCAGGATATCCAGGAATAAGGGATCAGACTGGCGGTACACTTTTTCCAGTTCGAAAGTAACGAGCGAAATTTTTTTCAAAATTAAGCTGTCGAAGAAATAAGGACTCAGGTAATAGTCTTTAAGGATATGCCAGGCATCATGCGCAATGGGTGAAAGCTGATAAAGGTCGCCAATCATCAATACCTGAACACCACCAAAAGGCAAATTGGATGCTTTTACATTTTTTAACGTTTGATCAATAAAATCGAGCATATCTGCCCTCACCATACTAATTTCATCGATCACCAGCAGCTCAAGGCACTTTAAAAGTTTAATTTTTTCTTCAGAATATTTTAAATCTTTAATGGGCTCTCCAGTCTGTTGAATTGGAATAATGGGTCCAAATGGCATCTGAAAAAAAGAATGGATGGTTACTCCGCCTGCATTTATAGCAGCTACAGCTGTAGGTGCAACGACAGCGAAATTCTTCGAAGTAGTTTCTTTAATTCGACGCAGTAAGGTGGTTTTTCCCGTTCCAGCCTTTCCGGTTAAAAATATGGGCTGATTAGTATATTGAATAAAATCGAGGATGAGCTGATTGTCTTGATTTGAATGTGCTGATTGGTTATTGGTATGCATTGTTACTTACTGATCTCCTAAAAAAAGCCTAAACTGAGCTTTTGCAAAGATGCACAGAATTGGGCTGATCCGAGTGCTGTTTAAAGGAGATGTTATTCACAATGTGCAGGCAATCTGTTTCTGCGCTTTATAAATATCTTTAAAGGATCTAGGTCACTTGGCTAAATTAACAGAAGATTTAAAGCATAAAGGGCTTGAAAACGAATATTAAAAGGTTTAACCAGGGTGGCAAGCGGGTGTTTATTGATCTTTAAAAATTATATCTTGTTGATTTACAAGCATGTTTTTTGAAATGACATTTAACTAAAGAAAATAACAGATATTATTTTGTTTGCTAATTATTTTAGTATAAATTTGTTTGTCTCGCATGCGGGATAATATTGGTGATTTAGCGATGAGGGCATGTTTGTGCTTTCAATGAAATAGGGAATGATATGACTGTTACAGTTTTAGCGATATTAGAAACAGATTTTCGACCAGATCTTTCACTGGGTAAAATAATGAATGAAAGACTAAGAGTCGCGGCAGATGATTTGCGGGATATCCATTTACAGGCGATGGAAACTGTGGGGCAACGGAGTGATGACCTGGTGGTTTATATTAGCTATAATCCAAAATACAAAATTCGCTGGCGCATTGTAAATGATGTACCAGAAGAAGTTGAAAACTTTGTTGGCAAGGTATGTGGAGATTTAGGATATATCCAGTGGAAAACTGCAGTAATGAATGTTTTTAAGGGTAATGAATAACTTTTCTTTTTAATGCAATATGCATTATTAAACGGCGCTAAAACCGAAGCCTTCAAAGGCGGTAAAGGAATTTGTATCGGTTGCGGTAAAAACGTAATTGCCAAATGTGGCGCAATTAAAATCCATCATTGGGCACATGAAGTTGCCGCCAAATGTGATTCCTGGTGGGAAAATGAAACCATCTGGCATCGGGAATGGAAAGAGCAGTTTCCAACAGACGCTCGTGAAGTTAATTTTTTTGACGATGAACTGCAGGAGTTTCATCGGGCAGATATTTATACCGTTTCCGGCGTGACAATAGAGTTTCAAAACTCTCCAATTTCTATAAAAGAGTTGCAGGCCCGTGAGCGTTTCTATCCGCAACTGATCTGGGTAGTTAATGGATTAAAATTTAAAGGTTTTAAAATTTTAAAAGCCCTTCCGCAACCTAATCATCCGGCCCTAGAAAACTACGAATTCCTGAATTCGGAACATATCTCTGTCATCCGTAAATCCGATGCCCTTCGTCATAACCTAAACGCTGATATACTCAGTTTTTACCATCAAGATTTAAAAAACATCCCCATCACTTCAGAATTTTATGCGTACAGTTGGCGGAACCCACATCAGGCCTGGCTTAATGTAGTTTGTCCTGTGTTTATAGATTTTGGAGGTCATTTTCTCTATCGCTTGCGTACCCGGTACCAGGTTTCTGAAAATTACAGTTATTTGCAAATGGTTTCAAAACATTCGTTTTTAGCTAAATATGCTTCCGTTTAACTGCAGCAACACTTACTCGTTTGTAGCCTGATTATCATAATTTTTTGATGTGAAAACCATCAGGCAATGCCATCGTTAATTAGCCATAGAATCTTTTCTTTTAACATAAAAAAAATAGAAATGGCAAATACAAATTTAACATTCAAAATTGGCGATATCGAAATTAACCGTTTAGGTTATGGAGCAATGCAATTAACCGGGCATGGTGTTTTTGGTGAGGTAGAAGACAGAGAAAATGCAAAGAAAGTATTGACGGCGGCGGTAGAAAATGGCGTTAATTTTATCGACACAGCAGAAGCTTACGGTCCAAAATTCAATGAATCCTTAATAGCTGAAGCCTTACATCCATACCGTTCGGGTTTATTAATTGCAACCAAAGGTGGTTTTGACAGAACTGGTCCAAATAAATGGATTCCAAACGGAAGTCCTGAAAAAATCCGTGCCGATATCGAAGGTAGTCTGCAAAGATTAAAGGTAGAACAGATTGATTTATGGCAGTTACATAGAATCGACCCAAATGTTGATGTAGAGAAAACACTTGAACCTGTAATTGAAGCTGTTAAAGCTGGGAAAATTAAGTATGTTGGCTTGTCTGAAGTGAGCGTGGAACAAATTAAAAAAGTGCAGGATATTTTGCCGATTGCCTCGGTACAAAATATGTATAACCTAGTTGATCGGAACTGGGAAGCGGTACTTGATTATACCTCAGCGCAAGGTTTGGCATTTATCCCATGGTTCCCCTTAGCTTCAGGGCCAGCCAAACTGGAAGAAAAAATCAAATCAATTGCGGCAGCGCATGAAGCAACAACTGCTCAAATTGCATTGGCCTGGTTGCTGAAACGTTCTGAAAATATTTTGCTTATTCCGGGAACCAAATCTGTTTCGCATTTAGAAGAAAATATAAAAGCGGCTACCGTTGAATTATCAGAAAAAGAGTTTGAAACACTGTCTCAGCAATAATTGCTTATACAAAAAGCCTGGAACGATTTAGATCCAATCGTCCAGGCAAACAAGAGCTAACCCAATTTCATATAAATCCTGAAAGACATCGTCTTTCAGGATTTATAATTTTCAAAGGTTTCATCAGTACGAAATTAATCAATGGGTAACTTGGCAATTGCCTGAATATTTAATCAGCAGGATGCCATTTGTATTCAGCTCGAATCAGTTTTTATTTGGATTTGGGGTCTTGCTGTTGAAACTTAGTGAAGTCTATGCAGTTCATTGGTTATGTGTTTTAGTCGATGTCAGCACATATATTAGTGGCCATTATTTAGGAGAAAAGAAACCTAATGTAACTTTGTAAGTCAGTAGCATAAAAAAATGGATTCTTTTCAATAAAATTGAGTTATAAAATCTGATATTTAGTCATGAGAAAAATTATAACTACCTCACTTTTTCTGTTTTCATCTCTTCTCTTTCAAAAATCTATGGCGCAGCAAACACCTGCAGTTTTAAATCATATCGCAGTTTATGTTTCTGATTTAGCCAAATCAACTGCATTCTATGGGAGCGTGTTTAGTTTTGAAGAAATTCCAGAACCATTTAAAGATGGTAAGCATACCTGGTTTTCGTTAGGAAATGCGGGTGCCTTACATTTAATTCAAGGTGCAAAAAGCAAACAAATTTTCGACAAAAATGAACACTTGTGCTTCAGTGTTTCATCCATAGATGCTTTTATTAAAACGTTAACCAGTAAAAACATCCCTTTCCAGGATTGGGCAGGGAAGGCGAATGGAGTTACCGTACGTGTTGACGGTGTAAAGCAAGTCTATTTTCAGGATCCAGACGGACACTGGCTGGAAACAAATGATGCGAAGTAAACTACGCTAAATTCTAAAAACGAGCTCAATTACCTTTAATTTTTAGCAGAAAGATGGTGAAGTCTACATTTTTAAAGTCGCTGACGACTTTATTTTTATTTCTTTTTCAACTTAATATGGCGTCAGCACAGCAGGCAAAAGCTGAAGCAGATATCCAGGAAGTGATGAATAAGTTTAGTGCAGTGGGTGCATCTGTTGCTGTAGTTAAAGATGGTAAAATTATCTATACACATTCATTTGGACTTAAAGACCTGGAGAATAAAGCGCCGTTAACCGATACTGATATTTTTCGTATTGCTTCAATTTCCAAATCATTTTCTGCAACTGCGATTATGCAGTTAATAGCTGATGGAAAGTTATCCTTAGAAGATGATTTCGGCGATTTGGTTGGTTTCAAAATAAGAAATCCCAAATTTCCGAATAAAAAAATTACGTTAAAAATGGCCCTTTCTCATACGTCAAGCTTAAATGACAGCCAGGGATACCTCAATCTGGATTTAATCAACCCCGATAAAAATCCAGATTATGCTAAATGTTACAATGATTATGAACCTGGGAAGGGATATCAATACTGTAATTTGAACTTCAATCTTGTCGGAACGATTATTGAAAAAAAATCTGGCGAACGTTTTGATCAATATATCAAGCGCCACGTGTTAAAACCCCTTGATCTTTATGGCGGATATTGTGTAGATTCTTTAGATAGCACACGTTTTGTAAAGCTTTACGAATACCACAATGACACCAGGAATTTTACGCTATCCACGGCAGCATATGCACCACGACGGGAAGAGATTAAAAATTATGTAATGGGTTACACTACGCCTATTTTTTCGCCAACTGGTGGGATGAAAATTTCAGCTACAGATTTAGCGAAATACATGTTAATGCATCTCAACTATGGCACATCAAATGGTGTTAAAATAATAGAAAAGAAATACGCCAGGTTGATGCAAACTAAAATTACCGAAGAGGAAGAATACGGCCTGGCACTTCGCCAAACCAGTACATTAATTCCTAATGTTAAGTTGATTGGGCATACCGGCTCTGCCTACGGGCTTTACAGCACCATGTTTTTTAACCCAAAACAGAAATTTGGTTTTGTCATCATCACCAATGGCATCAACGCAACATACACTAACGACGTTCCCGATTTTAGCAGGGCTGCAATTAACTGCCTGTATCAAAATTTCATAAAATAATTCACCTCAATTCAGTTTTGGCGGTATTTGTTTGATAGCTAACACTTTAATGTGATTGGTTGGTCGTTTCATGCTGCGAAATCAACTTTCTTAAAACTTTTAGTGCTTGATATTACTTTTAAATACGTCGGTTAGAAAACAGCAATAACATTCGTTTATGTTTTCTTCGGCAACATAACAGTATTTACTAAATTTAATCTAAAAATAATGCCCGAACTTTTGCAGTTTCCAGGAGATGCTTATCCATTAGGTGCCACATGGGATGGGGAAGGAGTCAATTTTGCAATCTTTGCAGGAAATGCTACCGCAGTTGAGCTCTGTTTTTACGATAGCGAGCATGCAGAGACTGAAACAAGTAGAATAACGATCTTAGAAAGATCTCATGAAATATGGCACGCCTATATTCCAGATATTAAACCGGGTCAGCTTTACGGCTACCGAGTACACGGACCATACGAGCCGGAAAACGGATGCAGATTTAATGCAAACAAAGTTTTGTTAGATCCTTATGCAAAGGCAATTGCAGGAAACATCAGGTGGGATAACTCACTTTTTGGATACCAGCTTGGTGATCCATTGATGGATTTGAGTTTTAGTGAAACCGATAATACTGCCTTCACACCTAAATCAGTGGTGATTGATCCGGCTTACGACTGGGCCGATGACGTATCACCAAAAACTGACTACCATGAAACCGTGATTTATGAAATGCATGTTAAAGGTTTTACCAAGACCCATCCCGGGATTCCGGAAAATATCCGTGGTACCTATGCAGGTCTGGCACATCCGGTGGCTATCGATTACCTGAAAAAGCTTGGCGTAACTGCAGTAGAGTTAATGCCCGTGCATCAGTTTATTTCAGATCACCATTTACAGGAAAAAGGACTTACCAATTACTGGGGATATAATACTATTGGCTTTTTCTCTCCGGATTCGCGTTACGCATCTTCGGACGTACGCGGTGGACAGGTAAACGAGTTTAAAGACATGGTGAAAGCCCTTCATACCGCAGGAATTGAGGTAATTTTAGATGTTGTTTACAACCACACAGGTGAAGGAAATGAATTTGGCCCAACGCTGTCTTTCAAAGGAATTGATAACAGCGCCTACTACCGTCTGGAAGAAAATAAACGTTATTATACCGATTATACCGGAACTGGAAACACGCTTAATTCGATGTTGCCCAACGTACTTCGATTTATGATGGATAGTTTACGGTATTGGATTTTAGAAATGCACGTAGATGGATTTCGCTTCGATCTTGCTTCTACGCTGGCCAGAGAGTTACATGAAGTGAACCGTTTGAGTGCATTCTTTGATATTATTCATCAGGATCCGGTTATTTCTCAGGTAAAACTTATTGCAGAACCCTGGGATGTTGGAGATGGCGGCTATCAGGTTGGGAAGTTTCCCCCGGGTTGGGCAGAATGGAATGGCATGTATCGTGATGTAATGCGCGACTACTGGCGCGGAAACCCAAATATGCTGGGCGAATTTGCACAGCGCTTTCTAGGAAGCCCTGATTTGTACCAGGAAGATTATCGTCGTCCAACCGCCAGTATAAATTTTATTACCGCACATGATGGTTTTTCGCTTCACGATTTAGTTTCATATAACGAAAAACACAACGAGGCCAACCTCGACGACAATACCGATGGGGAAGACCATAACCGATCTTGGAATTGTGGTGCGGAAGGTGATACCGATGATCTGAATATCATCAATCTTCGTCAGCAACAGAAACGAAATTTCCTGGCTACTTTATTTCTTTCACAGGGAATCCCAATGTTGGTTTCAGGCGATGAAATGGGAAAAACACAGTACGGAAATAACAATACCTACTGTCAGGACAATGAACTTTCTTGGCTAAACTGGAGTAAGGTAGATGAATCGCTACTCTCTTTCACACAACAACTTATCGAACTGCGTTTAAATCATCCAAGCTTGCGCAGAAGAAAATGGTTTAACGGACAAGAAGTGGGCGATGATGGTGTAAAAGACATTGCCTGGTTTACACCGGATGGTAACCCGATGAAAGGCTATAATTGGGAAAGTGATTTCGCGAGGTCTATCGGGATTTATTTTCACGGTGAAGGCATTCAAAGTAAAGGCCCGATGGGGGAGGATATTTTAGATAATCACTTCTTTATCATTTTCAATGCACACTACGAAGGTCTGGATTATAAATTGCCTAGAGAAGACTATGCAAAAAAATGGCGTAAAGTACTTGATACAGGAACAGGGGAGATCTCTAAAGACGAACTTTCCTTATACGATGCTGCGGAAACAATTGTTGTTAGCGGGAGGTCGATATTGGTACTCAAGTCTGAGGAATAAAAAGACAAAAAAAAACAGGTTTGCTAAAACCTGTTTTTTTTAGGCGATTAAAGTAAATTCGCCAATCCGTTCCGTGGATATGAAAAAGTCAGTGGTTTGATTACTGCTTTTGGATGCGTAATGGCATCGGTCTTAGTCTTATTGTTAAATGCTGTGCCTTGAATTGGCATATCTATTAACTGGTTATTACTGGCGATTTTAAAGGTTTCGTTTTCTCTGCTCATATTTTTCTCTTTCAACGATAATGGTTTTACGCGTTCAAAAAACGCTGATAGGTGTTTGCTGATTTGATTTTTTCCATTCTCAAATAATCTTTTAACTTAGAAAACTCCATACTTTGAACGGCTTTCACAGTAGATTTTAACTTTTCGCTGCTTACACCGAGTCTTGTTGCCCAGTAGTTGCGATCTTGTTCATCAGAAATGTCGATTAACTCTTTGCGAGTTTTGGTCGAAATGTTTTGAAATTCCATAGGTCTATATTTTGGTTAACTGATAATTTGAAAACACCGAAAGTTTACCTTTAGTTTTTAATATTTCGACTAATTATTCCTTTTTATCAGAAAATATAGCGCTTTTCGCCTTAGATGGCAATATCTGGAAGATGATGTAAAGAAAATGATAAATAACAGACTATTTAGCGAAAGCTTCCAATGCATATTAAAGCCTGTAGAACTGCTTTGCGTTATCCTCGAAAATCAACTTTCGCTCGGCCGGGCTAAACCTTTCGGCATATTTATTCAACAGTTGAAACCAATCCTGATAAGGTCTGCTTACCAGAACCACTGGCCAATCGCTGCCATACATTACCCGCTCAACCCCAAACTGTTCAAAAACTACATCAAAACAGTTAAAAAGTTCAATTTCTTTCCAATTTTTCCAGTCCGCTTCGGCAAGTAATCCAGATACCTTACAAAATACATTGGGGTTCTTCGCCAGCAATTTAATATTTTGCATCCATGTTTTTAGGTCCTGGCTTTTCACATCAGGTTTGCCACAATGATCCAGTACAAATGCTTGATCTGGAACCTGATCAACCATTTTAATGATACTTTCCAGTTGATTGTGGTAACACAACAAGTCGTAAGTATAATTGAATTTTTTAAGCTGTTTAATGCCAGCAATTAATGCAGGATTGAGTATGAAATCTGCTGTTTCCGCCTGGAGTACATGCCGCCAGCCCTTTATCTTCTTAAAATTATTCCAGTAGCTTAACCTTTCAGCTAAACTGGAGGCTTTAAGATCGATCCACCCTACAATTCCTTTTATCAGGTCATTTTGATCTGCCAGTGTAAGCAAAAACTCATTCTCTTTTTCTGATTGACTTGCCTGAACAGCAATGCAGCCTGAGATTTGAAGATCATGAAAGGTACGGGTAAGATTTTTTGGTGTAAAATCATTTCTGATGATACTCATATCTTCCGTAATCCAGCTGTCTTTAACCGGATCAAAATTCCAAAAGTGAACGTGGGTGTCTATCATAATTGAGGCGTGATGGTTTGCAATTTATAGTTTAAAAATTTGATCCATTAGCAGCCACTTCTCTCCAGGTTTTGCCTGAGGTAGTGCCTGTTGATATTTCCACATCAGGGTTTCCCATTCCTGTACTTTCGGGTTGGCTTGGTCTGATGCAGATTTTTTTTCAAAAGAAAATGATTCATTCACTTGCATAATCATAAAAAGCCGATTACCAAGAAGATAAATCTCCAGGTCATCTACACCTGCAGATAAGATACTTTCCCGAATCTCCGGCCAGATCTCAAGGTGATACTGCTTATATTCGCTAATCAGTTTTTCATCATCTATCAAATCGAGTGTTAAGCAGTATCTCCTCATCTTATGCTTCGCTATATGCTTTAACCAGTTGTTTACTAGTGCCCAAACCATCGATACCTAATGCTACTACATCGCCATCTTTTAAATACCATGGCTCAGGTTTTTGACCCAATCCAACACCCGCTGGTGTACCTGTTGAAATGACATCACCTGGTAGAAGCGTCATAAACTGACTGATGTAAGAAACCATAAAAGGTACATTGAATATCAAATTGGATGTGCTTCCATCCTGCAGGGTTTTTCCATTAACGGTTAACCAAAGGCGAAGGTTGTGTACATCAGCAATTTCATCAGGGGTTGCGATAAATGGGCCGATAGGCGCAAAGGTATCGCAGCTTTTGCCTTTAACCCATTGGCCATTGCGCTCCAGCTGAAACTCACGTTCGCTATAATCGTTGTGCAATACATAGCCGGCGATATGATCCATTGCATTTTCTTCGGAAACATAGCTGGCTTTTTTGCCGATCACGATACCCAACTCCACTTCCCAATCAGTCTTTTTACTATTTTTTGGAATCACTAAGTCATCATTAGGGCCAACAATGGCTGATGTAGCTTTGAAAAATAAAATAGGTTCTGTAGGGATGGCGGCATTGGTTTCTGCAGCATGGTCTTTATAATTTAAACCTACACAAATAATCTTGGAAGGACGTGCCAATGCCGCACCTAAACGAACGCTTTGATCAACTTCTGGTAAATCTGCTGTTTCAATAGCTTGCTGAAGTTTTGCTAAACCGTCACCACCGAAAAACTCTTCATTGTAATCGCTCACCAATGCCGATACATCGAAATACTTTTCGTTAATAATTACACCTGGTTTTTCTGCTCCCGGCTCACCGAATCTGATTAATTTCATCTTAATTTACTTATAAATGTATTTTAAATTCTGTTAGTTATTTAACGTGGTAAAACCACCATCAATAGGGTAATCGCAACCGGTAATGAAAGAAGCTTCATCACTGCATAGGTATAAAGCTAAAGCACCAACCTCCTCTGGTTTAGCCATTCTGCCGATGGGTTGAGTTTTAGATAACTTTTCGAACATTTCTTCAATGTTATCAGGATAGTTTTTTTGTAAAAAACCATCTACAAAAGGCGTGTGTACACGGGCCGGGGAGATGGAATTACACCTGATGTTTTCGCCGATGTAATCTTTAGCCACACTCATGGTCATGGCTTTTACAGCACCTTTTGCCGTGCTATATGCAAAGCGATCTGGTAAACCAATGAGAGATGCAATAGAGGCCATATTGATAATTACACCGCCTCCAGCTGCCCGAAGTTGTGGGATTGCCGCATATAAGCAATTGTAAACGCCTTTTACATTAACATTCATTACCCGGTCAAAATCAGCTTCCTCGGTAGTATCAGCTTTACCAATGTGTGCAATGCCGGCATTGTTCACCAGGATATTTATCGCGCCAATCTGATTGAAAATTTCTTTCACATTAAGATGATCGGAAACATCGCAGGCATAACTAAAAGCTTTGCCGCCATTGCTATTAATCTCTGTGAGCGTAGACTCAGCCTGCTCAATGCCAAGTTCTAAAATATGAACTTCAGCACCTTGTCTGGCTAAAATAGTGGCAATTGCTTTACCAATGCCACTTCCCCCGCCAGTTACTACTGCTCTTTTGTTCGTTAATAAAAACATGTTTATGGTTTAAATGATGATTGATTTGATAATGGCAAAATAGAAATTAAAAATAAAGTAAGTGTTATCATAACGCTTATTCTTCTCCTTTTTGATAAATAGAATTATAATATCTGCCGCCTTAAATTAATATTGATTAGATTATGGATACAAATAAAATAAATAATGTTGATTAAACATTTTATCTTCTTATCTAAATCTTGAGAAATATTGGTATACCGTTATTTTAGGTATTTAAGCGGGTTTACCTTGCGGAAATTTTACAGAACGCAAAGGCTATATTCCTTATATTTGAATAATATTTTTATATTTAAATAAGTATTTTAACCAAATAGTTACTGTAAACCTTGTGAAAGGCTTATAGTATTAGAGCCAGTTTAAATGAGAAAATCTACCTTCCCGTATTTTTGTACCTTATTGTTATTGATCAGTTTCGGGTTTTCAGCTGCTGCACAACAACAAAGATCAGTCGTCATTTCTGCTAATAGTAGTGAAAGAATTAAATTCGGTGCAGACCGACTTGCCCAGGCATTAAAGAAAAATGGCTATATCGCTAAAATTCAACAACAGCAAAAATTATCTATAGGCAAAAATAGTATTGTAATTGGCTTAGCAGGCGATAAAGCCTTTGCGCAATTGCCGAAATCGTCAAAAGCTGAAGCCCTTAGTGCAGGTAAAGAGGGTTTTTCCATTACAGCGGGTATAGATAATGTACTTTACGTGTTGGGCGCAGATGCATCGGGTACCTTATATGGTTGCCTGGAACTGATTGATCAGCTTAATGCCCAACACAAGTTGCCTTCTCAAATTGCATTGACCGATCGTCCTGAAATGGTATTACGTGGTACTTGTATTGGTTTGCAGAAGCCTGATTATCTTCCCGGGCATGATGTTTATGAATATCCATACACACCCGAAAATTTCCCCTGGCTTTATGATAAGGCATTATGGATTAAGTATTTAGATATGATGGTGGAAAACCGGTATAACTCCCTTTACTTATGGAATGGACATCCGTTTTCTTCACTCATCCGCCTAAAAGATTACCCGTATGCGGTAGAAGTTGATGATGCCACGTTGAAAAAGAACGAGGAGATTTTTCAGTTTCTGACACACGAAGCGGATAAACGCGGAATCTGGGTGATTCAAATGTTTTATAACATCATCATTCCGAAACCCTTCGCTGATAAACATGGGTTAAAAACGCAAGACCGCAACCGTCCAATTGTACCTTTAATAGCCGATTATACCCGGAAATCAATTGCAGCTTTTGTAGAAAAATACCCTAACGTAGGTTTAATGGTAGCGCTGGGCGAAGCCATGGAAGGTGTTGGCCAGGATGATATTGACTGGTTCACCAAAACCATTATTCCAGGCGTGAAAGACGGATTAAAGGCCGCAAACATTCAGGGCGAACCACCAATTGTGCTTCGGGCGCACGATACTGATGCCCCTGCGGTGATGAAGGCTGCACTGCCTTTGTATAAAAACCTGTATACCGAAAATAAATTTAACGGAGAGGCGCTAACCACTTATGAGCCACGTGGCGCATGGGCTGAGTTAAATAGAAAACTCGCTGCCATTGGAACGGTAAATATTTCAAATGTACATATCCTGGCTAACCTGGAGCCATTCCGTTATGGTTCTGCAGATTTTATTCAAAAATCTGTACAGGCCATGAACAAGATTTATGGTGCAAAAGGTTTGCATTTGTATCCACAAGCCAGCTACTGGGATTGGCCATATACCGCAGATGATGTGAAAGGCAGGGAATTGCAAATTGACCGTGACTGGATCTGGTATAAAGAATGGGCAAGATATTCATGGAATTCTAAAAGAGATAGAACGCAGGAAATAAATTATTGGGGAGCTGAGTTGGCCAAAAAATACGGCTCAAACCTGGTAGGTGGTAAGGCAATTCTAAATGCCTATGAAGAGTCTGGTGAGATTTCCCCTAAACTTTTACGCAGATACGGCATCACCGATGGAAACAGACAAACCTTAACCTTGGGCATGTTGATGACGCAATTAATTAACCCGTTCCGCTACGGATTATTTACCCTGATGTATGAATCTGAGGCGCCTGAAGGTGAAATGATTATTGAATACGCAGAAAAAGAGTGGAAAAAGCAGGGTCATATTGGCGAAACGCCCCTTCAAATTGCAAAAGAAGTTGTAGATCATGGTAAAAAAGCTTTGGTTGCAATTAATGAAGCAGCGCCTTCCATCACCAAAGACACTGCAGAGTTTGCCCGTTTGAAAAATGACATGTATTGCTACGATGAAATGGCAAATTTCTATGCCGAAAAGGTTAAATCTGCGCTTTGGATCTTGCGGTATAAATATTCTAATGATGTTACCGATCTGGAAAAGGCGCTACCGTTTTTGCAGAAAAGTGTAGACCATTATGCAAAACTGGTTCAGCTCACCGATCAGCGCTATCTATATGCCAACAGCATGCAAACCAAACAACGTAAAATTCCAATGCGTGGAGTAGATAAAACCTTCATCCATTGGAAGGAAATGTTACCGGTTTTCACAAAGGAACTGAATCATTTTAAAAACAGCATAGATTCTTTGAAATCGTCGAAAGGCAATGCAGTGTCTAAAATCGCACCGTATCAATCAGCAGCGGTAACGGTATTAAATCAATCTTCGAGTTATAGTGTTGGAAAAAATGTTGCAGTCTTTGCAGATACGGCTGTGGTGATTAAGGAAGTGGCCGAACAATTAATCGGGTTGAAAGGAATTAAACTGGCGAAGAATGATCAGGTGAAGGCGGGCACAGAAATTAAATTCAATACTAAAGCGCCTGTTAAACTTTTGGTCGCCTTTTTTAATCAGAAAGATCCGAAATTTTTGGCGCCACCACAGTTAGAAACAGATGCGAGTGCAAATAACTATGGACAGTCGGAAATTAAAATTTCTAATGCCATCGTGTTAAATGGTTATGCACCAGCAAATGTTCATGCCTATTCTTTTCCCGCCGGAACACATACTTTGAATTTAGGGAAAGGCGAATGTTTGGTTTTGGGCTTTATTGATGATAAACAGGAATTGCGGATTTTTAATGCCGGTTTAGATGGCAGAGGAAAAGATATAGATTGGTTATTCGAATAATGAAAAAGAGAACTTTAATTGCGGCAATTGGCTTGTCTATTGCAACTGTAACCGGATTTGCACAACAAAAAGCAAATACAGATCACCTGAAGAAATATGTTGAATATTTCAATTCTATCGATACTGAAGCGGTTAAAAATTATATCCCAAATGCACAGGCATTTGAGTTTCTGGCAAACCAGGCGCCTTTATTCGAGTGTCCGGATAAGGTATTGGAGCAGACTTATTATTTCCGGTTGTGGAGTTTCAGAAAACACCTGGTAAAAAGTCCGGAAGGATTCATTTTTACGGAGTTTATCGAGCCTGTAAAACACGCTGGTAAATACAATTCCATTAGCTGTGCTTTGGGACATCACATTTACGAAGGCCGGTGGTTTAAAGATAATAGTTACCTAAAGGAGTATATTAAATTTTGGCTTTACAAAGCAGACGTTGGGCAAAGCAAGCAGCGTTTCCACCAGTTTAGCAGTTGGGTTGATGATGCCGTTTATCAGAATTTTCTGGTAAAACCAGATCAGGCCTTTCTGAAAGAAATTTTGCCTGCACTCGATGCAGATTTTACAAAATGGGAAACTGAGCGACAAAGAAAAGATGGATTATTTTGGCAACATGATGTAAAGGATGGGATGGAGGAATCAATCAGCGGTTCTAGAAAAGAGCAAAACCAGCGGCCAACGATTAACAGTTACATGTACGGAAATGCAATGGCTTTGAATAAAATCGCACGCATACTTGGCAATCAGGATTTGGCAGATAAATATCAGAAAAAAGCAGCGGTGTTGAAAAAACTGGTACAGGATAGCTTATGGAACGCTAATTCTAAGTTTTTCGAAACGCGAAAAGCAAAAGGTGGTTTGGCAAATGTGAGAGAAGCCATTGGTTTTACTCCATGGGACTTTAATCTGCCAGATGATAATGCGAATTATGCGAAAGCCTGGGATCAGCTTCTGGATACTGCCGGATTTAAGGCACCCTGGGGTTTAACTACAGCGGAGCGAAGAAATCCGACCTTTAGAACCCGTGGTTCTGGCCACAGCTGTGAATGGGATGGCGCACTCTGGCCTTTCGCCAGCTCGCAAACCCTGAAAGGACTTGCCAATTTACTGACAAATTATAAGAAACACGGTAACATTAATGCAGTTGTTTTCTACCAGGAACTGCACCAATACGCTGCGTCGCATGTTAAAAATGGAAAGCCTTATATTGGGGAATATCAGGATGAAAAAACAGGTGAATGGTTGAAAGGCGATAACCCGAGAAGTAGTTTTTATAACCATTCTACCTTCTGCGATTTGATTATAAATGATCTGATCGGCATTAAGCCGCGGCAGGATAACGTCTTGGAAATTAATCCATTGGTTCCAAAAGACAAATGGGAATGGTTTAAACTGGATAACATTTCTTATCATGATCAGGTGCTGACACTGATCTGGGATAAAACCGGCAAGAAGTACAATAGCGGGAAAGGTTTTTTGATTTATGTGAATGGCAAACAGATTCACCAGTCAAAAACCCTGAAACACGTAAAAGTGACAATGGATTAAGCGGTATATCCTGGATAGACAACTTAATCAAGGTATTGAGTAGGTTAACTTGATGCGGTATCACTTGGCAACAGCTCAAAAATAATACGAACCAAACTCGCTTTGAAATCCCGCGAACGGCGACCAGACTGCGAATAATAATATAACAACATGAGAAACCTAATTAAAGCTTTATTTTTTGGATGGATAATCATCAGCGCCATTAGTGCTCAGGCCCAGCAATACTATAATGTGGTAAAATACGGGGCAAAGAATGACAGCAGCAAATTGGCAACTCAAGCCATTAAAAAAGCAATTGATGCAGCTGTAAAAAATGGTGGGGGTACCGTCTATTTCCCCGCTGGAAAATACCTAACAGGTGCAATTCATCTAAAAAGTAACATTACAATCTTTATTGATGCAGGTGCAGAACTTCACTTCAGTGATAATTTCGACGATTACCTTCCCATGGTGAAAAGCCGCTACGAAGGTGTTGATGTAACCTCGTTTTCGCCGTTGTTTTATGCCTATCAAGCAGAAAATATTTCCATCATCGGCCGTGGCCTCATCGACGGACATGGAAAAAAGTGGTGGGACTTTGTAGAAGGCTACAAAGAAGGACAAGCCAGATCAAAATGGCAAACTATGTTTGATGGCTTGAATAAAGACATCATCTTGCCTGACGACTCAAAGCAAATGAAACGCGGTTTTCTACGTCCGCCTTTTATTCAAACGATGTTTTGCAAAAATGTATTGATTGATGGCATCACCATCCGCAATTCACCATTCTGGACGGTTAACCCCGAGTTTTCTGAAAATGTGAAAATTCATGCGGTAACCATCAATAACCCACACTCACCTAATACAGATGGGATCAATCCTGAATCTTGTAAAAACGTGCACATCTCAGATTGCCACATTAGTGTGGGTGACGATTGTATTACCATAAAATCTGGTAAAGATGAGCCAGGGAGAAAAATGGCTGTTCCGGCTGAAAACTATGTGATTACCAATTGTACCATGTTATCAGGTCACGGTGGTGTGGTAATTGGCAGCGAAATGTCTGGCGATGTACGAAAAATTACCATTTCCAACTGCGTATTTGATGGCACTGACCGTGGAATCCGCATCAAAACCGCAAGAGGAAGAGGTGGAGTAGTGGAGGAAATTCGCGTGAGCAACATCATCATGAAAAATATTAAACAACAGGCAATCGTGTTAGATATGCAGTATGCGAAAACCACTGTTGAACCAGTCTCAGAGAGAACGCCGAGGTTTAGAAATATCCACTTCAGCAACATTACTGGACAGGTAAATGAGGCGGCTTACCTGAATGGTTTAGAAGAAATGCCCATTGAGAACATCAGCTTTAACGATATCAACATGGATGCTAAAACCGGCTTTAATATCAGCGCCAGCAATAAAATAGCGTTTCATAATGTGCAGGTAAACACTGAAATCGGCCCATCTTTGATAGCCACTAAAGTAAATAATTTGGTCATTGATGGCTTAAGTTCTGATCAGCCTCATGATAATGCCGCGGTGGCAGACCTAAGAAACGTGACTGACGTATTTTTATACAATGGCTTTCCTACAAAAGGAACCACTACCTATTTGAAGCTGAGTGGAAGTGAGACCAAAAATATTAGTCTAGGGAATAATAATTTTAGAAACGTAAAATCGGCAGTAAAAAAAGGTCAGGAGGTCTCTGAGCCAATTAATGTAATTTCTGGTGATAAAGGGCAGTAATTGGTGATAATGATGATAGCAAAAAGAAAATCGCTTGTGCTTTTTAAGTTATTTCTTTGCTTAGCGGGTTCGCTTGCTGGACAAGAAGGAAATCATAATCTATGGTATAAAAAACCAGCTGAAAAATGGACAGATGCTTTGCCAGTTGGTAATGGCAGGTTGGGGGCGATGGTTTTCGGCGGGGTAGAAAAAGATCAGCTTCAGTTTAATGAGGAAACATTGTGGACAGGAAAACCACGGAATTATAACCGCAAAGGCGCATCAAAATATTTGCCTGAAATCAGAAAGTTGCTATTCGATGGCAAACAAAAGGAAGCGGAAACTTTAGCACAGGCCGAGTTTATGGGGCTGCAAAGTGAAGCTGGCGACCGTGAATCCTGGATCGGTGAAATGAAGGCTGGAAAGGGAATTTCTGGCAATCCGGCTACATTCGCTTATAATGATAAGCTGTGGAAGACCATCAAAGTTCCGGCTTACGAGGGATGGGAAAAAGTTGGACTGGAAAACCTGGATGGTGCCGTTTGGTTTAGAACAACTATTGAGGTTCCGAAAGACTGGATAGGAAAGGATCTGGTGCTCGACCTGAACAAGATTTTTGATCAGGATTTTACTTATCTTAATGGGAATTTAATTGGCCAAACAGCGGGTACGGAAGCCAGGAAGTACACCGTTCCAGCAAAACTGATCAAAGCCGGAAAAAATGTAATCGCTATTCAGGTATTTAATTTTTACGACCGTGGAGGTATTGGTGGTTATAAGGATACCACTAAAAAAATAGGCGTTTATCCAGTCGGATCAACGATAGACCAGGGCATTTCTTTGGTTAAGGAATGGAAGTATAAAATTCAGAATGATGCTCCTCCTGCAGTTCCGCAATATCAGGCAAGTTATCAGCCCTTCGGCGATATCAACCTGAAATTCAATTATGCCAAATCAACAGTTTCGAATTACCGGAGATCACTTGATTTAAAAACGGCAATTGCAAAGACCGCTTATACGGTAAATGGTGTCAATTACCAGAGAACCTATTTGGCAAGTGAGCCAAACCAGGCCATTATAGTGCACTTAAATGCGGATAAAAAAGCTGCAATCAATTTTGTCGCGTCGCTGTCCAGCGTTCACCAAAACAGTGCCGTAAAAACGTTAGATAAAAACACAATTTCACTTTCAGTGCAGGTTAAAGATGGTGCGTTAAGGGGCGAAAGCCGGTTAACAGCTGTACTCAAACATGGTTCGATCAAGATTATCGACAATAAGATTCATATCCAAAATGCCGATGAAGTAACGCTTTACCTTACTGCGGGAACTAATTTCGTAAATGCAAATGATGTTTCCGGCGATCCTAAAACTGCGATTTCTCAAGCTTTAGGTTCTTTAAATGGCAAAGGATATGCTGAAGTTGAACGACAACACATTCAAGAATACCAGCAATACTACAATGCTTTTCAGGTAGATTTTGGTAGTACTGGGAATGAGAAGCTCCCAACAGATGAACGGTTACAGCAGTTTGCTACTGCCAATGATCCAGGTTTCGCAGCACTTTACCTGCAATACGGACGCTACTTATTAATTTCCAGTTCTCGGCCGGGTACGCAACCTGCAAATCTACAGGGAATCTGGAACGACTTGTTGGCGCCGCCATGGGGAAGTAAATACACCACAAACATTAACATGGAGATGAATTACTGGCCGGCAGAGATGTTAAATCTATCGGCCCTTAACGATCCGTTATTCCAGAAGATAAAAGGTTTGGCAAAGGCCGGTTCTGTTACTGCTAAGGAATATTACAATGCCCAGGGTTGGGTGTTGCACCACAATACCGACCTTTGGAACGGGACATCGCCAATCAATGCATCGAATCATGGAATTTGGGTAACTGGCGGCGGATGGTTAAGTCAGCACTTATGGGAACATTACCTGTTTACGCAAGACCGAAAGTTTCTGGAAAAGGAGGCTTACCCGCTGATGAAACAGGCAGCTTTGTTTTTTGAAGATTTTTTGGTTAAAGACCCGAAAACGGGATGGCTGATCAGCACACCGTCTAACTCTCCAGAAAATGGGGGTATGGTGGCCGGACCAACGATGGATCATCAGATCATCAGGTCGCTTTTTAAAAATTGCATTGCGGCAGCAAAGGTTTTAAATGTTGATGAAGCATTCAGTAGTACTCTTCAACAGAAAATCAATCAATTGGCACCAAACCAAATTGGTAAATATGGGCAACTGCAAGAATGGCTTCAAGATCAGGATGATACCACCAACAAACACCGCCATGTATCACATTTATGGGGCGTTTATCCGAGTAGCGATATCACCTGGGATCAGGACGCGAAAATGATGAATGCGGCAAAGCAATCACTTTTGTACCGTGGAGATGAAGCGACTGGCTGGAGCCTGGCCTGGAAGATTAACTTTTGGGCAAGATTTAAAGATGGCGATCATGCCATGAAACTCATTAAAATGCTAATGAAGCCAGCCGGCAATGGTGCAGGATCTTATGTAAATTTATTTGATGCCCATCCACCATTTCAGATTGATGGAAACTTTGGTGGCGCGGCTGGCATCGCTGAGATGATTGTTCAAAGTCATCAGGGCTATATCGAGGTACTGCCAGCACTTCCTACAGCAATTCCAAATGGTAATATTAAGGGACTAAAAGCAAGAGGTGGTTTTGAAGTAGACCTGAAGTGGACTAATGGAAAGCTAGATTTTCTTCAGATCAAATCAACCGTTGGTGGTAAATGCAAGGTAAAATATCTGGGTAACGAAACGGAAATAGAGACCCAAGCTGGAGAAAGCTATAAATTGAATGGAGATTTAAAATGATAAAATCAGGTAAACTGCTGTTGTACATCTTTCTTTTGCTCGGCTCTTCACTGGCCACAGCACAAATGAAGGTCAGAAAGGATATTTTGCTGAATAACAATTGGTTTAGCATAGCGGATGAAAAGAACATCCGGGCATACGATGGTTTTGAATCAGAAAAATACAACACTTCAGCCTGGAAAGCCGTAAACGTACCGCATAACTGGGATCAATATGAAGGCTATCAACGGAAAATCCATGGCAACAAACATGGCTATGCCTGGTATAAACGGAGTTTCAAAACAAACGAAATAAAGACGGGTAAACGCTTTTTCCTGTATTTTGAAGGAGTAGGTTCTTACGCTACCGTTTGGCTGAATGGCAAACAAGTTGGTTATCATCCAGGTGGCAGAACGACTTTTACGCTGGATGTTACGGAAGTAATCAAGTCGCAAAACCAAGATAATGTGCTGGCAGTCAGGGCAGATCATCCAGCCAATATTCAGGATTTGCCCTGGGTAGACGGCGGCTGTTCAACTGAGCGAGGCTTTTCTGAGGGCTCTCAACCCATGGGCATTTTTCGCCCTGTTCACCTGATCGTTACCAATGAAACGAGGATAGAACCCTTTGGCCTTCATGTCTGGAACGACAATAAAATTTCAGAAAAATCTGCTATTCTCCATTTCACTACAACTGTTAAAAACTACTCGGCAAAAACTAAATTGATCACTGTCCGTAATGAATTGCTGAGTGCAGATGGTAAGGTAGTTAAGAACCTTAGTCAGAAGGTAAATCTTCCGGCAGGAAAAACATTAGAGGCAAAACAACAAACCGATGAAATCCTGAATCCTAAACTTTGGTCGCTGGAGCACCCATATCTTTACCAGTTAAAAACCACCATTCTGGAAAATGGAAAAGTAACTGATGAATTAGAGACACCTTATGGCATCCGTTGGATTAGCTGGCCAATTGGTGAACAAGCAAATCAGAAAGTTTTTTTATTAAATGGAAAGCCCGTTTTTATCAATGGGATTGCAGAATATGAGCATCTCATCGGCAATAGTCATGCTTTTACAAACGAACAAATCTCCTCGCGGGTAAGACAGATTAAAGCAGCGGGTTTTAATGCTTTCCGCGATGCACACCAGCCGCATAACTTATTGTATTCTGATTATTGGGATAAGGAAGGTGTCTTATGCTGGACACAAATGGCCGCACATATCTGGTATGATACACCGGCATTTCGCGAAAACTTCAAAAAACTTCTGGTAGACTGGGTGAAAGAAAGGAGAAACAGTCCGGCGGTAGTTTTGTGGGGCCTTGAAAACGAAAGTACCTTACCAGAAGATTTTGCCAGGGAATGTACCGCACTCATTAGAAAACTGGACCCTACAGCATCTTCTCAACGCAAAGTAACCACTTGTAATGGAGGAAAAGGAACAGACTGGGATGTTCCACAGAACTGGACGGGCACTTATGGCGGCGATCCGCTGAGTTACGGTTTCGATTTGCAAAGGCAAGTTTTGGTAGGGGAATATGGCGCCTGGAGAACCATCGATTTGCACCAGCAGGATGCAAACGGCAAAGGTTATACTGAAAACAAGATGACGGATTTAATGGAAACGAAGGTTCGTTTGGCTGAAACGGTGAAAGATAAAACGGCAGGCCATTTCTTCTGGCTTTACAGTTCGCATGATAATCCCGGGCGGGTTCAAGGCGGCGAGGGTTTACGGGATATTGACCGCATCGGACCCGTAAATTATAAAGGCATGTTTACCCCATGGGAAGAACCCACTGATGTTTTCTACATGTTCAGGGCAAATTATGCGGCGAAACAAACGGAGCCAATGGTTTACATTGTTTCCCATACATGGCCAAACCGCTGGAGTAAACCAGGTGTGAAAGACAGCATTGTGGTTTATTCCAATTGCGATGAAGTGGAACTTTTTAATGATATTGATGGTGAATCGTTAGGAAAACAAACACTTGGTGCAATCGGTACGCATTTCCAATGGACCAAACCAACTATTAAATACAATGTACTTTATGCTGTGGGTTACGTGAACGGGAAAATGGTAGCGAAAGATCAGCTGGTGTTAAACAGCCTGCCAGCATCTCCAAATTTTAAGCGGCTAATTTCTGCTGCGAATGATGTAATTAAACCAGAAAAAACTTATCAATACCACTATCGCTTAAATTGTGGCGGCCCGGCCTATGTCGATCATCTGGGTAACAAATGGCTTGCAGATCGACAGCTTCGCGATGGCGTAAAAACTTATGGTTCAACATCGTGGACAGCTGCTTTTCCGGGTGTGCCAGCTTTTTTTGCCAGTCAGCGGAGAACCTTTTCGCCTATTGCAGGCACTGAGGATTGGAAACTCTTTCAATCTTTCAGGTATGGAAGAGACCAGTTAAAATTTAGCTTTCCTGTACCGAAGGATGGAGAATACCTGGTCGAACTGTATTTTGTGGAACCTTGGCTAGGTATTGGTGGAGGCATGGACGCCGAGAATATGCGTTTGTTTGATGTTGCCATAAATGATCAGGTAGTAATCAAAGACCTAGATGTTTGGAAGTCTGTTGGTACAAATCATGCCCTTAAAAAGACAGTTAAAGTGAAAGTAAAAGCAGGGCAATTGGTGGTATCTTTTCCGCAGATTAAAGCTGGGCAGGCCGTTATTTCCGCGATTGCGATTGCTTCCATGGATCAAAGTATTGCATCAACATCGCAAGGTAATTCTATTTTCGAAATGGAAAACCAACAGGATTTTAAAGCTGGTAGCTGGATGGATATCGGAGACAGGCAGTTTGCAAATCAGGAGAAAGTATTTACACAACTTCCGCCTAATTTATATGGTGCAGAATGGATCCAAAGTTTAGGCGGCAAAAGCAATGCGAAGGAACTGAAATTCGAATTAAACGAAATCGCAGATGTATTTGTGGCTTTAAACCAGGATTCGAAAATTCTGGAAGGTTATGAAGACACCAAGACAAAAATAGAAAACAGTAACCGGGAACAGTACAAGGTTTATCGAAAAAGATTCGAAAAGGGGCAGAAGGTGTCGCTCAATAGTGAGTTCGGCATGGTAGCAGTTGTGCCACCAAGTAACCTGGAACCCGCTTACGATTTAAAAACGGTGGCCAATTATAAAGCAACTGATGCGATACTAAGAGGACAAAGTATTGTAAAAGCCGACTTGATGGATAAGCTAAGGGTAACCTTTACAGAAGCAAAGGGCGGAATTTTAGAATGGAATATGAGCGTTGGCGTAGCCGATACCTATTCGCTTACGATAAAGTACCATAATCCCTTTAAGCAAAATTTAAAAGCTACGATGCAATTTTTGTCTGCTGATGGCACACTGATGAAAACAGAACCACTGGAATTTGCACCAACCAAAGCAGGAAAATGGAACTACCTTAATACCAATACTGGCAGTATGATCAATGCCGGAAGTTACAAAGTTCGCTTAATAGCTACTGACGCCAAGCAGCTGACTATTGATGCGCTGGATGTGCAGTAAAGTCAGGTGTGGCAAGTGATGGCTCGGGTTGTACTTTTTAAAAGAAGATTCTGTTTTGTTGTTGCGTGTAACAGGTTTAAGGTTGGGAGGATTAGCACGGTTGAAAAGAGGATTTTTAGGAATGCTACTTTGTTGTTGCGTATCGCATGTTAAAGGTTACGTGGTTAGAATATTAACACAGTCTTAAAAACAGATTTTTCGAAAATGCTATCGGCCGTCAGACTTAAAACTTATAACTCACAACCCACAATAGATAACATACTACAAGCTCTTGCGAAAATCTTATATTAATGTTGATATTTAGTCATGCATATTTGTTATAACCAAATTAATAAACGAGCCAACAAGTGATGAAAGGTCTACCTGTTTTCGATCTGGCCATTATCGTCATATACCTTGTTGGGATGATATTAGTTGGGGTTTATTTTTCTCGAAAGAATAAAAATTCCGAGCAGTTTACAAAAGCTTCGGGCCTCATTCCTGGATGGGCGATAGGTTTATCAATTTATGCAACATTTTTAAGCAGCAATACATTTTTAGGAGTACCCGGAAAAGCATTTGGAAGCAACTGGAATGCCTTTGTCTTTAGCATTTCCATGCCATTAGCCGCGTGGATAGCCTCCAAATACTTTGTTCCGTTTTACAGAAATTCAGGCGAAATTTCAGCCTATACACATTTAGAAAACAGGTTTGGTGCATGGGCAAGGGTCTATGCGGTAGTTTGTTTTTTACTTACACAGCTGGCCAGAATGGGGTCGATTTTTTTCGGAATCGCACTCAGTTTGCAAGCGTTAACCGGTTATTCCATGCAAATGATTATCGTGGTGATGGGCATTTGTATCATCATCTATACGGTTTTAGGTGGCATAGAAGCGGTAATCTGGACGGAAGTAGTGCAGGCCGTGGTAAAAACTTTCGGTGCGCTCCTCATCTTGTACTTGATTATCAGTAACATGGATGGCGGTGTAACGAGGATTATTGAAATTGGTAAATCAGCAGATAAGTTTAGCCTTGGTAGTTTCAAGCCAGACTTTGTTGGTTCGTCATTTTGGGTGGTTCTACTATATGGTTTTTTCATCAACCTCAATAATTTCGGAATGGATCAAAACTATATCCAGCGTTATCATACTGCTTCTTCCAGTAAGGCTGCATCAAAATCAATATGGTTGTGCGTTTGGTTATATATTCCGGCATCAATGCTGTTCTTCATTATAGGATCTTGCCTGTTTGCCTACTATGACGTGCATCCGGATTTGGTTGCCTCAATTAAACATCAGGTGGCACTGGAAAGATTACCACTAAATGCGCCAGCCGCAGAGGTGTTAAAAGTTCAGAATGCTTTGTTACCATCAGATTATGGTGATAAAATTATGCCGCATTTTATGGTTACTAAAATTCCGGTTGGCCTGGTTGGTCTGATTGTGTCAGCCATATTATCAGCCGCCATGAGTACGATCAGTTCAGGGATGAATGCCTCGGCAACCGTGTTTTCGATCGATATTTATAAACGATACTTCAAGCCTGATATTAACGAAAAGCAAAATCTATCGCTGTTGCATGTGGCCACTATCGGGTTTGGGCTGTTAGGTATGATTGCCGGAATAGCGATGATTGGAGTGAAAAGTATTCTCGACATTTGGTGGCAGCTTTCCGGAATTTTTGCCGCAGGTATGCTGGGCTTATTCCTTTTAGGGATCCTCAGCAGGAGGACAAAAAATCATGAAGCCATTATTGCAACTATTATCGGGATTCTGGTGATTATCTGGATGACTGTTTCCACATTGTTACCTGCCCAATACGAGGATTTTAAATATCCGTTACATCAAAATATGATCATTGTTGTGGGCACACTAACAATCTTTTTGGTGGGTATTGGCTTGGCTAAATTAAAGAAACAAAAAATAAAGACCGTTAATTAGGATTTCAATACCCTATCAAAAGCGAATATTTTAAAACAGCATTCAATACAAAAAATTACGATGGAAAACGCACAGAAAGGGTTTATCCCGGTAATGCTTACACCTTTTTTAAGCGACGGAACGATTGATTTCAATGGTTTAACGCAGCTCACGGAGATTTATTTACAAGCAGGTGCATCGGGCTTATTTGCCAACTGCTTGTCTAGCGAGATGTTCGAATTAACTAATGAAGAGCGACTTCAAATTATCAAACATGTAGTGAAGGTATCCGCAGGAGCAGTACCTGTTGTGGCTACTGGTACATTCGGCGGAAGCATCTCGCAGCAAGCAGATTTTGTGAAGAAGGTGAGTGATACCGGAGTAGAAGCGGTGATTGCAATTACCAGTTTACTGGCGAAGGAAGATGATTCTGATACTATTTTTAATGACCGCGTTTTTGATTTATTGAAGCACACCAGCGACATTCCACTCGGTTTTTATGAATGCCCGGTGCCCTATAAAAGAGTCTTAAAACCACAACAGCTGGCAGACTTTGTTTCTACAGGAAGAGTGATTTACCATAAGGACACTTCTCTTGATTTGAGCCAGATCACAGAAAAATTGGCATTAACATCTGGTAATGCATTCGGGTTATATGATGCCTACCTGGTTCATGCCGTAGCATCGTTGAAAGCAGGCTCGTCTGGTTTGTCATGTATTCAGGGTAATTATTTTCCAGAATTGATTGTCTGGTTATGTGATCATTACAATGATGAGGCTTTAACCGAAGAGGTTAATGTGGTTCAGCAGTTTTTAACAAACCAGATGGAGGTCATGCATGATGTCTACCCGGCAGTCTCGAAGTATTTTCTGCAAAAAAGAGGACTAAATATTTCGACATATACCAGAAGAAATGTTGGCGACTTAACAACGAATGTAGTTAAGCGAGTTGATAAACTCTTTCACGATTACACCGCTTTGAGAAGCGACTTGAATATTGAAGTCTATATTTAAAAGGCATAACGGTTTTTCGAAGCTAACGGTTTAAAAAAGGCTCCAGAGTTAAAATGAAGGCAGAGGAGAAAACTGCAGCGATTCCTCGATACTTGCTGAATAACGGTGATGGCTAATATCTCCGTATTTTCGTCCTTGCGAGTAGGCACGACGAAGCAATCTTCTTATATATTCTTCGATGGAGATTGCTTCAGCAGATGGAAAATCTGCTTTGCAAAGACGATTTTTCTGATATCAATTCCAAGCCTTGAGGTATTCATAAGTTGTTTATGTTTTAATTAGCATTCATGAGCTCGCAGAAAAGCTCGGTTTGCTTCTTTGTGCCAAGAAAAGAAGATAGCCCTTCGGCGGCCAGCTTACGCAAGCCAGCGCAGCAGAAAAACCCTTATCCACCTGGCAGCACCATTCCCCTAATGGGAAAAGGGCATAAAAATTTTTCGTAGCTGGCAGGTTAAAAACGCTTCCGCAATAAATGAACGCAATGGCTAAAAACGCAGGGATTCTTCACTGCGCGCTGAATGAAAGATAAGAGGTAAGACTCACTAATTCAAATACTTTCGTTTATAATCAAGCGGCGTCATCCCGGTAACCTTTTTAAAATGTCTGTAAAAGTTAGAAACGTTATTAAAGCCGCAATCGAAGCAAATCACCTCTGTAGGAAGTTTATTCTCAATCAGAAATCTACAGGCATGGCTGACCCTGATCTCAATCAGGAAATCGTAAAACGTTTTCTTGGTCATGAGTTTAAAATAGCGGCAAAAAGAAGTGATGCTCAGGTTACTCAAAGAGGCAACCTCTTCTAGTGTAATATCCTTTTTATAATTACTCAAAGTATAGTTGCAGATCTTGTTAATCCGAAGGGTTTCAGATTCGTTAGATTGGTAAAATGTATTTTTACTGGTTACGATGGTTTGATATTCATCGGTTTCTGCCAATGTTTTTAAAATAGAGAGCAGGATAATGATGCGATCGAGATTGGTAGCCTCAATGGCTGACTGCATTAGTGATACCAGTTTTTCTTTCGTCGTTCCGCTGATGATCATTCCACCTTTGGCTTTTTCAAACAGCTTGGGCAGGAGGTAGGCCTCAGGAAGATTCATTAAATGTTTGCCCAGGCAATCAGGTAAGAAATGCATTACCATGGCTTCGGTTTTAAGCGATGGATTGTTTTGAAAATATTCTTCCTTACAACGCCAGGTATGGGGCAGGTTTTCGCCTAAAAGTACCATTTCACCGGGCTCAAAATTATTGATATTGTCGCCGATGAAACGCACACCCTCACCCTTAATAATGTAGTGTAGCTCCAATTCTGGATGATAGTGCCAAATATTGCCAAAGTCTGGTTTAACATCATGCCTGATGCTGAACGAGCTTTGTAGCGCTACCGGAACTTTATGAAAATGTGGTTTCATACTTTAACTAAATATTTGGTCAGATGCAATTTGCTTATTTATTATTATTAATTAAATGAGCAATTGCGGCGGGTTAATTTTCTTAGGCTAATATCCTACAATAATTGGATAAAAAGTATCATAAATTAGCATTTTTGATTGTTGAGTTTTGTAGAATCCCCTCAGGGATTAACCAAATATAAAACTTACAAATTATTTTTATATAAATTATTTGTTCATTAATAAATTATGAGTGATCTCGAAACAAATTAAATTCTTACCTTGGAGCTACAGATTTGATGCTTTGTAGAATTGAAATGCATTCTTAACGGGGGGGCTTTTTGAAACGATATAATCCAGTGATTTACTATTAAATAGAAAAACGAAAGCTTCCAGCTCAGGCAGTCACATCAGATAAATACTAACCAAAGTCAAATATGAAATTATCAATTCTAGCATTTTTGCTAACCATTTCCAGTATCGCTACCACATTTGCACAGCAAATGACGGCGGAAGAAAAAACAAAATACGAAAAGGCAATTACCGAAAGGGCAGAAAAAATAGTGGTTGGATTAAACCTCGCTGATCAGTGGAAATCTACTAAGGTCAGGGATATCATTAAAGATCAGTATAGCAATTTAAACGATATTCATTCGGCAAGAGATTTGAAGATAAAGCAAATCAAAGAACTGCAAAAAGACAATAAAGCGGAGCGCGATTCTGCATTGGCTAAAGAAACCCGCAATTCTGAAATTGCTTTAGGTAAACTTCATAAAAAATATATTGCCAAACTTTCGGCACAATTAACCAGCGAGCAAGTAGATTTGGTTAAGAACGGGATGACTTATAATGTCTTACCCATTACTTATAAAGCTTATCAGGAAGAAATACTGACATTAACAGAAGATCAGAAAAAGCAGATTTTGGCTTGGCTAACAGAAGCCAGGGAACATGCTATGGACGCCGAATCATCCGATAAAAAACACGCCTGGTTCGGTAAATATAAAGGTAGAATCAATAATTATTTATCTGCTGCGGGTTATGATCTGAAGAAAGAAGGCATCGCATGGGAGCAAAGACGCAAGGCTAAAGCAGGCGTTAACTAATAACCTTTACAGAGATCTCAAAAAGATCTCTGTTTTTTTTATGTTTTTATTTGAGAATAATTAATTTATATATGAATTATTATTATCTTGTAGCTTAATCATTCAGATACAGTTTCTTAGGGTATATTTCACAGATCAATTTTATGATTTATTGAACTTTAGCTGATTACCTGCCTATCGGATTGACTATTAAAATTGACAAACTTTCTAACCAACAAACTTACTGAATCTAAATGCTCATGAGCCAAATTTCTGCTATTTACGAATAGCAAACGGGATTGAATTATAACTGGTCATCCCCATCCCAAAGAAAGACATTACTATATTTTAAGCACAGTTTGGTTTTCACCTTTATCGAAGACCGGGAATTGTATTGCCTAAAAATCAAACCAAATACTAACCAAATAACAAATTATGAGATTGAAATTTTTACTAAAATTTTCCTGGATTTTAGCGCTTTTGGCAATTTCCGGTACATCGCTGCTTGCACAACAGCGGCAAATTACCGGGAAAGTTGTTGATCAGAAAGATGGCCTGCCAGTGCCCGGAGTTACCGTTGGTATTCGCGGTAAAACCAATAACGTATTAACAAATGATAAAGGAGACTTTTCGCTTGTTGCAGATCCAGCTGTCGATGCGCTGGTGTTTTCATATGTTGGTTACATTAGGCAGACTATTCCACTTGCAGGCAAAACAACGTTAACAGTGAGGTTTGCAGAAGAAAGTCAGAATCTGGATAATGAAGCAGTAGTTGTTATCGGCTACGGAACTAAAAAAAGATCAGAAATTTTGGGTTCTGTTGCCACGATTTCCGGCGCAGAAATTCAGGATATTCCGGCACCTAATCTTGCAGGTGCATTGCGAAACCGAATTGCTGGAGTAGGTGTTGGCCAGAGTTCCGGGCGCCCTGGTGGACCGATTACCTTAAACATTAGAAATGCTACCGTTTCTGAAACCGCAACCCAATACGGTGTATCCGCTGAACCACTCTACATTGTTGATGGAATTACAGTAACCAGGGAGGCATTTGATAATATCGATGCATCTATGGTAGAGAACCTGTCTTTTCTAAAGGATGCTTCTGCAGCAATTTACGGCGCTTCCGGCGCAAAAGGTGTGGTGCTGGTGACAACAAAGAAAGGGAAGATCGGCAAACCAAGTATAACTTACAACGGATACATGGGGATTGCTGATGCCGCCAAGACACCGGAAATGCTATCTGCTTATGAGCATGCTTTGTTATTAAACGATACCTATCGCACGCAAAGTTCGCCTTTGTCGTCTTTCTTTCTGCCGGCAGATTTGGATTATATTAAAGGTTTGGATTATAAAAGCTGGTATGACGAGGTATGGCAGGCATCGACCACGCAAAGACATAATATTGGTATTTCCGGAGGAACAGAAAAAATCACATTTTTTGCCGGAGGAAGCTATCAAAGTGAAAATGCCAACTATGCCGGGATGAATTTTGATAAATATAGCTTTAGAAGTGGGGTAGTTGCCTCAATTGCGAACGGCTTAAAAGCAGACGTAAATTTCAACGTTGACTGGAATATTCAAAAGGCTAAACACAACCTTACCGAAACAGATAATGGCTTTTTCGAACGGATTATCAGTATCCCTAAATGGGTGCCGATCAGCATTGATGGTCAGAATGTAAATTACAATAACCTTGTCAATCCGAAAGCGATTTTGGAATCTGGTTATTATGACAACCGTAAATCAAAAGGATACCGGATTAATGCGAGTTTAAGTTATCAACCTGTATTTTTAAAGGGCTTTACGGCAAGATTTCAGGTTTCGCAAGGTAGTAACGCCGCCAATAGCAGACAATATCAGCCGCCTTATGCCACTTACAATTTTATAAGAACAGGTAACAATCAGGAATTATTTACCAATCAACCTTTGGTTAATTCATCAACAGGTCTTTCTACATTCGAAGCGAGGACAGCATTGGGGGCAAGCGTAACACCAAGTGTTTCCGAACTGAACAGCTACCAGGGATTTGTGACTTTACAGTATGCGAAAAAAATAGAAAAGCATGCTTTCGATTTGCTTGTGGGTGGAGAGCAAAGCGAATCTAACGGAGAAACTGTTTCAGTACGCTACACCAATCAGTTGATTCCGAAAGGAGAAGAATACTGGGCTTTCGATGCGACTACGTTGACCCGTCAAAATTTTGCTAAAACTGCAGCATCAAAACGTTCTTTTTTTGGACGATTTAATTACGACTTCGACAAGAAATATTTGCTGGAGGTAGTTACCCGCCTGGATGCATCCTCAAATTTTGCATTGGGTAACAGATGGGGTGTATCGCCAAGTGTTGGTTTAGGATGGGTAGTTACTCAGGAGAAATTCTTTAAAGACAGTGAATTCTTAAAATTTGTTAATTTCCTGAAATTGAAGGTGAATTATGGGATCACAGGAGATGACCGCGTAAGTGAGCGGTTGTGGCAATCCCGTTATATTATAGATGTTACCAATGGCTATCTCTACGGAAATTCCAATCAGAATAGTTTAAACCCTGGCCCAATTGCCAACCCTGATATTACCTGGGAGAAAAAAAGAACGCTTAATATTGGCTTAGAGACTTCATTGTTTGATAACAAGCTTGATTTTAGTGTAGAGGTATTCAAGAACTTCAATTATGATGCGTTTGATAGAGGAGCCAACCAGTTGTACCCTTTGTATGCAGGCTTTTTAGCTCCGGTAATTAATTATCGCGAAACCTATAACTGGGGTTCTGAGTTTAGTATCGGCTACAAAGCGAAATTAACATCAGATTTAAATCTCGGCATTGGGATGAACTTCGGTTATGGAAATTCTGTTACCGATAGGGTAATTTATTCTCCCGGAAATCTCATCAACAATGTAGCGCCAGACTGGCCAATCTCATTTGGATTAGATCCTCGCAAATGGAATTCAGGTAATATCGGCTTGAAAAACATTGGTATGTTCAGAACTCAGGCTGAGGTAGATTCTTGGATGGCTAAATATCCCAACTATAGGCTGTATAATTTAGTTCCGCAGGCAGGTTGGTTATATTATGAAGATATTAATCAGGATGGTGTAATCAACGATAATGACATGCAACCCATGTATAACAACACCAACTCGATCTTTTCTACCGGTATTTCCTTAAACCTGAGTTACAAGGCATTCTCTCTAAGTACTAATATTAACGCCAGATTTGGTGGTAAGGTTTTCTATGATGCAAGAGCAAGAATTGCACCATCTGCTACCAGAAACGTCTTAACCTTATGGGATGACCGATGGACAATTGACAACCCAATGGAAGGTAAATTTCCGCGTTTTGATGATCCTTCGCTTACTAGAAATTCCGATTTCTGGGCTGTAGACGGTACAATGGTCCGCATTAACAATATGACGCTAAGCTACAAGGCACCAGCTAAACTGATGAGTAAGCTTGGCTTAGGCGGCGCAAGGATTATGCTAACCGGGAATAACCTGTGGACAATCATTAATCCACTACCCTATAAGGATCCATATACCTCCAACGCATATGACTATCCTATCTTAAGAACAATTTCATTGGGATTGAATGTTAACTTCTAATTTTTGAGTGATGATTAAGCAATTAAAAAATAATATAAAAAGGTCTTTGGTTATTTTATCAATGGTGGCATGTTTGCCAGCCTGTATTAACAAAGATGAGTTTTTTGAGCTTCCAGATACAGGAGGTGTAGATGCCGTAATTTGGAGTGCTGAAGGTTCTGTGCAATTGCATTTAAACAGAATTTATGATGTCGTAATGCCAGCTTTTCCTTTACAACTGCAGCCAGATCGGTATGGGGTACACTTAGCCAGTGATGAAAATTACTTTCCAGATGCAGATGCAAACGCAAGGGCCGCATTAGGCTTGCAAGGTGTATTAACAAATAATGATGTAAGGCTGACAGGTAATACCTATGGAATAAATCCGGGAAATAATAAGTACTTCGATATAGCCAGATGTAATGATGCCATTAAAAATATTCCACTCGGTAGCATGCCAACAACTAGTCAGCGTACCCTATTAGGGCAATATTACGCCTTACGTGCAATGACTTATTTTGAATTGGTAAAGATCTATGGCGGCGTACCTTTAATTCTGGAGCCACAAACGCCAACTTCAATCTATTCTGAAGGTAGAAAAAGTGCAAAGGAGTGTATCGCTGCAATTATAAGTGATTTGAACAATGCAATTTCGATGCTTGATGGTTTTAATCCCGATGACGGTAGCGGACGAGGTAAAATTACCAAATTGATCGCAACCTGTTTAAAAGCAAAAGTTTTATTGTATTGGGCGAGTCCTCAGTTTAATCCAACGAATGATGGAAAGCACCCATATGATGCTGCAAGATGGCAGGAAGCCCTCAACGTGAATAAAGAAGCCTATGATTTATGCCTGGCTGCAGGAAAAAGATTAATGGCCAGTTATGCTAATATTTTTACTACCGAAGGATCCAGTAACACAGAAGCGATTCTCGTGAGAACGTACTCTAACACGATAAATGCCCGGGGTCATGATACCGAATATCGTTCAAGACCACAATCCGAAGGCGGAGGCACAAGTGCCTATTTTATTCCTACAACCAAAATGCTAGATGCATACCCGATGAGAGATGGGCGTTCAATTGGTACCTCACCGCAATTTAGTTATGATGTAACAATGTTCTGGTTAAACAGAGATCCGAGGTTCGAAGCAACAATGGCTTATAACGGCAGTACCTATCCGTTAAGCGGCAACAATACCAGAAAACAATTTACCTATAACCAGGCTGTTGGCGAAACTACTGGTATTGGCGTTTATGTGAAACGTTTTACAACACCAGGCCTGGCTCCTGGAAATGTTAGATACAGCAATAGCATAGGTGGGAGTGGAATGGATTGGATTGAATTACGGTTGGCAGAGGTAATGTTAAACTACGCAGATTGCGCCAACGAAGTTGGAAACCTTGCCTTGGCAAAAGATCTGGTTAGACAAATCAGGGTGAGGGCAGGGATAGTTGCGGGCACAGGCACTAACGATTACGGACTGGGCACAGTAGCAAGCACTGCGCAGATGCGTGCATTGTTGTTAAATGAACGAATGGTGGAGTTTGCTTTCGAAAATAAACGCAATGCTGATCTTCGCAGAACCAGACAAATGCACTTATTAACTGGGAGCATGGCCAGACTTGAAGTCCAGCTGATTAATCCACCATCTGGCTCAGACCAAAAAGACAAAGGGATTTTGGAAGCCTTGACGGGAACAGTAAGATTCAGGGAAACCCTAAATTTGAATGATCGAACCATTTATACCAAATATTTTAGAAATGTTGCGGTAACCAATAGCACATACGTAACTTATAATGTACCTGAGTTTCATTATTTCTATACTTTCCATGATGACTTTGTGAATAATGGTGCCAATATAGTTCCTACAATTGGCTGGTCTGGTGGTACTTTCGATCCGTTGGATTAAGCATCGTATCCACTCAAATTAGAAAATCTAAAATGTAAATAATGGAATCCGCAGGCATACTTTACTTCATAATCAAGTACTGTAGTTCGACGAAATTCATTACCAATAAAGCAAATAAAAATCAAATGAAAAATATTCAAAAACTATTTCTCGTGGCCATTAGCATATGTCTTTTATCCGCTTGTAAAAAGGAGTCAGAAAATATCTTTACCATGTTTGATGCGGTTACTGTCACTTTTAATAACAGCGACCCTAGAAGTGTTGTAGACTATAAAACGGTAAACGATAAAGATGAAGTCTGGATCGACTATACTATTAATTCCACAAATGAGGAGATGTATTCTGTCGTGGTAGAACGAACAACAGGCACCGGTTTCGACCGTCAAACTTTTAGACCTGCTGCCACAGAGCGTAAAAGTTATTCCAACATCTTCAAATATGTGTTCCAGCGCGATGGACAAACAAGTTTTCGTGTTTACGCATTGAATCAAAAAGGCGTGTATATTGGAGACGGCTATAAAAAAGTGGTTGTGGATGTAAATCCCAGCTATAAAATTTTCACCAACAGAGTGGTCTATTTACCAGATACCACAGCGAAGACGCTGACGTCATTCTTCTCTTTAAATAATGCAACAGCTTATAATTATACCGATGGACAAACAAATGCAGACAAAATTGATTTTGGTATTTTTAGAAGGCCATATTTCGATGCCAATACTAACCAAACGTTATATGCCATTAATTTATATTCTCCAGGTACACCGGTTAATCCTTTTCCAATTTACGACATCAACTCTTGGACGCCAAAAAGAACGACTAAGTTTAGCGCTCCTATTGCAAGCCAGGCGACAGCATTTTTAACCTCAGCTGTTTCCGGATCTACAATTGAAGCTTTGGCAAAAGCACGAACCATTAACCTGAATGCAACGGTAGGAACAACAGCAGCCACCGGATTGGTGCAAGGCAGTGCGGTGTTTTTTCTTACGCAGGAAGGCAAATATGGGATGATTTACATAAATGCCATAACATCAGATTATGAGAAGCGGCCTTATATCAATATCAGCGTTAAAATGCAAAATTAGTTATTCGTTTTAGATAAGGTCTTATCGCCACTAATTGATATATTTTAGTTTAAAAATGGAAGCAGTAATTGCTTCCATTTTTTTTATTCAGAAATGTTACATTTATATATGAATTTTATTCCTACCTTGGATCTTAGTTTTAGAACGGTAGTTTGCTGATGCGGGATTTTTTTAAAGGTTTGTCAATTTGCTTTAGAACCTTTATTCATTTTTAGCTCAAAAACGGCCTCGAATGAACGAACAGATTGTAAAAACATTCTAACCAAAAAAATTGAAACCACGAAACAAGATGAGCCATTGATCCTGTGTTATAGACAGATTTATTTTAATCTGATTAACAACAATCATTTACTCTTCCGGGAATAAACTAAACAGCAATATCTAAAAGTATTAGCTCAATCGCGAACGAAAATAAACGTTTTGAAGCATGGAGCTATGCTTACAAATATTGAGTGACTAACTAACCAAAATATAAAAATGAACTTAAAGTTTTTACGCAAAATTTCTTTGTCCTTTCTGCTGATGATCGTAGCAAGTACAGTGCTGTTTGCTCAAGACAGAAAGATAACTGGCAAGGTTGTCGATCAGTCAGACGGGCAGGGAATCCCAGGGGTAAATGTGAGTATTAAAGGCGTTCCAAGCAATGTAAGTACAAACGCTGATGGGGTTTATACCATTCAAATAAAAAACAATACCGATGTGCTGGTTTTTTCTTATATAGGCTACGCCAGACAACAAGTTACAGTGGGTACGCAAACCACGGTAAATGTTAGGTTAACATCAGATAATAAAAACTTGGAAGATGTGGTAGTTGTGGGTTACGGAACCCAGAAACGGACGTCATTAACAGGAGCAGTAGTAGATATCAAAGCTTCAGAAATAGAAGACTTACCTGGTACAAACGTGGCGGCAGCACTCAGCGGACGTCTTCTAGGTGTTGGGGTAAGTGGTGGTATTGCTCGTCCGGGTGTTCCGGCAAAAATCACCATCAGAAATCCAAATAATATCTTCTCAAAAGATGGCGGAAGCACAGATCCATTGTATGTAATAGATGGAGTAATACAGATTGATGGACAAGGCAAACCTGATGCAACAAATTTCGGTAACCTCGATGCATCAGAGATCGAAAGCATGTCATTCTTAAAAGATGCATCTGCAGCAATTTATGGTACTCGTGGCGGCAACGGTGTGGTTTTGGTAACCACTAAACGCGGTAAAACGGGTAAACCGAGAATTAGCTATAGTGGATCTTATGCAGTAAACGACGAGGCTTACCGCACAAAAATGATGAGCGCTTATGAATTTGGCCAGTATATAAACATCATGAACGGTCCGAATGGCGGAAATAGACAGCCTGGAGTAGATAATTTTTTTACATCTGATGAGTTGGAGCATTTCAGGGGACTTAATTATGATAGATTAGAAGATGCCTGGAAATCAGCTTACGATTTACGCCATACTTTGAGCATTAGTGGTGGTGCAGACCGTGCTACTTACTTTGCAAATGCATCATACAACAAACAAACCGGAAACTTAGCCACGCTCAACTATAACAGATGGAATTTTAGAGCAGGAACAGATGTTACTGTAACCACTAATTTTAAAGTTGGTATTCAGGTGTCTGGTAACAATGGCGATCTTGTGAAAACTTTT
This sequence comes from Bacteroidota bacterium, assembly GCA_037032985.1. Classification (GTDB taxonomy): domain Bacteria; phylum Bacteroidota; class Bacteroidia; order Sphingobacteriales; family Sphingobacteriaceae; genus Pedobacter. Next base: position 160,882 of record JAZBLB010000004.1, read on the forward strand.
AACAAAGTATCAGGAGAAGGCGTAGAGGATGATTATAAAAACCTATTGCTAGCACCACGATATGTGCCAGATTATATTAATGGTTTGCCAGTTAAATTACCGGGAACAACCAATGATTTGTCCAGATACCATTTCGGAGAAATTGATCGATTAAATAATTTAGCCACTACAAAATCAAATCTATTTACAGTGAATGGCTATGCCGAATATGAAATGCCATTTGTAAAAGGATTGAAGGCGAGAGTAGCTTATGCCAGGAATACGGGCAATTCTGTAGGTGATCAGGTTGGTACCTTTTATACACTGTATGAATTCAACAGACTTGGTGAAAATAAACACATTTATGAGGGTGCAACGGTGTTGAGCCCGTTGAGGGTAACTAATGGAGACCGTTTGTACTATTCAAATACCAATCAAAAAAGTGAACAAACGAATTTTGTATTAAACTATGCAAGAGAGTTCGGAAAGCACTCTTTAAGTGGTTTGTTTACGGTAGAAAAATCAGAATCAGAAAATAGCCAACAAGTAGTTTTTAAGGCTGGTCCAATCGCTGCGACGAATGGTCAGTTCAACTCTGCAACTGGTGCAATTGATGGCTCAACGTCTGCAAATGAGGCTGGAACATTATCTTACGTAGGTCGTGCTAATTATGCTTACGCCAACAAATACCTGGCAGAGTTTTTATTCAGAACCGATGCATCTACCAAATTTGCTCCTGAAAACTATTGGGGTAAATTTTATTCCGGATCATTGGGTTGGGTAATTTCTGAAGAAAGCTTTTTCAAAGTACCTGCAGTTAATTATTTGAAACTGAGATATGCCTTTGGCGTTTTAGGTAATGATCAAACTAAACCATGGTTATGGCGTCAACGCTATACCTTTCAGGATGGAAAAGGTGCAGTTTTTGGTGGAAATAACAGTTCTACAACAGGCTTTAAGATGGAAGCAGCACCTAACAGAGATGCAACCTGGAGTACCGAATACAAAAACAACGTTGGTATAGATGCCAAATTCCTTAACAATCGCTTAAGTGTAAACGTAGAAGGTTATTATAATATGGCCAGAAACATTTTGATCGAACCAACGGCGAGTCTTCCTGTAACCATAGGGGGTACAGTGGCTTCCGTAAATTTCGGGTCAGCAGATTTCTTCGGTTACGAGCTTGGCATTTCCTGGGATGATAAAATTGGCTCTGAATTTAATTACGGCGTAAGTGCGCGGTTTGGATGGAGTGATGACAAAGTGAAAGTGAGTAATTTTAATGCAAACGACAATTTAAAACCTTGGTTAGCTAAACCTAATGAATCTTCGGATAATGGTAAGTGGGGATATGATTATTTAGGAATGTTTAAAACACAGGATGAGGTTACCAACTACATCAACCAATATAAAATTACTCAGGTTTTTGGAACGCCGGTAGCACAGTTAAGGCCTGGTACACTTTATTACAGGGATGTTAGAGGCCAGTTGCAGTCTGACGGAACCTTCGGTGCACCAGATGGAATCATTGACGAGAATGATCAGGTTCAGTTAGCCAGGAAAGCTACTAATCACTACGGTTTTGGTATTACATTGAAAGCTGGTTACAAAGGTTTTAGTGTTGATGCTGTGATTGCAGGTTCTTTCGGGGGATGGGCCGAAATTGATGAGCGTAAAGCTTTGAACGTTTCCATCGCCAGAAATTTCACCAGCTTACCTAGCATTTGGGGAAATATTTACGATCCAGTTATAAATCCAAATGGAACAATGCCGAATCCAAATTTCGCTGATATCAGCTTAACGCCAACTTCTAACTTTTATAAGGTAAGTGCTTTCAGGATCCGTATACCAAGTTTCAATGTAAACTATACGCTACCAAAAACAATTGTAGAGAAATTAAAAATCAATAATGCGAGAGTATTTGTTTCAGCACTAAACCCGGTTAACCTTTATAATCCATATACCTATAAGGGTCCGGATGGAGCATGGGATGCTTATCCAAATTTAAGAACGCTTTCTTTCGGACTTAACCTTACGTTATAACAAAAGAAAAAATAGGTAATTCAATAATCTAATTATAGAGATGAAAAGAAATAACATATTAAGTTTAATCGCAATTGTGGTTCTGCTTGCCTCCAGCTGCAAAGATTCTTTTCTGGAAGAGAAGAGAGATCTTGCAGGGTATAATGAAGAAGTTTTTAAAGATGCAGCATTAGCCCAAGGCTATGTAGATTACGTTTATGGCTTATTTTTGCCGGCAAACAATGCGCAATCACTTTCCTGGAACTTGGCTACAAATAACGATACGTTTGCAAGAACAACAGATGAGTTTGCAGGAGAAACAGATTTTAATAAGATCTGGGCTACAATTAGCTATACCAATAGCCATGCCTTGAATTACTTTGGAGCCAGGCTTACAACTAGCGTGGTAAACAATCCTTATACAAGATTGAAACAGATTAATATTTTCATCACAGAGATTGATAAATATGGTTTGCCAGATGATGTTAGAAATCGCTTGAAAGGACAAATGTACTTTTGGAGAGCATGGCAATATTTCGATTTAGTAAGGTTATATGGTGGTGTACCTTTAGCCTTAACCCCACAAGATCCAATCTCAGAAGATGGAACCTCCTTACAAATTCCAAGAAGCTCCAGTTCTGAGTGTATCAAACAGATTTTGGCGGATTTAGACATGGCCCAATCTCTATTACCTGGTAAATGGGGTGGTTCAGACTGGGGGCGCATTACAAGCGGCGCGTGTGCGGCCATGAAAGGTAGGGTTTTATTAACCTGGGCAAGTCCATTATTTAACCGTACTGATGATATCACCCGCTGGGAAGCAGCATACCAGGCAAATTTAGCTGCTAAAACTTTGTTAGAATCGAATGGTGGTGGCTTATTTAAAACCGGAGGCACTGCAAATGGTGTAGCTTGGGGGAATATGTGGTTCTCTGAGGTAAATAACCCTGAGGCGGTAATTGTATATGGTTTCAATAATCTAGCCATTGGCGGAACAACCACTAAAAATAACGGTTGGGAGCAGGCAGCGAGATCAAAGGATCTTAATGGAGCGGGATCACTTTCTCCAACAAAAGAAATGGTGGATGCCTTCCCGATGAAAGACGGTAAAATGCCAGGATCGTCTACCACATATGCTTATGATGCTAAGAAATTTTATAAAAATAGAGATCCACGGTTCAATAAAACGTTTGTCTACAATGGTGCAGTTTGGCCATATGCAGGAAATCCAAATTACAAGCAGTGGACTTACAAATGGTATAGAACAGCTTCGGAGACAATTCCTAGTCTAACTACGGAAGCCAAAGGCGCAAATTCTAGTGCAATTTACATCAGTAAAGCGACAGACCCAGGTGCATCAAACGCTTTAGGGAACTTCCAGCAAAGTGGTACAGACTTTATGGAAATGCGTTTCGCTGAAGTAGTGTTGAATCTTGCCGAATCAGCAATTGGTGCCAATAAGCTGGGAGAGGGTTTAGAACTAATTAAATCTGTTAGGGAACGTGCAGGAGTTGAAAACCTGGATGGTGCATACGGGCTAGCCGGAGCAAGCAGCAGGGATCAGTTATTTTCAGCAGTTTTGAAAGAAAGAAATATTGAATTTGCTTACGAAGGCAAGAAATTTTTCGACCTCAGACGCTGGATGTTGTTCGAAGAAAATTCTCCTACTGCAGCACGTTTAGGGATTAAACCTTTAAATGGAACCAGAAGAAAAGGTTATTTTATTACCGTTAAATCTGTGGCGGGGGCAAAATATGTAGGTACTACCGATCCTTTAATTAAGCCAGCTTCTGGCAATGCGCCTATCATCGACAGAGATCCGGCGACATATCCAACGCCTAACGGAAGTGCGAACTATGCTGCATATTTGGATTACTTATATGATAACGTCTTTGTAATTACAGAGAAGGATGATTTAGATAGAACTAATCCGGCTGACTGGAAATTTAAATGGTATCCTGAATATTATTTCTTCGGCTTAAACGAAAACATCCTGAGTTCATCTCCATACCTGGAGCAAACAACCGGATGGAATAGCTTAAAAGGAGCAGGCACCTTCGACCCATTAAAATAAGGGTTGGTTAAAAGCATTGAGATAAGTTAGCGCTATCTCAATTTATATATTTGGTTTGGAAGAGGGGGGCAGCGAGTGCGCTCCTCTTTTTTTATTCAAGAATGTTACATTTATATATGAATATAATCTCTATCTTGTAACTCAGCTACGAAGGAGGTATTTTAGTATATCAACAGCTTGAAAGCGAGTTTTGTAACTGCTTAAAGTCTAAATTTCGAAGTAGCAAAAACTTTAGATTGAATGTCAATTTAAAGGTTAATGTATTTCTAACCAAAAAACTTATAACCAAGGATCGATTAAAGAAATGAGCCAAATTGTACACTGAAATAGTATAAAATTTCAAAAGCGATCTCACAGCTTATCTTTAGTTTCTCCAACGAGCAAAAACACAAATGAAAAAGAACTTTTTAACTCTGCTGTTTTCGGCAACATTAATACTCTCAGCTGGTTCAGCTTTTGCCCAATATCCAAAAATTCCGGAAAACGTAAAAAAGGAATCAGATTCGATGATGAAAGAAGCTTATCGGCAGTCTGATATCGCCTGGGAAAAAGCCAAGCCAATTATTTTAAAAGAAGAGAAAGAAGGAAAGCCTTATATTCCATGGGCTGGCCGCCCTAATGATTTGCCACAATCAGAATTACTAGCTTTTCCTGGTGCAGAAGGCGGTGGTGCGTACAGCTTCGGCGGCAGAGGTGGAAGGGTTATTGTAGTGAAAAACTTAAACGACAGTGGTCCGGGCTCGCTTCGCGATGCTTGTGAACAAGGTGGTGCCAGAATAGTTGTTTTCAACGTTTCTGGAATAATCAAAATCAAGACGCCGCTAATCATTCGTGCACCATATATTACTATTGAAGGCCAAACAGCTCCTGGTGATGGCGTTTGTGTGGCAGGCGAATCAGTTTGGTTAAACACGCATGACGTGATTGTGCGTTTCATGCGCTTTAGAAGAGGCGAAACTTTCGTTGGTCGCCGTGACGATGCGATTGGTGGTAATCCGGTTGGGAATATCATGATCGATCACGTTTCTGCGAGCTGGGGATTAGACGAAAACATGTCAATGTATCGCCATATGTACAATGATAGTACCGGCAAAATCGAAGATAAACTTGCTACAGTAAACATCACCATTCAAAATTCTATTTTCTCTGAAGCGTTAGATACCTGGAACCATGCTTTTGGGAGCACGCTAGGCGGAGAGAACTGTACTTTTATGCGTAATCTTTGGGCAGATAACGGTGCGAGGAATCCCTCTATCGGCTGGAACGGAATCTTTAACTTCGCTAATAATGTAGTTTTCAACTGGAATAACCGATCGACAGATGGTGGAGATTATACCGCTTTATTTAACATCGTAAATAATTATTATAAACCTGGTCCGGTAACCAATTTGAAGGAGCCGATCAGCTATAGAATATTGAAACCAGAATCTGGACGCAGTAAGTTGCCATATGTTGTTTTTGGTCGTGCATATGTGGAAGGAAACATTATTGAAGGAAACGAAAAAGTGACCAAAAATAACTGGGACGGAGGCGTGCAATTGGAGAATAAAAAAGGAGAATTAATGACTTTTGAACAGGCATCGCCATATTTCGCTGCGATGCGCGTGAAGAAACCTTTTCCAATGCCAAAAATTACCATCTTGCCTACTTTAGCGGCCAAAGAGTATGTGCTGACTAATGTTGGTGCCAATTTACCTAAAAGAGATCCGGTTGATACGCGAGTAATAAAACAAGTAAAAACAGGCAAAATAGATTTCATTGAAGGCGTAAAATTACCTGAAAAAGATTTTGAACACCGCCGTTTACCAAAAGATTCTTACAAGCAAGGCATCATTACGGATGTAAGCCAGGTAGGTGGCTACCCGGAATACAAAGGAACGCCATACAAAGATACAGACGATGATGGCATGCCTGATGCTTACGAGTTGAAAAATGGTCTTAATCCTAAAGATGCATCAGATGCAGCAAAAATCTCAAAAAGTGGTTACTCCAATATTGAGGTTTTCTTAAATAGTGTAGTTCCTGTTTCAACAGTTAAACCGAATTAAAATGCGTAGCTGGAATTCAATTTTTAGCATCATGGCTTTAAGTGTTGTAGCCAATATCGCGGCAGCCCAATATCCGGTAATTCCGGAAACAATGGAAAAAAAGGCAGATTCGTTGCTGAAAAGTATAGAGGAAAAGTCTGAACTGCAATTTTTAAGGGTGAAACCCATTGTAGATGCAGAAGCAAAACAGGGTAAACCATATATTCCCTGGGCGGCAAAACCAGGCGACCTTCCACAATCTAAACTAGTAGCCTTTCCAGGTGCTGAAGGTGGTGGTGCTTATACATTCGGCGGTCGCGGAGGAAAGGTCTACGTAGTTACCAGTCTGGAAGATGCTGGGCAGGGAACATTACGTGAAGCCTGCGAGCAGGGTGGTGCCAGAATTATTGTATTTAACGTTGCCGGGATCATTAGACTAAAAACGCCGTTGATTATTCGTGCACCCTATATTACCATAGCCGGGCAAAGCGCGCCTGGCGATGGCGTTTGTATAGCAGGTGAATCGGTATGGATCAATACACACGATGTGGTGATCCGTTATATGCGTTTCCGTCGCGGGGCTACAGATGTAACCCGCCGAGATGATGCGATTGGCGGAAATCCCGTAGGAAATATCATGATCGATCACGTTTCTGCAAGCTGGGGACTTGACGAAAACATGTCTATTTATCGCCATGTTTATGACAAAAAAGATGGCTCAAAACCAGAAAAACTCCCTACTGTAAATGTAACCATTCAGAATTCTATTTTTTCTGAGGCGCTGGATACCTATAACCATGCATTTGGAAGTACCATTGGAGGGTTGAATTCTACTTTTATGAGAAATCTCTGGGCCTCCAACATTGCCAGAAATCCATCTGTAGGAATGTATGGCGATTTCGGCTTTGCAAATAATGTTATTTTTAACTGGTGGAACCGCAGTGCCGATGGTGGTGATAATGCATCATTCTATAGTTTCGTTAACAACTATTACAAGCCAGGACCAATTACCCCTGCTGGCCAGCCCATTTCCTATCGAATTTTAAAACCAGAATCTGGAAGAGATAAGCGGTTTGTAAATGAGTTTGGAAAAGCTTACGTAACCGGAAACATTGTGGAAGGAAACGAAAAAGTAACTCAAAATAACTGGGATGGCGGCGTGCAGCCAGAAAGCAAACGCGATCCGCAAAAATTATTGGATTCTATTCGTACAACCAAGCCGTTACCAATGGCTAAAATTTCCATCATCGATACGAAAAAAGCTTATGATTATGTGCTTGCCAATGCGGGCGCAAGTTTGCCGATAAGGGATGCAGTTGATACGAGAATTGTGAAGCAAGTGGCCACAGGCAAAATTGCAGTTATTGCAGATGACAAACTTCCTGCTAAACAAAGTTATGTAAAACGTCGCCTTCCGGCAGATTCTTATAAACAAGGAATCATTTCTGATATTGCCCAGGTTGGTGGTTATCCGGAATACAATGGGAAGCCTTATGTAGATAGTGACCATGACGGGATTCCTGATGCTTATGAATTGAAAAATGGATTAAATCCAAAAGATTCAGCAGATGCAGTAAAGACGACGAAGTCTGGTTATTCGAATATTGAAGTTTATTTGAATAGTTTAGTAGATGTGAAGAAAGTGCGACCGTAGTAATAGCAAGGATTAAAGATCAAAGAACAAGGATTAAGGAGCAAAGATTAAATACAAAAGATTGACGCCTAAAGCGAAAAACGATCAACGAAAAACGACCAACGAAAACACTATAAAACCAATGCCAAAAGCTAACCACATATTTAAAACCTTACCACACACGTTACTATCAACTTTGATTTGTGTATGCTGTTTTGGAGGTTTTTCTTTTGCGCAAAAAACAAAACCTGTAGAGCCGCCAAAACTTATTTTTAAAGGCAAAGACGGCAAACTTGGCTACACTGCAGACACACTTGGAAATAGGATTCCGGATTTTTCTTACGCAGGATACGCGGCTGGAGAAAAGGCTATTCCAAACGCAATTATAAAAGTAGTAGTGCCGATTAAAGATGGCGATGCAACATTACGCATTCAATCTGCAATTAACGATGTGGCTAAATTGCCAATTGGAAAAGACGGACTTCGCGGAGCTGTTCTTTTAGAAAAAGGAACTTACGAAGTTAGTGGAACATTGAAAATTACCGCATCCGGCGTCGTACTTCGGGGCAGCGGAATGGGAGAGGGCGGAACTAAAATATTAGCGAAAGGTTTGGATCGGATCGGCCTAATCAGAATTCTCGGTAAGAAAGACAAAGTGGAAGAGCCTCCCATTACCATTACTGATCGTTACGTTCCTGTAAACGCAAAGAAAATCACCTTAGCTAACGCAACAGGTTTCAAAGTTGGTGATAAGGTATTGATTCATCGCCCTTCTACAAAAGAGTGGATTGAAACCCTGAAAACGGTTGAATTTGGCGGCGGCGAAAGCGCGCTTGGATGGAAACCCGGAACAAGAGACCTTCATTTCGATCGGACAATTATTGCAATTAATGGCTCGGTAATTACCCTTGATGTACCGTTAACCACCGCGCTGGATGCGAAGTTCGGCGGCGCAACGCTAACGAGGTACAAGTGGAATGGCAGAATCTCAAATGTCGGTGTAGAAAATTTACAACTCGAATCAGATTATTACAAAGAAAATATTAAAGATGAATACCACCGCTGGACAGCCATTTCCCTGGAGAACGTCGAGGATGCCTGGGTTCGTCAAGTTGTGTTTCAACACTTCGCAGGTTCTGCTGTTAATGTGCTCGAAACAGCTAAAAAAATTACAGTAGAAGATTGTAAGTCGCTTACACCCATTTCCGAAATTGGTGGAGAACGTCGTTATACTTTCTTAACTACGGGGCAACAAACGCTTTTTCAAAGGTTATATTCAGAATATGGTTACCATGATTTTGCAGTAGGCTTTTGCGCGCCCGGTCCAAATGTATTTGTACAATGCCAATCTTATTTACCCTTCAGTTTTAGCGGTACCATTGATAGCTGGGCATCAGGCGTATTATTTGATATCGTAAACATTGATGGCCAGGCATTAAGTTACCTCAACCGCGGACAGGATGGACAAGGCGCTGGATGGAGTGCAGCTAACAGTGTTTTCTGGCAATGCAGTGCAGCCCGTGTAGATAATTTTCAGCCACCAACTGCTCAAAACTGGGCATTTGGTACCTGGGCACAATTTTCTGGAAACGGCTATTGGGATATGTCTAATGAACAGATTCAGCCCCGCAGTTTATATTATGCTCAACTCAAAGATCGCCTGGGTAATGAAATTGATCAACGCACGTTCATTCTACCTGTAGAGACAGAAGCGTCAAGCAGTCCGCCCGTTGATGTTGCACGAAAGCTCACCAAACTCGCCTATCAGCCCGCTTTAACCGTATCAGCCTATATTAATGCTGCATCAGCGCGTAATAAAATTCCTGTTGAAAGCAATCAGGCCAAAAATATTGATAAAATCGGACTGGATAAAATTATGCCAGCCACGCTCGCGGATGCGATGCTTGTAAAAAATGGCTGGTTGGTTCGCGGAAATGAAGTGGTTTTAGGCAACCGACAGGATGTACCCTGGTGGAATGGAAGTGCCCGTCCGCATGGATTAAAAAACACGAAATTTCACATCACCCGCTTCGTTCCTGGCCGTGCCGGAAACGGTTTAACTGACGACCTGGATGCAATTACCGATTCCATGAAAAATGGTTCAGTTAAAATTCTCGACCACAATTATGGCTTATGGTATGACCGCAGAAGAGATGATCATGAGCGAATCAGAAGAATGGATGGAGAAGTGTGGGCACCGTTTTATGAGTTGCCTTTCGCGCGAAGTGGACAGGACAAAGCCTGGGATGGTTTAAGCAAATACGACCTCACAAAATATAACCTTTGGTACTGGGACAGGCTTAAAACATTTGCCAATCTAGCCGATCAGAAAGGTTTGGTACTCATCCATGAAAACTACTTCCAACACAATATTATAGAAGCAGGAGCACATTACGCAGATTTTCCATGGCGTACTGCTAACAACATTAACCATACTAGTTTCCCTGAGCCTGTACCATATGCCGGCGATAAACGAATATTTATGGCAGAACAGTTTTATGATATCAGCAACGAAAGCCGCAAGGCGATTCATAAAGCATATATCCGTAAATGCCTCGAAAATTTCGATGGGAATTCTGGCGTAATACAACTAATTGGCGCAGAATTTACAGGTCCGTTGCACTTTGTGAAATTCTGGCTTACTACCATTAAAGAATGGGAGCAGGAGACAGGTAAACATCCGGTTATTGGCTTAAGCGTAACCAAGGATGTGCAGGATGCCGTTCTCGCAGATGCAGATCTTGCTGCTGTAGTAGATATAATTGATATCAGGTACTGGCATTATCAGGCAGATGGTACCGCTTATGCGCCACAAGGTGGGCTTAATCTGGCCCCTCGTCAGCATGCACGTTTACTGAAACCGAAAAAAACATCTTTCGAAGAAGTTTACCATGCCGTTTCAGAATACAAAGCAAAATTTCCGTCTAAAGCCGTCATGTACTCGGGAGACAATTTCGATAGTTTCGGCTGGGCAGTTTTAATGGCTGGTGGGTCTTTATCAAATGCAAGAAACCTAGATCAGGTTACAATATCCGGTATTTCATCCATGAAGCCATTTCTTCCGGCAGGCGAAATTAGTAAACAATATGGTTTGGAAAACCCGGGGAAAGCTTACGTTTTTTATAATGCTACTGAAACTGCCATTACTTTCGATTTAACAAAGTTCAGTGGAAAATTTTTGGTGAAAATAATTGATGGCAAGGTTGGAAAGGTATTGAAACAGGAGAAAATTAATGGCAATTCGATCAGCAAAATAGATAAAGTTGGAAATGGCGATGAAGTAGTTCTCATCAACAAAATTTAAAATATGACGATTAAGACTAAGATATTTTTTCTTGCCATGGCTTGTTCATTAGCCTTTGGTTGTAAAGAAAAGCTACATTTTGGCGATAAAAGTTTGCTTATTTCAGAAAACGGGCGCTATTTGACTACAGGAAACGGCGATCCGTTTTTTTGGCTGGGCGATACCGGCTGGCTATTGTTCGGCAAGCTCAATCGGGAGGAAGCAAATGCCTATCTGGAAGACCGCAAGCAAAAGGGGTTCAATGTGATCCAGGTTATGGTATTACATGAGGTTCCTTCTGTAAACGTATATGGCGATTCATCTATTGTAAATAAGGATGTATCAAAACCAGCCCTCACTAAAGGGAATGATTACAAGGACAGCAAAGCTTATGATTTTTGGGACCACGTAGATTATATTATTGATCTTGCTGAGCAAAAAGGCATTTATATGGCGCTGGTACCGGTTTGGGGAACAAATGTGAAAGACAAAAAAGTGAGTGTTCCGCAGGCTAAAATTTATGCAGAATTTCTGGCTAAAAGATACCGGGACAAAAGCAATATTATCTGGCTAAACGGTGGTGATATTAAAGGAAGCGATGGTTTAGAAGTATGGAATGCCATCGGGCAGACTTTACGTGCTAATGATCCTAACCATTTAATAACATTCCACCCAAGAGGGAGAACGGGCTCATCTACCTGGTTTCACAATGCGAACTGGAACGATTTCGATATGATTCAATCTGGCCATCGCCGCTATGATCAGGATACTTCAGCGAAAGAAACTTTGCATTATGGAGAAGACAACTGGAAATACATTGAAACGGATTATAAGCTGAAACCTACTAAACCTACCATTGATGGTGAACCATCTTACGAAGGTATTCCACAAGGTTTACACGACACAATAGAACCACGATGGAATGCTGCAGATGTGCGCCGTTATGGTTATTGGTCGGTTTTTGCAGGTGCTTTTGGATATACCTATGGCAACAACGCCGTAATGCAGATGTACAAACTGGGAGATAAAAAGGCTGCTTATGGTCCGAAAGAAACATGGACAACCGCTATCAATGCAGCCGGTGCTACGCAAATGAAACACCTTAAAAATTTGATGTTGTCTCGTTCTTATTTCGATCGGGTGCCAGATCAAACCCTTATTGCGGGCAAAAATGGAGAAAAATATGAGCGTGTGATCGGAACCAGAGGCGAGGAATTTGCCATGCTTTACACTTACACAGGCAGAAACTTCAGTGTTCAACTCGGTAAAACCGATGGCGATGAAGTAACCGCATCCTGGTTTGATCCAAGGACAGGCAAATCCGCAGTTATTGGCACCTTTGAAAACAAAGGAATTAAGGAATTTAATCCTCCTGGCGAACCTAAAGAAGGAAATGATTGGGTATTAGTATTGGAAGGAATATAAGAGGAGCAGTTTGAGAAAGGCATTCTCTATCATCGAGGCCTGCTCGAGAATGACGATCAATCAAAATACAATAACGAAATATAATAATAGTGTTTAAACTCAAATCCATATCATCTTTTCGCTTAGCTATAATTGGCCTGCTTATTTCTGGCTTAACATCCTGCACCAAACAGGCTTACCTGTTTACGTCATTTCATGAACCGGCAACAGCTGGATTGCGGCTTTTATACAGCTACGATGCCTACCACTGGACCGATTTAAACCAGACATTTTTGAAGCCAGAGGTTGGTACGCAAAAGGTGATGCGCGATCCATCCGTTGTCCAGGGACCTGACGGTACTTTTCATCTGGTTTGGACTTGTAGCTGGAAAGGTGACAGGGGCTTTGGCTATGCAAGTTCTAAAGACCTTAAAAACTGGAGCAAGCAGAAGTTTCTCCCGGTGATGGAAAGTGAGCCTAAAACGGTTAATGTTTGGGCACCTGAACTATTTTATGATAATGATAAAAACGAGTTCGTAATCATCTGGGCTTCAACAATCCCTTATCGCTTCCCTAAAGGATTGGAAGAGGAAGATAATAACCATAGAATGTATGCCATTACCACAAAGGATTTCATTACTTTTTCTCAACCGAAACTGTTCCTGGATCCCGGCTTTAGCGTAATTGATGCCGTGATTGTGAAGCGGGATTTAAAGGATTATGTTTTGGTTTTAAAGGATAACACCCGGCCAAACCGAAATTTGAAAGTGGCTTTTGGAAAGGAAGCACTTGGTCCTTATGAAAATGTTTCAGAAACTTTTAGTCCGAAGTTAACCGAAGGACCAACTGTAATAAAAGTTAAAAACGACTGGCTGATTTATTTTGATGCTTACGGGCAGAAGATCTATTCTGCTTATAAAACATCAGATTTTAAAAACTTTAAAGATGTAACTGCGGCGGTTTCTATTCCGGAGGGGCACAAGCATGGAACGATTATCAAAGTAAAACGGAAAGTGATTGAGCATTTGAAAAAAAGATAATGGTGACTTCGCTAAACCTCAGATTTTTTGAACCCAGCGAAGTTTAAAATGAAAAACCAATCGCTGCAAACGAAAATTGATGCTCAGTAAAAAGAAACGCGAATGCCACAGAGAACGAGACTGATGCAGAACAATGAACGATTAAAAATGAAACTATTTAAAATACTTTGTTTATCACTGCCATTGGCATTTGCGATCAAAACCGCCGATGCACAAGATACTGTGCGCTATACAGGTAAAACCTTGGTAAACGCAGATTATCACCACGGGCAATTGACTCCCGTAGTTGGTGTACATAGCATTCAAACTTTCAGGGCGAACCGTGCACACCCGGAACTGGCAGAAAATTTCGGCTGGACATATAACCACGCCCCGATGCTGGCTTATTGGAACAATAAATTTTATGTAGAATACCTCAGCGATCAGGTAGGTGAGAGTATCCCGCCAGGACAAACGCTATTGCAATCTTCAAAGGATGGATATACATGGACTAAACCTGATGTTATTTTTCCGGTTTATAGAATTGCCGACGGAACAACAAAAAAAGGACGGACAGACGTAGCGAAAGATCTAGACGCCGTAATGCACCAGCGAATGGGCTTTTTTGTTTCTACCAAAAACGTGTTCCTTGTTTTGGGCTTTTACGCCATCAGTTTTGATGCAAAGGACGACCCAAATGATGGTTATGGGATTGGCCGTGCAGTGCGGGAAATTCAGCAGGATGGCAAATATGGTCCAATTTATTTTATTCACTACAATCCTGGATACACTGAAAAAAATACAAAATATCCTTATTACACCAAAAGCAAGAATAAGACTTTCGTGGCTGCATGCAAAGAATTGCTGGCCAATAAGCTGATGACGCAGCAATGGAACGAAGAAGCAGATCGCAACGACCCGTTAATTACCTTGCAAAAACAATACAAAGCCTTCAGCTATTACCACTTAAACGACGGACGCGTGGTTGGTTTATGGAAAAATGCACTCACCGCAATAAGCGATGACAATGGCAAAAGCTGGCCGGAAAATGCCTCCAGGGCACCTGGTTTTGTAAACAGTAATGCTAAAATCTGGGGACAAAGAACTGCAGATGGCAATTTTGCCACGGTCTACAATCCGTCAGAATACCGTTGGCCGCTCGCCATTTCAACCAGCAAAAATGGCTTGGACTATACTAATCTGTTACTGGTAACCGGGGAAATTTCGCCAATGCGATATGGTGGAAATTACAAATCTTACGGGCCGCAATATGTACGTGGAATTATTGAAGGCAATGGAAAACCAGCCGATGGCAAGTTGTGGGTAACCTACAGCATGAACAAGGAAGATATCTGGGTTTCATCAATTCCATTACCTGTAGCAGCCGAGGTAACTGAACAGGTGGATGACGATTTCGCTAAACTAAAAAAAGACAAAGCGCTAGATAAGTGGAATATTTACAGTCCGTTATGGGCGCCAGTAAAGATAGAGGAAAGCTCTTTAGTGTTAAAAGATAAAGATCCTTTTGACTATGCGAAGGTAGAACGTGCTTTCCCTGCTAGCAAAAAAATTAATGCCTCTTTTGCAGTAACACCAAAGCAAAATGATTTTGGTTTGCTCGAAATCGAGTTACAAGATGAAAAAGGTATGGCAACTGTGAGGCTGACTTTTGATAGTGCCGGTACGCTGAGTGCAAAGGCTGGTGCCCGCTATAAAAATTTCATGAAATATGAAGCCGGAAAAACCTATGATATTAAACTAAAACTCGATGCTTTTACCAGGTTTTACACCATAACCGTTAACGGGAAAGATGTGTTGACCAGCCTGGCTTTTCAACCCGTGGCAACAGTCTCCAGGATTGTTTTTCGTACAGGTTCAGTTCGGAGGTTCCCTGATGTGGATACCCCGGCAGATCAAACTTACGATTTAAAAAATGCTGGAGAATCAGAGAAAAAGGAGTCCGCTTATTCCATTAAATATTTAAAAACGGAGGGATTTTAGGATGAGAAAGCAGTCTGAAGTTTGGGGTTTTGAGTTTGGGGTCTTCTCCTCAGTGGGTTTCATTACAACGTCATTGCGATGTGCGAAGCAATCTCTCCTGCTATTAATCTTCATTATACTGTCTTTTTCAGCGCACGCAAAGATTCTTTTGCCACAAATCTTATCCAGCAATATGGTTTTACAACGGGAAAAGCCTGTTAATATTTGGGGTTTTGCTTCGCCTGATGAAAAAGTAGAAGTAAAGTTTGCCGGGCAGATAAAGAGAACGGTAGCCGATAAAGCTGGCAACTGGTCTGTGGTATTAAGCGCCTTAAAAACGTCAGCAAAACCACAGACGATGGTGATTTCCGGCTCAAATGAAATCAAATTAACAAACATCCTAGTTGGTGAAGTTTGGATTTGTTCTGGACAGTCGAATATGGAATACCAAATGCGTAAGCTTGCGAAGATTCCGAAACCTAAAAATGAAAAGTTGGGTTTTCCATCCGATGAAGTAGAGAAGGCAAAGAATACACAAATCAGGATATTTTTAGTAAATCGAAAAGCACTCAGCAAACCGGATTCGGTGCATAAGAGTTGGGCAATTGCACAAGATTCTGCTTTGCGTGCATTTTCTGCCGTGGGTTATTTCTTTGCAAAAGAAGTTCAGGCGAAATTGGGCATTCCCGTCGGGATGATTTCTTCATCCGTTTCCGGTAGTGCGATAGAGCCCTGGATTGCACCCAAAGCATTTGCACAGGAACCCTACTTCAACAATGTAAAAGTAAGCAACGACCCGGGAAAATTTTATACACCGATGATTGCGCCACTTTCCAAATTCAAAATCCGGGGTTTTTTATGGTATCAAGGCGAAACAAATTGTTTTTTAAATGAAACCATTGCTTACAGCTATAAAATGAAGACTTTAATTAACCTTTGGCGAAAAGCCTGGGGTGAACAAGACTTACCTTTCTATTATGTTCAGATCGCACCGTTTGATTACAGCAAACAAAAAAGTGACAAGGTGATATTGACCGCAGATACAGCGCCCAATTTTTGGGAAGCTCAGCAGCAAGTGTTACGCGTTCCCAACACGGGAATGATTTCCACTTCCGATTTAAATGATAACGGTGGCGATTTGCACCCAACCTATAAATGGGAGGTAGGACGAAGATTAGCGCTTCTGGCACTGGCAAAAACATATCAAAAACAGGTGGCATATTCTGGACCGGCATTTAGAAATGTTTCCTTTCGAGGAGATCAAGCCTTGCTGAGTTTCGATCATTTAAATGCTCAGACGTCGGTCAAGGGTTTTACTATCGCCGGCAAAGATGGCAAATTTTTGGAAGCAATGGCCACTATTTCGGGTGGCAAAGTAACTGTTTCTTCAAAAGCGGTTGCGCAACCCGTGTCCGTAAGGTACAACTGGACGGAAAACCCTACCGGCAATTTCTATAGCAACGGCTTACCCGCGCTTCCTTTTAGAACGGATAATCCACTCGTAAACCAATTTAAAGCCAATTAATGAAGTTTAAAATCTTACCCTTTATTTGTTTTGTGATGATGCTCTGCTCGCTTAAGGCGCAGCAAACAGAAAAGTTATACCTATCAGGCACTGGAAATGACCAAACCGTAAACTGGGAATTTTACTGTACCGAAGGAATGAACTCGGGAAAGTGGACAACCATCCCTGTACCGTCTAACTGGGAGTTACAAGGTTTTGGGAAATACAATTACGGATTCAACAAAGAGGCGAATAAAGGAAAAGAAGCGGGACTTTATAAATACCATTTCCAAATACCAGGCACCTGGAAAAACAAGAAAATCAACATCGTTTTCGAGGGCGCAATGACGGATACTGAAGTAAAGATTAACGGCAAATCGGCAGGGGAAACCCATAAGGGCTCTTTTTATGTTTTTAAATACGATATCAGTAACTTAATCACTTTCGATGGTGATAATCTCCTCGAAGCGAAGGTATCTAAACATTCAGCAAATCAATCCGTTAACGAAGCAGAACGCAAAGCAGATTTCTGGATATTTGGCGGTATTTTCAGACCTGTTTACTTGGAAGCTTTGCCGCAAACCCATCTCGAAAGGATTCAGATTGATGCACAGGCTAGTGGTAATTTGAACGCCAAAGTCTACACAGCTGGTGAGGCAGATAAAATTAGTGTATTACTTACTGATGCTAAGGGGAAAAAGTTGGGAAAGGAATTTTCTACTCCAGTCACTTCTGGCATAACGCAGATTAATCAGCAATTTAAAAGTCCAGCATTATGGTCTTCAGAATTCCCTAACCGCTACAATGCAACTTTCACGTTGTTTAAGGATGGTAAATCCATTCATCAAGTGACCAAAAAAATTGGATTTAGAACCGTTGAAGTGAAGGAGCGCGACGGTGTATATGTAAATGGGGTTAAAATCAAATTTAAAGGGGTAAACCGGCATTCTTTCTACCCCAATTCAGGCAGAACCACCAGTAAAAAGATCAGCATTGCCGACGTTTTACTGATGAAAGAAATGAATATGAATGCTGTTAGGATGTCGCATTATCCGCCAGACGGCCACTTTCTTGATGTTTGTGATTCACTGGGTTTATTTGTTATGGACGAGTTAGCTGGCTGGCATGGCACTTATGATACACCGACGGGTACCAAATTATATCACGAAATGATGGCAAATGATGAGAATCACCCGTCAATTGTATTTTGGGCAAATGGAAACGAGGGTGGTCATAACCGCGAACTTGATCATTTGTTCACTGAAAATGATTTACAAAAACGTTCCTTAATTCATCCATGGGAAGTATTTAATGGCTTCGAAACTACCCATTACCGTGAATTTAACTATGGAATTGGCAATTATGATCATGGTCACAATATCCTGATGCCTACCGAATTCCTGCATGGCATGTGGGATGGCGGGCATGGTGCCGGTATTGAAGATTACTGGAATGCGATGTGGAATAACCCGCTTTCTGCCGGCGGTTTTCTTTGGGATTTTGCCGATCAGGCAGTTGTTCGAACAGATAAAAACGGAGAACTAGACACGGATGGAAATCATGGTCCAGATGGTATTGTAGGGCCTTACCACGAAAAAGAAGGAAGTTTTTATACGATTAAAGAGGTGTGGAGTCCGGTGTTTGTAGCAAAACAGGAAATGACCGCAGGCTTTGAAGGTTCTTTTTTCCTGGAAAATAGATATGCCTTTACCAACCTCAATCAGTGTAGCTTCGAATGGAAATTGAAAAAACTGAATGCCGGAGCTGATGCCACTTTTAAAGCCGGAAAAGCTGATGCACCAAATGTAAAACCATTCGAAAAAGGAAAAATTCAGGTCAATTTGCCTGCAGACTGGCGCAGTTTCGATGCATTTTACCTTACCGTAAAAGATTTCTACGGCAAAGAACTGTTTACCTGGAGTTTTCCAATTTCGCTTCCTAAAGACGATGCGTCGAAGATGGTGGTAAAAACTGCTGCCGCTAACGTAGACGTAAAAGAATCTGCAACCGCTTATGAGGTATCAGCCAACGGAATCAATTTAACTTTTGATAAGCTAACTGGAATCTTGAAGCAAGCTAAAAATGCCAAAGGAATCATTCCTTTTTCAAATGGCCCTGTTCTACAAGAAGGTGTGAACAATTTTAAGAACTTCAAAACCAGGATGGATGGCAATCAGTTAATAATCAGTTCTACATTCGATAAAAAAGAAAGTTACAATACATTAGAATGGACGGTTTATCCATCTGGTTGGCTAAAAATGCAGGTTAAATATTTTCCTTCTGAGTATTTTACCACATTCGTGGGATTGAATTTCTCTTACCCTGAAATAGAAATTAAATCGGTGAACTACAAAGGCAATGGACCGTACCGGGTTTGGAAAAACCGGATGAAGGGAACTGAGTTTGGCATCTGGAAAAAGGATTATAATGATGCTGCAACCGGAGAGCCGGGTTGGCAATATCCAGAATTCAAAGGATACTACTCAAATCTATATTGGTGCGAATTTATCGGTAAAACACAAAGCTTTAAAGTGGTTACAGATCGTGAAGATGTGTTTCTGCGGTTGTTTACCCCGAAGAAATCTAAAGATACGGAGTATGATAATATGAGTCCAACATTCCCAACAAGCGATATTTCGTTTATGAATGGCATTTCTGCGATTGGTACAAAAACACAGAAACCAGAAACTACAGGCCCAATGGGAATGAAACACGTATTTTATGATTTTGATAAAGACCCAAGCAGGGCATTGGATATGACCTTGTATTTTGATTTTTCAGGGAAGTAATAGGTTTAACCGCAAAGAAGCAAAGGGTAACGCAAAGTAAAGAAGAAAAGAATATCCCGCAGATCGCACTGATTCACGCAGAAGATTCGATTATTGGTCTGCGGAAATCAGCGAGAGCAACTAAAATATAAAATCAGTGCAATCAGTTAATCTGTGTTATCAATCACGAAGCGTAAATGAATATTAAAATATACATCGCATTAATCAGTATTTGCTTGCTCCCCATTTCAAAAGTGGTGGCACAGATCAGTGTGCAAAATCCAAAATGCGAAATGTTAAGCAATCCGCTGGGAATCGATGTTCCTCAACCACGTTTGAGTTGGGAGATTGTTTCAGCTAAGCGAAATGTAGCACAGCAAGCATATCAGATTATTGTTTCATCCACACCAGAGAAACTGGATCATAATGAGGGTGACCTATGGAATTCGGAAAAGGTAAATTCTTCAGCTTCGGTTCACGTAAAATACAGCGGCGGGAAACTAAATAGCCGGATGCGCTGCTTCTGGAAAGTGAAAACCTGGACCACTGCAGGAGAAAGTGAATGGTCTGCGATGCAATCCTGGACAATGGGCCTATTAAATTACAAAGACTGGCCAAAAGGTTGGATCGGTTTCGACAGGGCGTTTCCGTGGGATAACATTCAAACTGATTCGCGTTTATCTGCACGGTATTTCAGGAAGGAATTCCAGAGCACTAAAACAGTGAAATATGCTACGGCTTCGATTATTGGCTTAGGGTTATATGAGCTTTATATCAATGGCAGAAAAGTAGGAAAGGATGTGCTCTCACCTTCACCTACAGATTATACCAGAAACGTAAAATACAATACATACGATGTTACAAGCTACCTGCTCAATGGTAAAAATGCTGTGGGTGCAGTTTTGGGGAACGGCCGTTTCTTCGCGATGCGACAAAACGAAAAGCCCTATAAAATCAAAACTTTCGGCTTCCCCAAGATGCTGATGAACATCAATATTATTTACAGTGACGGAAGTGTTGCCAATATTGACACAGACGGGAGTTGGAAAGGAACCGCAGATGGACCAATCAGAACTAACAATGAGTATGATGGGGAAGAATACGATGCAACGAAAGAAGCAGTAGGATGGAATAAAATAGGTTTCGACGATAGTAAATGGATGAAGGCAGAATTTGTGCAGGAACCAACAGGAACAATCGAAGCCCAGATGAATGAAAACATTCGTGTGATGAAGACCATCAAACCAGTGTCGATTAAAAAACTTTCCGGCGATCGATACGTGCTGGATATGGGCCAAAACATGGTAGGCTGGTTACAAATCCAGGTAAAGGCTGCAAGAGGTAAGCAAATCAAACTTCGGTTTGCAGAATCTTTGCAGCCGGGTGTAGAACTGTTTACGGCTAATCTTCGCAATGCGAAATGCACTGATTTGTACACAGCAAAAGGCAATGGAACAGAAACCTGGGAGCCTACATTTGTCTATCGCGGTTTTCGCTACGTAGAACTTTCCGGCTACAGTTACCAGCCTTCTATTAATGATTTTGTTGGCAAAATGATTTACGATAATATCGAAACCGTTGGCACCTTTCAAACCTCGGATGCATTAACTAATCAAATATTTAAAAATGCCTGGTGGGGAATTGCCGGAAACTATAAAGGAATTCCGATTGATTGTCCGCAACGAAACGAGCGTATGCCTTGGTTAGGCGATCGTGGTGCCGTGGCTTATGGAGAGAGCTTCGTTTTTGACAACGGCAGATTTTATGCAAAGTGGCTTCAGGATATTCGAAATTCTCAAAAAGAAGATGGCGCAATTCCAGATGTGGCACCAGCTTTCTGGAGATATTACAGCGATAATATGACCTGGCCAGGCGCCATGTTGCTGGTAACCGAAATGCTCTATAAGCAAACTGGAGATGTTTCTGCAGTTGAGGATAATTACCCGGCAATGAAAAAATGGCTGCGTTACATGCAGGATCGCTATATGCAGGATTTTATACTGACCAAAGACAGTTATGGCGACTGGTGCATGCCGCCTGTAACCATCGAATTTGGCCGTGGCAAAAGTGCTGATAAGAAATATCCGTCGGCATTGATTTCCACCGCCTATTACTATCACTTTACGCAGTTGATGATCCAATTTGCAAAAGCAATTGATCAGGAGGAAGACGTGGCCATTTATCAAAAACTGGGCGAGCAGATTAAGAATGCATTTAATCAGAAATATTATAATGAGAAGGGTTTTTATGGGACCAACCTGTTAACAGATAACATTATTCCGCTTTACTTCGGTATGGTACCTAAAGATCAGGTTGCGGAGGTTTTTAAAAATATTACCTATACGGTTGAGGTAACCAATAAGGGCCATTTAAGCAACGGCTTGGTCGGAATTCAATGGTTAATGCGCTGCCTGAACGACTACGGTAGGCCGGATCTGGCTTACACTGTGGCAACTCAAAAGTCATATCCGGGTTGGGGTTACATGATTGAAAATGGCGCAACTACCATTTGGGAGCTTTGGAACGGCAACACATCAGATCCAAAGATGAACTCCCAAAATCATGTGATGATGCTTGGGGATTTGCTGATCTGGTATTATGAAAATCTGGCTGGTATTAAATCGGAAAGTGGGGCTTTTAAAACCATCATAATGAAACCCGAAATGATTGATGGGTTGAATACTGTGAATGCCAGTTATCATTCAATCTATGGTTTGATCAAAAGCGAGTATATCAAAACATCAGGTCAGTTTAAGTGGAAAGTAAGCATTCCAGCCAACACCAAGGCAAGGGTTTACCTTCCGGCAGCTAACAAAAACGAAGTCTCCGGACAGCTCGCAACTGCGAAAGATTTAAAATATATTAAAATGGAAGATGGCCGGGCAGTTTTTGAAATCGGATCAGGCGATTATTTATTTGTGGTAGCTGGGGAAAAGGGAATTAGAGAAAAGGGAAATAGAAAATAGTGATAAAAGGGAATGGAAAATTAAATAGCATAAATCGTCATGCAGGCACGAAGCAAGTTCATTCGTGAAATTAGATTGCTTTAACTTACAAAGGCTTAATTTGAACGACAGTCTATTTCCTGCTTCCTATTTTCTAAACTTGATCGTATACAGTAAAATTAAATAACCAATAGTTTAAATACAATTATGAGAAAATTGATAAAACCAATCATTTGCCTTGCATTATTCATTATTACCGGAAATGCGTTCGGCCAAACGCAAGATATAGTTGTTCCTGGAGAAATTCTGGATAAAGCGAAAGAATGGGTTTCGGCATTAAACATATCTGACGGGAAGAAAAAAGTAGCCGTAGAATATACCATTGCTACGCACCTAACAACCATAAGAGACTGGCATAACAGCCATCCTGCATCAACAGTTCCTGATGGAATCAATCCAGTTACGGGAAATAAATTAAGCGATTTGGATAAACAAATCATCGCTGACTCGGCTATCCCGTCGGCAGTACATCAGTCGCTAATGGAGGGTTTGAATAAAAATCTCTCACCAGAACAAGTGGAAGTGATATTGGATAAATACACAATCGGGAAAGTTGATTTCACAATGAAAGGCTACAAAGCGATTGTTCCTGATTTAACGGTTGAGGAGGAAGCAAAGATTCTGGGTTTCATGAAACAAGCTCGCGAACAAGCAGTCGATTTTAAAAATATGAAACAGATCTCAGCCATCTTCGAGATTTACAAAACCAAATCAGAACAGTTGTTGAACAATAATGGAAGAAGCTGGAGAGCACTTTATAATGCTTATACCAAAAAAATCAAGGAAGAAAAAGCCGCAAAGCAAAAGCAGTAATTAATTCAGTTATCAGGCGCTTTATAAGCCAGATTGATAGACGATTCCGGCAAATGCCATTCAAAAATTATAAGATATGAAATTTAAATATAGGATATTTCTCTCGGTTAGCCTCCTGGCGGTGTCAGCAACTACTGCATATGCCCAGGTAGAAAAATGGCAGACTGGCGTGGTGAAACAAGAATTTTTATATGAGCAGGCACCGTTTCCTTCCTGCCATTCTGCAACCATTGTAGAAACACCCACGGGTTTGGTGGCTTCATTTTTTGGTGGAACAAAAGAGCGCAATCCAGATGTGGAAATTTACATCAGCAGGTATGTAGATGGAAAGTGGCTGGCGCCGGTTTCGGTAGCCAATGGTATTCAGCCGGAAGGAAAAAGGCTTCCAACCTGGAATCCGGTGCTTTATCAGGTGCCAGGTGGCGACTTACTGTTGTTTTATAAAATCGGACCAAAACCCTCGGAATGGTGGGGACTGATGAAGACCTCAAAAGACGGAGGCGTGACCTGGTCTGCAGCTGCTAAACTGCCTGATGGTTACATCGGGCCGGTAAAAAATAAACCGGTTTTATTGAGTAATGGAAATTTGTTTGCACCCTCAAGTCGCGAAGGCGATGGTTGGAAAATTCACTTCGAAGTAACCCAGGATAATGGAAAAACCTGGCGAACCGTTGGGCCGGTTAATGAGAACGGAATCAAGGCGATACAACCCAGTATTTTGCAACATGGAAATGGTAAATTACAAATTCTCGCCAGAACGGCTAACCGGGCAATTGCGGAATCGTGGTCGACAGATAATGGAGAAACATGGTCACCGATGACGAAGACTACGCTTCCAAATAATAACTCCGGCACCGATGCAGTAACGATGAAAGATGGCAGGCATGTGTTGGTTTATAACCATGTATTGCCTCCCGGTACTTTGGCAAAGGGCGCCAGAACACCATTAAATGTTGCGGTTTCGAAAGATGGAAAGGCTTGGTCTGCTGCTGTAATTTTGGAGGATTCACCAATTAGTCAGTATTCGTATCCTGCAGTTATCCAGACTGCTGATGGCATGTTACACTTCATTTATACCTGGCGAAGACAGAAAATTAAACATGTGGTGGTTGATCCGTCAAAGCTTAAACTGAAGAAAATTAAAAACGGCGTTTGGCCAAAATTGAATGGATACACTGCTCCGGTAATAACAGAGACTAAAAGCGAAGAACCATGAGGCTAAGGAGGATTGCTGAAGGGCCAGATTACCTTAATTCGCACATGGCTAGCTTCGTGATAACGACCGGTTTTTCGAGGCGATCGTTTGACTGTATTAAACAAACAAGAATACCCGTTCCTATGCTGAAGAAATTCATTTTATTTATTATTACTTGCTTTTTATCGTTGAACCACCTATCGGCTCAAACGCAAAATACCGATCAGCAATACCGAAAACCACTAAAGGAAGTATTATCCGACATTCAAAGCCGTTTTAAGGTGCAGATTAAGTATTCAGAACCACAAGTAAAAGACAAATGGGTAAACTATGCCGAATGGCGCTTTCGATCTGACGCAGATCAAACGTTAACCAATGTACTTGCCCCGCTGGATATGAAAGTCAACAAAGAAAAGCCTGGCGTTTACAAATTGAAAGAATACGAATATTACCGCTGGGAAGTTGAGGATGGATGGGCTTACCTCGATCAGCTAGCAACGAAATATACTGACAAAGCCAGTTGGGAAAAAAGAAAAGATTCAATAAAGCCTCAGCTTTTTCAAGCGCTCCAGTTGTCGCCACTGCCAGCTAAACCTGATTCAAAACCGATCATTACGAAAAAACGAATTTTTGATGGTTATTCAGTTGAAAACATTGCGTTAGAAATTCTACCAGGTGTTTGGATCAACGGATCACTGTATAAGCCGCTAAAGATCACTGGGAAAATACCTGTTATATTAAGTCCAGATGGGCATTGGTCACAGCAGCGTTATAGGGCCGACTGCCAGATTCGCTGTGCAACGATTGCCAGAATGGGCGCCATGGCTTTTAGTTACGATCTGTTTGCCTGGGGCGAATCAATGCTTCAGTTTAAATACGAAGATCATCGCCGAAGCCTTGCGCAAACTGTACAAACTTTGGGTGGAATCAGGATTCTTGATTATTTCAGCGCATTAAAGGAAACTGATCAAACGAGGATAGGAATTAGTGGTGGGTCTGGAGCAGGAAGTCATTCCATTTTAATGACTGCAATGGATGATAGAATTAAACTAAGCGCGCCCGTTGTGGCGATGTCATCTTACTTTTACGGTGGCTGTCCTTGCGAGAGTGGCATGCCAATTCACCAGTGTGGCGGTGGGACTGATAATGTAGAACTGGCCGCTATGGCTGCTCCACGTCCGCAATTACTGGTTTCTGATGGAGGTGACTGGACCGCCCATACACCGGAACACGACATCCCATACCTGAAGAAAATGTATGGCTATTATGGCGTTTCCGATAAAGTTGAAAATGTGCATTTACCCGCAGAAGGTCACGATTTCGGTGTAAATAAACGAATCGCCTTATATGATTTCCTGGTTAAAAACTTCAGGCTGAACAGTGCTTTGGTTAAAGTTAAAACAGGTAAATATGACGAAAGCAATGTGACAATCGAAAAAGAAAACGCCATGTATGTTTTTGGCGATAAGGGCGAAAAACTTCCTAAAAATGCGGTAATAGGCTTCGAGAATTTACAGAAATTATTTCCGCAAAGCGTATCAAAATAGAAGCGATGGAGAATCAAAACAGGCGAAAATTTATCAATAGTGTTGGTTTGCTTACTGGCGCTTTTCTCTTTAATAATCAGTTGCTTATTGGATTAGAAAAGCAAGAAAGATACAAAATAGCAGTAATTGACTTAATGATTTTAAAACGTCAGAAAATTAGTGCACTTCCGCTGGCTAAAGAAGTTGGTGCAGATGGATTGGAAATAGACATGGGTGGCTTGGGCAACCGGGAAACCTTTGATAATAAACTAGCTGATGCGGCAATAAGACAAGACTATTTAAACCAGGCGAAAGCGCTAAATCTGCAAATTTGTTCGTTGGCCATGACTGGCTTTTATGCACAATCTTTTGCTACCCGGCCAACCTATCAAAAAATGATTCAGGATTGTTTAGATACTGCGAGGGCAATGCGGGTTAAAGTTGTTTTTTTACCGCTGGGAGTCCAGGGCGATCTAGTCAAAAGTCCCGAACTGAGGGATCCGATTATCCGAAGGCTCAAGGTAGCTGGAAAACTTGCAGCTAAGGCGGGTATAATAATCGGTATAGAGACGGCTTTAGATGCAGCCGGTGAGTTAAAATTGCTGAAAGATATTGGTTCCAGAAATGTTAAAAGTTACTTCAACTTCTCTAATGCAATCAAAAATGGGCGCGACTTAAATCAGGAACTTAAAATTTTAGGAAAGAAGAATATCGTTCAGATCCATGCAACTAATGAAGATGGGGTCTGGCTGCAAAATGATCCGAAGGTTAATTTAAATAAAGTTAAGCAAACGCTCGATGAGATGGGTTGGACTGGTTGGTTAGTAGTAGAAAGAAGTCGGGATGCGACCCAGCCAACCAATGTTAAATATAATTTTAGCGCCAACACGAGCTATCTTAAAACAGTTTTTCAAGAACGGTAAGTTATGAAACGAATTATTTTTTTCATCCTATTCGTCATTTCGCTATCGCCTTTTGAAAACAAGGCGGCAGATATTTACGTGGCATTAAACGGCAGCGATAGCAACCAGGGTACAAAGGAAAAGCCACTCGCTTCCCTTCACTTGGCGATTAGAATGGCACGCGAATTACGGCGGCTCAAAGATCCATCCATCTCAGGCGGAATTAGGATTATCATTGGCAAAGGCGTTTATCGGCTAACTGAACCCATTGTATTGCGCCCTGAAGATTCTGGTACGAAAGATAGTCCAACGGAAATTTTGGGCATTCCAAATGAAAAGGTAGTGCTAAGCGGTGGTGTGAAAATTGGCGGATGGCGAAAACTTAACGGCAATACGCCTGGCTTAGCCCCAAATGCTGGCGGAGAAGTCTGGGTTGCCGACCTGCCTGTTCAAGGTGGGGTTGATTTACAATTCAGACAACTTTGGATAAATGGTACCAAGGCTACCCGTGCGAAAAATTATAACGGCGAGGAAATGGGTAGGATTCTTTCCTGGGATAAAAAGACGCAGACCTGCAGAATCCCCTTGTCTAAATCCATCAAGCTAAATGATGTAAACGGAATGGAAATGCTCATTCACCAATGGTGGGCAATTGCCAATCTCCGGGTTAAATCTGTCAAAAGAATTGGTGATGTTGCAGAACTTTCTTTTATGCAGCCTGAAAGCCGAATCCAGTCTGAACATCCCTGGCCGGCTCCATGGATTTCTGAAAAAACTGGAAATTCGGCCTTTTACCTGTCAAATGCCATTCAGTTTTTAGATCAACCAGGTGAATGGTTCGAAGACCTGCGCAATCATAAACTTTATTACTGGCCTAAGGCTTCAGAAAATATGCTTAGCGCCGATGTAGTGGCGCCGGTTTTAGAAAATCTGGTCAAAGTAGCCGGAACCATTGATGATCAGGTTGCACACGTTTCGTTTAAGAACATAGCCTTTTCTCACGCCAGCTGGTTAAGGCCATCGCAGCAGGGTCATGTGCCGCATCAGGCCGGTATGTATATGCTCGATGCCTATAAACTTCCGGTTCCCGGCACGCCAGATAAAGCCGCACTGGAAAATCAGGCTTGGGTAGGCCGGCCGGCTGCTGCAGTTGAAGTGAGCTATGCCAATGCTATTACTTTCGCATCCTGTCATTTTGAACATCTGGCTTCAACTGGTCTTGATTTTAAAAAAGGCACCGCCGATAATTTGACTGTTGGAAATCTTTTTAAAGATATTGGCGGCTCCGCAATTTTGGTAGGTACCTTTTCTGATGAAGCGACAGAGGTACATTTACCGTACTCACCAAAAGATCAGCGGGAGATCTCAACGAACGAAACCATCGAAAATAATTTCATCACTGATGTAACCAATGAAGATTGGGGAGCAGTTGGTATAGGAGCAGGTTACGTTCGTGGCATTAAAATCAGCCATAATGAGATTAGCGATGTTTCTTACTCCGGAATGAGCATTGGCTGGGGCTGGACCAAGACCGATAATGCGATGAAAGAGAATACGATCAGTAGTAACCGAGTCCATCATTATGGTAAACACATGTATGATGTAGCTGGAATATACACTTTATCTGCGCAGCCACAATCAATTATTAAAGAGAATGTTATAGATAGTATTTATAAAGCACCTTATGCCCATCTGCCAGAGCATTGGTTCTATTTATATACCGATGAAGGATCATCATATTTCACGATAAAAGACAACTGGACGCCTGCTGAAAAGTATTTACAAAATGCCAATGGCCCAGGCAATGTTTGGGAACGCAACGGACCAAAAGTGCCTGACGAGATTAAAAACCAGGCAGGATTGCAGCCGGCTTATCAGTACCTGTTGAACGAAAGACCAGTATTTTCAAAAAGGGGAATCAATACGGCTGTAGACAAGCCAGTTGTTTTTGAATTGATATTTAAGAATGCAAATCTTCCCGGCAGGAAAATTTTGGAAAACTTTGCAAAAGAAAACAACGTTTTACCTTCGGCGATTTATGAATGGAATAACCGATTAGTTATTTATACATCGAGTCTAAAGGTAGAAAGCTTGCAGCAAACCTTGAAGCGTCTAAACGCATCGGAGATAAAATTATATGAAGATTTGATTTATGATTTTAGTCGCGAGAAGAATTGTAATGATCAATCCGTTTCGGAATGGGATCATACTGTTTTGTCTGCAAACCTGGTGGAAGATTCGAAGCTTCAGCAGGAATATCTCGACTATCACCACACACAGTTTGAAAAATGGCCGGAGGTTTCTAAGGGCTTTTGCAACGCAGAATTCCAGCGGCTAGTTATTTTTAAAAAGGGAAGGCAGCTGATGTTGATCATCAGTATCCCAAAGGGTAAAAAGCTAGATGATTTGAATCCAAAAACTACAGAAAACAATCCAAGGGTAGATGAATGGAACAAAATCATGAAGAAATATCAGGAAGGAATTGAAGGAGCCAAGCCAACTGAAGTGTGGTCGTTTTTTAAGCCGCTTGATTAGGTTGCATTATGGTTTCAAGCCGGGTTAAGATATAGGAAAATATAGATAAAAATGCTGATTCGTTGTGATAAAACGAACAGCATCATTGGTAAACATAAAACGCTTAGAAAATATAAGATCATGTTAAGATTAGGGATTTTAGGATTAGGAGAGGGCAGAAGTACGATTTCTGCCTCATTGGCGAGCAAAAAGTTTAAGCTCATACAGATTTGCGATGCCAATAAAAAACTTTGTGAAGAACGTTCGCTGGAATTCGATTTTCAGAACTGGACTACCAATTACGAGGATATGCTTACCAGTGATAAAATCGATATGATCGCGATTTACACCCCTGATCATTTGCACTTTGAGCACATCAAGCTGGCGTTGCAACATGGAAAACACGTTGTTTGTACCAAGCCATTTATTGATGACCTATCGCAGGCCAATGAGTTACTGGTGCTTAGCAAAAAATCCAGAAAAAAGATTTTTGTTGGGCAAAGTTCCCGGTTTTTTGAGCCCGCAATGCGCCAGAAAAAAGATTTCGATAAGGGGTTAATTGGTGAACTTATCACAATAGAGAGTTATTACCATGCAGATCACAGGTGGTTTTTAGAGAAAGGCTGGTCGTTGAAACAATCATTTAAATGGCTTTATGGTGGTTTAAGTCACCCGGTTGATTTTATCCGCTGGTATATGCCAGACATTGAGGAAGTGATGGGATATGGGATGTTGAGCAGCAATGGCTTAAAAGCCGGATTGAAAAATCAGGATACAATGCATTTTATTTTCAAGGCGAAAGACGGCCGGATTGCCAGGGTAAGCGGAGCCTATACTGGTCCTACACAGCCCGCTAGTCGCGACAGTGGCATGAGCTGCATTTTAAGAGGAACGGAAGGTGCCAGTCAGGCCGATTACCATGAGTTGCGTTATTCGGTAACCACTAAAACAGGAGAAGAGAAGGTGATTACCTGGGGCGATGCTACATTGAAGCATTATTTCCGTTTCGAGGGGCAAAGTCACCATGCGGGTGAATACCAGAATTACCTTGATTACTTCGCAGATAGCATCAATAATAATTTCACCGCCTATCCCGATTTAAAAGAAGGTATTGGCACGGTGGCATTGTTGCAGGCAATGGATAAATCAATGGAAACAGGCTTGCCAGTTAAAATTGATGAGATTTTGACAGCGAACAAAATTAGCAGGGAATCTATAGGTTTGTAAGCACCGTATTGCTGTTCAACACTAACTCAGTAAGTATGAAGCATAACGGCCGATCTTTTGAATTTACTAGGTGCTTAAAAATTATTAACCACAGATAAAATTTAAGGTCAGCATGGAGACGAGGTGCCATCGGTACGCTCACTCAAAATCTTATTTGGATTTACTGGGTGCTTAACAAAGAATATTAACCACAGGTAAAAAGGATAGGATACAGCTAAAATTTTAAGCTAAACATAGCGTA
>JAZBLB010000004.1:192097-236288 GCA_037032985.1 Bacteroidota bacterium
AACCACAGGTAAAAAGGATAGGATACAGCTAAAATTTTAAGCTAAACATAGCGTATAAGCACTACGAACTAAAAGGTTTTGCCTCCCTAATCTGTGTTTATCCGTGTTCATCTGTGGTTAACGATCATCAATACACATAACAAAATTTACCAAAATCCACAATACTGTTGTGGGCTTCAACTCACAACAGCTAACCAAATAAACCAATGGGAAACATTGTAGAACGTTTAACCAACTTAGATTACCTCATTGTCATCGCTTACCTCATTATCCTGATTGTAATTGGGTACCGGGCTAGCTTTTCGAGAGATAAAAACAAAGACGAAACGCTTTTTCTGGCGAACAAGTCCCTTGGCTGGGCAAGCATTGGTTTCAACATGTGGGGCACCAATGTCGGGCCATCTATGTTATTGGCTTTTGCCAGTATCGGCTATACCACTGGCATCGTTGCCGTGAATTTCGACTGGTACGCCTTTATCTTTCTATTTCTGCTGGCAATCGTTTTTGCGCCAAAATACCTGGCAGCCAAAGTAAGCACCATGCCCGAATTTATGGGCAACCGTTACGGCGACTCTACACAAAATATTCTGGCCTGGTATGCCTTGGTGAAGATTTTAATCTCCTGGCTGTCTTTGGGTTTGTTCGCTGGCGGATTTCTTGTTCGCCAAATACTAGGGATACCGATGTGGCAATCGGTTACCGTCTTGGTGGCATTTGCAGGATTATTTACATTCTTTGGTGGCCTGAAAGCCATTGCAAAAGTAAACGTTTTCCAAATGATTTTGCTGATTGCGGTATCGCTTTCGCTTACCATTTTAGGATTAAATAAAGTTGGGGGCATTTCTGCCCTGTATGAAAAAACCCCTGGTCATTTCTGGAATTTGATTCAACCCGCAAGCGATCCAAAATATCCCTGGTATGCCATTCTGTTGGGATATCCAGTTGCGGCGGTGGCATTTTTCTGTACCGATCAGTCTATGGTCCAATCCGTTTTAGGTGCAAAAAATTTAAAACAAGGCCAGTTAGGTGTCAGTTTTATTGGGTGGCTTAAATTGCTTTCCCTTCCATTGTTTATCGTTACCGGGATTTTGTGTTACGTACTCTTCCCGAATTTAAAAGATCCCAACGAAGCGTACATGACAATGGTAACCAACCTTTTTCCACCCGGAATGAATGGTCTGGTAATTGTGGTTTTAATCGCTGTTCTGGTCGGCACCATTGGTTCTTCACTCAATTCGCTGAGCACGGTTTTTACGATGGATGTGTATGTAAAAAAAATAAATCCGCAAGCAACGAACAAGCAAATCATTAATATTGGCCGTTTAACAGTTGTTGCCGGGTGTATTTTCGCCGTCATCGTGGTGCTGGCTATCGATAACATTAAAGGCCTGAACCTGTTTGATGTCTTTCAGTCGGTTTTGGGTTTCATCGCCCCGCCGCTTTCCGTGGTATTTCTCCTTACCGTATTTTGGAAGAAAACCACCAGAAAGGCAGTAAATTTCACTTTATCAATTGGCTCTATCTTAAGTTTGGGTACCGGAATTACCTATTTATGGATCTTTCCACCAAACGAATATCCATTCTGGCCACATTACCTGATGTTATCTTTTTACATTTTTGCGGGCTTATTGTTGATCGCCGTGCTCATTTCGCTTCTGGATCGAAGTCCAAGCTTCTATGAAAGAAACGACGAACACGAGGCTAACATTGAAAAACCCGATCGCGCGGTTTGGATATCCTGGGCCGTATTGGCCCTGGTGATGATTGCGCTCTATTTATTCTTCAACGGACACTAACACCTTATTATGAAAGTTAAATTCTTAATTATTGCAGCCTTGTTTTTTGGTTTCTTTACCGAACAGGCACAGGCACAAAAGGCTTCATGGATCTGGTATCCAGGCGACTTCGACATTTACATGAGCAACGTAATGCAGAACCGCAGAACCGAACGCGGGTCCTTTTTTCCTGTTTTTTGGAAAATGGATAGCCATTACGTTCTGGTAGATTTCCACAAAGAGTTTACGTTAAGTGAAGCGGAAGAAGTGAGGCTGTATGTGGAAGGCACTTACAATGTGAAGGTAGATGGGCAGGCGATTTCAGGTTTCCCAAAAACGGTCCTGATCCCGGCGGGAAAGCATAAACTAAGCCTGAAGGTTTATAGTCAGGGTACGGTGCCGGCCATTTTTGTTCAGGGTAAAACAATTGCATCTGATGAAACCTGGCTAACCACTTTTGAAGATAAGGAGTGGATTGATCAGAGTGGAAAAGTATCTGATAAATCTGGAACTACTTTCGTTTCAGCAGGTTCATGGAACCTAAACGACCCTAATATAGTGCCGTCTAAATTTAAATTACCAGTGGTTGCACAGTTCGCGGTAAAGAAGGAAAAATCTGGCAACGGTTACGTAGCAGACTTTGGCAAGGAAACATTTGGGTTTATTAAGATACACGGCTTAAAGGGGAAGGGAGATGTTGATATGTATTATGGAGAGTCGAAGGAAGAAGCTTTATCCATTGATAAATGTGAAACACTTGATCACCTGAACATTAATTCATCAGAGAAAAAAGACAGCATCATGCCGCTGTCTAAAGCTTTCAGGTACGTGAACCTCCAGGCGGGAAATGGTGTTACTGCAGATTCCATTTCTATGCTTTATGAGTATGCCCCAGTAACCGAACGCGGAAGTTTCAAATCATCCGACGGCGAATTGAACAAAATCTATGATGTAGCAAAATATACTTTCCATTTAAACACACGCGAATTTTTTATCGACGGAATTAAACGTGACAGATGGGTGTGGAGTGGTGATGCATACCAAAGTTACCTGATGAATTACTATTCGTTTTTTGATGCACCTACCGTAAAGAAAACTTTATGGGCCCAGCGGGGGAAAGATCCGGTAACGGCACACATTAACACCATTATGGATTATTCTTTTTACTGGTTCCTGGGTATCTACGATTATTATCAATTCACTGGAGACCGGAAATTTGTACAGGACATCTATCCAAGAATGCAATCGCTCATGACTTATATTGATGGTCGCAAGAATAAAGATGGATTATTGGAATGGATGCCTGGCGACTGGATTTTTATTGATTGGGCTGATAAACTAAGTAAAGATGGCGAGGTGAGTTTTGAGCAATTGCTTTATGCCAGAAGCTTAGAAACCATGGCTTTATGTGCCAAATTGGCCAACGATCCTGATCAGGCGGCGAAATATGATCGCGAAGCAAAAGCATTGAAGACCAAAATTTTTAATTTATACTGGAATCAGGGAAAAAATGCCTTGGTGCACAGCAGAATAGCAGGCCAGCCAACCGATAATGTAACCCGCTATGCCAATATGTTCGGAATTTTCTTCGATTATTTTACACCAGAACAGAAACTTGCTGTGAAAGAACATGTGCTGTTAAACGATAAGATTGCCAAAATCACCACGCCATACATGCGCTTTTATGAACTTGAGGCATTATGTGCAATGGGGGAACAACCATACGTACTTAAAGAAATGAAAAGTTATTGGGGCGGAATGCTTAAGCTGGGCGCCACTTCCTTCTGGGAAGAATATAATCCGGATAAGAAAGGCACGGAACATCTGGAAATGTACGGCCGACCATTCGGAAAAAGCCTTTGCCATGCCTGGGGTGCAAGTCCGATTTATCTTTTAGGAAAATATTACCTAGGCGTTAGCCCGGATTCTCCTGGCTATGAAACTTATACCATTCAACCGAATTTAGGTGGTCTGGACTGGATGGAGGGTAAAGTGCCAACCGCCAGCGGTGATATTGCGGTATACATGACTAAAAATGAAATTAAAATTTCTTCTCCAACAGGAGTAGGAAAACTAAAAATAAAAAGTAAGCGCAAACCAGTAGTAAAGGATGCGGAAGTAAAAGAGGTTTCAAAAGGAATTTATGAGGTGGTGATTGAAAAGGGCAAGGATTACAGTGTAAAGTATTCTGGGTAATAAACATGCGTTAATGCCTTTAGGCTAACGCTCGTTTTTAACGAGCGTTGAATAGCTTTTCGTTTGTAAACGATAAAATCGTAACATTATTTATGCATTCGTTTGGAAACGAGCGCAAATCTGTCGATCGGGTACGCTTACGCTCTTTTTCGCTAACGCTCTTTTTTAACGAGCGTTGAATAGCCTGTCGTTTGCAAACGATAAGATAAGTATAGTTATTTATGCACTCGTTTGAAAGCGAGCGCAAACCAGTGCAAATCAATACGCTAGACTCACAACTCCAAAAATGCCTGTAGAACGGCAAAGCCCACTTAAACGTGTTGAAGATTAAACCCCAATCCTTTGTTCGATCTTTTTTACACACTTATAAGCCTCAGCCAGAATTACTTCATTTTCAATCGCCGTGTCTGCATTCAGTGCATTTAACATCGAGATTGTTAAACATGCAATAATGCCGTTATTGCTCGCAAGTCCGACAGGTACCGAAATATCAGTTACACCAGAAACCGAATCACTGTTCTTAACATAAGAGCCATTTTCCTGGATTTCGCCCAAAGAAGTTATAAAATCTTCCTGTTGAGGCTTGGCGTATTTCTTAAAAATAGCATTGGTTTTTAATGTATTTACGCGCTCGTTTTCAGGCATATAAGCCAGTAAAACTTTTCCGGATGCGGTAAGCGGTAGCGGAAATAAATTTCCTTCTTCAATAGAAAGCGCAATCGGTCCGGGACTCTTAGCATGAATAATCACCATTACCTGGTTCATATATAAAATGCTCAAATGGCATGATTGGCGGATGCTGTTCGCCAGTTCTTCCAGCGGAAATTGTGCAGCTTTACGTAGCTCATCAATTGGAGAGTGGCGGTGAGAAAGATAGAACAACTTCAAAGATAAACGGTATTTGCCCGAAACTTCATCACGCAGAATGTAACCACGACTCTCTAAACTCATCAGCATCCGATAAATTTCGTTCGGCGTTTTCTCAATGCCAACAGCAATTTCTGTTTGAGATAGGGGTATAGATTGTGCAGATAAATATTCCAATATATCAAGGCCCTTATCTAAAGCGGGCGCCTGATATTTCGATTCTTTTTCGTTCATACTGGCTTAAATTTGGCTGTAGCAGTTTTTTTACAATTCCAAACATACAAAATGCATTCATATTAATTGCTTACAACATTTTGTATTAATTTAAATACGAAGATATGTTTTCATATTTAAAAAAAACATTTATATTTGAATTGGTCCTGTTGTGGAGTTGTCATCAATTTCATGTTATAAGAAATCGATATATTTTCTGCTTCAAGGTATCAATAACCATTTATAAACCCAAATTTTTATTGCTTTGCGTGAAATTGGTAGCGCAGGGTTAAACATAAAAAAATGAGCAGACTTTTCTTATTTTCTTGGCTACTGTCGATCAGCATTTCGCTGTCTGCGCAAGATATTCAGGTTGCTCAATTGTCTTGTTCTTATTTAATAAATCCCCT
Source organism: Bacteroidota bacterium (assembly GCA_037032985.1). Taxonomy (GTDB): domain Bacteria; phylum Bacteroidota; class Bacteroidia; order Sphingobacteriales; family Sphingobacteriaceae; genus Pedobacter. Next base: position 197,559 of record JAZBLB010000004.1, read on the forward strand.
TGGGATAGATAGCAATAGCCCAGTTTTAAGCTGGAAGTTGAAGTCGGGCAAACAAAATGTACTGCAAACCGCATATCATGTTTTAGTTGCCAGCAGTGAAGCTCAACTTAATAAAAACCAGGGCGATATCTGGGACACCAAAAAGGTAGCCTCAAATGAATCCATTCAAGTTCAATATAAAGGAGCAGCACTTAAATCTACAAACAAATATTATTGGAAAGTAAGGGTATGGGATCAAAATGGTAAAAGCGCTGGTTGGAGTAAAACCGCTTTTTTTCAAATGGGTTTACTGAACGCCAGCGATTGGAAACAGGCCAGATGGATTGCGTATGAGCGCTTGGCTGATTCCAATGTAAATGTCCTTCCAACTGATGGTAAAAAAGATAGACTAAATGCTAACAATATTCTTCCCATGTTTCGGAAAGATTTTGTGTTGGCCAAACCAATCAAAAGCGCTACAGCCTTTATCTCCGGTCTTGGTCATTTTGAATTTAGCTTAAACGGAAGAAAGGTGAGTGATGATTTTCTTGCACCGGGATGGACAAAATACGACAAAGAGGCGTTATATGTCACCTACGATATCACGAGCCAGGTAAAGAAAGGCGCAAATGCCGTTGGCGTTATACTTGGTAATGGATTTTACTATGTGCCGCCTGTTAAAGGCAGATACAGAAAATTGAAATCTGCATTTGGTTATCCTAAAATGATCTGTCGGTTAAAGATTGAATATACAGACGGCACATTTACAGATATAGTAAGCAATGAAACCTGGAAAACCTCTCCATCGCCTGTGATCTTTTCGAGCATTTACGGCGGCGAAGATTACAACGCCAACCTTGAGCAAAAAGGCTGGAATACGTTTGGCTTCCCCGACAAGGACTGGAAACAATCACTTATTGTTGACGGACCAAAACTGAATGCGCAAAAGGAGGACCCAATTAAAGTATTTGATATTTTCAAGGCCAGGAGCATTACCGCAACGAGTGAAAGGGAATGGGTTTACGATCTCGGACAGAATGCTTCAGCGATTATTGAATTGAAAGTCAGGGGCAAAAAAGGAGATACCGTTCGCATTACTCCGGCAGAATTATTGAAGGAGGATGGTACGGTGACGCAGAAGAATATCGGCGGGCCATCGTATTTTACCTATGTTTTAAAAGGCGAGGGGCTGGAAACTTGGCGTCCGAAGTTTTTTTACACCGGCTTTCGTTACCTTCAGGTTAAAGGGGGTGTTCCGGCAGGTAAAGAAAATCTATACAATGAGGCAGTAATCGAAGACTTAAAAGGCTTGCACATTCGAAACTCCGCTGAAAAGATCGGTGCATTTAAATCTTCTAATGAGTTATTTAATAAGACTTTCACACTAATCGATTGGTCTATCAAAAGCAATATGATGAGTGTATTTACTGACTGCCCGCATCGCGAAAAGCTGGGTTGGCTGGAGCAATTACACCTAATGGGTAAATCAGTTAATTATAACTATGCAGCAGCACCATTATTTCGGAAAGCTATTATAGACATGCGAAATTCTCAGCTATCATCAGGCTTGGTTCCAGAAATTGCTCCGGAATATGTAAAGTTTGAATGGGGCGGAGACATATTTCGCGATTCGCCCGAATGGGGAAGCAGCAGCATCCTGGTGCCTTGGGATTTGTATCAATATTATGGCGACCGACAAGCTTTGGTTGAGAATTATCCAGCCCTGCAACGCTATCTAAATTATCTGAAAACAAAAGCAAATCAGTATATTTTATCCCAGGGTTTGGGCGATTGGTACGACCTCGGCCCAAAACCGCCAGGCGTTTCTCAGCTTACACCAATGGGCATCACCGCTACTGCAATCTATCATTACGATCTCAAAGTGATGGAGAAAATTGCAACAATATTAGGAAAAAAAGCAGATGCATTAAGTTACGCAAAGGTTGCCATTGAGGTGAGCAAAGCCTTTAATGCTAAATTTTTTAATCAAGAAACCAAACAGTATGGCTCCGGTAGTCAGGCAGCAAATGCCATGGCTGTTTATCTGGGATTGGTGGCAGAAAACGATAAACAGGCAGTAATTGATAACTTGGTAAAAGACATCCGGTCAAGAAATAACGGTTTAACTGCCGGCGACATTGGTTACAGATATGTGTTAAAGGTATTGGAAGATGCGGGCAGATCTGACGTGATTTTCGATATGAATAGCCGGTCTGACGTACCAGGTTATGGCATGCAGCTTGCCAAAGGTGCAACCGCGTTAACTGAAAGTTGGGCGGCTTTACCAACCGTCTCGAATAATCACTTTATGCTTGGGCACCTGATGGAATGGTTTTACACGGGCATTGGAGGCATCCGTCAGAATGAAGGTGGCGTGGCATTTAATAAAATTAGAATTGAGCCAGAGGTAGTTGGCGATTTAACCGCTGCACAAACACAATATGATTCTGCTTATGGGATAATCGCCACAGACTGGAAGAAAACTGCAGATGGATTCCAGCTTGATGTAACGATCCCGGTGAATACTACGGCAGTCGTTTACCTTCCTGCAGCGAGTCATCAGACTGTTTCTGAAGCAAATCAATCAGCTTATAAACAGCTCGGAAATAAAAATGGTAAAGCCATCTTGTCAATTGGTTCAGGTACTTATAAATTTAGGGTGAAGTAGTATGAAAGTAATCTGGACGTACATCTTTACAGTTTTCATTGCTGTTTCTGCTTTTGCACAGCATGCGCAGGTTTCGCCTGCAGAGATGCAAAAAATTTATGAGGAAGTAAAGACACCATACAAGTATGGGTTGGTTCAGGTTCCTGCAGATAAAGAACATAAGATGGATTGCCCCACCATCTTTAAGAAAGGCAAAGATTGGTACATGACCTATCTAATTTTTAGCGGTCGTGGTTACGAAACCTGGTTGTCGAAAAGTAGAGATTTGTTGCATTGGGAAAACCTCGGTAAAATAATGTCATTTGGAGATGAAGGCCATTGGGATGATAACCAGAAAGCTGGCTACAATGCTCTATTGGATATGAAATGGGGCGGAAGCTACAAGGTCAATCAGTTTGACGGCAAGTATTGGATGTCGTATTTTGGTGGAAAGGAAAAAGGTTATGAGGTTGAGCCGCTTTCGATTGGAATGGCCTATACCACAAAACATCCGTCAGTTATTCAGGAGTGGAGTCGGTTGGCAAAGCCTGTGTTAAGCTCATCAGATGTTGATGTGCGCTGGTGGGAAAACCGCAACAAGCTTTTCAAAAGTACAGTGATTGAAGATAAGAAAAGACGAACTGGTCACCGGTTTGTGATGTATTATAATGCCGTTGGCGATTCATTAATTAACAATAAGAAAACCCGCTGGTATGAAAGAATCGGCATGGCGGTTTCTAATGATATGGTGAACTGGAAGCGATTCCAAAAAAATCCTGTCGTACATCATCCTGCCGGCATAACGGGAGATGCGGTAATTCAGCAACTTGGAAAAAACTATATCATGTTCTACTTTGGTGCGTTCTGGCAAGACAGGAAAGGTTCTTTTAATCGTTTTGCGGTTTCTAAAGATTTGGTTAACTGGACTGACTGGACAGGCGACAACCTGATCGAATCATCAGAAAAATACGATGAATTATATGCACATAAATCTTTTGTCTTGAAACATAATGGGATCGTTTACCATTTCTATTGTGCAGTAAACAAACAAGATCAGCGTGGAATTGCAGTGGCAACCTCTAAAGATTTAGGTAAAAGTAAATTGAATTTTGTAAGCGGGAATTAGAATGAAAAATCCTCAATATATATATAGAATTTTTGGTTTAACGCTTTTGATGGCGATGTCTTCTGCCCTTATGATACGGAAAGAAGCAAGCGCAGGCACAAAATCAGGTTGCTCCGGCTCGCTCAATTCCGGTATCGCAATGATGACCGCTCCCGAACCGCGTACCAGAATTAGCTTCAATAAAGACTGGAAATTCTTTTTGGGTGATGAACCTGGCGCAAAATCAGCTGCATTTACAGACCTTAAATGGCGAAAATTAACGTTGCCACACGACTGGAGCATTGAAGGAAAATTTGACGAGAAAAACCCGGCTAAACCCGAAGGCGGTGGTTTACCAACTGGTATTGGCTGGTATAGAAAAGAATTTACTGCACCTGCAAACTTTGCCGGCAGACTAATTACCATTGAGTTTGATGGCGTTTATAAAAATAGTGAAGTCTGGATCAACGGGAAATACCTTGGCAAACGCCCATATGGTTACAGTTCATTTGCTTATGAAATCAGCCAATATTTAAAATCTGGGAAAAACCTCATTGCCGTTAAAGTTGACAATTCCGCACAGCCGGATTCCCGCTGGTATTCGGGCTCTGGAATTTACCGGAATGTCTGGTTAAGCTCGTCGGCGAAAATTTCGGTTGCCAAATGGGGAACATTCATCGCTGCGGAACAGTCAGGAAAGATAAATATCCAAACGCAAATCCAGAATAAAACATTAAAATCACAGTCGGTGATGGTGCTTCACGCCATTTATGATCCCAATGGAAAACTGGTATTGAGAACCAAAGCCGAAACAGCGAAAATCGATACGTCTGGAAAAATAATCGCGGTTAATACGCAGATCCAAAATCCAGTCCTGTGGTCGCTTACTAACCCCAAACAATATAAGTTACAAACGCAAATATTGCAGGAAAACAAAGTAATCGATAGCTACGAAACTCCATTCGGTGTGCGTGGTTTTGAGTTTGATGCAGAGAAAGGCTTCGCTTTAAATGGCGTGCCAATGAAGATTTTAGGCGTTTGCCTGCATCATGACTTAGGTGCTTTAGGCGCTGCGGTGAATGTTCGTGCAATGGAACGCCAGCTGGAAATTATGAAAGCGATGGGTGTGAATGCCATCAGAACAGCGCACAATCCGCCAGCCCCAGAGTTTTTAGATTTGTGCGACAAAATGGGTTTCCTGGTAATGGATGAAGCTTTCGACATGTGGGCGAAAAAGAAAACCAAAAACGATTACCATTTAAATTATCCGGATTGGCATAAGCGGGATCTAGAAGATATGATTATCCGCGATCGAAATCATCCATCCATCATTCTTTGGAGCATCGGTAATGAAATTCGTGAGCAGTTTGACAGCACTGGTATTGCAATTACGAAAGAGCTGGTTGCTATCGTCAAAGGCCTGGATAAAACTCGCCCGGTTATTTCAGCGCTAACAGAAACCAAAGCAGAAAAGAACTTTATTTATAAGGCAAATGCACTTGATATTTATGGTCTAAATTACAATCACAAGCTATATAAAGATTTCCCGAAAAACTACCCTGGCGTTAAATTTCTGGCGACAGAAACCACATCAGCTTTAGAAACCAGAGGGTTTTATGATACCGCCGATACGATTCGCCGCTGGCCAAGAGACGGTAAAACGAAATTTACAGAAGGTAACAAAGAATGGTCGGCTTCCTCATACGATAACGTTTCGGCTTATTGGGGTTCTACACACGAAGAAACCTGGAAAGAAGCAAAGAAATATGATCATGTTTCCGGCTTATTTGTGTGGACGGGATTTGATTACCTCGGCGAGCCACTGCCTTACCCGTGGCCGGCCAGAAGCTCATACTTTGGTATCGTAGATTTGGCAGGCTTTCCTAAAGATTCCTATTACATGTACCAAAGCGAGTGGACAAACAAACCAGTCTTACATATTCTACCTCATTGGAATTGGGAATCAGGGAAATCAGTTGATGTTTGGGTGTATTATAGCCAGGCAGATGAAGTAGAACTTTACCTGAACGGAAAATCTTTAGGAAAAAAAAACAAGCAAAATGATGATTTGCACGTGCTCTGGAAAGTAGATTTTGCCCCGGGAACATTAAAGGCTGTATCGCGAAAGAATGGGAAAGATATTTTAATTAAAGAAGTTAAAACAGCAGGTAAAGCAACTAAAATTGAAGTGATTGCTGATCGCAAGGCGATCAAAGCTGACGGAAAAGATTTGTCATTCATTACCGTAAGGATCCTGGATGAAGCAGGGAATGTGGTGCCAAATGCTGATAATTTGGTTGATTTTGAAGTAGAAGGAGACGGAGTTATTGCTGGCGTAGACAATGGCTTTCAAGCAAGTCTCGAACCATTCAAGGCCAGTTTTAGAAAGGCATTCCATGGTTTATGCTTAGCCATTTTGCAATCAACGGAAAAAGCGGGTTCAATCAAGCTAACCGCAAAATCTTCTGGTTTAGCCAGTGCAGTTATCGTGGTAAAAACCGGAAACTAGAAAGTTTCAAAAAGTGCAGTGCTGCAGATAGAACAGCCATAAAAAAAATGTAAAAGATGCTTTGCTCATATAAAGCGCTAAAAAAAAATATAAAATAAAGATTAAGTGGAGAAGACAATTAATTTAAAAGGAATCACCTGGAACCACAGTCGTGGGCTGTTGCCAATGGCGGCAACAGCACAACGGTTTTCTGAACTGCACCCGAACGTTCACATTACCTGGGAGAAGCGAAGCCTGCAGCAGTTTGCAGACTTTTCTATCCAGGAACTTGCCGAACGATTTGATTTATTGGTGATTGATCATCCCTGGGCCGGTTTCGCAGCCAAGACAAAGTCGATAGTGCCCTTGGATTTTTACCTCTTTGATGCTTACTTAAAAGATCAGGAAGAAAATTCGGTGGGCCAGTCTTACAAGAGTTATTTTTACGACAATCACCTTTGGGCCTTACCAATAGATGCCGCAACGCCTGTAGCCGCATCAAGACCAGATATTTTGGAGTTGCGCAACCTGCAGTTACCTAAGTCTTTCGAAGATTTGTTGGCGCTGGCAGATCAGGGTCTGGTTGCTTTCGCAGGGATTCCGATTGACGTGCTCATGAATTTTTACACACTATGTTGCTCGCTTGGCGAAGACCCATGCCAAAGCGATGTAGAAGTGGTTTCTTCGGATACAGGCATTAAAGCTTTACAAATGTATCGCGGACTCGCCTCGAAAATTGATCCTGCAAATTTTAACAGAAACCCGATTCAAGTCTATGAAGCAATGACCTTAACCGATGAAATTGCTTACTGTCCATTTGCTTATGGTTATTCAAATTATTCTAGAACTGGTTATGCACGGAAGGTACTTCACTTCCACGATATGATTTCAATAAATGGAAAAACCAATTTGCGAAGTACACTTGGTGGAACGGGATTAGCCATCTCTTCCAAATGTGAAGAACTGGAAATGGCTGCCAAATATGTTGAATTTGTTGGCTCTCCGGGCTGTCAATCTACCTTGTTCTTTGAAAGTGGTGGTCAACCAGGGTATTTAGCCGCCTGGAAAAATGAAGAAGTTAATCGGCAAAGTAAGAATTACTTTTTAAACACCTTACCAGCGCTGCAGCGAGCATTTTTGCGCCCACGTTATCACGGTTCGATGTATTTTCAAGATCACGCCGGCGATGTAGTCAGGAATTATTTAATGAAAGGTGGCGACGAAAAGCAGGTATTAGCCTCAATGAACGAATTATACCAGAAATCTAAAAGTTTAGTACAATCATGAACAGGCCATTAGAAGGACTTTTGGTTTTGGAGTTTTGCCAGTTTCTGGCAGGGCCTTCGGCCGGATTAAAACTGGCCGACTTGGGCGCGAGGGTGATCAAAATCGAGCGGCCAAGAACAGGTGATGCTTGTCGGCAGCTTTCCATAAAAAATTTGTTTGTGGATGAAGACAGCTTGCTTTTTCATACGATAAACCGAAACAAAGAGAGTTACGCCGCAGACCTGAAAAATCCGGATGACCTTGAAAAATTAAAAAAATTAATCGCCAGGGCAGATGTGATGACACATAATTTCCGCCCGGGGGTGATGGAAAAAATCGGGCTTGATTTTCAGAGTGTTCAGCGCATTAACCCGAGAATCATTTACGGAATGGTAACCGGTTATGGAAACGAAGGTCCCTGGAAGAATAAACCAGGTCAGGATTTACTGGTGCAGGCAGTTTCTGGACTGACTTTTTTGTCTGGTGTAGATACCGACGGGCCCGTTCCTTTTGGCCTTTCCGTTTCTGATATCATGTGCGGAAACCATCTGGCACAAGGGATTATGGCTGCGCTAATTAAACGGACCAAAACAGGAAAAGGTGTTTTAGTGGAAGTGAGTTTGCTCGAATCGATCTTAGATGTACAATTCGAAGTATTAACCACCTACCTGAACGATGGCGGAAAACTGCCAGACCGAAGTGGTGCAAAGGGAAGTGCACATGCCTACCTAAGTGCACCTTATGGGATGTACGAAACTCAAGACGGTTATATTGCCATGGCAATGGGCAACCTGCCAAACATTTGCGCGATCATCAAATGTGATATTTCCGACTTATATGTGGAAGCCGGCTCCGCATTCGAAAACCGTGATCAATTAATTGTGCGTTTGTCCGAAACCTTTAAAAAGCAAAGTACGCAACATTGGGTAGAACTGCTGGAATTGCAAGGTATCTGGTGCGCCGAGGTTTTAAATTATCAAACCGCTACCGAACTGCCTACATACAAACGATTGGAAATTGAGCAGGAATTAAGTTTGGAGGACGGCAAAAAAATCAAAACGACAGTTAGTCCGATCCGGTTAGACCGGGAGAAGTTATTCGCATCGAAAGCAGCGCCGAAGATCGGCATCAACACAGCAGATCTTGATAACGAATTTGAATTAAAATAATGATTGCCAAGGCTGGCGAAGAATAATCGCATAAAGTTAAGGCCACAACAAAATAGATGTAAAGATTGATCCTGTACTTGAATTTGTTCAGGGCATCGGTTGCAAGCCAGCTGAACCTGCCAATGAATTTAACAGGAATCATTATAAAGAAATATAAATATGAAACCGCTTGAAGACTACTTAGTTATCGATTTCAGTCAGTTCCTTTCCGGACCGTCTGCAAGCTTGCGTTTGGCAGATATGGGCGCCAGGGTAATCAAAATCGAGCGTTTAGGTGTTGGTGATATCTGCCGCACACTTTACACTTCAAACCTGATTATGAATGGCGAATCTTCTGTTTTCCATGCCATCAACAGAAATAAAGAAAGTTTCGAAGTGGATTTAAAAAAGGCAGATGATTGTGATATGGTTCGGGAGCTACTGAAAAAGGCCGACGTGATGATTCATAATTTCCGCCCGGGAGTGATGGAGCGTTTGGGCTTTGATTATACATCGGTTACCAGCATAAATCCAACGATTATTTACGGAGAAATTTCAGGTTATGGTACAGATGGTGAGTGGCGTGGCAAACCCGGCCAGGATTTGCTTTTGCAATCTGTTACCGGGCTCACTTCGTTAACTGGCAATGCCGAAAGCGGGCCGGTGGCAATGGGCTTATCCATTATCGATATGCTGGCAGGCGCGCATTTAGCACAAGGTTTGCTGGCATGTTTATACCGCAAAGCGATTAAAAATGAGGGTGGTTTTGTGCAGGTAAGCATGATGGAGTCGGCTTATGATTTTCAGTTTGAGACCCTTACCACCTTTTTGAACGATGGGGGTGAACTACCACAGCGATCAGAAAAAAACAATGCAAACGCTTATTTAGGTGCGCCTTATGGCATCTATCAGACAGAAAACGGACACCTTGCCCTGGCTATGGGCTCCATTCCGCAATTGGGCAACTTGCTGGATTGTGAAGAGCTTTTAGATTACCCAAAAATAGAAGAGGCCTTTACCAAACGCGATGAAATCAAGGCAATATTGGCCAGTCATTTACTCACCCAAACTACAGAAACATGGTTGAGTAAACTAGAACCTGCAGATATCTGGTGTGCAGACGTGTTAAACTGGAATGCCTTACTGGATCATGATGGTTTTAACGTGTTGAAAATGATTCAGGAAGTAGACATGGTTGACGGTTATCGATATAAAACCACAAGATGTCCGATCCGGATTGATGGAGAATTATTAACTTCGGCAAAAGGTTCACCAAAATTAGGTCAGGACAATGAGCAGATTATAAAAGAATTTATTACGCAGAAAACCGTTGCAAATGCCTAACCAAGTAAATACTTTCAAAATAGCCGTGCGTCAATTCGGTCCGTTCGAAACTGCTATGCAGAAGTTCTGGGATCAGTTTTGCCATGCTACCGGCTGTGATTTAAAGTTAGAACTGGTGATTATGGATCTTCACGATCTCTATGAAGCAACCATCACCAGCCAAGGATTGGCGAACGGAGATTTCGATATCGCCCACATCAATACCGATTGGGTTTATGAAGGCTATTTAGCCGAAGCTTTCGAGGTACTAAACCCTTATATTAACACTAAAAAACCTGCCGATTTCCCTAATGGATGGAGCAAATCATTGCTGTCTCTTCAACGTTTCGGCTGGGAAGTTGTCGGTTTGCCATTTCACGATGGTCCCGAGTGTTTCATCTACAGAAAAGATCTTTTTGAAAGCAAATCTGAACAGGCAGATTACCAAAAACGATATGGTAAAGCACTGGAAGTGCCCAAAACCTGGGAAGATTTTCATCAGGTAGCGCAGTTCTTCAATCGCCCGGAGGATCACTTATATGGGAGTGTTTTTGCCTGTTATCCTGACGGGCACAACACTGTTTTTGATTTTTGTCTGCAACTGTGGACCAGGGGCGGTTCCTTGGTTGATAAAACCGGTGCGATCCAAATGAACTCGCAGGCGGCAATTGAAGGATTAGATTTTTACCGTGCCATGGTAAACGATCAAACAGCTGTTCACCCGCAATCTTCTACATTTGAATCTGTTGCGGCTGGGCAGGCTTTTTCGCAAGGCGAGGCCGCGATGATGATCAACTGGTTTGGATTTGCGGCGATGTGTGAGGTAGATCCCAATTCAAAAGTTAAAGGGAGCGTTGGTGTGGATTTATTGCCATCTGCTGTTGGAAAAGAATCGGCTTCTTTAAATGTATACTGGCTGTATACCATTGGCAAAGGAAGTAAAAATAAAGAACTTGCTTATGACTTTCTGAGATTCGTTACCGATGTTGAACAGGATAAATTACTTACACTGGAAGGCGGAATTGGATGTCGCATTTCAACCTGGAAGGATCAGGAAGTAAATAAAGTTATTCCTTATTACCATAAGCTGGAAAAATTACACGAGGTGGCGAATATGCTTCCTCAACATAAAAACTGGACTTTAATTGCTAAAGTAATTGATGAAATGGTTTTGAAAGCTATCAATTCAGACGAAGATTCTGGGTTTTTAATTGAGCAGGCGCAAAACCAAATTAACAAATTGAATTAAATGAGTATGGAGATTGAGTATCAACCAGCATTACCAGAAACCAGACAACCCATCATTATCATCGGGGCGGGTGGAATTGTGGCTGATGCACATTTACCCGCATATAAAATTGCTGGTTTTGAGGTTTTCGGAATAGTAAACAGAACCAAAGAAAGGGCACAAAAACTAGCAGATGCTTTCGGCATTCCGAATGTGTTCAACTCAGTGGCAGAAGCAGTGGGCAACGCACCTGCTCACACGGTTTACGATTTAACAATAATGCCAGAGCAATATGTAGAAACGATTAAGCAACTGCCAGATGGAAGTGCATTATTGATTCAGAAGCCAATGGGTGATGATTTTGCGCAAGCCAACGAAATTCTAGAATTATGCAGGTCAAAAAAAATAAAGGCTGCTGTCAACTTTCAATTGCGGTTTGCACCCTTCGTAAGTGCGGCCAGGTTTCTGATTGAAAAAGGTTTGATTGGTGAACTTTACGATATGGAAGTTAGGGTAACGATCAAAACTCCATGGGAGATTTTTCCGCATGTAATTATCCATCCCAGGCTTGAAATTCAATACCATAGCATTCACTACGTGGATCTGATCCGCTCATTTCTGGGAAATCCCAAATCGGTATTGGCTAAAACACTAAAGCATCCGGCAAAAAGCTTATCGTCATCACGCTCTACGATCTTAATGGATTATGGCGATACCATGCATGCGGTGATTAACACTAACCATGATCATGATTTTGGTCCCAACCATCAGGAAAGTTATATCAAATGGGAAGGAACGAAAGGTGCAATTGTAGCCAAGATTGGTTTATTGATGGATTATCCTCACGGTGTTCCCGATGTTTTTGAATATTGCATCGTAGAAGAAGGAAAAACGCCCGAATGGCAAACGGTGAAGTTAGAAGGCTCCTGGTTTCCGGAAGCATTTATCGGTACAATGGCAAATCTAATGTGCTATAACGAAGGGTCATCAGGCGTTTTGCATACCAGTGTTGAAGATGTGATTCAAACAATGGCCGTGGTAGAAAGTGCCTATCAGTCAAGCGATATCGGAGGCGTAAAAGTTGGCTAACCAGATTTGTAAGTGACTCCTATACGATTTGTGGACGACGACAAACAGAAAGCATAGCCTTCACAACGCAAGATTATCACCATCACGGGGATCACATTCATAGCCCATGACTTTAGTCATGGGGGGGAATTAAAATAAAAAATATTAAAATGTATTTCAAATCAACATTTTTTGAGGATTATCAATTGCAAGATAAACGTGTTACCTTAGGTCGCACCATTACGGAAACCGATTTTGTAGTACATGCGGGGCATACGGGCGATTTTTTTCCGCACCATATGGATGCAGAATGGTGTGCTACACAACCTTTTAAACAGCGTATAGCACACGGAACGATGATCTTTAGCATTGGCATAGGGTTAACCGCTTCAGAGATCAATCCCGAAGCAATGTCTAAAGGTTATGATAAATTGCGCTTTGTAAAGCCGGTTTTTATTGGCGATACGATTCATTCTGAAATCACGATATCAGAAAAAGGAGAAAGTAAAAGACCGGAATATGGAACGGTAACTGAGCATGTAGAAATCATTAACCAACATGGAGACGTTGTTTTAGTCTGCGATCACCTGTTGGTAGTAAAGAAAAAAATAAACCTTTAGCTCAAATTTCATTTCGATGGATTGAGGTACACAAAACCAAATATAATGAACCACAACACACAGCCAGAATTGATTACTGAAGGCGATGCGTCTTCAGGAAAAAAATATTTATTGCCATTTATACTCGTCGTGAGCTTATTTTTCCTTTGGGGAATGGCGCACAACCTGGATTCAATCTTAATTCCGCACCTAAAAAAGGCATGTAACCTGAACAACCAACAATCTACGCTGATTGATACCTCGGTGTTCTTCGCCTATTTCATTATGGCTATCCCGGCAGGAATGATCCTGAAAAAATGGGGTTATAAGGCAACGATGATTGCAGGTTTGCTGGCCTTTGCGTTCGGCGCATTTTTATTTGTTCCGGCTGCTAATAACCTGTCGTATGTTACCTTTTTAATTGCATTGTTTATCATTGGTTGTGGGTTAACCATGCTCGAAACCTCTGCTAATCCCTATGCCGCAATTTTGGGCGATCCTGCGAAGTCAACGAGTAGGCTAAATTTAGCGGCTTCGTTTAATGGCCTGGCAGCAATGGTTGCACCGGTAATTGGTGGCCTTTTTATTCTTTCTGGAAAATCGCATACCGAAGCAGAACTGGCAGCGATGACGCCCACAACAAGGAACAGCTACTTTTTAGAAGAAGCGGCTTCCGTAAAGATACCTTATATCACCTTAGGAGTAATTTTGCTGGTTATCGCAGTAATCTTTTACTTTATTAACCTTCCGGAGATTAAAACCAAAAGTTTAGATGGCGAAGCAAAAGGAAGTTTCTTTGGAGCCTTACGCCATAAGCACTTAAGATGGGCTGTAATTGCTCAATTTTTTTACGTGGGTGCACAGGTTTGTGTAACCAGCTTTTTCATTAGAATGGCGCAGCAAGGCGGAGGATTTGACGAAAAAACAGCAGCATCCTATCTAGTGATTTATGGATTTTTATTCACGGCAGGTCGTTTTGCCGGAACCGCTTTATTGCAATTCATCGCCTCCAATAAATTGCTTGCCATTTACGCGATTGTTTCCGTATTGCTTTGCCTGGTTGCCATCTTAGGGCAGGGATCTTACGTTGTTTACGCCTTGGGCGCAATTGGTTTTTTTATGTCGATTATGTTTCCAACCATTTTTGCCTTAGGTATTGATGGAATTGGTGAAGACACAAAACCGGGCGCTTCGTGGCTGATTATGGCTATCGTGGGTGGCGCTATTTTACCATTTGGCATGGGAACAATGATCGATATGTACGGAGATAACATTCAGATTGGTTATAGTATTCCACTCGTTTGTTTTATCGTGGTGCTTTACTTTGCATTGCGAGGCTATAAAGTGGCAAACAAATAAAGTACAGATAGTCACTTACCAAAAGGTATGTTGTTAGGTTTCGGGCTGGCGAACTACCGCTGAACAGACACGTTCAATGAATACAATACATCCCAAAGTTCAAATTATCAATGAATATTAGTTTTTGCAAAAGATTAAGTCTTATACTCATTCTTAGCGTCGCCTTTGCAACACTTGCCCATGCACAGCAAAATGACAATGCAAAGCCATGGGTGTTTTGGTATTGGGTAAAAGGTGCAGTTTCAAAACCTGGCATTACCGCAGACCTCACAGCGATGAAAACCAATGGAATCGGGGGGGCTTATTTGATGAGTATTCAAGGTCCAGACAAAGTTCCTGTTTACACGCCGCCAGCCGTTCAGCTTACGCCAGAATGGTGGGAAATGGTCGCATTTGCAATGAGCGAGGCCAAACGATTAAACCTAAAACTGGGGATGCATGTAAGCGATGGCTTTGCCTTAGCCGGGGGGCCTTGGATAACACCAGAATTATCCATGCAAAAGGTAGTTTGGTCGAAGATAACCACCAATGAAAAAGTAGCTAAGCTTAATTTACCTAAACCAGAACATAAAGAAAATTACTATCAGGACATTGCGGTTTACGCTTATCCATCGCCTGCAGGTGAAACAGTCTCCACGCGTACAGTTATTCCAAAAATTACGGCAAGTAACGGCGCTGATGCCACTGGGCTAATCCAACCCGGTAACAAAAAGAACTTTGGATCTAACGAGCCGTGTACCCTCACCTACGAATTTGAAAAGCCATTTACCTGCAGAACGGTAACTATTAAAATCAATGGAAACAATTACCAGGCACAGCGCCTGGCAGTCGAAGTGAGTAATGATGGAAAAACGTACCAGTCTGTGGGGCGTTTGGAAGCACCGCGGCATGGCTGGCAAGATACAGATGAAGATGTGACGCATTCCATTAAACCCACAACAGCTAAGTTTTTCAGGTTTTTGTACGACAAGCAAGGCGCTGAACCGGGATCAGAAGACCTCGATGCGGCAAAGTGGAAGCCATCCCTAAAACTGCTTAACCTCGAGTTATCTGCTGAAGCAAAAATTAATCAGTTTGAAGGAAAAAATGGTTCGGTTTGGCGGGTAAGCAAAAGAACAACCGAACTGCAGATCGGGAAAGACTTGTGTATCCCCTTAAATAAGATCATTAACATTACCGATAAGATGAACCCGGATGGATCGCTCAATTGGAAGGTACCTTCGGGCAACTGGACAATTATCCGTGTCGGGCATACTTCTACCGGGCATACAAATGCCACTGCAGGGGGAGGCATGGGCTTAGAATGCGATAAGTTTAATCAGGTAGCCGTTAAGCTGCAGTTCGAAAGCTGGTATGGCGAGGCATTAAAACGTGGTGGACCCGAGATCGCTAAAAACGTGTTGAGCGTTTTTCATGTGGATAGTTGGGAGTGCGGAAGCCAGAACTGGTCTCCGGTTTTCAAGGATGAATTCTTAAAACGCCGGGGCTACAACCTAACGCCGTATCTGCCCATTATGACTGGCTTACCCGTACAAAGCGCTAAAATTTCTGAAGATTTTCTGTATGATGTAAGAAAAACGATTGCTGAGCTGGTGGTTGATCAGTTTTACAAGACCCTTGCGGGTTTGGCAAAGGCAAAAGGCGTAACCTTTACCGCCGAAAGCATCGCGCCAACGATGATGAGTGACGGGCTTATGCACTATAAAACCGTAGATGTACCAATGGGTGAATTTTGGTTAAACAGCCCAACACACGATAAACCAAACGATATGCTCGATGCCATTTCCGGCGCACATATCTATGGAAAAAATATTGTTCAGGCAGAAGCTTTTACCACCGTTAGAATGGATTGGAATGAAAGTCCGGGGAATATGAAGACGCTTCAGGATAGAAACTATGCCCTGGGAATTAATAAACTAAGCTATCATGTTTTTACGCACAATCCCTGGATTGATCGGAAGCCGGGCATGACATTAGATGGTGTAGGGTTATATTTTCAACGTGATCAAACTTGGTGGAAACTAGGTAAAGCCTGGGTTGATTACGCTACACGCAGTCAGGAGCTTTTGCAACAAGGAAAACCAGTGGCCGATATTGCAGTTTTTACAGGTGAAGAACTTCCACGCCGATCAGTACTTCCAGATCGCCTGGTAGAAACATTACCAGGTGTTTTCGGGTATAAAGTTGTAGAAGCAGAGCAAAAACGCCTGGCGAATATCGGAGAACCTTTGAGGCAAATCCCTGCAGGTGTAACCCATTCGGCAAATATGGCCGATCCAGAAAACTGGATCAATCCCTTGCGTGGTTACGCTTATGATAGCTTCAACCCTGATGTGTTAAATACAGCTTCCGTAAAAAATGGTCAGGTTGTTTTTGAAAGCGGTTCCAGTTACAAAATTTTGGTTTTTACAGGTTCATTGAAGATGAACCCTAATTTTCAATACATCAGCTATCAAACACTCAAAAAAATATCAGAACTAATTCATAATGGAGCTCAAGTAATAATAGCAGATAAGCCTTTATATCAATCTGGAATAAAGCAGGTTGACCAAAAGATATTCGTTAATTTAATTGAAAGCATCTGGGGCGGAGAATTCGACTTTGTGAAACAAGGAGACCACACTGTTCGGATGAAAACGCTTGGTTCCGGTAAAGTTTTTAAAGCGCCTTTTTATGCTGAAAACTTTGATCACCTGGGCGTTGAAAGAGACTTTTATGCAGTAGACAATCAAGGAAATGAAGCAGACAAAATCGCTTATTTCCATCGTCAGGCTGCTGCTGAAAAGGATATTTATTTCATCTCGAATCAGAAAAACGTGGAGCGGCATTTAAGTCTGTCTTTTCGGGTTCAGGGAAAAGTGCCTGTTTTTTATGATGCTGTAAACGACCAATATCAAGATGTAAAAAACTGGACTGAACAAGACGGCCGGATACAACTGGATGCTGAATTTGAGCCGAACCAGTCACTGTTTGTGGTCTTCAAAAACCAGCAAAGTAAAAATAAAAAGAGCAAGGGTAATAACTGGTCTGATTTTAAAATCGTCCAAGATCTTTCCAAAAACTGGAAAGTTGATTTTGATCCGGCTTATGGTGGGCCTGCAAAGACAATCAGCTTTGAAGAATTAACAGACTGGACCAAAAACGCCGACAGTGCGATCCGCTATTATTCCGGTACAGCGGTTTATACGCAGACCTTCAATTATCGAGGAAATACTAAAGATGCCTGGATCAATCTGGGGCAGTTTTCCAGCATGGCCGAAGTTAAAGTTAACGGGATTTCCTGTGGTACGCTTTGGACGGCACCGTTTAGGTTAAATATCAGTAAAGCAATTAAGAAAGGCGAGAACAGCATCACCATAGCGGTGGTTAATACCTGGGCAAACCGTTTAATAGGAGATAGTAAATTACCTGAAGATAAAAGAATTACAAAAACAACGGCGCCATTCCGTTTGGAAGGGAAGCCACTAAATCCAGCTGGCCTGTTTGGGCCGGTAGTAATTCAGGTTGAGGAGAAATAACATGAGGAAAAGAATTAAAATTGGCTTATTGGCTATTTGTTTTTCATCGCTTTGCGTACATGCACAGGATAAGGCACTTGTGAATACATCTGGAAGTAAATATGCTAAACTGCACGGTGTAAACATGGCTGGAGTAAGCTGGACAAAAGGCTTCTGGGCTGATCGTTTTAAAGTGGCTACTGAAACCATGGTGCCAAACATGTGGGCTATTTATAATGATCCGAAAATAAGCCATGCGTTTAAAAATTTTGAAATTGCGGCTGGTTTGGATACCGGATCACATGCAGGGCCATCGTTTCATGATGGGGACTATTACAAGACCCTGGAGGCCGTTGCGGTGCTTTACGCTTCCACCAAAAATCCAAAGCTCAACACAATGATGGATAAAGCGATTGTGGTAATTGGTAAATCGCAACGTGAAGATGGCTATATCTATACCAAAGCCATGATTGAGCAACGAAAGACAGGATCTAACAATCAGTTTCAAGACCGGTTAAGCTTTGAATCTTACAATATCGGCCACCTGATGACAGCTGGCTGCGTACATTATCGTGCCACTGAAAAAACTTCCTTACTGAATATCGCTAAAAAAGCGACTGATTACCTATATAAATTTTATAAATCGGCCTCACCAACATTGGCACGGAATGCCATTTGTCCATCGCACTACATGGGGGTGGTAGAAATGTACCGCACCACAAAAGATCCAAGATACCTTGAACTCGCTAATCACCTCATTGCCATTAAAGGGAAAATTGAAGACGGAACAGATGATAATCAGGATAGAATTCCTTTTTTACAACAAACAAAAGCCATGGGCCATGCTGTGAGGGCTAATTATCTATATGCCGGGGTCGCCGATTTATACGCCGAAACGGGTAAGGATTCTTTGTTAACGACGCTGAATTTAATGTGGGATGATGTAAACCGACATAAAATGTACATTACAGGTGGTTGTGGGTCGCTTTACGATGGTACCTCACCAGACGGGACATCTTACAACCCCGCAGATGTTCAGAAAATTCACCAGGCATTTGGCCGCGATTACCAATTGCCAAACTTTACGGCGCACAATGAAACCTGTGCAAACATCGGCAATGTGCTCTGGAACTGGCGCATGCTGCAGATTACTGGCGATGCAAAATACGCTGATGTAATGGAACTGGCGCTTCATAACAGCGTTTTATCTGGAATAAGCCTTGATGGAAAGAATTTTTTATACACCAATCCGCTTGCACAATCTGATGATCTTCCCTTTAAGCAACGTTGGTCTAAAGATCGGGTTCCTTACATCGGCTTGTCGAATTTTTGTCCGCCGAATGTGGTGAGAACGATCGCAGAAGTGAGTGATTATGCTTATAGTATTTCCGATAAAGGGTTGTGGTTCAATTTGTATGGTGGTAATAACTTAATAACGAAGTTAAGTAACGGTGGCAAAGTTGCCCTCAGTCAGGAAACGAATTATCCTTGGGATGGCAAAATCAAAATTACCATAAAAGAAACCGGAAACGATCCATATTCATTGTTCTTGAGGATTCCGGCATGGACAAAAAATGCGCAGATTTCAATCAATGGTAAACACCAAGCCGATAACCTCAACTCAGGCACCTACGCAGAATTAAACCGGGTATGGAAAAAAGGCGATGTAGTGGAGTTGAATCTGCCGATGGAGGCCACTTTGATCGAAGCAAACCCGCTGGTAGAAGAAAACAGAAATCAGGTAGCGGTAAAACGTGGACCATTGGTTTACTGCTTAGAATCTACGGATTTACCGGGCAAAAGTATCTTCAATGCCTTCATCCCAACAGCAACTACATTCGAAGCAAAACCTATTCAGATAGACGGTGCAGAAATGATGAGCCTGGTTGGTACCGCTAAACTAGTCAGTGATGGAGATTGGAAAAATGTATTGTACAGACCTGTTGAAAACAAGAATATAAATGCAGAAATTAAATTAGTTCCCTATTTTGCATGGGGGAATCGGGGGCATTCAGAAATGTCTGTCTGGTTACCAGTGAGCAGGTAAAACAATCTAATTAAACGAAAAAATAGAAGTAACAATTGAACAAGCCCTTAGCTTGCTAAGGTAATTTATTTAATAAGAAAAATGAGAAAGCTAAAACTCCTGATATTTTTAAACCTGGCCTGTTGCATCGTGGCTACGGCAACGGTCAAACCAGCCTCTATTTTTACCGACCACATGGTGTTGCAGCAACAAAGTGAGGTAGCCATCTGGGGCTGGGCCAAACCATCCTCCAGGGTTCGGATCGAAACATCGTGGAATAGAAAAACCTATAAAATTACCACTGATGAGTCTGGCAAGTGGCGGCTAAAAGTATCCACACCTAAAGCTGGTGGCCCATATGAGATGGAATTTGACGACGGGGAGGAGTTGATATTAAAAGACATTCTCATCGGCGAGGTTTGGTTTTGTGGTGGTCAATCGAACATGGAAATGCCTATGAAAGGCTTTAAAAGCCAGCCCATTGTGGGGTCTGCTGAAGCAATTCTGAAATCAGCCAATAGTAATATCAGGTTGTATACCGTACCGCGTTCATCCATCACAGAAAAACAAGATAATAGCAAAACATCTCAATGGAAACTTGCTGAGCCAGAAGCGGTATCCAATTTCAGTGCAACCGGATACTTTTTTGGTAAACTACTTAGTGAGGTTTTAACAGTTCCTATTGGCATTATTAACGACAGCTACGGCGGTTCAACGATCGAAGCATGGATGTCGCCTGAAGATTTAAAATCTTTCCCGGAAATCAAAATTCCTGCGAAAGGAGATTCCATTAAAGAAGTAAGCAGAACGCCCACTACACTGTATAATGGCATGCTTTACCCGGTAATTGGTTACGGTATAAAAGGAGCAATTTGGTACCAGGGAGAATCTAACTTTGAGCGTCCGGACCGTTACGAAGATTTTTTCCCGGCAATGGTTTCCAGTTGGAGACAACACTGGGACAATGGCAAATTTCCATTCTATTATGCGCAGCTAGCCCCTTTTAGCTATAATTATTCTACAGTTGGCAAGGGAACAAAAATTAACAACTCTGCTTTCATCAGAGATGCACAACGCAAATCCTTATCGAAAATTCCGAACTCAGGAATGGCCGTATTGCTGGATATCGGCGAAGAAAATTCAATCCATCCTGCCAATAAAAAACAAGGTGGCGAACGCCTGGCATATCTTGCCCTCGCACAAACCTATGGCATAAAAGGCTTTGGTGGCGTGAGTCCGGTTTATGAATCGCTCACAATTGAAAAAAATGAGGCAATCGTGAAGTTCCAAAACATCCCTAACGGCATTACTTCATTCGGTAAAACCCTTTCTTTATTTGAAATCGCTGGCGCAGACAAGAAATTTTATCCTGCGAAAGCAGTCATCAAAGGAAGTAGTATAACAGTTTCTGCCCCGGAAGTAAAAATGCCGGTAGCTGTTCGCTATGCATTCAAAGATTTTGTGAATGGTGAGTTATTTGGCAATGATGGTTTACCGGTTTCTTCTTTCCGCACAGATAATTGGGACAACTAATAATGATGTTTACCAAAAAGATACACGTCAACACAAGATCGCAAAGAATGGCACGTATTTCAGCGATGAACTTATATGCTCTTATTGGTTTGATGTGGTCAAAATCTTCGAATTTCTTCTTGGCTGCACTTAGATTTTTAAAGTGCCCAAAATTAATCCTATTATTTTTGATGTCTTTGTGCCTCATTCAAAACACAATTGCGCAAAGTAATGTAATCTGGAACACACCGAGCAACAACTCATCAGCATCTATGCCGGTTGGGGGCGGCGATATCGGTTTGAATCTTTGGGTAGAAAAGGGGGACGTCTATCTATACCTTTCCCGGAGCGGTACTTTTGATGAAAACAATACCTTGTTAAAGCTTGGCCGCGTAAAGCTGAAATTAAGTCCTAACCCTTTTGAAGGGCAGAATTTTAAACAAACGTTGAATGTTAAAGACGGCTATGCGTTGATTTCGGGCACGAACGGTAATTTGAATACAGATTTAAAGGTTTGGGTAGATGTGTTTAATCCCGTTATCCATCTTGATCTCAAATCGAATGAAAAAGTATCTGCAGAAGCAAGTTATGAAAGCTGGCGCTTTCAGGACCGTGTGACGAAAGGCAAGGAGAACAACCAGAATTCTTATAAGTGGGCGCCACAGGGAATGGTGATGACCGCCAAGGATGTTATTGCTTTTAAAAATAATGGTGTAGTGTTTTTTCACCAAAACAAAGCCGCTACAGTTTTTGATGTAGCCGTAAAGCAGCAAGGTCTTGAAGATCATAAAACTATGCTTTATAATCCACTCCAAAATTTAGTTTTTGGTGGTTCGATGCACGGAACAAATATGATTCCGGCAGGGAATTATTCCGGAACATATGCAAATACGCCGTACCAGGCTTGGAGACTTCAAAGTAAATCCCCTGCAAAATCAGAGGAGATTACCATTCGTTTAAATACCGGTAAATATAAAAGTGCCGACATATGGGAAAAGGATCTCCATGCCGTTCAGCAAAATGCTAATCAAAAACCCAGCATCCAGTGGTGGAATAAATTCTGGGATAAAAGCTTCATTTACATCAATTCAGAAAACGAAGAGGCAAATCAGTCATCCAAAAATTATCAGCTTTTTAGATACATGTTGGGTTGCAATGCTTTTGGGCGTTATCCAACGAAGTTTAACGGAGGATTATTTACATACGATCCGAAGTTTACAGATTCTACTTTAAAATATACGCCCGATTTCAGAAACTGGGGAGGGGGCACGCATACCGCCCAAAATCAACGCCTGGTGTACTGGCCGATGCTCAAAAGTGGTGATTTCGACATGATGAAATCGCAGTTCGATTTCTACCTCAACCTGTTAATAAATGCGGAAGTTAGGACTAAAGCAGCATGGGGGCATAGCGGAGCCAGTTTTACCGAGCAACTGGAAAATTTTGGTTTGCCGAACCCCGCAGAATATGGCTGGAAACGTCCGATAGGTTATAACCAGGGCATGGAATATAATGCCTGGCTGGAATATGAGTGGGATACGGTATTAGAATTTTGTATGATGATTCTGGAAACGGAAAGATATGATCACCGCAACATTGATCAATACCTCCCGTTGATTGAAAGTTCATTGACGTTTTTCAATGAACATTATACCTACCTGGCTAAACAGCGTGGGGCGAAAGCTTTGGACGGCAATGGTCGCCTGGTTTTATTTCCGGGTTCGGGTGCTGAAACCTATAAAATGGCTTACAATTCCACTTCAACCATTGCGGCTTTGACAACCGTATTGGAGCGCTTAATTGAATATCCATCTTTAACTGTGGAGAAGAGAAAGCACTGGACGGATATGCTGGCCACCATCCCTGCGATTAGTTTTAGGAAGTTCGATAGTAAGCCGACCATTGCACCAGCAAAGCTTTGGGAACGGATTAATAATACGGAAAGTCCGCAATTGTATCCGGTATATCCCTGGGGAATGTACGGGTTAGGTAAATCAGGTCTAGATACCGCCATTAATACTTTTAAATACGACGCCGACGTGCTCAAATTTAGAAGCCATGTAGGTTGGAAACAAGATAATATTTTTGCTGCAAGGTTAGGTCTGACTGCTGAAGCGGCAAAATTGACGACCTTAAAGCTCAAAGATTCTGGCAGAAGATTTCCTGCGTTTTGGGGGCCGGGTTTTGATTGGACACCTGATCACAATTGGGGCGGTTCTGGTATGATTGGTTTGCAGGAAATGTTAATGCAGGTAGATGGAAAAAAGATTTTGCTGTTTCCGGCATGGCCAAAAGAATGGGATGTGCATTTCAAACTGCATGCGCCTTACCAAACAACGGTTGAAGGGACGCTGAAGAATGGAAAGCTGATAGATTTGAAAATTTTGCCAAAAGAAAGAACTGAAGATATAAAAATAATGTTAGCGGGATAGCAGGAGCGACGGATTAAATGGGAATGTAAAAATCATTTCTAATTGACTTATTCAAAACTCACTCAATTCTATCCTCAAATAATTCAACAATTAGAAAATATGGATTTAAACTTAAAAGAAAAGGTTGTCGTAATTACAGGTGCGGCGAAAGGTATTGGGCGCAGCATTGCAGAGGTATTTGCGAAAGAAAATGCGATTGCTGTAATTGTTGGACGGAAAGCAGAAGATAATCAAAAGGTTGTTGCAGCAATTGAAGAAAATGGTGGAAAAGCCGCTCAGTTTGTGGCAGAACTTTCTAATCCTGAAGATTGCAAGAATGTAATCGCAGCCATCGTGGCACAGTATGGAAGAATAGACGGATTGGTTAACAATGCCGGCGTAAATGATGGTGTAGGTTTAGAAAATGGCAATTACGAAGATTTCATGGCATCGTTACATAAAAATGTTGTGCATTACTATCTAATGGCACATCACGCGCTTCCAGAATTAATTAAAAGTAAAGGGTCGATAGTAAATATCACCTCTAAAACTGCCGAAACCGGGCAGGGAAATACCTCCGCCTACGCCGCTGCAAATGGTGGAAGAAATGCACTAACACGTGAATGGGCAGTGGAATTGTTGAAATACGGTATCCGGGTAAATGCAGTGGTGGTAGCCGAATGCTGGACGCCTGCCTATGAAACCTGGATTGAAACACTTCCCGATGCGCAGGCCAAACTTGACGAGATTACTTCGAAAATTCCACTGGAAAACAGGATGACTACAGCCGAAGAAATCGCAAATATGACCGCCTTTTTATTGTCTGATAAATCAAGCCATACCACTGGACAGATTATTCACGTAGACGGTGGTTACGTCCACTTGGATAGGGCTTTGGCGAACGCGTAAATTAATTATTGCAATATGGAATGAGCACATGAAAAACAAGTGGATTTGCAAATCACTGGTAAAATATTCACTCAAATTCAACACTCAATCATTCAAAATTTAATCATTCTATACTTAAAAGATGAAAACTTTAACCTGTACAACGCCAGGAACTTTTGAATATTCGGAAACGGAAAAACCTGTATTACAGAAAGATCATGCCATCATCAAAATCAAACGAATTGGCATTTGCGGAACAGATCTTCATGCATTTGAGGGTACGCAACCCTTTTTTAACTACCCAAGAGTTTTAGGCCATGAACTATCCGGCGAGCTCGTAGAAATTGACGGAAGCAGTGCGTTTACAATAGGAGAGGCCGTTACCTTTATTCCCTATTTCAATTGTGGGGAATGTATTGCCTGCCGAATGAAGAAACCCAATTGCTGCGTAAAAATGCAGGTTTGCGGAGTGCATGTTGACGGTGGCATGCGCGAATATTTGCAGGTACCAGCAAGAACGCTTTTGCATGGGGAAGGACTGAGCTATGATGAGCTGGCATTAGTGGAACCACTTGCAATTGGTGCCCATGGTGTTCGCAGGGCGGAAATTCAACCCGGTGAATTTGTTTTAGTAATTGGCGCAGGGCCAATTGGTTTGGGAACGATGGAGTTTGCCCGAATTGCCGGCGGAAACGTAATTGCATTAGATATTAACGACGACAGGCTGGCCTTTTGCAAAGAGAAGCTGGGTGTTACACATACCATTAACGCACTTGCTCCCGATGTATCGGAACAATTGAGCCAAATAACCAATGGTGATATGCCTACCGTGATCATTGATGCAACCGGAAATCAGAAAGCCATCAACAATGCGATTAATTACATGGCGCATGGAGCAAGATTTGTATTGATCGGTTTGCAGAAAGGCGATTTGATTTTCAATCACCCGGAGTTTCATAAAAGGGAATCAACATTAATGAGCAGCAGGAATGCCAATATAGAAGATTTCGAACATGTGATTAAATCAATGAAAGCTGGTTTAGTGAAGCCAACAACATACATCACACATGAGGTTGCTTTTGAGGATGTTAAGGAAAATTTTGAAAGTTGGCTTGATCCGGGGAATGGCGTGATTAAAGCGATGGTGAGCATAGCGTGATGAACTATAAAAAATACTCATATTGGTGATCATTAGCTTAATTAATAAATTATTATGAAAATAGGCGATAAGGTTTTTATTTCTCCACAGGTAACTCATCAAACAGATTGGATTGAGGGAGTGATTATAGAAATAGAAAAAAATCCATTTGCAGGTATTGTTATCACGGCAAAATCAGATGGCAGTGAAGTTTTTTTTGAAAAAGAAGATCTTTTTAAATATTTTAGTGAGGAAGCATGTACGCAATAAGCTTTGATATGACCATCGCTGATTTGAAAAAAGAATATGGCGAAAAATATCATAGTGCTTATGCTGAAATCAAAAATCATTTGAAAATTAGTGGCTTTTGTTGGATTCAGGGAAGTACCTACGTTACTGAAGGAAATTAACAGCAGTTTATAAGGCGATTCATATTTTATCTAATATCGATTGGTTCAGGAGGTCAGTTAGAGATATTAGAGCATTTAAGGTTGAGGATTTTTCTAATTTCACCTCTATCGTTAAAGGATAGCTATTCCTAATAAGAAGATCCTGAAATAAATTCAGGATGACGATTGCATAAAAAAGCCGATAATCCTAAGACTATCGGCTTTGATATTGGGCCTACTTTAATGAATTTATTTATAAAAAACCTCATTCCAATGCAACTCATTTCTGAACTGATTGATTTTAGTTTCCGCACCAATGTTAATGTATTCCAAACCAGCAATGTTAGCGAAGTCTGATAAATGTTCTGTCGTTAAATTTTGGCTGTAAGCAGTATGGTGTGCACCACCGGCATAAATCCAGGCAGCACAACCTGTTTTCATATCAGGAAGCGGCTTCCATAGCACACGAGCAACAGGTAAGTTTGGTAAATCATGTTCTGCCTCAACTGCAGTTACCTCATTCACCAATAAACGGAAACGGTTACCCATATCAATTAACGAAGCATTTATCGCATTACCACTACCCACGTTGAACACCAAACGAGCAGGATCTGCTTTGCCGCCGATACCCAGAGGATGAACTTCCAAACTTGCTTTTCCGTCGGCCAATGATGCATCAACTTCCAACATATGTGAACCTAAAACCATTGAATTGGAAGGATCGAAATGATAGGTGTAATCTTCCATAAAAGCGTTGCCACCCGGTAATCCTGCACCCATTACTTTACATGCCCGAACAAGAGCAGCCGTTTTCCAGTCACCTTCACCAGCGAAACCGTAACCATCTGCCATTAAACGTTGTGCAGCGATACCCGGTAGCTGAATCATGCCATGAAGATCTTCAAAAGTATCAGAGAAGCCTTTAAAGCCACCATCAACTAAGAATTTTCTTAAACCCAATTCAATTTTTGCCGCATCATAAACCGATTGATGTCTTGCACCACCTGTTTTCAAATCGTCAGCCATATCATAAGTTTCTTCGTATTCTTTCAGTAAAAGCTGAACAGCATCTTCACTTACTTCATTGATTACCGCTACAAGATCGCCAATGCCATAAGTGTTTACAGAGAAGCCAAATTTCATCTCAGCCTCAACCTTATCACCATCAGTAACGGCAACAAAGCGCATGTTATCACCAAAGCGAACAAATTTAGCACCTTGCCAGTCATTCCATCCTGCAGCCGCACGACACCAGGTATCGATTTGTTTCGCCACTTCCTCATCTTGCCAATGGCCAACAACTACCTTACGGTCTTTACGCATACGCGAAACGATGAAACCAAATTCACGGTCACCGTGTGCACTTTGATTCAAGTTCATGAAATCCATATCAATGGTATTCCAAGGAATATCGCAGTTAAATTGCGTGTGTAAATGAAGAAGCGGTTTCTGCAAAACATTCAAACCCCTGATCCACATTTTAGCAGGAGAGAAGGTGTGCATCCAAGTGATCACGCCGATACAGTTTTCATCAATATTTGCTTGTTGTAACGTTTCGAAAATCTCTTCAGTGGTTTTTACGATTGGTTTGTAAACCACCGATACGGAGATATTTCCATTTTGGTTTAACGAATCAGCAACTTCCTGTGCGTGATCTGCTACTTGTTTTAAGGTTTCTTCACCGTACAAATGCTGTGTACCAGTGATAAACCAAACCTGTAATTTCTTTAAATCAATCATTACTATATTATTTTTAATTTATGCTGTTTTATTTAAGTCTTTTTTAGCTTGTTCAACTTTCAACCGCAAATTCATTCTGCCGCCAAAACTTTAGACTCCCAACTCATTCTGCTCCCAAGACTCCCAACTCAACACTCCAAACTCCCAACTCAAACCTGCCCATAATAAGCCCCTGCACCATGCTTCCGTTCGAAGTGTTTTTCAATCAGAGAATCTTTCAGCTTTGGTGCCTGTGGATTGATTTGTTGTGTCAGCAAGGCCATCTGAGCAACGGCTTCTAAAACCGCGCTGTTGTAAACTGCTTTCTCGGCAGTCTTTCCCCATGTAAACGGAGCGTGGTTACCTACAAGAATCATTTCTACCTCTTTATAGCTCAAGCTAAGGCTTTGGAAATGGTTCATGATCTGAAAACCAGTTTCATATTCATAATTTCCTTTGATCATGGCATCATCCATCGGAGGTGCGCATGGAATATCAACGGTTAAATGATCGGCATGCGTTGTTCCGAAAATAGGAATAGCTTTTTGTGCTTGCGCCCAGGCTGTTCCATAAGTAGAGTGGGTATGTACTACACCGCCAATATCTTCCCAGTGTTTGTAGAGCACTGCATGGGTTTTGGTATCAGAAGAAGGCCGTAAAGTTCCTTCAACAGTGTTCCCGTCAAAATCAACGATGACCATTTTTTCCGGCGATAAATCCTCATAAGGCACACCGCTCGGTTTGATGGCAAAAACACCCTTTGCACGGTCTGCAGCACTTACGTTTCCGAAAGTAAACAATACTAAACCCAGTTTGGGTAACTGCATATTGGCTTCGTAAGCCTGCTCTTTTATGTCCTGATAGCTACTCATGATAAGTATGGTTTTGCATCTTTTTTATTGTATTTCTCCAGGTACCTGCCCAGGCCTAAATATGCCTGATAATGTTGGCGATACAATTTCTGCTTTTTAACGTTTGGCGTATATTCCTTTTCAAATCCTGTTCCCATTGCAGCCATAGCCGCTTCGATATTTGGATAAATCTCTGCTGCGACGGCTGCAAACATGGCTGCCCCTAATGCACAGGTATGTTCGAAGCGGTGAATTCTGATTGGCATCTCCAATACATCTGCCATCATTTGCATAATATAAGAAGACTTTTTCGCCACACCACCAATGCCAATAATCCCTTTAACCGGAACACCTTGTTCTTTAAAACGGTCTACGATAGCTTTTGCGCCGAAACAAGTTGCAGCAGCAAGCGCACGGAAGAATCTCGGCGCATCTGTACCTAAACCCAAACCAGTAATGGCGCCTTTCAGCTCCTGATTTGCATCTGGCGTTCTTCTGCCGTTTAGCCAATCAATAGCAAGTTCCGCATAATCATCATCCTCTAAAGCTTCTGCCTGCTTACTTAAATTGGCGATGATTTTACTTTCCAGTTCATCTTTCAAAGCAATCGCTGTCGCCTCGTCGATTAAATCTGATTCCGTTAATAAGTGATTTAAAGGCCAGCTGATAAGGTTTTTAAACCAGGCATAAACATCACCGAAGGCAGACTGACCAGCTTCCAAACCAGCCATTCCTGGAATCACAGATCCGTTAACCTGACCACAGATTCCACCAATTAATTTACCATGTAAATCCTGGTTAGGAGCCACTAAGATGTCACAGGTACTGGTACCCATTACTTTACTTAAGTAGTAAGGCTCAATCTGGCCACCAACAGCACCCATGTGGGCATCAAAAGCGCCCACACCAATCACTACATCAGTAGTTAAGCCCAGTTTTTGTGCCCATTCTTCGCCCAATGTTCCGGCGGAAACATCAGAAGTATATGTGTCATTAAATAATTTATCTCTAAAACCAGCTAAAAGCGGATCAAGGCTGCTGAAAAAATCTTCAGGAGGAAGACCATTAAATTCTTCTGCCCATAAAGCTTTATGTCCGGCAGCACAACGGCTACGTTTCATGGTTTGAATATCCGTTCCGCCGCAAAGCAAAAATGGAATCCAGTCGCAATGTTCCACCCAGGATTTGGCACTGGTTTCGATGCTCGCATCTACCCGTAAAATGCGCAATAACTTAGACCAGAACCATTCAGATGAATAGATTCCACCAACATATCTCAAGTAGTTAACCGGGAATTTTGTAGCATGCTCATTAATTTCGGCTGCTTCTTTCACAGCAGTGTGGTCTTTCCAAAGCACAAACATGGCGTTTGGATTTTCTTCAAAACCAGGAGTGAGTGCGAGGGGAGTACCCGTGGCATCAACCGCAACTGGGCTAGAGCCCGTTGTGTCAATAGAAATGCCTTTAACCAATTGAGCAATTTCTGCACCACCAGCTTTTTCTATACAAGCTTTAATGGTGTGTTCCAAACCCTCAATATAATCTAGTGGATGTTGTCTGAATTGATTGGCTGATGGTTTACAATATAAACCTTTTTGCCATCGGGGATAAAGAAAAACAGAAGCTGAAATTTCTTTTCCATCTGCGGTGTCGACGAGAACCGAACGTACCGAGTCCGTTCCGTAATCTACACCAATTACATAGTTTGCTGCGCTCATAACAATAAATAATCGTCTAATTAACGTTTATTTATTCGGATTATAAAATTTTATGAAAATTTGTTACAAGAAATTTTTCAGCGTGCATCTTATCATCAGTAGCGTTAGTAATGCCGCAAAGGGAAAAATCGGTAAATTGGGATAATTACCCTATTTTTGCGTCGTCTGTGATTTTTTCTCTCTGTTAGCCGCGGTTAAGATCATGAACCAGCAGGTCAAAAAAAAAGCCCTACATTTCTGTAAGGCTTCGGGGATCTTATCGATTATACTTTTTTCGGAGGCAAATCAAAAGCGATTGCATCATGCTCGAAATGGCCTTTATGTGCACCATCGCAAAAGGGTTTGTTTTGAGAAAGACCGCAACGGCAAATTGATAACACTTCTCTGCCTTGTAAGCCGTAAGCGTTTCCGTTCTTGTCTACGATTTCGAAATCGCCTTCAATTTTAACCGATCCGTTATTGTTTATTGTTAGTTTAGTTTTAGCCATTTTTGTTTTGTTTGTATGGCGCAAAATTAAGGCAAAGTTTGCTGATTTAAGGAATCATAATGCAGTTTAGAACCGTTCCTGTTAGCTTAAAAAAAACTAAAATATAATGAAGTTTGATCATTTCGCTAAGATCAATATTGGCGCCACAAAGTACCATTCAGACCTGAAGGATCATCATTAGTTAATGACTTCTGTTCAAAATTTACAAAATGAATACCGCTGAATAGTTGCAAATACTAGCATCTTGACGCTATGTCTGATTTAACTCGCAATTTGATCACCACCGTTCAATTCTCCCTAAACAACATCTATACGTGTTTTTTTATGCGAATTATCAATTTAACCCCTATTAATTACCGTATTGCCCCTCACTAGAATCGGTTTATTTATAGTTTCTTTGAGCAAACCAATTACAAACCTTATGATGCATCAGAATTACGCTTAAACGCCATACCCTGGCAGGTCAAAAAAAACCGCTTAATCACAACAAGTATTAAGTAAAAAAGATTCGTAACGTGGGTCTACTCCAAACAAATAACTAACCAAATTCAATTATGCTTAAAAATTTACTTTACCCCTTAGGGCGCATATTGGGACTTCTCGCTATCCTACTTTCTTTAAGTATCGGCAGCAACAGTCTATATGCCCAAACCACAAATGCAGAAATATCAGGCGTTATTCTTGATGTTAAAGGTTCGCCAATTCCTGGTGCAACTATTAAGAACGAAAAGACTTCTAAAGTTGCCATATCAGATGGAAACGGACGGTACAAAATTGCCGCAGTTAAGGGCGAAACTTTAGTAGTCACGTTCATTGGCTATTCCCCGAAAACAATTGTTGTCGAAAACCAAACCCAGCTGAATTTCTCTCTCGCAGAAGAATCAGATAAAAACCTAAACGAGGTTGTTGTGGTGGGCTATGGCACGCAAAAAAGATCAGACGTAACCGGTTCTGTAGTTTCTGTACCAAAAGCCAGGTTATCTCAACTTCCGGTAACGAACGTACTTCAATCTATTGAAGGTGCTGTTGCCGGGGTTAACATAACAACCACTTCATCTGTACCAGGTAGTCAGCCAAGTGCATTGATCAGAGGTCAAAACTCTATCACAGCAGGAACTGGTCCTTATGTGGTAGTAGATGGAGTTCCGCTAAGCAAAACCGGAGGATCGCTAAACGACATCAACCCTAACGACATTGCATCCGTAGAGGTTTTAAAAGATGCAAGTGCCACCGCAATTTACGGTACCAATGGGTCAAATGGTGTAATTTTAATTACTACCAAAAGAGGAACTTCAGGTAAACCGATTATTCGTTATAATGGATATACTGGATTAGATAATTTGGTGAATATACTAGAACCACGTAGCGGTGCTGAATATGTTCAGAAATACGCTGACTTTCTAAAACAAACCAATCAAACCCAAACCAGACCAGTGCCTAATAATGGCGAACTTGCTGCTTACAATGCGGGTACCACTACAGACTGGATAGAGGAGTCTACCCAACAAGGTAAAATTCAGGACCATAACGTGAGTATTTCAGGGGGATCAGCAGATGTGAAATATTTTATCTCGGGCGATTATCTGGATCAGAAAGGTGTTATCAAAGGATATCAGTTTAACCGCGTAAGCTTAAGATCAAACTTAGATATTAATGTAACGAGCTTTTTAACGGTGGGTACCTCACTGTTTTTAACCAGCAACAAGTTTGATGGCGGACGAGCAAACCTGCTTTTGGCAAGTGCAATGAGTCCTTACGGACAAGAGTACAATGCAAACGGCACTTATAAAATTTTCCCAATGGAACCTGAGTTGTTGTATACCAATCCACTTTTAGGCTTGAAAACAACAAGGATAAACAGAACAACTAATATTAATGGAAATGGATTTGCAGAGATTAAGTTTCCAGGTGCATTAAAAGGTTTGAAATATAGATTCAACGCCGGTTATACATATTTTCCGGAAAGAACAGGAAGTTATATAGGCCGTTTAGCCAATGATTTAAATGGAACAGCGAGCAGTTTCAATGCTTCGACTAATAGTTATACGTTGGAGAATATCTTAACTTATGCTAAAGATATTGAAAAACATCATTTTGACTTCACTGCTTTATATAGTGCACAGGAAAGAAGATACAATTCAACTACAGCCGGTGCGGTAGGTTTCATTAATGATGAATTGGGCTTAGATAACATAGGTGCAGGTGCCACGCAAACCAGTAATTCTTACCGCGATCGTTACGGTTTAAATTCGCAGATGGGGCGTTTATTCTATTCATATGATAGCCGTTATTTGTTAACCTTAACTGCACGTAGAGATGGCTCATCCGTATTTGGTGCAAATACCACTAAGTATGGTGTATTTCCTTCTGCAGCAATTGGTTGGAATATTACAAACGAGGGCTTTATGAAAAGCCTCAAGGCAATCAATAACTTAAAATTGAGAATATCTTACGGTAAAACAGGTAATGAGGCAGTAGATGTTTATAGAACCATCACTACCGAGGGTTCGGTTCGTTCACCATTTAACGGAATTAGTACAATCGGCGTAACAGCAGCTAACCTTGGCAATTCTTTACTGCAGTGGGAAACCACCAAAACCGCAAATATTGGAATTGATTTTGGTATTCTTAACAACAGAATTTCCGGAAGTGTAGAGGCTTATCAAAATAAAACCAGTGGATTACTATTGAGAAGAAGTTTACCAATCGTTAGTGGTTATAGTAGCGTTTTTGAAAACATCGGAAAAACCAATAACAATGGTTTAGAACTTACCTTAAATTCTCAGAACTTTACAGGTAAAGATTTTCGTTGGGAAACAATGGTTGTTTTCGCAACCAACAAAAACAAAATCGTTGATCTATATGGCGATGGAAAAGATGATTTAGGAAACAGGTGGTTTATAGGAAAGCCAATTAACGTGGTTTACGATTATAAAATGACTGGCATTTGGCAAACTGGAGAGGATGTATCTAAACAAGATCCAACAGCCAGACCAGGTAGTTTGAAGTTTGCTGATTTAAATGGCGATGGCAGAATTACGGCCGATGACAGAACGATTTTAGGTCAGGCTGCTCCAAAATGGACAGGCGGTATCACCAACACCTTTCACTACAAAAATATCAACCTGAGTGTATTTATTCAAACGGCACAAGGTATCACAAGAAACAATCCGGATTTAACCTACGGAGATGAAACGGGAAGAAGAAATACGCCAGCAGAAATTGGTTACTGGACACCAGAAAACCAAAGTCAAACGCGCCCTGCTTTATCTTATAACAATACTTTAGGTTACGGTTTCGCATCTGATGCAAGTTACACCAGAATTAAAGATGTGACTTTAAGCTATGTGTTTACACAAAAAATCCTTGATAAACTTCATTTAGGGAGTTTAACTGTTTATGCGAGTGGCCGGAACCTGGCAACATTTGCCAACTGGATTGGTTGGGATCCGGAACAGACTACCTACGGAAGAGGAACTGGCAACTCAAATGCGAATCAGCAGGCATTCGCAGCCGATTGGACTAACAATTATCCGATCACCAGAACTTTCGTTATCGGTTTAAATGTTTCATTACGTTAATTATCACCATCATGAAAAAATATATAACCATCATAGCATCCGTAACCATATTGTTTTTTGCATTTTCATCATGCAAAAAAGGGTTTCTGGATGAAAAACCATTTTCGGCATATACGCCATTAACTTTAACTGATTCCCTTGGCTTCGAAGCCTCATTAGTTGGTCTTTACAACCACACCAGTACCATATTCTCTTGGGGAGACCAGCAAGGCTGGCCAAGTGTTTGGCAGGTAGGAACAGATGTAGCCAATGCCACCAACAATCAGCAGGGTGTAGAAATTCCATATTATAATTACGCTACCCTAACGCCAACAGATAACGGTGCTGCCCGCATGTGGAACAGGAACTATATCATGGTGAATTTAACCAATATCATTGTAGATGGTATAGAAAATCCAGCCGTTACCAGCTTAAGTGCAAAAGGAAAAAGTTTAATCAGTGCCGAGGCGAAATTCTTCAGGGCCTATGCTTATAATAATCTGGCTACGCTATATGGCGGTGTTCCATTAATCACCCATGCGCTAACCGGACCAAAAATAGATTTCGTACGCGCACCAATAGCAGAAGTGAACGATTTCATTGTGTCAGATTTAGTTTTCGCAGCAGCAAATCTTCCTGATATTGAAGCCGTAAAAACCAACACAAAAGGCAAGATGTATGCCCGTGCCAACAAATTTATGGCCATGCAACTGCTAGTAGAAGTTTACCTCAGAATCGGGAAACCAGATCTGGCAGAGCAACAGGCACAAGCCATCATCACCAGCGGTAAATTTAGCCTGATCAAAAGCCGTTATGGCGTTAAAACGAGTCAGGCTGGCGATTACTATGCTGACATGTTCCAATATGGAAACCAAAGAAGATCGCAAGGGAATACCGAAGCCA
Organism: Bacteroidota bacterium; assembly: GCA_037032985.1. GTDB lineage: Bacteria > Bacteroidota > Bacteroidia > Sphingobacteriales > Sphingobacteriaceae > Pedobacter. The sequence goes on from JAZBLB010000004.1 coordinate 232,869, forward strand.
TCTGGGTACTGGAACAAGAAAATCCAAATGCTGTAGTGGGTGGTATTACAGACAACCCGCAACAAAGACGGGTATGGGGAGCAGCTTATTACAATATTGCAGGTATGGCGGTGGCAGATTCTTTAGGCGGACGCTCTATTGGCCGATTGCGTTTAAGCAATTGGGTGCTTTACGGCTTATACAAAGGAAATGACATTCGTAATTCTCAGTATAACATCCGCAGAAGGTATTATTACAACGATCCGAACCCAATTTATGCGGCAAGATTTGGCAAGCAGGTACCTTTCACCGGTCCGGATACGTTAATTAACATTTGTCCAAGTATCACTAAATGGGGTGCTTTTGATCCAAACGATACTTTTGGATTCGCAATGATTAAAGATTTTATCTTGATGCGCTTAGGCGAAACTTACCTTTTACTCGCAGAAGCACAGGTTGCGCAAGGCAAAACTGCGCAGGCGGCTACTACCATAAATGTGTTAAGAACAAGGGCAAATGCAGCCCAGGTTACAGCAGCAGAAATGACGAAAGACTTCATTCTTGATGAAAGAGCCAGAGAACTGATCGGGGAAGAAAATAGAAGAATGACGCTAATGAGAACCGGAACTTTAGTAGAACGTGCGCTTCGTTTAAATTCAAATGATGCCTCAAAACCAATTACGGGTTTAACCACAAAAGCATTGTTATTGCCCATTCCATTAAATGAAATACAATTGAACAAGGATGCTGTGTTAACACAAAATCCGGGTTATTAATAAGAAAGTTGGTTAATAATCGGGCCGTCTGCGGATGGCCCGATTATTAATTTTCTATTTAAAAAATGTCTCCGATACACTACCAATACCGCTAAATGAAAAACAAATTACTTTTAATTACCTTACTCTGCCTTTCCGTTCAAGGCTTCAGCCAGCAGGCAAAACACACCTTCAAATTAGGTGAATCTCAATTTCTGCTAGATGATAAGCCTTTTCAGATTATTTCCGGAGAGATTCATTATCCACGGGTACCGCGAAAAGCGTGGAGGGCCAGAATGAAAATGGCAAAAGCCATGGGCTTAAATACTATTGGTACTTACGTATTCTGGAACCTGCACGAACCTGAGAAGGGCAAATTCGACTTCACTGGAAATAACGACATTGCCGCATTTGTTAAAATCGCCACCGAAGAAGGCTTATGGGTGATCCTCAGGCCAAGCCCCTACGTTTGCGCAGAATGGGAATTTGGAGGCTATCCCTATTGGCTACTAACCGAAAAAGGCCTCCAAGTACGAAGTAAGGAAAAGCAATACCTCGAAGAATATAAAAAATATATCATTGAGGTAGGGAAGCAGTTGGCTCCTTTACAAATAAATCATGGCGGTAATGTGTTAATGGTTCAGGTAGAGAATGAATATGGCTCTTATGCAGCGGATAAAGAATATTTAGACATCAATAGAAAAATGTTCATCGAAGCTGGTTTCGATGGCTTGTTATACACCTGCGATCCAGAAAGCGATATTATAGGCGGTCATTTAAAAGGATTGCTACCTGCTATTAATGGTCAGGACAGTCCAGACCGCGTTAAAAAGGCCATCAATCAATACCATGAAGGGAAAGGGCCATACTTTATTGCAGAATGGTATCCGGCCTGGTTTGATTGGTGGGGAACACCGCACCATACCGTTCCCGTAGAAAAGTATGTAGGTAAACTGGATGCAGTGCTTGCTGCGGGCATATCCATTAATATGTACATGTTTCACGGCGGCACCACAAGAGGATTTATGAATGGAGCAAACTATAAAGATACTTCTCCTTATGAGCCACAAACCAGCAGTTACGATTATGACGCGCCAGTAGATGAAGCCGGAAATGCCACAGAAAAATTCAGACAGTTTAGATCAGTCATCGAAAAACACCTTCCCGATGGAAAAAAGTTGCCTGAGATTCCAAAAAATAAGCCTGCAATGGCCATTAAAGCTTTTAAACTGACCAGTAAAATCAATGTTTTCAATGCGCTTCCAAAAGCAGTTAAAAATGAAAATCCGTTAACATTTGAAGACCTTAAACAAGATTACGGATACGTTCTTTACCGCACTAAAATAGCTGGTGGCAAAAAAGGTTTGCTGCAGGTTAAGCAGTTGAGAGATTATGCATTGGTTTTTGTGAACGGGAAAAGGGTAGGCAGTTTAGATCGCAGAACCCTATTAGACAGCCTAGAATTGCAGTTGCCGGCAGGACAGGTGCAGCTTGATATTTTTGTAGAGAATATGGGAAGGATAAATTTTGGTAAGTATCTGCTTGACAATAAAAAAGGAATTACCGAAAAGGTATCTTTCGGCGGGACCGAATTGAAAAATTGGGAAATGTTCAGTTTGCCTTTCAATCATATTGATGCGATAAAAACGAAATCTACGGCCACTACGAAAAGCAGTGACGGACCAGTAATTCAAAAAGGTACTTTTAAATTAAGTAAGGTGGAAGATACCTATTTAGATATGAGCAACTGGGGTAAAGGTGTGGTTTGGCTTAACGGGCATAATTTGGGTAAATATTGGTTCATTGGACCGCAACAAACCATTTATGTGCCAAAAGAATGGCTCAAAGTTGGAGTAAACGAAATCTCTGTTTTGGAGTTATTGAAGCCTGAAAAGAATGGGCTAGAAGCCAGAGCAACCCCAATTTTAGATCAGGTAAATAAATAAAGATTACATAGAGAATCTTACAAGGATTTCGATGAGATCAGGGCATTCCTTTTAGCGAAACTTAATTTAGTGTTAATAAAAGCTTCGAGTAATCGAAGCTTTTGTGTTTTTAGCAGACATTTACACGCATACTGAACTGATCAGGCGTCTAAATTTTGCTTGGTTTGATTTTGTGGTGTTGGCATCGCTTTTTTAGGACCGTTAAAAAGGAATGCCTATCTTAAATGATTAGGACTAGATGAAAATGAATCTAATTGAGGAAGAATAATTATATGATTAAACAAAAGCGCTCCACATTTCTGTGAAGCGCGCTGTAAACCTTACCGAAAATTTCTCTAACAGTTGGTATCTGATTGAAAACTTATAATTGATTTGGCTGATGAATTTAATGACAAATATTAAAAGTTCTCTACAAACCCTTACAATACTGAAAAGATCCGTTGCTGATGTTTAGCCTCGATTTAACTGAAGCATAATGCCTACGGGATATTATTCATAAATTTTATTTAAACGGTTGCGTTAAACTTTAGGTAGGCTATATCCGTTTTGATATTTCGCCAGCAGGTATTTATTGTTGATCTGCTGGTCTGTAAACTGATGTTTGGCATTGTCCCATGATAACTTTTGCCCACTTCTAAAAGCAATATTTCCCATCTGGGCGACAGTAGCTACATGAGCAGCATCCTGTATAGCGCAGTTCAGTTCTTCTTTTTTTCTGGATCTGACCACACTAAAGAAAT
>JAZBLB010000004.1:236388-238010 GCA_037032985.1 Bacteroidota bacterium
TGTATAGCGCAGTTCAGTTCTTCTTTTTTTCTGGATCTGACCACACTAAAGAAATTGACCATATGATTGTCCAATCCATTATCTGACGATTTAATAAAGGGCTTGCTCACTTTATTGCCGCTTACCTTTTCTTCAATCACTTCCCAGCCTTGCCTATTCAGGATTAGCGTGCCGTTGTTACCAATATAGGCAATCCCGTGGTTGCGGTCATAAGAGCCGTTATCAATTCCCATGGCAGAATCCCATACCATATTGAAATTGTCAAACTCATATAAGGTAGTCAGCGTATCAGGCGTTTCTTCATACAGATCAGGGTAAGCAAAGCGGCCACCTAATGCAGATATGGTTTTTGGTACGGGTGAATTCATACCCAGCAAGCCATAATCCAATAAATGCACGCCCCAGTCGGTCATTAACCCACCTGCATAATCCCAAAACCAGCGGAAATTGAAGTGGTATCTGCTGGCATTAAACGCTCTTTTATTTGCCGGCCCAAGCCACATGGCGTAATCAACGCCGGCAGGAGGTAAGGTGTCCGGTACTATGGGAGCAGGTTTCATCCAGCCTTGGTAACACCATACTTTTACCGTTCTGATATTTCCTAACTGGCCGCTCTTTACGAAATCAACGGCATCTTTAAAATGTTGCTGGCTGCGCTGCCATTGGCCCGCCTGTACTACCTTATTGTATTTTTCCTGCGCTTTGACCATGGTACTGCATTCAACGATAGAGTTGCCTACTGGCTTCTCAACGTATACATCTTTACCTGCCTGCACAGCATGAATCATCATGAGGGCATGCCAGTGATCAGGTGTACCGATAATTACTGCATCAACATCTTTATTGTCGAGTAGCGAGCGATAATCTTTATATCTCATTACTTTTGCTGCGTCAACATTCATGGACTTTAATTCGGCCATTCTTTCATCAAGCACATTGGAATCACTGTCACACAGGGCAATCAGGTTCACGCCCGGTACTTTGAGGGCCGCTTTGAGGTCAGACCAACCCATTCCTTTAATCCCGATAACACCAATATTGATTTGGTCGTTTGCGCCAATGGTCTTATTGAAAAGGGCATAAGCAGGGTTATCTAAGGCAGAAAGTATGGCAGTGGTTCCTACCGCCGTTGCAGCATAGTTGAGGAATTTTCTACGGTTTAACATTTGATTTGGTTTACGGTTATTACTGGAAGTAAATTACAAAATAATCAGTGGTGCATCCAAGATATATTGTTAAACTTAATAAGAATGTTACCAGTATTCTTGTTCTTGCAGTAACTTAATAACACCATTACGGTAGTCATAATTGAGTAGCAGAGAAAAATTTAGCGATTATAAATATGATCGGAGAGGGCGTTTGTCAGAAAATCAATAAATAATTATGCCTCAATCGGTGACTCTATTTTAATCGTTAGGCTTACTCACCGAAACACTTAACAAAGTTTTACTTTCTTGTAACTTCAAACACCATGTTGCCCGGTAACATTACACGAGTTCCACTCGGGTTACTATTGATGTTCTATCCCAGTCTTAACACATGATGGTTGCATTTTAATGCATTTTTGAGAAAGGATAGTAGGCCCCAAAAAACGGAAGCTAACTTTGGTCTGAAACTAATTA
>JAZBLB010000004.1:238110-250483 GCA_037032985.1 Bacteroidota bacterium
AGAAAGGATAGTAGGCCCCAAAAAACGGAAGCTAACTTTGGTCTGAAACTAATTAACTAAGAACTGCTGAGTAGGGAAAAGTAGTTCTGGATTATAAAATGGTGTCTGAAGGTAGAATGAATAGCCTGTGAAATAGAAAAAGGTAGCTCTGACCAGGAATGATGGTGTTTGGAGGTAGAAAGAATAGTTTAGGAAATAGGAAAAGGTAGCTACAACGATGAAACAGCATGCCACATTGCTCAAGGAGACTGAAATCAGAGCCTCCTTAGCCTTCGTTCAGTTATGCTGCATTTCATTGCAACTTTTTTTTAAACCAGTCATTCTGTATCTGCAATTTGCCGATCTGCTCGTATAGATGGGCTTTATTAGCTTCAGCATCCTTACTTACTGAGGGCTTCTGAGAGAAAACAGCTGCGCTGTTTTCCATAAGCTGCTTTTTCCACTGTGAGATCTGAGAGGATGAAGGTGATACTGAAGAGACAGTTCTGCAATCGGTTTTTGCTCTTTTAATGCCTCTAAATCTACCTTGGCTTTAATTCTGAACTGAATTTCTTTCTGCTTAGTTTTTTCATCGGTCTTTAAATATACGGTTTTATTTTACCTTAAACCATTGACCTAATGATGCGGACTTTTATACACATCATAAACCAGTTTCACTATTAAACGATATTTTTCATCATATCTAACATGAAATCCGCCGTTGCAATGCCTTTCTTTATTATGGCTTGTGAGAATATTTATCTCACCCTACGGTTCTGCAAGAAACCTCTTTATATATTTTATTCAATAATTACCTGTATCCCTGCCTTTTCTGCCTTATAGTTGATCTTTGCCTTCAGGCTGTAATAACTCCAGTTCTGTAAAAGGTAGTGGTCTTCCTTTGCTATTTCTTCTTTTTCCTGCTGATTGAGCAGCAGAAGCGTTGCTGCCTGATGTTTTATGCAGAAATCGATCAGCATCCTACTGTAAACGTGGAGCTTTTGTTCCACGTACCGCTTTTCCATATGCCGATAATTTTCCACGCTTTTCATTTTCCGCTTCCTCCCGTGCCCGCCACTATTAAAGTTAACTGCTTTTTTGACCCTGTTTACTGCTGCCTGTATTGCTAGCCTGCGGTGCAGGAATTCTTCTTTGTTTCCGATGGCATGTTCGTGTTTGCCGATCTTGACGGTAATGGGATGCTCAATGGAAAGAGATGCCTCGGCAATTACTGTCGGGTCCAATGCATGCTGTTCCCTTTCGATCTGCACAGCTGCCAGAAGGAATATCTTTCCCTCGTCCACTTGAATGTGGCTTGCACGAAGTTTCAGGGTGCCAGCCATAATCCTATCCAGTATGGCCTTCTTATCCGACCTGTCCTTTCCAAGATACGTTTTGAATGGAATCTGGAAAAGCCTGAAGGTAAAATTCTTGTTGTCAGTTGTTCTGGACAATTTGGAGATTACCTCTGCACCAAAAGGAAGTGGGATGTTGCGTTTATAGTTCCGTAACGATTTTTCTCCCTTCCAGTAGGCTTCCTTTTCCTTATTGAAATAGGAGATGAGTGTATTGTTGAGGTTACTCAGGATATTGGTAGGGATCTGGCCCTTAAAATGGTTGGAAAGCAATCTGTAGGTGGTATTCTGGCGCGAGGATTTCAGCATACCGTTTTCCTCCTTTTTTTCATCGGCAATCTTCATTTTGAGTTTTTCGGTCAGGTAGAAAAAATCCTTTACCCTTTCCTGAACAAAATGATGGCTCATGATCATGTTCGCAGCACGGAAACAGATACTATGCCAATTGTATAATTGACCTATCGCATCTTTGACCACTTCCTTATCTTTAGAATCAATCTGCAACTGTATCTTGCGGGTAACAACCATTGTCGTGTTTTCCATATCATCTGATTTTTGTTTTTCTGATCTTTAATGATGCGGTAGCAAATACCTGCTGAATGTATCCCTGATCGAGATTTAGTGCACTTGCAATCTCATTAAAGCTGTACTGGAGCTCATAGCGCATCTGGAGGATCGTTGACTGTTCTTCACTGATATCACCCTCAAATTTAAACCTGCTCATTTTTTCAATTTTGTTAAGCTTTTGTGCGTCAGCAATTACCGCTTTCAGACATTCAAGTGTGCGCTCTACTTTTCTTGCTACCTGGTAATCTGAAATACCACCTATGTGCCAGGCAATACGTCCGTAATCAAAAGAATATTTAATGCACAAGCGGATAAACATTTGCTGGTCAGAGTTAAGATTGGGAATAATAGCTTCGACCTTTCTCCATTGTTTTTTGGTTTCTTCTTCAGGTTCAAGATGATAGAGGATATCCGTTTCGTCTTCCATCGAAGGATCATATCCTGCAATAAAATCCTGGTAATTTTCAATTTCGTCCAACCGCAGCATATTGCGGTGGAACCTGCTACTTGAGGTTTTAAAATATGCCTTGCAGCCGTCTGAGGTTAGTTTCCTAACAAATGTTTCAATATGTTTTGGACAGGTTACAATTTTTCTAGATAGCCAAAGTCTTAGGAATGCTTCATTTACTATGCAATCCGCATTTAAATCATCCTTTATATATTTAAATCCATAATTATATGCCGAAGGATATAGGAGTTTATAAAAAAATTCAAGGCCTTTTTCATTCCCTTTAAGGAACTTTTGGAAATGAATGGCATGAGCTGTACGAGAGTTTTGTTTTATCTGTTCCATGGCGATCGCATTTAAATATCTTTAATGAGCCTTGGAAGCGGATGGTAAAAATAAGGCGTGACACCCGCTTTCCGTCTTAGTGGCCCTGAGAAGCCATGGATACGGAAAAGCAGGCTCACGCCTATGACGTGAGCACTACACTTACCTCTCGTATCCATTTGAAATTCTCAGGTTTCTAAGACGAGACTCGAAGTGCGAATGCTTCAAAATTTTTATGAAGTAATCGCTAAATTAATTTTTTAATTTATTAACTGGTACAAACGTAATAAAAAACAAATACATAAACAAACTATTAGTATTTTTAAAATAACTATTAGTTCTTTTTAAGTGACTTAAAATAATCTATTAACGACTTTAGTTACAAATGCAGTAACATGGCCATCTGGAATAACATCAATAATAGTCCCGAAAAAGATCTTGCGTCAGTTGGTGCAATGTTTGAAACTAATAAAATCAAAAAGATGTATGATATTTCGGAATTGTATCCGACTAAAATCATAAAATTGTTAGGTATAAATTCAGAACGTTATTCAGTGAAACTGGCCAATCCAGAGAAATTCACTGTTTCTGAAATCCTTCGGCTAGCATATCTTTTTAACATTGATCCAACCTTGATCATAGATGTAATACAATATGAGGTAGAAAAAAAACTCCTTGATAAAATCAAAGTACATAAATCAAAATTAAATAAATAGACCGAGAAGAGTTATTTTTTTATAGCTTCATTTGGTATTCTTTAAGCACAATAGGGGATTGCAACTGAGCGGTTTAACCTTCAGTATTTATGATATCGAGTGTAAATCATTCATATTCGATCGCCTAAAAATTGTTTCTACCAATCTTTTGTCTTCTATTCCTAAACCACTAATCTTACATCTGTAGTATAATTCTACATATTGTCCATAAATGCTACATATCTGGAAATGTCATGATAGGAATACAAAAATAATTATCTACTGAATACATTTTATATGCGACTAAAATGTGCATTCTTACCCTATTAGACCCATTTTTTTTGATTGTCAATGCCGCTTATCTGTTAAAAATGAGTAACATACAGCACAATTGGCTTAATTTTTGGTTCGATATAAGGTATGGCGGGTGCTACAAAATAAACCTATTATTTAACCTTTAAATTTTAAACTTATGGCTTTCAAAGCTAGATTGAATTTTTCGGGCAAGGAGTACGATGTGCTTCATTGCGCGTATGCGTTAAACCGCGATGTAGACGCTAAAGGAAGACCCTCTTCCGGAGTTTACGGCGGTACCATTGATATTGAGATCGAGTCAACCGAAGACACCTCCATTATCGAAGCGATGGTAAACAACCAGTACAAACCCATTACAGGAACCCTTCTGATTAAGAAATCTGAAGAAGATGCCAAAATGAAAGAAGTTGATTTTGAAGACGGCTACATTGTGAAGTATTCCGAAGGAATCAACATTGTGGGTGATCACCCGATGACACTGAAATTCCAGATCTCAGCAAGAAAGCTGAAACTCGGAAACGCGGAGCATTTAAACGATTGGCCTAAAGCGTAGATTGGCTGTTGTCAAAGTGCAAGAAATAACGTTTAAAGCTATTTGGGCTACAACGAGCCTAAAGCACTATTTTCAAAACTAGACTTATCCAATTTTTTCAAAACTAAAAAGAAATTATTATGGCATTTAAAACCAGATTAACATTAGGTTCAAAGGAATTTGATGTATTACAGTGCAGTTTTTCATTAAACAGAGACGTAGACGCAAAAGGTCGCCCATCGTCGGGTGTATATGGTGGAACCATTAACATCGAAATCGAATCTACAGAAGATACTTCGGTAATCGAATCGATGGTAAATAACCAATATAAGCCGCAGTCAGGCACAATTGTTTTCAAAAAAGGAGAGGAAGACGCGAAGATGAAAGAGCTAACTTTTGAAGATGGTTACATCGTTCAGTATAGCGAAGGTATTGCGGTCAATGACAATACTCCAATGACGCTTACTTTTGTGGTTTCAGCAAGAAAACTGAAACTGGGTAACGCAGAACATGAAAATGACTGGCCAAAAGCTTAATTTTCAAAATCTTATAAGGGAAAAGTGACTGGGTTAGCCCAGTCACTTTTTATTAGTTTTAAGATGTACATTGTAAAAATCAATCAATTCTAAATTAACATGCCTCTCATGCTCACGTTATAACCAGATAGCACCTAAAACTTTCCTTGGTATTTAGGATCAGGTTTTTTACATGGTAAAGAATCTCAATCACCATTATTATAAGTTACATTTTTCCTTACGTAAGGAAAAGCCATAGTAATAAAGATGAGGTTTCCTCATCTTTACGACCACTAAGCTTGAAACAAATATGGAACATAAACTCATCACCGAAATTAATATAGAAGATAAGGCCATTACTCATTTCGCCAGCTTCAGCCTGCAGCAGGCGTTTAACAGTCACCATTATTTCGAATTGCGTTTTAACCACGATCAAATGGGTGCACCTGGTTTAATTAACCTGGACGACAGCCGTGGTTTTGTAGGCAAAACCTTAACCGCATCCTTTGGATATTCTCAGGAGCAGCTTCAAAATTTCATGGGCCTGGTTACCCGGGTAGAACTAGCACAAAGCCACGGCTATCATGGGGTATTAATCGTAAGTGGTTACAGCCCAACTATTTTAATCGACCGCGGAGAGGATCTTGGTTCGTATCTGGATAAAGATTTAAACGATATTGTCAAACTGGCTACTAATGAAACTCCAGCCAACGATTTGAAAATTGTAGCGAATGCAAGCAGACAATCTACCATTGATTACCTTATTCAGTACAAGGAAAGCGATTGGGAGTTTTTGAATCGCTTATCTGCTGAATACCATGAATGGTTGTATTATGATGGTCAGCAACTCAATTTCGGAAAGCCCGATGACAAGAAAGATATTGCGCTATTTTATGGCAGAGATGTACATAACCTGCAATACGCCATGGAGGTCTCACCTATTAAGAATAAGCGTTTCGCTTATAACCCAAAGGAAGATGAAATGCTGCAAAGCGAAAGTAGCGGCAAGGCAGATGGCAATCCGGATCTGGCACATGCTATCCAGGCTTCCAATGCAATGTATAGCAAAACCTTTAACCAGCCCTCTTTGATTCGCGTTGACAACAACAGTGACATCAAAAGCCATGTAGATAACGATGAAAAAGCGCACGTTAGTGAGCTTTTGAAGGTTAATGCAAGTGGGGATAATGCCGAACTCGGCATTGGTACCTTAGCCGAAATTACCATGAGTATCAGACAGCAAGCTGCATTTGCTACTGAAAGCCTGGGTCGTTTTTTAATTACCAGCATTAACCACAACATAGATGGAACGGGAAAATACCACAACACTTTTGAAGGGGTAGTGGCTGATACAGAAAGAATCCTGGTTAAAAATTATGAAAAGCCGAGTCCTGATATGCAACTGGCAGATGTGATTGATAACGCAGATCCTCAAGGAAATGGCCGTATCAAAGTTAAATTCAAATGGGAATGTAAAACCAACGATGTTACAGAATGGCTCAGAGTGATTAGCCCTGATGCAGGAAGTAGCGATAAGGTAAGTAAAAACCGGGGTTTCGTATTTATCCCCGAAATCGGCGATCAGGTTGCAGTAAGCTTTGAAGAAGGAAACGTTGCCAGGCCAATTGTACTGGGCTCTGTTTTTCACGGGAAGAACGGCTCTGGTGGCAGTGCCAGCAATAATAGTAAAAGCTTAACCTCTAAGAGTGGGCATACCTTTACTATGGATGATGGCGCGGGTATGATTATGAGAGATAAGGATAGCAACTTTATTGAATTGGATGGTGCAGGAAAAGCTGTTTTCGAAACAAAAGAATCAATTACGATCAGGTGTGGTGAGAGCAGTATTTTCATGGACAAAACCGGAAAGATTATTATTAAAGGAAAGGACATTCTGACCATAGGTGAAAATATTGGCAATTCCGCATCTACTAGTATAGGCATAGGTGTTGGACCAGAAGATGGAACCCCTACCTCAGGCATTGCAATTGAATCGCTGACGTTGGATATTGGCACTACAACCCTTTCCATGAGTGGTGAAACGGAAGCCAACCTGGCATCTAAAAAAGTTAATGTGGGGGGCGAAACGGTAACTAATATCAGCAGTGGTACAATTAATCTCAACTAATTCCATTTACCGCTAAAATGAACCCGATACAACTCGAACTTTTTAAAATAGACAAACAATGGCAACAGATAATCAGAAAACATCCCTCAGAGAATCTTTTTATTGGTCTCGGTGAGCGACATGAAGTAAACCTTTTCGAAGCTTACTTTAAGTACCAGCTAACCGAAGAGAGTAAGACGAATGATATGTTTTTGCTCCACTACCAAGAATTTAAAAGTGCTGATGATTATGGCAAAAGCTTAGTTAAAGAATGGCTGGAGATCTTTCAGCTATGGCAGAAAGATACTGGTGCAGGCATGATATGGGATGTGGACCATGCGGATAATTCACAAAAATATGATACTGACGCTTACCTCCCCATTACGGCTTTGGTGCAATTGTGTAAGCTCTATCCGGAGTTAAAGTTTAAAAAAATTTATATACAACTTGCACCAACAACCATTCATAATATAGAAGCACTGTCTCAATGGATCAATGAATGTAGCAGTTGCATTACTGCGCTGCAGCAATATAATATCAAGCTAGTTTATACCGAGCATCATGTGTACCGCACGTTAAAAAAATTAAAGCAAGGAACGGAATTTAGACTCAATATTGATGTAAGCCAGCTAATGCAGAATGCTGCGGCGCACAGTAACCGCGATAAAAGTGATCCTGAATCGGATTATCAGCAACAGATATTGGTGGCCAGTAATTATTTAAGCAAAGGCAAACACGAACAGGCCAATGCGGTTTTGGAACGGGCCATTATGATTGCACAAAAGCAAGGATTACATGAGGCAGTGGTAGCCGCCAGGATTATGCTGGCTCAGAGTTTAGCCGTTAAAAATAAAAAAAATGAGGCCAGGCAGCAATATGAGCTGGCATTAGCGCGCGCAGGAGAAAATACTTTGCTGAGTGCTCATATCCACATGAGCTACGGAAGCTTTTTATTGGCACATTCTGGGAAGGATGAAGCCAAAACATATTTTGAGAAAGCCGTTAAAATTGCGGAGATCATTCCAAACGATTTTATTGCAATGGAATGTACGCGTTTATTGGGGCAGCTTTCAGAGAATAAATTATCAGGTTCTGCTAAAGCAATGGAATATTATTTGAAATGCCTGGTCATTGCAAAAAAAATGCCTTTAGAGAAAAGGCGGCAAAGTTCAATGGCATATACTGCATTGATCATGCTGAAAAAATATGGGGAAGAAAGCCCTGAAGGTAGAAAACTGGATCTTGAAATGCAGGAAGATTTTGGCGATGACTGGAAGACTGCCGCAGAGATACCAAAAAACCATGCCAACCCATTGTCGTAAATACTGCTGCGTTGAAACGATCGTACTTACAAAGAAGATTAGGTCATCACCAGAGAAACAAAAATTGACGGATGAAAAAAATAAAAGCAAGTAAACCGAATATGTCTACCGATAGGTCACTTAGCCTGTCTGCAAGTATAACCAAAGCGGAGCCAAAAGCAGTTGGGGGTGGTGGTGGCAGTGTTGCTACGGGGAGTAACCCACCTGCTGTAAAAAGTCCGTTAAAGCTTTTAAAGGCAAAAAAACCAGCCATGGTGAATACGGCCGTGCAGCATGTAAGTAAACATTTTGATGTGGTGTTGGCCATTGATTTTCACTGGACAACTATTCCGATTCCACCTTCTTTCGGGATCATTCCATTGCCTTTACCACACCCCTTTATTGGAATGGTTTTCGATCCGATGGATTACCTTCGTTTTAGTATTCCCATACCAAAATTTGCACAGGGTTTAATTGGTATGGCCAGTATACCAATGGGCGGTTCAATTTTTGTACATGGCAGGCATAAAGCCACTACAACTACCAGTGTAATGGGCGTTTTGCTTCCATTCAGGCATATTACTTCTTTACCGGTTTATTTTATTGTAAACATAGCCGGCTCCCCACATGAAGGTGAAGTATATTGGGGCTCCACTACCGTTAAAGGTCAGGGTTCAGAAATGAGTGGCTCTAACCCAGGCCAGGTACTTACCTGCTGGTGCCCGCCAATGGGCTTGAAACCTTTGCCTACCGTACCGGGAAAACTAAAGAAAAACCCACTGGCTTACTTTGCCTTTTACAGTGATTTGTTGAGCATGTATGTACAGATCAATACGGGCAAACCGGTATTAGTAGGCGGTAAATTCGCTCCGCACGATTACACTTTAGCAGAATATATAATGCGCTTTGCGGCAATCGGTATTATGCGTGGCTTAACCAAATTGGGCGGGGCGCTATCCAAGGCTGCACTAAGAGGGGTAAATAAAGTGCTGAAAAAAATGTTTGGAGCGGCAAACCCTTTGTCAAAAAAGCTTTGCCATTTCGGTTTAGAACCGGTTAATTTTGTAACAGGCGCCATGTTTTTTGAGTGGACGGATTTCGAATTGCCTGGCGGCCATACATTGGCCTGGAATAATGCATGGCGGAGCGATAAAACACATGCGGGCATGTTGGGCAACCAGGTTTACAACAATTACGATCTCTATATTTATCCTGATCCGGAAGCGGGAATTGTAGGTTTTACTCACCCGGATGAAAACATGGTGATGCCTTTACCTTATATTGAGGCTTACTCAGGCAGGCATTATGAGCGTGCACAACAGATCTGGATGGAGCGGCCTGATGAACAAACATGGTTGTTAACAATTAATCAGCACATTTATACTTATAAACTTTTTACAGGTGGAGCCGATGGTAATTGTTATAGGGTAATGCGGATTGATTACCAGAGCGGCAATATCCTAACTTTTCAATATCAAGGACAATTACTCTTGCGGGTGCTAGAAAACTCAGGCCGCGTGCTCGAAATGCAGCACAATGAAGCAGGCACGGCCATTACCGCAGTTCATTACCGATATAAAAATATCAGTGATCTTTTGGTTAGCTATGAGTATGACGACCGTGGCAATATGGTTAAAGTATATGATCAGACAGGTAAAGCCATCATCTTTGTGTACGATACTAATAACCGTGTAGCCAAAAGGATTAACCGAAATGGAATGACCTATTTTTGGCAATATGATGGTGAAGGCCGCGTCATCCATACCGAAGGTAAAAACGGTTTTATGAGTGGGTCTGTAAATTATTTCCCTGAAGAAGGTTACAATGAGGTGTATTATCGTGATGGTAAAACAGAACGTTATTATTATGATGAAAACGACCTTGTATACAAAAAAGTAGATGCTTTAGGTGGCGAAACCTGGTACGAGCACAACCGCTATAACGAAGAAACCATGATAGCCAGCCCTGAGGGAAAGGTAGTAGGCTATGCACACGATGAACAGGGAAATATTACGACCTACTATACCCCAGATGGTGAGCAGTACCATTATAAATATGATGAAAACAATAACCTCATTCTTCGCAGTGATCCTGCAGGTTTAAATGAAACCTGGTTATACAACAACGAAAACCAGTTGCTCAAACATGTACAGAAAGATGACAGGGTTGTTGATTTCTTTTATACCGATGGGCAGAAATTACCTGCTTATTGTGTTGATAACGATGGTCACGAAATCCGCTGGAGCTACAATGACCTAAGCCAGCTGGTGGAATCTGTTTCAGGTGAGGGCACCAGCAGAACATGGCATTATGATGATTACGGAAGAATAATCAGTTTTAGCCCTGATGCCTATCAGCGGACCATCTGGGAAAGAGACGACATGGGGCGAATTGTTGCGGTAAAAGAATTTGGTGAAGAGGCGCTAAGCTTCAAATACGATGCCTACGATTTGCCTGTTTATGCAACCGATGGGAATGAAGAATGGCACATGGCCTACACGCCAATGGGCAGTCTTAAAACACAGACCAGAAGCAGCTATCCATCCGGAAAAAATATTCAAACGCTTCATTTTACGTATGACAGGTGGGAAAATTTAAAAGCCATTACCAATGAAAAAGGTGAACAATATATTTTTCTAAGAGATGCCAATGATGATGTAATCAAAGAAATTGGTTTCGACGGGCAGGAACAGCAGTACATCCGCAATCAGGATGGGCAGGTAATTAAGACCATTCAGGCAGATGGAAAGACAATATACCACAATTATGATTTAAGCGGCAGGCTGGTTTATAGCAGGTATGAAGATGGTACCTACGAGGCCTTTCAGTATGACAAACAAGGTTTGCTGATTGCTGCAGAAAATGAACTTTCATCAGTTAATTTTAATCGGAACCCTTTGGGAATGGTTACCCAGGAAACACAGGATGAATACCACATCAACTATCAGTACGATGACTTTAATAACCTTATTGGCCTGAAAAGCAGCCTGGGCGCACAGATTGCTTATGATTACAATGCTGATGGCTATCTAAATGGCATCAGTGCCCAAGGTAATGTTGGGGAAGCATGGACAGCAACCATTGGACGAAATAAAAATGGACAGGAAACCAGCCGGAGTTTGAGCGGCGGCGTTAAGGCAACTTTCGATTATGACCATAAAGGGCATCCCATTAGCCAGAAGGTAGAAGCTAGCCGTTCCATTACGGCATTAAAGCATTATGCCTGGGGACCAAATGATAAGTTAAATAACTGCCTGAACAGCATTACTGGCGGTAACATTAATTACCGCTACGATGCCTTTGGCAGTTTATCATCAGCCACTTATAGCGATGATGGGCAAACGATCTATAAAAATCCGGATGCTACAGGGAACCTATATAAAACACCCGACCGAAGCGACAGACGTTATGACAAAGGAGGCAAGCTGCTTAAAGATGACCAATGGTATTACCGTTACGATAGCAAAGGTAACCTGGTACAAAAAAGTAAAAGAAACATTATTGGTTTGGCAAAGGCAGAAACCGTGGAAATAGAAATCCCTGGACTTTTCGATAAAAAACTAAACTGGGAAATGGCCAATCCCGATATGCCTAAACGGCAAGCACTTGATATATTGCCGGACGCCGCACCCGATTTACCAGAATGGAAAACCGGCGACTGGGCCTATGCCTGGGCAGCCAACGGGATGATGAAAGCAGTTAAAAATCCACATGGGGAGATTATTTATTTCGAATATGATGCCTTAGGCAGAAGAAAGGCTAAAATTGTTAAGGACAGGATTTATCGTTATTTATGGGATGGTAATTTGCTGCTCCATGAATGGCATTATCCCTTAAGTGAAAGGCCTAACCTGGTGGTTACAGAAGATGGCCTGCTCAGTTATGATAAGGCAGAACCTTTAAGTGAGGATTTAGTTACGTGGGTTTACGACCAAGATAAATTTACACCGAGTGCTAAACTCGTTAATGGCCGATATTATTCCATCATCAGCGATTATTTGGGTACGCCCGTACAGGCTTTTGATCATGCCGGTAAAAAAGTTTGGGATGCTGAGCTGGATGTTTATGGAAAAATACGTAAACTTAGCGGTGATTGGGATCTTGTGCCATTTAGGTATCAGGGGCAATATGAAGATGTAGAGACAGGATTATATTATAATAGATTTAGGTATTATGATAGCAAAGCTGGAATATATATCAGTAAAGATCCAATAGGCCTTGATTCACAGCAATTT
>JAZBLB010000005.1:0-228608 GCA_037032985.1 Bacteroidota bacterium
ATCTTTTTCTTCATGTGGGTACGTTGGACAATCCCTCGTTTCCGTTATGATCAATTGATGAATTTGGGTTGGAAAGGTTTAATACCTTTAGCCATTGCCAACATTATAATAACTGGAGTTGTGATTGCGATTATAGAGAAGTTTTAATTATGGAATCATTAAGTAACAAGAAAAAAGTACTGGAGCAAAAGCCGCTGAGCTTTATGGAGCGTATGTACCTACCTGCAATTGCGAAAGGAATGGGCATAACCATTAGTCACTTATTTAAAAAAGAGGCTACAGTAAGATATCCTGAGGTAGAACGTGAGTTTTCTGCGAACTTTAGAGGTATGCACTCGCTTAAACGTGATGAAAATGGTAAAGAGCGTTGTACTGCATGCGGCTTGTGTGCATTATCTTGCCCGGCTGAAGCAATTACCATGATTGCTGCTGAACGTAAAAATGACGAAAAGCATTTATATCGTGAAGAAAAATATGCAGCTACTTATGAAATTAACATGTTGCGTTGTATTTTCTGTGGATTATGTGAGGAGGCGTGTCCCAAAGAAGCGATTTATTTAGACGGACCAATAGTACCTGCAGATTATCTCCGCAAAGATTTCATTTACGGAAAAGACAAATTAGTGGAAGCTCCTTTGGAGATGAAAAAATAATCAAACCAGTCCGTCATTGCGAGGAATGAAGCAATCCTAAAGCGATAGACATAAAAATAATAAGATTGCTTCGTGCCTTGTTTAACGAGGAGTATAAAAAAACAAATTAATGAGTACACAAGTATTCTATTTCGTAGCCACATTAAGTATCATCTTTTCACTGATGGTGATTTTCGCAAAAAATCCGATCCACAGTGTTCTGTACTTAATCCTCACCTTCTTCACCTTTACGGTACATTACGTATTACTGAACGCCCAATTCTTAGCTGTTGTAAACTTCATTGTTTATATGGGAGCTATTATGGTACTATTTCTCTTCGTGTTGATGCTCCTTAACCTCAATAATGAGACTGAGCCGGTTAAATCGCCGTTGATCAAAATTGTGGGTGCAATTGCTGGCTGTTGCTTGATCGTTACATTGGTAGGTTCATTTAAAGCTGCAAGCATTAACAGTCCGCTAATTTTAAAAAATCAGGGATTGGGCTTGGTAGAAAACTTAGGAAAGGAACTCTTTGGCCCCTTCTTGTTACCATTCGAATTATCATCTCTATTACTTTTGGCAGCAATGGTTGGAGCCGTTTTATTATCTAAAAGAGATGAGGTAGAGGCATAATGGAAAACTTAACTACACAAATGGCGGGTGTGCCGCTCAATCACTACATCTATTTAAGTGCAATTATTTTCACTATTGGTGTAATTGGCGTATTAACCCGCAGAAATGCTATCGTAATTTTCATGTCGGTTGAATTGATGCTAAACGCAGTTAATTTGCTTTTAACAGCATTCTCAGTTCACAGTAATGATCCATCCGGGCAAGTTTTTGTATTCTTCATTATGGCACTTGCTGCTGCAGAAGTTGCAGTTGGTTTGGCAATTATTGTAATGGTTTACAGAAATACGAAATCAATAGATATTAATGTTTTAAATCGCCTTAAGTGGTAAATATATATTAAGAATGACAATAGAACAATTGATTTGGTTGGTTCCTTTACTTCCTTTCTTAGGGTTTGTAATAAATGGGCTGGGCAGAAACACTTTATCTAAAGGACTTGTTGGAATCATTGGAAGTGGCGTAATTTTAGCCTCATTCATTATCAGCTTAGTTATTTTCTTTAGCTTACAAGGCGACACACAAAAATCTCACGAAGTATTTTTATTCGATTGGATTAGCGCAGGAACACTGCACATTCCGCTTTCGTTCCTGGTTGATCCGCTGAGTTCGATCATGCTTTTGATTATTACTGGAATTGGGTTCTTAATCCACCTCTACTCTACAAGTTACATGCATGAAGACGCAGGATTTGGTAAATTTTTCTCTTACCTGAATTTGTTCGTATTTTTCATGCTCCTGCTTGTGTTAGGGTCGAACTATATTGTAATGTTTATTGGTTGGGAGGGCGTAGGTCTATGTTCTTACCTTTTAATCGGGTTCTGGTACACTAACAGTGCGTATGCATCGGCAGCCAAAAAGGCGTTTGTAATGAACCGGATAGGTGACTTAGGCTTTTTATTAGGTGTTTTTTTAATGTTCAATTTCTTTGGAAGTGTTGAATTTTCAAAAATATTTCCTCAAGCCGCTAATATGTTACCGGGAAACAATACATTAATTTTAATTACCATATTGTTGTTTATCGGCGCTTGTGGTAAATCTGCACAATTGCCATTATTTACATGGTTACCAGATGCAATGGCTGGACCAACACCGGTTTCTGCATTAATCCACGCGGCCACGATGGTAACGGCAGGTATTTATATGATTGCCCGCTCTAGTGTTTTATTTGATCTTGCACCTTTCACACAACACATCATTGCAATTGTTGGAGCAGCAACCGCATTGGTAGCAGCAATTATTGCACTTACTCAAACCGATATTAAAAAAGTATTGGCTTACTCAACAGTATCTCAGTTGGGCTATATGTTCTTAGGCCTGGGAGTTGGCGCTTATACCGGGTCATTCTTCCATGTATTGACACATGCATTTTTCAAAGCCTTGTTATTCCTGGGTGCGGGTTCTGTAATTCATGCCATGCACCACGAGCAAGACATGCGTAATATGGGTGGCTTGAGAAAAAAACTGCCAGTTACCTTTTTAACCATGATGATCGGTACGATCGCAATTGCAGGTTTACCTCCATTCTCTGGTTTCTTTTCAAAAGATGAGATTTTAGCACATGCATTTCAATACAGTCCGGTGCTTTGGGGTATTGGTGTAATCACCGCATTTTTAACTGCGTTCTATATGTTCAGAATGATGTTCCTTACCTTCTCTGGTAAATACAGAGGAACACATCATGAAGAAAGTCATGTACATGAATCTCCGGCAGCAATGACTACACCGCTAATTGTTTTAGCTGTTTTAGCTGCAATAGGTGGAGCAATCAATATTCCACATGTTTTCGGCGGAAATGAATGGTTAGCACATTGGTTATCAGGTGCAGGTGTATCACAACATGAGTTAGAGTTGAGTCATTCTACAGAATATGCACTCATGGGAACATCAGTGGTCGCGGCAATTATTGCGCTGTTATATGCTTACACCAGATATGTAAAAGGTGCACGTGTTCCAGTAGCTGATGAAGCACCACGTTCTGCATTGGCAAGGCTGTCTTATAATAAATTTTATCTTGATGAGATTTACGATTTTATCATTACTAAACCTTTGGATGCCTTTTCAAGATTTTTCTACCGGGTGGTTGATACTAAATTTATTGATGGAATTGTTAATGGGTTGGGTTGGAGTACAAACGAGGCCAGTAAAGGTATCCGTTTACTGCAAAGTGGAAACGTGGGTTTCTATATATTTATGATGGTATTTGGTATCGTCGCATTATTGTTATATACATTTTTATACATATAAAAAGGGTTCAAAATTAAATAATGGAACAACTTTTACTACTTATATTTCTTCCGCTTGCAGGAGCTATACTTACCGCCTTTGCTGGAAAATCCGCTAAAATAGTTTCGACGGTAATTTCGGTTGCTTCACTAGTGTTAGCCTTATTTATTGCGGCTAACTTTATCCCTGATGCAAGCACTCAGTTCGAGGCGAATTTTCCATGGATTGCCGATTTAGGCATTCGCTTCCATGCAGGTATTGATGGGATTAGCATGCTCGTGGTATTGCTTACGAATTTGTTAATACCAATTATCATTTTATCGAGCTATAAACACGATTACAAGAATCCGGCTGCATTCTATGCACTAATATTGTTCATGCAGACGGGACTGCTTTTGGTATTTACAGCCATGGATGCTTTCTTATTCTATATTGGGTGGGAAGCCGCTTTAATTCCAATTTACTTCATATGCGCGTTCTGGGGAGGAAAAGACCGTATTCGCATTAACATGAAGTTTTTTATTTACACAATTGCTGGTTCTTTGTTCATGTTAATGGGGATAATTTACCTCTACTTACAAAATCCTGCAGATAATTTTGACATCCAGGCTTTTTATGCTTTAAACCTGGATAGCGCACAACAAGGCTGGATTTTCTGGGCTTTCTTTATTGCTTTTGCCATTAAGATGCCTATTTTCCCTTTCCATACTTGGCAACCAGACACTTATACTGCCGCTCCAACACAAGGAACGATGTTGTTATCAGGTATCATGCTAAAGATGGGTATTTACGGCGTAATCAGATGGCTGTTACCTATCGTTCCGACAGGTGTTCAGGATTGGTCTACTTTAGCTATGATCCTTTCCATTATCGGAATAGTTTACGCTTCCTTAATTGCCTTCACTCAAAAAGATGCCAAACGTCTGGTGGCTTATTCTTCTATTGCCCACGTTGGATTAATTTCAGCAGGTATCTTCGCTTTAAACCAGCAAGGTATGCAGGGTGCAATGGTGCAGATGTTAAGTCACGGTATCAATGTAGTTGGTTTATTTTTCGTTTTAGATATCATTTTCTCCAGAACAAAAACAAATAAAATAGAAGAGCTCGGCGGTATTGCCAAATCAGCTCCACAACTGGCGATTGTTTTTCTAATTGTCGTTTTGGGTACTGTTGCCTTGCCAGGAACAAATGGTTTTATAGGTGAGTTTTTATTATTGATGGGTGTTTACAATTATGGCTTTTGGGCTGCAGCTGTAGCGGGTCTAACCATCATTTTCGGAGCTGTTTATATGTTGCGTATGTATCAGAATGTGATGCTTGGCAAAACCAATACTTTAACAATTACTTTCGCAGATATTCAGGGAACTGAAAAACTAGTACTTTATATTATTTGTGCCTTAATAATTATTTTAGGTATTTATCCTAAACCCTTATTGCACATCACAGAGGCATCTGTACAGCATCTATTAGAACAGGTAAATCAAAAATTAACATCAGTAAAATAAGCAATGAATATTATCATAACCATTAGTATAACCGCTTTTATTGTACTTTACGCAGGTTTGTTTAAAGCCAAGAAAGCATTATTGCCGCTTACCGTTGTTGGTTTACTAACTGCCTTAGGTTTTACCATTGGCACCTGGAACGGTAATGCCGTTCATTTTGGCATGATGCAGACCGATAATTTCGCCTTGGCGTTTTCTGGCATTTGTATCGTTGGTACACTTCTAATCTTCTTGCTTACTCAAAACTATTTTCATGCAAAAAGTGATAACGTAGCGGAGTATTTTACCCTGATCCTCTTTGCCCTTGCGGGGATGATCATGATGGTGTCGTATAAAAATATGGCGATGTTATTTGTTGGGCTGGAGATCATGTCAGTAAGTTTGTATATCCTCGCAGGAATTCGTAAAAAGGATTTTGCTTCAAATGAAGCATCTTTGAAGTACTTTTTGATGGGGGCTTTTTCTACCGGTTTCCTACTTTTCGGAATTACCTTAATCTATGGCGCTACGGGATCTTTCGATCTGGATAGAATTCAAGCTTACTTGGTAGACAATAGTAAAGCGATTTCGCCAATATTTTATCCTGGAGTAATCTTGATGATGATTGGACTATGCTTTAAAGTCGGTGCTGCACCTTTCCATTTCTGGACACCAGATGTATACGAAGGGTCACCAACGCTGATTACCACCTTTATGAGTACGGTGGTTAAAACAGCAGGCTTTGCTGCTTTTTTAAGATTATTTGCAGGTTCGTTTGCTCCACTTCACGATTTTTGGGTTGCACCATTAATAGTAATCGTTTGCTTAACGCTATTTATTGGCAATGTTACCGCTTTATTCCAAAAGAACTTTAAGCGGATGTTGGCTTATTCAAGTATATCTCATGCAGGTTATTTATTATTCTCACTAATTGTTTTAAGCGCCAAATCAGAAAATAATGTATTGGTTTACGCAGCGGCTTATACGTTCGCTTCGATTATTGCGTTTGCTGTGTTGATTTTAGTGAAACAAAAAACGGGCAGTGATAACTTCGAAAGCTTTAATGGCTTAGGGAAGAAAAACCCTCTTGTGGCATTATCACTTACAATCGCTATGTTATCCTTAGCGGGTATTCCATTAACAGCTGGTTTCATTGGTAAATACCTGATGTTCCTTAACGTAATGGGAGAGTACCAAACGCTCTTAGTAGCATTCGCTATTTTGAACGCATTAGTGGGTTTCTATTACTATTTCAAAGTTATTGTAGCCATGTGGTTTAAGGACGGTGCAGAAATAGAGCTTTCTACACCAGGCCTGTATAAAGTTGTTTTATTAGTCTCTGTTGCAATTACTCTTATTTTGGGTATTTATCCTGCTATTATTTTAAACATCATCTAGGTACACACTTGTTAGATAATTATTTGTAGTTTTACGAATAATTCAATATGCACGATTTTTGGAATAACCTGCATCACCTGATTGATCCCGAGAAATTATTGAGGGAAGGCGGTTTCTATCTCGTTGTATTTGTAATTTATGCAGAAACCGGCTTATTCTTCGGTTTCTTTCTCCCAGGCGATTATTTGTTGTTTCTTGCTGGCATGTTTGTTGCCACTGGTAAGTTAGATGTAAATATTGCATTGTTGCTAGCCGGTTTATGCGTAGCCGCAATTTCGGGTAACTTTACCGGTTATTGGTTTGGACGAAAAACTGGTCCGGTGCTGTACACCAGAAAAGACAGTTTCTTTTTTAAAAAGAAATATCTTAAGGCAGCTGAACGATATTATAACAAACAAGGTGCTTTCGCATTGATTATGGGCAGGTTCGTACCTATTGTTAGAACTTTTGCACCGATTTTTGCTGGGGTGGTTAGATTAGACTTCAAAAGGTTCGCGCTTTACAATGTAGTTGGCGGCGTATTATGGATTTGCTCCCTCACTTTATTGGGGTATTTCTTAGGCAAGAGGTTTGAAAAGGAAATTAACGATTACTTATTATATATTATTATTGGCTTCATCTTTATTACAACTATCCCTTTATTGATTACATTTGTAAAAAGTAAAGTAACAAGTTCTGAGGAGGAAAAGACAGATTTAAATTAAAATGGCAAAAGAAGAAACTCACGCTTGGCATAGCGTATCACCAGGTAAAAACGTACCGGAAATTGTAAATGCAATTATTGAAATTCCAAAAGGCTCAAAAGCGAAATACGAAATAGACAAAGAATCTGGCTTAATTAAATTAGACAGGGTTCTTTTCTCTTCAGTAATGTATCCGGCCAATTATGGCTTTATTCCTCAAACCTACTGTGATGATAAAGATCCATTGGATATTTTGGTGCTTTGTTCGGTAGATGTTTACCCGATGACGTTAATCGAAGCTAAAGTTGTTGGTGTAATGCATATGGTAGACAATGGTGAGCAAGATGATAAAATCATCGCAGTAGCTGCCCATGATATGTCTGTTAACTATATTAATGACTTAGATGAATTACCTCCTCACCAAATGAAGGAAATTGTTCGTTTTTTCCAGGATTATAAGGCTTTAGAAGATAAAAATGTAACTATCGAACACTTGTTAGGTGTTCGCTATGCTCATAAAGTGATTAAAGAGAGCATGGAACTTTATAACACTACATTTAGAGAATTAGCTTAATGGATTTACCCACGGTTTGCTTGTTTTTAAATTTTAAATTAAGCGCAATCCTTCCATCATCAGATCTGGCGATGGTTGCCTTAGCGGAAACTGATACAGCTTCAGTTGGGTGGCGTTTATTTTTTGCCTTGTTTCTGGTCTTATTAAATGGATTTTTTGTTGCGGCAGAATTCGCAATTGTTAAAGTTCGGGCTTCTCAAATCGAAATAAAAGCAAAAACAGGCAGTAGAGTGGGTAAAATGGCCAAAACAATTATCCATAATCTGGATGGGTACCTGGCCGCCACACAGTTAGGTATAACGCTTGCATCACTGGGCTTAGGTTGGGTTGGTGAGGGCGTTATGCATACCATTTTTAAAAATCTGTTTGATAGCCTTCAATGGGGCTTGAGTGATGCTTCTATCCATACCGCATCAACAATCGTAGCGTTTTCTTTAATTACCGTAATGCACATTGTGTTTGGTGAATTAGCGCCAAAATCTTTCGCCATTCAGCGGCCCGTAGCAACAACTTTGTTCGTTTCTGTTCCTTTACAGATTTTTTACGTTGTGTTCAGGCCATTCATCTGGACACTTAATAGTCTTGCAGCAGTAATTTTAAAACCATTTGGTATTGATACTTCTGCAGGTCATGAATCGCTTCACAGTACAGAAGAATTACAGTATTTGCTGGAACAGGGAAAGGAAAGCGGAGCACTTGACAACAATGAACACGAACTGATTAAAAATGTATTTGATTTTAATGAGCGGGTGGTTAAGAATATCATGGTGCCAAGAACGAAAATTTCTGGTATTGAGCTAACTTCGCCAAAAGAAGAAGTAATAGATAAAATCATTAAAGAAGGGTATTCACGCTTGCCTGTTTATGATGAAATCATGGACAAAATTGTTGGTATTATTCATGCGAAGGATATTCTTCCATTAGTTGCAGCAGGAAATCAACACTGGACACTAAACGACATTATCCGGAAACCTTACTTCGTTACAGAAACTAAAAAAATTAACGATTTGATGAGTGAATTGCAGAGTAATCGCATTCAGATTTCGATCGTTTTAGATGAATTTGGCGGAACGGCCGGAATGGTTACGCTGGAAGATATTGTGGAAGAGCTGGTTGGTGAAATTCAGGATGAATACGATGAAGAGAAGCCACTTGTTGAAAAAGTCTCTGATAATGAATTCATCGTGAATGCATTTGCAACGGTTTATGATGTTAATGAGCATTTGCCACATGATCTGCCAGAGGATGAAGATTTCGATACCATTGGTGGTTTAGTATCACATGTGTTTGAACGTATCCCGGAGGTTGGCGAAAGTAACGAATCATACGGTTACCTGTTTACCATCCTGAAGAAAACCGAACAAAATATTGAAACAATCAAGTTAGAATTGGTCATCAACGAAGAAGATATGGTTGATAATCACTAATTTCAACACATGCATATTTTTTATACGCCTGACATTACCCAAAATACTTATACCTTAAACGAAGAAGAAAGCAAACACTGTGTACGCGTTCTTCGACTTTCTACAGGAACTATTATTAATCTGGTCGATGGCGTTGGCGGATTTTATACCGCTGAAATTATTGCAGATCATCCTAAAAAAGTGGTCTTGTCTATTCTTCATACTGAACAGGAGTATAAAAAGCGTAATCATTATTTACACATCGCGGTAGCGCCGACTAAGAATATCGATCGATTAGAGTGGTTTCTTGAAAAGGCGACCGAATTGGGAATAGATGAAGTCACCCCAATCATTACCGATCGATCAGAGCGTAGAATAGTTAAAGATGACCGATTAAACAAAGTAATTACATCTGCTGTAAAACAATCGATTAAGGCGTATCACCCGAAATTGAATGAGGCCACAACCTTTGCTGATTTTTTAAAGCAACCATTCGAAGGGGAGCAATTAATTGCACACTGTATTGATAATACTGAAAAGAAGTTCATTTCTGATTTAGTAATACCATTTCAAAAATATTTAGTCCTTATTGGTCCCGAAGGTGATTTCACACCAGAAGAAGTTGATTTAGCTTTGAATAAAGGCTTTAAACCATTAACTTTAGGTGAAAACAGGCTGCGCACAGAAACTGCTGCATTGGCTGCTTGCTTTGAAATTAACTACCTTAACCGATGAAAAGCATTACAAGCGATAAGTTAAAAGTTGTAAGTCAAAGTTTCCCATCTTTAAAAAGATTACTTTTCTTTTCATTTCTCGTGATTCCTTGCGCTTTACTGCTATTGCTTGTATCTTTTTCTGCTCCTTCTTACAGGATGGGAAAATTAAAATACAGCGGAGGCGGCGACTGGTACGCTGATCGAACGGCTTTGCCCAACCTCATCGCTTTCTGTAATGCAAACCTCAAAACAAATTTCTTTCCAGAAGAAAGTGTTGTCGAAGTTGGCGGGAAAGAGATTTTCCGCTTTCCATTTGTATACATGACTGGCCATGGAAATGTGCAGTTTAGCGATCAGGAAGCTAAAAATTTAAGGCAGTATTTAATCGGTGGAGGCTTCCTTCATATCGACGATAACTATGGCCTGGATAAATTTATTAGGCCCCAAATGAAGAAAGTATTTCCAGAACTCAGTTTTGTAGAATTGCCTTCTAATCATGCCATCTATAATCAGAAATTCAAATTTGCGGGAGGCTTGCCAAAAATTCATGAACACGATAATAAGCGACCGCAGGGGTTTGCTTTAATTTATAAGGGCAGGGTTGTTTGTTATTACACTTTCGAATGCGATTTGGGAAATGGGTGGGAGGATTTTGGAACGTACCCTGAGGACACCCAGGAAACGCGCTCAAAAGCGCTTAAAATGGGAGCGAATCTGGTACAATACGCATTAACACAATAATTTTATGCATAAGGTTACTGTAAATGAAAAAATGCTTTTCAATATTGAGGAGCGGGATGCAAAAACCTTTGTAAATGATCAGGAGATTGAATTAGATTTCAGTAAAATCTCCTCGTCACTTACCCATATATTACATCAGCATAAATCCTATAACGTAGAAGTTATTGAGATTAACCATCAAGATAAAACTTGTAAGGTAAAAATCAATGGTCGCGTTTATGAAACTAAAGTAGAAAATCAGTTTGATCAGTTATTGAAACAAATGGGATTGGATAGCTTGGTGTCTAATAAAGTCGCTGAAATTAAAGCTCCAATGCCAGGCTTAGTATTAAAGGTACTGGTAGAGGAGCATGCTGAGGTAAAGAAGGGCGATAATCTTTTAGTGCTCGAGGCGATGAAAATGGAAAACATTTTAAAGTCAACTACCGACGGAACGATTAATAAAATTGCGGTTAAACAAGGAGATAAAGTGGAAAAGAACCAGATTCTCTTACAATTCAAATAGCATTATTTAATTTGTAAAAGAAAAGTCCCGGTGATTAGCCGGGACTTTTATGTTTTATTTGCTTCTACCTACACGGTAAGGTTTCGGAGGTGGAGTTTTGAAACTTCTTTTGCCAACTGTGCTAATTTCTGGCGCACCTAGCATTGTCATTGCACAACGGAAGCCGACTTCTGCAGATGACTCATCTTGTTGCATAAAACGTCGGGTAGCAGGGTTTAACCAGTAAGCCATGTCATTCCATGATCCACCTTTGTAAACTCTGGATTTATCATTCACTAAAGTGACCCCTTCTTCATTTAAGATGGTATTTTGTCTGTCGCGATAACCTCTTTGATCTGCCTGATAAGCATTTGAAGCGGTTACGATTTGCGGATCCGTAGATTTAGAAATTGAATCTACACGTTTCGCTTGCGCTTGTTTCTCAGCCCAGGTTTGTTTTCTGCCTGAATAAGCGTTTTCCTTTATCGGATTACCATATTTATCAAGTGCAATTTTACCGTTCTGAGTATCCTCTAATTTTTTATTAGTGAAATAGTTACCACGATAGGGGTTAAATGCATCAGCATCTGTAAACGTTCCTGTTCTATAAACATCATTTACCCATTCGTTAACATTTCCAGCCATATTATATAAGCCAAAATCATTCGCTGTATACTGAATTACTGGCACTGTTAAATCACCTTTATCATTTAATGATCCACCAACACCCATATAATCTCCAGGAGCTCTTTTAAAGTTGGCCTGAATCATACCTCTGGTTTTCTTACTTGCAGAACTAACACCTAATCCGTTCCAAGGATAAATTTTATTTTGATTGATATTTTCGTATTCTGTATTACCGATCAGTCCAAGTGCAGCATATTCCCACTCCGCCTCTGTAGGTAAACGATAAGGTTGCATAATTACACCGTCCTCCAAAGTTGCGGTTCTGCGTGGCTGAGTATTTCCTTTTCCCGCACCTGCAGTAGCAGTTGCTGCTCCAGCTTTCGTGTTGTAATCAATTGGTGCATTCTTTCCTTTATCATCGTACTGACCGTTGATATAGGCATCAGTATTGAAAGGTTTGTCAGGTTTTGGTGTTGCAGTAGCAGTTGCGTTGTTGCCTTTGCCTGTATTGCCTGCGTTCAGGGTTTTATAGTCTGTTAAAATGCCTTTCTCACGCAGAATGAACTCATTTGCTCTGGAAGTTCTCCATTCACAATAGCGTGATGCCTGCTCCCAGGATACGCCAACAACAGGATAATCTCGGTAGGCTGGATGCCTTAAATAGTTATCAACGTAAGGCTCGTTATAAGATAAAGCACTACGCCATACTAAAGTATCAGGAAGTTCATTGTAATAGAACTCACGATCTTCTGGGTAATTATATCTGATCCAGTGTAAATATTCTAACCAATCCGTGTTAGAAACTTCCGTTTCATCCATATAGAATGATGGAACAGTAACTTGCCTTTTGTAGTTATAGATATTCGGTTCTATGCCCGGTACTTCAATTGCGCTTCCACCCACAACTAAAACACCACCCTCTATCGGAATTAATCCAGGCCCCGGTGCCCGCTTATATTGCGTAGCTACCGCAAATGCTCCAGATGCGTTATTCTTGCTCTTTCTGTCTGCATAGGGGATACCCGTTTTGCTAGAGCTGTTTCCTCCTTTGGAGCTACAAGCAGAGAGCAGAGCCGCCAATGACAAACAAGTAAAAGAATATAGTAATAGTTTTTTCATATGTTACCTTAAAAAGTATTGCCCAACAACATTTTAACAAATAAAATTAAGCAAATTTACGTGAATATATAAATATTGCGGCAATTAATTATGGATATATTTTTAAGGCATAACGTATCCGCTTCTCTCACTTGATGTCTATCTAATTTTGAAGTTGATGATTTAATAACATACTGTAAATAAGAACGCTAAGAGAATGGGGCGCTTATTGATATGTTTTGCATCCAAACAAATAGAGCTCAAAACAGAATACATCATAATCAAAAAAGTTCCTGTCATTCTATTTGCCACTCTACCTGTCTTGCCTTCATTTTATAGATCAGAAATAGATGCATAGATTAAATCAGTTATGAATGAACTGAACGCAAAAGGCAAATTTAAAGATGTTAACCTCAGTTTGATTCCTTTCTTCCCGAATTGGGTTAAAAATCGACAATCTGACCATTATTTGAAAGATAACTTTGCAAAGGATACACTTGGATCTGTTAGTGAAGTACAACCTAATTTGAATCTTTGGAGTGTAATTCAAGGTGAACCCGGTCAAATTGTCTCTACAAACTAAACGCCACTAAAATACATGCGATGGTTTAGAAAAATGACAGGGCAAATTGGGATATTATTAAAATTAATTCAAACATTAAACAAACAACTACCCCCTTTATAGCCCGTTTAAATTAACTTGGAAAAGTAAACGTGTACAATGACGAATCACTCGGTTTCTACATGGGTTAGAAAATTTAAATCATACCAGGGAGGTGATTTTATAGCGGATTTATTTACCCCTCAATTAACGCTCTTATTTCATAGCAGAAAACTGAACTTCAAAACAAAGCCCAGAATGAAATTGATACGGTGAAGGCCAGAGCGACTAAGAAAGTTGAAGCAGTGATTTCAGAAAAATTAAATGGTTTCTTCAAAAAAAGAATTGATAATGATGTAGGGTTTAACTTGTTGATTGATATAAACTTGTATATTTAGAAGTCTAGTGGGATGTAATAAATTGTGGGTTTAATTAGTAAATTATGAGTTAATTCGTAATTTGGTAAAATATAGTTTTTGGTTTTACGTTAAAGATTAAGTTCTGCAAGTTTTTCCAAATACCAAAATCTAAAATTACGTACCTTTACAAGGATGAATTTCAAGTACATCAGTAAACTTGCTTTTTCTGCACTCTCATTGGCTTTAGTCTTTGGTAAAACAAATGCGCAAGTTGTTGTTGGCAATACGCTTACTAATGGTAGTGAATCTAATAACATCGTAACCTCAGTTCCATTTTTATTAATTACCCCAGACGCCCGTGCAGGTTCAATGGGTGATGCAGGGGTAGCAGTAGCGGGAGATGTAAATTCTGCCAGTATTAATGCTTCAAAACTTGCGTTTATTGATAAGCCTTACGGATTTGCAGTTTCTTACAGCCCGTGGCTTAAAAGCCTGGTGCCTGATATCAGCCTGACTTACCTAAGTGGTTTTTATAAATTAGATGATCGAAATACAATCGGTGCATCTTTAAGGTATTTTTCACTTGGTTCTATTCAATTAACCGATATCAATCAACAAGAGCTCGGTATTGCTAACCCCAATGAGTTGGCTTTCGATGTTTCTTTTGCTAGAAATTTTGGTGAAGAATTCTCATTAGGAACTTCGCTAAGGTACATCTACTCCAATCTCGCGTCCGGTCAGTTTGCTTCCGGACAGGTAAAGGCCGGGAATGCTGTTGCAGTAGATGTTTCTGGATTGTATAAAACACCAGGTAATTTGTTTGGAAAGCCAACCATTTTTTCTGCCGGAGCAAATATTTCGAACATCGGCACAAAGATGAGTTACTCTGACGCGGGACAAAGCTTTTTTCTGCCTACCAATTTTAAATTAGGAGGAGCCTCTATTATCTCTATTGATGATTACAACACTTTTACGTTTGCACTGGATTTCAATAAGTTATTAGTGCCAACGCAGCCGATCTATGATGCCAGTAATAATATTGTAAGCGGAAAAGACCCGAATCGCTCTGTTCCTGCGGGAATATTTGGATCTTTTAGCGATGCACCGGGTGGCTTTAGTGAAGAACTTAGAGAAGTAGGCATTTCAACGGGGGTAGAATATTGGTATAATCAACAGTTTGCAATCCGGGCTGGATATAATTATCAAAGCCCCACAAAGGGAGATAGCCGCTACTTTACAATGGGGTTAGGATTAAAGTACAATGTTTTCAATATCGATTTCTCCTATCTATTAGCCAATGCCCAAACAAGTCCGCTGGCAAACACCTTACGTTTTGGTCTTTTGTTTAACTTTGGCGATAAGAAACTCGTTAAATAGCAACAGCCATTGGCGATTTAAGCAATCGATTTATCACAAAAGATCACAATTAAATGAAAATAAAAGTAGGCTTTGGCTTTGATGTACATCAGCTAAAAGATGAACATCCATTTGTAATAGGTGGCGTAACTTTGGAACATCATAAAGGTGCATTTGGTCATTCAGACGCAGATGTTTTATTGCACGCGATTTGTGATGCATTACTGGGAGCAGCCAATTTACGTGATATAGGCTTTCATTTTAAAAATACAGACGACCGTTGGAAGGGGATTAGCAGTATTATCTTATTGAAAGAAACCGTTAAATTATTAACCGAAAAGGGCTGGCAAGTAGGTAATATAGACGCAATGCTCTGTTTGGAAGCGCCAAAAATAAATCCTCATATCCCTGCTATGCAAGAGAATATCGCTGCTGCTATTGGAATTTCTACCGAAGATATTTCGATTAAGGCAACAACCAATGAGCTTATGGGGTTTGTTGGCCGGGAGGAAGGTGTTGTGGCTTATGCCGTTTGCTTAATTGAAAAGGCATAGACAGGTGGTAACACTTCAAAACAAAAAAAGCTGGATGATTTAAATCATCCAGCTTTCATTTTTTTATTCTTCCAGCGCACTATTCATCCAGATAGCCAAACTTTCCCTGGTTGTAATCTGAAATTGCTTGTTCTATTTCACCTTCAGTATTCATTAAAAATGGGCCATAATGTACAATGGGTTCATTAATGGGTTCGCCGCTTAGTACCAAAAGGATGCTGCTTTCTAGTGCTTCAATTTCAATTTCTGTTCCCGCGTTTTCAAAATAAATGAAGTTGTTTACACCCACTTTTTCTCCATTTACTACAATGCTACCTTGAATCATCATCATTCCTGTATTGAAATTTGCGGGGAAACTGAATTTGACTTTTCCGCCTTGATTAATTCTGGCATTATACATTTGGATGGGTGTGAAAGTATCGGCATTTCCAGTAACACCCTGATAATTACCAGAAATCACCTCAATGTTTCCACCCTGATCAACTAAACTGACCTTCGCGACTTCTGTCTGCTTAATAGCCTGATACTTTGGTTTACCCATTTTATCCTTCGCCGGTAAATTTATCCAAAGTTGAACCATCTGAAAAGGACCTCCCTCAAGGCTGTATTGAGTTTCATGGTATTCTTTATGTAAGATACCGCTTGCCGCAGTCATCCATTGAACATCGCCTGGATAAATTATGCCGCAATTGCCTGCGCTATCATGGTGTGCAACTGCTCCGCTATAGGCAATGGTTACAGTTTCAAAACCACGGTGTGGATGCATGCCCACCCCCCGCGGATTGTGGCGTGCAGAAAAATTAATCTTTGAGCCATAGTCCAGTAGAAAAAAAGGACTCATGTTTATATTATATCCATCAGGGAAAAAGTTATGCACTCGAAAACCATCGCCAACCATATGTGGTGCGGGCGGATTTAAGATTCCAGCCACTTTTTTAATTGCCATAGCATTAACATTTAATGTTGCACGTTGTGATAAAATCGGAGCGACCTAATTTGATTATCACTGTTTTACAAATTGAAGCTCTCCCAATAGGCGAACTTCTTCACTCACCATCACGCCGCCTCCTTCAATAGCAGTGTTCCAGGTTAAGCCGAAATCGGTACGGTTAATTTTTCCACTTAAGGTGAAACCGGCTTTCGTATTACCCCATGGATCTGTAGCAATACCTCCCAATTCAGCAGCTAATTGAATCGGTCTTGTTTGCCCCTTGATGCTTAAATCGCCTTTAATAAGGTAGTCGCTACCATCTTTCTCTACAGATTTTGATTTAAACGTAAGATTTGGGAATTGTTCACTGTTAAAAAAATCTACGCTTTTTAAGTGGTTATCTCGATCTGTATTTCCGGTGTCAATCGAGTTGATATCACCATTAAAAGTAATTTCAGCATATTCGAAAACCTCGCCTTCTGCAATTAATGTTGCAGAAAAAGATTTTATACTACCGGTGATGGTCGTGATCATTAAGTGTTTTACCTTGAACTGAAGTTCGCTATGTGTTGGATCTAATACCCATTTTACAGTTGCCATAGATTTTGTTCTAATGCTTTTTATATTACATTACAAAATTACATTACAGGCTTAGGATCAGGATTGATGTATGGTAAGTAATGATAGATAGCACATGACTGCGTTAAGGAAAGTATTATAGCCCATTCGGTCATTCTAGATTCAATTATTCAAAAAGATTAAGGGCGAAAGTGTTTGTGGGCGAGTTCTTTCCTCACTCTGCTGAGCGATTCTGGAGTGATACCTAGATAAGAAGCAATCATCCATTGCGGAACACGAAGTGTAAGGTTTGGATACAATTTGATAAAATCTAGGTAACGTTCTTCCGCAGTTGCACTCAGTAGCATATTAATCCGTTTCTGCATAAAACGAATCGAATTATTGAGCAGTTTAATTTGCATGGGTTGGAGACATGGAACTTTCATAGCGGCTTGTTCCATATAATCGTTATGCATCAACACGGTTTCGGAAGGTTCTATGGCATCAATAAAGAAAACAGACGCTTCGTTATTCATGTTATTTCTATCGGCAATAAGCCAGTTTTCTGGTGCAAACTGCAGAATGTGCTCTTTCCCTTTCGAATCGATTGAGTAAGCTCGCAAAAGACCTTTGCCAACAAAGAAACCGTGCTTAAAGGTTTCTCCGGTATATTGCACCATTTCGCCTTTGGCAAATTTTTTTACTTTTAAACCAACAGAGACGCTTTCGAATTGCTCATCAGTTATGGCTATTTTTTCTTTAAGATAGTTTTTAAACTGATCAATCATGAAGCGGAGATTACTTTTTAGCTGGTTTGATATCCGAAAAATCGACGCCACATTTGCAATTGCCTCCGCAGCCATCTTTTTTCACCTGAAGAGATTTATAAACCACGCGGCCAACATATACCAATGCTACCGCAAAAAGTAAAAAGACTAAAATGGTTTGAATGTTCATAACACAAATATAACGAGGTTTACAGTTTTTGTATTCAGGGGAATGTAAATTGTTCAGCAGGATGCTGTTAATTTCTCGCCACGGAATCACACAATATACGGATGAATATACATCAGTAGTTAACAGGAAATAGGGACTATCACTTCATAATATTAGTATTAATTTTTGCCATGGAATATACGGAGATTATATGTTTTTTAGTTAAGAAGAAATAGGGACTATCAATATTATGTTATTTTTTATTCTGGACATAAAATCACAGAGTAAATGGAGATTATATATTTATGTAGTTAACAAGAAACGTTGCTTTGCTTTTTGTAACCTGCTCTTTGCAATTAAACTTTTTATCGTTAACTACCAAGTCAGAAGTATAAACCATGTTTTGTCTTCTCTATAGTTAAAAGTCTTGGATTATGCCTCCATAAAGCCAACAGTGCCTCCAACCCAGTCAAAATCTGCATTATACCTAACGCCAATCATTTTTCCACGACTTAGCCTGGCAAGGCTAATACAAAGTTGTGGCTCTCCTCCATCAGGCCATAGGTACATCATTCTGATTTCTGCTTTAACGCCTCCGGTAGGAGATTGTACTACAGGTTCATAATCCACTTTACGCTGTAAGATCCAGTTTTCCGGATCTTGAATTGCAGCAATATCATGTTCCATCACGTCGATGATTACGCCCATCCCCGCGAAGGAAAATAAAGGTTTAAGCACATAATTTTCCAGGTCGGCCGGGATACTTT
Organism: Bacteroidota bacterium; assembly: GCA_037032985.1. Classification (GTDB taxonomy): domain Bacteria; phylum Bacteroidota; class Bacteroidia; order Sphingobacteriales; family Sphingobacteriaceae; genus Pedobacter. The sequence goes on from JAZBLB010000005.1 coordinate 18,763, forward strand.
CTATTTGATTCAGGAATCTCGTTTCCGGAACAAATTCGCTTTCTAAAAAAGGCATGGTATATTTGCTGATCCGATAGAACCAATTAGGATGTGCTACCCATTCGATGTCTAGTACTTCACGGGGATCGAAACTGTTTTTAAAGATCTCTTGATTGTTGCTTACTTCGTCAAAAATTAAGCGATTATAGATTCTTTTCAGCTGAATTTTTTTGCCATTTTCTTCATAGAAAAGCTGGCTACCTACCTTCTTGATGTCTGTGAGCGAGAGAAGTTTTATCCCAAGCAAGTTTTCAGTAATGAAAAAATCAATAGCTGTTTTTTGATTTGGCGCATCAACATCCATTAGTGCTACTTCGTGTGGTTGATGTTTGCCTATAATAACCTCTATTAACAAACGAATATATTTTTCTTTATCAAATCCATTTAAGAAATAATCAAGCGACGGATCAATGTCGAAATGCCTAGAAAAAGTTTCACCCAGGCGATGCTGAAAGCCATAAAGGGAGGGGAAGCCCTGCATTTCTATTAACATCGGGGTTAATTCTCTAGCTTCGTTTTTACAAATGCCGAAGTCGAATGTTAAGAAATGAGGTTGCTCGTTTTCATTGGGTACATTCCACTCAGGTGGGATTGATGGTGCTGTAAACTGTTTAAAATTCGGTTGCTTAATCAGGTTTATAATTTCCTTGCCTGCAGCGATTAACTTTTCTTTTAAGGCTTTCGGAATAAATACCGGTGTTTCTGCTACGCGAAAAGGGATTTTTGGATAGCCATTTTCAAGATCTTCAATGAACGCCTGATAGGTTAGGTCATTCAACTGTTTATTATATTTTTCGCGCTGTTCAGGTATCATAACTTTAATATGTTGTTTTTTCAGGCTATCACTGCGCTGCCATTCAGGATCGATTTATTTCGTTTAGATGCTGTTAATAACACAATGGATCCGTTTTGCGAAGCTTATGTCGCTATCAGATTACTTACGCCACGCCTTTAGTAGGGTTCTTCAATTGTTCGATTGCTCTGTTTAAGAAGTTAGGCAAAATGACCCTTTGTGTAAGCACAATCCTTGCGGGATCAGCGAGGCTATTGAGCATATCTAAGTATTTTTGCTCGCCGTGCATACCTACAATAGCTTGCTTCTTCTCGTCTTGCAGCAAATACATTTTCATGCCTACCGGATCTGCTTCCGGATGAAACTGCGTACCAATAATTTCATTTGAAAACCGAATAGACATCATACAACGTTCCAGATCAATATGTTTACGCTCCTTTTCTATTGCGAGTAATCTCGCTCCTTTTCTTTCAAAAGCTTCAAAATCTGGTTCAATAACCTGCCAGTCTCTACTATCGACTGAAAAGAAAGGGTTGGTAATGCCGCTGAAAACTTCATCTTGTTCGCCTTCTTCAGTAAGGGTGATTGGGAAAATCCCAAATGCGTTAGATCGCCGTTCGGTTACATTCCCCAGTTTATATTTCCGGCAAGCCAACTGAAAGGAATGGCAAATAAGAAAAGCATATTTTTTTTCGTTTTCACTTCCTATGTTGAAGGCTTCTATCTTATCTAGTAGGTTATAAAAATCATTTTCCCACTTTTCACCTTCGCTTTCCAGCGGACTTCCCGGCCCGCCGCTAGAAATATAAGCATGATATTCAAGGCCAGGGATTTCTCCCTTTTGCCGAAGATCAAACAGATCAAAGGAAAGGTTGATGTTATGCCCTGCGTTAAAACGCGAAAGAATTTCCTGAATTCCCCGCATGCCTTGATTAGGTGCGCCGTTATTCATATCAATAACGGCGACCTTAAAATCTTTTTTATTCATTATCAAATTACTTTGCACCAATTAGGGTTTGGGTGGTAATGTAATCTACCACCGATTCAAAGCTGCCAGTTTGTTGGTATACAGCTAACTGTCTGTCTGCACCGGTGCCATGCTCTAAAATCTTGTGAACGTAATTAATATCGTCTCTACAACCTAATTCATCAACCACATCATCAACAAAATCTAATAATTCCAGGATGAGGTTCCTACAATTAACTTCCATTTCTTTGCCAAAATCGATTAGGTTTCCATCAATTCCATAACGGGCGGCACGCCATTTATTTTCATTAATGAGTGCTCTTGAATAGCTGATGAACTCCATGTTTTGCAACCTCAGTTTATATAATTTTGCACAAAGCGCCTGAAACAGCGCCGTAAATGCCATCGTTTCATCAATTAGCATCGGGCAATCGCAAATGCGGAATTCTACGGTATCAAAGAATGGATGCACACGAATGTCCCACCATATTTTCTTCGCATTATCCATGCAATTAGTTTTGATTAATAGCTTCACATAACTATCATAATCTTCAATGCTGTTGAAAATATCTGGAATTCCGGTACGTGGAAACTTATCGAAAATTTTTGTTCTGAATGATTTATAGCCTGTATTCCTCGATTCCCAAAACGGCGAGTTGGTAGATAGTGCAAACACGTGTGGTAGAAAATACCTTACCTGGTTTGCAATATGTATGGCCAACTCCCGAGATTGAAAACCAACATGAACATGGAGGCCGAAGATCAGGTTAGATCTTGCAGCCTCTTGTAATTCATTTACGATTTCATTATATCTCGGATGTTCTGTAATCAATTGCTTTTCCCAGTGCGAAAATGGGTGCGTACCTGCAGCGCCGATTCTTAAGCCTTGTTCACCGGCGAGTTGCGATACGGTGTAACGAAGCTGAGAAATTTCTTTCCGGGCTTCGGTTGTAGATTTACAAATTCCGGTTCCAACTTCTACTACAGCCTGATGCATTTCTGCCTTTACCTGGTCTTTATGGATCTTTTGTGCCGCTTCAACAATTTTTTGATCATGCGAGGTAAGTTCCCTGGTAACGGGATCAATTACCATGTATTCTTCCTCTACTCCCAGTGTAAATTCATTCATCCTGATTAGTATTTATAAAATCCCTTTATTTTTTAGTTGCTGCTTTTTTAGGCTTCGGCGTCGCTTTTTCTGGCGCAACCTTAGCAGCAACAGGTTTTACAGCAACCGCTTTTTTAGCTGGTGCTTTTGGAACTGCTTTGGAAACAAGTGGTTTTCCGGCAACTGAAGCCTTAATGTATTCTCCCCAGGTCAAATTATCCTGACCATCTTGCTGTGCTTTTGCTCTCTCTATTGCATAGTTTGCGGTAGTTTCCACTACCCAATCAAAATTTTCCTGTCCTACACTTTTAATATCGGCATCTGGTGCAGGGTTACAGAAATCAATCGCAATTGGAATACCATCACGAACTGCAAATTCTACCGTGTTAAAATCATAACCCAGGTATTGACACAATTTAAGGGTGTATTCTTCTACAGTTTTAAGTAATTTGGGATCTGGTGCTTTGCCATCTGTTGCATAGCGTAAATGGTGTGGGTTGCGTGGATCATATTGCATAATGCGAACATGTTTCCCACCAATGCAATAACATCTGAAATATTCTTCAAAAACAATCTCTTCCTGTAAAAGCATCACCAATTGTTCTGTGCCGCTATGTTTATCGAAGAAATCTTCCTTGTCATGAAGTTTATAAACGTCTCTCCATCCACCACCGTCATAAGGCTTCATGTAAGCAGGGAATCCTGTATATTCAAAGATAGTATCCCAATCCAGCGGCATCGTGAGGTTAGAAAAAGATTCGCCTGTGGTACCTGTTGGGTGCTGCCTTGAGGGTATCAAAGCTGTTTTTGGAACTGGGACACCGATTTGTTCAGCAAGTGCATTGTTAAAGAATTTTTCATCAGCACTCCACCAAAATGGGTTATTAATTACTGCGGTGCCAGTGGTGGCTGCGTTTTTTAAAGAAGCGCGGTAGAACGGAACATCCTGAGAGATCCGATCAATAATTACCGAATAACCAAGCGGTACATTCTGAAATATCTTGTCGATTTTCACCGCTTCGGCAGTAATGCCTTCTTCGGCTTTTTGATTAATCCTTTCGATAACGGCTTCAGGGAAAGAACGCTCCTGGCCGAATAGAATCCCGATTTTTTTCATTTATTTATGTTTTTGTAGGTAGTGAGGCGATGATGGTTGAATATTAATCAAACCTTCATCTTCCGGTGATCAATTATTATTAAATGTTGAACTGGTTAAGGATATAATTGTTTCAACTTTCTTTAAATTATTCATGGATAATTTACTTACAATTGCGCAATATAATCTGGAAACATTTCCCGCCATATCGGCCAGTCGTGATCTGCATTTTGCCTGATATCCAACCAATGACCGATGCCTTTTTTTGAAAGAATGCCAGATAAATTTTCATTATCAGCCCGGCACATATCACGGTCTGTAGTGCCCAAAACAATTTTCATATGGTGTAATTCCGGGTTGCTGTTATTCATTAAGTTATCTACTGGATTGTTAAAATATACATCATTATTATAAAAGCCATCTAACTGGCCTTTAATGTCAAAAGCACCGCTCATGCTAAACATATGGCTCACCAACCATGGATGGCGAAAAGCAAAATTAGCTGCGTGGTAGCCGCCAAAGCTACAACCGGCAGTAATAATTTTGTGGCTTCCCGTTTCATTCCTGGCTAAAGGAGCAACTTCTTCCAGCAAATATTTATCATACCAAATGTGGTTTTTTACCCGATCTGCCGGATGAATACTTTTATTATACCAGCTCATTTTATCAATGCTATCAGGGCAATAGACCTTTATTTTGCCTTCATTAATAAAGCCCTCAACAGCATCAATTAATTTGAAATCTTTGTTTTCATAATAACGGCCCATACTGGTTGGGAAAAGCAAAACAGGAATACCGCTATGGCCAAAAATGAGCATATCTATATCAGCACTTAAATTTGGGCTATACCACTTCTTATGTTCTTCTCTCATATCAAAAATCCAATGTTTTAAGATAGAAATTTAATCTTATAAAAAGAATGTTCTTCCTTTTTAAATAAAACCTGAGTGTAAAATTGGAAGACTGATAATTAATAGTTTATCGAGTTTTGTACCTTTGTAAATTATATGGCGAAATGCCAGGGTTAGGGAGTTAAAGACATGTACACTACAATTTTATCAGTAAAAGTTAATATTAATAGTTTTAGAATTCCTTCTGCTTATCTTAAGCATGAGGTTGAAATAGATATGTATGTGCCTGAAGGAATTTTAGGCAACGAGAAAATAGAATTGCTTTTAATTAATGATGGTCAGGATGTAGCCAAGATGGATTTTCCGAAAATTCTGGAAGATGCACATCACAACAAGCGTAACCACAGGTTAATTGTGGTGGCAATAAAAGCTTCTGCAGATCGGCTAATGGAGTATGGTGTAACTGGTAAACCTGATTTTAAAGGTAGAGGAGCAAATGCAGGCTTATATAATGACTTTATTATTAAGGAACTTTTGCCTTTTGTAAAAAAGAAAATTGCCATGCCGGTAACTGGTAAAGTTGCTTTTGCAGGCTTTTCATTAGGTGGTTTGTCTGCTTTTGATGTTGCTTGGAATAATCCTTCGGTTTTTGATGTCGTTGGGGTTTTTTCTGGTGCGTTTTGGTGGCGTAAAAAAGATTTAACTGACGGTTATACTGATGCAGATCGAATTATCCATGAGTTGATCGATTCTACGGAAAGCAAACCGGAAATGAAATTCTGGCTGATGACTGGAACGGAAGATGAAAAGGCCGATCGTAACCGAAACCTGATCATTGATTCTATAGACGATACCATCGATGTGGTTAAATGCCTTCTGAGTAAAGGTTATAAGCGGCCGGAAAATATTTTTTATTATGAAAAAGTGGGAGGTAAGCACGACGTACATACCTGGGAGCGTGCAATGCCTGCTTTTTTAAATTGGGCCTTTGAGGTTTAGGCTAATCGTATTTGAGCAGGATGCCTGTGTCGAAAATGGTCCACAGGCAACTTCGCTGTTCACAGGCTTTTAGCGCGTTATTCGTCCAGGTATTGCAGGTTTTGAAAATGCTGTAACTTCCTTTCGCTTCATAAAATGCATCGCCAACATCATACCGAATGGTTGTTTGTACTTTAATGAAATTTCCTGAATTATCCGCCAGAAAACTATTGCTAACATATTGAATCAATTTTTTGTATTGCGCATTGCTGATCATTACTTTCTTGCATTGATTATTTTCTACCATGTATGGATAATATGTAGCATGCATAGCCGATGTGCTTAAGCCAGATATTGCTCTTAAAGCGGTTGCCAGTTTTAGGTCTGAAAATTCCGGCGTTTCTAAATAGAATTTTTTATCACCCCAACCAATTGCAAGATATTGATAAGTACTATCAGCTTTTAATGTGTTGCTATATGGAATCTTTTTGGTCCAGTCTATTGTTGGATTTGCTGCCGGCATCACGATATCAGTGTGAATTCCATTCGATAAAATATAGATGGCAACATCCGCTTTGTTTGTTAGGTTAGCATTCAGGGTAATTCTAGACAAACAAAAAGCCATTAGAAAATAAAATCCAATCAGCGAAATAAAGATGATTGTAAACCTGCCTGCGTATTTTAGAAACCTTTTATTCATATTGAAATTGAGTTGGTTTGTTGTTAATACGAAAGGAGACTGTTGGGTAACCCAAAATGCCTAGTTTCTGGCGATATCAATTTTAGTGATGCGCTTATCAATAAAGGTGATTTTATCCACATGTATAGATTGTCTACTTTCACGCTATGGTAAAAGGACTATTTGAAACACATATTGATGTTGAAAATTTGGAAGCATCTGTAGATTTTTATAAAAATGTAATGGGTTTAACGCCTTGTTACTTTGATGATTCCAGGAGAATTGCTTTCTTCTGGGTTGGACCACCCAAGGGCGCCATGCTCGGGCTTTGGGAGAAGCCGAAGGAGCAGATTTGTGTAAGGCATTTCGCCTTTAGCAGTGATGAGGATGATATTTTAAATAAATCAGTTAGCTTTTTACAACAACATAATTTAAAGCCCTATAATTTTTTAAAGAGTGATGATTTAGCACCGATGGTTTTCGCATGGATGCCTGCTGTTGCCATTTACTTCAATGATCCTGATGGAAATGTACTGGAATTTATTGCAATTTTGAAAGGCGAAGCCAAGCCTGAATTAGGAGTTATTTCTTACGAGGAGTGGAGGCAAACTCTTTAGCTACTTAAGAAAGAAAGGTTGTATTCTTTTAGGATTAGTCCAAGTACAGCCAGAGGAAATTGGAGAACATCTGCTATAATATAATAAGATCAGGCTCGACAGCTGCGTGAGCCTGATCTCTTTTTTTACTTGCGCACGAGATTAATCCACATGCTTATCTTCGATCATAATGCCGCCACCTTCGCAATGGATGAGTACCGTACATTCATCCCGTCGATCATGAACCAATACTTTGGTGTTAATTTTACAAAGCTTCTCGGCTAAAGCATCTTGAATTTCACTCCATTCCTGGCTGAGCGTTTCCAGTTGTTTCTCAAGGCGCTCTCTTTCTACACAGGCAATTAAGTGTTCATCTGCCTGTTCTGCAGTAATGTATGCTTCTTTTGATAGGTCTGGAATCTCAGTTTCATCCATAGCCCGTTTCGCTGCTTCTACTTCCAGCGATTTTTCCTCATACTGATCAAATATTTCTTGTATTGATTTTTCCATTTACATAATACCGTCAAAAAGTTGATTTGTTTTATTCATTAAAACCTATCTTTTTTTAGGAATACTAATAGGAAGCACTATGCCCGGAGCAAGCCTAAAATCCTAAACCTGATGGAAACGATAGCTCCGATCCGATTTTTCATCAGTATTCAGGAGGGCTAAAGTGTACAGCAGGACCAGAGCAGGCCGAAATCTTACTGTCTCTGCTTTTCTAATTAAAAATGAGACAATTACAATATTATTATAGCATTAAATAGTGAGCAATATAGTAGAAAATCCATTTCTAAACACTATCTTTGCGCCAAATTTGAGGCGCATTTTATGCAAAAGATTAGAAATATAGCTATTATAGCACACGTTGACCACGGTAAAACCACGTTGGTTGATAAGATTTTACACTCTTGTTCTATTTTTCGTGACAACGAACAAACAGGGGATTTGATATTGGATAATAACGATTTAGAGCGCGAACGTGGTATCACTATCGTATCTAAAAACGTATCTGTTCAGTACAAAGACGTAAAGATTAACATTATTGACACTCCTGGTCACGCGGATTTCGGCGGTGAGGTAGAGCGTGTTTTGAAAATGGCAGATGGTGTACTTTTACTTTGTGATGCTTTTGAAGGTGCAATGCCTCAAACGCGTTTCGTAACGCAAAAAGCTTTAGCCCTTGGTTTAAAGCCGATTGTGGTAGTAAACAAAGTAGATAAAGAAAACTGTCGCCCGGAAGAGGTTTATGAGCAAATTTTCGAATTGTTCTTTAACCTTGAAGCAACTGAAGAGCAATTGGATTTTCCAGTTATCTACGGTTCATCTAAACAAGGATGGATGAGTACTGACTGGCAAAAACCAACTACAGATATTTTCGCTTTATTGGATGCTGTAGTGGCAAACATTCCACCTGCACCAATTAACGATGGTACTTTACAAATGCAAATTACTTCGTTAGATTATTCATCTTTCGTAGGTCGTATTGCAATTGGCCGTGTTCACCGTGGTACTATTAAAGAAAACCAACCGGTTACTTTAATTAAACGCGATGGTAAGGTTGTGAAAACAAGAGTAAAAGAGCTTTATACTTTCGAAGGTTTAGGGAAAATCCGTACTACAGAAGTAAGTTCTGGTGATATTTGCGCAGTTGTTGGTATTGATGGGTTTGATATTGGTGATACTATCGCTGATTTTGAAGCACCAGAGCAATTACCAGTAATCAGCATTGATGAGCCTACGATGAACATGTTGTTCACCATTAATAACTCTCCATTTTTTGGTAAAGAAGGTAAATTAGTTACTTCTCAACGTATTAAAGAGCGTTTGATTAAAGAAACTGAGAAAAACTTAGCTTTAAAAGTTGTTGAAACTGCGTCTCCGGATTCTTGGTTAGTATATGGTCGTGGTATTCTCCATTTATCTGTATTAATTGAAACGATGCGTCGTGAAGGTTATGAGATTCAGGTTGGTCAGCCACAAGTTATCGTTAAAGAAATCGACGGTAAAAAACATGAGCCAATTGAAACTTTAATCGTTGATGTACCAGGTGAAGTTTCTGGTAAAGTAATTGAATTGGTAACTCAACGTAAAGGTGAGTTGTTGATTATGGAACCAAAGGGTGATTTACAACACTTAGAATTCGAAATCCCATCTCGTGGTATTATCGGTTTGCGTAACAATGTATTAACTGCTACTGCTGGTGAAGCGATTATGGCTCACCGTTTCAAAGCTTACGAGCCTTGGAAAGGTACTATCCCTGGTCGTTCAAATGGTGTATTGGTTTCGATGGAAAAAGGTCAGACTACAGCTTATTCAATCGATAAGTTACAAGATAGAGGTCGTTTCTTTGTTGATCCAGGAGTTGATGTTTATGAAGGTCAGATTATGGGTGAGCACATCCGTGATAACGACTTAGTAGTAAACATTGTTAAAGGTAAAGCATTAACGAACATGCGTGCTTCTGGTACAGATGATAACGCACGTATTGCTCCTGCAATTAAATTCTCTTTAGAAGAGGCAATGGAGTACATCCAGGCTGATGAGTACATTGAGGTTACACCTGCAAGCATGCGTTTACGTAAAATATTCCTAACAGAACAAGAACGTAAAGTTAAAGGAAAGCAATTCGCTTAACACCTAAATCCCTTGAAAAGGACTTAATACTACTAAAGCCCCGGTGTAAATCGGGGCTTTTTATATTTAAAGCAAATAAAGACCTTATATGGGTAAGATTTTTGTTATTTAATAGTTGCTCCTTCAGAACACAAAAAGATTCTGTTTTGATCTCTTAAAATGATAAATTGCTCTTATTTATTTTTAAACTTTATGGTGAGGTGTTTTAAGTGATCACTTTCACATCGATTTAAAATATATAGAATAACTTAATTTTATCCTTGAAATTATTCGAGAGAAAAGTCTTATTTAAGGGGCGCCACCTAAGAGAACTTAGAAACAGCTTAGTCGTAGTCAAATGGTTTTTTAGGTATGTAACCTGCTTTTCTTTCTTTTGAAATTTATCGCTGGATGTCTTATGTGGTTAGAACTCTCAGATAGGCTTAAAATATATAGGAGAGCTTAATTTTATTCTTGAAATTATTTTGAGAGAAAGTTATCAATTGCATTAATTGCATTCGCTGCCCGAGCATCTCCCAATCCGCTGATTAATTGATAGTTGGCGTTTAACGCCCTCAGTTCTTTATGCCAGACGTCCATAAAATACGCTCTTTGATTAGGGAAATCACGAAGGGGGTCATCTTGCCATGGCAGATCAATATCCATCAGTAGATATAAATCATATGGTCGTTTTGGAAGTGCATCCAAAACCAGTTGCGGTGTTTCGCCTAACATTTCATCACTCCATATTTTTACAGTAACGAAAGTAGTGTCGCAGATAATAAAATCGCTTTCGGTAGTAACCAAAATTGCATCTTCTAGCGCAACCTGACCGTAAAACATATTTACCTCATCCTGTAAAGTGTAGGGCGCGGTTAAGTTTTCGCAATAATACCGGGCATATTCTGGTACCCAGGATACTTTGTAATGCAGGGCCAATAGCTGAGACATGGTAGATTTGCCAGTACTCTCCGGCCCAACAATGGCTATTTTCTTAATTGGTTTGTTCACGATAGGTTTTTTTCCAATCTAAGTAACCTTTGAAAGCTATGATAATTAATACCATGTACAACAGGGCGCTTAGGTTTAGGTTCTTGTAAATAAATAATGGAACATAGCACATGTTCACAAACACCCAGAGTAACCAGTTCTCAAGGATTTTTCTGGTGAGGAGAAACTGTGCAACAAAACTGACTGATGTGCAAAAGCCATCTGCGTAAGGTACGGTGCTATTGGTAAAGCTCGCCATAAACCAACCTAAGAATATGCTTAAAACCAAAACAAAAATGATGACCAAGAGCCAGTTCTTCGTTTCGAGCTTGCTGATGGGTTTTTGATCAGCTGTTCTTTTTTTGATCCAGAAATGCCAGCCGTAAAAGGCGGTGAATAAAAAATAAATCTGAAGCGTCATATCGCCATACATAGCTTCCCTAAAAAATAAAAAGCTGTAAGAAATAACACTTATGATAGAAATTGGCCAGTTCCAGATACTTTCTTTGGCGGCAAGATAAATACAAATGAACCCTGTAACTACTGCAATCCACTCTAAAGCAGAAGTTTTATGAAGTTGTGAGGTTAAAAACTGAAAGAATGATGCTTCCAAGATGGTCATATAGCTCAAATGTAGGAGAAAAAGCCATAAAAGAAAAAATCCGGTTGAGGAGGGCTCCTCAAACCGGATAATAAACCAAACAAACTATTTATGAAGAAATCCTCATTTGCGGTTAACTACTCCGCGGAGGAAGCTTTAGATCTTTTTCTAAAGTATATACAAAACGCATATCTGTTCTGCTTATTACAAGATTTTTGCCAATGTTGGGTAATTGCATCTTTCATGACTTAAACATGACTTCGTGTTCTTTTAACACTATATTAATGTTACGTTTTAACATAATTTTAACGATTGTTTATTACTTTAGCGCTCGTTTTACAGCACATAAACCAATTTGCGTTTCAATTAATAGATTCATTGTTCTTAAAAAACACTACAGTGTTCTGTTTCTGCGACAAACAAATTAGTTGTAAAGCGGGTTTAATATGGGATCCATGAAAATGGTATTTGAAACTAAAATAAATTATATGAAAAAGCTAAGTGTTTTTTGCATTGCCTTAATCTTGTCATCTATTTTGTTTGTGGCCTTCACATTTGTAAAAGCAGGTGGTATTTTAGGCCGAGTGAGTCCATCTGATGCAGTTGCAGGCGTTTCGCTTGTGGCCGGTTCTGATACTGTTAAAGTACAGGTTAATCAAGGTGCTTTCTCTTTTACCAATTTGAAAGAAGGTGTATATACTGTTGTGGTAAAAGCGAATGCTCCATATAAAGACGCTATCCTCGAAAATGTAGCTGTAAAAGACAGTACAACTACTGATTTGGGAGAACTTAAATTACTGCAATAATTAAAATTGTTTGTAAAAGGAGCCAAAGGCTCCTTTATTATTGATCAATTCTAATATTGTCATGTATGTTCAAATACCTCGTTGGTATTTTGTATCTAACGCTCGGTCAACTGTTCCAAAACGCCAAATTAACACGTTCAATAATCGCTGAAATAGCCTTGTCTTAAGCATTTTTAAATGTGTATTTTAATTTTAAAAAATTAAAGTAAAAAACGCTTCAAAAAACCTATCTTTGCATCCCGACAGAACAGTTGGGATTTTTCTTCTTACAAGCACAAAATCTCGTTGCTTTCATGGTTTCAAAATGGAGCCAATTTACTTTAGAATTTTAATCATTGTTTAAGCTTTATCATGCCTAAAGACACTTCCATACGCTCAGTATTAATCATCGGATCAGGACCTATCATTATTGGTCAGGCTTGTGAATTTGACTACTCGGGTTCGCAAGCGGCACTTTCTTTAAAAGAAGAAGGGATTACCGTTTCCATTATCAACTCCAATCCGGCAACGATTATGACGGATAAAGTTATTGGCGATCATGTTTATCTGCGCCCCTTAACTGTTGATTCGATTGAAGAAATTCTACAAGAACACATTGCTTCTGCAGATCTACCAAAAATTGATGCCGTACTACCCACAATGGGTGGCCAAACTGCACTTAATTTATGTAAAGAAGCAGAAGAACGTGGTGTGTGGGAAAAATATGGTGTGCGGGTTGTTGGAGTTGATGTAGATGCGATTGAAAAAACCGAAAACCGCGAATCTTTCCGCCAGCTAATGGTTGATATAGGTGTAGGTGTTGCAGAATCTAAAATTGCCAACTCATTCCTTGAGGGTAAGGAAGCTGCTCAGTTAATTGGCTTTCCGTTAGTAATTCGCCCATCTTATACCCTAGGTGGTTCTGGTGGTGGATTTGTGCATAGAAAAGAAGAATTTGATGCCGCACTTAAACGCGGTTTAGAAGCGTCTCCAACGCATGAAGTTTTAGTGGAGAAAGCAGTTTTAGGCTGGAAAGAATACGAGTTAGAGTTATTGAGAGATAGCAACGATAACGTAATTATCATCTGTTCGATCGAAAACTTCGATCCAATGGGAATCCATACAGGAGATTCGATCACGGTGGCACCAGCAATGACGCTATCAGATCGCTGTTACCAGGATATGCGTAACCAGGCAATCAAAATGATGCGTGCCATTGGTAACTTTGCCGGTGGATGTAACGTTCAGTTCTCGGTTAATCCTGCAAACGACGAAATTATCGCCATCGAAATTAACCCGCGTGTTTCCCGCTCATCTGCATTGGCGAGTAAAGCAACAGGTTATCCAATCGCTAAAATTGCTGCTAAACTGGCCATCGGTTACAACCTTGATGAGATTGAAAATCAAATTACCAAAACAACTTCAGCATACTTTGAGCCTACGTTAGATTACGTAATTGTGAAAATTCCCCGCTGGAATTTCGACAAATTTAAAGGTGCCAATAAAGAGCTTGGCTTACAGATGAAATCCGTTGGTGAGGTAATGGCAATTGGCCGTACTTTTATCGAAGCTTTGCAAAAAGCTTGTCAGAGTTTGGAGATCAACCGCGCTGGTTTAGGTGCAGATGGCAGACAAGTTCGTAACATAGAAGAAATTATGGATGGCCTGGAGCATGCTTCATGGAACCGTCTGTTCTTAATAAAAGATGCCATGACAATGGGCGTGCCTTTGGAATCTATCCGTAAGGTAACTAAAATCGATAAATGGTTCTTAAATCAAATTCAGGATCTTGTTCTTTTAGAAACTGAATTAAAAAGATATTCATTAAATAATATTCCGCAAGATTTCTTCTTCACGCTTAAACAAAAAGGTTTCTCTGATATTCAGATTGCCTGGTTATTAGGAAATGTAACGGAAGATGAAGTTTATGATCGCCGTAAGGCTTTAGGAATAAACAGAGTTTATAAAATGGTTGATACTTGTGCAGCAGAATTCCCTGCGCAAACGCCATATTATTACTCTTCATTTGATGAAGAAAACGAATCTATCCCTTCAGAAAATAAAAAAGTAATTGTTTTGGGTTCTGGTCCTAACCGTATTGGTCAGGGTATAGAATTCGACTATTCTTGTGTACACGGTTTATTAGCGGCTAAAGAGTCTGGCTTTGAGGCGATTATGGTTAACTGTAATCCAGAAACGGTTTCTACAGACTTCAACATGGCTGACAAGTTATACTTTGAGCCGGTTTTCTGGGAACATGTTCGTGAGATTATTGAGTTGGAGAAGCCAGTAGGTGTGATTGTTCAATTGGGCGGTCAAACTGCACTGAAAATGGCTGAGAAATTAACGGCTCTAGGCGTTAAAATTATCGGAACATCTTTCGAGAATATGGATATCGCTGAAGATCGTGGTCGTTTCTCAGATTTGTTAAAAGAATTAAACATTCCATATCCTAAATATGGTGTAGCTGAAAATGCTGAAGAAGCAATTGTAGTTGCCAATGAAGTAGGCTATCCGGTTTTGGTGCGTCCAAGTTATGTATTGGGTGGACAAGGAATGAGCATTGTAATTAATGATGAAGACCTTGAAAAGGCTGTAGTAAAATTATTGGGTGATTTACCGGGTAACCGCGTATTGATTGATCACTTTTTAGATAGGGCAGAAGAAGCCGAATCTGATTCAATTTCTGATGGAGACGATGTTCACATTGTGGGCATGATGGAGCACATCGAGCCTGCAGGGATTCACTCCGGCGATTCGTTTGCAGTATTGCCTACTTTCAGCTTGCCAGAAACGGTAACAAAAGCAATGGAAGAGTATTCTATTAAGATTGCCAAAGCTTTAGATGTGCGTGGTCTGTTGAATATCCAGTTTGCGATAAAAGATGAAAAGGTATATGTGATAGAGGCTAATCCGAGAGCGTCTCGTACAGTTCCTTTCATCGCTAAAGCATACGATGTTCCTTACATCAATATTGCAGCTAAAATTATGTTAGGTGTAGCGAAACTGAAAGATTTCACTATCGAGCGTAAGCTTAAAGGTTATGCAATTAAAGAGCCGGTTTTCTCTTATGAGAAATTCCCTGAAGTTCCGAAAGAATTAGGTCCGGAAATGAAATCTACCGGTGAGGCCATTCGCTTCATTAAAGATTTGGAAGATCCTTACTTCCGCAAGCTTTATAAAGATAAATCAATGTATTTGAGTAAATAAAAAGCAAAGGGCGATAGTTTAAAAACATCGCCCTTTTTTATTGCCACCTCATTAAGGAGCAACATTAAACTAATTCTTCATCCTGTTTTGCTCATCTTCAGAACCTGTAGAGCGGCGGCGGGCTGGTTTAATTTCCTTACCGAAACGGTAGGTGAAACTTATCCGGCCAATCTGGCTTTCATTTTTCTGGCGTACATCGTATGTCAACCCCGGGAATGCACTCGAGATATCGTTTCTGTAAGTATTAAATACATCTGATAAAGCTAATTTCAAACTTGCTTTCTTTTCAAAAAGTGATTTGCTTAAGCCCGCATCAATAGAATAACGCGGTTTGATACTCAACGTACCGTAATCCAATGCCGATTCATAACTGCCATTCAACTCACCCGTAAGACCGCTAACAATACTAAAATTTTGCTGAGATTTAAATTGAAAAGATGTTTTGCCTGTTTTTAACGCAACTCCTGCTAAATCAGGTGCTTCAAAACTCAGGTAAAATACATTTAAGTTGTTATTCATCGACCACCATTTTGCCACTTGGAGAGGTATGTTTAAATTCGCGTTGTAGCTGAAGTTTTTTGCAAGATTTTCATTGGTTTGAAACAAGGCTTTTTGAACAGGATCTGGTAATAAAACTTCTGTAATTACATCAGTGGTTCTACTATAGCCAACAGAAAGCATATATTTTTGCATAAAAGTATAACTCAACTCCACATTATTGGTGTACTGGGGTTTTAAAAAAGGGTTACCCTTATTATATGTGAATTGATCCAGGTAATAAATAAACGGATTCAATGCGTCGTAACTTGGCCGGTCTATTCTGCGACTGTATGAAAAACCCAATTGGTGGTTTTTTGATAGCGTCTGCTGAACAAATAAAGTTGGGAAAAAATCGAAATAATCTCTTTTTACTACGGTATTTGTGGTTACCAAATTCCCTTTGGAGTTAGTTTGTTCTACCCTTAAACCCAACTGAATGCTAGTGTTTTTGAGTTGCTTATTAAGGTTGGTATAAGCCGCATTTACATTCTCATCATAAATAAACTGATTGCTGCGGCGAACGTCGTTTTGCCAAACATTATTCATCAATTCTTCTGCCTGTAAATCGTTATCGGTTTTTACCCAGCTACTCTTTAATCCGGCTTCAAGCTTAATGGTTTTGCTTAATCCAACTTTATAATCAACCTTAAAGGCTTTAATGTCAATTTTTGATGGCGTACCATTTCTAGTGTAATTAATAGGGCGGATTCTGTTTCCATTGGCAAACATATAATCATTTTCATATTCAGAACCATCGTTTCCATTGTATTTTGAATAATCAATATCTGTAGAAATTTCAGAACCTGCGGTATCTAAGACAGATTTGTAATTAAGGTTATAAGAAATGTTATTGTACTTGTTGGTTTGTAGGCTATTAGATGCTAAGGTTGAGTCTACTTGTTGGAAAGACGGACCGATTAACGTGTTACTCCTCGAATCCTCTGTTCCGCGGTTGAAATAGCCATTTAATAGTACTCCGATGGTATTATTCTTATCAATAAAATAATCTAAGCCAGCTTTGAAGTTATTGTTTTGCTGATCTCTTAAACTCGATCCAGATTGCATAAAATAGGTATCGGGCGTACCGTTTGAAATACGATCAATTGCGATGGAGTTAGCACGTTTAGTTTTTCCATAGTTATAGTTACCGAAAAGGTTCAGTTTTTTTGTTCTGTGGTTTATGTTCAAGCCTGTGTTACCTCTAAAGTTTTTTCCATATCCAGCTGTTGCGTTAATGCTCCCGTTGGTGCCTCCGGCTTTATTTTTCTTAGTGGTAATGTTGATAATTCCGGAATTTCCTGCTGCATCATACTTAGATGATGGATTGGTAATTAGTTCTATCGTTTCAATCTCCGAGCTTTGCATGTTTCTCAATAGGTTGGCAACATCAGCACTGCTCATATAAGTTTGTTTCCCGTCAAGTTGAATCAATACACCTTGTTTACCCTGCATGGAGATATTATCATTCTGATCTACCGAAACGCCAGGTGCTTTTTGCAAAACTTCGAGGGCGGTTGATCCAGTCATAATGGCACTCGAGGAAACATTCATCACAACCTTGTCCATTTTTCTTTCAATTAATGGCTTGGTTACGGCAATACTTACTTCTTTCAGGTTTTGTGTACTGGAAACAAGCTGGGCTGAACCAAAATCTGCTTTCTGATTCTCGTATGTCAGTGTAATGCTTTTACTTTTAATTGTATTATAGCCCATGTTGCTGGCTTTGTAGAAGTAGGTGCCTTTTGTGCCTACATTGAAACCGAAAACTCCGTTCTGGTCTGTAAAACTCGTTTTTACGATGCTCGAATCTGCAGCTTTGTAAAGCACGACCGTTGCATAATCTACTGGTTTTCTATTTTCATCGAGAATGGTGCCTATTACGTTAGCTTTTGGTGTAGTTTGCGAAAATACACTGCTTGAAGCACAGGTAATGATAACGGCAAGCGATATTTTATAAAAAATTCTCATTTGTTTGGTCTTATTTAAAAAACTTATGGCAAAACGATTTCCATGATGCATTTGCATTCAATTTCAGTTATGACCTGTTGTTTAAAGTTTAGCTCGGAAACGAACAGTTTCCTTTTCTTAGTTATTAGTAAGACGATGAGATTTTCAAAAGGTTACGCCAGTTACTAAAAAAATTAACCCCCTTATTGGAAGACGTATAAGTGTCTTTCGATAAGGGGGTTCTGAGGTTTGCCTGATAGCGGCTTGAGGACGTATGTGTTTTATTTTACGCCAAGTACGTCTACGCCTTGTTCAAAAACCACATCTACTGGAATATTTTTTCTGGTTAACCGATCGAGGTCTTGCTGAAGCGTAGGTGAAATAACAGCTTTTTCCTTCTGTGTTTTTTCTACAGCAGCCTTATCTCCATTTCCCTGCAGAGAGATGATAAATGCACTTAATTCATTCATAGCTGAACCGAATTTTTCGAAATTCACCTTATATGTTCCTTTGGAGGTGCGCTCAAAGGCACCTTTTTCTGCGAAGTAATTAAAGCATTGCATATTTGCTTTACCATGTGCTTCTGATACCCCAAAACGAACCGACCTTAAGATGCCCGCCATAAAGGTGGTGTAATAATCTTTAATGTCGCCCTGTAATTCGCCCTTTTTTAATAGGCCGGTAACCATATACAAGCCTAAAATATCGGCTTTGCCTTCTTCTAACCAGCTATATTGTTCTTTCAATGCTTCGCGAACAAATCCTTTTCCGGTGATGGTTTTTTTGATGCCTAAGCCATGTGCAACTTCATGAAACATAACGTTTGCAAAAAATGCATCGAACTTAATATACTGTTGCTGGTCTGCTTCAATTAGTTCTTTAGAGATTGGCAGGAGTATTTTATCAAATTTTGCCTGCATGGCATTTTTGAGCTGTGAGCGGCGCGTGCCTTTCTCCTGCTGAATTTTTTCATCGTTTGGAAGGTTAACAGCAATGGTTTTAGATCCAGCATTGCAATCTCCGGCATAATAAACAACATCGTACGCATTAAGTTCAGAATCTGTTCCTGGCGTTTCTGTTTTGTACTTGGCTGGCACAGGAAGATTCTTTTGCAGTTCTGGCAGGAGCTTTACATATTTAGCCAGGCGTTTGCTCCATTCTTTATCTTTGATTAAAACGTAAGCTTCATAACTGGTACGCGCATTAAAAAGTTTATCTTCATAGTTCTCAATTGGGCCAATGATGATATCGAGGCCATTGGTTTTCATATCCAGCCAGGCATAATCACTCGCTGTAAATTTATCAGTTACCAAGGCATCTGCACGTAGATTTAGATATTTTTTTAAACCGGCATCTTCCGCAATTAATGCTGCTTGTTTTAGCAGAGAACTTGCACGCTGTAACTCAGAAGCAAATAATACATGATAGGGTACAGTGGTAAGCTTTCCTGTGCTATCAAGCTTAACCACAGAATATGCGCCATATTTGTCGGCTAAATCCGCCTTTTCAATTTCTTCTTTCTTAATGCCTAAAGGATAAAATGACGAGCCTTCAGGTTTATATCCAACTCCTGTAACAAAGGGCTTTTCATTGTTAAGTCTATCCCAGGGGCCATAATTTATATTTACAAATTCGCGGGTTTTCTCATCTTTAATCGTGGCCAGGAGACTGTCGCGCTGCGGATAAGCTTGTTTCCAATAAAGTTCATCCATAATCTCCGCTGCCTGAATCAGCAGTGGTAAAATTTTCCGGTCATTAACGCTCAGCTGGTTAAGATTAGTGGTCAGCTTTACCCGCTCATATATTGGCAGTCTTGCGGCAACATAATCCGTTAGGCTATCCTTTTGTACAACCGTTGCTTCTTCTTCGCTGGTTTTGCCTGTATTGGTGCAAGCATAAAATAAGCTGGCAGAGCAGGCTATTGCAGACAGAAAGAGTATGGGTTTGTATAGTTTCTTCATTATTACAAAATATCGCTGCTAAATTACTAAAATTTGAAAGCTTTGTATAAAGTTTGATGTATTGGATGAAGTTTAACCTAACTTTGTAACTTTAAAATCCATTAAAATATTGCTATGTTTCCAGTAAAATCTTATTCTTTCAAGGGCACTTCTATTTTAACATTGGTTTTACTTATTTCTGCATGCAGTACGAATAAATATGCCGCCACTGAAAAAATATACAAGCAAAAGACAAAAGATTTTGCAACCATTATCGCAGCAACTCCGCCAACAGGTCAGGTATACGATCTGGCTAATCCAACTAACCAAACTTGGGTTGGCTCGGTTAATTTTGGCATTAGGAAACCTAATTTTGTAATTCTCCACCATACCGCACAAGACAGTTTAGCGCAAACCATTAAAACATTTCATTCCACAAAAGCAGGTACAAGTGCACATTATATAATCAGCCGAGATGGAAAAGTAGTGCACATGGTTAATGATTATCTGCGATCTAACCACGCGGGTATCGGCAAGTGGGGAAAAGATACAGATTTAAACTCTTCTTCAATCGGGATAGAATTAGATAATAACGGAACAACAGATCCCTGGCCTGATGCGCAAATAAATAGTCTGGTCAAATTATTAGAGACATTGAAGAAAACCTATAATATTCCAACTGCAAATTTTATTGGGCACTCTGATATTGCACCAAAACGTAAGCCGGACCCTAACAAGTTCCCATGGAAAAAACTGGCATTGAAAGGCTTCGGTTATTGGTATGATGAGGTATTGCAGAATCCGCCCGCAGATTTCGACGGACCGAATGCACTCAAGTTAATGGGCTATGACACCAGCGATTTGAATGCTGCTATTATTGGTTTTAAGCGCCATTTTATACAAAGTGATATTACCCCGAAACTCACGCCAGTAGATTTATTGGTATTGTATAATGTTTACACGAAATACTAACAGAGGTCAAAGGTAGAAGGGGTTAGGGTGGAAGGTATGGCAAGTTGCGTAATATTTAACTACCAGCGTTTTTGAAGCGTATTTCCGTGGGTATTTCCGTTGCATTTTTTTTGGCTTTATAGCAAAATGTTAAAGCAAATAATTCAAATTTCCAGATAAACACTTTTAAATAGGTTTATGTTATCTTGTTTTCCGTGGTAATTTCTTAGCAATTAAGCATAAAAAAACACGGATAAATCTAAGCTCATCCGTGTTGATTTGTCGTTAAACCTCGACTTTTCGAAGTTCGATTAATAATATGGTATAGAATATTATTTATCCAGGTTATTTATATTTTAACCACCTCGCCCTTTGGGCACCCCTCCGAAGGATAGGTGTAGCAATCTTAACTCCCCGTTTGGATAGTGGCCGTAGAAAGGAGTGTTAAATTTTAATAATTAGCGAATTTAAGTTATTTCGGTTTCTTAAAAGTATCTTTCAAAGTTACCGTCCTGTTGAAAACTAATTTTTCTGCCGTAGAATCTTTATCTAGACAGAAATAACCTTTTCTGATAAACTGGTAACGTTCGTTTAGATTTGCATCAGCTAAAGCTGGTTCGATATAAGCGTTTGGCAGAACGGTTAAGCTTTCCGGATTTAAATAGTCTTTAAAATCGCCTTCTTCAGCATCTGGTGTTTCTGAAGTAAATAAGCGATCGTATAGTCTAATCTCTGCAGTTTTAGCATGTTGTGCACTTACCCAGTGGATAGTTCCCTTTACGTTAATGCCGCTGGTGTCGTTTCCGCTTTTCGATTCTGGAATGTAGGTACAGTGAATTTCAGTCACATTTCCGTTTTCGTCTTTTACAAAATCTTCACACTTCACAATGTAGGCGAATTTCAGACGAACCATTGCACCTGGTGCCAAACGGAACCATTTCTTAGCAGGTACTTCCATGAAATCTTCACGCTCAATCCATAATTCGTTGCTGAAAGGAATTACACGGGTGCCGCCGCCATCTTCAGCTTCAGGATTGTTTTCACCAATTAAATCTTCTGTTCCTTTTTCATAATTGGTAATTACCAATTTAATCGGATCAAGAACTGCCATTACACGATTGGCTGATTTATTTAAATCTTCGCGAATACAAAATTCAAGTAAACTTAATTCAATGAGGTTTTCCCGTTTAGCAATACCAATACGATCACAAAACTCGCGAACGCTTTTCGGTGTAAAGCCTCTTCTGCGTAAACCCGAAATAGTTGGCATGCGCGGATCATCCCAGCCGTTAACTAAATTTTCGTTTACCAGTTGCAACAATTTTCGCTTACTCATTACTGTTGAGGTAAGATTTAAACGTGCAAATTCATATTGTTTAGATGGGAAAATCTTTAATTTTTCGATAAACCAATCGTATAACTCACGGTGTGAAACGTACTCTAAAGTACAGATAGAATGTGTAATACTTTCAATGCTATCGCTTTGGCCATGTGCAAAATCATACATTGGATAAATGCACCATTTATTGCCTGTACGATGGTGTTCAGCATGCTTTATGCGATAAATAATTGGATCGCGCATCAACATATTCGGGCTAGCCATGTCGATTTTCGCCCGCAGAATATATGCGCCATCCGCAAATTCGCCGTTTTTCATTCTGGTGAAAATGTCTAAATTTTCTTCAACGCTGCGGTTACGGTATTGACTATCCTTACCAGGTTCTGTTGGCGTGCCTTTTAAAGCCGCAATTTCATCAGCAGAACTTTCATCAACGTATGCTAAACCCTTTTCAATGAGTTTAACCGCGAAAGAATATAGTTGATCAAAATAATCTGATGCATATAATTCATTCTTCCAGTTAAAACCTAACCATCTAATATCTTCCTGTTGGCTGTTTACATACTCGGTTTTTTCGGTAACCGGATTGGTATCATCAAAACGCAGATTGGTGTAACCACCATATTTTTGTGTTAGTCCGAAGTTTAGGCAGATTGCTTTCGCATGGCCAATGTGTAAGTAACCGTTCGGCTCTGGCGGAAAACGCGTAACCAAAGTTTCATACTTGCCACTATTTAAGTCGTTCTCAACAATTTCTTCAATAAAGTTCAATGACTTTTCTTCACTCATAAAAACCTGTAAATTAGGAATGCAAAGTTAAAAAGATTGCGCATAATTATGTTAGTAATCGTAAATAGATAATAGCAATAGAAATAAAAGAATAGCGAATGGAAAATAGGGAATAGGTTTGAATTTGTAGAATTAGTAATTGACGATGAATCTATTGCTATTCCTTATTTTTCTATTTGCTACTTCCCACTTCTCCATTCCCGATGTCCTCTTTTCTATTTCCTGTCCCCCATTTCCTCTTTTCCCAATTCTTCACTCTATTTCCATATATCTCAGCAAATTCGATACATTTACATCACTTAATATTCATTATGAGCAAAGTATTAAACAGGCCGATACGCGTTTTGGTGGCCAAAGTCGGGCTAGATGGGCACGACAGAGGTGCTAAAGTGATTGCCACTTCGTTACGGGACGCTGGCATGGAGGTTATTTATACTGGTTTGCGCCAAACTCCTGAAATGGTGGTTAATACAGCCTTACAGGAAGATGTTGATGCGATTGGTGTATCTATTCTTTCCGGTGCACACATGACGGTTTTTCCGAAAATTATCCATTTTATGAAAGAAAAACAGTTAGATGATGTGTTGTTAACTGGCGGAGGAATTATTCCAGATGCTGATCGTAAAAAACTTGCCGAAATCGGCGTTGGAGAATTATTTCCTCCTGGAACAACTATGGCAAGTATTGTAGCATATATTCAGAATTGGGTTACAGAAAACAGAAATTTTTAAACTATGGCTTATCAAAATTTAATTTCAGAAATAAAAGAGAATATTCTTCACATCACCATCAATCGCGATAAAGCTTTAAATGCCTTAAACAGGGCTACGCTTACCGAACTTGCTGACGTTGTTGAATTCGCAAATAGAACGGAAGAGGTTAAGGGTGTGATTCTTACCGGGGCAGGTGAAAAAGCATTTGTGGCTGGTGCTGATATTAAAGAATTTTCAGATTATACTGGCGAACAAGGCGAAGATTTGGCCAGAATTGGTCAGCATACGGTTTTTGATGCAATTGAAAAATCACCTAAACTATTTATTGCTGCTATAAATGGGTTCGCTTTAGGCGGTGGTTTAGAATTGGCGATGGCTTGTCACATTCGGGTAGCATCTGAAAATGCAAAGTTAGGCTTGCCAGAGGTAACTCTAGGATTGATTCCCGGATATGGTGGTACGCAAAGGTTAACCCAATTGGTTGGAAGAGGAAAAGCAATTGAACTAATCGCAACGGCAGGGATGATTACTGCTGGCGAAGCTTTGAATATTGGCTTGGTTAATCATGTGGTGGCCCAGCCAGCTTTGCTTGCGAAAGCAGAAGAGATTCTGAACTTGGTTAAGCAGCGCGCACCACTTGCGTTAGCTGCTGCCATCAGGGCAGTGAATGCTGCGACTGAACCTAATGGATTTGATGTAGAGATTACGGAATTCGGAAAGTGCTTCGAAACGAAGGATTTTAAAGAAGGCGTATCTGCATTTATCGATAAGCGCAAAGCTGTCTTCAAAGGGAATTAGGCACCTGCTTTAGGTTGATAATTTTTTTTGCATTTAATTGGGAAAAATATTTCCCAATTAAAAACGTTTTCAGTAATTATGTAAACCTTGATTTTCTATCGAAATGCTCTGTTAAGAATGTTCTTATCCGCCTGATCCGGAGGTCTACAGCCAAAAATAGCGAAACACCCATGAAAAGAAGATTTAATAGTAGATGATGAAGTCAATATAGGGTTCAGTACCAAAGAAATTGAGCTTGATGTTAGGAATATTGTAGCTACAAATGAAAATCTTGCGGATAATATTGCTAAGGGAACATTTAGAGAAGATCTATTCCATCGCTTTAATGAGTTCTTTATTCATCTTCCCTCACTTAAAGAACGGGGAAATGACATCCTGTTATTTGCCAATAATTCCTTAGCAGTGGCAAATTTAGAGTTGAATAAAAAAATCAGAGGATTTTCTGAAGGTGTTAAAAAATGTTTCCTTAATTATAGTAGGCCAGGTAATATCCGGGAATTGCGAAACTTAATTAGAAGATTGGCTTTACTCACGGAAGGTAAAGTGATACAGCTTGATGTACTGCCCTTGGAATTATTAAACTATGTTCGTAATTACAATAAGGAAAAGAGTGTTACGCTGATAAAGCCCAAATTAGGCGACAAGTCAAAAATTTAAAGAATGCTTCCCAAAAAGCAGAGTACGATGCGATTTTAAATGTTTTAATGAAAGTAAATTTCAATAAAACCAAGGCTGCGCAAGTACTAAAAATCGATAGGAAAACGCTTTACAAAAAGATGAAGGCTATAAAGCTGGATGGCTCCGCAAAATCTGACTATAGCTAAAACAAATCTATATATTTTTTGCTTTAAGAGGTACCGAGCATCCAGATTATGTCAGTATTTTCTTATAAGCAACGCCAAAATATCAATCTTGTTATCATCATTGCGTTGGGCGTTCTGATTGCCTACTCTTTACAGGATATTTTTTCAGCAATTTTGAGTACGCTGGTATTGTACACCATTATGCGTCCGGCTTATATTCATTTGGCAGAGGTTAAGAACTGGAATAAACGTCTGGTAGCCATTATACTCATCACCATCAGCATT
This sequence comes from Bacteroidota bacterium, assembly GCA_037032985.1. Classification (GTDB taxonomy): domain Bacteria; phylum Bacteroidota; class Bacteroidia; order Sphingobacteriales; family Sphingobacteriaceae; genus Pedobacter. The sequence continues at coordinate 44,177 of JAZBLB010000005.1, forward strand.
ATGCTGATTATTCTACCATTCTATGGATTGAGTGCTATGGTGATCAGTAAAATTTCTGAACTAAAAAGTAGTGACATCTTTTTTAAGAACTTGCTTGTTAAACTTCAACATCTTCTTCCTTTTCAGATTAATGAAAAATTAATTCAGGATGGATTAAACCAATTGGGAAACTGGGCAACTCAGCTCTTTCCTTCACTAATTTCGAGCGCGGTAAATATTATTCTCAGTTTATTGGTAGTGTACTTTTTACTCTACTTTATGCTAATTGAGCGAAAACAATTCGAAGCCTCTTTAGTGAAATATGCGCCATTCCGAGAGCAAAATGCACTTCGTTTTGGAAATGAAATGAAGAATACAACCTTCGCAAATGTATTGGGCCAGGGCCTTATTTGTTTAGTGCAGGGTTCACTCGTTAGTTTATCTTTTTACGTTTTAGGTTATGAAGACCCTATTTTTTGGGGGGTTGTAACTACTTTTATATCTTTCGTGCCCATTTTGGGTCCACCTGTTGTTTTCGTGCCGGCAGCTATTTTGCAAATTGTTAACGGGCATGAGTTTGAGGGCTGGGCTATGCTGATTTTTGGTTTTCTAGTGATTATCAATATTGATAACGTGCTTCGATTTATTATTGCCAAGAAAGTTGGGAACATTCATCCAATCATTACAGTAATTGGCGTAATTATTGGTATTCCTTTGTTCGGAATATTAGGACTCGTTTTTGGTCCGCTTTTGCTATCCTATTTTATATTGCTTATTAAAATCTATGAAAGCAGTACGCTGGCTTCAGAAAGATTAGAAAGAATTAAAACAAATAATGAGCATAATGAGTTATAATCCATAGCTTAACAATAAAATAATATGGTAATTCTTATATTGTAAAAGTTAAACCCTTAAAATAAATAATTATGAATGATAACTCGAAAGTAGTAGTTGCTCTTTTAGCAGGATTAGCTGCCGGTGCCGCTTTAGGTATCTTATTTGCACCAGATAAAGGTGACGAAACACGCGATAAATTAAGCCAGTCTTTAAAAGATTTAGGCGATTCTATCAAAGACAAGGCTGCTGATGAAATCAACAACCTTTCTAGCCTGAAAGAAAAAGTGGTAACCTCAATTAAAACTAAATTGAGAAGCGTAGAAGAAGAGTATAGTGACGACGTAGAGCACGCATAAGCCATAAAATAATAACTGAGCACGTAATGTGCTCAGTTAAATTTCATCCTAACTATGCAAGAAAAAAAAGAAAAAGGTATCGAAGATATTTTCGAAGATGCCAAAGGCTATTTAGAGGCTAGAGTAGAGTATACCAGACTTTATCTGGTAGAAAAGGTATCTAAGATATTTGCTGATTTAGTTACCAATACAGTAGTAATTGTTTGTTTTATTCTGGCATTCTTATTTGGTAGTGTAACATTAGCCCTTTTCTTATCAGATGTTTTGGGAAGTTATACAAGAGGCTTTGGTTGTGTTTCATTAATTTATATTTTACTCGCTGTTGCTGTTTACTTAACTAAAGATAAATACATTGAGAAAGCGATTATCAACATAGCCATCAGAAAATATTTCAATAAACTTGCAGATAAGGAGGAAGAAGATGAGAAGTTATAAAAACATCAATAGTCTGGAAGATTTGCAAGCAAAAAAATTAGAGCTTAAGGTAGAATTTACGCTTAAGCAAAACTTACTGGTTTCAGATTCTAAAAGTTTTGCGAAGCAATTTACTATTGGAGCATTGATTAAAAAATATGCTACTCCTAGTAACTTGTTTAAAGCCGATGATAAGCTGAACATTAGCGGTACAGCCATGTCGTTATTGTTGCCTATGTTTATGAACAAAACCATCTTTAGAGGTGCTGGGTTTCTAACTAAAGCCGCGGTAGGTCTTGTATCAGGCAAAGTGGGTAAATCTTTAGATGCAGAACATTTATCTGCTATTTTCAACTCCGTTAAAGGTTGGTTTGGTACCCGTAAAGATAAAAAAACAAAGAAATTTATTGATTATGGCATTCCGCCGGATAGTGAAACTTATTAAAGTAACTCACTGTTTGTTGAAGCGCGAAATACATAAACAAAAAACTCCTGATTATTCATCAGGAGTTTTTTTATGCTTTTAATTTTTTTGCTAACGTTTAGTATCATACTATTTATGTCCATAGAACGATAAACCAATCACTATTGAACAAGTAATTACTATAAATCTGTCTTAATTTTCAATTCTTTTAGCTGTTTATCATCGATAGTACTTGGGCTATCGATCATTACATCTCTTCCAGAGTTGTTTTTAGGGAAAGCAATTACATCGCGGATAGAATCAAGACCAGCAAAAATTGAGGTTAAACGATCAAAACCAAAAGCAATACCGCCATGTGGAGGTGCACCGAATTCAAAAGCATCCATCAAGAAACCGAATTGTTTTTGTGCTTCTTCTGCACTAAAACCTAAATGTTTAAACATTAACGCCTGGAGTGTACGGTCGTGAATACGGATAGATCCACCACCTACTTCTGTTCCGTTGATTACCATATCGTAAGCGTTAGCACGTACATTTTTCGGATCAGTATCCAATAAAGCTATGTCTTCTGGTTTTGGTGAGGTGAATGGATGGTGCATGGCGTGGTAGCGCTCAGTTTCTTCATCCCATTCTAAAAGCGGGAAATCCAATACCCAAAGTGCAGAGAAAGTATTTTTATCTCGTAAGCCCAAACGGTTACCCATTTCCAAACGAAGTTCATTTAGCTGTTTACGAACCTTATCGGTAGAACCAGCTAAAATCAAAAGCAAATCACCTTTTTCTGTTTCGAATGCGTTGCTCCATTGTTTTAAATCTTCTTCATTAAAGAATTTATCAACAGAAGATTTTATTGTGCCATCCTCATTATGGCGGGCGTAAATTAATCCAGTTGCACCAATCTGTGGACGCTTGATAAAGTCGGTTAACTCATCCAGCTGCTTACGGGTATAACCGGCAGCGCCTTTTGCATTAATACCAACCACCAGTTCTGACTGATCGAAAACTGGGAAGCCTTTGCCTTTAGCCAGATCATTCAGCTCCACAAATTTCATCTCGAAACGAGTATCTGGTTTGTCTGAGCCGTATAAACGCATGGCATCAGCATATTGCATCCGTGGTACTTCTGGTAGGTCATAGTTGCGTACCTCTTTAAACAAAGTACGAATTAAGCCTTCAAAAGTATTTAAAATATCTTCTTGTTCTATGAAAGACATCTCGCAGTCAATCTGGGTAAACTCAGGCTGGCGGTCTGCTCTTAAATCTTCATCTCTAAAGCATTTTACAATTTGGAAATACCGGTCGAATCCAGACACCATCAGCAGTTGCTTAAAGGTTTGCGGCGACTGTGGCAAGGCGTAAAATTCTCCTTCGTTCATGCGGCTAGGCACTACAAAATCTCTCGCGCCTTCTGGAGTAGATTTGATTAGGACAGGAGTTTCTACTTCTATAAAATCTAACGCATCTAAATACCTGCGAACAGATTGAGCAATTTTATGACGTAAAACCAGGTTATTACGAACAGGATTACGTCGCAAATCGAGGTAACGGTATTTCATACGTAATTCGTCACCACCATCTGTATCATCTTCAATCATAAATGGAGGCAATTTAGCTGCATTTAAGATCTCTAAAGCCGTAATCTTTATTTCCACATCGCCGGTTGGCATTTTTGGATTTTTGTTACTCCGTTCTACAACGGTACCAGTTGCTTTAATTACAAACTCACGCCCTAATGAACGTGCTGCTTCGCAAAGTTCACGGTTGTCATCCATGTTAAAAACAAGCTGTGTAATACCATAACGATCGCGAATGTCTATAAAAGTCATTCCACCTAAATCTCTCGATTTTTGTACCCAACCACACAGGGTTACACTTTCACCTAAATTATGAAGGGTTAGCGCACCACAAGTTACTGTTCTTAACATATATTGTAATCTAAATTGAGCGGCAAAAATACCGAATTTGTTTTAAACTTTGGAATAGAAGATTTGAGGTTTTTTTGCCTCCTAAGCACTTTAGTTTGAGCCTGTTCTTTGGAGGAGATATTTTCGAAATTATATAACTCATCAAGTTAACAGTTATTTCCAATAGCGGTTTGGCCTTTAGATTTTAGCCTGCTTAAGGTTTCCGGAGAGATATTTAAGTAGGAAGCGATCATTTTGTTGGATAATCGCTTCACTACAATTGGGTTTTTACTTAACAATTCCTGATAACGTTCCATGGCATCAGCGGTAATGAAAGACATTAGCCTGTTGGTATTGGTAACGTATGCATATTCGAGATAATGGCGGTAAAGCTTTTCCCATCTCGGGATAATTTCTAATAGTTGGTAGAAATCTGTTTTGTTGATGCTCAATACTTCTGTTTGCTCAACAGCCTGTACAAATTCCATTGATTCTGATGCCGTTACAAAACTTACCAAAGCAGTTGCAAACTGGTTTTCAAATGCGAATAATCTGGTTGCTTCGGTTCCGTCTTCTGTGAGGAAAAAAATTCTCAGACAACCACTGATTATAAAATAGATTTTGGTGTTGATTTTTCCCGGGCTTACCAAAAATTCGTTCTTCTGTACCTTTAGTGGCTTGAGAAACGAAAGAACGGTTTTCAGGTCTTCATCACTGATTTAAATCCGAGCGCTGATATAATTAGAAAACTGGTTGTGCATGGCATGCAAAGTAGAGTATTTAGCTTTTTGATGCAATTTTTTCTGCCAGTTTGCGGGCATAGGGAATGATAATAAAAGCAGACAGGTAGGAAACAGGTACCATAACGCTCCAGGCTTTGAGGAATTTGATAAACCAATCTTCACCAAAACCGTAGTTACGCATCAAACCCACAAAGGCCATAATCAATGTCATGGGGACTACTACCAATAAGGTATTAAGGTACTTACAATATACTTTCTTCATTTTTCTTTGTTTTGCAACAAAGGTGCAAGGATAAAAAAAGCTAAACTTTGACGTAGGTCAATAAATATTGAGTTTAATTCACTAATACTTTTCTTCCAATACCACCTGAACGCTGAAGACCTTCCAGTGATTGTCAATTTTTTTCCAGCTAAAAATTTCTTCAGTTTGTACTGTTTTCTTCTTTGCAAACAATAATCCTTTTTCAAAAATGATTGATTTGCGTGCAATCTTTTCTGTGAAAACCTCGTTTTCGAATGATGATTTGATCCGGTAATAAGTAGTGGTAATCTCTTTTGTCTTTTTAAAATAGCTTTCAGTTTGGTAAACTAGTTCTTTTCTATCATAAACTGTAGCGTCTGCATCGGCATATTGAATACCATCCGCAAATTGACTCATGTAAACTGAAATGTCCTTTCTTTCAAAGGCTAGATTTGCTTTTTGATGTATTGTATCTATTTCTGCGGTAATTAAATCGATCTCCATGGCATGAAGTTAAAGGTTTGAATCAGGCTTTAAAGATAATAATCCTATGATCATCATCTTTTAAAATAACAGATAAGCGAGCCAAAAGATTTGAATGAGGTAATTTAATGGCTTAGAATGCTGTAAGTTTATTTAAACTTTTTTATACATTGATGCAACGTTTTAAAAATCGTACTGTCTTATAATCAGAACCTTCAAAATTTGGAAACGGTATACATCGATAAAAACCTGGAATTAGTAAAAGCGTGCATGCAGGGTAGCCGGGCAGCGCAGTTTGACTTGTACAAGCTGTATGCAAAGGCGATGTATAATGTGGCTTTGCGCATCTTAAATTATGAAGAAGAAGCTGAAGACGTTTTACAGGAATCATTTTTAGATGCTTTTACCAGGATTGTAGATTTTAGGCAAGAGACAACATTCGGTTTATGGTTAAAACAGATTGTAATTAATAAATCAATTAATTATCTGCGAAAACGTAAGATGGAATTTGTGAGCACAGATGAAATTACAGAGGTTCCGGATGATGTGAGCTTTGATGATTATGATAATCAGTTAAAAGCAGAAGAAGTGAGGAAGGCCATTACGCAGTTGCCAGATGGTTATAGAGTGGTATTGAGTTTGTACCTGTTGGAGGGATATGATCATGAGGAAATATCGCATATTTTAAAAATTAGTGAAAACACTAGTCGTACTCAGTATATGAGGGCGAAAAAGAGATTGAAAAGTATATTAGATTTGAAAGGGATGAGAGATGAATAATAGATTAGAAACATTTGTTAAAGAGAACCGGAGATCGTTCGATATAATGGAACCATCACCCGCACTTTGGGCAAAAATTGAACAAAAACTAGAGCAAAAAAAGGAAAAAAAGCCTATAAACCTATACCTGTGGCTCAGCATCGCAGCCTCTATAGTTGTTGTTTTAGGTTTAGGATGGCTATACGCAGGAAAATTGCAAAAGGGCGAAATTGAAATTGCTGATGTGAATACCATTTATGCTAGAAAGGATGTTCAGTTTGCAGGATTAATTGTAGAGAAAAGAGACAGCCTGGCGATTTTTGCTGCCGCGAACCCTGAATTATATAAGAAGTTTACTGCTGATTTAAAAAAGTTGGATGAGGAATATGAGCGTTTGAAAACTGAGCTTCCTACATCGCCTAATCAAACCTTTGTGGTAAAAGCAATGGTTAAGAACCGGGAAATTCAGCTGGGTTTATTAAAACAACAATTATTAATTATCAATCAGGTAGACGATTACAAAAAAGTGAATCAGATTTAATTTACTGATATCAACCTGATACCTAATTTCATCAATAATATTTCATCCGATACTAGACACAAAAAACAGCACGCTCACACCGTTTGAAGCAGGCCGGTCGGCAGGTTTTGCTAAAACGTTTAATAAACAAGAAAATGAAAGCAATAAAAATATTTTTTGCCGTTATGGCATTTATCGCCGTAAAAAGTAACGCACAACAAAGCATTGTAACAAGTACTCCGTTAGAAAGCTATGCGGTAAATACCAATACTTCTACCACAACCGTATCCAATCGGCCCTACGATGAGGAAATGAACGGTGTTGATGCAGAGAAGACCAAATCGGTTAGTAGAAGTTTTAGTTTGGATCCAAATGATAAAGTAAACCTTAATAATCAATATGGTTCAATCGTAATTAAAACATGGGATAGAAAAGAGATTAAGGCAGATATAGAGATCAAAGCATTTAGTAATTCAGATAGCGAAGTACAGAAAATGCTTGATGCAGTTACCATAGAAGCCATTAAAAATGGCGATATGGTTTCTTTCAGAACTAATATGAGTGAGAGAAATGGTCGCTATGGTCGCGGGGTGAGAAACGGCGTAACTACCTGGAGAAGGGAAGTAAAAATTAACTACATTGTCTACATGCCCGCTGCAAATTCACTTACTGTGTCTCAACAATATGGTAATGTAGAGGTGGGTAATTTTGCGGGTCCTACCTCATTAAAAGTACAATATGGTAATCTGGTTGCTGGTAATCTGACCAATAGCAATAACTATATTAATGTTCAATATGGTAAATGTGATGTTCAGGAATTAAGTGCTGGTGTAGTAAAACACAGTTACAATGGTCCTGTAAATATTGGTAGTGCAGGTACTTTAGAATTGGATGCTGAGTATGTGGGGGTAAATATTAACACTATCCGTAGGTCGGCTGATCTAAAAATTCAGTATGGTAAGGGCTTAACTGTGGGTACTATTGGTGGTAATCTACTGCTCAATGCAGAATATGCTAAGGTAAATATCAACACAGTTAAAGGGAATCTGGTTGCCAAACAAGCTTATGGCGATTTCAATATTGCATCTTCTGGTAAGATAGCTGTTGATGCTGAATATTCAAATGTTAAACTGGGTACTGTAAATGGTGATGCGAACATCAGGATGGATTATAACAAGCTTAATATTAGTGAAATCTCGCCAGCTTGCCGAAATTTTAGCTTTGCAGGAGAATATGTAGGCGTCGACCTTGGTTTCGCTGATAAGTACAATGGAAATTTTAGTGTTTCTACGTCTTATGCGGGTTTTAAATATGGATCAAATGTTTCGGCTTCGCTAAGTGGCAGAGATGATGAAGAGAAAAGATATACAGGAAAGATTGGCAACGGTGGTTCAGGGAATGTGAATATTAAAACATCTTACGGCTCAGTCACCTTCAAATAGCGCCTTTAAATATTCGCATACAGTCCGACCACATTTGGCCGGACTTTTTTTATATTTAGCCTATGAAACTTGCTGCTTTCTTCTTATTAATCTTTCTAAGTTCTATTGTTAATGCACAACAGGCCCCGGTTAAATGGGCAACCCAGGAAAGTTTCTTTGATGCGTTGGAGGGGAAGCCTTTACCCAATTTTCATGGCCTGACTATAGATGGAAAGCCATTTGATAGCAAGGAATTAAAAGGTGAAATTGTGGTCATTAATTTCTGGTTTGAGAATTGTCCGCCTTGTATTGCAGAAATGCCGGAACTCAATCAGTTGGTTACAAAACATGCCAATAAGAAGGTTCGTTTTATTGGTATCACCCACGATTTACCGAGGAGAGCTAAACGCTTTCAAAAACGTATCCCTTATTATTATCAAGTTATTTCGCTAACTAAGGAAGAGATAGCGAAATTAAATATTAACCACGGTTTTCCCTCAAACATTCTGGTTGGAAAAGATGGGAAGATACTTTATGCGATGGCCAATTTTTCTCTTTCCAATCCTGGGTTTAAAGTGCGATCTGTAACTTTTGATGCAAAACTAGATAATGAGATCGAAAATCTGCAAATGGTTAAACAAAACTAAATCTACTAAAAAGATGTTTCCATAAACGGCATTGATTTTACATATCTTCGCCTTATCAGATAAAATATTATATGGATTTCTTAAGTACTCCAGAAGCCTGGATTTCACTGCTAACCCTAACACTTCTAGAAATTGTTCTCGGGATAGATAACATCGTTTTCATTTCGATTCTATCAGGCAAATTGCCTCATGATCAACAAAAAAAAGCACGGCAACTTGGGCTTGGTTTAGCCATGATTACTCGCGTAATGTTACTCCTTTCGCTTAGCTGGATTATGACGCTTACCGCTCCCTTATTTAATATTGGCGGCTGGATTGGTATAAGTGGAGGAGAATGGTATGAGAAACTGGCTATTTCAGGGCGCGATCTGATTTTAATAGTTGGGGGTTTATTCCTCATTTATAAAAGTACACATGAAATTCACAACAAATTGGAGGGTGAAGAAGATGAAGAAGGAAAAACAAAGGTGCATTCGTTCTGGGCAACTATTGTACAAATTTTGATATTGGATATCGTCTTTTCATTGGACTCGGTAATTACGGCCGTAGGAATGGCAGAGCACATTGAAATTATGATTGCAGCGGTGGTTATTGCCGTAATCATTATGATGTTTTCAGCCGGTAAAATAAGTGAGTTTGTAAACAATCACCCTACTGTTAAAATGTTGGCCCTTTCATTCTTATTGTTAATTGGCGTTTCCCTGTTAGCAGAAGGGTTGGATCAGCATATTCCAAAGGGCTATGTTTACTTCGCAATGGCGTTTTCAGTGTTGGTTGAAATGCTTAATTTGAAAATGAAAAAGAATACAAAAAAACCGATCGAACTTCGAAATATGCCGAAGAAATAGAAGTTAAAAGATTAAAATTTAAAATGCTTACTTTAGTTTTTGAAGTGAGCATTTTTTTTGTCTTAACTAAACCTAATCGCTATCATCATGAAATTAACGGCTGCAAAAAGCACTTATACTTCTATCGCAGCCATTATTGTTTGGTTTGCATTAGTGCTGCAACTCAAATTAAGTATCGGCCAGTTTGGTGGAGATGTTTGGAGCGCACTGAAACTGTATCTTTCATTTTTTACTATCTTAACTAATATTTTAGTCGCTTGCTGCTTAACGTTTATAAATTTAGCTAAAGGAACAAAGATGAGTTTGTTCTTTAAAAAATCATCAACACAAACGGCTATCAATGTTTACATCCTTATTGTTGGATTAATATACAATGTTTTGCTTCGCGGATTAACACATCCTGTTGGCTGGTATAGGCTAGCAGATGAATTGCTACATGTAGTAAACCCCTTATTATTTTTGGTTTACTGGGTGTTTTTTGTTTCCAAGGAGCGCCTACAATATAAGGATGCGCTAAAATGGTTAATTTATCCTTCTGCGTATGTGCTTTTTATTATTGTTCGTGGATACCTCATCAAGCAATATCCTTATCCATTTATCAATGTAGTTGAACTTGGTTATCCTAAAGCATTACTCAACACAGGAGTCATCTTGTTTATTTTCTGGTTATTATCCCTGTTGTTTGTTTTGATAGGAAAGAAAATAAATAAGTCTTAAAGCACATATTCTTCGTTAATAGGCTTAACAGGCTCCGGGATGTCTGTCTCTTCGAGCATCTGCAGCAAGTTAATCTCTATCGTTCTGGTAATCTGGTTTAAAGGAATTCCGGCGGAGTTATTCTCGAAAGGATCAACCAGGCTCATTCCATTTATCTGAGTAGAAACAAAAACGAAACCAATTAGCCAGCCCAAAAAGATAGATGCCGGACCAGCCGACTGGCTAATCACTAATGTGAAAGTCACCACAAAAAGCCAGATGAAAACTTTGGTTAAATAGGTGTAAGTAGTTGGGAAAATGGTGTTCTTTATCCTTTCGCTCATGCCCATAGAATCAGAGAAGCGAACCAACATTTCGTTAATTTCCATAAAACGAAATCCGTCTATTTTATGCGCTTTAGATAATTTTTGTAATTCTCTGGATTGAATATTTAATATGGCGTTATGTTTATTGGTGTGTCTGGAAATTTCAAGGATATCTTCCGGAGGTAAATATTTAATGTAGATTTCATCAACAGCACCACGTAAGCTGGCTTTAAGCGCATAAAGAAAGGCGATGTGTCTGTATACAATCCGTTTCGCACTTACCTCATCTTCATCTACATAATTAATTAACGCCCGTGCAAATGAACGGGAGTCATTTACCAGGGCACCCCAGATTTTTCTTGCTTCCCACCACCTGTCATAAGCCTGATTATTATTAAAACCAATAAAAAATGCAATTGCTGTACCTAATACGGTTGGAATAATAGATGGGATTTCGAAATGATGTGCAATTAAATACGCACGAACAAAATAAGCTGCGGTGCAGGATGCGATCATGATCAAATCAACATGCCAGGTGTTTCTTAAAATTCTACTCAGTCTGATATTCTGTATTAATAGCATATGTTTGGTTTTCCGTATGAAAGTACAAAACAGAATTTGAAATGTTTTATTGTGGGGATTAAATCAATAGTTATTTTTTCTTCCGCTCAAATGTTTATCTTAGAAAACCAAATATTTCTAAATTATGAGCGAAACGCTACCCCAAAATAACATTTTCAAAGTTATTGGTGCCTCTTCATTAGGTACTTTAATTGAATGGTACGACTTTTATATTTTCGGCAGTTTAGCCGTCATCATTGGTCATCAACTTTTTCCGGAAGATGCAGGCGCTTCCGCATTAATTAATACACTCGCGATTTTTGCTGCGGGTTTTATTGTTCGTCCGTTCGGGGCTTTGGTTTTTGGGAGATTAGGCGACTTAATTGGAAGAAAATATACATTTTTACTTACGCTGGTGTTAATGGGTGGCTCTACTTTCTTAATAGGCCTGATCCCATCTTACAAAAGCATTGGCTATGCAGCCCCAATTTTGGTTTTGATATTAAGGCTGGTACAAGGTTTAGCACTTGGCGGAGAATATGGCGGAGCCGCAACTTACGTGGCAGAACACGCACCAGAAAACAGGCGCGGATTTTTTACAAGTTGGATCCAAACGACAGCAACATTGGGATTATTTCTCTCTCTAGGCGTTATCGTGATCACTAAAAACGTGCTTGGTGCAGATACTTTTTCTGATTGGGGATGGAGAATTCCATTTTTATTATCCATCCTTTTGGTAGTGGTTTCCATTTATATCCGCATGAAAATGCATGAATCTCCTATGTTTTCTAAACTGAAAGCAGAAGGGAATATTTCTAAAAACCCATTGAAGGAAAGCTTCAATAATAAAGCGAATTTTAAAATGGTGTTGCTGGCACTGTTTGGTGCTACAATGGGGCAGGGGGTGATCTGGTACACCGGACAATTCTACGCGCAATCTTTTTTGGAGAATACCTGTAAACTCGATTTTAATGATTCACGATATATTCTGCTCTGGGGGATAGCTTTTGCAACTCCTTTCTTCGTAATTTTTGGTGCGTGGAGCGATCGTGTTGGTCGTAAGTGGATCATGTTAGCAGGAATGCTTTTGGGAATTATATTTTACAGACCAATTTACCAGGCTTTTCTAGATGATACAGATACCACAAAGATGGACTTGGTAGGAGCAGTTTATGCCAAGCCAATTATTAAACATGAAGCCTTATCGGGTAGTTCAGATAGTCTATATCTATCTACTACAAAGGTTATTTTGAAGAGCGGTGCTTCCTTTAATAAATTCCAGGTAGATACGGTTTCAAAAACAGCGGGGATTTCATCAGGGAAAGAAATTATTAAAGATAAAGTTTTACCAACCCCGTTATTCTGGAAGTTTGTCGGCTTAATTTTCTTCCAGATTTTATTGGTTACCATGGTTTATGGCCCTATCGCAGCCTTTCTAGTAGAGCTTTTCCCAACAAAAATCAGGTACACATCCATGTCGTTACCTTATCATATTGGTAATGGTGTATTTGGCGGCCTCGTACCGTTCATTGCCACTTTAATCGCAAGTTTTGCTGGTGCAAGACCACTCTCGGGATTGTGGTATCCAATTGGGATTGCAACCTTAAGTCTGGTCATAGGTACCATTTATTTATCCAACAAAAAAGACGAAAACATTAACGATTAAAATATGAATACGTTGAAGAAATTTTTAGGAATAGTTTGGATGCTGCTTGGCCCTTTGGCAATGGCTTTTTTAATTACACAAGCGCTGGATAAAGTAGGTTTAGCGCACAGTGAAATCGAAAGAACGAATACCATTTTACAATGGGCAATTATCCTGTTTATATTCTTTCCCATCAGTATTGGCCTAATGATCTTTGGCTTTTATGCCTGGAAAGGCGAATATAACCAATCAGCAGATCATTCCTCTGATTAGTCTATGGGTTGAAATGTATGGAAAATAAAAAACCCCGATACTTTTCTGGTATCGGGGTGGATTTATGTAGACCTCATAGGTAGAGGGTAATTGCTTTTATTATCCTTGTTTTTTAGCGGTGTCTTTCAATGCATCGTTTGCTACGATTACAATCTCAACACGACGGTTTGCTGCGCGACCTGCATCAGTTTCATTATCAGCAATTGGCTCAGAGAATCCTTTACCAATAGTTACTAATCTGGATGATGGAACACCTTGAGAAACTGCATAAGCTTTAACTGCTGCTGCTCTTCTTTCAGATAAACCCTGATTATAAGTTTCTGTTCCTTTGCTATCTGTATGACCAATAATTTTAATATCGGTATCAGGATATTGATTTAATGATGAAGCTAAGCTTTGAACATTTGTTTTTGCTGCATCTTTTAATGCTGTTTTATCGAAATCGAACAAGATACCGCTATCAAATTTAACAATGATACCTTCTCCTTCACGAATTACCTCTGCGTTAGGAATAGCTTTCTGAATTTCTGCAGCTTGTCTGTCCATTCTACGGCCGATGAATGCACCAGCTGTACCACCTATAGCACCGCCTATTAATGCGCCCACTGCAGTGTTACCTGCTTTTTTTCCAATTAATGCACCAACTACACCGCCTGCCGCAGCACCTATACCTGCACCTTTTTGTGTTTTGGTTAAGCTATCACAGCTTTGAAATGCGATTGAACCTACGGCTAATCCTATACTTAGTGTTGCTATTCTTACTTTAGAGATACTCATGATTATTTATATTTTAATTCTATTAAATTATGTTCAAACACGATGCCAAAAAATCGTATAATAGAATTTAAATGATATTTTAAGCAATTCTTGATCGAAAGAATAATTTTAGCATAGGTGAGTACAGTTACTCCTGCCTGCTAAATAAAACCGTATCATTCTTAGTACACAGGTTAGGCAGAGAAGTAATTCTCCAACTCTTTTAATGTGTTTTCATCTGTTTTAAAGTCTTTGATAACCTGTCCCTTTTCCACCAGGATAATCCGATTACAAACATCCGTTACGTGATTTAAATCATGACTGGAAATAAATGTAGTCATGCTACCTGCTTGTGCTTTAAGTAGGTTTTTCAACCTGATTTGCGTAGTTGGATCAAGATTGGCAAAAGGTTCATCCAAAATCAGGATTTCTGGCTTTTGCATTAATGCAGCCGCAATCCCTACTTTTACCTGGTTCCCTTTACTAAAGTCGCGGATATATTTTCCGCTGTTCAAGATTTCATTGTTGAAAAACTCCCCATACTGTGTTAAATAGCTACTTACATCAGCAATGCTCAGGTTATTTAAACTGCCAATAAAGGTGAAATATTCTTCAGGGGTGAGGTAGTCGATCAAAAAGCCTTCGTCTAAAAAAGATGCGGTATAACTTTTCCAGTTATCGCCTTGCATAACGTTTTCATTTTTAGATAAAATTTCGCCACTATTTGGTCTGATCAAATCTAGTAACATCCTGAAAAAGGTCGTTTTTCCGGCGCCATTATTGCCAACTAATCCAACTGTTTCACCTTGTTCAATTTGTATATTTTCGATGTTTACAACAGTTTTGTCGCCATAAACTTTCTTCAAATTCTTAACTTCTAAAATCATAATAATTATTCTCTAAAGCCTTCGGCTATTTTATAACGTTGTTGTTCGAATCTTTTTACAATAAAATTTATCCAGTATCCACGCATCAGCAGCATCACCAAGCCAAAAATGCCCACAGCTGCCAAGCCTACATAAGGTAAATGGAATAGATTAAATGCCCAATAGATTAATATGGGGAGTAGAATAAATGGAAAAATAGAAATCCATTGTGTTGCACCCATGCCCTGCCAGTTAAAGCTCGCACTCCGGGATACATCAATTCTTTTATAATTATATGTAGCAAGAAATAAAACCATTACTGTGGTAAATCCGATATTGTATAAATAGGCAACCAAATGAAGCAGGAGTAACTTTGCATCAATGAAACAGTAAAAACTTGCTGCAATAGTGAGCAGGGTAGAAGCAATGGTAAAGAGTAAAAATTTAGCCTTAATAAAGTCTTTAAAATCGATTTTTTTACTTAACAAGCCGTCGAAGTGTGCACTTTGCCAGGCAAACATAAACTGGCCATAATTTATAATCGACATGCCCGTCATAAATACAGCAGCAAATAACATCATGCCAAATGAGTTTGTTTGCAATACCTGTGGTTTGTAAAAAAGAAATCCATAAACCAGAATAATCATGCCCATTAGCACTGTATTTCGTGGGCGTTTATGCCTGATAATAAGTTTCAATTCTAGCGCTGCGAGTTCGCCAACCCTTCCAAAGCGATTAAAGAATGGATAGTCAGTACTTACTTTTTTCTCTTGTTTGGCACTTAATTCTTCAACATACAGATTTTTGCGGAGAAATGAAGCGTTTATCCTATACACTAAAAAAGTTAGCGCCGGAAATATAAGTGCTAATGCAGGTTGCTTAGTGACTGTCCGAAATACGACATCAGATACAGCTGTTATAGATATTATCTTGAAGTATTCCAAGGCAGCAAAGCCTGAGACCAAGATTAAACCGCCGATTGTAAATAAGAAATTTGATATAGATTTTCTTTTGATGAACAAAATAAGATAGTTATTCAGCAGCATTAAAGAAAAAATACTTAAGATATAAGCCAATACCACCACAATGCCATGAACTTTTGCAATGGTGATGAAACAAAATGGTAGAAAAAGCAGGAATGGCCAAAGGTTAAAAGCAGAGAAAAGTGCTTTTACATTTAAGAAATCTACGATTTTATGTTTCGGTATTTTCAGATGCAAGTAAGGGATAATACTTAAAGTAGGTAATTCCTGAAGTTGCAAACGCATCAGGAAATCGAACGCAAAATAATAAAGAATAAGGCCATTAAAACTGGTCATTACATCTTGCTGAGGAAAGACTTTTGGAAGCAACACCGTCATTCCAAAGCCCAAAAAGCCAGCGACCAGTAAAAAATATAGCATAAAAAAGCCTAAAACAACCTGGGCGGCGATGCTGCCTCCACGGTTTCGCGAACGCCAAAAAGATTTCTTTTGATGGCTTAAGAAAGTACTGAGCATATTAGTTTAGGTAATTGTTAAGGTTATATATTAGTCACCATTCATAATGAAATGTTACACTAATAGTTGTATTTATCTTTCCAGTTTTGTTTTAGTTTTTCCCGTAATTTTTCTTCAGCAGGATTTTTCCCGGGATCATACAATTTTGTTCCGCTTAATTCATCCGGAAAATATTCCTGTGCCTCAAAATTTCCTTCATAACCATGAGAATATTTATAATCTTTTCCATATCCAATGTTTTTCATCAGCTTGGTTGGTGCATTCCGGATATGGAGTGGAACAGGGAGGTTTCCGGTTTGCTTTACCAAAGCCTGAGCGTGATTAATGGCCTGATAAGCTGCATTGCTTTTTGGCGAACTGGCAAGGTAGGTAACACATTGCGACAGAATAATTCTGGCTTCCGGATAACCAATTACATTCACGGCCGTAAAACAGTTATTGGCCAATAACAGTGCATTTGGGTTAGCGTTTCCAATATCCTCGGAAGATAAAATCAATAGCCTTCTGGCAATAAATAGCGGATCTTCACCACCTTCAATCATCCTTGCTAACCAGTAAACAGCAGCATTCGGGTCGCTACCTCGGATTGATTTTATAAAAGCAGAAATGATGTCGTAATGTTGTTCTCCTGCTTTATCATAGAGTGCTAAATTTTGCTGTGCATGGGCTAAAACACTTTCATTGGTGAGGATAATTTTGTCTCCACCAATTCCGTTTATCGCAATTTCAAGTACATTCAAGAGCTTTCTCGCATCTCCACCTGAAAGCCGGATGAGTGCTTCATGTTCCTTGATTTCTATCTGTTTTTGACTGAGTATAACATCCTTTTTTATTGCAGTTTCCAACAAGCCGGATAACTCTTCTTCTGTTAACGATTTTAAAATATAAACCTGGCAACGCGAAAGTAAAGCGGAAATAACTTCAAAGGATGGATTTTCTGTAGTCGCACCAATTAATGTAACCAGGCCACGCTCCACAGCACCGAGCAAACTATCTTGTTGAGATTTGCTAAAACGGTGAATTTCATCGATAAACAATATGGGCAAACCCAGAAAACTATCTTTAAGCGCGGCGGCTTTGTCTATCACTTCCCGAATATCTTTAACGCCGCTGTTAATGGCGCTTAAGTTAAAAAAAGGGCGATCCAACGCTTGTGAAATAATATATGCAAGCGTAGTTTTTCCTACCCCGGGCGGCCCCCAGAAAATCATGGACGGCAGTTGACTGCTTTCTATTGCTTTGCGTAATACTGCACCCGTACCTACTAAATGTTTCTGCCCAACATATTCATCAAGGTTTTGCGGACGCATTCTTTCAGCTAATGGTGCTTGATTTTGCATAATGGTAAATATATAAAAATTGGTTATTTTGTAATTAGATTATTGCCAACACTTTCTTTGAAAGCCAAACTTTAAACTGGATTTGAATCTAAAACAATTTGCCAAATGCTTAGTTTTTAAGAAAAAGGTGTAGGAAAGTCAATAGTCTGGAGCGTTTTGCTCACCGCAAAGCTTTAAAATTTGCAAACCAGAAAATCAACCTCCATCAATATGGAAGTAAGATTTAACCAAAAGCTTATAAGCTAACTCATTGTTCTGCAGATTTATGGTTTTATAACCGATCAGTCTATTGATGAAGTGCTCAAGGAGCTAACGGATTGTGGTTTCGAATACGAAAATGGCCCGATGGAAAGCACTTGTGCAAACGGTAAAAATTATCAGTTTTTCTCCAAGATCCGAATTTGAACTTGATTGAGATTGGTAACTGTATTCAAAAGCAGTACTTTTCTAACAATCGGATTAAATGCAATCCTATAGCCGTCCAGACGTAATTAGTATTTGTTATTCCTCTATTTTCGAATGGTGTTTGGTATCTTTCATGGTAGTATATAAGATCAAGGAAATTAAAATACAGCCGGTAACATACCAATAAAAATAGTTTTCATGACCAATATTCTTAAACCAAAGGGCGAGATATTCTGCCGTGCCCCCAAAAATAGCAACGGTTAATGCGTAAGGTAAGCCAACGCCGAGTGCTCTGATTTCGGCGGGAAAAAGTTCTGCTTTTACTACTGCGTTGATACTCGTATAACCGCTTACAATAATCAGCGCAGCAATCATCAACAGGAAGATGATAGTAGTATTCGTTTCGCCAGCCATACCTGTTAAAATAGGTACAGTGAACAGGGTTCCAAGAACGCCAAATCCAATCAGTAGCGGTTTTCTTCCGATATTGTCGGATAGCAACCCGAATAATGGCTGAAGAATAGCAAAAACCAGCAGCGAAATGAACGAAAGGGTGGTGGAGCTTTCTTTGCTTAGATGTACGGTGTTTACCAAAAACTTTTGCATGTATGTGCTGAACGTGTAGAAGGCAATTGTTCCACCTAATGTTAGCCCTACCACTGTAAAGACTTCCTTTGGGTATTTCATCAGCACTGCCAGGCCGCTTTTCTTTTCTTCAGCGGCTTTGGTTTTAAAGGCGGCTGTTTCATCGATGTGTCTCCTTAAATAAAGTGCAATAAAGGAAAGAATGGCACCAATAAAAAACGGAATTCTCCAGCCCCAGCTATGTAGCTCTGTAGAGGTGAGTAACCAGTTCTGTAAAATTAGCTGGATGCCTAATGCCAATAATTGTCCGCCAATTAAGGTAACATATTGAAAGCTTGAAAAGAAACCACGACGTTTCTTCGTAGCCATTTCACTCAGGTAGGTAGCAGAGGTTCCGTATTCTCCACCCGTACTTAAGCCTTGAATTAACCTGGCGAAAACCAATAGGAGGGGTGCTGCAATTCCGATTTCCTTATGGCCAGGGGTCAACCCAATAATCAGAGAGCCAATTGCCATAATCAGTACTGATAAAGTCATCGATTTTTTACGGCCCATTTTATCTGCAATACTTCCGAAAAGCCATCCTCCAATTGGTCGCATTAAAAAGCCAACTGCAAAGATGCCAGCTGTGTTTAAAAGTTGTGCGGTAGGATTACTATTTGGAAAAAAAGAATCTGAAAAATATAGAGCGAATGCAGAGTAAGTATACCAATCGTACCATTCAACTAAATTGCCGACAGAGCCTCCAAAGATAGACTTTAGCCTGTATTTCATGTCATCGTGCTCTGCCGATTGAAGTGCTTTAGAAGTTTTATCCATGGTTGAGTGATGGTCTTTAATTTTAGCGGTAAGAACACCAGTATAATTCTTTTTGTTTATTTTAGTGTTAGTTGTAATATAACCTTCGCACAAGAGATTTGCAAGAAGTCGTTGAGAAATATATTCGTTTGTTTACATTCAATTAATCAAAATTTACTTAAAATGAAAGATAACTTTTCTACCCAGTCGGCTGAATATGCTATTTACCGTCCAACATATCCTCAAGAGTTGTATGATTTCATATTTTCCTTAGTAGATGAAAAAGATGCTGCCTGGGATTGTGCAACAGGAAACGGTCAGGTGGCAAGAGTACTGGCTCAGCATTTTCAGCAGGTTTATGCTACGGATATCAGTGAGAAACAGTTGAGTCAGGCGCTTAAGCTACCCAACATTTTATATAAAGTTGAAGCCGCTGATCGTGCCGATGTTCCAGACCAAAGTTTCAATTTAATTACCGTGGCACAAGCTATTCACTGGTTTAATTTTGATGCTTTTTATGCTGAAGTAAGGCGTACATTGAAGGCTGACGGAGTTATTGCAGTTATCGGTTACGGGCTTATGCTAATTGATAAAAAAATTGATCCGGTAATTCACAAATTATACGAAGATATTTTAGGAAATTACTGGGATAGCGAACGCCGGTATATAGAAGAAGGTTATAAAACAATTCCCTTTCCATTTGAAGAAATAGATGCGCCTCATTTTCAAATTAAAACTACCTGGAACTTTAGCCAGCTGATTGGTTACTTAAATACTTGGTCATCTTTGCAACATTACAAAAAAGCGAATGAAAGGAATCCATTAGAGTACTTATTGACAGAATTAAAGGAAGCCTGGGGTGACGACGCAGAGAAAGATGTGCGGTTTCCAATATTGCTACGGATTGGAAGGTGAAGTTTAATTGCCAAAAAAGAGAAGAAAAAAGTGTAGGGAAATGCAAAGCTGGGTGGTTGGTTTAACTGCAAAGTTAATAAAGAAAAGCGCAAGGAAACGCAAAGTTGGGCGCCTGTTATTTGCACTTGGCTTAGCGTTCTCTGCGAAAGAACTTAGCGCTCTTGCGGTTAATCTTACTTCAGCAAATCCAATATTGCCAAAACAGTAAGTTTTTTCTGTTCGCCGCTTTCCATGTCCTTTAGCGTGAGCTCGCCGCTAGCAATTTCATCACCGCCGATCAAAATTACGTAAGGGATCTTCTTGGCGTCAGCATAAGCCATTTGTTTTTTTAGTTTTGCTGAAGAGGGGTATAATTCGGCTGAAATACCTGCATTTCTAAATTGTTGTAAAATCGGTAAAGCATATCTCTCTGCTTCTAGATCGAAATTGCTGATTAAGACTTTAGTGCCTACCTCTGCCGATGCAGGAAAAAGATTCAGTTCTTCCAGAACATCATAAATACGGTCTGCACCAAAAGAAACGCCAACGCCAGTCAAATCTTTTAGGCCGAACATGCCGGTTAAGTCGTCATAACGCCCACCGCCGCCAATACTGCCCATGGCAACTTCATTGGTTTTTACTTCGAAAATACAACCGGTGTAATAATTAAGACCACGCGCTAAGGTAATGTCTAATTCTAATTTGGCTGTTAACGGCAATGCGTAAGATATTAAGCTTTCCACATATTCAAAAACCGTTTCGATCTCGCCCACTCCTTTCAAGCCGGTGTCAGAAGTTGCGAGCACTTCTTTTAAACTAGCTAGTTTTTCTTCGTTGCTTCCCTGCAGTAAAATAACAGGGCGGAGTTTTTCTAAATCATTTTCCGTAAAACCACGTTCTAATAACTCTTTACTCACGCCATCTAAGCCGATCTTGTCGAGTTTGTCGATGGCAACTGTCATGTCAATAATTAAATCGGGTTTGCCTATAATTTCGGCGAGGCCTGATAGAATTTTTCTATTATTTATTTTAATGCTAAAATCTTTTAGGCCTAATTTTGCTAGCGCCTCGTTATAAATCAAAATAAATTCTGCTTCGTTTATTAAGCTTTCTGAGCCAACCACATCTACATCGCATTGATAAAACTCACGATATCTTCCCTTCTGTGGCCTGTCAGCACGCCAAACTGGCTGTACCTGAAAACGCTTAAAAGGCAAGGTTATTTCGTGTTGGTGCATGACCACGTAACGGGCGAAAGGAACGGTAAGGTCATAACGGAGGGCCTTTTCGGAGATCAGTGGAATAAGCTTATTACTATTGTCTTCTTCAGAAAAGTCAAAAGATTTCTTTTTAGGATCTTTTAGGTATTCCCCACTATTTAAGATTTTAAAAATCAGTTTATCACCTTCATCGCCATATTTACCAGTTAAGGTAGAAAGGTTTTCGAAGCTTGGGGTTTGAATTTCTGCGTAACCATATTTCCTGAAGACCGTTTTAATAGTATCATAAATAAAATTGCGTTTCACCATTTCAACAGGCGAAAAATCGCGTGTACCTTTTGCTAACGAGGGTTTAATAACTGACATAGCCGCAAAAGTACAAAAATGTAATCTTTAAACCTCGCAGGTTTTCAAAACCTTCGAGGTTTCTTTTAACCTCACATATTTATGTATAAATTAAGGTGGTCGTCATTCCGACTAGTGTGAGGCACAATGAGAAATCTATATTTTTTTCATAACCTTTATTACAAAGAACCCTACACTGCGGTAGACACGAGCGCTCTAACTTAAGGTCAGCAATATTAACGACTGTTTCTTTTCACGAGATAAAAAATCAACCAAACGATCAATCCTACTGGGATCATTAACAAAATACAAACAACAAGCAGTATAATAATTTCTGGAGTTCCGAGCATAGCTACATGAGTAAAGTTTATCAAAGAAAGTAAGCTAAAATTTAAATACAGAGATTTTAGCGTTTTCATAATTTAAATATAATGAATAACCTCAAATTAGGAAATGAAATCAAAAAGATAATATTTAAATGGATTAGCGCAGAATTTAATGCCATAGGCTAAAGCCAAATAGCAATAAATTACAGATAGCGATAACTTTGTAATGGTTTCAATAAATCAAACTAAATATTAGTCGACTATTTTGCATACTCCCAAACCATTTCCAAAATAATCTGCCTAATCCTTCAATCCCTGCAATCATCCCGCAGGAAAAAACGAACAAAAACATCTAACAGGAAATATCCAATATAATACCTTGCTTTATAGGCAAAAAACTTAAATTTGCGACAACAAAAATCAAAATATAATGAGTTTCAGAATAGAACACGATACCATGGGCGAGGTACAAGTGCCTGCCGATAAATACTGGGGTGCACAAACCGAACGCTCACGCAATAATTTTAAAATCGGACCTGAAGGTTCGATGCCCAAAGAAATTATTCATGCTTTTGGCTATTTGAAAAAGGCTGCTGCTTTGGCTAACACAGAACTTGGCGTGCTTAGTGCGGAAAAGGCCGAATTAATTGCAAAAGCTTGTGATGAAATTATTGCCGGCAATCTTGATGATCAATTCCCTTTGGTAATCTGGCAAACTGGTTCTGGTACACAGAGCAATATGAATGGAAATGAAGTGATTGCAAACCGTGCACACGTTATTAATGGAGGTGCATTGGCTGATGATAAAAAGGTGCTTCACCCAAATGATGATGTTAATAAATCACAATCTTCTAATGATACTTACCCAACTGCAATGCACATTGCAGCGTATAAACTTACCGTAGAAAATACCATTCCGGGCTTAGAGAAATTGCGCAATGCTTTGGCTCAAAAAGTGGAAGAATTCAGTTCAATTGTGAAAACTGGCCGTACCCACTTTATGGATGCTACACCATTAACATTAGGGCAAGAATTTTCTGGATATGTACAACAGATTGACAACAGCATCAGGGCAATTAAAAATGCTTTGTTAATGGTTGCAGAACTGGCTTTAGGCGGTACTGCTGTAGGTACAGGGTTAAATACCCCGAAAGGTTACGATGTTTTAGTGGCAAAGAAAATTGCTGATTTAACGGGTTTGCCTTTCGTTACTGCACCAAACAAATTTGAGGCTTTAGCTGCTCACGATGCTATGGTTGAACTTTCTGGCGCTTTAAAACGTACCGCTGTAGCTTTGATGAAAGTAGCAAATGATGTACGGATGTTAAGTTCTGGTCCGCGTTGTGGTATTGGCGAAATTGTAATTCCAGACAATGAGCCAGGTTCTTCTATTATGCCAGGAAAAGTTAATCCAACTCAGCTAGAAGCCCTAACAATGGTATGTGCGCAGGTAATTGGTAACGATGTAGCCGTTTCTATTGGCGGAATGTCTGGTCATTTCGAACTAAATGTTTTTAAACCTTTAATTGCTGCCAATGTATTGCAATCAGCACGGTTAATTGGAGATGCTTGTGTCTCGTTTACTGATAAATGTGCTGATGGAATTACCGCTAACCTACCAGAAATCGAGAAGCATTTGCAAAACTCGTTAATGTTGGTAACCGCGTTAAATCCACACGTTGGATATGAAAATGCAGCTAAAATTGCAAAAAAAGCCCATAAAGAAAATAAAACGTTAAAAGCAGCGGCTGTAGAATTAGGCTTATTAACCAACGAACAATTCGATGAATGGGTTCGTCCGGAAGATATGGTTGGAAGCTTGAAATAAACTATAAGCTTTTATAAGCAAGCTATATCAGGCTAAGGTAAAGCAAGGGTGATCGATTAATTTCGGAATCCTGCTTTGCTTAATTTTTAGAAGATGTAATCTTGCAAAATAAGCGAGCTGTCTTTGATTTTAACTTGAAATAATGAACTAGTAAAAGATTAATAAAGATATGAATAGTCCATTTTTACAGTTACTGTTTACCTTGGTGTCAATAATTTCACCGCTCCTGGTATTTATTGCCTCTTGTATTTACATCAGCAAAATAGCAAGAGCTGACGCGGTGTTTCTCTGTGTTGGCTCAGGAATTAGTTTGTTATTGAGCGGTACTTATTATTGGCTAATGCCCTATCTGATGAAGAATTCATCACTATCTGCCCCAGAAGTAAGCTTCTATTATTCAGTATTAGGCATAATTGGCTTTATTGGTGGCGTTTCTTTTGCAATTGGACTGTTCATGCTCATCAATAATATGGTAAATGCCAATAAACTACTCAATGGAAAGTTCTAACATGCAAATTTTTCCGGATACTCCAATTACATCTTAAACAATGCCAAAAAAATATCGTTACTTAAAGTTCCTTTATGTGATGCTTTTCATCGCTGTTTTGTTGTATTCATCCTGTTCCAGATTACCAAATATCCAGGGGAAAGGCGAAGAATTTATGCAGGGCGTATGGAATGAGGATGCTGTTGCTTACAGTCAAAAACTCAGTAATTATACACAACACCACTTTAAGGTTACCTGCGATTCTATTTATATTGATCTAGTTACCCATAGTAAAGTAAACTTTTACGAGGACTCTTGTTTTAATAATGGCGTGTGGAAAGAGTATGCTAAAGGCGTGTATACCGTTCGGGGAGATACATTGATTGTTGGCGCAACTTTTACACATGCAAATTATAAACAAAAAATATCTGGTTGTTATCGCATTGGCAGATATGATAAGAATTTCCTGATTAAGAAACGCGCTGCTGATACGCTCATCCTGGAAAATCTGAGTGATCAAAGGGAGATTAAGCTTACGCTTAAAGAAAAAATTACCTGCGTACAAAAAGAATTATAAAAATGATATTTAAATCGATTAAAAAGAAATTATCAACGGTTGCGGCCGTGGGTTTGTTGGCCTATTTACCCATTCAAGCAAATGCCTGGGGTATGATTGGACATAGGGTAGTAGGCGAGATTGCAGATAACTACCTAAAAGCAAAGACACGGAAAGCAATTCAATCCATTTTAGGTTCAGAAACACTGGCCATGTCGGCAAACTGGGGAGATTTTATCAAATCAGATTCGACCTACAATTACTTATACAACTGGCATTTTGTTAACCTCCCGGGAGGTTTAGATAAACAAGGTGTCTATAACATTTTAGAGACGGAAAAAGCCCCAAATCTTTATAACAAGATAATTGATTTAACGGTTGTTTTAAAAAAGGCAAGCAGTACGGCTTCAGAGAAGAAGCTGGCTTTACGCATGTTGGTGCATATGGCCGGAGATTTATGCCAGCCTATGCATGTTGCCCATAAAGAAGATTTGGGTGGTAATCGGGTTTCGTTAATGTGGTTTAATGAAAAGTCTAACCTGCACCGCGTCTGGGATGAGCAGCTTATTGAATATCAGCAACTAAGTTATACCGAATTTGCGAAGGCAATTAATCATCCATCAGCAGTGCAGCTTTATAACTGGCAAAATACCAGTTTAAAAGATTGTGTATATGATGCCTATACGGTGTGTAGCAAAATTTATGATAGCACAAAGCCAGATTCAAAACTGAGTTATCGCTATAACTTTGATTGGTCTGAAACTTTAAATGAGCAATTGCTAAAAGGTGGGGTTCGGCTGGCGAAAATGCTCAACGACATTTACGGATAACTATCCTTCATTAAATTCGAATCCTCCAAATCTGGGGGATTTTTCTTTATGTAGCGAATTCATCGTTACTTTCGTTTATCTTCACAAAACCTAAATCTAACCATATGAAAAAACTAATATTTGTGCTGGTAATCTGCACGGCAATTGCCTGTACCAAAGATACCTACAAGACACTCACTTCGAAAAAGTGGGTAGTCGAGTCTGTAACAGTCACACCGGCAATGACGGTGGGAGGCAAAACAAGCAATAATTATATTGAATTATCCGGCCCAGAAAGTTGCATAGCTAACCTGTCACTTTCATTTGCAAAAGATAGCACTTATGTGCCGGGGGCCAATGGTGCACTTTGCGACATGATGACTGATGCCAGCATAAAGACCTGGAAAATAGATGGAGATAAAATCATTTTGTCTGGATCACCAGCTGCCCCGCTGGCTTTTGATGGCGATAAATTAACGCAGACCACTACCACCCAGCAAGACGGGAAGGCTTATACTTTTGTATATATTTATAAATCTAAATTGAAATAAGTTGAAAATTTTAATGGTTTGTTTAGGCAATATTTGCCGTTCGCCGCTGGCAGAAGGTGTTATGCGTCATTTGGCAGAGAAGCAAAATCTAAAATGGGAGATTGCTTCCGCTGGAACTGGAAACTGGCACATCGGTCAAGCGCCAGACCATAGGAGTATTGTTGCGGCTCAAAATTCTGGTTATGACATTAGCATGCAACGGGCACAACAGTTCTCGGCTGCTATGTTTTCGAAATACGATCTGATTCTGGTAATGGACCGGAAAAATCTAAGTGACGTAACACATCTTGCAAAAACAAAAGAAGAACTTCAAAAAATCAAACTTTTCTTGGATAATGACGAACTAGTAGACCCTTATTGGGATAATGCCTTGTTTGTGCCTGTTTTGAAGCAGGTTGAAGAGCGGTGCAAACAAATTATCCAAGAGCTTTCTTAAATTTAGCAGCATAAACAGCATTTTAAACATCTAACCAAATCTTTCAATGAAAAAAATATTTATGATGATGCTTGCGCTTATCAGCTTTCAAGTTGTCGCGTTTGCAAAGGGTAAGCCCAGTATCCTGGTATTTTCTAAAACAAAAGGGTATCGCCATGCCTCTATAGAAGAAGGCAAAAAAGCGATAATCAAGCTTGGTCAACTACATCATTATAACGTCGATACGACTGAAAATGCAGATTTATTTACAGAAGTCAACTTAAAGAAATATGCTGCTGTAATCTTTTTGAGTACTACCGGCGATGTTTTGAATGATGCACAACAGTCGGCATTTGAGCGCTACATCCAGGCCGGCGGCGGTTTTGCCGGTATCCATGCAGCAACCGATACAGAATACGAATGGCCCTGGTATGGTAAATTAGTTGGAGCTTATTTTATTAGCCACCCCAAGGTGCAGGAAGCGAGGTTTGTAGTAAAGGACAGGAAGCATCCGGCAACCAGATTTTTAACGGATTCTGTCTGGATGCATACGGATGAGCTTTATAATTTCAAAGAAATCAATCCTGATATTAAAGTATTAATCACCATTGATGAAAAATCTTACGAAGGTGGTAAGAATGGGAATTTTCATCCCTTTAGCTGGTTTCATAGCTATGATGGTGGGCGGGCATTTTATACTTCAATGGGACATCCAAAAGAGTGTTGGGCTGATGACAAATTTCTAAATCATCTAAATGGCGGTCTGGAATATGCCATTGGTAAGAACAAGAAACTAGATTATCGTAAAGCAAAATCTAAGCTTTTATAAGTTTTAATTTTTGAAGGATTGCTCCCTGCGAACTGCTTTTCCGTTAACCAGGTAAATATACTTCAACATGCAAAAACTCGCAATTGCGCCAAAAGTATGCCATAAAAAGTGAGTGCCTACTTCCAGGATTTCCCATTGATCTGCAATCCGGAAAGTAAGTGCAAAAATGAATGCTACTAATGCAAATCCGACCCACTTTCCGTTTTTCCATTGCGTTTTTATCAAATACCCAAATACCGGGAATAAGACAATAGCTGCCATAAATGCATAGTTGATGTTAATAAAAACCTGAAAATCACCAACTGAAAAAAGCCTTCTCACATAAACCTGGAAGGCTGCATAGATGCCTATAATTAAAACTGCGTAGTACCACTTTGTTAGCTTCGCCAGAAAGTAAACTCCAGCCGATAGGCAAAGGATCATAATAGGCATCCAGTCCATCATGATAAAAACTGGCCATCGGCGCAGGCCATGATAAGTTGTGCCGCCTATTCCACCAACATACAGCAATGCCAAAGCAATAGTTAGAAAAATATGTTGTTTGGCTTTTCCCCATACTTTAAATGTCCAGTATACTGCAATTGCGAGAAAGAAACAGCTGGTGATGGTATTTAATGGTTCAGGAAAGAGATTGCTAAGGTTTGTCTCTGTGTAAATGGTTCCACCATCGGGCGGCTGTTGCGTAAATGCTTTCATAAATTTCCAGATATGATGAATTTAGTATCTGCAATCTGCAATAATAAAAACAGATCCTTAAATATTCAGGATACTTTCCAGGTAAAATAATTGAGACGCTGGTTTTTTACCTTTAACATTTAAACGTTTCTGACTTCAATCTGCAATTAGATCTGTCAGCTTAAATATGCCGCTATCTGCCTGAAAGGCTAAAAATCTTTAAGTTTAGTAGCCAAATGGAGGTTTTATTTGAAGCTGTGAGTTGGCGATAGTGTTTTAAGAAATGTAGATTTCAAAAAAGTGCAAACTATTTCGTAGAAAACAATGTTCAAATAATACATCAAAACTTATTAAACATGAGCACTACAACAGTAACTACAGAAGTATTGAACGATTTAGTTCAAATAAATAATGACCGTATTGCAGGTTACGAAAAAGGACGCACCGAATTAAAAGATGAGGATGCGGATTTAAAAGCTTTGTTCTTGGATATGATTTCAGAAAGTCAGAAATATAAGATGGCTTTAGGAACTGAAATTGCAGCACTTGGCGATGATATTGATACAGGTACTACAAATTCTGGAAAAATCTACAGAGCCTGGATGGATGTAAAAGCTTTATTTACAGGTCACGATAGAAAAACAGTTTTAAATAACTGTGAATTTGGTGAGGATGCTGCCCAAAATGCTTATAAAATGGCTTTAGAAGTTGAAGATTTGCCAGCAAATATTAGAACATTAATTTCCGATCAAAAAGCGTCTTTAAGAACTTCACATGATGAAATTAAAAGATTGCGCGATGCTCAGGCATAAGATCAACTAATCGATAAAACAAAAAAACTCCTAATCAATGATCAGGAGTTTTTTTGTTTTAAGCTTCCAGTTCTCTATCCAGATGTTCGGTAACACGTTGAATGGTATTGTCTATCGTGTTACTTAAAATCGTTAGGTAAGATCCTTTTTTCGCAGTTTCAATAGCGATCCTCAAGCATTCTGTACTTTTATTGTTAATGATCACTTCCTTATTTGGATCAACTTCTCTGATTCCTTTGAGCAAAAGATCAATAAGTTCATCTTGCTGTCTGCCCCTTAAATATTTTTCCTGACAAATGTAAATCTTGTCGAACATTTGAGCTGATATCCTTGCGGTTTCGATAATGTCCTCGTCACGTCTATCTCCGGTTCCGGAAATGATCCCAACATGTTCTGTCGCTTCTACACTTTGCAAATATGCTCTTACGCCATTAAAACCATCTGGATTATGAGCAAAATCTACTAGCACTTTAAAGTCTTTGAACCTGAAGATATTCATCCTTCCAGGCGTGTGTGCCGCAGATGGAATAAAAGTCTCTAATGCTAGACGAATATCTTCCGGTTTGTAGCCCCAGAGATAAGTAGCTAAAGTTGCAGCCAAAACGTTTTGGATCATGAAGTTTACCGCGCCGCCAAAAGTTAGTGGGATGTGTGTCGCTTTATCAACCCTTAGTTTCCAATCGCCGGTTTTGATAGTGATGTATCCATTTTCATAAATCGCAGCAATACCACCTTTTCTGCAATGCTCTTTAATAACCGGATTATTTTCATCCATACTAAAATAAGCTACATTACAGCGAGCATCCCTTGCAATTTTCACACAATAGCCATTGTCGGCATTTAATACCGCCCATCCTTTTCTGCGAACCGCGCCAACCACTACGGCTTTAACACGTGTCAGGTCATCAAGATTATGAATATCGGCAATACCAAGGTGATCTTCCTGAATATTAGTAATAACGCCAATATCGCAGGCATTGAAACCTAATCCAGCCCTTAAAATACCACCTCTTGCGGTTTCCAGGACAGCAAATTCTACTGTCGGATCTTTCAAAATAAACTCTGCACTTACCGGTCCGGTCGTATCACCCTTCATTAACATCGTATTGTGAACATACACCCCATCACTAGTGGTGTAGCCTACACGCTTACCGTTGCTACGGATTATGTGTGCAATTAAACGTGTGGTTGTGGTTTTTCCATTGGTACCGGTTACCGCTATAATTGGAATAGAGGATAGCCTATTTTGCGGATAAAGCATATCCACAACAGAGGCTGCAACGTTTCTTGGCAAACCTTCGCTAGGTGCAAGGTGCATTCTAAATCCAGGGGCAGCATTCACTTCCAAAACCACACCGCCGTTTTCTGTGAGGGGTTGTGTGAGGTTTTGTGCCATGATGTCAATTCCGCAGATATCTAATCCGATTACCCTCGAAATCCGCTCACAGATGAATATATTTTGTGGATGAACAATGTCTGTCACATCGATAGAAGTACCACCGGTGCTTAGGTTAGCGGTAGATTTCAAATAGACTACCTCGCCCTTTTCCGGAATAGTTTCTAAAGTATATTCTTTCTTTGCCAATAAATCGAGTGTATCTCGGTCTACCGCAATTTCTGTTAATACATTTTCATGCCCGTAACCACGGCGTGGATCTTCATTTTCTTTATCAATTAGTTCCTGAATGGTATGAATTCCATTTCCAAGTACGTGTGCCGGATCGCGTTGGGCAGCCGCAACCACTTTATGATCAATAACAAGAACCCGGAAATCGAACCCAGTAATGAACTTTTCAATAATCACCTTGCGGGAATAAGTTTTCGCGTATTCGAAAGCTTCCCGTGCAACTTCCATCGTTTTCACATTGATGGTTGCGCCCTTACCATGATTTCCATCTAATGGTTTAAAAACCAAAGGAAAACCCACTTTGTTAACCGATGCTTCAAGATCTTCGGGATTTGAGATGGTTACACCAGAGGCAACAGGAATCGCCGCCTCGGTTAATAAGCGTTTGGTTTCTTCTTTATTACTCGCAATATCAACGGCGATGCTACTGGTTTTTTCGGTCATTGTTGCCCGGAAACGAACCTGGTTTTTGCCGTAACCCAACTGCACCAATGAACTTTTATTTAGCCTGATCCATGGGATATTGCGGCTTACCGCTTCCTGAACAATTGATCCTGTACTGGGGCCAAGGGCTTCCAGCTCTCTGATTTCTTTCATTCGGCGAATGTCATGCTCCAGATCGTATTCCTCACCATCAATCATTGCCTGAGCAATCTTCACAGCAGCCTCAGCTGCATAAACGCCTACTTTTTCTTCTAAATAGCTAAAAACTACATTATAAATACCTTCAGTTTTGGTTTGTCGAGTTCTGCCGAACCCGGTTTCCATACCTGCTATGGTTTGAATTTCAAGGGCAATGTGCTCAATTACATGACCCATCCAGGTGCCTTCTTTTACACGTGTAAAAAATCCGCCTTCAACGCCTTTGGAGCAACGGTGGGTAAACATACTCGGAAGTAATTTTTCTATCCTTTCACTAAAACCCTCAATTACATTGGTGGGCCTTTGTTCCAGTTCCTCTAAATCCAATCTCATTTGGATGAGTTTCTTACGGCTTATCGACCAAATATTCGGCCCTCTTAGTACTTGTATGTTATATATCTTCATGTAATGTTTTATCGTTTTTTGTTAAAAAAGCAGGTTTTGAGAAACGCTTTTTTTCAATTTTTATAAGCTAAAATTGATGATTGTAAATTATGCATTTATTTTGAAAACTGGCGCTTCAAATAGCTAAATCAATTTCGCAAGCTATTTGTTCTATTCTCAAGCCTAACTTTATACCTATAAAACACATGAAATTAAACGATTGTTAACAATTGCATAATTATTGACAAAAAAAGTCGTGTTTTTTATCTTAAGCTGATATATTTGGGTTTTTTGATAGAATACTAATACACACAAAATGGTTCCGAAGGGCAAACTCATCATTATTGGAGGCGCAATAAATACAGGCAGCTTTGCTGAAACGCAATTTGGATTGCCTGAAAACATGAATTTTTTCGAGCGGGGAATTTTGAAAAGGATTACTACAGAATCAATAAGAGATATTGAATCACGTTTCGAAATCATTACTACAGCTTCTTTAATGCCCGAAAAAGTGGGAGAAGAATATATTAAAGCTTATGCGCAGTTAGAAGTTCATAATGTTGGGGTATTAAATATTACCAATCGTGAAGAGGCAAATGCCGAAGAAAATTGCGAAAGGATTAAGGCTGCAGAAGTGATCATCTTTACCGGCGGCGATCAGTTAAGGTTATCTTCCATTTTTGGTGGTACAAAAATCCATCAGATTTTAACTGAAAAATACAAAACTGAGCCTGTGGTTATTGCCGGTACATCTGCGGGGGCAGCTGCAAGTTCTAAAAATATGATCTACCAGGGAAGCAGTAAAGATGCTTTGCTGAAAGGAGAAGTGAAAATTACCGGCGGATTGGGTTTTATTGATGATGTAATCGTAGATACCCACTTTGTTCAACGTGGGCGCATTGGCAGATTGCTGTACGCGGCTGCCAGTAATCCTGGGATTTTAGGGATTGGTTTAGGCGAAGATACTGGATTATTTATCTCAGATGGACATATTATGGAAGCCATTGGCTCTGGCATGGTGATTTTAGTTGATGGTCGCCAAATGGCAGATACCAACTTAACCGATGTAGAGATGGGCCAACCTGTATCGATCAAAAACATGGTGGTACACGTAATGTGCGATGGCGATGTTTATGATCTGGCAGATCACAGTTTAGTGATTCACCATCCAAAAGTTGTTCCGATAGCTTAATCATTCTTGCATTGCTAATTAATACCTGCTTTTGAAAAGTAATTTGTTAAGTAATAAAATGAAAATAATTATACATGGTGGCTTTTTTAGCGAGTCATCAACCAATCAGGAAACTAAGAAAGCTAAACAAGATGCCATGACTGAAATTGTAAAGCTTGGTCATGACTATTTACAAACCCATACGGCCCTAGAAGCAGCTGTGTATGCTGTATCTTTATTGGAGAATAACGAGCTTTTTAATGCCGGCATTGGGTCACAAATTCAAAGTGATGGAAAAGTAAGGCTAAGTGCTTCGCTAATGGATGGCAAAACGGAAAGATTTAGCGGCGTAATCAATATTGAGGATGTTAAAAACCCAATAGAAGTTGCGAAATATTTATTGCCTTATGATGATCGCGTACTTAGTGGAGACGGTGCACAGACTTTTGCCCGTAAAAACAATTTCGAGCACTTTAATCCCATTACCCTTCAAAGGCAAGAAGAATACGAAGCAAAATTAAATCAGCAAAATAATTTGGGCACAGTGGGTTGTGTAGCTTTGGATGCAGATGGCAACCTTGCGGCTGCAACTTCTACTGGAGGGAAGGGTTTTGAAATTCCCTGCCGTGTGAGCGATTCTGCAACAGTTGCGGGTAATTATGCTAACCAGTTTGCAGCGATTTCTTGCACTGGAGTTGGCGAGGATATTGTAAGTGGTGCCTTGGCTTCAAAAATAGTAACCCGGGTTACAGATGGATTTACCTTAAAAGATGCATGCGATAAATCCTTTTCAGAACTAAAAGCTTTCGATGGTTTTGCAGGGGTAATTGGCATTACAAATACTGGCGATATCTACCATTGCGATTCCCATCCATATATGGTTTGGGCATCTTTTGATGTTAATTTACAGGTATTTAGCTAAAGTTGAATATAAAGTATTATTTTTGTTGCATGTCCAAAATTGTATTGGCTTTTATAAGCCTGTTTGCCTCACTTCAACTACATGCTCAAGATACTGATGTCCAGGAGCCAAACGGAGGGAATGCAATCACAATATCGGTATCTAAATTCGATCTGGTTGATGGTAATTCATTTTATGAAGAAGCGGAAGACTTGGAGAAAAAAGGTGATTTTAATGAAGCTTTAACCCTATTCGGTAAAGCAGCTTTCGAATATAATTCAATTAAAAACTTTAATAGATACGGCCTCGCCATTATAAAAATGAGCAATATGCATTATATGCTCGGCCGTTTTAATGATGCAGAGCAGATTCTTTTGAATGTTGCGCTGAAAAATTATTCTAAAATGGGCAGTAGGAGTGGTCTGATGAATACTTACGGATTACTAGGGAAAGTATATTTGGCGAATAATAAATCTACCCAATCTATGTGGTTCTATACCCAGCAGGGTATGTTGGCTAAACAATTAAAAAGTAATAATGCTTACCTCGAATCAGTTTTAGGGATTGTTCAGGTTAAGATCAAAAAGAAAGATTTTACCCTTGCGTTGAGAGACTTAAAGACTGCAGAATGGTTTGCCAATTCTGTTAAAATAACACAGTATAAAGGGCAAATTCGCGATGCCCGCGAAGTAATTTCAAATAAAACTACTGCTAAAACGAGTTCCAAATAAGTTAAGGGAGCGTTATCTAAGGCGAACCTGCAGGGCTTCTGCATCTAGCCTAACATAAATTTATATTTCTGTAAATTGTAATATTTCTTCTCCGAAATGCTTAGCATTTAATATCTTAAAACAATATAATTGAAATTGCGTTAGCATTTTTAGAATTGTTAAATAAAAAGCTTTTGGTTAGATTTGATAAGTTTTAACAAGAGACGGTAATAATGCTGTCTCTTTTTTGTTTTTTCGTTAAAATGGTATCATATTGGCTATATAGAATTGAAAATGGATTTTAAATCGTTTAAAGAGATGTTGAAGAGAGTATTTTTTGTAATTTTTACTGCCGCTGTGATCGCTTGTCACGCCGCCCCGAAGCCTCAGCCTATTGTTGACGGCATTGCAAACGTTATGCCCGACCAGCAGCAACAACTCGTAATTAAAGAAGTGGTTAATCTAATCGAAAGCTATAATTATAAAAAAGTCCAGATAAATGATTCAATTTCATCTTTAATTTTAGATAAATACATCAAAGCCTTAGATCAGGGTAAAAATTACTTTCTGGCCTCTGATATCAAAGAGTTTGAGAAATACAGGACAACACTTGATGACGATTTCAAAAATGGTGATTTAAGCGGGCCATTTTATATCTACAATGTATATGCAAAAAGATTAAATGAATATTTTACCTATTCTCTGGCACAGATAAAAAATAAGTATGATTTCAATCAGAATGATACTTATGTGTACGATAGGGAGAAAATGCCTTGGGCAACATCTTCAACAGCATTAAATGATACCTGGAAAAAACGAGTAAAGTATGAGTTGGTTAATTTAAATTTAGCGGGTTCTGCAGAAGCAAAAAACGTGGAAACCTTAACCAAACGATATCAAAATCTAAAATCCCAAACGGCTAAAACCAATAATCAGGATGTTTTTCAGATCCTTATGGACGCGTTTACTGAATCAATAGATCCACATACTAATTATTTTGTTCCTGCAAGAGCAACCGAATTTAATGAAGAAATGTCTCGCTCATTTGAAGGTATTGGTGCGCGTTTGCAATTAGAAAATGAAGTTGTAAAAATTTCTGAAATTATCCCGGGAGGACCGGCTTACAAAAGTAAGCAATTGAGTGCTGGTGATAGAATCATCGCAGTGGCGCAGGGAAACGAAGATTTCATTGATATTGTTGGCTGGAGATTAGATTTGACAGTTAGTAAAATTAAAGGGCCAAAGGGTACGAAAGTTCGATTAAAAGTGATTCCGGTGGGTAAAGAAATGTCATCGAAACCCGTGATCATCGAAATGATGAGAGAAAAGGTAATTCTTGAAGATCAATCCGCAAAAAAGAAAGTTAAAACCATTAATACCAATGGCAAAAGCTATAAAGTTGGTATCATTTCATTACCAGCATTCTATGCAGATTTTAAAGCTGCAAATGCAGGCGATAAAAATTATAAAAGTACAACCCGTGATGTAAGAAAACTGGTTGACTCTTTGAAAACTATTGATAAAGTTGATGCTATTGTAATGGATTTACGTGGTAACGGTGGTGGTTCTCTCGTTGAAGCCATTTCTTTGACAGGTTTATTTATTGATAGAGGCCCGGTTGTGCAAGTGAAAGATTTACGTGGTAAGATCGAAGTTGATGAAGATGAAACTTCAGGTGTTGCATGGGATGGTCCGTTTGGTGTAATGGTAGACCGTTTAAGCGCGTCTGCGTCAGAAATTTTTGCCGGTGCCATTCAGGATTATGGCCGTGGCATTATCATGGGAAGCCAAACCTATGGTAAAGGAACTGTACAGTCATCTATTGATTTAAATAAATTAGTTAATCCGGGAATGCTTCAAAAAATTGCTGGATTGGTAACAAGAGATAAAACGATTGGAACATCTCCAAATTCAACCGCTGCCGCCGATATTAATCTGGGTCAAATCAACCTGACTATGGCTAAATTCTACCGTGTGGCTGGTAGCAGTACGCAACATAAAGGGGTAATGCCAGATGTAGTTTTCCCTTCACTTTATCCAATGGATAAGATAGGAGAGGATACAGAACCTTCTGCATTGCCTTGGGACGTAATTCCTAGCTCTAACTTTAAAGCGGTAGCGAACTTGGCCACAATTAAAGCGGGGTTAATTAAAAATAGTGAGCAACGAATCTCAAACTCTTTAGACTTCAAATATTTAAAACAGGATATAGCAGAGTTGAAAAAACGTGATGCAGAGGTTTCTGTTCCGTTGAATGAGGCCAAACTTAAAGCCGAGCGGGATGCTCAGGAAGCAAAATCGCTCGCCAGACAAAACGATTTAAGGGCGTTAAGAGGTTTGCCTGCAATTAAAAAAGGAGAAAAGGTTACAAAGCAGGATTCTTTTGATTTTATAGAAGATGAATCACTGAAGGTAATGGGCGATTTCATGCAGCAGGCAGGAAATTATGTAATGAACCTTGGGGTTTCTGAAGCACCTAAATTTTAATCCATCTATCTAGTTGAAAGCGAGTTATCTAATATAAGGTAACTCGCTTTTTTTGGAAAAAATTTCTAATAGAATTTTTGTAATCTTAATTAAATGATTGCCTGAAAGCTGATGGCGTTAAATTCGTTTTCGCTTTAAATAATTTGGTAAAAGACTGAATATGTTCAAAGCCGAGCGTATAGGCAATTTCACTAATAGATAAGCTTGTAGTAGATAGTTTTTCCTTTGCTAAATCAATCAGTTTCTGATGTAAATATTGTTGCGTGTTTTGGCCGATAAGTGTTTTTAAGAGTCCCGAAAGATAACCTGCAGAAATATTCAGTTTCTCAGCAATGTAGGCTACTGTGGGCAGGCCATTAATGTTGTCATCTTCAAAGTAATGGTTAACAATTGTTTCTAATCGATCGAGTATCTCATGATTGATCGCCTTACGTGTGATGAACTGACGGCCATAAAAGCGTTGTGCGTAATTTAACAACAGTTCTAATTGTGATATAATTACATTTTGAGTATAGTGATCAATGTTGCTATTGGTTTCATTTTTTATGAGCTGTGCAATAGCATTTAGAATTATTTCTTCATTTTCAGAGATATGTAACGCTTCAAATAATGCGTAATCGAAAAAATCATAACCTTTTATCACTTTAGCCAAATGGGTATGCCACATTAATTCTGAATGGAATAAGATCATCCATCCTGTCGGACGATGCCGTTTGCCAACATTAACCTCAACAGTAAAAACCTGACCAGGGGCCATGAAAAACAAAACACCATCATCAAAATCACTCATTTGCTGGCCATATTTAATTTTAGCTTCCGGCACGCGTTTTAACGCGATGGAGTAAAAATCGAAAATAATGGTTTTGGCATTCGCATCTACCGGCATTCGCACATCCTCCATATTCACTACACTTATTAATGGGTGCGTTGGTTTTGGCAGGCCTGCAAGTTTGTGGTATTCTGAAATTGTTTTAAAACGATAGCGGTTTGAATTCTCCATGGTAAATCATTTACTTAAAATAAATCCCTTGCGCTAAGTCCTGGATTAAAGTGGTGTGTTTTGTTTCCCAGTTCAACCGCTCACGTGTTAAAGCGCCTGATGCGGATCCATTCATCGTTACGAAATGCTCAAACCAGCCGAAATGTTCCGCCGCTTCATCTTTTGATTTTGATACCACTGGAACGCCAAGTTGCCCTCCAATGGCTTCGGCTAAAGATTTAACGGTAATTGCCTCTTCAGCTACCCCATGAAAACGGGCACCGGGTATTACATTTTCTAAAGCCAGTTTATAAAGTACGGCAGCATCGAGCCTGTGAACTGCCGTCCATTGGTTTGTCCCATCGCCAATAAAGGCGGATAAGCCCTTTTTACGGGCAATATCAATTAGCATGGGGATGAAGCCATGATGATCTCCTTCTCCGTGAACTGAGGGTGATAAACGTACTACAGATACCCGAACATTTTTAGCTGCAAGATCATCCACAGCTTTTTCTGAAGCAAGCCTGGGGTTTTGCCCATCATAGTTTGGGAGCATATCCTCAGTTGCTACGTTACCTTGGTTCACAATAAGTGTTCCGGAGGTTACAATAAATGGCTTTTCACTTCCTATAATCGCATTCCCAATGGCTTCTATTGCCGCCCGGTCGATTTCGCACACCGCTTCAAAACGGTTAAAATCATGAATAAAGCCAGTGTGTATAATTCCATCTGAAACCAATGCTCCCTGCCTTAAACTTTCCAGGTCTTCCAATTCACCCCTATGTACTTCGGCCCCAGCGCTTAAGAGCGCTTTTTCAGCAACCTCGCTTCTGGCTAAACCCAAAACCTGATGCCCTGCATTAATTAATTCTGCTACTACAGCTGAGCCTACAAATCCGGTTGCTCCTGTTACAAAAACTTTCATCGTTAAATTGCTTTTAATTGTTTAGTGAGATTACTTTAATTATGGATGAGTTATTATTTAAATCGCATCACATAACCACACAAAAATCAATCAATTCTAAGCAAAGAATTTAAGCTAATCTGTTTTTGATTTAGCCAAAACGGATATTGTTCTTATAAGCAAAGGCTGGAGCATAGATACACCAGCCTTTTCGGAAATTGTTTTAACTAATCTTTCTTTGGAAGATTCTGGTTCAATTGCATTGCCATCATTTCTTTCATTGTCTTATTCATACCTTCCGTACTTCCATCTAAGAAGATGATATTACCCTCTCCATATTCGGCAAATTGTTTAATGGCTTCTGTCCACATGGTAAATAGAATTACAGAAGTATCTAAATTTGCCTGTTGCATTTCATGTGCAGCATTTGTCATACCCTTTGCTACCTCTTCTCTAAATAAGGCGATACCTTGTCCACGCAGCTGGGCGGCTTCACGTTCAGCCGTTGCTGCAATTTTAATGGCGTTACCATCTGCTTCTGCACCTTTGGTTTTGGTAATTAGAAGCGCCTGGCCTTCGTTTTCTGCAGCAGCTTTTAAGTTGTTTGAAGCCACTACACGGCTCATTGAGCGCATAATTTCTTCATCGAAAGTGATATCGTTTAACTGAAGATCCTGCAAATGATAGCCCCAGCCATCTAATACCTGGTCAATTTGTTCCTTTACGTGCAAAACAATTTCATTCCGTTGGGCCAAAACATTCGCCTGTTTCTGGGTAGCTACATATGCCCGAATGGAGCCTTCGATGGTTCTGATAAGTG
Organism: Bacteroidota bacterium; assembly: GCA_037032985.1. Classification (GTDB taxonomy): domain Bacteria; phylum Bacteroidota; class Bacteroidia; order Sphingobacteriales; family Sphingobacteriaceae; genus Pedobacter. The sequence goes on from JAZBLB010000005.1 coordinate 83,875, forward strand.
CTTGCATTAGGTTAGTTGCATCAACAAATTTGAATGCCACATTTTTGATGGTTTCTTCATCCTGATTTATAACAGAATAAAGAAGCATTGCCTTAAAATATACGTTTGCCTGATCTTGTGTTACCGCCTGAAAGGATAATTCAACTGATCGGTTCTGGATGGATATTCTGGAATAAATTTGTTCTATTAAGGGGATTTTAAAATTCAGTCCTGGCCGGAGCATGCGCTGATATTTTCCAAAAACTGTAACTACAGCGATAGTACCCTGTTTAACAGTAACAAAAGAACTCAGAAGAATTATAATTGCTAAGAAAATTAGGATGTAGAGTGTGTATTGCATAACTAGATTTTTTATGAAGTTATAAAAAAATCACGCAAACTACATGATCGTTTTTGTAGCTTTATTTTTTACTAACTGGATTTATAAGTACATGAAAAAAAAATTAATTATTTCTGCGGCTGCGTTAATGCTCTTCGCTGCCTGTCAGAACGATAAAAATCATCAATCCACTACCTCGGATCAGAGAACTGTATTTTTTGATGCAACTGGAATGGACTCAACGGTAAAACCCGGAGACAATTTTTTCCTCTTTGCGAATGGAAAATGGATGAAAAATACGCAGATTCCAAAAACCGAAACCGGCTGGGGTTCATTTTATACTTTGTATAATGATAACCTGAAAAATTTAAGGTCTATTTTAGAGAATGCAGCAAAAGGCGATGGAAACAAAGGCAGCAATGAACAAAAAGTTGGCGATTTTTATGCCAGCGGAATGGATTCTGTGACAATAGAAAAACTAGGTGTTGAACCAGTGAAACCTATTCTTGCAAAAATAGATGCCATAAAGAATGATAAGGACCTCATCAATTTTGTATCCGAAAGCTTTAAAAACGGACAGGGCGATTTGTTGGGTTTTGGGATCGAACCTGATGATAAAATAAGCTCAAAAAATGCATTGATTTTTACACAAACTGGTTTGAAATTGCCAGAGCGTAGCTATTACCTGGATCAGGATGATAAGGCGAAGAAAATCAGAATTGCTTATTTAACCTATGTTACAAAAATTTTTAGCCTTGCAGGTGATTCTACCAATGGCGCTAAATACGCTGATAATATTTTAAAGTTAGAGACGATGTTGGCTAAATCGCACTCAACCCCTGTTGAACTTCGCGATCCACAAAAAAACTACAATAAATTTGCTATTGCCGATTTTCAAAAGCAAATTCCAAATATCGATTTGAAAACTGTGTTGCAGAATATTGGTGCATCAACGGATACGCTGATTGTTAGGCAGCCAAAATATTATCAGGCACTGTCTGCATTGGTTAAAAGTCAGCCTATAGAAACTTGGAAGCAAAAGTTGAAATTTGATGCACTCGATAATGCCGCAAATGCTTTAACAAAAGATTTTAGGACTGCAAAATTTGAATTTTTTGGAAAAACTTTAAGTGGCCAGCCTGCGCAAACGGAAAGATGGAAATCTATGGTAAATAATACTGATAGCTATCTTGGTGATTTACTTGGTCAATTGTATGCGGAACAATACTTCAAGCCTGAAGCTAAAAAAAGAATGCTTGAACTGGTGAATAACCTTCAGAAGGTATATGAAGAACGCATCAAAAAAGTAGATTGGATGTCTGCAGAGACAAAGAAAAAAGCTTTAGAGAAATTAAATGCCTTTATTAAGAAGATTGGTTATCCAGACCAATGGAAAAAATATGATGATGTGAAGGTTTCAAAGACTACCTATTTTGCTAATCTTCAGTCAGCAAAGCAGCATGCTTACAAAGAAATGATGGCGAAGTTGGGGAAAGAAGTAGACAAAACGGAATGGTTTATGACGCCGCCAACGGTTAATGCTTACTATAATCCGGCATATAATGAAATTGTATTTCCAGCCGGGATTTTACAATTTCCGTTTTTCGCTTTTAATGCAGATGATGCCATCAATTATGGCGCTATAGGTGCAGTAATTGGCCATGAAATGACGCATGGTTTCGATGATCAGGGCAGGCAATATGATGCTGCTGGTAATTTAAAAGAGTGGTGGACTAAAGAAGATGCGGCGAAGTTTAAAACCAAAGCGGATAAAGTGGTAGCCTTATATAACAAGTTTACGTTACTAGATAATCAACATGTAAATGGCGCTTTAACCTTAGGTGAAAACCTGGCAGATATTGGCGGTTTAAACATTGCTTATGATGCTTTCAAATTAACTGATCAGGGAAAAGGAAATCAGAAAATTGATGGTTTTACCCCAGATCAACGTTTCTTTCTGGGATTTGCTCAGGTTTGGAGGATGAAAAACAGAGATGAGTCTATGTTGGTTCGTATCAAAACGGATCCCCATAGCCCGGAGATGTTCCGCGTAAACGGCTCAGTGTATAACATGGAAGCTTTTTATAAAGCCTTTAACATTCCCACTACAGCGAAGATGTATTTGGCTCCGGAAAACCGATTAGGTGTCTGGTAGTTTTTAATTTACCTCATAAAGCGCCACGATTATTAAAACAGTCGTGGCGCTTTTTTTAGCCTTTAAAACAAATGTTCCTATTTTTTGTATTTATTCTATTAATCTAAAATCATGAACATAAAACGCACTTTTGGAACAATATTAACTGTTCTCGGAATTATTGGGCTAATCTACGCCGGATACGGCTTTGTAAACCACAGCACAGCAACCCGGGGATTATTGGTATATGGAATTATTGGTTTGATATTCTTTGTATCTGGTATAGGGTTGGTAAAAAACACGAAGGATGAGAGTTAATTAATCCCTAATCTAGGTTAAGTAGTTCACATTATCATTTTTAACAACTGATAATGTTAAGCATTCTGTAGGTGTATAACCAGATAGATTTAGCCGGTTTCTATTTTTTCTTTTTATTTCTGATGATTTGGAACTGGCTAAAAGCTACCAAACAACCCGCCAATATAATGATACCTGCCGACCATAAGTTTTTTGGATTCTGGTTAATGTAATAAGCGGCCGCTAATACTAAAATGCCGGCAGCGGTTCCAATGATGTAATGAAGAATTAAATCTTTTCTCATATTGCTTGTATTTTGCAAAGATTCAGAAATAAATTAAGAGTGATGTAACAGGAAATTAATTTTTTAAGGTGATCCTGTTATTTTCGAACTTGAGCTGATGACCTGCAAAATCTATATCCGTTAACTCTTTCATGCGTTTAAAAGCACGATAATTTCCATCTAATGTAAGCTGGCTAATCTTATCCTGCTGTATGGAGGTTACGTCAGCATAAAGAAAATCACCTTTGCTATTAATTTTAAGTTGTACCAGCGGTGCTATTCCATTATTACCTTTTAGGCTAAACATGCCATAGGTGCAAAAATTCCCTAAACTGTAAGCAATAAACTTGTTTTTATAAACTTCAACTGCCCGGGTAACATGAGGTCCGTGGCCTAACACCACATCTGCGCCGGCATCAATTACCGCATGTGCAAACGCATACACATTACCTCTGTTTTCTTTATAGAAGATTTCATTTTTTCGTGTAACGTGTTCAAATCTAGCACCCTCACCACCCCCATGGAAAGATACGATAACAATATCAGCCAAAGTTTTAAGGTGGGTTACTAGTGATTTTGCAGCTTCAACTTTATTGATGGAAACTGTATTTTCATTAGGTGCAAAAGCACAAAAAGCATATTTTATACTGTCCTTTTCAAACACTTCGAAAGGCTTATTCAACTGACCAGCATAGTGAATTTGAAGCGAATCTAATATCCGTGCAGTGTTTTTTCTGCCTTTTGAATCGAAATCACCGACGTGGTTATTGGCAATGCTCAAAACATTGAAGCCTGCTTTCTTGTAAATGCCAGCATAACGTTCTGGCATTCTGAATGCATAGCAGTTGTTTGGATTGATGCCATTACATTTTGTAGAGTTACCGGAATTTAGAAAACAACCTTCAAGGTTTCCAAATACGATATCGCCTTTGAGTAAACTGTCTACCGCTTGAAAGCTATTTACTGCATCATCTGAAGGTAAGTTAGATGCAGATGGAAAGGCAGAGCCTAACATGATATCGCCCACAGCGGTGATGGATATGGTGTCTTTTATTTTCCTAAGCACGGTATCTGTCTGAGCTGCTGATGTAACTACTTGCGCACTATTGTTAGTGCAACTGAAAATGATAATGATTGCAGAAAGGGATAGAAGGGTTGTTTTTAATAATTTCATTGGTAATTGGATGGATAAAAAAAATCCTCCAAAATTACTTCTGGAGGATTGTATAATTTTATTGAGCAGCAATTGCAATCTGCAACCTTAATTGAACTATTCTACAGTAAACTCTTTTTTAAATGATTCCAATACGCGGCCGCCTTTGTAAAAATAACGGCTGTAATAAGGTTCGTTCAGGTTGCTAATCACTACGCCACGAGAACTAGATGCATGTGCAAATCTGTTATCTCCAAGGTAAATGCCAACGTGAGAAATACTTCTGCTTTTAATCTTGAAGAAAACTAAATCACCCTCTTTTAAATCTTCCTTAGATAATGGATCTACCATACTGAAAATATCACGTGAATTTCTTCTGATGGTTGTGTTAAAAACTTTGTCGTAAATGGCTTTTGTAAAAGCTGAACAATCTATCCCTTTTTTGCTTGATCCACCATAACTGTAAGGTGTTCCAATCCATTCGTAGATAAACTTATATAATTTTAAGTTTGAAGTTGCATCAACTGCAACACCCATTACCTGCGAAAAATATTGAGATGCAAGGTTATCGGGGTCATTTAGGTCTTTACCAGATTCTTTTGTTTTTGTTTGCGCAAATGCGGCGGAGAACGTGCAGATAGCAATTAAGGATGAAAACAAAATTTTTTTAATCATGTTATACAGTTATGTTTGGGTATACACTTACACAGTAACGTAAACCACATGGGCTTATTGTCGGTTGTCAAAAGTATCAATTCTACAAATGTTATCCAAATGTTTGTGTGTAAAAAGTAAAAGTTATTAACATTTTGTCATTTTAGCGTTGTTAATTAAGGAATTTTAATTGGCAGTGATTCTGTTTTAATGAATATTAATCATTCAATTTTTCAGCTTTCTTTAGATCATACTCGTTCGGATAGTACTTCCAGGTGATTATGATCAGTTTACTTCCTCGCACATATGCTAAATTTAGGAGGCAACTGGAAAGAAAGTTGTGTAATCAAATCTCGTAGTTGGCTGACTAAAAATATGCTCCAGACAAATACTGTTATTCAGATATTCTTGCTCCAACAAAGTAGCTACTTAAAAAAATCAAATAAAATAAAAAAGAGCAGCCAAAAAGTGAGCGTATGCAACATTATTTATCCGATTCAATTTTAGTAAAGTTGATTAATTGCGGTTAAATAGCATTTGGCAGAATAAAATTTCTCTATTATTTGAATTAATAATTTGTTAAACCGCGAAGTGAACGCTAGAAAAAATTGTGCTTTAAGTCTAAATAAGAGTAATGATGACCAAGCGCTTGCAAAAGAAGTGTTAAATGTAATTTCATAGCTGATATTCTGATGTTTTTACATTAGAAAGTGCCAAAAATTACAATAAAAAAATTAGATTTGCTGTCGCAAAAAAACAAATACCCTAAAATGAGTGCAGTAGAAATTAATAAAGATACCTGGTTAAAGTGGTTTGAGTCGATGTTGCTAATGCGCAAGTTCGAAGAGAAAACTGGCCAGTTATACGGACAACAAAAAATACGTGGCTTTTGTCATTTATACATTGGACAAGAAGCTGTGGTTGCAGGTGCAATATCTGCGATGCAAAAAGGTGATTCGATGATTACAACTTATCGCGATCATGCTCATGCTTTAGCTTTAGGTGTTAGTGCCGATAGCATCATGGCAGAGATGTATGGTAAAGCTACTGGTTGCTCTAAAGGTAAAGGTGGTTCTATGCACATGTTTAGCAAAGAACATAACTTTTATGGTGGCCATGCAATTGTTGGAGGTCAGATTCCATTAGGAGCTGGTGTTGCTTTTGCAGAGAAATATAAAGGAACTGATAATGTTAATATTTGTTATATGGGCGATGGCGCAGTGCGTCAAGGTGCATTAAACGAAACTTTTAATATGGCTATGTTGTGGAAATTACCTGTAATTTTTGTTTGTGAAAACAATGGTTATGCGATGGGTACTTCAGTACAACGTACTACCAACATGACTGATATTTATAAAATAGGTTTAGGTTTTGACATGCCATGTGCACCAGTTGATGGAATGGATCCTGTTGCAGTTCATAATGCAATGGATGAAGCAATTCAACGCGCACGTAAAGGTGAAGGACCAACTTTCTTAGAAATGCGAACTTACCGTTACCGTGGTCACTCTATGTCTGATCCTGCTAAATACCGTACCAAAGAAGAATTAGAAGATTATAAAGCTAAAGATCCTGTTGAACTTGCAAGAGAGACAATCTTGAAAGAAAAATATGCAGATCAAGCCTGGATTGAAGAAGTGGAAGCAAAAGTTAAAGCAACTGTAGATCAGGCAGTAAAATTTGCTGAAGAGTCTCCATGGCCGGAAGTTTCCGAATTATACAAAGATGTATACATGACGGAGAACTATCCTTATGTAATGGACTAATATTTTAAAAAGATTTCAATTAATTAGATATAATGGCTGATGTAATTAAAATGCCCAAAATGAGCGACACCATGACCGAAGGGGTTTTGGCTAAGTGGCATAAAAAAGTGGGCGATAAAGTGAAAAGCGGCGATGTTTTGGCAGAAGTAGAAACTGACAAGGCAACAATGGACATGGAATCTTACTGGGACGGTACGCTTTTATACATAGGTGTAGAAGAAGGTGCTTCAGTTCCGGTTGATGCGGTTATGGCTGTTATCGGTAAAGAAGGCGAAGATTTTCAGGCGGCATTAGATGCAGAGAAAGGTGGCGAAGCGCCGAAAGCTGAAAGTACTGAAGCACCTAAAGCAGAAGAGAAGAAAGAAGAAGCTGCACCTGCTCAGGGTGGCGGTTTAACTGAAGAAGAATTAGCAGAAAAAGGTGTTACGGTAATTCGTATGCCTTTGTTAAGTGATACCATGACTGAAGGCGTTATCGCTGAATGGCATAAAAAAGTAGGCGACAAAGTTAAGGATGATGATGTTTTAGCTGATGTAGAAACCGATAAGGCAACTATGGAAGTGATGGGCTATGCAACTGGAACATTATTACACATTGGTGTAGAGAAAGGTGCTGCTGCTAAAGTAAACGGGATTATCGCTATTGTTGGTCCAGAAGGAACTGATGTAAGTGGCATTTTAGCTGGCGGATCTGCTCCGGCTGCAAAAGCTGAAAGCAAAGAAGAAACGCCTAAAGAAGAAAAACAACAAACAACTGCTGATTCAGCTTCAGCTCCTGTTGCAGAAGGTTCTTCTGATAGCCGCGTAAAAGCTTCTCCATTAGCAAAGAAAATTGCAAAGGATAAGGGAATTGATTTATTGCAGGTTTCTGGTAGTGCAGAAGGTGGAAGAATCATTAAAAAAGATATCGAAAACTTCAAGGCTCCACAAGGCGAAAGCGAAAAGCCAAAGGCAGAAAGCAGCGAGCAACCAAAAGCAGCAGCTGCAGCGCCAATTATTCCAACCTTTGTTGGTGAAGTTAAATTTACGGAGGCTCCGGTTTCGCAAATGCGTAAAGTAATTGCAAAACGTTTGGCTGAAAGTTTATTTACAGCTCCGCATTTCTATTTAACAATCAGTATTGATATGGATAACGCCATGACTGCCCGTACTGCAATCAATGCCGTAGCACCAGTTAAGGTTTCTTTCAACGATATTGTAATTAAAGCAGTTGCCGTTGCATTGAAAAAACATCCAGCTGTTAATTCTTCATGGGGTGGAGATAAAATCCGCTTCAATGAGCACACTAATATCGGTGTAGCAATGGCTGTTGAAGACGGTTTATTGGTTCCAGTTGTGCGTTTTGCTGATGGTAAATCCTTATCTCATATTTCTGCAGAAGTAAAAGACTTTGGTGGTAAAGCGAAAGCTAAGAAATTACAGCCAGCAGACTGGGAAGGTTCTACCTTTACCGTATCTAACCTGGGTATGTTTGGTATTGATGAATTTACTTCAATTATCAACTCTCCTGATGGCGCAATTTTATCAGTAGGCGCTATTCAACAAGTTCCTGTTGTGAAAAATGGAGCAGTTGTACCGGGTAATGTTATGAAATTGACTTTAGGTTGTGATCACCGTGTGGTTGATGGAGCAACTGGAGCACAGTTCTTACAAACGTTAAAAGGATTATTAGAAGAGCCAATCAGGTTACTAGCCTGATCAATTTATAATCTTATTACAGTTTACACTGTAAAAATACTAAAGCCATCCTTTTTCAAGGATGGCTTTCTGCTTTTGTATGAATTAATTTGAGCATTTTGTTATTTTTGAATAGATACAAACTCAATTAAATGAAGAAACTAATACTCTTAGCACTGTGTACCACCGGTATTTTCTCCTGTAAAGAAAAAAGAAAGCAAGATAGCGTTGGCAATAACCCACAATTCGCAGCAATGTGCGAGCAATATTATCAGGACGGTTTAAAGCTAAATCCAATCAGTGCCACCTATATCGGCGATGAGCGTTATAATGACCTTTTGCCTAATGATGGTACGCAGGCTTTTATCAAATCCTTTAAAGACTATAACCAACGTTATCTGGATAGCTTGGATAAATACAATAGGGAGCAGTTGTCCTCTGAGAACGATAAACTTTCTTATGATTATTTAAAAGATCAATTAAGTATCAACCTGGAAGGATTGAAGTTTCATTCTGAATATTTTCCATTTAACCAAATGTTCGCACTGCCGCTAACGATTGGTCAATTGGGCTCTGGGACTGGTGCACAGCCTTTTAAAACGGTAAAAAATTATGAAGACTGGTTGAAGCGTGTAACTGCGTTTTCGGTCTGGGCAGATACTGCAATTGCCAATTTTAAAAAAGGGGAAGCTGCTGGGATTGTATTGCCGAAGGCACTTGTAGTAAAGATGATTCCGCAAATGCAGAGCATGGTGGTTTCTAATCCTGAAAAGAGTCTTTTTTATGGTCCTATAACGGCATTACCCGAAAACTTCTCTGCGGTAGAGAAACAGCGATTAACTCAGGAATATCGCGATGCGATCAGTAAAGTTATTGTTCCAACTTATAAAAAGTTAGGTGACTTTCTTCAAAATGAATACCTCCCAAAATCGAGAAGCACTTCAGGCTATTCTTCCCTGCCAGGCGGCTTGGCGTGGTACACCTATTTGGTTAAACAACAAACTACTACCAATAAAACCCCTGAACAGATTTATCAAACCGGGTTGAAAGAGGTAGCCCGGATTAAAAGCGGAATGGATAGTATCAAAAATCTGGTTGGTTTTAAAGGCGACCTGAAGGCTTTTTTCGAATACATGAAAACCGATAAAAAGTTTATGCCTTACCAAACACCACAACAGGTTTTGGCTGCTTTTGGAGATATTCATCAGCGCATGAAACAAAACCTGAAGAAGATGTTTGATGTGGAGCCAAAAACTCCTTTTGAAATTCGCCAGACAGAGGCTTTTAGGGCTGCATCTGCCAGTGCAGAATACAATCAGGGTTCCGCAGATGGCAAACGACCGGGGATATTTTATGTGCCTATTTTAGATGCGAAAACTTTTAACACCACCTCAGGAATGGAATCTTTATTCTTACATGAGGCTATCCCTGGTCACCATTATCAAATTTCGTTAACTCAGGAGAACAACTTACTGCCAAACTTCCGCCGCTTCGGTGGTCATAATGCATATGTTGAAGGCTGGGCACTTTACTGCGAATCTTTGGGTAAAGAACTTGGACTCTATCAGGATCCATACCAACATATGGGAGCATTGGGCGATGAAATGCATAGGGCGATTCGGTTGGTAGTTGATGTAGCTATTCACACCAAAAATATGAGCAGGGAACAGGCCATTAAATATATGACTGACAATGAAGCGATTAGTGTCGAAGGCGCTACTGCTGAAATCGAAAGATATATGGGAATTCCGGCACAGGCTTTAGGTTATAAAACCGGGGCGATGAAGATCAGGGAATTGCGAAGTAAATACGAGAAACAACTGGGTGCGAACTTTAAGTTAGCGGCTTTTCATACTGCGGTGTTAAAAGATGGTTCGTTTCCGCTTTCAGTATTCGAGTCTAAGATGGATGCCTGGGCGGAAACCCAGCGATAATTTAAAAGTGTATATATCTCAATTGTTAATTAATATCTGTCATGTTGACTTTTCCGAAATGTCTATAAGGAAATTTTTTTTTGGATTTTTCAAGAAGCTCAACATGACATTTATAATTTAGCGATATAGTCATCATTTATTTAAAAACGGTTAACTTTTCTGATGATAGATTCTGATATATTAACAGCATTGAAGTTGACGAGAATACCTAATTTCAAACTTGATAATCTAAGGTAAGTGATCACTTGTTTACGATTAACAGGAGTAAGTGCTTCCACTGATTTTAATTCTACAATGACTAAATTATTTACTAATAAGTCTAATCGATAACCCGTATCGAGTTCCACATCGTTAAAATATATAGGCAGTTGTAATTGTTGTTTTACTTCTAGTCCTTGCGATCTTAGCACATAAGAAAGGACATTTTCATAAGCAGACTTTAAAAGTCCAGGTCCGAAAGCATTATAGGTGGTAAAGATCGCGCCTCGGATAATATAAGAGATATCGTTTTCATCCATATTTAAAATTGTGAAGTTATATGGGATGATGATTTAAGATATAAATAATTTGTAGGTTGTACTATCGTTTGTTGAAACAAATAATATTAAGTTAGGATGTTCTAATGAGTTCAAATAATCTCCCGCTGATTCGCACGGATTTCGCAAATTGTTTTTTTTGATCTTGGTTTTGCGGACATCACCGTAATCTGCGGGACAAATTGCTGTTGGTTGCGTATTTATTTCCTGCTGATTTCGCAGATTAATTTTTTGATTTTTAACAGTGCAAATCATTGTGATTCGCGGGAGAGATAGCCGTATTCTGATATTTCTTGCATACGGGCATTGATAAGTTTGGGATATGGGTTAACTGGAAGATCTTTATTGCGCTGTTATCTCCAGTAATTCTAAACCCTTTCGCTCTTCCTTTGTTAAGTTTAAAAGACTACAACCATGAACAAAGAAAAACTAATACAAGAGGCTTATCTTGTTGCACATAAAATAGAGGAAAACGGAAACTTTCCTAATAATCCAAATTTACCATTAATGATTTATAAAGGTGCGTTTCTAATTCATCCTGATGAAACTGAAGAGGCAATCAAAAAAGTCTTTGCTCAAAATGGTTATACCAACGCTTGGGTAGATGGAATTTTTGATTACCAACATTATCATAGCAATACGCACGAAGTAATGGGCGTTTTTTCTGGAAAGGCAGAAGTGCAATTCGGGGGCGGGCATGGTGTATGTATAGAACTTGATAAAGGTGATGTTGTTGTAATCCCAGCAGGTGTTGCGCATATGAAATTACATGCTAGTGAAGACTTTATGGTTATTGGTGCTTATCCCAATGGTGCAGAATATAATATTAAGTATGGCAAAGCCGATGAGCGACCGGAAGCAGATGAAGACATTGCCAAAGTAAAAAGTCCGGATAACGATCCTGTTTATGGTAGCAAAGGGCATTTGTTTGAATGCTGGTACAATCAGAAGTGCGAAAATGTTTAAAACTCTTTCCAATAAAACGTCTAAAATTCTTTAATTTTCGGGTTTTAAATCCCTTTTTTTTAAATAAATGAATTTTAGATATTTATGTTCAGCATTAGCCCTCTCCCTAACTTTATTAACTGCTTGTAATAGCAAAAAATCGGAAGAGAAAAAGGCTGCTGATGCAAAGGTTCGTGTCAAGGAAGATGATAAAGCGGATAGTGCTTTAATTGCATATAATCCAGCCAAAGGTGATAAATGGATTGCTGATTTTGTTCAGAACCTACATAAAAAGTACGGTTTTAACGGAAATATGTTAGTAGCGAAAGATGGGAAGATTTTATATGAAAAAGCAATTGGTTGGGCTGATTATCTGCACCGTGACAGCTTAAAAATCAATTCAGAATTTGAGCTTGCTTCCATTACCAAAACGTTTACCGGAACAGCAATTATGCAGTTGGTAGAAGCTGGTAAATTATCACTGAATGATAATGTAAAGAAATTTTTCCCCAACTTTCCATATGATGGGATTACGGTAAAATTGCTCCTAAGTCACCGTAGTGGAATGATGAACTATGTTTATTTCATTGACGATATCTGGAGAAAGGAAAAACGCCCGATGAAAAAAGGCGTAACTAATCAGGAAGTAATGAACGTTATCGCCGAGCGAAAACCTAATCCATATACTAAACCAGATAATCGTTTTCACTACAACAATTCAAATTTTATGGTTTTGGGAGCCATCATCGAAAAAGTAACTGGGCAGCGCTATTCACAGTATATGATGGAGCATGTTTTTAAGCCGGCAGGATTAAAGCATACACATGTTTACAGCACTACCGAGTATGAGAAAATTCCCGTAGATGTGGTTGGACATGATCGTACCTGGAAATATTCTGTAGCACAAAATTTTCTCGACGGACCAGTAGGAGACAAAGGGATTTACAGTACTTTGCACGATTTAGTATTGTTTGATAAATATTTGAAAAACGGCCGTTTGATTACCAAGAAAAGCAGCGATTCATCTTATATTGGTCGGAATAAACCAGTAAACGGCCATTTTAATTATGGTTATGGCTGGAGAATGTTTGATGGCGAGAAGATGGATAAGGTAGTTTACCATACCGGTTGGTGGCATGGTTTCCGCCATATTTATGTGCGTGATCTGGATAAAAACATTGTTGTTATTTTCTTGGGAAATCTAACCAATGGTAGCTTAATGCATTTGGATGATTTATATAAGCATTTAAATATGCCTATTATCCGCAAAGGTGCATATCATGGAAATGGCAGTTTACCAGGCTCAGACGAGGATTAATTATGGCTAAAACAAAATGGATCATTGAAGCAAATACCCTTACGATCTATCCAAAACGCAATTTACGGATAGTTGGGTTATTCGTTTTTATTCTCATAGCAGTATTTATTTACTTTTTAGCTACCGAAATGAGTAATTATTCTATCGCAAGATCAACAACTTATTATGTGATCTTGTTGATGATTCCCATAAGTCTAGTGTTTTCTGCTGAATCAAAAGTGATTTTTGATGGAACTGATAGGAGGTTGTACAAGAAAATCGGTTTCTTACCAATTGGATCTATTCCTTTTGATGACATCGCAGCTATTGAACTATACCAAACATTAGGCAGTGGATTTAATTATTCTCTATTTAAAAAGAGTAATAGGCATGGAAGAGGTTTGATTGTATCTGCAGGCTACAGCAAAGCCACAGATACCAATTTGATTCAATATCAAAACGAAGTGTTACCTAAGATAGACGAGTTAGTTTTTGCAAATGCACCCATTATATCAAAGCAAGCCATTTACGATTTCGAATTTTTCAAAGAAGAAGGAGGAGTTTATACGCTACGCCAGCAGAAAATCGGAGGCTTAATTTTAGGTTTTATTCTGATTGGCATCACCGTGGCGATTTGGCTCACTCCAGATTTTATGATTGAAGAGGCAGTATTTAAAAGGATGTTGGTTACTTATTTTCCGCTGATTATTGGTTTGGTCTTTATATACAACTTCTTTTCGAGTCTCAAATTTGATAAGAATCAGCGTAAGGTAATTCATTCTACCTTCGGTGGATTAAAAGTGAACGAATATGCTTTCGATGATCTTGTTCGCTTTCAAATTATCAGGAAAACAACTAATCTGATCTATTCAGGTACCGATGTAAATGCCGAGATCTACTTGCCAAACAAAGACACGATGAAAACCCTCATGATGAGAAGCTTTATCAGTACGAAGAAGATTGATCGTTTCCTTGATGAAGCAAACACAATTCTCGGAAGAATTTAAGTATAAAGGTATGTTCAATTGATCTAATTATTATTATCAGCGATAAGCCATATAAATTAGCATCTCAAAACCAATTACATTCAATTTAGTTTACTATAAAACAATAATATTATGTTCGATAAATTATTTGCCGCACAGCAAAAAGCCGAAGAAATTAAAAAGCGTTTAGATACGATTTCTGTATTTGGAGAAGTTGAGAATGGCGCAATAAAAATTACGGCAACTGCAAATAAAGCAATTACAGCAGTGGCAATTGACGAAGAATTTTTGAAAAATGCAGATAAAGAAGAACTGGAAGAATTGCTTTTAACAGCAATTAATAAAGCGCTTGCCAATGCAGAAGAGGTAAGTTCTAGAGAAATGCAGGCCTCGGCTCAAGATATGCTAGGTGGCTTAGGCGGAATGTTTGGACAGTAATTTCACTGTTTGCCGGTTGAACAAATTCAATAGAATAATCTAAATCCATATTATCACATGAAATATACTTATTACGGTCAATCTTGCTTTTTGATAGAAGCAGATGGCAAAAAATTTCTTTTTGATCCGTTTATCAAATCAAATCCATTGGCAAAAGATATTGATATGACAAAAATCGAAGCAGATTATATTTTAGTTAGTCATGGGCACGGAGATCACGTAGCTGATTTAGTAGAACTGGCGAAACAGACAGATGCGCACGTGATTGCGATGGTTGAAGTTGCAGGTTGGATTAAAAGCCAAGGTATTGAAAAGGTTATTGATATCAACTTTGGAACACAAACTCTACCATTTGGTAAACTTCGTACTGTATGGGCTGTTCATAGCAGTTCTAATCCAGATGGAAGTTATGGTGGTAACCCGGCAGGTTTTGTCCTGGAACTGGAAGGAAAGCAAATTTACTTCGCAGGAGATACAGCTTTAACATTAGAGATGAAGTTATTAGCAGACTTGCACCATTTAGATTATGCCATTTTACCAATAGGTGGTCATTATACAATGGGTGTGGATGATGCCGTGATCGCTTCAAAATTTATCAATTGCGATCGGATAATTGGGGTGCACTACGATACCTTTCCACCAATCAGTATCGATAAAGAAGATGCCGTTGCTAAGTTTGAGAGGGAAAGTAAAAAATTGTTACTTCCAGCAATTGGTGAGACGATTTCATTGTAAAATAAAAAAAGGGTTCCAACTTTCGTCAGAACCCTTTTTCAATTATAAACTAAACCTAATTCTTTTTAACAGTGGTTTTATTTGCTTTGTAGCGCATATCTGCTGTTCCGTCTTTTTTAGTTGGACCAGAAACCTTAGTTACTGCTTTAGTTTTATTTTCTGTGAAACGCTTATCTGGTGTGCCATCAGCTTTTAATTTTGTAGCTGTTGCAGTAGTAGTCTTCGTTTCAACTTTTTTAGCCTCTTGTTTTGCACCTGCTTTAGCGGGAGCGGTTGTAGATTTTACTTCTTTTTTTACAACTGTTTTAGCTTTAGCTGGAGTTGTAGCAGGTGTTTGAGCGAATGCTGTTGTTAGCCCGAATGCTGCGATTGCGATTAAACTTAATAATTTTTTCATGTCTTAAAGATTTAATTTTTAATGGTCATGAAGCTTCTTTGTTATCCTCCGAGGTTTCATACTTTTTTTGTACTCGTTATTTGTTGATATAAAATTCGTTACTCGGAATGAAGTTTTAATGAAGTTAAGAAATTATATTGTCTAATGTGCAGCGAGCCAATTATCTCCTTCACCTATTTCTACTACTATAGGAACAGTCAACTTTATTGCATTAGCCATTTTATCTTGAATGATTGCTTTCATCACGTCTTTCTCTGATTTTAGTACGTCGAACACAAGCTCATCATGTACTTGCATGGTCATGGTAGATTGTAAATTTTTTTCTTTCATCTCCCGATGAATGTTAATCATGGCAATTTTGATCATGTCAGCAGCAGAGCCTTGAATAGGGGCATTAATCGCATTTCGTTCTGCAAAACCACGCACGGTTTGATTGGCAGAGTTAATGTCGCGTAAATAGCGCCGTCTACCCATAATCGTTTCTACGAAGCCATTTTCTCGGGCAAAGTTCATGGTATCACTCATGTAGCGCTTAATTCCCGGGTATTGGGTAAAATATTGTTCAATAATATCAGCAGCTTCTTTACGTGGAATACTGAGGTTTTGTGATAAACCAAAAGCCGACTGCCCATAAATGATCCCGAAATTTACTGCTTTGGCATTCCTTCTTTGCGTACTGTCAACCTCTTCTATCGTTATTCCATATACCTTTGCTGCCGTTGCGGTGTGAATGTCTATGCCTTTATTAAAAGCATCCAGCATATTTTCTTCTTTACTAATTTCGGCGATGATCCTTAATTCGATCTGTGAATAATCGGCAGATAATAGAATATGGTTCTCATCTCTTGCAATAAACGCCTTCCGTACTTCCCGTCCTCTCTCTGTACGAATAGGGATATTCTGTAAGTTTGGATTGTTCGAACTTAAACGACCAGTTGCCGCTACAGCTTGATTATAAGAAGTATGTACCCGCCCTGTTTTTGGATTAACCATTAATGGCAAGGCATCAACATAAGTAGATTTTAGTTTCTGAAGTTGCCTGAAATCCAAAATATCCTTAACAATATCGCTCTTGCTGGCCAAGGCTGTCAATACATCTTCGCCAGTTTGATATTGACCTGTTTTGGTTTTTTTTGCTTTAGGATCGAGCTGAAGTTTATCAAATAATACTTCCCCCAATTGCTTAGGAGAAGCCAGGTTAAAGGTTAATCCTGCTTTGTCATAAACACTTTGTTCTGCTTTCCTAATCTCAATCTCAAGTTCGGCGGAGTAAGCCTTAAGCGTATCCATATCAATTCGGACACCTTCTTTTTCAATATCTGCCAAAACATAAACCAGGGGATTTTCGATTTCCTCTGCAAGTTTCGCCGCATTAAGTTCTGTCAGTTTGGGTTCGAAAATATGCGCCAGTTGCAACGTTACATCAGCATCTTCGGCAGCATAATCTACTACATCCTCCACAGGAACATCACGCATAGTGCCTTGATTTTTTCCTTTTGGTCCGATTAGCTTAGTAATAGAAATAGGGGAGTAGTTCAGGTAATTTTCTGATAAAACATCCATACCATGGCGTGTATCCGGATCGATGAGGTAATGTGCCAGCATGGTATCAAAAATCTTTCCTTGAACCTGTACGCCGTACCATTTCAATACCAGGATATCGTATTTGGTATTTTGTCCAATTTTCTCAATAGCAGGATTTTCCAGCACCACTCTAAACTCGTCAATAATGGTCTGGGCATCTGCTCTTTCGGCAGAAAGCGGAATATAATAGCCAGTGCCGGGTTTGATGCAGAAAGATAGCCCAACCAGATCAGCCGTATTGGCATCAGTACCGGTTGTTTCGGTATCGAAAGAGATTCTCGGTTCTGCCAATAAGATTTTGATCAGGTCTGCACGTTTCTCTGCAGTATCTACCAGCTGGTAATCGTGAGTTGTATTTTCTATCGTTTTTGCAGGTAGTTTCTCTGCAGGTTCTTCTTCGATTGTATTAATGTATTGAATCGCTTCTCCGGTTTGATTGCCAAACAGATCGGTTTGTGTACCTTCTCCAAATCTGGCAGTGGTTACCGAAAATTCATCTCCGAAAACACGGCGCCCCAAAGTCCTGAATTCAAGCTCTGTAAAAAGAGGTTCTAGTAAATCACGACTTGGATCGCAAAGTTCCAAGCTTGCTTCATCTAATTCTACAGGTACATCTAAAATGATGGTCGCAAGTTTCTTGGATATCAGACCCTGCTCTGCAAAATTTTCAACGTTTTCGCGTTGTTTGCCTTTAAGTTCATGAGAATGAGCGATGATATTTTCCATCGATCCATAAGTTTTGATTAAAGCTTTCGCCGTTTTCTCTCCTATGCCAGGTATTCCTGGAATGTTATCTACAGCATCTCCCCATAAACCTAAAATGTCGATTACCTGCAATACATTTTCGATTTCCCATTTGGCTAAAACTTCTTTAACGCCGAGAATTTCCATATCGTTACCCATTCGGGCAGGCTTGTAAATGAAAATATTTTCAGATACGAGTTGGGCAAAATCCTTATCCGGAGTCATGCAGTAAACCTGAAACCCTTTTTGCTCAGCTTTTTTGGCTAGCGTACCGATAATGTCATCCGCTTCATAACCGTCAGAGGTAATTACCGGAATATTAAAGCCAGTAATCAACTTGATTACATAAGGCATCGCAGCTGCTAAATCTTCGGGCATTGCCTGACGATGTGCTTTATAGGCCTCGAAAGAGGTATGTCTTTCAGTCGGAGCTTCCGTATCAAAAACGACAGCAATATGGCTAGGGCTCTCTTTTTTTAACACATCGAGCAAAGTATTGGTAAAGCCCATTACTGCAGAGGTATTGATTCCTGTTGATGTAAAACGGGGATTTTTGCTCAGTGCAAAATGTGCCCGATACATTAGCGCCATCCCGTCTAAAAGAAAGAGTTTTTTATTATTCATGTGATTTCACCGATTTAATGATTATACCGATATGAAGGTTTAATCCGTTGATAAAAGTAACTAAAGTTAAAGGTTTAGAAAAGATATACCTTCAATTAACTGAAAAGAAACTGTAGTAAAAACACGATCAGGTTGAAAGCGGAATGCAAAAGAACGGCATAAGATAATCCATGTTTTACCCGCATATAGCCCATTGATAAACCTCCAAATGCCTGGGTGCTGGTGAAAATCAAAAAATCTGGATTAGAAAGGGTTAGGCCTTTTACATTAGAAAAATGAATAATGCCGAACAAAAGTGAAGTATAGTAGAAAAGGTATGGATATAACCGATCATAGAGCTGATGCATTTTACTGATGCTCATCCTTCTGAAATAGCGATGGATAACAAACGATAAGATTAAAAATAAGACAACTAAGGCAATTGAAGTTCTTCCTGTTTTATGAGGTAAGTAACCAACAGGGCCCATGTGATAAAAATAAAATATATGCTGGCGTATTTTTTTGTTAATTGCCACCTGAAAATGGATTCTTCTACCAACGGTGCGAGTATACAAGCCATAAATAAAGCGCCAGAAAAGCCATACCTTTTATATAGATCCACTTTTTCTTCATATGTTTCTATAAGTTCAAATGCGGATAAGCTGTAGTAAACTCCTATAATGAAAAGGTGAATGTTAAATCCAGTAGTAGCAGCCAAAAAAAATCCTTTACCAGCGTTTTCTTATCTTTGTTGAATCTTAAGCGTTTCGGTTTCTTTAAAAATTGCCAATAGGTTTTGAGCGTTTCAATCATTATTAATATTATTTTTACCTGAGCGTCGTTATATTAAAAGCATACTAACTTATGAAGATTTTTGGCTTATTCACTCTATTGTTTTTAATCATTTCCAATGTCGGTTCTGCACAGGATTTCATTGTTAAGAACGATGATGATGTAATTCGTGGTACCATTAAAGGAACTGATTATTTCTCTGTTTTCATCAGTTCAAATGATCAGCAAGATGTGATTCTTCCTGCGAAGGATGTTAAGAATTTCTTCTGGAATGGAGATAGTTTTCTAAGTAAAGGTTTTGCTAATGGTAAAAATTTTGAATACCGTTTTGTAAAGGTAGTTGAAATTGGAACGGTTAATTTATATGCTTTTGGTGGTGGAACATTGATGCCGGCAGCAAAAGAGAAGCGGGTGCGGTTTCGTCCATCAGTAGGAGTTGGAGCCGGAACAGGTGGTTTTGGAGGAATGGGTGTAGGTGGTGGAATCAGCATTGGTGGTGGCCGTAATGCTGTACCTCAACGTTCGGGAGCAGCGGCAGTTCGTTACTTCATCGAAAAGCCAGGAACAGGTCCGCTGCAAGAGGTACCCATGAAAGCGATTACCGATGAAGATAAAAAAGCCAGCGTAAAAGCTGTGCTTCTGCAAAAGTTAGGTGATCAACCAGCGTTAAAATCTAAGATTGAGGCCGCAACAGAAGCGAATAGCAAAGATGTAGTGGGATGGGTACAGGAATATAATAAAAATAGATAGCGCCGTGTTACGGGTATCAAGTATCTAGAAAGTGATTAGTTTATCTCGCGCAACAATCTAGAAGATGATCATTTACCATTCCGGTGGCCTGCATAAAGGCATAACAAATGGTAGTGCCAAAAAATTTAAAGCCGCGTTTTTTTAGGTCTTTGCTAATGGCATCTGAAATTTCGGTACGCACAGGCACATCGCTCATAGTCGCGATCTGATTTTGAATGGGTTCTTTGCCAGGCATAAATTGCCAGAGGTAATCAGAGAAACTTCCGGATTCTTCCTGGATTTCAATAAAAAGTTTAGCGTTGGTAATGGCGCCATTTAATTTGAGTTTATTCCGAATGATGCCAGCGTCATTCATCAATCTTTCTACATCTTTTTCGCTAAACGCGGCTACTTTTTTCACATTGAAATCTGCAAAAGCTTTACGGTAACTTTCCCTCCTGCGAAGGATGGTAATCCAGCTTAAGCCTGCTTGTGCACCTTCCAGAAGCAAAAACTCAAAAAGGATTTTATCATCATAAACAGGTTTCCCCCATTCCTCATCGTGATATTGCTGGTAAAGTGGATCGGAGCCTGCCCAGGAACAACGTTTTATTAAGTACTGAGTATTTAGTCGTGAGTCTCGAGTCTGCATTGTGATGGAAGTTAAAGTCTTTATTCTTTTGTTTGCTTGTCTAGTCTTCTAAGAGAATTTGGCGGGGTTGTTAATCATGAAGTTTAATAATTTGCTCACCTCTTCACACTGTTCATCCAGCTGCTTAGATGTTTCATCAGAAATATATTTGCACGCCAAAGCGATATCAAGCCAAACCTGCGTTTCGCCATTTTCCATATCAGCATCTATTAATTACTGATAAAATGATTTGGATATCGCCGCTTTTATAAGCTTCTCCAATACTGCTGCAAACTGATCTGGAGGATCTTCTAATTTGATCTACTAAACTATATTGTTCATGTTTAGGAAAGTCTTTGGTTAATTTGTATATCTCCATTAGTAGGAAAAATCCTTTTTTATAGGCAATTAATTCTCGGAACTTTCCCGTGCAGTCTATTTTGTACAATATAGCAAATAAGAATAAAAGTTTATTCTTTTCCAAGTTGGATTCTCCATTGCGTATCTTAGATTTATGACTAAAGACTTCTGACTAAAGGCTTAAGACTTACCTTTCTCCAAAAGTTCATCCCAATACTCCACTGCTCTTCTGTAATGTGGGATTACGATGCTTCCGCCAACTAGATTTGCGATCATAAAAATTTCGTTCATTTCTTCGCTGTTTACGCCGGCATCATGGCATTTACCCAGGTGATATTTTATGCAATCATCACAGCGCAAAACCATAGAAGCCACCAGGCCCAGCATTTCCTTAGTTTTTACGTCTAAAGCGCCATCTGCATAAGAGGTGGTATCAAGCGCAAAAAAGCGTTTGATGTTTGTATTTGCTGTTTCCATGATTCTATCGTTCATCTTTTCACGATAGCCATTAAATTCTTCTACTAACTTTCCCATTTTTTAAAATTTAAACATTTTTTAATTGGTGATTGTTTATCTGTTAAATAACCGAATATGAAAATTATTTCTCCAAAATTTCATGCCGTATTAGATTATATTTTAGTGATGTTATTGCTTAGCTCACCAGATCTTTTTGGCCTTTCCTCAGCTGCATCAACCCTGGCTTATAGTTTAGGTATTGTATACTTTATATTAACCATCTGTACCAATTTTAGCGGAGGTATTTTTAAAATCATCGACCTTAAAATTCACGGTTTTATAGAACTGGTAGTAAGCGTAATTTTAATAATACTAGCTTTTACAGTATTTAAAGGGAACATCGTTGATGAAATGTTCTATGCCTGTTTCGGGATATTACTCTTTATTGTGTTCTCATTAACAGATTATAAACGAAGTTTACCTGTTATTCTGTAATTTCTTCCAGCGGATTCCAAAACACTCTTTTGAAGTTTGCCACTTTATCATCTTTTACTTGTACACCTTCTCTCGCCAGTAATTCTTCCATCATTTCTGGTGTTTCAAAATGGAACTTTCCCGTCAGTAATCCACTACTATTTACCACACGATGTGCGGGCACTTTCGGGTGTGCAATACCTGCAAAGCGCATCGCATGACCAACCATTCTGGACGACTTTGCAGCGCCTAAACTTTTAGCG
The DNA here is from genome assembly GCA_037032985.1 of Bacteroidota bacterium. Classification (GTDB taxonomy): domain Bacteria; phylum Bacteroidota; class Bacteroidia; order Sphingobacteriales; family Sphingobacteriaceae; genus Pedobacter. The sequence continues at coordinate 106,061 of JAZBLB010000005.1, forward strand.
ATTGCACCATAAGACGTTACTCTTCCAGTTGGAATAAGCCGTACAATCTCATAAACCTGCTCGTAAAAGTTAGTGTTCATTATGCAAAAGAGAATTGAATGTAGTTGATATTCTTATCGTGAAGCAGATACTTTTTTTCATAATAGGTTTTAATTGATAATACTTCATCAGCAAACGCAGAAGTGTACAAATGATCGGTATTTTTATGAACAATTAAATTCAGCTCAGCTGTTTTTTCAACGGTATAGGCATATAACTGATCATTATCTGTTTTCAGATTGACACAACCAGCTGGCTTCAAAACTATTTTATAACGGTTTAAAAATGCTGGGAATGTTAAGCGTTTCTTTTCCCGACTATCCTGTGGCTGCGGATCAGGAAAGGTGATCCAGATCTCGTCGATTTCACCTTCTGCAAAATAATCAAGCAGGTTTTCAATTTGAATCCTTAAAAAAGCAACATTATCAATGCCTTCTTCAAGAGCTGTTTTGGCACCACGCCAAATGCGGTTCCCTTTATAATCAATGCCAATGAAGTTTTTATCCGGAAACAAAGTTGCTAGATTTACAGAATATTCACCTTTTCCACAAGCAAGTTCTAGTACTACAGGGTTGGAGTTTTTGAAATGATGAGCGGCCCAATTCCCTTTTAATGTTTTGCCTTCTTCTAATTGATATACATTTGCAAAGGTTTCGATCTCTGCAAAACGTCTAAGTTTATCTTTACCCAAAAGTTTATTTTTTCTGCAAAAATACAATTAAATCAATATCGAAGTTCTTTTGACAGAAAGATTAATGCCATTCTTATGAAGGAATTGTATTTTTGTAATCTATAAAAATCACTGTGGAAAAGAACGCAAAAATATATGTGGCCGGGCATCGTGGAATGGTAGGTTCTGCTATTTACCGGAAATTGGTTAAAGAGGGTTATAACAACATCATTACCAGAACATCTGCTGAATTAGATTTGCGGAACCAGCAGGCCGTAACCGATTTTTTTGCAGCAGAAAAACCTGATTACGTTTTTCTGGCAGCTGCAAAAGTTGGCGGTATTGTAGCCAATAATACTTATCGCGCAGATTTTCTATATGAAAATTTAGCTATCCAGAATAATGTGATCCATAATGCTTACTTAACCGAGGTAAAAAAACTCATGTTTTTGGGGTCGAGCTGTATCTATCCTAAACTGGCTCCACAGCCTTTAAAGGAAGATTATTTGCTAACCGGAACATTAGAAGAAACTAATGAGCCTTATGCAATCGCAAAAATTGCTGGAATTAAAATGTGCGATGCATACCGCGAACAGTACGGCGCCAACTTTATTTCGGTAATGCCAACTAATCTATATGGATACAATGATAATTACCATCCTGAAAATTCACATGTGCTACCGGCATTGATTCGCAAAATTCATGAAGCGAAAATCAACAATGTTAAGGAAGTGAAGGTTTGGGGCTCGGGTTCGCCAATGCGCGAATTTTTGTTTGCGGATGATTTGGCCGATGCCTGTTATTTTTTAATGGAGAATTATAATGAACCCAATCTCATTAATATTGGTACCGGACACGATTTAACAATTAAAGATTTAGCACTGCTGATTAAAGATGTTTTGGCTTATGATGGTGAATTGGTATTTGATACCACTAAGCCAGATGGAACGCCAAGAAAGTTAATGGATGTAACTAAACTTCATGATTTAGGTTGGAAACACCAGGTTGAACTTCCCGAAGGAATTGCTTTGGCGTATCAGGATTTTGAAAGCAGGTATTAATAATTAGGGACTAATTGAATTTTGAATGAAAGAATTTTGAAGGCTTGAGCATAGCGATATTTCGTACACTAAGCAGTTAAATATTTCTTCTATCAGTGACTCCTTTTATTATTCATTTAAAGTTATAGTTAAAACTTATATCTTTGGATAAATAAATAAATTTTTACTATATGACATTGGTTCAGCTAGAATACATCGTTGCGGTTGATACTTACAGAAGTTTTGTAACTGCGGCAGATAAGTGTTTTGTTACCCAGCCTACTTTGAGTATGCAGGTTCAAAAGCTGGAGGAGCTGTTGAGTGTTAAAATTTTTGATCGCAGTAAACAACCCGTTTCCCCTACAGAAATAGGTGCGCAGGTAATTGCACAAGCTCGAATCATTCTACAAGAAAGTGGAAAAGTTAAAGAATTAATTAGCAGTCAGCAGCAAGATGTTTTAGGCGAGCTTAAAATAGGGGTGATTCCTACAGTTGCGCCTTATTTATTGCCCGAAGTCATATCAGCTATGCTGGAGAAATATCCAGATCTTAAACTTCTGATTTGGGAATATACTACAGAAGACATCATTCATCACCTCAAAACAGGGGTGTTGGATTGTGGTATTTTAGCCACCCCGTTAACAGATCCCAATATTTCGGAGACGCCGCTTTATTATGAAAACTTTGTAAGTTACATCAGCAAAAACAGTAAACTTTACAAAAAGAAAGCTGTAGATGCAGAAGACCTGAATGAAGAAAACATCTGGTTGCTGAATGAAGGACATTGCATGCGCAACCAGGTGCTGAATATTTGTCGTTCTACGAAAAATAATAGGTTACAGGGCTTGGAATACAATACCGGAAGTGTAGAAACATTAATCAGAATGGTTGATTTAAATGGAGGTGCCACATTATTACCAGAGTTGGCTATTGCGGAACTAAGCGCTAAACAAACCGGGAAAATACGTCATTTTAAATCGCCTGAACCAGTAAGGGAGATTAGTCTCGTTACCCATAAAAACTTCATTAAAAAGAGAATGCTGAATGCATTGAAAGATGAGATTTTAGAAATCATCCCAAAAGCAATGAAGCAAAAGAAGAAAAAAGATATAGTTGGAATCTAGCTATTCCTTTTATATGCTTGAACTATTGTTTTTGCGGCTCGACAGGAGGCGCAGAAAGCAGGCCTTTAATATCGGCTTCTACCTCTTCTTCTTCGCCTTTTTTCTTTTTCTTATTTTTTCCTTTAGCCGATTTACCACTCAAACGTTCTTCGATTACCTTATCATATTCGGTTTGTTGCTCGCCTTTTAATACGTTACGAATGCTTTTAGAAGTCTCGTTTTGTAATTTGTAGAATTTATCTACGTCATCTTCCCGCGAATTTCCTGCCTGCTGCCTTTTAACCAAATCGGCCTGTTCCTTCGCCTGGTTGAAGGTAAAACGATAGATTACGCTTTTCTGCGTATCATTTAGTTTTAACCTTTTATCTAAATCATCTACATTCTTTTTAGCGATTTCATCTGGTGTTGGCATTTTGTTTTGCTGCGCATTTGCAAACCCACCTAACCCAACTAAAATTAAAAGTAAAAATATGTACCGCTTCATTTCTAATATTTTGATTGTGGTAAAGTTAGGTAATTATCTTAAAACAAGAAAGTCCCGATTTTTAAACCGAGACTTTCTTATATGATGATATTGATTTGCTTAGATTGCTTTTTTGTATAGTTCTGCAACAGCATCCCAGTTCACTGCGTTCCAGATTGCAGCTAAGTAATCCGGTCGTTTGTTTTGATATTTTAAGTAGTAAGCGTGTTCCCAAACATCGATACCGAAGATAGGTGTACCTTTTACTTCCGCAACATCCATTAACGGATTATCTTGGTTTGGCGTAGAAGAAACCTGAAGTTTTTTGTCTGCACCAACAGATAACCAAGCCCATCCAGATCCGAAACGGGTTGCACCAGCTTCTTGTAATTTAGTTTTTAACTCAGCAAAAGAACCGAAAGTTTCAGTAATTGCTTTTGCTAAATCGCCAGTTGGCTCGCCGCCTTTATTCGGACCTAAAACGTTCCAGAATAAAGAGTGATTATAATGACCACCACCATTGTTTCTAACAGCAGCAGGATATTTTGAAATGTTTTTAACAATTTCTTCGATGCTTAAGTTCGCCTCTGGTTTACCTTCAACCGCTTTATTCAAGTTGGTTACGTAAGCCTGGTGATGTTTATCATGGTGAATTTCCATGGTAGTTTTATCAATATGCGGTTCTAATGCGTCTGTAGCGTAATGTAACGCTGGTAATTCAAAAGCCATAGTTTTTATGTTTTAAATTTAAAAATGTTTGTTGAGCAAATATAACATTCGTAGGTTAAGATTTGTTCATGTTATTATCATCAATTGGTATTCCTTTTGAGCAAAGGCTAGAGGTAAATCGATTGCTAATTCAAATCGACCCAAAAATTAACGCTTCTTCGCGAAAAAGTTTTTCATGAGTATACCACATTCATCTGCCATTACGCCACCTTTTAAAATGGTTTTTGGATGAAGTAAATCAGCGCCTTTAGAAATAAATCCCCTTTTTTCCTCCCTCGCTCCATAAACAATCCTGCTAATCTGTGTCCAGTAACTGGCACCCGCACACATTACACAAGGTTCTATGGTTACATATAAAGTGCAATCTTTAAGGTATTTGCCTCCAATGGTTTGCGCTGCGGAGGTAAAGGCCTGCATTTCTGCATGAGCGGTAACATCATTAAAGCGCTCTGTTAAATTATAGCCACGTCCAATGATCCTGTTTTTGCTCACTACAATTGCACCTATCGGAATTTCATCTTCTGCCAATGCCTTTTTAGCCTCTTCCAAAGCCAGCTTCATATAGTGGATATCTTCTTCCTCGGGATTCGTTTCTTCGAAATTATAAAAACTCATGACGCAAATATAGACAATCTTTCAAGCTGACTTCAATGGATTTGGAGCGGAACAGTAGTGCCTCACTCCAGGGTTCCTTCCTGCTTTCCATTTTAGTCCCGATTAGAAAAAATCGGGCGCTGCCATTCCAATCAGCGCTAGATCCAACGGGTTGTGCACAACACGCCATACGTTCGCCTAAATAAGTTTAGTGCCGTTGGGTACTTTACGCTCAACAGCAGATAGCACAATATCACCATTCTCATCGGCAACGCCAGTCACTAAAAACTCAGACATAAACTTACCAATCTGTTTTTTAGGAAAATTGATTACGCCTATAATCTGTTTGCCCGTTAACTCTTCAAGGCTATAATGTTTAGTGATTTGGGCACTGCTCGTCTTGATCCCGAATTCGCCAAAGTCTACCCTTAACTTATAAGCAGGACGTCTAGCTTCGGGGAACTCAGAGGCTTCTACAATAGTTCCAACTCTAAGCTCAACCTTTTCGAAATCATCCCAGAATATTTGTTGCATAGCTAATACTTTTGGCCAAAATAGTGAAAAATCGATAATTATTTAATCCATCACCTGTAAAGGCAATATTTTTCAATTTCAAATCCCGCTTAACCGATTAGTTGGTTTTATTCTTTGTTAAAAATCATTAATAAAAGCAAAAAAGTTTGCGATTAAAATTTTTCCGGTTAACTTTATGCAACCGTTTGCATAACCAGATATTTAAAATTAATTATAAACGAATGTATTTATTAGGGATAGATATTGGCACTTCCTCCATAAAGGTTGCAGCAGTAGATGCTGAAACCCGAAAGTGTGTAGCTACCGTTCAATATCCAGATCAGGAAACAGAAATTAAAGCCGTTAAAAAGGGTTGGGCAGAACAATCGCCAGCAGAGTGGTGGGAAAATGTACAACAAGCAATTTTGAAACTGAATACGACCACAGGTATTAATCCGAAAGAAATTAAAGCGATAGGTATTGCTTACCAAATGCACGGTTTAGTAGTAGTGGATCAGGCACAAAACGTTTTAAGAGACAGCATTATTTGGTGCGATAGTCGTGCAGTGGAACTTGGAGAAGCCGCATTCGATGCTATCGGGCATGAAGAGTCGCTTTCTCACTTATTAAACTCTCCCGGAAACTTCACCGCATCAAAGCTGGCCTGGGTAAAAGAAAATGAACCAGCTACTTATAGCCAGATTGATAAAATCATGTTGCCCGGAGATTATATCGCCATGAAATTAACTGGAAACATCACCACCAGTATTCCGGCGTTATCGGAAGGTATTTTCTGGGATTTTAAAAATGATAAAATTTCAAGCGACCTGATGCAATATTATGGTTTCGATGAAAAATTGATCCCAGACGTTAAGCCACTCTTTTCATCACATGGAACGGTAAGTAATGAAGTTGCAAGTTTGCTTGGTCTAACAGCTGGCATTCCAGTTTCTTATAAATCTGGCGATCAGCCCAATAATGCCTTGTCGCTTAATGTACTCGAACCTGGTGAAGTTGCTGCAACAGCAGGCACTTCGGGTGTAATTTATGGCGTAAGTGATGAGTTAACCTACGATCAGCAATCACGGGTAAATACCTTTGCTCACGTAACTTATACTAAAGAAAAGAAACACACGGGCGTATTGCTTTGCATTAACGGAACAGGAAGTATGTATCGATGGGCGAAACACAACTTTGCGCCAGATGCGACCTATCCTGAACTTAACAAGTTGGCTGCAACATCGCCAATAGGAAGTAAAGGGCTTAAAGTTTTGCCTTTCGGAAATGGAGCAGAAAGAATGCTGAACAACAAATTCACTGGTGGTCAATTAATCGGCATCGATCTAAATCTGCATCAACAAGCAGATATTTTCAGGGCAGTACAAGAAGGGATTGCTTTTTCGTTCAGGTACGGTTTAGATATTCTAAGGGAAAATGGCATGCACCCAAAAGTTATTCGTGCAGGTAGGGCCAATCTCTTTTTGAGTGAGGTATTTGCGCAGACTTTTGTAGATGTAACGGGTATTCCGGTAGAACTTTATGAAAATGATGGAAGTGTAGGTGCGGCTTTGGGGGCAGGAATAGGTGCCGGAATTTTTGAAAATGCTGAAGATGCTTTTACACAACATCAGGCCATCAAAACTTTAACTCCACAGCACTCGGAACAATACGAACCGATTTACCAGGAATGGAAAGAAATATTAATCAAATTATTATAAACAGAACCGAAAAATAAGAGTACAATGAAAAACGTAGTAACAGGAGAAAAAGAATTTTTTAAAGGGATAGATCAGGTAAAATTCGAAGGTCTGGAAAGTGATAATCCATTAGCTTTCAGGTGGTATGATGCGGATAGGGTAGTGGCTGGAAAAACGATGAACGAGCATTTTAAATTTGCATGTGCTTACTGGCACTCGTTTAATGGCAATGGTGCAGATCCTTTTGGCGGTGCAACGCATGTTTTCCCATGGGATGAAAAGAAAGATGCCATTGAAAGAGCTAAAGATAAAATGGATGCTGCATTTGAATTTATTACTAAAATGCAATTGCCATACTATTGTTTCCATGATGTAGACGTGGTTGATTATGGAAATAATGTAGCAGAAAACGAAAACAGACTTCAAACGCTGGTAGAATATGCCAAACAAAAGCAGGCAGATAGTGGTGTGAAGTTGCTTTGGGGGACGGCGAATCTATTTAGCCATGAGCGTTACATGAACGGTGCATCTACTAATCCGGATTTTAAAGTGCTGGCGCACGGTGCTGCACAAGTTAAAGCTGCATTGGATGCTACAATTGCTTTAGGTGGGGAAAACTATGTGTTCTGGGGTGGAAGGGAAGGCTATATGAGCCTGTTAAACACGAACATGAAACGAGAGCAAGAGCACCTAGCGCAATTTTTACACACAGCGAAAGATTATGCCCGTAAACAGGGCTTTAAAGGAACCTTCTTTATCGAACCTAAACCATGTGAGCCTTCTAAGCACCAATATGATTATGATGCGGCCACAGTGAAAGGTTTCTTGCAACAATATGATTTATTGAATGATTTCAAATTAAACCTGGAAGTGAATCATGCTACTTTAGCTGGCCATACTTTCCAACATGAACTACAGGTTGCTGTTGATAGTGGTTTACTGGGTTCAATTGATGCCAATCGTGGCGATTATCAAAACGGCTGGGACACTGACCAATTTCCAAACGATATTAATGAATTGACAGAATCGATGTTGATCATTTTAGAAGGTGGAGGGCTTCAGGGTGGAGGTGTAAATTTCGATGCTAAGATCCGCAGAAACTCTACCGACCCTAAAGACTTGTTTTATGCTCATGTAGGCGGTATGGATATTTTTGCCCGAGCCTTAATCACTGCAGATGCCATTCTTCAAAAATCTGATTATAAAAAAGTAAGGACCGAACGCTATGCTTCTTTCGATAGCGGTAAAGGTGCAGAATTTGAACAAGGAAAGCTTACTCTGGAAGATTTGAGAAATTATGCTGCTGAAAATGGTGAGCCAGAAGTGAGAAGCGGCAGACAGGAATATCTTGAAAATCTGATTAACAGATACATCTAAATCAAATGTTTTAGTAAGATCATAGATTAATAAGCGTCTTTTTAACGTTTTTTGTTTAAAAAAATGTGAATATTGATTTATGATTTTACTACATTTAGATTTCTAAACCAAATAACCTTTTATCATTCAATGAAACAAAACTTACTGGACACGAAGGATTACATTGTATTTGCAATCTACTTCGTTATTGTAGCAGCCTATGGTCTTTACATCTACAATAAGAAAAAATCTGCATCCACAGGTTCTAAAGATTACTTTTTAGCGGAAGGATCACTTACCTGGTGGGCTATTGGCGCCTCTTTAATTGCCTCAAACATATCTGCAGAGCAGTTTATCGGGATGAGTGGATCCGGCTTCAAAATGGGTTTAGCCATTGCTACCTACGAGTGGATGGGCGGATTAACTCTTGTAATTGTTGCGGTCTTCTTTATTCCGGTATACCTCAAGAATAAAATCGCAACCATGCCTCAGTTCCTGCATCAGCGGTATAATGGTACTGTAGCAATGATTATGGCCGTCTTCTGGTTATTATTATATGTAGTGGTTAACTTAACCTCTATCTTGTATTTGGGTGCACTGGCTGTAAGTAGTATCTCTGGTTTCGATTTAACATTCTGTATGTATGCAATCGCTGCATTCGCCATTTTGATTACACTTGGTGGGATGAAGGTAATTGGTTATACGGATGTTATTCAGGTGTTTTTCTTGATTTTAGGCGGTTTAGCAACTACTTATCTGGCCTTGAATCTGGTGTCTACACATTATGGAACCTCAGGTGTTTTAGAAGGTTACAGCCTGATGAGTTCAAAGGCATCAGAACATTTTCATATGATTTTGAAGCCTGAAAACGAAAATTATATCGATTTACCAGGATTAAGCGTACTTATTGGTGGTATGTGGATTGTGAACCTAAACTATTGGGGTTGTAACCAATATATCACTCAACGTGCTTTAGGAGCAGATTTGAAAACAGCCCGTGGAGGTTTGCTTTTCGCTGCATTTTTAAAGTTATTAATGCCAATTATTGTGGTGCTTCCGGGTATTGCCGCTTATGTATTGTATAAAGATGGTGCTTTTCAATCTGAAATGATGCAGGGTGGTTCTGTAAATCCAGATCGTGCTTATCCGGTTTTGTTAAATCTATTACCAGCAGGATTGAAAGGTTTATCCTTTGCAGCATTAACAGCTGCGGTTGTGGCCTCATTAGCAGGTAAGGCAAATAGTATCGCTACCATTTTTACTTTGGATATTTATAAAAAAGTTTTAAAAACAGATGCGTCTGAAAAAGACCTGGTATTTACAGGTAAGATTGCAGTTGTAGTGGCGATGGTTTTAGGTGTGTTAATTGCACCTCACTTAGGAATTGATAAAAAAGGTGGTTTCCAATATATTCAGGAATATACAGGTTTCGTATCTCCGGGTATCTTTGCAATGTTTATCTTGGGTTTCTTCTGGAAAAGATCTACGTCAAATGCGGCTTTATTCGCTACAATTGGTGGTTTCGGATTGTCGTTATTGTTGAAGTTCCTGCCCGGAATGATGGATCTTTCTTTCTTATCGGGAATAGGATTCTCTGTTAAAACCGCAGCAGGTATTTATGAAATTCCTTTCTTAGATAGAATGGGAATTGTATTTGTATTCTGTATTCTAGGAATGGTGTTGATTAGCTTAACTGAAAATAGAAAAGGTGTTGCGAATCCAAAAGGACTTGAAATCGATTCCAGCATGTTTAAAACAACACCTGGCTTTGCGGTTGGTGCTTTAATCATTGTTGGTTTATTGGTTGCACTTTACGGCATCTACTGGTAGTTCAACCTAGTATTATAACCAAAAAGAGCTCCGATTTTTTCGGAGCTCTTTTTGGTTATAATTTATTGTAAATTAACTTATCTAATCCCAGAAATACTGAAGGCTTATAAGCGAAATGTCGTTGATTATTGAGCGCAAGGCCCATCAGGAATTTCTTTACTAATCTTTAAAACCTTTGTTACAACTAAGGTAGAGTCAAAGTCTGCTGAAACCGCAGAGGTATCAGACTTTGCAAAATAACCTTCCAGCTCCACGTAAACAGGTTCGTATGGTTTCTCGAAATTAAGGTTACTGTAAGAAAGCTCCAGGTTTTTAACGCTGTCTGCCACCCAATATTCACGTCCGTCATCACACATGGTAAATGATTTCATTTCCGGACCAAAGCTGTATAGCCCTTTAACCGTTTTAACATTACTTTCTTCTGCCTCGGCCTTTTCTTTCCTATTACAAGCTGTGACAGCAACTCCAAGGAGCACAACAAATACAAATGCTTGTTTAACTAACTTCATCCCTATATCGTTTGATTAATTTGGTCTATCTTTTTTACACTTAAATTTGATGACAAAGCTGATGCCAAAAATGAGAAAAATCCAACGGTTACAAAGACTAGAACATAGTCTTTCCATTTAAGTCCAATTGGATAAGAATCCATTAATAAGTTCGCTTCACCCATTTTAATGATACCATAATTGTGCTGAATAAAATAGAAAATCAATCCAATTATAAGTCCTAATATGCATCCAGACATGGTAATCATCATGCCTTCAAATAAAAAGATACGTTTAATCAGTTTTTTGCTCGCGCCAAGGCTGCTCAAAATGGCAATGTCTTTTACTTTATCAATTACCAGCATGGTTAAAGAACCAATGATATTGAAGATCGCGATGATTAGGATGAAAGTAAGAATGATATAAACGGCCCATTTCTCTGTATTTAAGATATGGTAAAGCGATCGGTTTTGTTCTGCCCGGTTGCGTACTTCGAAGCCCTCCCCAAGATTCGTAGCCACCTCTTCTTTGAAACGATCTACATCTGTGCCGGCCTGAAGGTTAATTTCTATGGTAGATACGTTTTTTTCTTCTCCCAGCAAATCTCTTGCGAACGCCAGTGGAACAATAATTCCATTATCAAACTCCTGCTGCACTTCAAATACACCACTCACCCTGATGCTTTTATTTACGAAATCTTCTGTTGGATTTAAGCTATTTACCGCGATTGTTTTCTTTGGAGAAAAAATTTCCAGCTCAGTAAATGGATCAAGTGTATTTACAGTGAGCTGACTTTGCAAGGCAGAGCCGATTACCGCAGTAAAGCCACTTTTATTTTGCAAGGTAAAATGCCCTTCTCGAATGGAGCTATCTAGCTTGCTGTTTTTTAAATAAGCTAAACTTACACCCTTTACCATTCCTACGGCCTGTTTTTGATTGTATTTAAGTAATGCATTTTCTTGCAATACCTCGGTGTAAGAAAAGACTGCCTTATTTTTTTGAAGGGAAGCCAAGTACTGTGTATTGGGATCGAAGGTTTTTCCTTTTGCAGGTACAATAACCAGCTCAGGCGTCATGGTATCAAAAAGCCCCAATACAACTGTTTCAAGACCATTGAATACAGAAAGAATAATGATTAACGCCGCGCTGCCCACCATCACCCCAACCATAGATATTCCGGATATCAGGTTGATGGCATTAGTAGACTTTTTTGCAAACAAATAACGTTTTGCGATATATAGGGGCGTATTCACAGCAGTAAAGATAGTTAAAATGTAAGTTGGAAAATATGAGCTGGAAAATTGTGCATGACTTGCACACTATCTACACTAATTTTTTCACTTGCATTAGAAAAATGGGTTATGTTTTTTCTCGTAACCAATAGTTGTTGCCGGACCATGGCCAGGATAGACTGTTGTTTCATCAGGTAGAACGAAAAGGCGCTGTGAAATGTTTTGAATTAATTGCTCGTGATTCCCGCCTGGAAGATCGGTTCTGCCAATACTTCCCTGAAACAACACATCGCCACCCATTAACGTATGGTCTGTCTCGCTGTAGAAGCATAAATGGGCGGGTGAATGACCAGGAGCAAAAATGATAGAAAGTGTACTATTTCCGAATTTTATGGTATCAGCTTCCGTTAAAAAGCTTTCCGGAAGTGGGGAAATCTGGTATTTGGTAAAGCCCATTGCTGGCGCATATCCTGGAACTGCATTTAATACCACGAGTTCTCCTTCGTGAAACTGAGGTTTCAAACCATAAGTATCGAATACGAATTTATTTCCAAACACATGGTCGAGGTGACAGTGGGTATTCAACAATAGAACCGGCTTAAGTTCATTATATTTAATGAAAGTAACCAATTCGTTTTGCTCATGGCCATCATACATCCCTGGGTCTATGATTATACATTCTTTAGTTTCATCAAATAAAATATATGTATTCTCGCTGTAAGCATTAAAAGTCAAAGTTTTTACGGTAATCATAATGTTATTGGTTTTTCCACCTGAAGGTAGATATTAAGGTATCAATGTCTTTTTTAATAAAATTGATTACTGGTGCAATCGAATCATATTGTGGGCGCTCATTAAAGTATAACGCGCCCCTGAAATAATGTTTGGTGCTATCTGTTAAAAAAAACTGAATAGAAGAAGCGGTATTTCCTTCAATGGCGTAATAAATTCCATAAACTTTCCTATCGGGATAGTTAATCATTTTTTGATCGATTGCGCTTGCTTTAATTGTATGTTTAAATGCTAATTTTCTGGCATCTTCAACCATATTTTCATATTCACCCTTGCCAGAAACGTCATAATAGGTTAAATGAAGGTATCCGTTGAACTGTTTGAAATGAAGGTTATACCAGTTTTTTTGAGCATCACGGCTTTGATCTTTCTCCAAATTGGCATATTTTGGGTAATTAAAGCTGAAAGGTACGGGCGCTGAAAGTGCTTGATAGGCTTTTTTAGGATATTCGATCCGATAATAAGCTTTTGGTTTTGGACTATAGTCATTGTTCTGGCAAGCCGAAAAACCCAGAAGGAGAAAAAAGTGAAAGAAGATGATATGTTTTAATTTCATTGTGCTAAATTTCTTGACCTTTCTCTTCTCTTCGTGAAGAATAAGCTAGTTATTCCATATTGCCCAAGCTTTTTCAGCTTGCTGATGCAACATTTCAAGGCCATTTTTGATAGTAGCGCAATTTGCCGCTGCCTTGGTAAGAAAGGCAGTTTCCAGTGGATTGTATACTAAGTCGTAAGCCAGGTGCTGATCGGTAATTTGTGAATAATCTATTTCCGGATAAGTATCTACATTTGGCGACATTCCCAACGGGGTAGTGTTAATCAGTAACTTATTGCTGGACAGGATTTCCGGGGTTAATTCAGTATACAAGATGGCGTTTTCGGTGGGCTTCCTCACCACTACCTTGAATTCAATACCTAGTTTTTCCAGTACATACTTAACCGCTTTTGCAGCTCCACCATCCCCAAAAATCAGCGCTCTGGTATGTTGTGGTTGCAATAGCGGGTGGAGCGATTTTAGGAAACCATAAGCATCAGTGTTAAATCCTTTTAGATAAGTTTCGCCTTGAAAACGCTTTACGCAGACGCAATTTACTGCGCCTATTTTTTCTGCGGCTTCGTCAATTTCATTTAAGAAAGGTAAAATACTTACTTTATGTGGGATGGTTACGTTTAAGCCGCTGATGGATTCGTTGTTGGCCAATAAATCAGGAAGAGACTTAATATTTTCGATGGCATAAAGCTCATACTGATGATCAGCGATGCCTTCGTTGGTGAATTTTTCTGTGAAATACTTTTTAGAAAAAGAATGAGATAGCGGAAATCCGATTAGGCCGTAAGTTTTCATAGCGTATTTACGTCAAAGCGAGGCAAAAAGCAATCTGACGTAAATCTGTTTGATTTAAATTGCTTTTTGCCTCGCAAGGTCAATGTTTTATTTTGTCTGGTTTAAGAAGTAGTCGAATGTATCGCCTCTTAAGCCTAAACGGATGGTTTCTAATGGAATAACTTCTGCCGGAGCGATGTTGCCCAGGTTTACATTTGTGCCAATTAGTTTAATAAACCAAACCTGTTGTTCTTTTTGTGGTGCTTCCCAAATAATCGTTTCTTCGGGTATTTGTGTTAATATTTCATCAACCAAACCTTCGCGAACTTCACCGCTACCACGATAAATACCTACATTACCACCTTCACGTGCTTCAGCGATTACTTTCCATGCACCAGCTTCGATTTCTGCTTTCATTAACTTGATCCATTTATATGGTGCAAATATTTTAGCTGCATCTTTACTACCAACTTCGGAAATTACGGTAACCTGTTTTGCCAATTCGGTGATGTAACCACATTTCAGATCGTGTTCAATTTCAATAGAACCATCAGAAACTTCTGCGTATTCCATTCCATATTGGTCTAAGATACGTTGATAATCAGAGAACTGATCGCGGATGATGAAGGCTTCGAACAATGTTCCTCCGAAATAGGTAGGAATACCTGCACTTCTATATAAAGCTAATTTTTCTTTAAGGTTTGGTGTAACGTGAGATGTAGCCCAACCTAATTTTACGATATCTGTATGTACGCCGGCAACTTCAATAAAATCTTCCACCTGGCGCAGGCTTAATCCTTTATCCATAACCATTGTAAGGCCTTTCTGGCGTGGTTTAGCAGGACGTTCAGGAACGTTTAATAATGGGTAATTCATATGCGTACAAAAGTGAAAAAAATTTTCAGATTTATTTGTTAAATTTTTCTCAAAAGGCTTTTACCTAATATATCGGTTAATAACGTTGATAATGGCGCTGTTATCCTGCAATTGAGGCAAATACTCGAACAAGATATAATGTTTATCAGGGTCGGTTGTTAACGCCGTTTCTAAAAAGCCCAGGGCATCTGCATAATTTCCCAAAGCAAACAGGTAAGCCACCATGCGGTAATAAAGCTCGGCTGCCTCAGGATTATTTTTTATCGCCTCTGCCATCGTTTCCGATGCTTCCAGCAATTTCCCCTGTTCGTACAAGACCGTACTAAAATCTAACCAGGCTTCGATATCCAATGGGTTATATTCTAAAACTTTCTCGTAAGCATTGATCGATTCATCAATCTGACCGAGTTTGTAATAGGCATCTGCCATGGCAAACCAGAAATCAGGATTTTCAGCTTCCAAATCGATTGCCTTTTTATAAAAGTGCAACGATTCAAAATAGCGTTCCTCATGGTTTAAAGTCACCCCGATCCCGAACCAGGCATCTGCCATTTTCGGATCCATTTTTACCGATTTCTTATAATATGAACGGGCTTCGTCCATTTTCTCTAATTTTTCGTAACACTCGCCAATGGCACAATAGGTATCTGCATTGGGTTGTTCATACTCAAAGGTTTGTTTATAAACGTCGATGGCCTCGTCATATTTATCCAGCTGTACCAACGCGTTTCCTTTATTGAAGTAAGCAGAGCTAAAATCTTCCTTGATTAAGATAGCATAATCGTAAGCATCAATGGCCTTTTCAAAAAGGTTTAACTTGTGAAAACTATTTCCAAGGTTGTACCAGGCGGCATAAGAATAAGGATCAGTATCAATATATTGTTGATAAAATTTGATGCTTTCTTCCTGTTTATCCAGTACATCATAACAGAAAGCCAATTCGTAAAGGCCATCCTGATTTTCCATATTCTGTTCTAAACTCAGCTTGATATAAGTGATGGCACTTTCATAATCACCCATACTTTGATACACGTAAGCCATTTGCAAAAGTATTTCGTCTGTACTTTCGGCCAGGCCTAAAGCTTTTTCATAATTTTCTAAAGCCTCACTATAGCGTTCGGTGTTTTGAAAGATGTTGCCGCGCAGCAAATAGATGTCTGGTTCTGATGGTTCCAGTAATTCGGCTTTCTGCAATGCAAGAAAAGCCTTATCATGATCGTTTGTTAAGATATAAAGATGTGCCTGTTTTATTAAAAATACGGTTGCATAGGGATGTTGATTCACTGCGTAATCTACCACTTGCAAAGCCTTTACCGGATCATTTTTTTCAATGTAAAAATCTACAATATACTCGAAGGCACCGGCGTCGAAAAAGTATTGATCTTGATTGCGGATCATCTCTTCATAGCGTTCTACTGAACGTTGTGCGTCTTCGTTGGATTCAAAAAAGAATTCTTCTTCCATATACAATTAAATTAAAGAACCGTGCCAATTGGCAGAAAAATACAATATAAGTTTAACAATTTAAATTATCCGTTGTGCAAATAATTATTAACACTCATTGTTTAAAGCGATGTAAATGGCTGAAAATAAAGCTTATTATTGTGATTCTGATGTGTGGATAATCAACAGATTTTTTCAACATCGCGGTTCTCTTTCCCTTCTTCAACAAAAATAATATAATTATCTGAGACTAAGGTAATGCATGAGTCAGGAAAATCAGACCGTTATTTTGGTTGAAAAGTATCAGATAAATGTTGTTTAATCTGGGTTATGGAGTGAGGTGATTTGCGACTCAGCTATTTTAAAGAATTATAGAAGTTAAAAATTTTAATAAGATCATCTTCACGCTTTGGATTCAATTGTTCACTTTTAATCATTGTGGTTACCGCCGCTTCTTTATCGGCCATGATCTTGCTTAGGCTCTTAGCCGAAGGAATAAGTTTTTGAATCACTCCAGCCTTATCGGTAAAATATTGATCGTGGTGCACGAGTTTCTCCAATGTCTTTTTTGTATACCAATCCTGAACCGACTCTTTGCTCGTTGAGTATTGTTTCAGAAGTGCTGGGTTACCATTTGCAATTATTTTGTAAAAGCCAGTTGTGCTTCCTGATTGCAACAGATGAAACTCATTTAGTTTTCCGAGCGAATCTGTAAGCATAAATGATTGAATAGCATCCTGAACGGCATATATATTGGAGTTTTCAATGTATTCCAGTTGTTGCGTTTCCAGATTATATCTTAAATTCTTTACTTCAAACTCCTGTTGACCAGCAGTTTTTATTTTGCCAGTGGTAAGATGGCTGTTAAAATAAGGACTCCCTTGGATATTGCTTTTTGCAATAGACTTTAAAAGTGGTTTCCCTGCCAGTCCTACTGTAACATTTTGAGCAAGGGAAGACGTTATTAATGCAGAGAAGATCAGATAGAGGATAATTTTTTTCATATTTTTTAATAAAATTTTCATGAAAGCCTGCTGTTTCATTTAGTTTCTTTCTTATGGCGTATTTATCTCAATTAAAAATCAAAACAAACTCAAAAAAAAGTTAAAATAAGTAGTTTTTTGATCAATGATAAGCTAAAAACTACAATTTGCTAAAACATTTTAGTTGTATTCTAAATGCAATTTAGAGTATTTTTAAGATAAGTCTATTTTTTTTTGATTTAATGGAATAAAAAACTGTAATTCGGGAATTATTAACTAAAAACAAACTTGAAGAACTATGAAAAAACTCGTACTGTGTTTATTCATGTTTTTATTTTGCGGCATTATTCAGGCAGATGCTCAAAATAAAAATGTTACTGGGAAAGTGGTTGCATCTAGCGATGGACTGCCTCTTCCTGGTGTAAGTGTCCGTGTGAAGGATACAAAAAAAGCCGTTTCCACCGGGTCTGATGGAAAATTTATAATCAATGTTGGTCCAAATGAAGTGTTACAATTCTCATTTATAGGGTTTGTAGCAAAGGAAATTACCGTTGGTTCGCAATCAAATCTCAATGTAGCCTTAGAAGCGGATTCAAAAAGTTTAAGCGAGGTTACGATTTCTACCGCTTTGGGTATCAAACGTAAGCCAAAAGAAATTGGTTATGCTACACAACAGGTAACTGGTAAAGCGTTAACCTCTAGCAGGCCAACCAATCTTGCAACAGGTCTATCAGGTAAGGTTGCCGGCTTACAGATTAATCAGGCCAACAACCAGATTGATGCCGGCGATCAGGTTAGGGTTGTATTGCGTGGTAACCGGTCTTTCACCGGAAATAACCAGGCACTCTTGGTTTTAGATGGTATCATCGTGCCCTTGGGTCAGCTGAATTCGATTAACCCGAACGATATTGAGAATGTAAATATTTTGAAAGGTGCAAATGCTGCAGCGCTTTACGGATCAGATGCTTCGAATGGTGTAATCATTGTAAGTACCAAGAGGGGATCTGCTGAAGGAGGAAGCATAAGCTTTACTAATTCCACTTTACTAAATCGTTTAAGCTATTTTCCCAAAGAGCAAACGGAATTTGGTGGCGGTACCACACAAGATGATTTTGGATTTGGATTATATACCCCTTTCGAGAATCAGACTTTTGGAGAGCGTTTTGATGGCAGCATCAGACCATTAGGAAGGATACTGGAAGATGGTACCTATCAAATGGTTCCTTACACTTACAAAGACGGAGAGAAAGAAAATTTCTTTGAAACAGGAATTGATGAGCAAAATGATTTGACCTATTCTGGAGGAAATGAAAGCGGAACAACCTACATTAACTTGCAAAGGGTAAACAGTAAAGGCTATGTGCCAGGCGATAAATCGAACAGAACGGCTATTCGAATTAATGGAACCCGAAAGTTAGAAAAGTTTTTTGCAGACTATTCATTTAATTATACCCAGCGAAACTATGATAAGAGTACAAACCAGGTTTATAATAATGTAATTAATACACCCGGTAACGTTCCGTTGACTGAGTATAGTGATCTAAACTCTAAATATGGCAATCCTAATGACTACTATAATGATTATTACAGCAGCCCTTACTTCGGTTTACAGCAGTACCGCAACAATGAGAGAAGAGATGATTTATTGGGTAATTTATCCTTCACTTATAAACCAGTTGATTGGTTAAGTTTATTGGCCAGAGGCGGATTCAGTAGTAAAAATACGCAGGGTAAAAATAAGAATTATGCTTATACCTACTCAGATTTTGCACATGATTCTGGCAAGGCGGCGGCGGCTACACAATACGTTAGGTCATCAGTAGGAGACTATAATGAATTTGAAAGCAGATATACAGGCGATTTTCTTGCTACAGCTACTAAAACGATTAATCAATTTAAATTTACAGTTATTGGTGGTGCGCAGGTAATCCAGAAGAACTATAAATATATGATCCAGTCGGGTTCTAATTTAGTAGTGGATAACTTGTTTAACATCAATAACCGTACGGGCGAAATTGTAGGTTCTGAAACAGAGCGCAACTCTCGTCAGCTAGGTGTGTTTGGAGATATCACCGCTACCTATAATGATTACTTAACCCTCCATGTATCCGGAAGAAATGACTGGGATTCCAGATTATCGCAAAGTAACCGTTCGTTCTTCTATCCAGCAATTGATGCAGCGTTAACCCTTACCGATGCTATTCCTGCATTAAAAGAAAGTAAAGTAATTAGTAACCTAAAGGTACGTGGTGGTATTTCAAAGGTATATGCCGTTCAAATTGATCCATACCGCTTGGTTTCTACCATCAATCCGGCAGGGAACTTTCCATATGGCAGCACAGCAGGTTATTCCATCGATAATATAGTTTACGATCCGAATTTAAAGCCAGAGCAAACGATATCAAAAGAGATTGGTTTTGACATTGGTTTTCTAAATAACCGCATCACTTTAGAAACTTCTGCATATCTGCAAAACACCAAAGATCAGGAAATTATCAATGGGATAGACTTATCTGGTACAACGGGTTACACCAGTGCAATTATCAATACGGGTGAAGGGGAAAATAAAGGAATTGAGTTTAGCTTAAATGCGGCTCCGGTTATCGGTTTATCAAATGGATTCAGGTGGAATGTTGGGGTAAATTATTCTTATAATACCAATAAAGTTTTATCACTGTATCAAGGTCAAAACCAATTGGGTATTGGCGATAATAACTATATCGTAGTTGGTCAGAGTTTCCCTTCATTGCAGGTAAGTAGTTATCAAACAGCTCCAGATGGCCGCGTGATTGTTGATGCCAATACCGGTTTGCCATTGTCTAATCCAATAAATAAAGATTTCGGACAAACTAATCCTAGCAGTGTTCTTGGTATTAATACCAGCTTCACGTTTAAGAATTTCACTTTATCGGGCGTAGCGGAATACCGCAGCGGCAACGTTTTCTACAACAGTTTTGCCAGCACGCTTGATTTCGCGGGGATTAGTTACACATCTGCTCAGGCAGGACGTGAGCGTTTTATCTATCCAAACTCGGTGATCGAAACTTCTCCAGGTGTGTATGTGCCAAATACAAATACAACAACAATACAGGGCAATGGCTCATTTTGGTCGGATGGAATCCGTACAAACACTGCTTCGAATTATGTAATGAGCGCGGCCTTTTGGAAAATAAGAGAGCTTTCACTTGCTTATCAGGTACCAACGCAATGGCTACAGAGCAAAGCTAAATTTATCAAAAATGCAAGCATTGCTTTGATTGGAAGGAACCTGTTTATGTTCAGACCGAGCGACAACATCTATACCGATCCGGAGATTAACATTGGAACAGGAAATGCGCAAGGTGTAAACAACTTAAACCAAACGCCGCCAACACGTATTTACGGTTTTACGGCAACAATTGGCTTTTAATAATTAAAGAACAAGAGATGAAAAAGAAATTAATATATGTATTTGCGGTATCAGCAATATTATTGTTGGGTGCTTGTAAAAAGGGGTTTTTAGATATTAATGATAATCCAAATAATGCTACAGTGGTTAAACCAGCGCTAGTGTTAACTGGAGCACTAAATAATACAGCCGCTTACACAACAGGTAGTTCTGTTTTTTACAGTTTTGCTGCATTATGGATGAACTATTGGATGACACCCGGAGGCGTTTCAGGCTGGTACGAGGAGCGCTCTTATAACTTTACCACTAACTGGAGCGGATCTACCGTACTTTGGGCCAATCTTTATGATAATTTAAATGATTACAATTATTTAGAAACGCAAAGTAAAGCAACAGGGCAGACCTTTTTCGTAGCCGTAGCCAAAACCATGAAGGCATGGGATTATCAGTATTTGGTAGATTTCTATGGTAATGTTCCTTATACTCAGGCATCAAAGTCTGTTGCTTTCTTGAATCCGAAATATGATAAAGCGCAAGATATTTATGAGGATTTAGCAAAGCAACTTGATACCGCAACTAATTTATTCAAAGCAGCAACGGTTAGTCCTGCTGATGCAACTGCCGATATTTACACAAAAGGAAGCGTACAAAAATGGGGTAAATTTGCCAATACGTTAAAGTTGAGGATCTTGCTAAGACAGTCTGAAATTCCTGGAAGAGCGCAATACATCAAAGATGAAATCGCCAAGATTACAGCGAATGGATTTGGGTATATCGGAACAGGCGAAGGCGTATTTAACAACCCTGGTTATTTAAATACTGCAGGTAAGCAAAATCCATTCTGGGCCGTTTATGGTTACGGCGTAGATGGCACAAGAACTGCATCACATGGTTATATGTTAGCCAGCTCTTATGGTTTGAATTTCTTAGAGGATAATGACGATCCGAGATTAGGTAAACTTTACAATACCGTTAATGATGGCGCAGGAAGTACCTACGTGAGTTTAGTTTGGGGTCAGGAGGTAAACTTTGATCAAACGATTGTAACCGTATCGAGTATTGGAAAAGGGGTGTTGAAATCATACGATCAGCCCCAGCCCATTATCACAGATTTTGAAAGTTTGTTCTTACAGGCCGAAGCTGCACAAAGAGGCTATTTAACCAGTAGCGCGCAAAGCAATTATGAAGCCGCCGTAAAAGCAAACTTTGTATACCTGGGGTTGTCAGAGGCAGATGCAACAACTTATCTAACTGAACAGGATGTGGCGAACTGGTCTCAAAACTCAGATAAAATAGCGTTAATTATTAAACAGAAATGGGCCGCTATGAATGGTACAAATGCCATCGAAGCCTGGACTGATTACAGACGTTTGGAATTGCCTGCAGATATGCCAATTTCAATCGCTTCTACAGTAACTACCAGGAAGATTCCGGTAAGAATGTTATATCCACAAAGGGAGTATAACACCAATGCAACTAACGTAGTTGCAGAGGGTACAATTAACCAGTTTACTTCCAGAATATTTTGGGATGTCAAATAAATCAAGTAAAACGATGAAAAATACAAATATATTTAACGGGCTTGTTGCTGCACTCTGCGTAATAAGTTTATCTTCTTGTCTAAAAAACAAAAATGAACAGCCTGATTTTTCTGCCACAACGCCTGTTGTAGAAATTCCTGTGGGTTCTCCAGTTGGTGATGGCGGTATAAATTCACTTACTACTTCACTGATTCAACAAGATACACCAAGTGATTACATTTACTATATCAATTACGCAGCAGCAAATACGAAATCTACAGATATTAAGGTTACGCTTTCTGTAGATCCGGCAGCGCTTGCAGCTTACAATGCTGCCCATGCTTCAGATCCAGCTTTAACCATAGTACCACCCAGTGCTTTTACTATGCCGGTATCGATTATCATCCCAGCTAATCAACGAAGGGTTCAGGTACCTGTTAAATTGATCAGTACATTACTGGATCCGGCAATTGCTTATGGTCTTCCGGTAACCATAACGGATGCATCAGGAGAAGTGATCAGCAAGAAGTTTGGTTCGGTGGTCATTAAGGTTGCAGTCAGAAATAAGTACGATGGAAAATATAGCCTGAAGGGTTATGTATTTAGAGAAGGTGATACTGATGGTCTAGCCGGCTTTTTCAAAGGTTTCACGCAAGATCTATCTAGTAATGGAGCTGCGGCATTGAACTTTTCTCAGGTTTGGAAAACTGGAAGTGCAGCTGGTGGTATTGATGGATTAACCATTAGTGTGAACCCTGCCACGAATAAGGTAACTATGAAAAGCACTGCAAGTGGAAGTTTAGCAAATGACCCTGCTTATGATAACCGTTATGACCCAGCTACCAAAACTTTTTATCTTTCCTTTAAATGGGGAGCAAGTCCGGCAGCAAGATCGGCCACAGATACGTTAACTTACGTTTCGCCAAGATAATTTATTAAAATTAGCTAAATACAACAAGAGGCCCGCTATAAATAGCCGGGCCTCTTTGTTTGGATAGGTATTATGCCAATTATTCTTTTCCTAAATCTGCTGCTGCTTTTTTAAATAATTCAGCTTGCTTGTTCAGGTTTGCTTTTACTTCTCCATTTGCAGATTTTGCCTGCGTTGATTTGCCTTGCGCAGTTGCTTCGTAAGCGGTGGAAAGTTGTTTGTTTAAGTAAGCTTGCAGTTTCAATCTTTCGATTGCACTGTTAATATTTTGAAGACCTTTTTCGGTTACCGTTGGGTTGGTGTTGGCCCGCAGGTACTGAAAGTACTGACCAATCACCGCGAAAACTTCATTCCGGTTTCCTTTTGTAGCGATGTTGGCATAAAAATCTTCATGCTCATCTTTTGGGTCGCTAATATAAAGCGTAGCGATTGATGGTGCAATATGAGTCTTAGTATCCTGATCCAAAGTGGCCAAAGCAGTTAAACTTTCCTGCGGAGCCAGTTTTGCGAGTCCGCTAATTCCTGCTGCAATAACACGGTAAGACCTGTCTTTTGTACTGGCTACCAATAAATTTTTGTAGGCTTGATCACCGGTTTCTGCCAGTTTTGAAATGGCTGCAGCTCTCACTTCTGTATCTTTTTCAGTGTTCGCCAGTTGCAATAAGACAGGTAATGCCGCTGCCTTAATTTGTGCATCTTCAAGGTTCAATCCATCAATACTTAGTGCACGTAGGTCTCCAGAAGGATCTTTCAAGCCTGCGAGTAAAACTTGTTGACCGCTCTTTGCTTTACTTTGCATAATGAATTGTATCGCTTCAATTCTGTTGGCATAGGTGGGTGCATTTTTATATTGAAAATAATAATTCTCTGCAACTTTATTATCGTTTAATTCCCCAACAATGATCTTATCCACATCAAAATCAATTAAGTCAGGTTTAGAACTTACGTCAAAAGAAAACTTTTGCTCACGGCTGTTAATTAGTATTTCTTTACTGATCTTCTTTCCACCAGCATAAATATCAATTTTTATGGGTAAAGTAAAGGTTTGCACAGCCGAATCCTGTGTTTGTTTCACTTTAATGATGGCTTTGCCGCCAGAGTATCCATAATCTACGGCTAAAATCGGGTGACCACCATTATAATACCATTGGTTAAAATATGGACTCCAATCTTTGCCCGTAACCTCTTCCATTGCCAATCTCAATTGATGCGTTTCCCCATTTTTGAATGCATTGGTGGTTAAATATTTGTTCAGCGACTTATAGAAAGCAGCATCGCCCATCTGATTTTTCAACGCATATAAAATAACAGATCCCTTTGCATAGCTTACATTATCAAACATATCTTCCTTATCTGCATAATGGAAACGGGCTAACACCGGACTTTCACCATTTTTCGTAGAACTGATGTAGGATTGCAATTTTTCGTAACGGGATTTATCTTCAGCATCCCTACCAGCATCATGCCCATGCCAGATCACTTCGCCAAACGTAGCAAAAGATTCGTTCATGGTTAGGTTAGACCAAGATTCTGCAGTTACATAATCGCCAAACCATTGATGGAAAAGCTCGTGGGCAATAGTTCCTTCCTCGTTTCCATCTAACAATTCGCGATCAGTTTTTTGAATTTGCTCACCATGTAAAGTGGCCGTCGTATTTTCCATCGCACCTGAAACATAATCTCTGGCCACTACCTGTGCATATTTATTCCATGGGTAATCCAAGCCCAGGGTCTCGCTATAAAATTTCATCATTTCGGGCGTTTTGCCGAAAATTTGTTTGGCATAAGGCGCAAACTTTGGCTCCAGATAATAATTTACTTCTTTGCCTTTATAAGTGTCTTTTGTGATTTTGAAATCGCCAATAGCCATCATAAATAAATATGGCGAGTGTGGTAACTCCATTTTCCAGGTATCTGTTCTGGTACCATCAGCATTTGGCTTTTGGCTCACCAGTTTGCCGTTAGATAAGGTCGTATATTTCGATTTAACAGTCATCGAAATTTCCTGCGTAGTTTTCTGATCTGGTTTATCTATGGTTGGGAACCAGGCAGAAGAAGATTCTGTTTCTCCCTGAGTCCAGATCTGGGTAGGCTTATCTTTGTCTGTTCCATCCGGATTAATAAAATATAAACCTTTTGCATCTGTAATCGCGGCACTACCTTTTACTTTTAATTCATCAGGCTTTGCCGTGTATGCAATGTAAATGGTATACTTCTCTGCGTTTGTGTATTTTTTATTTAGGGTGATCAATAACTTGTTGTCACTGTAAACGTATTTTAAAGGTGTATTTCCTTTTGTCCCCACTAAAGCAACTGTTTTGATATCCATTCCCTGCGCATCCAGCGTTAAGGAATCTGTAGAATAGAAATGCGGCTTAAGGGTTACCCATTCTTTGCCGTTTAAATATCGCTTTGCATAATCGAAAGATACATCCAGTTTGGTATGAACCAGATCGTTTACTTTGGTTGGTGTAACCCGATAGATAGCCAGGTTTTCGGGTTTTTCAGCAGATTTTTCCTGAGCCGAGACATGGCCAACCACAAGAATGGAGAGCAATAAGGCGCTACAGGTAAGGAATTTTCTATTCATTTTCTATGATTATATAAGTTAGTTAGCTTTAAAACAACATCTAAATTATTCTGATAAAGTAACGACTCAAATGTACCCGCTTTCCTTTAATTTTTTGTTTTTTTGTGTAAATCGTTAGCTATATGAATACAGATATTCAATCCATTTTGGATCAATTGGGTGTAAAAGCCAATAATGCGGCTTTTAGTACGGGAAGTATTTGGGGCGGAGATGCAAATGCAGAATCGCTGGAAAGTTTTTCTCCTGTAGATGGAAAGCTGATCGCTTCCACAAAAGTGGCCACTACAGAAGATTATAACAAGATAGTAGAAGCGTCGCAAGCTGCATTTGCAGAATGGCGTACCGTTCCCGCACCAAAGCGGGGTGATATTGTACGCCAGTTTGGCGACGCTTTACGCGCAAATAAAGATGCTTTAGGGACGTTGGTTTCTTACGAAATGGGAAAAAGCCTGCAAGAAGGTTTTGGTGAGGTACAGGAGATGATTGATATCTGCGATTTTGCAGTAGGTTTATCGCGCCAGCTATATGGTTTAACCATGCATAGTGAGCGCCCGAATCACCGCATGTATGAGCAGTGGCATCCCTTAGGAATCGTAGGGATTATTTCAGCTTTTAATTTTCCGGTTGCCGTTTGGAGCTGGAATGCGGCTTTAGCTCTGGTTTGTGGGAATGTCTGTATCTGGAAACCGTCAGAAAAGACACCTTTAACGGCAGTTGCTTGTCAGCACATCATTGCCCAGGTTTTTAAAGCGAATAAGGTGTCTGAAGGTGTTTGTAGTTTAATCTTAGGCGATAGGGTAGTTGGGGAAGTGATGACCGGTGATAACCGCGTGCCCCTGATTTCTGCAACAGGCTCTACCCGGATGGGAAAAGAAGTGGCTGCGGTTGTTGGTGCCCGTTTGGGTAAAACCCTGCTGGAATTAGGCGGCAATAATGCAATTATTATTTCTGAACACGCTGATTTAGATATGAGTTTAATTGGTGCTGTTTTTGGTGCGGTAGGTACGGCTGGTCAGCGGTGTACATCAACCAGAAGGCTGATTATCCAGGAAAGTGTTTATGATGCTTTTAAAGAAAAACTAGTGAAAGCTTATGAACAATTGCGCATTGGCGATCCATTGGATCAAAATAATCATGTTGGTCCGCTGATTGATCAGGATGCTGTTTCTGCCTATCTTGCTTCCATTCAGAAATGTAAAACGGAAGGTGGAAAATTTGTTGTGGAAGGCGGCGTGTTAACAGGCGATCATTATCAAAGCGCATGTTACGTAAAACCTTGCATTGCCGAGGTAAAAAACGATTTCAAGATTGTACAACATGAAACTTTTGCGCCGATTTTATACCTGGTTAAATATAAAACACTGGATGAAGCCATCGCTTTGCAAAATAGTGTACCACAAGGTTTGTCGTCTGCAATAATGACATTAAACCTGCGAGAGGCAGAATTATTTTTATCTGCCAAAGGTTCTGACTGTGGAATTGCGAATGTAAATATTGGTACATCCGGAGCAGAAATTGGAGGAGCATTTGGTGGCGAAAAAGAAACCGGTGGCGGGAGAGAAAGTGGGTCTGACGCATGGAGAGCATATATGCGCAGGCAAACCAATACCATTAATTATTCCAATACTCTGCCATTGGCGCAGGGCATCAAATTTGACTTTTAAGGAGTCGTTTTGGCTAAAATTACCAACTTTCAAAAAGTTGGTAATTTTAAAATAATGATTAATGTTCAATCTTACACAATGTATCAAATGATTTGGTGATAAGGCAAGTTATATTCAATTTCATGTTGGAAATTAATAAATTTGAACAATGAAGAAAGTTGTTAAGAAAGTTACTAACTTTTAAAAGTTAGTAACTCTTATTTACTAATAACAGCAAATCATAGGAAATTGCTCTTGCATGCCAGCTTGTTTAATTACAATTTCTTAATCAGCAAATGCGCTTCTACATTGAGCCATCCATCGCGTGACTTACCCTTGCTAATATATCCTCTGATATTTTCAATCACATAGGTAAATTGATAACGATTAATAACCTTCGAAAAGCTAAGTTCCTTTTCAGGCACAATGAATTCCTTGATATTTTTGGTAGGCTTTAATTTATTTTTATCTGCCAATACCACAGCACGATCAAAAATCGCTGAAATATCGATAGTAATTTTATCCTTTCCAGCAAGCGTGATTACAACCATTTTTTGATCATTTATGCGATCAGCTTTGATCTTTAAACCATTAAAAGTCTTTTCTACATCCTCATAGCTGTTGATACTGAAGAAATAGTCGTAGCCTTTGATATTGAAAAACTCTTGACTTGAATTGATAAAAGAATATTCAGATCTACTGTTCATGCTATTTTCGTCGCTAACCTTTAAAATAGAAAAAGCGGAATCTATCAATGCATTTGCCTTCGCATATCGAAGGTTTTTATTATTAATTGTGTTTTCTACTTGCTTCAAGTCTTTTTTAGTAAAATCCTGCAGCGCACTTAAGCCATGTCTCGATACCAAATACCTGATAATCATTGGTTTTTCTGCCAGGTCTTGTGGTGATTTTGAATTAAATATTTTTTTTAACCGACTTAATTGAGAATATCTGGAGAGGCCAATTGCACTTTGAGGGCCATACACCGCAAGGATTGTGATCAGGGAAAGGCTGATTGGAATGACTTTAATGTTATCTTTTTTACTCAATAGGAAATATGAGGTGATACCGGTAAGCCACAGGGCGATAACCACTAAAATATAACGGCTTTCTGTAATGCCATATGGGCCAACACGTTTCCATACTGCTAGAAGGAGTAGAACAATCAGTGGTACCAACATGATATAAAAGAAACGGGAGAAGAGTTTTATCCAGCTATTACCTTCTTTATCTTTCATGGGATAAATTAATAATAGAGAAAGAATTCCAAAAACGGCATAACCGATAATTAAACTGGAAACCAGCCCTTTTGGTAATGACCAGATGAGGATGATTTTGATTTCGTAGAAAAGTAAAATTGCCAGATAGATGGTCATGAGGGGAATAAGCACAAACTGCGTGAAGATCTTTAATCCCTTAGGGTAAGCGCTATCTTCTTCCAATTCCGCAAAGCTTTGTGGTACGCCGGCTAGAAAGAAAACCGGACTGAAACCTGCAGCTATTATGGCAAAAACAGTTAAGTAAGTTTGCCAGCGAATATCTACATTGAATAAGCCATCAATAGCAACAAGTGCAATTGCTAAACCCCCATATAAAGCCGCAGAATAAAGGGCTGCCGTTAGAAAACGCAGAAACAATACTTTATTAAACTGCCAGAAACCATTAATGTGTCCCTGATCCATAAATGGCGAGAAAGCCACAAATAAATGAAAAGTAAATGCCAGCAAAGCAATTCGCAACTGATCAGAAAAATTGTCTTCGGGATTGAGCAAAAAGAAGAGCAAAATGCAGAACAAAACGGCGAATATTCTGATTAGCCATTTTTTCTGTGGTTTAAATTGTTTTTTCTCTGCCAATAAATCTAAGGCTAGCGTGAGTGTGAGGCCGAGATTGCTGATGAAAATTGCTTTAATTAAAAAGCTGATCAGTTGAATTTGAGCAATGGAATCATTATCATATTTATTAATGTTAATGTAATAAGCCCAGCAGATTGTGGCAATGATGATGAATAAAAACTGGATGGGAAAACGTTTGATTACCAATATTAAACCGTTATAAAGGTGCTGTAAAGATGGTAGTTTCATACTTTTAAATTTTTTTAAAGATTAAGTTTTTAACTTTTTAGCGGCTCAAATTATGAAATTGTTAAAAAGCGTTAAAGGCTTTTTAAACTAAGCTATTAGTTTTATATTGTGACTCGAAACTAATCATTTATTATGAAACGAACGCTCCTCTCTTTGTGCTTTCTGGTTCTTGTGATGTCCGCTTTAAAGGCACAAAACATTCACCAGATTAAGGGCCGAACCATCGACACTGCCTCTACTTCGATCCTCTCTAATGCGACCATTGCCGTACTAAACGCCAAAGATTCTACACTGGTAAAATTTGCCAGATCTGCCGAGAATGGATCCTTCGAGATTAACGGGATTAAAAATGGAAAATTTATTCTTTTGGTTTCGTATCCAAAATATGCCGATTTTGTAGATAAGTTTACCTTAGATTCTACCTCCCAGGTAAAAGATTTTGGAAAGATTAACCTCACCGGGATGGCTAAACTTTTAGCCGATGTAATTATTAAAGGAGAACGGGCAGCGATCAAAATTAAAGGAGATACCACAGAGTTTAACGCATCAAGCTACAGCATTCAGCCTAATGATAAAGTGGAAGATCTATTGAAGAAACTCCCCGGAATTCAGGTAGACAAAGATGGAAAGATTACGGCGCAGGGAAAAACAGTACCAAAGGTGTTGGTAGATGGGGAGGAGTTTTTTGGCGACGATCCTACCTTGGTCACCAAAAACCTTCGGGCAGATATGGTAGATAAAGTACAGCTTTACGAAAAATCAAGTGATCAGGCTGCATTTACAGGGGTAGACGATGGGCAGAAAACACAAACCATTAATATTAAACTTAAAGAAGATAAAAAGAGCGGCTTTTTTGGGAAAGTTGACGGAGGTTATGGTACCGACGATTTTTACCAGGGCCAGGCGCTGTTTAACCGTTTCAAAGCCAAACAAAAGTTTTCAGTTTACGGTACCGCGAGTAATAATGGTACCACCGGTTTAAGCTGGCAGGACAACAATAAACTAAATGCCGGAGGCGATAACATGCAAATGGGCGACGATGGAAGTATGTGGTTTAGTTATGGAAGCGGTGACGACTTAGAAAATGGTAATTATTATGGGGAAGGGATTCCTAAAGCACTAACCGGGGGAGCGCACTATGATAACAAATGGAATAATGATAAAGAAACCATTAACACCAACTATAAGTTAGGATCACTGGGTATCAACACAATCAAAAATACCATTAGTCAAAATAATTTACCTGATGGCATTATCAATACCAATACCGACGAAAGCTCAGATAGAAATGTATTCAGGCAAAAGATTGATGCAACCTATACCATCAAATTAGATACCACAAGTAACCTCAAAGTTGCTGTAGATGGAATGCTTAAGAACAGCGATAATACCTCCAGTTTACTGAGTAAAGGCTTGCGTGGCAATGATTCTTTGCTGAATACCAATGAACAGCGGAACAGCAATGATGGTAAAGAACAAAGCTTTAACATCTCCGCTTTTTATACCAAAAAACTAAAAAAGTTAGGTCGTAACTATTCAATAAACATCAGTCAGCGATTAAATGAGCTAAGTACCGATGGTTTCTTGTTTTCAGAAGTTAACTATTACGATGAATCCAGTGTGTTTTTAAGGCAAGAAGTGACTGACCAGTTGAAGAAAAACGTAACCAGAAATTCTGTTTTGAGCACCAACTTCACTTATAACGAACCTATAACCAAATCAATGGCTTTGGTTCTCAACTACGGCTTTGGCATTAATGACAGTCGATCAGATAGAAAATCATTTAACCAATCAACACCCGGAAATTACGATATTCTGGATAGAGAGTTTAGTAATGATTTCAAAGCTACACAATATGTTAACCAGGGTGGAGCAGTTTTCAATTATAAAAAGCTGAAAACAACAGTGAGCTTTGGTAGCAAAGTAAGTGCGGTAAGATTTGATCAAATAGAACAATTATCTAATCAAAGTTATAAAAGGAGCTTTGTGAACTGGTTACCGCAAGCCAGCTATTTGTATAAGTTTTCTGCTCAAAAATCATTCAGAATAAGTTATAACGGTAATACTACCCAGCCAAGCGTAGACCAGTTACAGCCAGTAAGAATAAATGATAACCCGTTATACCAGCCATTGGGTAATCCTGATTTGGCTCCATCATTTAATAGCCGCTTCGGTGTAAATTACAATGCTTACAAAGTCTTGAGTCAGCAATCAATCTACCTGAATGGTAATTTCGGTTTTACAAACAAAGCAATTGTAAGCAGTACAGAAACGGATGCCTTGGGGAAAACAATAGCTAGATCTGTTAACCTCATTGGTAGCACGCCAATTAACTTTAATTTTTATGGAGGTATCAACAGAAAAGTTAAATTTCTTTTTGATACCAGTATTGGTTTAGGCTTAAATGCAGGTGGCAGTACTAATTACAGCTATGTAAAAAGTCAGTTAAGCGATGTTTTTGAATTAAATCAGATTGAGTCTATTCGCTTTAATCCAACGCTTGAGATGAACAGATATAAAGATAAGAGCGAATTTTATTTCAGCTTTGGACCAAGCTATAATTCACAAGTAGCATCTCTTCAAAAAGAACGTGCTAACAAAGGCTGGGGCGCTTCTGGTTATGGGGGCTTTGGATTTACCTTACCGAAGAAGATAAAACTTAGGGCAGATGGAGAATATACCTATACACCTAAATCACCGGCGTTTGATACGAGCTTTGAGCAAATCATCATCAATGCCGCGATTACTAAGGCATTTTTTAAAAATGAAGACTTGAAATTTACGGTTCGTGGCAATGATTTATTTAATCAGAATCGTGGTTTCAGAAGATCTTCATTTTCAAATATGATTACACAAACCAGTTATAACAACATTAACCGTTATTTTATGTTCTCTCTGGTTTGGGATTTTAACAAGATGGGCGGTGGCGCACCTCAGAAATAAGCTGTATTTTTTAATTGCTTGATGATCTTAAACAACAATCTAAAATTGACCTTTTTAACCGTATTATAATGAAATTAAGATATGCCATACTGCTGCTGGTTTGCACGATAAGCTATGCAAAGGCGCAAAATGCCCGTTTTGTAAACCAGGGCGTTATAGAATTTGAAAAGAAGATAAATGCTTACGCCCTGCTCAAGGATCAGGCGAAAAAATACCCAGATAACATTTGGAGTACGCAGGCTTTGGAACAGTATCAAAAAAACAATCCGCAGTTTAAAACCTTGAAAAGTGAACTGGTTTTTAAAAATAATCAAACTTTTTTTAATCCGATACCTGATGATAATGCCACCAATAACTGGCTGAATAGTTTTGGCTCTGCAAAGCAAAGTAATATCATTTTAACGAACCTGAAAACTGAAACAAGCATTAATCAGAAATCAATTTACGAAGAGACTTATTTAGTTAAAGATTCCATTCGCAAAATAAACTGGAAAATAACAGACGAGTTCAGGACCATTGCAGGATACGACTGCCGAAGGGCTAATGCTTTAATTATGGATTCGATCTATGTTGTTGCTTTTTATTCAGAAACGATTCCGGTATCTGGTGGTCCGGAAACTTTTAGTGGCTTGCCGGGAATGATATTAGGCGTAGCCTTACCGCGTGAACACATTACCTGGTTTGCCACCAAAGTAAGTGATGTTGAAGTTACCGATGCACAATTAAAAGTGCCCTCTAAAGGAAAGCCAGTAACTAAAAAGCAATTGAGTGATATTTTGAAAAGTGCTTTAAAAGATTGGGGTAACTATGCCAGCGATATCTTAAAATCTGCAGATATGTAGTGAAAAGCTTCGTCCTTTTCACTCTAAAATTTGAACCTGGAGATGAATGGCAAGCTTTATTCTTATTTTAGCCTAAAATGCATCAGCCACTTTTTAACCACATTAACAAGTTTGTCACGTTGAGTGAAGGTGAACAGGAAATTCTGGTTCCCTTTCTGCAGTCTTCATCATTTAAAAAGAAGGCCTTTTTGCTGGAGCAGGGGCAAACCTGCAGGATGAATTACTTTGTCGTAAAAGGCTGTTTAAGATTGTATTTTATCGATGTGAAAGGTGCAGAGCAAACTACTCAATTTGCAATTGAAAACTGGTGGATTTCAGATTTTTCCAGTTTCTTGTTTCAACAGCCATCTGATTTTTTTATACAGGCTGCAGAAATAACTGAAGTCATTGCCATCACAAATCAGGATTATGAAAAGCTGTTGGAAAAGGTGCCGAAACTGGAAAAATATTTCAGGCTGATTTTCCAAAAACTGCATCAGGCTTCACAAATCAGAATCAAATATTTATATAGCCAAACGGCCGAAGAAAGTTATACCAATTTTAATAAGCTATTTCCTGCATTTGTGCAGCGTGTACCTCAATATATGCTTGCATCATATCTGGGTTTTACGCCGGAGTTTTTAAGTAAAATCAGGGCAAAAAAATAAATTAACCCGTTTTCATTTCTTAAACCAGATTAAGTTTTTTGCGCTCAGTACAGCAGACCTTTATGTTGTAATCAAAAACAAGAAAATGGAAAGTAGATTGAACATTCAAAATGTAGAACCTGCCGCTTATCAGTCGATGTATGGTTTAGAGAAATATTTATCAACCAGTAAAATAGACCCAATTCTTTTAGAGTTGATCAAGATGAGGGCTTCGCAAATTAACGGTTGTGGTTTCTGCTTAAATCTGCATGCTGCAGATGCCCGTAAACTGGGTGAAACAGAACAGCGGCTGTACGTTTTAAACGCCTGGCGGGAAACCACCCTGTTTACGGAAAAAGAAATGGCAGTTTTAGCTTTAACGGAAGAAGTTACTTTAATCTCAGATCATGTTTCAGATGTAACCTACCATAAAGCGGCCGGGCTCTTTGAGGAGCAAGAATTAGCACAAATCATCATGGCCATAATTACCATCAATGCTTGGAACAGGATTGCCATTACAACAAAATTAATGGTTCGCTAGTTTATTTAATCATCAATGGGATGCGTATTGAATTTCACATCCTGTTGATGGTTATTTGTAAGATTTATTGATCTTTTTCAGGCCTTCATAAACTAAACGTGCAATCTCTTTTGCCCCATCCGGCTGAAAATGTGTGTTGTCTTTCTGTCCCTTAGGATAAGCAACGTATTTGCCGGAATCTAAATTCATGAAGTAATTTTTAGTTACGAAATCATTTCCTTTTGAAGTAAAAAACGCCGCAGAAATTGTGGTTAAATCAATTACCGGAACCTTTAATTCCTTCGCAACGTCTATAACAGCTTGTGGATATTCGCCATGTGCACTGCCGAGTTTTCCATCTTTCCAGGGATAGTTTCTGGTTACCGGAGTAATTAAAACAGGTTTTGCGCCCTTTTCTCTACTCTCCTTCACATACATGCGAAGAAAATCTTTATAACCGGGAATATCTACGTAACGTTCCGGTTTATCTTTAGCCGCATCGTTGTGCCCGAACTGGATTAACACCATGTCGTTTTTCTTTAACGTTAATAAAATTTCTTTCCATCGCCCTTCCTCAAAAAATGAGCGGGTACTTCTTCCACCTTTAGCCTTATCTACTACCAGAGCACTATCTACGGTAATTAAGCGGTTTAGGTTTTTTAAACTATCTTTTGAAAGAAACTTCTGAAAAACTTGTCCCCAGCCCATTATAGGATGCCGTTTTTCCATGTAATTTTCTTCCAGTGCATAATCTGCAACGGTAGAATCGCCAATAAGGTAAACTTTAACAGGCTCACGTCTGAACATGAAGGACATGGTTAAAACCATTAATCCTGCAAAGAGGAAAAGCTGATTATATTTTTTCATATGTTGCATGTTATTTTAACTTTTCAATTCTGAACCAATCGTACTCCGCTATGCCAGCATCATTTGTTTGCGTATCTCTAAGGGCAAATAAGCCTACTTTTGCGCCAATCCATTGTCCTGCTGTTGCCTGAAATTCTTCTCCAACTTTATTGAAATTAACCCCGTCTTCGCTGTAACTAAACTGGCATTTCGCACCGTTGGAAACGCTTACCCTAAATTGAATATTTCCAGATCTTAGCTTTGCAATTTCTTTTTCGTTTTCCGCTTTCCCCTTATCGGCAGCCTGGCAAACACCATACATCAGATAAAACCCATCTTTTTTACTTTGAATACTGAGCTCCGCATAGCTTC
Organism: Bacteroidota bacterium; assembly: GCA_037032985.1. Taxonomy (GTDB): domain Bacteria; phylum Bacteroidota; class Bacteroidia; order Sphingobacteriales; family Sphingobacteriaceae; genus Pedobacter. Next base: position 141,559 of record JAZBLB010000005.1, read on the forward strand.
TTCCCATTATCATGATACCTGTTTTCTCATTTTCTAGCTTTGGGTTTGGCTTGAAATTAACCTTTGTAGTTACAGAAAACTCATCTGCTGGAAATTTTTGCAACAGTAAGTTGGGTACATCCCAAAGGTTCTTTGCTTCTTCAGGGCTTTTAGCAGTATAAAGTTTTAAAACGCCTTTGCCTGCATCTGTAAAAAGCCATGTTGGCTGCGGATTAGCTTGCCACTGCCATTGCAAACCCAGGCTCGCGGAGCCAAATTCATCACTTTCAACTGGAGTAGTAATCGGGTATTGCTTACCAACGTTCGGTTTTTTATAAGTTGTTACGGGTTCTCCAATACCATCGCCGTCTTTATCGCTTCCAATAACAGGCCAGTCGTTAACCCACTTCATGGGTTGCAAATGCAACACTCTCCCGTAAGCATCCTTATCCTGAAAATGAAGAAACCAGTCTTCACCCGTTTGAGTGTTTACCCAGGCGCCCTGGTGTGGTCCGTTTACAGTAGATTTTCCCTGATCCATCGCCACCTTTCTCTCATAAGGGCCATAGATATTTTTGCTTCTTAAAATCAGTTGCCAGCCTGTAGAAACACCACCAGCCGGGGCAAACAGATAGTAGTAGCCATTTCGTTTATAAACTTTTGGCCCTTCTATCGTTGGGTCCAGTTCATGTCCGTCATAAATTATTCTCCCGGTTTCAGTTGCTTTTGTACCATCGGGAGTGAGCGGCATTACCGCCAATACACTTTTAATTCCTGCCCTGCTTCCAGCGTAAGCATAGGCTAGATAAGCTTTTCCATCTTCTTCCCAAAACGGACAAGGATCGATCAGGCCTTTACCGGCAGCTACTAATTTGGGGGCAGACCATTCGCCTGTAATCGTTTTTGCTTTGGTTAAATAAATACCAAAATCCGGATCAGGATAATAAATATAGAATTCTCCATTGCGGTATCTGATGGCAGGCGCCCATACACCGTTACCATGTTGCGTTTTTTCGAAATGTTCAAAAGGCGGCTGACGTTTTAAGGCATGGCCAATAATTTTCCAGTTCACCAGGTCTTTCGAATGCAAAATTGGCAAGCCAGGAATGGCATCAAAACTAGAAGCAATCATGTAAAAATCATCGCCCACCCGAATGGCATCCGGATCTGAATAATCTGCATTAATAACAGGGTTTTTGAATGTTCCATTGCCTTGATCTGCAACCCATACTTTTGAAATGTAACTTGTAGCGGGCGCCTGTTGTGCCATCGTGCTGGTAGCTATACCTAAAATAAGGATTGAGTTAAATAAATATTTCATTTATAAATACTATCTGGTTAGTTTTATTTGCTCGAAATAGCTGGTAATTAAATCACAGCAAGCAAAATCTGCTTACTAACAAGGTTAAGGCTTTTTTTATTTTTGAACAAGTTGATTGTGTGCAATCGTTCCCGAGATCGTTTGCGATCTTTATTGTGATCGTTTATTCTTTGCAGAGATTATTAATGTTTAAAATTGTTCATCATATATTTGTTAAAGCTCGGCTACGTGATTAAGTTTATACTTTCCGTGGCCGATTTTAATTTATGCCTAACCAGATTCTAATATGAAATTTATTATTTTAGTGCTGTTTGTTGCGTTTTCATTTACTGCAAGTGCAATTGATGCCAAACCAGATTTTGTTGTCGATGCAAAAGGGAGCGGCGACTTCAAAACCGTACAGGAAGCGATCCATGCAGTACCGGATTTTAGAAATAAGGTTACGATAATTTTCATAAAGAAGGGTACTTACAAAGAAAAATTGGTTCTTGCCGCTTCCAAAAAGAATGTGAGGTTAATTGGTGAAAGTTTAAATGAAACCATCTTAACCTACGATGATTTTGCGCAAAAGAAGAACGTTTTTGGAGAAGAAAAGGGCACATCCGGTTCCTCGAGCTTTTATATTTACGGTGAAGGATTTTCTGCCGAAAGTATCACATTCGAAAATTCTTCCGGTCCGGTGGGGCAGGCTGTTGCTGTTTGGGCAGGAGGCGATAAATCAACATTTGTTAATTGCAGGTTTTTAGGGTTTCAGGATACACTATATACCTATGGCGGAAACAACAGGCAGTTTTATAAAGATTGTTATATTGAAGGTACGGTAGATTTTATTTTCGGAGCTTCCACCGCCTGGTTTGAAAACTGTACTATCTTTTGCAAAAAACAGGGATACATTACTGCAGCATCTACAGCTGACTCCACTAAATTTGGTTACGTTTTTAACAATTGTAAAATCACTGGCGATGCTCCTGCAAACAGTTTTTATCTTGGTCGCCCATGGCGGCCATTTGCAAAGGTTGCCTTCTTAAACTGTGAATTACCAGAGTTCATCCGCCCTGAAGGCTGGCACAATTGGGGAAAGGAAAGTAATGAACAAACCGCTTACTATGCTGAATACCAGAGTAAAGGAAAAGGCGCCAATCCAAAAAGCAGAGTTAAATGGTCTCATCAGCTGAGTAAAGAGGAGTATAAAAGTTACATTATGGAAAACGTTTTCCATGGATGGAATCCAGTAACAAAATAGCTTCTCTAAGTTTCTTATTAACAGGCTTCTATGTCGTTTTTGTGGTTGGTTTTTACAGGAGTTTTCCGGCAACGTTTGCATAGATTTCGTTTCGCTTTTAAAGCCAAACAACGTACACTTGTTTTTACAATAACCAAGTATAATTTAACAGCGCAATAATGAAACACATTTCCGGAAGTTTATGCCGATCTAAAATAGCCCTCGCCTGTATTCTTATTTCTTCTGCTGGTATGGCCTTGGCTCAGCAAAAAGTGAGTTTACCAGTCATTCAACAGGTTAAAATCAAAAATGATACAACAAGTATTATTACTTTCGGCGCTAAAGGTGATGGTGTGGCTTTAAATACGGAAAGCATTAATAAAACCATAGCGAGTGTAAGTCAGAAAGGTGGCGGAGTGGTTTTGATTCCATCAGGCCTTTGGCTTACCGGACCTATCGAACTTAAAAGCAATGTTAACTTACACTTAAAACGCGATGCAATTCTCCAGTTCACTGATGATTTTGATCAATATAAATTAGTGCAAGGAAACTGGGAAGGCAGACCAGCATGGCGAAACCAAAGCCCGATCTCTGGAACTGACCTGGAAAACATTGCCATTACCGGAACCGGCATTATTGATGGAAATGGCGGAGCATGGCGCATGGTTAAAAAAGATAAGTTAACAGAATCGCAGTGGAAAACACTTGTTGCTTCTGGCGGCATCGTTCGGGAAGATGGTAAAATGTGGTTTCCTTCAGCGAAAACTGTTAAAGGATCGAATACCAAAAATGCAGGTGTAATCGAGCCTGGAAAAACAGCGAAAGATTACGAAGACATTAAAGATTTTCTTCGCCCGAATCTATTGGTTTTAACCAATTGCAAGAAAATCCTTTTAGAAGGTGTTACTTTTCAAAACTCACCCGCCTGGAACCTTCACCCCTTGCTTTGCGAAGATTTAACCTTAAGAAACCTTCAGGTTAAAAACCCCTGGTATGCACAGAATGGCGATGGTGTGGATGTAGAATCTTGTAAAAACGTATTGATAGAAGGCAGCACTTTTGATGTTGGTGATGATGGTATTTGTATCAAATCTGGCAGAGATGAGGCGGGCAGGAAGCGTGGCGTACCCACCGAAAACGTAATTGTTAGAAACAACGTGGTATATCATGCACATGGCGGCTTCGTTATTGGAAGTGAAATGAGTGGTGGTGCTAAAAATATTTGGGTTTATGATTGCTCGTTTATTGGAACAGATATCGGCTTACGTTTTAAAACCACCCGTGGTCGCGGCGGTATTGTAGAAAATATCTATGTAAATAACATCAACATGATTGATATTCCAGGTGAAGCCATTCTTTTTGATATGTATTATGCAGCTGTTGATCCGATTGTGCTGGCAGGCGAAAAGCGGGAGGCCATTAAAAGTGTAGTGGTTCCGGTTACGGAAGAAACGCCTCAGTTTCGGAATTTTTATATTAAAGATGTAGTGGCTAATGGAGCTGAAAAAGCGATCTTTTTTAGGGGTTTACCGGAAATGAATATCAAAGATATCCACTTAGAAAATGTAACCATTCAATCGAAAAAAGGTATTGAGATTATTGAAGCCACTGGCATCTCCCTCAAAAATGTAACTGTGATTACGGATAATTCTAATCCTGTAGTGGATATTCAGAATAGTTCAAACATTAACATCGATAAGCTTCAGTATAAAAGTGGTGCTGAACTATTATTCAGCGTTGCCGGAGATAAATCTAAAGGAATTAAAGTAAGTGGAACCGACGGTTCGAAAGCAAAAAAAGCGACCAACATCGCTAGCGAAGTAAGTAAAAAAGCATTAGAGATTTCAAAATAATTATGAAGAGATCAATTTTATACACCGCAGTTGTAGGTCTGGGATTATCAACATTAAGCCTTGCTGGTTTTGCGCAAAAGAAACTTTCAGAGCAGTTAACCCTAACTGCGATGGAAAAATTATTCCAGGATACAACAATTTTAAAAGGTGCGAAGGGTCCGAAATGGACTTATGACATGGGCGTTGTGCTGGAAGGTGCTGCTGCTGTTTGGCGTAATACCGGCGATGGAAAATATTTTAAATACATCCAATCTTCTATGGATGCCTATTTGGATAAGGAAGGGAATATTAGCACTTACAAACCAGAAGATTTTAATATAGACAACATTAAGAATGGTCGCTCGCTTTTGCTGCTGTATAAGGTAACGGGGCAGCAAAAATATTTGTTGGCCGCAAATAAACTATATGATCAGTTACAAAACCAGCCCCGTACCAAGGAGGGTGGGTTTTGGCATAAGAAAATTTATCCTAACCAGATGTGGTTGGATGGATTATATATGGGCGAACCATTTTACGCAGAGTATGCAAAACTGATGAAAAAGGACGTCGCTTTTGATGACATTGCCAATCAGTTTATCTGGATGGAGAAAAATGCCCGCGACCAGAAGACGGGTTTGTTGTATCATGGGTACGATGAAAGCAGGGTAGAGAAATGGGCTGATAAAAAGACTGGTTTGTCTCCACATTTCTGGGGCAGAGCGATGGGCTGGTATATTATGGCCTTGGTTGATGTGTTGGATAACTTCCCGGAAAACCATCCTAAAAGAAAAGAATTGGTTGCTGTTTTGAACCGTACAGCCACTGCTGCGGTGAAATATCAGGATGTGAAATCTGGCGTTTGGTTTGATATTATGGATCTGTCAAGCCGAAAAGGTAATTACCTGGAAAGTTCTGCATCAAGTATGTTTGTTTATGGCCTGGCCAAAGGTGTTCGTAAGGGCTGGTTGCCCCAGTCGTTTGAAGCAGCGGCCAGCAAGGGTTATGCAGGCTTAAAGAAAGAATTTATTGAACAAGCTGGAGACGAAAGGGTAAACCTAACGAAAACTGTTTCGGTTTCAGGCTTGGGTGGTAAACCGAAATACCGCGATGGAAGTTTTGAATACTATATCAGCGAAAAAGTAATTACAAACGATCCGAAAGGCGTGGGCGCTTTTATTGTTGCATCTGCTGAAATGGAAGTTGCAGCTTTGCCTAAAACAGGGAAAGGTTTAACTGTTACCGTTGATAATTTCTTCAATAATGAATACATGACTGGCCCTACGGGCGATAAAATTCCATTTCATTACCTGTGGGATGAAGACGATAATAACGGATTTTCATTGCTGGGAAAAGTATTTAATGATGCTGGTGTAAAAACATCCACCATGAAAGCTGCGCCAACTGCGGCTAATCTTAAGGGAAGCGATATTTATATCATCGTAGATCCTGATACGGAAAAGGAAACTGCAAATCCTAATTTCATGAACGCGGCACACGCTAAACAGGTTAGCGAATGGGTTAAGGCCGGTGGTGTTTTGGTATTGTTGTTAAACGATGTAGGTAATTGTGAACTGACCAAATTCAATGTTTTGCCAGAATCTTTCGGGATTAAGTTTAATGAAGACAGCCGTAATCGCGTTCAAGGGGCGAATTTTGAGCAAGGTGCAATTAAAATTCCTGCTGGAAATTCGATCTTCAAAACAGCTAAAAAAGTCTATATCAAAGAGATTTCTACGATTGTTGCTAAAACTCCTGCTGTTTCGGCATTAACAGATAACGGTGATGTCATTATTGCTACTGCAAAATACGGTAAAGGAACAGTATTCGCAGTTGGGGATCCTTGGTTTTACAATGAATATATCGATGGAAGAAAATTGCCTGCAGAATTTGAAAATTTCAAGGCAACGAATGATTTGGTGAACTGGCTGATTAAGCAGGCTGCGGGGAAGAAATAAAATATAATTAGCCACGGAGAGACAGAAGATAGGGAAAGAAGAAGAATAAGGTTTTCGTGTGAGTTTATTTGCTAACGATAAAAAAAATAAAAAATTTGCCGCGGAGATACAGAAGTCAGCAGAAGAAATAGAATATAAACTACTACAGATAAATTAAAAAAAAGAATAAAATTAGGTCAATAATCCGTGTTTATTTGTGTCCGTCTGTGGTTAATTAAACTAACTGAAAATGAGAATTAAATTATCGTTAACCATTTGCTGTTGCATGCTGCTTACCGCTTGCTATGCACAAATGCTCACTGATTCTACAGCGGAAAAAATGTTAGTTTATCAGCTTGGAAATGGTGGCTGGCCAAAGCAGTTGCAAGACAAAAGTGTTGTGAATTATGAAGCTGCCTTAACGCCGCAACTATTGGCTAAAATTAAAGCTACCGAGGATAAGCATGCTACATTCGATAATAAGGCGACCAGCAGAGAAGTAGTGTATTTGATAAAAGCCTATAAGAGAACGCAAAATAAGGCTTATTTAACGGCGGCACAGAAAGGCATCGACTACATTTTGGAAGCCCAGTATGATAACGGTGGGTGGCCACAGTATTATCCTGACAAATCGCTTTATCGATCTGAAATTACTTACAATGATGATGCAATGGTGAACCTGCTGAATATTTTGCAAGACATTGCCAATAGAAAAAATGATTTTGAGGTCGTAAATCCAAAGTATCTTCCAAAAGTGGAAAAGGCCATTTTAAAAGGAACAGACTGCATTCTAAAAACTCAGGTAAAGCAAAAGGGAGTACCCACCATTTGGGCGGCACAGTACGACAAAGATTCGATGTTACCAGCAAAGGCAAGAGCTTTTGAGCCGGCGTCTCTAGCCACAAGCGAATCAGTTGGGATTGTTCGTTTTCTGATGAACTTAAAAAATCCATCTCCAGAAATTAAGCAATCAATAGCTGCTGCGGTAAAATGGTTCGATACTTATAAAATTCAAGGCTACCGTTTTGATCGGGAAAAAGGAAGAACAGCAGCTTTAGTACCCGATGCAACAAGTATGGCCTGGGCCAGGTTTTATGACCTTGATAAGAATTGCCCGCTTTTCGGAGATCGTGATAATTCCATCAAATCTAAGTTGGAAGAGTTAAGCCCGGAGCGCAGAAGTGGCTATGCCTGGTATGGCAATTGGGGCCAGAAAGTAATTGAAAAGGAATATCCGAAGTGGTTAGCCGCTAACGGAAAATAAAAATAAAGTTTAACGCAGCATGGTCAGCCTCAGCAAGTATATTAATGCTTGCATCGGATTTGAACATGATGGAAATCGTAAGAGCATGATTTTAAACAAAGAAAATTTAAAAAACATTAGCGGAGATAAGGTACAAAAGCCAACTGCTGAGATGTTGGAATTGCCGGAAAAGGTAATCCAATTTGGAACCGGCGTTTTATTACGTGGCTTGCCAGATTATTTTATCGATAAGGCAAATCACCAGGGGATTTTTAATGGTAGAGTTGTAGTTGTTAAAACTACTTCTAAAGCTGGCGTTGATGATTTTGCCGATCAAGATAATTTATACACACTTTGCGTAAAGGGGATTGAAGATGGTGTTGAAGTAGAAGAAAATTTCATTAACTCATCCATCAGCAGGGTATTGTCTGCGACTTCCGAGTGGGCTGAAATACTAAAGACTGCGCACCAGCCAGAAATGAAGGTAGTTATTTCTAACACCACAGAAGTTGGTATTGTAAAAAGTGAGGATAAGGTTGCAGATAGCCCGCCGCAATCTTACCCAGGTAAACTTCTGGCTTTTTTATACGAAAGATATCAAGCTTTTGGTGGATCAGAAGAAAGCGGAATGGTAATCGTACCGACAGAATTAATCAGCGATAACGCGGATAAACTAAAAGAGATTGTTTTGGATCTCGCTATTCAGAATAAACTGGGCTGGGATTTCGAAAACTGGCTTAGAACGGCAAATCATTTCTGCAAAACCCTTGTAGATAGAATTGTTCCGGGGAGACTTCCCGCAGCCGCGCAGCAAGCAATTGAAACTGAGTTAGGCTATAGCGATGGCTTGATGATCATGGCAGAACCTTTCAGGCTTTGGGCAATCGAATCGGCAAACCAAAAAGTAAAAGAAGTTTTATCTTTCGCTAATGCAGATAAAGGCGTATTCATTGTTCCTTCAATCGATAAGTTTAAGGAATTAAAGCTTCGTTTACTCAATGGAACACATACCATTAACTGCGGCCTAGCCATATTAGCTGGTTTCCATACGGTAAAAGAGGCTATGGCCGATGAGGAATTTTCAAACCATGTGTTGAAACTGATGCAAGAAGAAATTGCGCCGGTGCTAGAAAATGAAGACATCACTAAAGATGAAGCGATCACTTTTGCTAAGAGTGTAATCGACCGTTTTAGCAACCCCTTTTTAGAACATCAATGGCATGCCATTACCTTAAATTATACGCAGAAATTACTAATGCGCAACATGCCGCTCATTAGAAAATATTATGCTTTAAAAAATGAAGTCCCTCAGTTAACTGCTTTAGGTGTTGCGGCGTATATCGTTTTCATGAACGTGAGCAAAGATGGAGAGAATTATGTGTCAACAGTAAACGGCAAAACTTTCCCTGCTCAAGATGAATTTGCAGAAGTACTTTACACTTACTGGCAGAACCCAGAAACAGTGGTAGATAGTACATTGGGAGATCGACGCCTTTGGGATAAAAACTTAAACAATTACCCTGGTTTCAATGCAGCCGTGAAAGGTTACGTGGAGCAATTACAAAGTAAGGGCGCAAAAGAAACTTTAAGTAACTTGCACTCAGAAAGAACAATTTAAAAATGGTTACTAGAATATTAAAAATCCATCCGAATGATAACGTGCTTGTTGCCTTGCAAAATTTAGCGAAAGGTGAAACAGTTATTCACGATGGTCATGAATATGTTTTGCAGGATGATATCCAGGCAAAGCACAAATTTTTTATGCAGGATATGAATGTCGGTGATCATATTATTATGTATGGCGTTTTAGTGGGGAAAGCCCAGCATTTTATCCTGAAAGGCGGCTTGATGGATACTGAAAACACCAAACACGCTTCAGATCCTTATGAGTTCAGACCTTACCACTACGAATGGCATGCGCCAGACGTTTCTAAATTTGCTGATCGGACCTTCAATGGTTACATCCGCAATGATGGCCGAGTGGGTACTGCAAATTACTGGTTGTTTATTCCAACCGTTTTTTGTGAAAACCGGAACCTGGATGTAATCAGAGAGGCGCTGCACAATGAATTGGGTTATGCTGTAACAGATAAATACAAATCTTACGCTCACCATTTGGTGGAAGCTTACAAAAACGGCGAAGATCTAGTAGAGGCAGATGCGAGTACTATTGGCCAGGCTAATCCTGCTGCCAACCGCATTTTCAAAAACGTAGATGGCATTAAATTTTTGAATCACCAAGGTGGTTGTGGCGGTACGCGTCAGGATGCTGCGGTATTAAGTAAATTATTAGCCGCTTATGCAGACCATCCAAATGTTGCCGGTGTTACTGTTTTAAGTTTAGGCTGCCAGAATCTACAGGTACAGGATTTTGTAGATGACTTGAAACACCGTGCGCCAAATTTTGATAAACCATTATTTATCTTCGAACAGCAACAGTCGCAGAGCGAAGAACAACTGGTAAAAGAAGCAATCAGAAAAACTTTTATCGGGTTAACAGAGATCAATAAAATAGAACGTCAGCCTGCACCTTTAAGCAAACTGGTTTTGGGTGTTAAATGTGGTGGTAGTGATGGTTTTAGTGGTATCAGTGCAAATCCATCTGTAGGTTATACTTCCGATTTATTAGTTGCCTTGGGCGGAACCGTTCTTTTAGCCGAATTCCCCGAGCTTTGTGGCGCGGAGCAGCAATTAATCGATCGTACAAAAGATGAAACCGCCGCCCGGAAATTTATTCAACTGATGACGGCCTATAACCAGGCTGCGGAAAATGTTGGCTCGGGATTTTTTATGAATCCATCACCCGGAAATATTAAAGATGGTTTAATTACTGATGCCATTAAGAGTACAGGTGCTGCGAAAAAAGGTGGTACATCACCAGTAGAAGATGTATTGGATTATACAGAACCTGCTACAAAACCAGGTTTAAATCTAGTTTGTACGCCAGGTAATGATGTAGAAGCAACCACCGGAAAAGCCGCTTCTGGCGCCACTTTGATTTTGTTTACTACAGGTTTGGGTACACCAACAGGGAATCCTGTTTGCCCAACCATTAAAGTGTCTACCAATAATGCATTAACAAAACGGATGGGCGATATTATCGATATCAATTGTGGTCCGGTAATCGAAGGTGAAAAAACCATTGAAGAAATGGGAGAAGACATTTTAGAATATTGCATTAAAGCAGCCAGTGGTGAGGTAATTCCTAAAGCAGTGTTATTGAATCAGGATGACTTTATTCCCTGGAAAAGAGGGGTGAGTCTTTAGTCAAAAGTCTTGAGTCTTGGGTGCAAAGTAAGACTTGAACCCACGGTCGGTGTCTCACCGACCATTAACAAAACAAAAAGTTGGTTGCTCACCAACCTTTACATCATATAAATATCAACAGATCCAGATTTTAGGATTCGGATCTAAAACGCATTTAAATAATGAAATCTTTCTTAGACGAGAATTTTCTTTTGCAGAGCGAAACAGCTGAAAAGCTTTACCACGATTTTGCAAAATCATTACCCATTATTGATTACCACAATCACCTGATTCCGGAGCAAATTGCAAACAATACGCAGTTTGAAAATATTACTCAGGTTTGGTTAGCAGGCGACCACTACAAGTGGAGGGCCATGCGTGCCAACGGTGTTGATGAAAAATACATCACCGGTGATGCTTCCGATTTCGAGAAATTTGAGAAATGGGCAGAAACAGTTCCTTATACTTTACGCAATCCGTTATACCACTGGACCCACCTGGAACTTCAGCGTTATTTTGGGATTACCGAGATTTTATCTGGAAAAACTGCCCGTAAAATTTACGATGAATGTTCGGCAAAACTTAAAACCCGTGAATATTCCGTTCGTGGTTTACTGGCAAAAATGAATGTAGAAGCAGTTTGTACCACTGATGATCCATTAGATAGTTTAAACTTTCATCAGCAACTGGCTAAAGAAGGTGGAGCATTAAAGATGTTACCTGCTTTCCGTCCCGATAAGGCGATGAATAGTGATGATGTGGCTGGTTTAAATGAATATATTGATAAGCTGGAAAGCGTTGTGGGTAATTCCATTCACAATTTTAAGGATTATATCAATGCGCTCAAAAGCCGACATGATTACTTCGCCGCTAATGGTTGTTCGGTTTCAGATCATGGTTTAGAACAAATTTACGCTGAAGATTATACCGATGAGGAGATTAACTCCATATTCGATAAAATTAGAAGTAAGCAAGATCTCTCTTACCAGGAAAACCTAAAATTTAAATCAGCTATGCTGATCTATTTCGCTGAGTGGGATCATGAAAAAGGCTGGGTGCAACAATATCACTTAGGTGCTTTGCGTAACAACAATGCCAGGATGTTGCGTCAGCTTGGACCAGATACAGGCTGGGATTCTATCGGAGATTTTTCTCAGGCTAGAATGCTTTCCAAATTTCTAAATCGCTTAGATAATCAGGATAAACTGGCAAAAACCATTATCTATAATTTAAACCCTGCTGACAATGAGCTAATTGCCACCATGATTGGTAATTTCAATGATGGTTCTGTCGCCGGAAAAGTTCAGTTTGGCTCTGCCTGGTGGTTTTTGGATCAGAAAGACGGCATGATCAAACAATTAAATGCCTTATCGAATATGGGGCTTTTGAGCCGTTTGGTTGGTATGTTGACTGATTCCCGCAGTTTCCTTTCCTTCCCTCGCCATGAGTACTTCCGCAGAATAGTTTGTAACCTCTTTGGTGAAGACATTCAAAACGGTGAGTTACCTAACGATTTGGAATGGGTGGGCAAAATAGTGCAGGATATTTCGTACTTTAACGCAAAAAATTACTTTGATTTTAATAAAAACAGGCCCTAAACTGGTCTGTAGAGTGTTAATGTTGATCCTTAAAGTAACCTTAAATTCTCCTTAGATTAATTATATCGATGATAAGTGTCAGCACGAATCATAACGAACCCGATCAAACAAAAAAATGAGTAACCAAATATCATCCTTAGTAAAAAAGGGAGAAAAAGTTTTAAGTTTTGGCGAAATCCTGCTACGCATCTGTCCGGATATGGATGGACAGTGGTTAAAGGAAAATAAGCTTCCATTCTATGTAGGCGGTGCAGAACTTAATGTGGCAACTGCTTTGGCATTGTGGGATGTTCCTTCAGCTTACTTATCTGCCATGCCAGAGAACTCGGTAACGGCAGATCTGGTTGGCTACCTGCAGGAACGTAAAATTGATACCTCACCTATGGTTTTTCATGGTGATCGCCTTGGGTTATATTATCTTCCAAAGGGAAAAGACTTAAAAAATGCCGGCGTAATTTACGATAGGGCAAACTCATCTTATGCGGATTTAAAAGTTGGCCAGATTAACTGGGACGAGGTTTTTGATGGCGTTACCTGGTTTCATTTCAGTGCCATCTGTCCGGCCATTAACCAATCTGTTGCAGATGTTTGTCTGGAAGCACTAAAATCAGCAACAGAAAGAAACATCATCATTTCTTTAGATCTGAACTATAGGGCTAAGCTTTGGAAGTACGGTAAAGATCCGATTGATATTCTTCCTGAACTGGCTAAATACTGTACGCTGATTATGGGAAATGTATGGGCTGCACAGAAAATGCTGGGCACTGCGTTGCACGAAGATCTATTGCCTGCTGAAGGTTATGCAAAGGAAACGTTACTGCAACAGGCAACTGATACCTCTAAAGAAATATTAAGTTTGTTTCCAGCATGTAAAGCGGTGGCCAACACCTTTCGTTTCGATTATGGAAAAGGCATCAGGTACTATACGGCCATCTATAGCAACAACGAATTAACCGTTTCGCCAGAATATGTTTCTGAGGAAATTTTAGATAAAGTAGGAAGTGGTGACTGCTTTATGGCGGGTTTGATTTACGGACTTTATAATCACCTTTCGTTAGCCGAAACCTTAAATTTCGCTACCGCAGCAGCTTACGATAAATTATACATTCCAAGCGATGCCACCACCAGCACCGTAGCGGATATTGAAAAAAGAATTATACATCATGATTAGTAACAAGCACAAGATTTTAGATGCCATTTTAGAGCAAGGCATGCTGCCACTTTTTTACCAGGACAGCGAAGCAGGAAGCGTAGAAATCTTACGTACCCTTTATAAAGCTGGTGTTCGCGTTTTTGAATATACCAACCGTGGTAAATCGGCTTTGCCAAACTTTAAAAAGCTTAAGGAAATCAGAGATGCAGAAATGCCAGATCTTTACCTGGGTATCGGCACAATCAAAACCCCGGCAGATGCAAATGCATTTATCGAAGCCGGAACCGATTTTATCGTTGCGCCTATCGTTAATCCCGCGGTTGCAGAGATTGCTAACAAAATCGGCATGTTGTGGATTCCTGGCTGTATGACCCCAACAGAAATTAGCATTGCACAGGAACATAAAGCCATGTTAATTAAAATATTTCCGGCTAATATCTTAGGCCCTGATTTTATTTCATCCATTAAAGACCTTTTTGCAGGCCAGTTATTTATGCCAACAGGAGGCGTGGAAATTGATGCAGATAACCTTAAAACATGGTTTAAATCTGGCGTGTGTGCGGTAGGGATGGGAAGCAAATTGATTAGCAAAGATGTAATGACTAAAGGCCTCTATGATGAACTTTTCGAAAATACACAACTGGCACTAAACCTGATTCAACAAAGCAAATAACTAACCACAACAACCCGAAATGAGCCAAACCAAACCAAGCAAATACAGATGGACCATATGTTTACTGCTGTTTCTTGCGACTACAATAAATTATTTAGACCGACAGGTATTATCACTTACCTGGACAGATTTTATTAAGCCAGAATTCCATTGGGATAATAATGATTATGGAAACATCACCGCATTGTTTTCTATCTTTTATGCTGTTTCCATGCTTTTTGCTGGTCGTTTGGTAGATAAACTCGACACTAAAAAAGGGTTTCTATGGGCAATTGGGGTATGGTCTGTTGGAGCGTGCCTACATGCTTTTTGTGGCATTGCAACTGCTGGTATTATTACCGGAAACTGGTTTGTAGGTTTCGAAGGTGCTAAAGATATTATTGAAGGAATTAATAATACCGGAATGGTGGTTTCTGTTAGTGTAACCTTATTCATTTTCGCACGCTTTGTTTTAGCAGTAGGAGAGGCGGGGAATTTTCCTGCAGCGATAAAAGCTACAGCAGAATATTTTCCAAAAAAAGACAGGGCTTTTGCTACCAGTATTTTTAATGCCGGTGCTACTGTAGGTGCACTTGCAGCGCCCATTACCATTCCATTTATTGCCAAGGCTTATGGCTGGGAAATGGCTTTCATCATTATTGGTGCCCTAGGTTTTGTGTGGATGGGCCTTTGGGTTTTCGTTTATAATAAGCCAGAGTTGCATAAAAGAGTAAGTGCAGAAGAATTGGCTTACATTCAGCAAGATGTGATTGCTGACCGGAAACTGGCTGATTATGTAGAAGAAACCAAAGAAAAAGTTTCTTTTATCGATTGTTTTAAATACAAACAAACCTGGGCTTTTGCCTTTGGTAAATTTATGACTGATGGGGTTTGGTGGTTCTTTTTATTCTGGACACCAGCTTACCTGAAATCTGTTTACGGAATGGATTCTACGCAGAGTGCACTTCCATTATTTGTACTTTACATGATTACGCTGCTTTCCATCATTGGTGGATGGTTGCCAACTTATTTTGTAGACAAAAAGGGAATGAACCCTTATGAGGGTAGAATGAGAGCGATGTTAATTTTTGCATTCTTTCCACTGTTGGCATTGGCTGCGCAGCCGCTTGGGCACATTACTTATTGGATTCCTGTAATCATTATCGGTATTGCCGGAGCTGCGCACCAGGCATGGTCTGCAAATATTTTTTCTACCGTAGGTGATATGTTTCCTAAAAAGGCAATCGCTACCATTACTGGTATTGGTGGTATGGCCGGAGGAATCGGATCTTTCATCATTAATAAAGGATCTGGGGTATTGTTTGATTATACCGGCAAAAACCAGATTGTTTTCATGGGCTTTAAGGGAGAGGAAGCTGGCTATTTTATCATCTTCTCCATCTGCGCAGTGTGTTACTTAATCGGCTGGACAGTAATGAAAACGCTGGTTCCTAAGTATAAAGTTATTGAACTAAGATAATTAAAAGCTGGATCCTGCAAAAAGATCCAGCTTAAAAATACTTAGAATCTATACTTAACCTATAGATTTTATAATTACAAACCTAACAACCATAACTAAAATTGAGCACAACATTAAACCTCGAGAGTATTTTCGTTGAAGAAAGCCAGATTCCTGATGAATATAGGCTGGCGGAAGAAATCGACCAGAAAGAATTCCTTTCTAACGGGGAGATGAAAACCTGGAATGGACCTTTTAATGAGGTTTTTTCTCCGGTTTGCGTCAAAACTCCAGAAGGTTACAAACGGAAACGGATTGGCAGTTTCCCCGTTTGTACTGAAAAAGAATCGACAGAGGCATTAGATGCTGCTGTTGCCGCCTATGATAACGGTCGCGGACAATGGCCAACCATGAGCGTAGCCGATCGCATTACCTGCGTAGAAAACTTTACGCACAAAATGTTGGAGCAAAAAGAAATTGTTGCTAAGCTGATTATGTGGGAAATCGGTAAGTCTTATGCCGATTCTGTGAAAGAGTTTGATCGAACTGTTGAGTATATCTATGCTACGATTGACGCACTAAAAGATATCGACAGGCAATCATCACGTTTTGAAATAGAGCAAGGAATCGTGGCGCAGGTTCGTCGTTCGCCACTCGGCGTGGTGCTTTGTATGGGGCCATTTAACTATCCATTAAACGAAACTTTTACCACTTTGATACCAGCTTTGATTATGGGCAATACGCTTCTATTCAAACCACCTAAGCACGGTACTTTATTACATTATCCTTTGCTTGAGGCTTTTCGTTCTAGTTTTCCGAAGGGTGTGGTAAATACGATTTATGGTCGTGGAAATACCATCGTGCCAGGGTTAATGAAATCCGGCAAAATTAATGTGCTTACTTTGATCGGTTCGAGTAAGGTAGCAAATGAACTTAAAAAACTGCACCCGAAAGTAAACCGTTTGCGGGCAATTTTAGGTTTGGATGCCAAAAATGCCGCAATCATTACTAAAGATGCAGACTTAGATTTAGCAGTTTCGGAAACGGTCCTAGGTTCGTTGTCTTTCAACGGACAGCGTTGTACCGCAATCAAGATCGTTTACGTTCACCGTAGCCTGGCACAGGAGTTTTTAAAGCGGTTATCTGCGCAAGTAGAGAAATTGAAATTCGGAATGCCTTGGGAAAAAGGGGTGAACCTTACCCCACTGCCGGAGTTAAATAAACCAGAATACCTGAAAGAATGCATCGATGACGCAATCAATCATGGTGCTAAAGTAGTAAATCCTAACGGTGGGCAAACCTTTGAAACATTCGTTTATCCGGCTATTGTTTATCCGGTAAACAGCAACATGAAATTGTACCGCGAAGAACAGTTTGGACCAATCGTTCCTGTGGTTCCGTTTGATGACTTGGAAGAGCCTATTGAGTATCTAATCGGTTCACCTCACGGGCAGCAGGTAAGTATTTTTAGTAATAACGCAGCGGTAATTTCTTCATTGATTGATCCCTTGGTTAACCAGGTGAGTAGGGTAAACATTAATTGCCAATGTCAGCGCGGTCCAGATGCTTTCCCGTTTACAGGTAGAAAGGATAGTGCTGAAGGTACACTTTCTGTCGTAGATGCCTTACGTTCATTCTCCATTCGTTCGCTGGTGGCAACCAAGTTTACGGATGATAACAAAAAGTTATTGAATGAGATTGTGAATGGAAATGATTCTAATTTCTTAAGCACAAAGTATATTTTTTAATGCCTCTCTAGTAAAGCCGCAGGTTCGCAGATTTATGCTGTGGATTTGCGGTTTTCGTTTTACGCCCGTATCCGCCTAGCGGTACCTTTTTCTTGTAGGGAAAGGGATTGAAGCAATCTTTTTTAATATTCAGCGCGCGCCTTCCTGAACTTGATGCAGAACCTTTCCTTTACCAAATCGCTATTGTCTGCCTACGGCGCTATTTTGCCTCGGCTCACCGCCGCCGAAGGGGCTCTAAACTTTTTCTTGATAAAAAGTTGAACAAAAATCAAGACTTGGATCTGATGTTGGATAAGCGATTCGAAAACCTATTTTGGTAGCACAAGTACCGATGAAGAATCGACAAATGTGCGCTGTCTTGGTTGGTTGGGGAGTTTGTGGGGTGGTTTTCAACTACTTCTCCTTTCATCATCTCCTAGGCCGGATAGTAGGGTGGCAATAGCGAAATGTAAAAATATTATTGTAGAGGCGATGGGTTAAAACGGTCGTCTTCCTGAACTTGTTTCAGGATCTAAATTTTTTACTTTTTCAGGACAAGGTGCCGCTAGGCGGATCAAGGCTTTTGTATAAAAACTATGAGGAAACTCCCCTCCTAATTTAGGAGGTGGGGGGTGGTTATTTTACTTTACTTCCCCTAAACTTTTTCTCTTGGCTGTAATTCATTGCGGAATGGATCACCGCCGCCCAAAGGGGCTCTAAACTTTTTCCTGACAAAAAGTTTAACAAAAATCAAGGCTTGGATCTGATGTTGGATAAGCGATTTGAAAACCTGATTTCGGGAGCACAAGTACCGATGAAGAATTGGCAAAAGTGCGCTGCCTTGGTTGGTTAAGGGGTGAAAGTTTCTAGGGTGGTTTTTAACTGCTTCTCCTTTCATCATCTCCTATGCCGGATAGCAGGATGCAGATAGTGGGTGCCATTAATAAATCGTCATTCTGACCGATAGCTATCAGATTTATTTCAGAATAAATTGAGTAAAATAAAAGATGCTGTCAGTAATTCTATTGCAATTTCCGTGCAATACTTAACTTATTATCTTTAATTCCTTCTACCACTAGGCCAGCAATTTCTTTTGCTCCAACAGGACTTAAATGGGTGTCATCTTTTTTTCCTTTAGGATAATTTACATTTCCGGAATCTACATGAAGAAATAACTTGATTGAGCCCTCATCGCCTAAGCCGGTCAGGAGTTTCTCGGTTTTAACCAGCATATCAATCAGCGGAACTTTTAAGGAGTCAGCAACTAATCGGGTTACACCAGGATATCCGCCATGCGTATCGGTTAAACCCCCATTTTTAAAACTTCGTCTCGAAATGGGAGTGAGTAAAACTGGGATGGCTTTCTTACTTCTCGTATCATTTACATAATTCACCAGATTGATTTTAAAATCAGCCAATGAAACACCAACCGTAGGTTTATCAACTTTTTCATCATTATGGCCAAATTCGATCAATACATAATCGCCAGCTTTCAGGTTTTCCATAATTGGATCCCAGCGCTTTTCCGCACGAAAAGACTTTGTACTTCTTCCGTTTAATGCACGATTGTCTACTTTAACATCTTCATTGAAAAACGATTGTAATGCCATTCCCCAGCCAGTTTCAGGATAAGCTTTTTCCTGTTTATTGGCCGCTGTAGAATCGCCAATAATGTAAAGTGTTGTTTGTTTTTGAAGTAGCGAAAATCCTGACAACACAACTAATGCTGCTGCCGCAAAAATGATGGAAGCTTTTGTTTTCATAATATGTTATTTACCTGGATTCCAGTGGTCATTGCCATTAAAAATATTTTTGACTGTATATGGTTTTGCTTCCTGATCGGAAAGCTGTTTACTCCAGTTAATCCTGGTTTTTGCAGAAGCGCCCGGCCCTGTGCTTTTGTATTCTGCATAAAAGGTTGTTTTCTCTTTTTCTGGAAACATTTTGTCCCCTGTCCATGGATTCCATCCAACATCGATAATGTGTTTACCTAGATCGCAATTAACAAAAACAGTTTTAGCGAATGGTCGCCAGGGCCTGCCCAGATAAACTTTTCCAACGGCAGTATCTGCAATAAGTCTGCAATTTAAAAATACAAAGCCGAATTTTTGATTTTTGGAAGTTGCCGCAGCCGTGATGTAAGAATCATTTAAACTATTGATTTCGCATTCCTGAAATACAGCAGTTGCCTTTCCGAAGATAAAATCTGTGGTACCTTGAATATAACAGTTAAAATAGTATTGTCTGCTATTTTCAGTAGCCGCATACAGCGTATCTTGATTACCTAAAATTCTGCAGTTTTTTGCCACAAAACGATCACCCTCCACGTGGAGTGCTACCGCTTGCCCTACGCGGCCAGCTTCATTCGTAATTGTCAGGTTTTCCAGGTGGCAATCGTTCCCCTGAATTAAAACCGTATACGAAGTGTATGTACTGAATTTTTCATTACCAAAGGCGTCCTGAACATCATTGCGCTTGCCGGAATAATCATCAAAAGTAATGATGGTTCTTTCTGTGCTTTCGCCGATAATGGTAATGTTCGTTTTCCAGGATGGAATGATTAATTTCTCTTTATAGATACCGTCTTTTACCAGGATTCTAACTTCAGTTTCCCCTAAATCGCGAACGGAATTTACAGCTTCCTGGATGGTTTTATAATTTCCTTTTCCATTTTGATCAACGGTAATTTCAGCTGGATATTTCGGGTCTTGCGCACTTACATTTAAAAGGGAAAATATTAATATCAGCAGAATTGGAAAGCGAAAAAAGGTTAGTCGACTCATTTTATAAAAGTAAAAGCTACAAATTAAATTTCATAAAAAAAGGGCAGATAATTTATCAGTCTATAAGATACAAATAATAATCAAAAAAAACAGGATAACAATCTGATTTACAGGTATTCTATTTATAAAAATAAACTCCTCAAAACAAAAAAAGTCGGAAGAAAAATCTTCCGACCATGACTGGATAATTTCTGCCCTTTTAAAAATTGAGAGGTTTTTAATATGTCCATCTTGGATCGCCTATTGCACCACCTGTACTGCCAGCTGTGCGAAGTGGAGATGCAGCTGGGAGGGTGAAATCGGTTGTGGTAGGTGTCCAGCCTAAGTTTATTGTCTGGTTACTCGTTAAAGCTGCCGTACCGAAGTTTAACGCAGTACCACCTGTTAATGCGCTGGATAAATTAAAGTAATTGCTGTTAGATATGGCCAATGTATTGCCTGCACCGGTCGCCCTGATCGCGGCGGCATTAACCGTTCCAGATTTTGGAGTGTTGGCCATAATGCTATTTTGAATTGTAAACCTGATCGGGTTGGCGCTGGCATCAAGTAACGCATATTTAGCGTTTCCACCAAAACCATTAAAGGTAGAGTTGGTAACTGCAACAGTTGGTACTACATCGCCTGTGTAGGTTGTACTTGCCGAGACTAAGCCTGGGCCAGCATTATAAAACGTAGATTTTGATACCGCTATGGTGTTAAACTGCATTTTATTTACATGCAACGTATAATAAGCAGATGAACCATTTAAGCCCATATCATATACCATGGAGTTGTTTACGGTAATGTTAGTAATTTTAAAATCTCTTGCAGTAGTTCCACGGTCACCACGTAAAAAGGCAGTGGTAGAACCATGGGCAATACAATTATCAACTACAACACTGGTGAAGGTTGCAGCCGAACCATTTGAAGCCTGAGAGCCGATAAAGTTTAGGAAATAAAGCGATGCACCTGCAGTTCCGTCAAATTCTATTCCCGATAAAGTTATTCCGGCACCTGTACCTTCTATATCAATTTCTTTATAATTAACCTTCGTATCACTTGGGTTGCCAGAAGTAGATTTTATGGTAATTGTTTTACGGGTAATAAATGAGGCGGTTGCCAAAGTATAAGTCCCCGGATTTAATCCGATGGTCGCACCATCAGCTGCATTGGTAATTGCTGTTGCCAAGTCATCGCCAGGATTTAACCTTACCGTATAGTTTGTAGGTGCCAATGTGGTGAATATCACCAAGCCTTTGCTTTTGGTATCCGCAAATAACTCTGCCGAGTATGGTGTGCCTGCTGTTAATCCTGAAATTAATTTCACCCCGGCTAATGCATCTGCAGCATTCAGGGTGGCAGTTACTGCATTTCCATTGATCGGCGTTAAAACAATTGTACTCAAACCTACGGTTGGTGTGAAACGTAAAGTTACATTGGTCTCTTTTATATCGTTATCTCTTACTGCTGAGAATAGTTGTGTCCCGGTGAGTTGAAAAACACTACTTCGCACATATTTAGATTCCGGCTGATCTGCAGTTGCAGCGGCTTTAACCCGGGCGTAAAATTTTGTCCGTACCGGAATGTTATCTTCTGTAACGGTTACTCCAGCGGTATCTGATGTAGCCGAATATTTTACCGTGGCGAAAGTAGAATCTGTCGAAAAATCGATATTATACTTCAATACCTTGCCAGTTGCCATAATGGGCACTGTCCACGTTAATTTTGCCTTTGTTTCGCCGGCGGTAATTTTGACTTCGCTGGGTTTGAATAATCGTGCGGGCTCATCAGGCTGATCTTCCGATTTTTTGCAGGCGTTTAGCGTTGCAGCGATTAAAACAAGAACCGTAAGTTTCCAGCTGATCTGGTATATCATTTTTTTCATCTCTGTTGTGTCTAAGCGTTAATAACCAAAGTTTTGTACCATCTTGGTATTTTCAATCAAAGCTGTTTTTGGGTAAGGAAAAAGCTCCTTTTTATTGGCTTCGAAATAGAAAGCGATCCCAGTTGAAGTACTGGTGATAGAATTTTCTTCAGTAACTGCCTTTCTCCAGTTTTTAGTGGTATAACCCGCCGGTGCAGATGCTACACCTAAGCCTGGTGAAATAAACACATTGTTTGGCGTACCGCCGAACAAATCCAATGTGGCAACTTCATTTACGCTGCTGCCAACAAGGTAATTTCCTTCTTTAGCATAAACATAATCAGGAACGCCTGCGTAAGCGCCTGTTCCGGCGATCAAGGCACGTATTTTAGCACGGGTTTCTTCTATTTTAGTACCTAATAAATTCCACCTGATCAGGTCATATTTTCTAATTGCTTCCCCACCAAATTCTAGCAAACGTTCTTTTACAATGGCGTTAAAGAAATCTGTTTTAGTTGTCGGAGTGGCCGGGATTTGAGTTTCAAAACCAACGTAAGCTCTTTTTTGTACTTCCTGTAATGCACTCACTGCTGTTGCAGATGGGGCACCGTTAATTTCGTTATCTGCTTCTGCATACATCAGTAAAACGTCGGCGAAACGGATCATCGGCCAGTTTATACCAAAAGTTTGTGCAGCAGAAGATCCATTAACTGTTGTCCAGGATTTACGGAATTTTCCATCAGTCATGTTAAACAGCGTATTTATGATTTTTTTTGAAGATGCCGTAATTTCAAATACACCAATGGTAACATCACGGCGGGAATCTTTCGCGACATCAAAGTCGTAGAAATAAGTTGGAATAGCATTCATTCCACCTCCACCACTTCCATAAGTAGACGCTGAGTTGAAACGTATTCCATTATAATATCCTAATTTACTATCTGTTGCGGCATTACTGCCAAATGCTGCAACTTCGAACATCAGTTCATGGGCGTCATCTAAACGTGAGCCGTGCAGGCTTTTAAAAACGTTTTCAAAACTAGGGTTCAGGCTATGCTCCGCACGATTATTGATAATATCTAAACATTCATCGAAAGCAATTTTGTAGTAAGTTAAATAATCGCTGCTGCGAACATTTTGGTTACCTTTTAGGTAGTATCCACCTCGCGCCAGTGCTAAGCGTGCCCTTAATGCTTTGATTGCGCCTTTTGTAAAACGGAAGCTGCCATATTCAGTTATCCCGCTTCTCCAGGGCACTAACTCCTCTGCTGTTTTTAAGTCGGCAATAATTTTATCATAGGTCTGATTACGGTCTACGTTTCCACCAAATAAGGTTTCAGCATCTGCAGAAGGCACAAATGATACAGGCACATCTCCCCAGTTACGGATCAGTTCATGTAAAAACTGTGCCCTAAGCGTCAAAGCTTCACCCAGGTAACGCTTCATTTTGGTTTTATCAGCTTCTGATCCCTCATTATAAAGCTTAGATGCCGGAATGTATTTTATACAAATGTTAGCCCGTTCTACCCCCTGATAGAGCTGTAAAAACGGATTGGTTAAGTCTGTGTTATCAGAACTCGCACCATACATGCTAATACCGCGTCTGTCAGAAGAACTGTAACTGCCAGAAGTTTTAAAATCATCAGCAGTGAGGCCAAACAATGTAGAGATCCTGCTTCCATAACCATTATCGCCACAAAGCCTGTTGTAAATGCCAATAATGGCTGCGTTGGTGTTTTCGGTATTTTCAAAAACAACATCAGGAGATGAGGTTGAAGGAGATTGGACGTCTAAATATTTTTTACAAGATGTATTAATACAAACCGCTGCAATAGTCATCACCATTAAAGCAGATTTTATAAATTTATTGTTCATTTTCTTTAATGTTATAGGTTAAAACAACATGTTAATTCCGGCAAGGATGTATCTGCTCCGCGGATACGCAGCGTAATCAATTCCTGGGGTAAGTGGGTTTGATCGGCGGGTGTTTGCTTCCGGATCATAACCGGTATAACCTGTAATGGTGTATAAATTATTAACGGTTCCATAAACACGGAGTTTAGAGATGAAACCAGTTCTTTTAATAAATTTTTGAGGTAAGGTATAACCCAATGTTACATTGCTGATGCGAAGGAACGAGCCATTTTCAATAGCATATGAAGTTAAGGCATAATTTCCAACTGTTGGCGTCCACATGGTGGTATTGGCATTCATCGCTGTTAATACATTTGGATCAGTGATTTTCACGCCATTATTATCAAAATTCTGCCAGCGATCGTTCATTACAGAAAGTAAATTGTTGTCTTTAACATTGTATTGAGAAGTGAACTCAATTTTGTTAGCGTTATACACTTTGCTTCCATAACTGAAGTTTACAAAAACCGTCATGTCGAAATTTTTATAGGCAAACTGATTATTGAAACCTCCGGTAAATTTAGGTTGAGAAGTTCCTAAAACGGTTCTGTCATCGTCGCCAATTGTCATGCTCGTGGTTGAAGAAAGTTTTTTAACTTTCATGTCGCCTGGTTGCGGCTCGCGATTACCAAGAAGCACCCTGCTATTGGCTACGTTTGGCTTTAGTGTATAACTGTAAGCACCCGTATTTGTGTTTTGTACGTAAGTGAAATCATCTATTGTATATCGGCCATCAGAAAGAAAACCATAAAACTGGCCAACAGGCTGGCCAACCTCTACCTTGAAATCTCCTAAGCTATTTACCCAACCAGATTGCGTAATGTAAGAATTTACCCCATTCTGAAGTTCAATGATCTTGTTTTTGTTGAAGGAAATATTGAAACTCGTAGTGTAGTTAAAATCTTGTGTTTTTACAGCCTGATAATTCAATTGCACCTCAAAACCTTTATTCTGTGTTTTACCCACGTTTTGCTGTTGAGTAGCATAACCAGTAGTTTGCGGTACATTTGCATTTAGCAATAAGTTTTTTGTTTTATTATCATAGTAATCTAAACTTAACGACAATTTATTTTTGAAAAGGTCGATATCTATCCCCGCGTTAGTAGAAAGGTTGGTCTCCCAGGTAATGTTTGGATTAGATAAGATGTTACCCGTTGCTGTACCCGAAATTAAACCTGGTTGCACAATATTGTCTGCTGTGGCGTAACCACCAGTAGTAGAGCTTATGTAAAATAAAGTCCTAAATAAATCCTGACCAATCCGGTTATTTCCAGCTGCGCCATAACTCATTCTAACCTTAAAGTTATCTAACCAATCCAGCTCCAGGTCTTTGATAAACTTTTCTTCTGTAACTCTCCATGCCACCTGAGCAGATGGGAAATAACCCCATTGTTTGCCTTCAGCAAACAAAGATGATGCATCGGTTCTGAAGTTAACAGTAGCTAAATATTTGTTTTTAAAACCATAAGAAAGCCTGCTAAATAAAGAAAATTGTCTTGTTCCTGAAACTAAAGAAGTTGGCCTGTCCTGGATGGTATTTGCTGGAATCGGACTTACGAAAGCGTCCTCAGCAGAAATACCAACAGGGAAAAATTTTGTCACCGTAGTTCTGGAGTCAATGTCTACCATGTTAATTTCCTGACCAATCAAAACATCCAAACTGTGGTTTTTGCCGAGGTCTGGTTTATAAGATAAGGTATTGGTATTGATGAAAGATTTTTGAGAAACAGTATCTAACTGAATGGCTGGTAAGCCTGCATTATTTCTGGCTACGTTGCTCACAGGGCCATTGAAGGTATTGATGTGTCTGCTCAATCTGTTGTAACCCACTGTGCTTTTGAAGGTCAGGTTTTTAAAGATTGAATATTGTGCATAAGCACTGCTGATTAAATCATTTCTATAATCATATTTTAATTCCTGGTTAGCCAGCGTAATGGGATTAGATAAACCGGTAGTCAGGTAATCTGCATCAAATAAATCTCCGCTATCACTTCCGCCAGAATAAGGCTGATATCGTACTGAATTTCTTAAGCGGTTGGTTCCCTGAGAGCCGGTTGAAGTGGTACCCACACCGTCTACTCGCTGACGGCTATAACGTGCGTTTAAACCAACTCTTAATTTAGTAGTGATTTTATGATCTAACCTAACCGAAGCAAAAGTTCTTTTGAAACCAGAGTTAAGCATAATTCCATCCTCATCAGTATTGTTTAACGAAACATTATAGGTTGTTTTCGTTGTCCCACCAGAAAGGTTCAAAATTTGCGTATTGCTAAAGGCCTGGCGTCCGAAGACTTTATCCTGCCAATCGATATTTTGAATATTTTGATAGATATCTAAATCTTCAAAAGTTCCATATCTTTTAGTGAAGGTATCTTTCACATCCTGTGCGGTATTGTTGTTGTAAAGCTCATATTGATATTTCACAAACTCGTAAGGGTTCATTACATCAAGCTTGTTAACAATTTGTCTGGCACCGGCAAAAGCGTCAAAAGAAATGACGGGTTTACCAGGTTTGCCACTTTTTGTAGTGATGATAACTACTCCATTTGCACCGCGGCTACCATAAATGGAGGTAGAGGCTACATCCTTCAATACGTCTATCGATTGAATTTCATTTGGAGATAAGATAGATAATGCATTCTCCACCTGAATTCCATCAACAATGTATAAGGGAGAATTATCGCCGGTTAAAGAACTTCCGCCACGAACTTTGATTACTACTTCAGCACCCGGGCTACCTTCTGAGGTGGTTACCGAAACGCCGGCTAGTTTTCCCGCCAATGCCTGTGCAGCTGTACTTACCGGAAACTGATCGATATCTTTACCGGAAACGGAAGAAACGGAACCGGTTAAGGCTTCCTTCCTTACAGATCCATATCCAATATTTACGGTAACTTCTTGTAGGGTGTTGGCATCTTCTTCCAAATTGATGTCTAATTTGGTTTGATCTGCAAGGGTTACGACTTTGGTTTTATAGCCTACATACGCGAAAGTAACTATTGCGCCCTTGCCTGAAACGGCAATCTTGTAGCCTCCATTAGCATCGGTACTAACTCCTGATTTTGAGTCTTTTACAGTAACGCTTACGCCAACTAAAGCCTGTCCGTCGGCTTTATCTTTTACAATTCCTGTAAGCTGTTTATTTTGAGCCAGGGCGACAGAGAATCCGCAAAAAGTAAAAAAAGATAATAAGAGTAAAACTCTGCTCATAATAATGAATTAAATTAAATACTTGGTTTTTGTTTTAGGTGGCAATTTGCCGGAAGAGGGAAATTCTATTTCGAAATGTTCTGATTTGTTAATATTTGGTTACGTTAGAATAACAATTTTACAAACTAAAAATGGATTGAAATCAGATTTAACTAAAAAAGTGTGCAAACGTTCCCAAAAACGTGTTGTCGACGTTTATTAAATGCCTTTTCAAAACCCCGAAAAGAGATATTTTTTGTAACTTGTACGCATCACGAAAAATGAGATTTGAAACTTCTACCATAAAAGATATTGCCAAGGCGCTAGGGTTATCCACTTCTACTGTTTCCAGAGCCTTGAGAGATCGCTATGAAATTAGCGAGGAGACCAAAAAGCTGGTTTTAGCCTATGCAGAAAAGGTTAATTACCGCGCCAACCCAATTGCACGAAGTTTAAAAGAGCGCAGAAGTTATTCTATTGGCATTATAGTAAGTGAAATTGCCAACAATTTTTTCTCACAGGTCATTAATGGGATAGAATCAATTGCTTACGATCGTGGATATCATGTCATTATCTCTCAAAGTCACGAATCTTACAAACAAGAGAAATTGAATGTGGAGCATTTAGCCTCGCGTTCTATTGATGGTCTACTGATTGCTTTATCATCCGAAACCCAGGATATTGCTTACCTGCGTAACTTATATGGAAAGGGTTTGCCTATTGTTTTTTTTGACCGTGTACCAGAAGATTTTGACACCCATAAAGTAATAGCTAATAATTTCAAAGGTGCTTTTGATGCTACAGAACACCTGATTTTATCTGGTAAAAGAACCATTGCACATTTAACAAATTCTGAAAACCTTTCCATTACCCGCGAACGTTTAAAAGGCTATCAGGCCGCATTGACCAAATATAATATTGAATTCAGGGCCGAATTGGTAAAGTATTGCCAACATGGCGGTATGCACAATGCGGAATTGGAGCAGGCAGTGAAGGAGCTTTTGCCACTTAACCCTGATGGAATTTTCATCTCAAGCGATCGCCTGACCACAGGCTGTATCATGGCCATGAAAAAAACAAATCCTGGCGTAGCACATAAAATTGCGATTGCAGGCTTTACAAACTCAAGTTTAGTCGAGCTTTTTTCTCCGTCTCTTACGTCTGTAAAACAACCCGCTTTCGAAATGGGACAGGTGGCTACCGAATTGTTAATTTCTATGATTGAAGCCAAGCGGCCGGTTACTGAATTTGAGACCAAGGTTTTAGATACAGAATTAGTGAGGATGCAAAAGCCGATTGGCAATAGGTTTCTATAATCTGCATTTAGAAACTGCAGCCGCTTAACTCCAAACTAATTCTTACCTTTGCAACATGGTAGAAATCGTATTAAAAAAGGGGAAAGAAAAAGCGGCATTACAAAGACATCCATGGGTATTTTCCGGAGCTTTAGAAAAAGTTAAAGGAAAACCTGAAGATGGTGATGTAGTAAAAGTTTTTGCCTTTGATAACGAATTTCTGGCATATGGGTATTACAACAGTAATTCTCGCGTAGCAGTTCGGTTGTTGGAATGGGATGAAAGCCAAACCATTGATCAAAGCTGGTATGAAAACAGATTAAAGCAAGCCATTGCTTCGCGTAAATTTATCTTAAGCGAGGAGACCAATACTTATCGTTTAGTTTTCAGCGAAGCCGATTTTTTGCCGGGGTTAATTGTTGATCAGTATGCTGATTTTCTTTCCTTGCAAATTTTAAGTTCAGGAATAGAAAATGTAAAATCGCTAATTGTAGATATTCTCAGGGCTGAATTACAGCCGAAAGGAATTTTTGATAAGAGCGATGCTACAGCAAGAACACATGAAGGTTTACCAATAGAAAACGGGCTGCTTTGGGGAGAAAATCCGCCAGAATTTTTAGAAGTCAGGGAAAATGGAATCGCATATAATATCAACATCGCTGAAGGACAGAAGTCTGGATTCTATTGTGATCAGCGTGATAACCGACGTATTCTGGCAAGTTATACCAAAGGTAAAAAAGTGCTTGATTGCTTTAGTTACAGCGGTGGTTTTAGTTTAAATAGTTTGGCTAACGGAGCTGCTAGTATTACCAGCGTTGATAGTTCTGCTTTAGCAATTGAAACTTTGAAACAGAACGTAGATTTGAATCATTTTGAAGCGGCAAAAGTAAAAGCCATACAGTCTGACGTAAACAAACAACTTCGTGCTTTTAAAGATGCGGGTGAAAAGTTTGATGTTATTGTGCTTGATCCCCCGAAATACGCGCCATCTCGTTCGGCTTTAGATCGGGCTGCAAGAGCCTATAAAGATTTGAATCGCTTAGGGATGTTACTCTTGGAAAAGGGCGGTTTATTGGCAACTTTCTCTTGCTCGGGTGCAGTAGATATCGAAACTTTTAAGCAGATTATTGCCTGGGCAGCGCTTGATGCTGGTAAAGAAGTACAGGTAATTAAACAATTTTGCCAGCCAGAAGATCATCCTGTTAGGATATCTTTCCCAGAAGGAGAATATTTAAAAGGCTTGTTGTTAAGGGTGCTTTAATCTTACTGTTTCGAGAGGCTAAATTTCTGCCTCATCCAGATGTGCGAAATCTTGGTAATCTTCTGGAGCAATTAAAAGTATAGATGGTTCCTGAATAAAGATCATTTAGATGAAGTCTTCAAACTTTTAGATTTCCTTAATATTCACGCATTTGATTTGGTAGTCTTATTTTTTACCCTCTACATCTGCGGAACCCTGTAATCTACTGGAAACGATTCTAGGAAACTATCTATTTAAGGAATGATGGTCAACTTGCGAAGTTTTGGTAGCCTTCGTTGGGGGAAATACTTTGCAAGTTTTATAGTATTATCATCAAAACTTGCTAAATTCTTCAGCGCACAGGCTTTTGAACTTTCGTAAGTTAATTTTTTACTATCCAGTTCTGCGGAATCCCTGTAATCTGCGGGAAACCATTTTTGGCAGCTACTTAAATATTAAAATCAATCAGCAGGAAACAATTATCAAGAATAGATATCCTCAAAATAACTCACTACAAGCGATTTCATTAACATTTCTTGCTCCAGCATCGTATAAGGTGGAATCGCTTTAATCAATTTCCAGTGTGGCCAGCCATCCTGATCCAGTCCTTCCAGCTCGTAAAAACCCATTTCGCTTAGCAACCGACAAGTAGCAATGTGCATCAATTCTTCCTTTTGTCGTTTACTGTATTTCTTCGGGCCTTTACCCAGTTCCTGCACGCCAATAAGGAAAAGCATCACTTTTAAATCGGGGAAATCTGAGTCAAACTCCTTCGCAATTTTCTCCTGCAATATTTTCCATTTGGCATTAATCTCCGACGGTTTCATGTTTGCAAAGATAGTGTAAAAAGGTTTATACGCTTGCCGAAAAGGTTGTCAGTTTAGCGCAAAACTTTAAAGCAGAATCGTACTTTTACGTACAATCACAATCTATGAGTACACATTCTAATAAAATAATAACAGCCGGTTTATTGGCTTATGGTATGTCTGGAAAGGTATTTCATGCCCCATTTTTAAATGAACATGACGGATTTTATTTAAAAGCAATAGTAGAACGGAGTAAAAAAAATGCTGTTCATGATTATCCTAAAGTTTTAAGCTATAACCATATAGACGATTTACTGAATGATGAAGAAATCGACCTGGTGGTGGTAAATACGCCCAATAATCTTCATTACGAGCATTCAAAGTTGGCCCTTCAAAAAGGCAAACATATTTTAGTAGAGAAGCCATTTACGGCAACATCTGCACAAGCAAAAGAGCTTTTTAAACTTGCCGATGAAGTTGGTAAGCAAATCTTCTTCTACCAGAACAGACGTTGGGATAGCGATTTTATTGCAGTGAAGAAAGTTTTGGCAAGTGGTAAGCTGGGCAAACTAAACGAAATGCATTTACGTTACGATCGCTATAGAAATGTGATCGGGCCAAAAGCCTTTAAAGAAAAAGCCATTGAAGCCAGTGGATTATTGTATGATCTGGGCCCACATTTGCTTGATCAGGTAATTAGCATTTTTGGTAAGCCGGAAAGCTTCCATAAAGTATTGGGTAAAAACAGAAAAGGTACCGTTGTCGACGACTTTTTCACCATTCAGCTTAGCTATCTTGATAGTGTGAATGTTTTTGTTACCTCAAGTATGTTAGTGGTAAATCCGCAGGCTGCCTTTGTGTTGCACGGTGTAGACGGTAGTTTTATCAAAGAACGAGCAGATGTTCAGGAAGAGCAATTGCTCGCTGGACAAAAGCTTACCGATCCGGGTTACGGCATCGAGCCAGATGAAAAACAAGGTTTATTAACGATAATCGACGAATACAGTAATAAAACAACGGAACTGATTGCTGCTGAAGTGGGGAGCTATTTACCACTTTTCGATGCTGTTCATCGGGCATTGACAGATATTGAACCTTATCCGGTAACACGGGAACAAGTGCTGATACAGCTCGAAATTTTAGAAAGTTAGCAGATCAGCAGGCAAAATTTAATTTTTAATCTAACCATTTGACCCAACCGTCAACACACGCATATGAATTCATTACCTTTTGCCTATTTGATTCCCATATTTCTGATTATACTTTACTTCATTTTACGTAAAAAGAAGCCAGCCATAACGCCATTAACAGAAACTGACCGAAAAATTCTGGATGATTATGTGGGCTATTACCATAACCTAGACTCAACGGATAAGCTCCGGTTTGAGCAAAAGGTTGCAGAATTTTTTAGTACAGTAAAGATTGAGGGTGTAGGCCTGGATATGACTACCTTGGATGAATTGTTAATTGCCTCAAGTGCCGTAATTCCCATTTTTGGTTTTACCGATTGGCAGTATAAAAATTTGAGTAGTGTGTTGCTCTATCCGGATACGTTTAATAAGGATTTTCAGTTTGAAGGAGGAGAACGCAACATTGCGGGGATGGTTGGAAGTGGCTACATGAATGGCCAGATGATTCTCTCTCGCGCTGCCTTGCGTCATGGTTTTTCAAAAAGTGCAGGTAAGGAAAATACAGCCATTCATGAGTTTGTTCATCTTTTAGATAAATCTGATGGGGCTACAGATGGCGTGCCCGAAAACTTAATGGGTCATGAATATACCTTGCCGTGGATAAAAATGATGCATGAGGAAATGGAGAAAATCGAGGATAATAAGTCTGATATCAACCCATATGCTATTACCAATGAGGCAGAGTTTTTCGCGGTAGTTTCAGAATATTTTTTCGAAAAGCCCGAACTTTTGAAAGATAAACACCCTGATTTGTACCACGCATTGAGCCGCATTTTCGCTCAACAACCAGCTTAAGAATTAATATTAAATGAAGTTATTCAAAATAGTCCAGGTTATAGCGCTGCTGCACTTAGGCTTTATGGCTAATGCTCAAAAAAGCTATGTATTAAAACAAAATTTTCCGATTGGAAAGACATATGACTTTACTTTAATTTCTGATCAGATTATTAATCAGCAGATGGCTGGAAAAAAGCTCAGCATAAGCCAGAATATTGGTACAGAATATAGTTTCGATATCCGCAATGGTGAGGGTTTGGAAAAAGATATTGAGGTTACTTACAAGCGAATCTTCATGAAATCTAATGGAATGGGAAACCAGATGGCGATGGATTCTGAAGATGCAGATACTACGAAAGAGAATTCTTTCCGCGGATTAAAAGGCGCATCATTCCATATGGTCATGTTACCTAATGGAGGTATTAAGTCATTAACCGGAGTAGAGAAAATGGTGGCCAATATGGTGAGCAGGATGAACGTTGATTCGGCTAAGGCCGCAAATATAAAAGCGAGCTTAAGTCAGCAGTTTAGTGAAGAAGGGATGAAACAAACGCTTGAATCTTCGTTGAAAATATATCCGGATAAATCCGTTAAAATTGGCGAAAGCTGGACAGTTGATACAAAAATGCAACTGAACATGCCGGTGGAAACGATTACGAATTATACACTGAAAGAGGTAAAAGATAATATCGCTTATCTAAATATCAATGGCACTTTACTTTCTAAAGGTAGTTTTGAAAGTATGGGCAATAAAATTGATACGGATTTGACAGGAACGAATGTTGGCGACGCAGAATTGGATCTTAAAACAGGCTTGATTTTAAAAAGTCATCTGCGAATGGAATTGTCTGGTAAAATGCAAACTGGCGGTCAGAATATCGATTTTGAACTGCAGGGGATTAATAAAATTGAAGGGAAGGAAATGGTTATTGCAGGATTAAAGTAATTTTAAAAACCTTTAGAGTAATAACGATTCTGTTAAGAATCACCACCAAAAATCCATCATTGCGAAGCAGATTCTTCTGCTGCTCAAGTAATCTCATTCGAACAGTCTCTAAAAGAGATTACTTCTTCGTTTCTCCCCGCAAGGACGACCTGCCAGATAAATCGTCTTCCTGAATTTGTATTAGGATCTTACCTAAAAGGTGTGGGGTTAAGGAAAGAAATCCTATAAACTTCCAGTTAAAGCCACTAAAAATTCCGTTGGTATTTCGATATGCGGAATGTGCCCGCACGCTTCAAATTCGATAATCTTTGCGCCAGGAATTTTAGCTGCGGTTTGTTTGCCCAACAGCCTGTATTGGCCATGAATTGCCTGTTGATCTGGTGTTAATAATCCCTTGCCAACAATGGTTTTATCTTCCTTGCCAATAAACAAAACGGTAGGAACTTTTATATTTTGAAACTCGTAAACAACAGGTTGTTCATAAATCATGGTAAAAGTCATTGCGGCTACCTGTGCCCACCGTGGATAGTCTGCACTCAAGGTAACACCGCCGGCGATGTTTACCAAATATTCGTATTCAGGCTTCCAGTAAGTGAAATAAGAACCCTGATAATACTTTTTTACACTTTCTGCGGTAGTTTTAAGTTCTGTTTGATATTGTTGGGCTGTATTTACGTAAGGGACAAAAGTCTTGTAATCTTCCAAGCCGATTGGATTTTCGAGCAATAATTTTTCCGTTTTTTCCGGGAACATCAAAGCAAAACGAGTGGCTAACATACCGCCCATACTATGGCCTAAAACAGCCGTTTTTTGTACGCCTAAGGTATCTAGTAATCTTTTATTCCAGGTAGCAAGTTGGTGGAAACTGTAGTGAATGAAGGGTTTTGATGATTTGCCGAAGCCAATCTGATCAGGAACAATTACCCTGTAACCAATGGCGGTTAAGGCTTTGATCACATTTCCCCAATAATAGCCGCCAAAGTTTTTACCATGAAATAGAATAGCCGTTTTGCCATTTGCTGCGCTGGTGGGAGCTATGTCCATATAGGCCATTTTAATATCCTGTCCTTCGGTATGAATGGGAAAGAATTTTACCGCATAAGGATATTTTACACTTTCCAGTGTAATGGATAGCGTATCTGTTTTTTGTGCTTTGGATTGATTTATAATCAGAAAGGAGACGGCGATTAAAAGAAAAAATCTTTTCATGTTTCTAAATTTTAAGCTAGCATTCAGTTGGAAAGAGGCAATATAAGCGTTATTGATACTTTTGCCAAAGAATATAAGCTAAAAAAACAGCCCAAACACTGGATCCTTGTGTATTGATTCCCTGTTATAAAACTTTCTATATCTACTGTTTATAACATCTTTGTAAAATGTAGATGTAAAATATCAGGGAGTTAAAACATCATGTGCACGGCGATTGTATGTTTATAAATGACACGATAAAATGAATAGAAAATGGGCTTATTTATTGAGCAGGTTAGCAATCGGATTAAGCTTCTTTGGCCATGGTTTAGTAAGACTGCCAAAACTAAATGGCTTCAGCAATTGGATGGTAGGTCAGTTTTCAAAATCCATGTTACCAGAAATTTTAGTGGTGCCTTTTAGCTACGCACTTCCAATATTAGAATTTGTAGCTGGATTAATGATTCTGATTGGTTTCTTCACCAAACAAGGTTTATTGCTTGCAGGTACAGTTTCGCTGGCATTAATTTTTGGCACTACGATGATCGAAAATTGGGAAGCTCTGCCTTCACAGCTCATTCATGTTGGATTTTTATCGGTCTTGTTAGCATACCTGCCGGATAATAGTTATGCGGTTGATCACCTTATGAAAAAATAGAAATGGAATACAGAAAAATAGGAAAATCAGATTTAGAGCTTTCAGTAATTACTTTTGGAGCATGGGCAGCAGGTGGCTGGATGTGGGGAAGCACAGACCGAAACGATGCCATTAATGCGATTAAAGCCTCTTATGATTTAGGCGTAACCTCAATCGATACTGCACCAATTTACGGACAGGGAGATAGTGAAGAAATTGTTGGCGATGCCATTAAGGGAATTTCGAGGGATAAGTTACAGATTGTGACGAAGTTTGGAATGCGCTGGGACTTAGATAAAGGTGACTTCGGTTTCAAAAGTAAAAACAACGAAGGCAAAGATATTGACATCTATAAATACGCTGGCAAAGAAAGTGTAATTTATGAATGTGAACAATCTTTGAAACGTTTAGGTACAGATTATATCGATTTGTATCAAATTCATTGGCCTGATGTAACAACTCCAATCAGCGAAACTTTCGAAGCAGTAAGCAGACTAATTGAACAAGGGAAGGTGCGTTACGCCGGTGTATGTAACTATAGCGCGGCGCAATTGAAAGAAGCGGATCAAACGCTGGAAATCATCTCCAATCAGATTCCTTTTAGCATGGTTAACCGTGGCGTGGAAGAGGAAACTGTGCCTTTTTGTATTGAAAACAACAAATCAATACTGGCGTATAGCCCAATGGAACGTGGCTTGCTTACCGGCAAGATTACACCAGACTATAAATTTGAGGAAGGCGATCACCGCAAAGGTGTTAAATTTTTCACTCCGGAGAGCATTGAGAAAACAAATGCCTTCTTAGCAAAAATTAAACCTTTGGCCGATGAAAAAGATGCATCACTTTCACAACTGGTTTTAAGATGGACAATAGAACGCCCCGGAATTACCATTGCTTTAGTTGGTGCCAGAAATGCCAAACAATCTGTACAAAATGCGGAAGCCATTAACGTAAAGTTATCACCAGATGAAATTCAATTTATTAATACTGAACTTGCGAACGCAGGCTTCTAAGCTTCGGTAGATTGATTAATATATCAGTAATATAATATAAAACATGTCGAAATTATTCTCTCCTTTAACTTTAAAGGATGTTACTTTAAAAAATAGAATTGTAATCTCACCGATGTGCCAATACTCGGCGGTAGACGGATTTGCAAATGATTGGCATTTAGTTCACCTCGGCAGCAGAGCCGTTGGCGGAGCCGGATTAATTATTCAGGAAGCTTCGGCCGTAACACCAGAAGGCCGTATTACCTACGGAGATTTAGGGATCTGGAAAGATGAACATGTAGAAAAATTAAAACAGATTGTTTCTTTTATTCATGAAAACGGCGCTATTGCCGGTATCCAGCTGGCTCATGCCGGTAGAAAGGCGAGCTGCGAACTACCATGGAATGGTGGTGAACAAATTGCTTCGGGCGAAAACAGCTGGAAACCAGTAGGCCCTTCTCCAATCCCTTTTAAACAAGGGCAGATAGAGCCACACGAATTAAGCATCCCCGAAATTCAGGAAATTGTTTTTGCCTTTAGGGCCGCTGCGAAAAGAGCACTGGATGCAGGCTATAAAGTGGTAGAAATTCATGCGGCACACGGCTACCTTTTACATGAGTTTTTTAGTCCATTAAGCAATACCCGTACAGATGTATATGGTGGTAGTTTTGAAAATCGTATTCGTTTGGTAATTGATGTGGTGGAAGCAGTACAATCTGTGTGGCCGGAAACATTGCCGTTATTTGTCCGTATTTCTGCAACAGACTGGACAGAAAATGGCTGGAATGAAAATGATTCCATTCAACTCTCGGCTGTGTTAAAAGATAGGGGCGTAGATTTAATAGATACCTCTTCAGGTGGAAACGTTCCTGATGCATTTATTCCTGCCGGACCAAATTACCAGGTGCCTTTCGCAGATAAGATCAGAAATGAAATCGGAATTTATACTGGTGCCGTTGGTGTAATTGTAGATGCAAAGCAAGCAGAGGAAATTCTTCAGGAAGATAAAGCCGATTTAATTTTTATTGCCAGAGAATCTCTGCGTGATGCCTATTTTCCTACTCATGCCGCTCAGGTGTTGGGCGATGATATAGAATGGCCTGATCAATATGTAAGGGCCAAAAGAGAAGCTAAAAAGTAGGTTTTTAACTGTTATTTAAATAATAGAGTTACCAACTTTAATAGCAACATGGCTATTAAAGTTGATAACTCTTAGATAGAATTGATTTTTCAATCGATCTTCATTTCGTGCGTAGCCGAGAAATCTTTAAGCTAGGTCAACGAAAAACGATCAAGGTTCTTCCTATTTTGCCACCATAAACGGCACGTATAATCCAAAGGTGATATTCCGACCAGTATTATAAATACCTAAGCTTGGATCTTCTGAACTTAAACGACCTGGTTTATATCTGCTTAATGCATCATAATATTTCTGGTTTAGCAGGTTATTCCCTGATACAGAAAGTTTAACCGGCTGTTTACCTAAGTTAAAGGTTGCACCAATGCCTGCATTTAGCAACGTGTAACCACTGGTTGGCGTTTCAAAGGTTGCATCCACACGATTTTGTTTAAATGCGGAGTTGATACCAACGGAAAGATAAGCATCATTAGTGCCTTTAAATTTTGGCTCAAAGCGAAGTTCGTTTCTCAATGTACCTGCAGGGATGAAAGCCAAAGGTCTATCTAAAGTGCTATTGTGTGCATGAACATATCCGAAGGTATTTTCAAAGTGAATGAAAGAAACCGGATGGATGGTTAAACTGGCTTCTGCACCATACAAGTTAGCATTTACTTGTCCATAACGGTAAACAGGAAATAGGCTTCCCTCTGAAGTGGTCGTTTCACCATTAGTTGATGCATAAATGAAATTACGGATGTAATTGTTGTAAACACTCGCGCTTGCGCTAATGATTTTACCTTCATATTCTAAAGCAGCATCTACCTGATAACTGCGCTCCGGACTCAAATTTGGATTTCCAACTTCATAACGGAAAGTACCTTCGTGTACGCCATTAGAAGCCAACTCTGCTGGGTTTGGCGCACGGAAAGCTGAACCTGCATTGGCTTTAAAGTTTAACTCATCATTAAACTGATGTGTAAAACCTAAAGCGCCACTTACGTTAGAAAATTTGTTTTGAAAAGGCGCAAAACGTTCTTCGCCATCTACAAACAGTTGCTTGCCATTATTTTTACGGTAATCGTAACGGGCACCAATGCTTAAGGTATTATTCTCCCAATTCTTTTTGGCGTAAGCAAAAGCACCAATGCCATAGGTGTTGTAATTTGGAATCAAAAACTCATCATCTGCTTTATTCTGACTGCGACCGGCATCGGCACTTATGCCAAAAACAGGCTGCCAGCCATTGGTTTCATGCAGGTAATATTTCAAATCAGCATTGTAAGTTTTCAAGTCGAAAAATAAAGAAGGACTAGGTCCATCCTCCAATTCGCGGCGTTGATTTTGCTGATAACCAAAATCAGCTTTTAAGTTGCCATTGGCTAGAATGAAGTTGTTGTTTAAAGCAATTTTAAAATGTCTGATATCTTGACGAGGAAATTCTAAGCTTCTGCTTTTAAAGTCAGAATGTAAAAATGGATCACCGTCTTCTTTCAAGAAGTTTCCATTTGCATCTAAACTCGGGTCATAAAAACCAATGTTATTGCGGAAACTAGAAACGTTTAAATGAGAATATCCCCAGCTTTTATTCAAGCCCACCATACCACTTAAATCTGTTTCATTAAAACCCGAATTTGGAAAATATCCGGTAGGTGTTTTAAAAGAATACGCATTTTTATAAGTTCCACGCGCTCTCCAAACAAAACCATTGTCATTACCGGTCAACATTAAAGAATTTGCGGTTAAACCATTGTTGGTAGAGTAGTTGCTAATTAATTCGCCTTTTACTTGTCCGTCTGGTGCTGTACTTGGCTCGAGTAAGTTGATTACGCCACCTAATGCATCCGATCCATAAATTAAGGAAGCAGCACCCCTTAATACTTCAACGCGGTCTGATTTAAACTGATCAATCTCTATCCCGTGCTCATCTCCCCACTGTTGTCCTTGTTGTTTGATTCCATCATCTAAAGTTACAATACGGTTGTAACCTAAACCCCTGATCACTGGCTTTGAAATAGATGGGCCTGTTGTGATTTGCGACACACCAGGAATTCGGGTCAATGCATCAATCAGATTGGTAGATGGAGCAAGTAACTGATCTTTTCCGACCACTGCTGATGATGTACTATTGCGTTTGCTGGTACTACTCACCATACTTCCCGTAATCACTACTTCCCGGGTCTCAATAGCAGTAGGCTGCAAAGCAAAAGTAATGTTTGGTGGCGTTGCAAAATTTACGATTTGCGTAGCTGTTTTATAACCTATATAATGTACTTCCATTAAATAACTTCCTTTAGATGGCAGGTTATTTATGGTAAACTCACCATCGTTATTGGTTACTGCTGTAACCTTTAAATCTGGAATGTAAATCGTTGCACCTGGCAGTGCCTGATTGTTACTGGCATCAATTACTTTGCCTGTAATGTCTTTCAAAACAGCTGCAAAAGCAGTACTGCTTAATAATATATAGATAATCACTAAGCCGATTAGCTGTAATTTTTTCATTTGTTTTATGTTAGTGTTGAAACATGTGGTTCGATAATTTTGTCAATCATTTAACCATCACGATAATAAAATATAGCGGTACGAAAAGCCTTACCTAAGCTTTAAGAAAGCATTTGGCAGGTATTTATGAAATAAGGAGTAAAACTCCAGATGAGTTTAGGCTAAAGGAGGACCGCGAAGGCTGGTGCGGAGCAGTTCGGTATACGAACTTTTAATCACCGGTTCATTCTGGCTAAGAATAGTTACAGAAAGAAAAATTCGATAAACATGATGGGTTTGTACATAGTTTTTTTCAAAACTTGCATTACAAATTAAGCAGGTATCACCATGTGCTTCAACGTGAGAAACATGATGGCAGTTAACTTCTTTTTTTGGAATTGGGATCTCTGCATGATGATGCAAAACACTCCATGGAGTTAAGGCAATAGCGAATACAAACAGCATAAATGCTGAAATATATTTCCTGATATCTTGCCGTTGCTTTTTCAATCGGTCAAAAGTAATAATTATTAGTTATAAACTTCATCTTTGCAAAGTAAGATTGCTATATTGGTTTTTATGGCCAAAAATTAATGAATTGAGGTTTTGTAATATGAAATGGCTTAAAAAAAATAGTATTAACATCGGAATAGCAACTTTGCTTCTGCTAATTATTTTGGTTCCTGATGCAAAAGCAACATTGATTAGGGGCTTGATGACGATAGGATTTTTTAAGCCGGATGTTGAAGAAGCAATATCAGCTGCTCCAAATCTAGATGGCCTTAAGTTTAAAGATGTAAAAGGCAATACGGTAGATCTGGGCGATCTAAAAGGAAAAGTAATCTTTCTTAACTTTTGGGCAACGTGGTGTCCACCATGTAGGGCCGAAATGCCATCACTAAATAAATTGTACACCCAATTTAAAAATGATGATGATGTAGTCTTCATTTTTGCAGATGCAGATGGAGAACTTTCTAAATCGGCTAAATTCATGACCAGTCGCAAATACGAGATGCCCGTTTATAAGGTGGAAAGCAATATTCCAGAGCAAATATTTGCTGGTGCCTTACCTACAACTGTGATTTTTGATAAGCAGGGCAGATTATCTTTTAAGCACGAAGGGGTTGCGAACTATGCCGATAAAAAGGTCATTAATTTCATCAATAAACTAAAAAGCATCCGCTAGTTTTTTATTATAAGCAGGCAAGCTGCAAGGATTATTTATTAGAAGAAAAGTATTGTACAATCTTCCAAATTGATTTTTAATGGCAACTGAGGTTAACCAATCATTTTGCTATTTTTGCCGCCATGATTTCATTTTTCGAGGCAACGCTAAAACAACTTTCCATTCACCATACCGGGAATAAACTGGTTGAAGAATATTATAAACTATCTGATGCACCGCTAAAGCTAGACGACGAGGTTTTAGCTAATTTGCTGATGCAATATTTCCTTAAGCCTTTCGAAAAAGTGAATGAAGTTTACCATTTTTTTCATCCTAACGATAACTTAAACCTAAACGAAGTTTATCATTTTGCACATGAAATCTTTGAAAACACGGAACTTTTTCATGAAGATTCGCAACAGTTAGCCAAATATCTTTATGATGTGGCCAATCACCCGAAAATTAAATCTGGTGAATTGTATGTCGCTTATTTTGAAAAAGTGCAGATTGAGGGAGAGCAATTGGATGTATTGGGCATCTTTAAATCTGAAACGAAGGATACGTATTTAAAGGTTTTTCCTAAAGATGATGGCTTTAATATGAGCTATGAACAGGATGCCATCAGTATCAACAAACTGGATAAAGGCTGTTTAATTTTCAATACGGAGAAGGAACAAGGTTACAAGGTAGTGGTTTTGGATCAGTCAAAAAGCAGTAACGAATCTGCTGTTTATTGGAAAGATGAATTTTTAAAGCTGAAAATTAGAAACGATAGCTATAACCAAACTAATAATGTTTTGGGTGTTTACAAAAACTTTGTAACGCAAAAGCTGGATGATGATTATGAAATCAGCAAGGCCGATAAAATCGATTTGCTTAACAGATCGATGAAATATTTTAAAGAGAAAGAAACCTTTGATATCGAAGAATTTGGGAATGAAGTGATTGGTAACGCTGAAGGAATAGAATCTTTCAAAAACTATAAAAAGAATTACGAAGAAGAATTTGAATCGCCAATAGCTGATAGCTTTGAAATTGCTGAATCTGCCGTGAAAAAACAAGCAAGAGCTTACAAAAGCGTGCTTAAACTTGATAAAAATTTCCACATCTATATTCACGGAAATAAAGACATGATCGAAAAAGGGTATGACGACGATAAATCAATGAACTTTTACAAGGTGTATTTTAGAGAAGAAGAGTAGGAAGGGAGTATTTAACCAGGAGTCGGCAGTCTCGGGCGGTGATGTTTTGGGAGTATGAAATAGGTAATAGGTAACGGGAAATCGACTTGGACTTGGACTATAGGCTTTTTCCGACGCATCATTTTCTATTTTCCTAATGCTGTAATGACTTTATAAATAGACTAAAGAATCCGTACTCTGAACTTTCTTAAAGGATATTATTTTTCCATTCTTCATTCTTTAAGCTAACCCTCTAATCTTTTGTACCTTTTGAATTGTTCACTAATAGATCCCAACTAAAGCCTAATCTTTTTCAACTAAATCCGTTGCTGCGCTTTTAAGGCCAGATACTTATTGATCACATTAACTGTCAGTTTTTGTGGCGGCGTAAGTATTGAAAGAATGCCATGTTTATTAAGCTCCTTCACCATTAGCTTTTTCTCGTAAATGAACTTTTCGGCAATGGTCTTATGGTAAATGCCTTCAATGTTCTTTGCCGGGTCTGAACTCAATGCTTTAAGTTCTGTATTTTCAAAGAATACCACGAGAAGTAAATGGTATTTAGAAATCCTTTTTAAGTAAGGGAGCTGCCTTTGAAGAGCAGATAAGCTTTCAAAATTGGTAAAGAAAACTAATAGTCCGCGTTGTTTAATCACTGCCCTTACCGAACTGTATAAAACTTCCAGGTTGCTCTCTAAATATCTTGTTTTCTCTTTGTATAAGACATTCATGATGGTACCCAGTTGGCCTGCCTTTCTATCTGCGGGAACAATGGAGCCGATGGTTTCAGAAAGGGTAATTAAACCTGCCTTATCCTCTTTCAGCATTGCTACTTTAGCAAGGGCTACACTTGCGTTTATAGCATAATCCAACAGACTCAAGCCTTCAAATGGCATACGCATTACGCGAGATTTATCGATGATACAATAAATATTTTGTGAGCGTTCGTCGGTATAAGTATTAACCATCAAAGCGCTTTTTCTGGCGGTGGCTTTCCAATTAATCGTGCGAATATCATCACCCCCAACGTAATTTTTGATTTGATCGAACTCCGTACTCTGACCAATTTTTCTGATTTTTTTTATGCCAAACTCCGTGAGGTATCGGGATACTGCCATGAGTTCATATTTACCAAGATTGATGAATGATGGAAAAACGGGCAATATCTTTGCGCCATCAAAATTATAACGACGGTTTACTAAACCTATCGGCGAAGCAATGAAAACCCTAGTAAAGCCAAAATCATACTCCCCACGTTTAGTGGGCCTTAGGTTGTAATGAATAGATTTGATGGCTCCAGGTTGTAGATTTAGCTTAAAATCTTTGTCACGAAGTTGAAATTGAAATGGGATTTCATCAATTACCCTAACATTGACAGCGAATCCATACTTGTTTCTGACTTCAATTTCAATTGGATTTTCATCTCCGTTACTTAAACGTTTTGCGGTAAGTCTTTTCGCCTCAATTCCATGAGTATTTCGGTACAGGATAAATAAATCGATGCAAAATAATATTAACACTACACCTAAGGCAACCACTGGGATTTCGCCCAGCCAGTTGAAGAAGAATTTTAACAGAAAAAGTAAAATACAAAATCCCAGCGCCGCAAATAAGCGGTCGGTTAGAAAGAGATTGGTATAATATTGCTGGATAATCTTTTTCAAAATGTGATGTAGTGTTTAATTACCATAAATTTTAACTAAAACCAAACTACCTTGGTACCTCTATTTTCTTAATAATCTGATGTACAATATCGCTGGTAGTTAAGCCTTCCATTTCCTTTTCTGGTGATAACAAAATCCGGTGTGCCAATACTGGAACAGCAACGGCAATGATATCATCAGGCGTTACAAAATCGCGGTTTTGAATGGCTGCTAATGCTTTTGCACTGTGTACAATGGCTAAAGAGGCACGTGGCGATGCCCCTAAATAAAGTGATGGGTTATTGCGGGTTTCATTTACGATTTTGGCAATAAACTCCAAAAGCTTAGGTTCTACAAATAAATTACGAATGATGGCTCTGGCTTCCTGAATTTGTAGAACAGACAGAACAGGCTTTACATCGGCAGCAAGGCTTTTGTTTACTAACGTATGCTGTGCCATCAAAATGGCTGTTTCTTCTTCAAGTGATGGATATTTTACCTCAATTTTAAATAGAAAGCGGTCTAATTGTGCCTCTGGTAAACGATAAGTTCCTTCTTGCTCAATTGGATTCTGTGTGGCCAATACCATGAAAGGTTCGTCCATTTGGTAGGTTTCACCATCAATTGTTACCTGTCGCTCTTCCATCACCTCGAACAAAGCCGATTGGGTTTTTGCAGGGGCGCGGTTTATTTCATCAACCAGAATGATGTTCCCGAAAATAGGACCTTTTCTAAACTCAAAGTCGCCGCTTTTTGTATTAAATATTGGGGTTCCCAATACATCAGATGGCATTAGATCTGGTGTAAACTGTACCCGGGAAAACTGTGCATCAATAGATTTTGCCAGCAATTTTGCACTGAGGGTTTTTGCTACTCCCGGTACACCTTCAATAAGGATATGGCCATCAGCAAGTAAGCCGACAATTAAAAAATCGATCACCTGTTTTTGTCCGATAATGATATTGCCAAGCACATTTCTGATCTGTTCTACAGCCGCATTCAGGGCGCTTAAATCTGTACGTTGGTTAAATTGTTCCTGCTCCATGCTGTTGCGTATTTTTATAAAACTGTTCTATACTGTCGTTTAAAATAATAAGTTCATGGTCGCTTACGCTGGCCATGTTTGGGGTTTGCATAAAATACCTGGTTAAGGTTTTAGC
This sequence comes from Bacteroidota bacterium, assembly GCA_037032985.1. Taxonomy (GTDB): domain Bacteria; phylum Bacteroidota; class Bacteroidia; order Sphingobacteriales; family Sphingobacteriaceae; genus Pedobacter. The sequence goes on from JAZBLB010000005.1 coordinate 186,475, forward strand.
AGACGGTTCGTTGATTCCGGTTTTCTCCATTAGCAGCTGTGAAAAATTGCTGTCAATTTCATTGGTTTTGATGTAATATCTTGATCGCAAATGCTCCAGAAAATAATTAATTTTTTTCATGGCAATATCCCGGTTGTTCCTTTCGTGATAATAAACACTGCCCACAACACTTACAAATTCGACAGAAGAATTGGTTAGTGGATCGACCGTTGGAATGATGCGCTGTTTCCGTTTCGCTTCATAAAGTACAAAAATAATCAAGCTGAAAATGGTAAGGTAGTACGCCCATTTAAGTTCTGGATGAGCAAAGAAAACCCTCAATACATCTGTGTTTTCATTTTTCTGCATCGAAAAATATTCATCCATAATAATGGCCTTACTATCTTGAATATAACTTAACGTTTTGCCCGCATACTCGGCTCCATATTTATCAAGCAATACAAAGTTGGTGTAGAACCCAGGTTCTGCAATGAGATAAAGTGATCCGCTACCAAAATCATACTTAATAAAATTAGCGCGATTCATGGCATTAACCCCTAAAACAGTAACTGCTTTCCGGTCGAAATCGGTAAAATACTGGCTACCGATGCCCCGGTCAAAACCGTAATTGGCCTCAGTTTTTAGGGTAGGGTTGGTGAAGTTTAAGGCGCTCATATTAACGGATACGGAGCTTGCTGTATTAAACTTCAGGATTTTTTCCAGTTTACCAAAGTCATAGCTTGCTATAAATACCTTATTACCGGCCTGAATGTATTTTTTCAGTTGTTCGAAATCATGGCTTGCCAAATTAACTTTTTGCGCCACAATAAGGTAGGCGGATTTATTGAGTTTATTGTTTTTAAGCGTATTGTAAATTGGAACTTTTGTGCGGTTAATCTTCGCCTTTGGGGCAATATCTTTAATCCTGTTATGGAGTATATATGTACCGTAGGGAATTTTATCAGTAGAGAGGTAAGTTGGCGCCCAGTTTGTTGGTTCGGGCTTGTTGTATTGTGCCAGTAAATATGCGAGGATAATTATTATACCCAAGGCGAAATAAATCTTGAACCCCCTCATTTAATCTGACTGTTAAACTGGTTAAATGATTGTTTAATTGGTTCAAATTTATTGGCATCTATTGGGAAATCGCCATACCAAATGTAATCAAACTGCAAAGTAAGGTCGCTAAAATCACGCTTTAATTCCGGTTTATTAATTTCGGTTAAATAGTTATAATTGGTTTTATCTGGCTGCCACTGGATAATCTGTGCATCGCTAAGTTTCTTTAATGCCCGCAAATAAAGTAATCTCACCGCAAGGCGAAACTTCCCATCGCTAACCAAACGTTGTAGTTCTTTATCATAGTCTATTTCGTGAATATTTTCATTCAAGACATCGTAAGGTAAAAGGGTTTCCAGTGGTTTTTTGGCGAAAATATTTTTAGCGCCGATCATTTTTACAACAAGAAAAGCGAGTAATGCAATTCCCAAAGCAATGAAGAAATATTTAGAAATGGTATTTGATGCTGCACCAACAAACAATTTACCAATCATTTTCCAAAACCACATCCAGAATTTTTCCCACAAGGAAAGTTGCCTGCCTTCGATTTCATCATATTGAAATTCTTTTTGCTCTTTGTAATCACTAATAGCACCTTTATCAAACTTTGCAGGCGTAAGTTGGCTGCTATCGGTTTTCATCGCCTTTTGTTCGCGTATAGGTTTAGCCCGCTGAACTTGAGCATTAACCAATATTGGCGCTAAAGAGAGCAGTGAGATTAAAAAGTATTTAAGCAGAAACTTTGACATTTTAGTATTCTTCGGGGCGCGTATCAATTGGTTTTTCTGTGTTTCCGAAATTAGAGATGCGCTCCATCAAGCCCGTATTTTCCTTTTCTTCTACCAGGCTAAAATACATTAAAGAAACCGTGATGATGGGTACAATGGTAAAAACCTGGCAAAGCGACTGCAAAACGGTTGTGATCATTGTTAAGGTTAACGACATTTTTGGTCCCTGTTTAGAGAACAATCCAAGCATACTGAAAAGCGTTGTAGGCAAGATGATTAAGGTTGAGCAGGCATAAACAATAATCCAGATGATAATTAATGTACCAAATGTAATCCAGAAATTATTTTTAATCAGGCTAAAACTCCTGCTGAATGAATAAGACAGACTAGCATTTTCGATCACCATAATCGGAAACATCATGGCGATAAAAGGAAAAAGATAAAATCCAGGAATAATGCAAAATAAAAATCCAACAGCCAGTAATAATGCTAATAAAAATGAACTACCAAAAACCCGGAAAAAGTAATGTTTAAAAAATCCCCAAACCTCTTCTGATGTTGGTGTCTGATTCCCTTTTTGCACATAAATCGCAATATAAGAAAGTATGGCTACCGTCATGCTGGCATAAGTGGCAAATGAAAAGGCTATAGCTAAAAAGTATTCAATTCCATAAAGTCCGGTTCCAGTGGTATTTCTCATGCTTCCTAAGGCATTCACTACATTAACCGTTTTAACCTGCTGAAGTAATAGGGTAGCCATACTGGCCAACACGAATAAACCACAAAAAGTGAAGTAAGTTTTTATAAGCGGTTTAAGGTTCTGCCTCATAAAGGTGAAGGTATCATTGATCACCTGTCCAAAATCTCTTTTTTTCTTAAATTCAATGGTTTCGGTCATGTTAATTAATTTGTGCTAACTTGTTATTGATTTTGGCTGGATAAATAAAAATATACCAGATAATAAATGCGGCTGATGACACCAGAATGGATACACTGATAACCATTGGCATTTCAGTGTGGCGGGTTACAAAGCTTTCGAAAAATGCAGCTACAATGAAAATAGGGATGAGGCCAAGAACGATTTTTAACCCTTGTTTAGCGCCTCTTAATGTCGATTCCATTCTGGTATAAGTTTTTGGAAAGAGAAAACTATTTCCTAGAACCAAACCAGCAGCTCCAGCCAAAACAATCGCTGAAATTTCCAGTGTTCCGTGAATCCAGATTACTAAAACAGATTCTAAGCCCAATCCCCTGCTGAAGAAGAAATATTGGAAGGAGCCGAGCATGATGCCATTTCTAAACAATAAAACAATAGAACCAAAAGAAAAGATAATTCCTGAAACAAAGGTATACAGTGCTACATAAATATTGTTTGCACCAATTTGGAGAAACATCAGAAATTCATTTTGTTGTTTATAAACACCAAATGGATCACCTTTAGAAATATTTTCGTTCGTCATGTTTACATAACTATCGCCCATAATCAGGCGTACAAAAGTATCATCATATTTGGCGGATAACGCGCCGATTGCACACGATATCAGGAAAAAAGCCAGAGCATAAAAAATTTGTTTCCGATAATGAAAAAAAATTAACGGAAGTTCGATTTTCCAGAAGTAGAGAAAGCGATTTGATTTTTCTTTCTTGTTTTTATAAACAGACTGATGGAGCTTAGAAGCTAATCCATTTAAGTAAGCAGTGGTTTTTGATTTTGGATAAAATGTTTTAGCGTAGGCAAGGTCGTTGGTAATCTCAATAAATTGGTTGGCAATTTCATCAGGATTGGCCTGCCTCATGCCTTCGAAGTACTTCCACTTTACTGTGTTCTGTTTAACAAATAATGCTTCTCTCATTTAATGGTATTCCAAATCTTGCGGTAAAATAGTTAATTTTTAACAGATACAAAAGACAGAGGCGAAACATTAATCAGTAATAATCGAAAAAAAATAATGGGGGTTAACTACTTTATCCTCAAAAAAAATTATGTTTGAGATATGGATACCATCAGAATAAGCACTGCACAAAATATCGATATTGAGTATGAGATCGCAGGGCTAGGCGAACGAATTGCTGCAAGATGTATCGATTTGGTAGGCTTCGTTGTCCTCTACTTCCTGGCTGTAGTTATTGGATTAATCGCTTCCGTAGGTTTTTCTGGCTTAACTCTATATGTGGCATTAATTGGCTTTGCCATCGTATTTGTATTTTATGATCTTATTTGTGAACTTTTCATGAATGGGCAAACCTTTGGCAAACAGGCGCTTAAAATTAAAGTGGTTAGTTTAGATGGTACACAACCTACATTCGGCCAATACATTTTAAGGTGGTTATTCCGGATGATAGATTTTGGCTTTCCCTTTGGTTGGGGAGTAGTTGCACTGGTTTCTGTTGTGGTTACGGAAAAACATCAAAGGGTGGGAGACATTCTCGCCAAAACAACGTTGATTAAAACCAAGCCGCGCACGCAAATTGAGAATGTAGCTTTTAGTTTCACTTTACCAGAAGATTATCACCCGATATTTAAAGAAGTTTTGCACTTAAGTGATCGGGATATCGAACTGGTTTATGAAGTGCTGACCAGTTATTATCAAACAGGAAATCCACAGTTGGTCTACAATATGACGGCTAAAATTAAGGAGCGTATTGTAACCATGGTCCCGGCAGGGATGAATGAGCTTCAGTTTTTGGAAACGGTAATGAAAGATTATAAGCACCTGACTTCTAATACTAATGTTTAGCGGCTCAGCGTATAAATAATTTATGGATGTAAGAAATCATAACAATATTTCCTACAATAAGAAAGAGCATTTTAAGTACTGTTGATTGATGCTTAACTGGAAACTTATGAAGTATAGCAGTAAAGATAAAAAGTAGTATTAGTGGAATTGTAGGTGGATAAAGCGACCAACTTGTAGATAAATCACCTTTAATTAATGCCATAAAAGATCTCTGGAAGCCACATCCAGGGCAATCTATTCCAGTCAAAGCTTTGAAAGGACAGGGTATTAAATGATTTTGCAGCCAATCAAACATGTTGATTAGGCTGCAAAATATGAATATTGTTATCATTAATGATCTTTAAACATTACCTGATCCATCATTTGGATTGGATTTACCACTGAATGGGTTGTTTTGATTATTAAAAGGATTATTTGGGTTGTTGAATGGGTTATTGCCAAAGCCACCGTTTTGAGCTTCAGCAGCTGATGGGCCTAAATATTTAGCATCTCCGAAACCTAATATTGGCCAGAAAATGTATGGAAATAAAATCATTCCTACTGTAAACCCTTCTGATTTACCAAAGCTTTTACTCACCAAATTGTATAGCCAGATGATAAAAACGAAATTTACACAAGGAATTAACAACCACAATACCCAGATCATTGGCTTTCCAACAATTTCTATTAAGACAATAAAGTTATAGATTGGTACAATAGCCGCCCATCCAGGCTTACCTGCTTTTTCAAAAACTTTCCACATGCCAATTACCAATATAGCAATCACTGCTAAATAAAGGATTACCATACCAGTTCCAATTCCTGCGGCTACGCCGCCAGATCCATACTCATTCATAATTTTTCTGTTTTTAAGGGTTTAATGTAAATAGTTAAGCTAAAGTAAAATTTTTATTTACAATTCCCCATAGATTTGTCTAATTATTTAAGTGCATTTAGAACCTTTGGTGATAAGTTCCGAGCCCATTCTGTATACATTTTCCCGCTTGGGTGCAGGCCGTCTTTAGCAATAAGCATTAAATCTGAAACGGCATTTCTAGATGCGGGAGTAATGTCAGTATAGCTTAAACCTGCACCAATCGTTACTTCCCGATTGATGGTATTGAAGTTATCGATCTCCGAAGCAATTAATTGGGCGCTTTTATTTGAATTCTTAGCAAATGGTGTAGCGCCCCAATCCGGAATAGAAATTACAAAAACGTGGTCTTTCTTACCATTGGCGAAATTAATTGCAGTTTGTAGAAGTGCCGCAAATTCTTTCTTATACGTGTCAATCGGGTAGCCCCTATATTGATTGTTTACGCCAATTAAAAGGGTTACAAAATCGAATCTCTCTGCTAAATTTGCCTGCTTAATTGCAAGCTGTAGTTCATCTGTAGTCCAGCCGGTGGTAGCAATAATTCTTGGAGTGGCAACCGCTACACCTTTTTCCATTAACAGCTTTTGTAACTGGAATGGGAATGATTCCTGCTGTGCAACTGCTTCACCTATGGTGTAAGAATCTCCCAGGGCCAAATAAGAGATATTCCCAGATTGCGGGAGGGACGTTACGGTTGGGGCGGTATCTATAGCAGGCATGCTTATTTCTTTAGTACAAGCCGAAGTTAACAAAGAAAATAAAATAGCAGAAAATAAAAATCTCATGGCATGATTTACGCAAAATCGCCCAGGAAGGTTTCAGTGCTTGGTGAATCAGTCTAGCTCAAGAGCTGGTTAGATGATCAATTTGTGGTGCTAAATGAGTTCCATTTTGAAAAGATGAGCGATATGGTTTTTTAACTTTGCTTTAACTTTTTCCATATCAAGTGTATAACCCACTTCTTTAGCTAAAGAAGTTACCGCCTTATCGTCGATACCACAAGGAACAATATTTTTAAAGTATTCAAGATCGACATTTACATTAAAGGCAAAGCCATGCATGGTTACCCAGCGGCTGCAACGAACGCCCATTGCACAAATTTTTCTAGCCTGATCATTCTCAGCGTCTAACCAAACACCTGTGTAGCCAGGATAGCGTCCGGCTTGAATGCCATAATCCTTTAAAGTTAAAATAACTGCTTCTTCTAAATAGCGGAGATATAAATGGATATCTGTAAAGAAATTATCAAGATCAAGAATAGGGTAGCCAACAATTTGCCCGGGTCCATGGTAGGTAATGTCTCCGCCACGGTTGATCTTATGGTAAGTGGCCTGCTTTTCTTTCAGACCTTTTTCATCCAGCAATAAGTTTTCGGGATGGCCACTTTTGCCTAAAGTATAAACGTGAGGATGTTCATTAAATATCAGGTAATTTGGCGTTGGCAATTGCGTACCATTAACGCGGTTCTCTGTTTTAATAGCAACCGTTTTGTTGAGCAATGCTTCCTGGTTATCCCATGCCTCTTGATAGTCGGTTAAGCCCCAATCAATAAATTGTGTAGGTACGTGTTTTGCATCAACCGTCTTTTCTTCCATCTCGCTCATTTTTTAAGTTTATGCCTTATCTGCTACGTACCCCAGCATATAACCATCCGCTGTTTTAAAATAGTTAACAGTTAAGGCCCTTGTTCCGCCAGGTAATTCTACAATAGCATTTAAACTACCCTCTGTTTTCAGTTTAAAGGGTTTAATATGTATATCTCGCTTAAACTCCAATCCCTTTTTGCCATGCCATTTATAAATTGCTTCTTTAGCACACCAGGCAACATACAAACCTTCCGTGTTGTTGCCGATCTGCTTTTGGGCAAGCTCAATGTCACTTAAAAACTTATGTTTAATGCTTTTGATCTTATGTTTAATCAATTCAATATCCACACCAACGGCAAACGCTTTACTAATCATTACTGCGGCATAATCATAAGAGTGACTCAGCGAAATCTGATAAGCCGAATTCACCAGGTAAGGCTTCCCATCTTCATCAAACTGGCAATCAATATAATCTGCCGTATTGAGCAATTTACGCAACAATAAGCGCGTGCTTAACCAGTGTAAAAGCCTTTTGCCATTATTAAAGGAAGAGATCAGATCAAGCTCATGCTGCTTCAATTGTAAGCCAGCCAACATTTCTTCTTGAGTTTCTTCAATTTTCCAGATCGCCAGAACAGAATGATCTTCAATATTTTTATGATAAACTATTGGCATTTATAAAATAGGAGATTAGCATGCAAAATTATCTTAATTAATTGATAATTTAGGCCAAAAATACGCATAAAAATGATATTATCTGACAAAAGGATATTAGAAGAAATTGATAAGGGTACGATTATAATTGAGCCGTTTAAGCGTGAGTGTTTGGGAACAAATTCTTATGATGTACACTTAGGTAAATACCTGGCTACCTATAAAAGCCGGATTTTGGATGCCAAAGCGCACAATGAAATAGAACATTTTGAAATTCCAAAAGATGGTTATATTCTTCATCCTGGTACTTTATATCTGGGCGTAACTTTAGAATATACCGAAACCCACAGCCATGTTCCATTTTTAGAAGGTAAAAGCAGTACGGGTCGCTTAGGGATTGATATTCATGCCACCGCCGGGAAAGGTGATGTTGGTTTTTGTAATACCTGGACCTTAGAAATATCTGTGGCACAGCCGGTAAAGATTTATGCAGGTATGCCAATTGGCCAGTTAATATATTTTGTAGTCGAAGGAAATATCGAAACCATGTACAATTCTAAGGGTAATGCAAAGTATAATAATAAGACCACACGGCCGGTAGAAAGCATGATGTGGAAGAATAAATTCTAGTATAAATTTCATCTAATCTTCATTATAATGTGCCTCGGGTTTTGTACCTTGAGGCATATTTTTATTTATAGTTACGATAGGATGAAATTCAGAATCACGCTCATAATCAGTTTCCTATTAATCATTTTTGGCTTTTCTGCTTTTAGAATGGACGATGATCCATTTACGCAATTGCTTAAAAAGCTTGATGATTATACCAGTAAATTTCCTCAGGAAAAGGTTCACCTTCATTTAGATAAGCCATACTATGCCATTGGCGATGATATTTGGTTCAAAGCATATATCGTGGATGCCAAGTCTGCTGCGCCCTCAATATTAAGTGATATCCTTTATGTGGAGTTAATTAATGAAAAAGATTCGGTAAAGAAACAACTTAAGCTACCCGTAGTAAGTGGCATTACCTGGGGCGACTTTAAACTTCCAGACTCCCTTTCTGAAGGCAATTATCGCATCAGGGCATACACCAATTATATGCGAAATTTCGGCACGGCATTTTTCTTTGACAAAGCATTAAAAATTGGAAATAGCTGGGCCAACAAGGTATTTACGGAAACCAAATATGATTTCAAAAAGGAAAATAATGCAGATCGCGTAACGGCTACCATTCACTTTGCTGATAAAGACGGAGGCGCATATAAAGATAGCGAAGTAAGCTATGATGTGCAGCTGGATTACAAATCGATTGAAAAAGGTAAAACAAAAACAACCTCAAATGGTGATGCAGTCATCAGTTTTACCAATACAAACGGATTCACGAATAAAACAGGAAAAATTATAGCCACGATTACTTTAGCCAATAAGCAAAAGGTAATCAAATCCATCCCAATTACAGCAACTTCAAATGATGTAGATGTTCAATTCCTTGCAGAAGGTGGCAGCCTCATCGAAAATTTGCCAGAGAAAGTAGCAGTCAAAGCGGTAAATGCTTCAGGCCATGGTCAAGACGTAAAAGGAATGGTAGTCGATGAGGCAGGTGCAGAGGTAACTTCTTTCGAAACGACCTATCTGGGCATGGGAAATTTCATTTTTAACGCCCAGGCTGGAAAAACCTATACGGCTAAAGTCAAATTTGCAGATGGGTCTTCAAAGGATTTCAAAATGCCAGTGGCGCAGAAAAGTGGTTATGCAATTTCGATCAACAACCTCGATACCGGGAAAGTCTCGCTCAAAATTATGTCAAGCGAAAATCTGGTCAATGGGGCTGAGTTGAAAATTGTTGCACAGCAGGCCGGAAATGTTTTTTATGTTTCCAAGGCTAAAATGGAGAAACAAGTGTTGATGGCGAATATTTCCAAAAAGAAATTACCATTGGGGATTGTACAATTTACACTTTTCTCCAGGGATAATCAGCCCCTCGCAGAGCGGTTAATTTTTGTAAAAAATAATGCTGACAGGTTAGATGTTGCGTTGAATACAGATCAGGTGTCTACTAACAGAAAAGGTAAAACAACTTTCAGCTTCGATGCTACAAATCAACAAAAACCAGCATTAAGCAGTTTCTCTGTAGCGGTTACCAATGCAAAAAAGGTAACCCCAGATGAAGATAATGAAACCAATATTCTAACGTCACTGCTCCTAACTTCAGACCTTACCGGATATGTAGAAAAGCCTAATCACTATTTCCTGAAAGATGATGCTACAACGGAAAGAGAGTTAGATAATTTATTATTAACCCAGGGCTGGCGTAGGTTTTTGTGGAAGAACATAATTAGCGGTGCCGAGCCATCAATAACTTATAAAGCAGAAAAATCTTTAGCCATAACCGGTACCGTAATGAAAGGAAATAAACCGGTTGTTGGTGGAAAAGTGATGTTAATGGCCACCAAAGGATCTGTATTTATTCTCGATACGGTAACTAATGCAGAGGGTAAGTTCGTTTTTGATAACCTCAATTTTGGTGACAGTACAAAGTTTGTAGTACAGGCTAGGACCAAGACTGAGCGGAAGTTTGTTGATATTAATGTTGATGCAGTTGCCGGGCAGGTTGTAACCAAAAGTAAAAATACTGGTGATGTTGAAGTCAATGTCAATAATAGCATGATGAATTACATCAAAGAAAGTGATAACTACTTTAATGAAATGACGCGTTTAGGATTATTGGAAAAAACTATAAAACTAGATGAAGTAACCATTACCGAAAAGAAAAACCCGGCGAAAAATTCGGCAAACCTGAACGGTGCTGGAAAAGCTGATTATATTCTCACCAGCGATGATTTATCAACCTGTGTTACCTTGTCTCAATGTTTGCAGGGCCGCTTGCCGGGTGTGTTTTTTAGGGGTAATATTCCTTATTTAATGCGAAGTCAAAACACACCAATGTCGATCGTTTTGGATGGCATGCAAGTAGAGGCAGACTTTTTGGATAATATTGTTCCTAATGATGTAGAATCGATTGAGCTCTTAAAAAGTATTGGTAATACAGCCATTTATGGTTCGCGTGGAGGAGGCGGTTTATTGGTAATTACCACTAAACGTGGAGGCGGAACCTCAAATTATAACCGGTACGCGCCAGGAATTGTAAGTTTAAGCCCTAAAGGTTTTTCAGTTTCAAGAGCATTTTATTCTCCGCTATACGATGCAGAAACTACCAATACTACCCGTAAAGATTTACGAACAACTATTTATTGGAATCCACAAGTAGTTGCCCAGCAAGATGGCAAAGCCAAATTTGAATTCTATAATGCTGATGAAGCAGGCCAGTACAGAGTAGTTATCGAAGGAATAGATGCTTCCGGTCATTTAGCGAGAAAAGTTTATACTTATGAGGTTAAATAAAGAAAAATAGATAAATTTGATTATTATGCAAGCATAGTGATTATTGATATTTAACATCCATTACCATGAATACAATTAAAGTAAGTGTAAAAGATCGGCTGGCAACCATTACGCTTGATAAAGGAAAATCAAATGCCTTAGGTCGTGAGTTGATAACAGAGCTTGATGATATGCTTAAAAACATCGCTGCGGATGCGAACATTGGCGGCGTTATCTTAACAGGAAAGGCGCCATTTTTCTCTGCGGGATTAGATTTAATAGAACTCTACCATTATAACGAAGCGGAAGCGAAGTCATTTTTTGAACTATTTTTTAGTTTTACAGCCAACCTGGTTTCCTTCAAAAAGCCAATGGTTGCAGCAATCAGTGGCCACAGTCCGGCTGGCGGTTGCGTAATTGCACTCGCTTGCGACGCCCGTGTAATGGCTGAAGGACAGTATATCATTGGTTTAAATGAAGTGCCAGTGGGTATTATCGTTCCAAACAGTGTTTTTCAATTATATTCTTTCTGGATTGGTAAAGCAGAAGCCGTACGTAGTTTGTTAACCGGAAGACTCTTTAGTCCGGAAGAAGCTTTGAAGGTAGGTCTGGTAGATGAGCTGGTGCGAAATGAAAGTCTACTGACTGCTGCAGAGCGAAAAATTAAAAAATTTATGGAGCAGGAAAGCAATACCTGGTCTCAGAGTAAACTTAATATCCGTGAGGAATTAATTGCTGCCATGACCGCTGATCAATCTGCTACACTGGAGAAAATGCTCGCCCAATGGTGGTCGCCGAGTACACGCCATATATTGGAAACTATCCTGGCTAATTTACAAAGAAAGTAGTCAGTTTGCAGGTTTCGGTTCGCAGTTTGCAGTTGACAGTTTTCGGTTTGCCTATTTTCCATTAACGATTTCCTATTTCCCGTTTTCCATTTCCAATTACCCATTTCTATCATTTAATTAAAATAATCGTATGTTGAACTATAGCTCACCAATGCTCAGAGAAGATGCTTTAAAAGGCAAAACAATTGTAATTACCGGTGGCGGGACAGGTTTGGGCAAGGCGATGGGCATCTATTTTTTAAAACTTGGCGCTAATTTGGTCATCACCAGTCGTAAGCAGGATATTTTGCAAAAGACGGCAGATGAGATGGAAGAGAAAACCGGTGGGAAGGTTTTGGCGGTTGCCTGCGATGTTAGGGAAGTAGCACAGGTAGATCAGGTTCTAGCCAAAACATTAGAGCGTTTCGGTCATGTAGATGTATTGTTAAATAATGCTGCGGGCAATTTTATTTCGCCCACAGAACGTTTATCAGCAAATGCTTTTTCATCCATTATAGACATTGTTTTAAAAGGCACAGTTAACTGTACGCTAGCTTTCGGAAAACATTGGATTAAAGAAAAACAAGCTGCTACGATACTCAATATTATTACTACTTATGCTTTCACAGGTTCCGCTTATGTTGTGCCTTCGGCTTGTGCAAAAGGTGGTGTGCTCGCATTAACCAGATCTTTAGCAGTAGAATGGGGGAAATACGGCATTCGAACAAACGCCATAGCACCAGGGCCATTCCCTACAAAAGGTGCTTGGGAAAGGTTGTTACCGGGCGATTTAGCCAAAAAATTCGATTTCAAAAATCGGGTGCCTTTAAAAAGGGTAGGAGAGCACCAGGAACTGGCCAATCTGGCTGCATTTTTAGTGAGTGATTTCTCAGGATATATCAACGGAGAAGTAATCACGATCGATGGAGGAGAGTGGCTACAGGGCGCAGGTCAAATGAACGGTTTAGAAGCTATTCCAAACGAAATGTGGGACATGCTCGAGCAAATGACCAGAAGCGCTAAGGGAAGCTAGTTCGAAGCCGAAAGCTTAAAGACTAAAGCGGAAAGATCAAAGCTAAAAGCCAAGTCTAAAAACGAACAACGGTAAACGATCATCGACTTGGAGCTAATACTAAAGCTTAAAGCCATCTAAAAACCAACAACGGCAAACGAACAACGATTTAAGGCTGCTCGCCTAAAACCAACAACGACTTGATACGTACACTCATGTCTTGCTACTAAAATATTTCCCATATTCCATTTCCCATTTTTATATATCTTTGCCCATATGAATATCTTACTTTTAGGTTCGGGCGGCAGAGAAAGTGCATTTGCCTGGAAAATGAGCCAGTCTTCACATTGTGATAAATTAATTATTGCACCAGGGAATGGCGGTACAGGAGTTTATGGTACCAATATCAACATTAATGTAAATGATTTCGATTCAATCAAAAAGATTGTTTTAGCAGAAAATATTGAGTTGGTTGTGGTTGGACCAGAAGAGCCTCTGGTAAATGGTATTCATGATTTTTTTCTTGCTGATCAGGCAATTGCCCATATTCCGGTAATCGGACCAAAAAAAGAAGGCGCAATTTTAGAAGGAAGTAAAGATTTTTCAAAGCAGTTCATGGATCGTCATGGCATCCCAACCGCAGCTTCCAAATCCTTTACTCCAGCAACATTATCAGATGGTTTAGCTTATCTGGAAACGCATGCACTGCCAGTGGTTTTAAAAGCCGATGGATTAGCAGCTGGAAAGGGTGTTTTGATTTGTACCGAAACGGTTGAGGCGCAGGAAGAATTAAAACTTATGTTGGGTGGTAAATTTGGCTCAGCAGGTGCAACGGTTGTAATTGAAGAGTTTTTAAGTGGCATTGAGCTTTCGGTTTTCATCTTAAGTGATGGCGAAAATTATGTTACCCTTCCATCCGCTAAAGATTATAAAAGAATTGGTTTAGGCGATACAGGTTTAAATACTGGCGGTATGGGTTCAGTTTCTCCTGTTCCTTTTGCCACAACTGACTTCTTGCAAAAAGTAGAAGAACGCATCATCAGGCCAACAGTAGAAGGTTTGAAAAAAGATAATATTGATTATACGGGTTTCATTTTCTTTGGGTTGATTAAAGTAGGTGATGATCCATTTGTAATTGAATATAATGCCCGTATGGGTGATCCGGAAACGGAAAGCGTAATTCCTCGAATAGAAAATGATCTGGTTGAATTATTCCTGGCAACAGCGAACAAACAGTTGAATCAGGTAAACCTCGTTATCTCTGAGCAAACTGCCGCAACGGTAATGATTGTTGCGGGTGGATATCCGGGAAATTATTTAAAAGGTAAAGCCATTACTGGTATCGAAAATTTGCGCCATTCTAATGCTTTCCATGCAGGTACGTTATTGGATAATGATGTGGTTAAAACAAATGGAGGTAGGGTAATAGCCATTACCAGTTTACAAAAAGATCTGTTTACTGCCTTACAATCTGCAACTGCTGACGCTGGCAGAATTTACTTTGACGGGAAATATTTCAGAGAAGATATTGGATTCGATTTAGTATAGCTATTCTGCCATTTTAACCTGAAGAATGTCGATTGATGTTGTCTTAAAAGCGCACAATCTTTTCAGATCATTAAGCTAATTATTGTCAATAAATAATGAAGCCGAAGACCCGCAAACTTAATTTGCGAATCTTCGGCTTTTCTATTATCGGTTTTAGCGTCTCCACTAAGCCGTTATAAATTTGTTATTTAGATTTGCTTCCCAATAACTCCTGAAGCTTGCTTTGTAATGCCTCTTCTCTTAAGCCTTTAGCAATAATTTTTCCAGTTGGATCAATCAGGAAGTTTGCCGGAATGGATTGAATACCATACATTCTAGCCACTTCATTGTCCCAGAATTTTAAATCTGATACGTGCGTCCATGTTAATTTGTCATCAGCAATTGCTTTTAACCAGGCATCCTTTTTACCGGGACGGTCTAAAGAAACACCTAAAACGGTAAAGCCTTTGTCTTTAAATTTGTTATAAGCAACAACTACGTTCGGGTTTTCCTGACGGCATGGTCCACACCATGAAGCCCAAAAATCAACCAGAACATATTTGCCTTTAAAATCAGATAATTTAACAGGCTTGCCAGCAGTATCTGTTTGTGTAAAGTCCATTGCCATGGCACCAACAGCCGTTTTTCTACCAGCTTCAAATACTTGGGTAAGCTTAGTTCCTGCTGGAGTCGATTTTAATTCTGATGACAATCCAGCAAATGCTTTTTCAGCAGCAACGGCTTGTTCAGGGTCACTAGACAACTGATTAATTGCACTTAAACTGATATATGATTTTGGATTAGCACCGGCAAATTGCAGCAAAAGCGGAGTCATCCCCGCAGCCGCCTTTTCATAACGGGCTCTTAGCGCATCCATCGTTTGCTTATTCTCTTTTTGTTCCGCAGTATAGCCATTGTATTCGGCGTTAATTGCCATTAACTCATCCTCAACAGGTTTAGTTAATGCTTTAAGTTTTTTAGCATCATCATTTACAGCAGAGCCTGTAATGCTGGCATTTTTTAAAGAATCTGCCGCTGTTAGCTTAATGTTTCCAGGCTCTAAATAAATCGGTAAACCATCTAATTTCTCTCCTTGTGCCGGGCGGTTAACGAATGGATTCTTGTTTAGGTATAAACTTCCCTGTGCAGGGTTGGCAACCGTTCCTTTGAAGGCAAAAATGCCATTTTTTACAATGGCAGAATCGGTAATGTTATTTCCATCACCCTGGTAAATCAGGTAAACTTTATCTCCGGTTTTTAAACCTTTAACTTCGCCATTTAAGGCAAAAGGTTTTTGCGCCATTGCGGCAAGTGGCAATAGGGCAAATGCAGATAAAAATATTTTTTTCATAGGTTGGTTGTTTGAATATTTGAGGGTGGTCTTTTCACTCAAAGATAATTATATTGTAAGTTTAAACGGAAATTGTAGGGTAAAATTATGAGAGCTTTTGATAAGTTCTCCACCACAAGTCGGGCATTTCGCCGTTAACGGCCGTTTGGTAATCCTCATACCGACAGGGAACTAAATGATATCGCTCATTTTTAGATTGCCCTGATGGATATGGAACCTGCATCCACCAGCGGTCAGATTTTTTGCTTTTCACGAACATCATTTCCCCAGATCCATCTTTTAAACTGGTTCTGTAAATCATAAACTGAGATTTTGGGGTAAGTGGGAAATCCTTTTTACGGGCATAAAATCCATCCACAAAATACCAAACCATCTGAGCGAGTAAAAATGCAGTCTGACCATTGTTATCATAAGCTGGATTGAACTCATAGAAACCGATGGAGGTTAACTTATCATTCATCCCAGCATAACGTGCAATTCTACAAGCTTCTTCGCCATCAAAACCATTTGGGGTAGTATTGGCATTTGCTGCGGCATCGGCAGACCGAATGGCACCCAAATCAAAGCTGATCATATTCGCATTGCGGATGATCGGCTCTGTTAAAGTGATATCCTGCGCAAATTCACCTAAGCGATGCACATCGAAATAGAGTTTATCCATCACGCTCAGGCTTTCCTGGTTCACAAAATAAGTTTGATAACCAATGTTGCTATAGTTAAATAAAAAGTTCGGCTGATGTAAGAAAATTTTGTTTAGGTAACAATCAGATCGGGTTTCGATGCCGTCGTTTTCATCATCACCGATATCAAACTGATTATCGATGACTACCAAATCAACTTTCTGTTCTAAATCTTCGTAGCCTAAATACTGTGCGTAGGTTAAATCCTGCCCGCCACCTATAATAACAGGAATAATGTCTTTTTTGATTAATTCAGATACCACCATTTTTACGGCGATATAAGTGTCTGCAATCGTTGCTCCATGTTTGATGTTGCCTAAATCAACAATTCTGCTGGTAAAAGCGCCTTCATTTAATTTATAGAATTTCTCCCTAAAGTAATCAGGAGCCAGAGCGCAACCTTCATTATTAACCGAACCACGTCCATCCAACACTCCAATAATTGCCAGATCATAAGTGTTCTCTTCAAAATCTGGAAAAGATGTGCTGTGAATGTGTGCTTTTAAACCCAGCTGACTGGTGAAAAAACCTTGTTTGGGGGTGAAACTATCAGGGTTTACCGGGGAAAAGAAATCCGTTAACGACATATATTTAAAACTCTCGCCTCAAATATCTATTTTTGAATGCGTATTTCCACATATAGCTCGAAAAAAATAAAATGATACTGGTAACCGGAGGAACAGGGTTTTTAGGCGCTGAATTACTAAAACAGCTTACTGATAAAGGTTTAGCTGTTCGTGCTTTGAAGCGTGAAAAATCTAAAATTCCGTCGCTCATTCAGGAAAATACATTAATTGAGTGGTTTATTGCCGATATCAATGAGCCGGCCACACTAGAGGAAGCATTCGAAGGCATTACGCAGGTTTATCATTGTGCAGCTTTTGTATCCTTGAATTCAAAGCATAAAAAACAATTATTTCATGTTAATATAGATGGTACCTCCAATCTGGTTAATCTCTGTGTTCAAAATAATTGTCGCCTCCTGCATGTTAGCTCTGTTGCCGCTTTAGGCCTTGCCAAAAAAGGCAAGCAAATTTCAGAAAAAGATTTTTGGGAATATGATTCGAAAGCCCATTCCTATGGCCTTTCAAAATATGAAGGGGAGATGGAGGTTTGGCGCGGTATAAATGAAGGCCTTGATGGCATAATTGTCAATCCTTCGGTTATTATCGGGCGAAATGCCGGCTTTGAGGGTAGTGGTGCAATCTTTAAGTTAGTGAAAGATGGATTTTCATTTTACACCGATGGCGCCTCTGGTTTTGTAGCGGTTGAAGATGTTGCGAAATCTATGATCTTACTGATGGATGCTGAAGTTTCCGGCGAACGCTATATCATTTCAGCAGGGAACATTCATTATAAAGACTTGTTCACCGAAATTGCAAATGGTTTTGGTGTAAAGCCACCAACTAAAGAAGCCAAGCCCTGGATGCTCGGTGTAGCCTGGAGGGCACTTAAATTTGCCTCATTATTTTCTGGTAAGGAACCATCTATCACCAAAGATACCGCCATGAGCAGTATCACTTTAAGCTACTACAATAATAAAAAAGTAATTGAACAAACTGGAATAACTTTCAAGCCAGTGAGTGAATGCATAATTGAAATTACCCAATCTTTGAAATAATGCCCAAACAAAAAGCGTACTACATTATCGATTTTGATAGCACTTTTACCCAAGTAGAAGCGCTTGATGAACTCGCCAGAATCTCTTTGAAGAACCACCCGGATAAAGAGGCTATTTTCCAAAAAATAGAAGATTATACAAATTTTGCCATGGAAGGGAAGCTTTCCTTTTCTGAGAGTTTAGCCCAAAGGGTGAAACTGCTCGAGGCCAACGAAGATCACCTGAAGCTGCTCATTAAGCACCTGAAAAAAAAGGTATCTACTTCATTTTCCCGTAACGCTGAATTTTTTAAAAAGCATGCCGATGATGTGCTGATCGTATCTGGTGGTTTTAAGGAATTCATCACACCAGTGGTGAGCCAATACCATATCAAAAAGGAAAATATTTACGCCAACACCTTTGTTACCACTGGTGACGGAAAAATTATCGATTATGATCATGCAAATCCACTCAGCGAAGAGGGTGGAAAAGTAAAACTCTTGCAGCATTTAAAGTTAGAAGGAATGCTCTTCGGAATTGGAGATGGTTATTCAGATTTCCAACTGCGTGAAAGCGGTTTAATTAATAAATTTTTTGCTTTTACTGAAAATATTGCCAGAGAAAGTATTGTAGCAAAGGCTGACCACGTTACGCCTAGTTTTGATGAGTTTCTATATGTAAATGATCTTCCGCGGGCCATTTCTTATCCCAAAAACAGAATTCTATGTCTGGTAATTGGTGATGTGGATCCAGCTACGACTGCAATTCTTAAAAATGACGGCCTTTCCATCAGACAAAAAACATCGTTTGAAGAAAAATATGTGAAGGATGTGGGCATCATTATTTTAGCCAATGGAGAGAAGTTAGATAATGAGCAGTTGAAGAATGCAGTTAAATTAAAAACGATTGGGTATTTAGGTAGTGCAAAGAATAAATTTGATTTCGATTTATGCACCAGGCAGGGAATTGTTGTTTTTGACGATCCAAAAAATAACCCCCGAAACATCGATTTTATTCCAAAACGTGTAGCTGATTTTATGAATACGGGAGCAACTTACCTCAGTAGTAACTTTCCTAATTTACAGTTGCCAAAAATCGATAAATCTCATCGTCTGATCCACATTCATAAAAATGTTCCAGGTATCATGGCAAAAATTAACACCGTGTTTGCAAAGCATGATATTAATATAGTAGGCCAATTTTTAATGACAAATCCTGAGATCGGCTATGCAATTACGGATATTAATGCGCAATACGATAAACAATTGTTCAAATCTTTGAAAAAAATTGAGCACACCATCAAATTCAGGGTGTTATATTAACTAAAACCTAGAAACGTTTTGCGAGGAAACCTAATCTGCCATCGGTTGAAACCGATGGCGATGAATGCCTGGCGATTCCACTAGTACATTCGCTATTTTCACCCTGAAATTCATGGCTGTTTGCATCAGCATGCAATTATATAAAGCCTCCAGCAGGCTAATCATCCCTATCCTAAAAACTGATGCTTTTTAATGCGGAATCTTTGAAAGCTCGCAATCTTTTGCGACCTGTAAATACCAGTATGACCAGAAAACAGGTAGGCCGCGATGCAGGCCAGAGCGATGAAGATTGCAGCATCTATTCCAAATAATTCAATGCCCATTATTATGCACGCAAAGGGTGTATTGGCCGCGCCAGAAAAAACCGCTACAAAGCCCATTCCTGCCAGCAAGCCAACGGGTAGTGGAACGTAGAAACTTAGGAAACTGCCAAGCGTTGCACCAATAAAAAATAATGGCGTTACTTCACCTCCCTTAAAGCCGCAACCTAAGGTTAATGCGGTCAAAAAAAGCTTGATGACAAATGAATAATAAGGCTCCTGATGCGTAAAGGAAGCTGAAATTGCAGGAATTCCTAAGCCGATATATTTTGTGTTTCCTAAAAAGTAGATAATTACAATCAGAATTAAGCCGCCAATAAATGGCCGGAACGGCGGATATTTAATACAGGTAAAAGCACGCGAAAAAAGGTGATTTAGAATAGAGAAACTTCTCGCTACCAAGCCGAAAACAATCCCCGCACTGAGCGCTAACATCATATTGATTACACCCATTTGTGGCACCAATACGATTGAATAATGCGTGTGGCCAACGCCCCAGGCTTTGCATGCATAATCCGCAATTATTGCAGTAATCAAAGCGGGTAAGATACCTGAATACATTAGCCTGCCCAATACAAAAACTTCCAGTCCGAAAATAGCCCCGGCCAGCGGTGTTCCAAAAACGGAAGCGAAACCTGCACTGATGCCACAGATTAAAATGATTTTTCTATCTGGTGGTTGCAGCTTAAATACTTTGGTAAGTTGATCTGCAAAAGCACCACCAATCTGGACGGCGGTACCCTCACGACCTGCAGAACCGCCGAATAAATGAGTAATAATTGTTCCAGCGAAGATTAATGGCGCCATTATAAATGGAATAACCTGTTTGGGGCTTTGCAATTCTTCGATCAGCAGGTTATTTCCTTTAACAATATCTTTTCCCCAATAGTGATAACCGAAACCGATCGCTAACCCTGCTAAAGGTAAAAAAGCGATGATCCATAGGTGACTTTCCCTAAAATCGGTTACCCGGTTCAGTGATGTTAAAAACAATGCAGAAGCTGATCCGACCGTGATGCCAATAACCGTGGAAAAAAATACCCACTTCAGGAAGTTCATTAAAAAAGATTTGAAATTTTGCTTTTTCAAGCTGGCGGAAGGAAAAGGAAGCTCTTCCGTTAATTTTTTAACAGGCATTTAGATTCAATTTTAAATAAAAATCGTAGGAGTCATCAGCCTGTTTTGGCGGTTTTGGCAGCACCCCATTGCCATCAAGCCAAATGTAGAAAATTTACTCATTTCTACAAAAATCTTTATCACCTTTGCATTGATAAATCAAAATAATGGACTTCACACCAGAGATAAAAGATAAACTGGATCGACTTCAAGAGAAATATACTGCAATGGGGCAAGACATGGCATCCTATCTGGATGGGTTGCTCTATGCTGATTTTTTAACCTACTGGGATTATATCCATCTGGATACTTTGCTCAGCTTGCAAAGCCCTAAAACGCCGATTCCTGATGAAGAAATCTTTATCATGTATCACCAGATTACAGAACTATATTTCAAGCTGTCTTTACATGAGTGCAGGCAAATTGCTGAGCACGAAAATTTAACCGTAGCATTTTTTACAGCCCGTGTTAAAAGAATCAATGCTTATTTTAATGCACTAACCACTTCTTTCGACGTGATGGTAGATGGAATGGAAAAGGAGCAATTTCTTAAGTTTAGAATGTCGCTTTTGCCTGCAAGTGGTTTTCAATCCGGCCAATATAGAATGATAGAAATGTGCGCTACAGATTTTATTCGCCTTGTTGATAAGAGTAAACGGGAGGAATTAACTGCGGCAACAATTGAAGAACAGTTTGAACACATATACTGGAAATTTGGTGCTACCGAACTGGCTTCGGGAAAGCAAACCTTAACGTTGAAGCAATTTATTAAAAAGTATGCAACGCAGTTTTTACAATTGGCCAAAGACCGCACAATGACTAATTTTTCTGCGCTATATCATCAATTTTTGGCTAGCGGCGAAGATGTTTCAGCACTGGGAGAAGAATTGCGTAAACTCGATTTATATGTAAATGTGGAGTGGCCGCTGTCTCATTATAAATCTGCGGTAAGGTATTTGGAGAAAGACCCGGTTGATGTAGCTGCGACAGGCGGCACAAACTGGCAAAAATATTTGCCTCCGCGTTTTCAGAAAAGAATTTTTTATCCGTTTTTATGGACGGGAGAACAGACGGAAGAATGGGGGAAAGGTTGGGTGCTTAGTGTACTCAAAACACTCAAAAACAAAGATTAATATCGAATAAAGCTATTATAAAAGCTGCTTTTTTGCTAATTTGCGCAAATACAACAATGATTGAATTATTGTTTGATGGAATGATAGAAACCGAAGGATATAAATCATTCACTCATTCAAAAATCATTCATTCAAAATTCAAATACAATGACCGAGACATTAGATATAAAGATCACTAAAGCTGACGAAACTCGTTTAACAGTTACTGATTTTTCTGAATTACCGTTCGGTAAGGTTTTTACCGATCACATGTTTACTGCTGACTTTGAAGACGGCGAGTGGAAAAATTTGCAGATTCTTCCATATGGGCCTATTCCAATGAGTCCGGCAATTTCCGCGCTTCATTACGGACAGGCAATTTTCGAGGGTTTGAAAGCTTATCGCTTGCCTGATGGAAAAATTAGCGTCTTCCGGGCAAATAAAAACTTCGAACGTTTTAATAAGTCTGCCTCAAGGATGTCTATGGCTACAATTCCTGAAGAAATATTTATGCAAGGCTTGGCCGCGTTAATTGCCATTGATGAAAAGTGGGTGCCAAATCAGCCAGATTATGCGCTTTATATTCGTCCGGTGATGTTCGCTACAGATCCATACTTAGGTGTTCGTGCTTCTGATTCTTATAAATTCGCACTTTTAACTACACCAACAGGACCGTATTACAGTTCTGCCTTAAAAGTTAAGATCGAAACTGAATTCACCCGTGCAGATGAAGGTGGTGTTGGCTTTGCAAAGACTGCTGGGAATTACGCCCGTTCACTATACCCTTTTGAGCAAGCTAGAAAAGAAGGCTTTGATCAACTGATTTGGACAGACTCTATCGCTCATGAATATATTGAGGAAGCAGGGACAGCAAACTTAATTTTTGTAATCGACGGGAAATTAGTTACACCATCCGTTAGAAGTACGGTGTTGGATGGCGTTACCAGAGATACGATTATTAAACTGGCTAAAGAATCGGGCATCGAAGTAGAAGAACGCAGGGTTTCAGTTAAAGAGGTTATTGAAGGTATTCAGAATGGAAGTTTAACCGAAGCTTTTGCCGCTGGCACAGCTGCAACAGTAACTCATGTTGGCCAGATTGGCTACAAAGGTGAGATTTACCAATTGGCAGATCCATCAACCAGAAACATATCCAATGGAATTGCTAAGAAACTTAACGACATCCGTTATGGTTTGGCACCAGACGAATTTGGCTGGAACTGGATTTTGTAATTAAAGATCTTTCATAAACAGAAAAGTCCCGATACATTTTATATATCGGGACTTTTCTGTTTTAGTGTCTATGGGGTTAGTTTATTTATCAAGAACCACTACGCCTTTTGCCTCAAATGCAAGTTCCTTTTTAGGATCAGTAATTTTTGCGACCTCTTCTGGTGTTTTTTTCGCGTCCTCAGCGTAATGCCGTAATGTTTCTACCGAAATGGTTTGTTTCTTAGCTAAGCCATCTAGTACAACATTTTTACCTACAATATCCATGGGCATAAAAAAAGCATAATCCTTAAAAGTCACCCTCATCGGATCGCCGTTTGGCATTTCCAAGGTCATCCAGCAACCTTTCTTTTTACAAACATCAACTACCTTACCTTGAATTTTCATGTTGGTTGTTGTTTTGGAACCCATTGCGGCCTCCATTTTAGCGGCAGGTTTAATATCTCCAGGGGTAACTTCTTCTCCGAATTTTTGACCTGTATAGGCCGTTTGCGCAAATCCGGCGATAGCAAACATGCAAAAACTCAGACTTAAGAATATTTTTTTCATGGCGTATGTTTTAGAATGATTTGAATTAGTTAGTGATCTGATTCAAAGTTATTTAAATTTTAGATAAATAGTGAAAACAAAAAAAACCTCCTTAGCTCTCACTCAGGGGGAAAATCATCCCTTTTGTTATAGATCACATCCCATGATGTATAACATAATACCTGAGGCAAACGGCACTCCAAAAAAATCCAATCATTTGCTATAATTAACTCGCTGTAAATTAAGTTTTTATTTGTTTTTTAATCAGCTGCCAAACACCATGGTCATTTTTAGGGTGGGGAATTTAAATATCAAAGTGGGGGAAATCTGTTGAATAATTTCCCCGTTTTACGCAATTCTCTTAGCCAAAGATCATTTCAAATACTTCTTCAATTTTGCTCACCGCTTTAATTTCCAGATTATATTTAGAAATATCAATTCCCTTCAGATTATATTTTGAAATATAAATGGTTTCAAAACCTAGTTTATCGGCTTCGGCAATACGCTGTTCAATTCGATTTACGGCCCTGATTTCTCCAGATAAACCAACCTCTGCTGCAAAGCAATTCTTTGAGGAAATGGCAATATCCTGATGGGAAGAAATAATTGCGATCAAAACAGCCAGATCAATAGCGGGATCTTCTACCCGAATTCCGCCCGCAATATTGAGGAAAACATCTTGAGTGCTTAATCTAAAACCGCAACGTTTCTCTAACACCGCTAAAAGCATATTCATTCGCTTGGTATCAAAACCTGTAGCTGATCGCTGCGGTGTTCCATAAGCGGCAGCGCTTACCAGTGCCTGTGTTTCAATAAGCATCGGCCTTGCCCCCTCGAGCATGGCCGAAATGGCAATTCCACTCAATTCTTCATCACGTTGCGAAAGTAAAATTTCAGAAGGGTTTGACACTTCCCGTAAACCGCTGCCCTGCATTTCATAAATCCCAAGTTCAGCAGCTGCCCCAAATCTGTTTTTTATAGATCTTAGGATTCTGTAAACGTGGTGCCTGTCGCCCTCAAATTGTAAAACGGTATCAACCATGTGTTCGAGGATTTTTGGGCCGGCAATGGCACCATCCTTGGTAATGTGGCCAATTAAAAATACCGGTACACCAGTTTCTTTAGCAAAGCGAAGCAGCTCCGCCGTACATTCCCTTACTTGGGAAACACTTCCTGGCGTAGAATCGATATGAGAAGAATGTAGGGTTTGTATAGAATCAACCACCAAAATCTCTGGTTCTAAAATTTCAATCTGCTTAAAAATATTCTGTGTAGAGGTTTCGGTGAGGATGTAACAATTGGCAGATGGACTTTCTTTTATCCTTTCTGCACGCATTTTAATCTGTTGCTCACTTTCTTCTCCTGAAATGTACAAAAGCTTTTTGTTCTTGATGTTTAGTGCGAGCTGTAACATGAGGGTCGATTTTCCGATACCGGGTTCGCCACCAATTAATACCAGTGAGCCTTCTACCAAGCCTCCTCCTAAAACACGATCTAATTCTTTGTCGCCTGTTAAAATTCTTCGTTCAACAGATGATTGAATCTCATCAACTTTACTCGGTTTACTTAATTTTCTTGAACTTGTTTCAGTTTTCCAGGTGGGTACTGAAGTTACAGTTTTTTCAATAATTTCTTCGACGAAGGTATTCCATTGTCCGCATGATGGGCACTTACCCAACCATTTTGCAGATTCGTAACCACAACTCTGACAGAAATATGCCGTTTTTGTTTTTGCCAATTGATTTTAGTTTTAAAGTACGAATTTACCCTTTCAAGTCTGAATGTGCCGCTATTTTTTTTAACATTTGACTAGAACAGAGATAAAATACCTAGGTAGTTGATGTATTTGAATGTCTCTTTGTATTTGATTTCTGCCTCTTTCGGTCTATGTTGCCTGATTAACGCTGGGGATCATTTTAAAGGGCAAACTTTTCAGGTAACCTAATGGTTTTTAAATGGAATTACAAGTTTGCAAAATTCGTATCTTTGTGCATATTACATGGGAAAACAAAAATTTTATGATACTGCGATTAAGCAGGAAAGAGCCATTCTTGTTGGTGTGATTACACCAGGCGAGAAGGAGGAACAAACAAGAGAGTACTTAGACGAGCTGGCCTTTTTGGTAGAAACAGCTGGTGGTAAAGTAGAAAAAAACTTCACTCAAAAGATGTTGAAGCCGGAACGTGCGACATTTGTAGGTACGGGTAAGCTGGAAGAGATCAAAGCATATGTAAAATCAGAAGAAATAGATACCGTAGTTTTTGATGATGAGTTATCACCATCTCAGCTGCGTAATATCGATCGCGAGCTTGGCGTAAAAGTTTTAGATCGCAGTAACCTTATTCTTGATATTTTTGCTAGCCGTGCCCAAACAGCACAAGCCAAAACGCAGGTGGAACTTGCCCAATTACAATATGTTTTGCCTCGTTTAACGGGAATGTGGACTCACCTTGAGCGTCAGAAAGGTGGAATTGGGATGCGCGGTCCGGGTGAAACGCAGATAGAAAGTGATAGAAGGATTATTTTAAATAAAATATCTCTGCTTAAAGAGCGGTTAAGATTAATTGATAAGCAAAACGAAACACAGCGAAAAAATCGCGGAGAACTTATTCGGGTAGCTTTGGTGGGGTATACCAACGTAGGTAAATCAACCATCATGAATATGCTTTCTAAATCTGAAGTATTTGCTGAAAATAAACTTTTCGCCACCTTGGATACTACTGTAAGAAAGGTAGTGATCGAGAATCTTCCTTTTCTTTTATCAGATACGGTTGGATTTATCAGGAAACTGCCTCACCATTTGGTAGAATGTTTTAAATCAACTTTAGACGAGGTAAGGGAAGCAGATATTTTGATTCATGTGGTGGATGTTTCGCATCCAAACTTTGAAGATCAGATTCACATCGTTAACGAAACCTTAAAGGATATTGGCGCCATTGATAAAGACATGATTTTAGTATTTAATAAAATTGATGCTTATGTTTCGCCTGAAACCGAGGGAGATGATGACGATGGTAAGCTAAGTTTAGAGGAATTTAAAAGAACCTGGATGAGTCACGGAAAAGTACCGGTATTGTTTATTTCGGCAACTGAGAAAGAGAATATAGAAGAATTTAAAACTTTATTGTACAATAAGGTGAAAGCTGCACACACGGACAGATACCCTTACGATAATTTACTTTATTAATAACAGAAGATATGGAAAGTAAACGTCAGCAAAAATTTGCAGGAGTACTACAGGAAGAATTGGCACAGGTTTTTCAGCGTGAAGGTGGCGCATTTTTGCCCAACACATTGGTAACCATTACCCGTGTTAGGGTATCGCCTGATTTAGCCGTAGCTAAGGTTTATCTCAGCTTTTTTAATACCACAAATACCACATTATCCATTAATACTGTTAACTCACACGCTGGAGAGATTCGGTATAAACTGGGTGCCAGAATTCGTCACCAGGTAAGGGTGGTGCCAGAACTAACCTTTTTTGTAGATGATACCAACGAGTATGTAGAACGTATGGATCATCTTTTTGAAAAGATTTCAAAAGAGCCAAGACAGCCAGATGAAGAGGCGGAGTAGTTTTTCTCCTAATGTGCTTCAACACTAAATATTTACACCCGCATGGTAGCTATACCTGCGGGTTATTTTTTTAAATACATATAGAGTAGTTATTTAATTTTATAATGAAAACATTTGAGGAGGTTATCTTGGCGAACGTTAGTTCAATTCAGGGGATAGTTGATTTTGATCCGGAAAGCGATCAGCTGCTGCCGTTAGATTTTACAGCACAGAATAAAGAATTATCGGGTGAAACTTTGGCTGATACCGAATTGTTCTCTAATTGGGTGAATGAAAAATTATCGGAGCAAAACGCCCGTTACGGAATCGGGGGGTATAATGAACATCGAACCATCTATACGCGCAGTGCCCATTTTGATACGGGAGAGGAGGCTCGAAGATTACATTTGGGCGTAGATATTTGGGGCCCTGCCGGAACGGTGATTTATAATTTTTATGATGCCACTGTTCATAGTTTCGCATATAATAATCATTTTGGAGATTACGGTGCAACAATTATTTTATCCTACGATATGGAGGGTTTCAAGTTTAATGCATTGTATGGGCACTTAAGTTTAGCATCTTTAAGTGGATTGAAAGCGGGCGACTTCGTTCCTGCAGGAAAAAACATAGCCACGCTAGGGGCAAAAGAGGAGAACGGGAATTGGCCACCTCATTTACATTTTCAGATTATAAAAGAAATGGGTGATTGGAAGGGTGACTACCCTGGTGTGTGTAAGTTTAGCGAGCGCGATATATATCTGGCAAATTGCCCAAATCCTAATTTTATTCTGGATATCAATTTCAAGAATGCAATGCCAGATCAGATTTCTGTTTAATCTTTACGCTCAGTTTTTACGTAAATTAGAATTATGAAAGTGCTTTTTACTATTTGCTTTATTTTCGTTAGCGCACTTGCTTTTGGTCAGGTTCAGTTTAATTTTGGCAAGGGAAGCTTCACAGACTTTTTAAGGGAAAATACCATCTATCCATCTTTCTCCAAGGCTAACTGCATTCAGGGAACGGTAAACATCAGCTTTAAGTTAGATGAGCAAGGCAAAATTTATGCTTCGAAAGTAACGAAAGGCATTTTGACCGATTTAAATGATGAAGCGCTCAGATTAGTGCGTTTAAGCAGTGGGAAATGGAAGGTTCCTGCTGGATATGATACCACTACAGCCGTAGTTATTCCTGTAAACTTTAAATTAGAGGGTTTTAATTGTGAGGGAAAATCAAGTTCTGCCAGGGAAGCCGCTATCAGGGCTTACGAATCAGAGGAGGCTTTAACCAACTCCGTGATTAATTTCTATAAAAACATCGACAAGGCAAAGCTTGGACAAGAAGTTCAATTTATCGCGATAAAGAAACAATTTGGTATTGATGATGATTACCTTAATTCCAGAATAGAAACAGGGTTGCAGAAAATTAAACAAGGCGATAAGCAAGGTGCGTGCGAAGATTTTTCATTTGTTAAAAATATGGGAAGTAATTTAGCTGATGCTCATCTAGAAAAATACTGTAAATAGATGAAAAATACGGCAAGGTTATTTGCAATGCTAGACGTCATTAGCATCATACTATTAGGGAAACAGTTTTGGGGAATGGTTACTCATATTCATGAAATTCCGGACCAAGTGATTTCTCAGGTAAAAGTTTGGCTAACGATATCTTTGTTTTTGCTGCTTTTTGTTTCTGCGATTGGCTTAATATTATTTAAGAAATTAGGTTTTATTGCCTATTATATCCAGTTTCCATTTCGACTGATCGTTTGGGTTTTTTCTATCGGCTTTATCACTTATCTGCCTGAATTATTAAATTTAAGTGAAGTGTGGTTCAGCATTTTCTTTCGGGTTTGCTTTATCGCCGAGTTTTTTAGGCTGTATTTTACAATTCAGATTCACAGGAGATCTTAATAAGAGCAAAGTCTGATGAGCTTAAACTAATCATAAGGGTTTTGACATGGATTACAGAAATTATGCAGATTCATATGCGTTAAGCGGGTCTTTAATTTAGTGAATAAAACAGATAATTATAGATTAGGTGATTTTCTTTTCTATTAGCCTATAATTATATCCCGCAGATTAGAGAGATTTTGAAGATATGCGTTGAATGAATCTTTAATTTGATAGATAAAACAGGTGATTATAGATTAGGTATTTTCTTCCCTACTAGCTATATAATTATATCCCGCAGATTACAGAAATTACGCAGATCAATATGCATTAAAGCAAATCATTTTAATAAATAAAACAAATAGCCTTAGCGGCAGTTGTTTTATTTCCCATTTCCCATTTCCCATTTCCCATTTCCCATTTCCAATCCCTATTTCCTAATCCCTATTTCTCCATTTCCATTCTCTATTTATATACCCTTCATATTACGAGACTATCGTTACTGAAGCAGGTAAAATTTCCGCGGTTACCTCGTTTACTTTTCCTACATATTCTCCATCAATCTGAAAGTGTGCTTTATGTTTGGAAGATATCTTAACCTTCGAAGTTTGAAAAACCTCAATTTTTTTGGGATTGAAGGGCAACTTGGTAAGCCAGATTTTCAGGATTTCCAGGTATGAATAATCTTTAACCACAATGATCTCGAATAACTCATCGTCAAGTTTTCCATCCGGATTAATTTTTAAGCCAGTGCCGTACATTGTCGCGTTGGCAATGGCCACCATTGCAGCAGCAGATTTAATCGTTTCTCCCTTTATATTGAGTTCTATCTGCATTCTTTTGTGGTTCCATAAGGCATGCCAGGTTGCTTTAGCATATCCCCACATACCACGTTCAGGTATGGTGTCGAATTTCTTTACCAGATAAGCATTGAAGCCGAGGTCCGATAGGTGGATACATATTTCATTATTAAGCTTAACGGTATGAATCTTTTTAGGTCTTCCATTAACTACCAGATCCAGCGCTTCTTTAATCTCTGTAGGGATACCGAGTTCCTTTGCCATTCCATTTGCGGAGCCAGCAGGAATAACGCCGATTGGCACATTGGTATTCAGCAAACACTCGGCAATTAGTTTTAATGTGCCATCGCCGCCAACGGCCACCACCCGATCTGCTTTTGCCTGTTCGATACGCTGTTTAATTTTTTCTAAGGAGCAGTTCTTAGGTAGTTCAAATAATTCTACGGATACATCTTTTGATGAAAAGTGTGTAGAAATTACTTCCTTTAAATTAATATCGTGGCTACCAGAGCCGGGATTTATGACAAACAGTAATTTCATGTGCTTAACCTAATGGCTTACATCACAAACAACTTTTGCTAAACTCTGTTTTAATATCAATGAATAAATCTGTAAGTGTAAAAGTTTATCGCGGTTATGGGCATAAGCATAATCTGGTTGTTTATGGTCATGTATTTAAGCGTAAGTCTAAAACCAATCAGATTTACAGCAACAATATTTTAGTAAACATCATCTACTTGTTAAAGCTTTTCATTATAAAACCGTACCCTTTGGTCGCGGTTAGGCTTCAATTTTTTGGTCAAACAGTTTATCAAAAAACTGAACAAGATGGGTTTTTTAAGTTTGAATGGAAGGCAGATGAGGACGTCTCCGCAGGCTGGCATTACGTAAAAGTAGAAGCTGTTGACGGTGAAGGAAATGTGTTAAACTCCGGTGAAGGCAAAGTATATGTGCCACACATCACTCAGTATGCTTTTATTTCTGATGTTGATGATACGGTGATGATTTCGCATTCTGCGACTATCGGCAGGCGACTGCGGGAACTGTTCATTAAAAATCCACATACCCGAAAAACGTTTCCTGATGCAGCCCAACATTATCAGCAACTGGCTTTATCACATACCACACCAGATCAGCCTAATCCATTTTTCTATGTAAGCAGCAGCGAATGGAACCTGTATGATTACCTTTTAGAAACTTTTCGATTTAATAAATTGCCGGATGGGGCCTTTCTACTCAATACCTTAAAAAAGTGGAGCGATTTATTGAAGACTGGTAAAACCGGACACGAAGGGAAGTTGCTTAGGGTAATGCGTATTTTGGATGCTTTTCCAAATCAAAAGTTCATTTTTTTTGGCGATAATTCACAGCACGACCCACAGATCTATACCAAGATTGTAGAAAAATATCCTCAAAATATAGAAGCAGTTTATATTCGTAATATCAGACCCGAAAGGCGGGAGCAGACGCTTGAACTACTCGAACGGGTAAAGGCCAAAAACGTAAATACTTGCTTATTTAACACCAGCGATGAGGCCATTCAACATTCTAAATTGATAGGATTGATTCATTGACTTCAGGCCAGTTACCGCACTCAGGAAATTGATTTGCCGAATGGTGTAAAAGCCAGGTTCATGAGTTTAAAATGCTGTCTGCCGAAGGGAATGCCTATGATGGTAATGCAAAATAAAATTCCAAATAGTAAATGAGTGAGTGCAATCCAAAAGCCACCACATCCCAGCCAAATGATGTTCATGATAGTGGACAAACAGCCAGTGTTGGATGAGGTATCGGTAATTTTTACACCAAAAGGAGCAAGACCAACAATTGCAAATTTAAAACACTGAATGCCAAAAGGAATGCCTACGATGGTTAAGCAAAGAATTAAACCGCCAATGATATATTCGAAGAAAATAAATATTCCGCCAAAAATAACCCAGATAATATTGCCTAAAAAGTTCATTTTCTATTTTAGTTAAGATAGCTTTCGGCTGTAAATGTTACACATCTCTAAATGATTCTTCTTTTTTTAAAACTTGTTTTTCCTTAATTTACAGGCACACACAAAAGAAACAGGTTATGAAAAAATTATTGATTTTAGCTGCGCTCGTAGCTAGCTTTGCGTTGGACGATGTTAAGGCACAAACTGTAAATGGCGTTCGGTTAACGGATATTAATGTCAATTATATTCAGGTAAAGGAGATTAAAAGAGCATTTTCGCAGAAAGTCTTTGTGTCCGTTGAATATGGGCAAATTCCAGACGATTTAAATAATACCTGCATTAAAGATGATTTAGGTAATAAAATGGAATTTGATTCTGCTCTTGAGTTTGTTAATAAGGCAAATTCATATGGCTACGAGTTATTCCAGGTTTTTTCAGCGCGAAAATGGAAAAGTGACAGTAACGCTGTATATGTTTTAAAACGAAAATAGTATTGTGGGAGAAATGAACAATATTTTTTTATTCATTCCCCGGGTACGTTAAACCCAATAGCAATGAAAACGCCGGCAATTTTTTCTATTGCTGGCGTTGTAATGAATAGCGGGGCTACAGCAACCGATGTTCCACTGCCTGTGCTTTCCAAATTATATAAAATCTAGAGTATTAAACTTTTTATTTAAGATTTCACCGTTATTTACATCCAGCCATTTATCTAGCACAGTACCATATACCTGACGAAAATCTAACTGGTATTTTAAGTCGCCACTGTCTAAATCGCTTAAGTTTGGCGCAGCATTAAAGATGCCTTGCTTTTTCAGGCACCCACCAAATACAAACATGTTATTAGCCGTTCCATGATCGGTTCCATTGCTGGCATTTTGCGCTACCCGGCGACCAAATTCTGAAAAAGTTAGTACCAGTGTATCTTCCATTTTATTATTGGCTTTTAAATCTTTTAAAAAAGTTGCCATGCCTTCGCTGTACTGTTTCAGTAGGTTGCCTTGTTGGCTTGTTTGATTCACATGCGTATCAAAACCACTAAGCGAAACGTAGTAAACCCGTGTTTTTAGTCCCGATGATATAAATTTTGATACGGTTTTGAGTTGATTAGCAAAGCCTGTATTCGGATAAGTAGCTTTTGATTGGTACACTTTTGAGGTATTTTGAATGTAGCTTGCCGAAGACTGGGTTTCGATCATCGTCTTATAAAGGTAACCCAAATTGTCTTCATCCAAATGTTCTTTATCGCTTTGCAAAACCGCCTTAAAAAATGGATTATTGGTGTTGCGAAACAAGGCTGCAGGATCTTTCAAAGCGATTCCTTTTTTTGTCTGACCTTTCATCGCTAATGATAACGAATCATCAACCTCAATGGCAGTGTACGGAAATTTGCAGGTTTGGCAATTGCTATCCAGGTAACGACCGATCCACCCGGTAGAAAGAAACTGGTTACTATCACTCCCTGTTTGCCAAATATCCATCGATCTAAAGTGTGACCGATCTGGATTTGGATAACCGACATCATTAATAATAGACATCCAGCCCTGGTCATAAATTTCTTGCAAGGCTGCCATATTTGGATTTAGGCCTTGCATATCATTTAGTTTAATAACCTCTTCAGGTTTGATCGCAATACTTTTCCTCTTCTGATAGTAGATGTCATTTCCAAAAGGTACCACGGTGTTTAAGCCATCATTGCCGCCAGAAAGCTGTACCACTACTAAATTCTTATAAAGGCTTAACTCATCAAGCGCCATGGCTTCCAGCGGTTTCATAAATGCAGGGACAAATAATGATCCTGCTGCAACAAAGCCTGTGTTTCTTAAAAAATTTCTTCTGTTCATCTCCTGATGGTTTAAGGTTAACCCAACTGATATTCGGGCATACTGGTAATTTCTATTGCTGTACTTCTGAGTCCTTTGTTATCACTCACCATCTTTACTATTTTGTCGTTCAGTTTAGGCTGTAATAGAAACTCGGTGAGTTCTAGCGGGGAGATATTTTTAGGTAAAGTATCCAGAAATCTGGTCCAGTCTGCAGTCGCATTAACATATGATTTTGGTTTCGCTTTTGTATTTACATTGGCTGTGACATTTTTATTTAGCGCAATTACCGCCTCATCTTCCGGATCAGCTTTACCGCTAAAATCAATTTCGCCATCATTCAATACCAAAGATGGAATACGCATCCGCAGCATTAAAGAGGAACTATCGATCCAATTTTGCCCGCCAGGCCATCCGGCAACATTAGGTGGATTAAAAAGGTATTGCCCCAAGCTGCTTTGTAATTGAATAAGGATCTGCGGTTTGTTATAGGTGACATAAAACTCACGGCTTAGCCCAACTAAAAACTCTACAGGCGATTTGATTTTTGTGCCTACATTTTCTGCGCTGTAAAACCAATCTGAAGTAAACATCTTTTTTACCAGTTCCGAAATCTGGTAGTTAGCCGCATAAAAATGACTGCCGAGTTCTTTGACATGATCTTCGTTAGGTTGATCATTTACAAAAAATTTATAAATTTTTCTGGCGATGAAGGTAGCCGTTTCTGGTTTTTCTAATATTAGATCAATAATGTTTTCTCCATCGAAATTTCCTGTTTTGCCGAAGAAGGTTTTCGACCCTTCGTCGTGCAGGTTCTGGCGGAAGATAAATGTTCCGTCTTTATCATACATCCAACCTGTAAAAGACCTGGCAGATTCTTTAATGTCATTTTCGGTGTAGTTACCTCTCCCTAGGGTGAACAGTTCCATTAGCTCACGGGCAAAATTTTCATTTGGCTTTCCCTTTCTATTTTGTTGGTTGTTGAGGTATTGCAACATAGCTGGCGATTTGGAAACTTCCACGAGCAATGTTTTGAAACTTCCCAATCCGTGTGTTCTTTGAATATTGTTAAGCTGTTGTGCATAGAGCGGATCATTGCTGCGGCAAGCAAAATGTCCATGCCAAAAAAGCGTCATCTTTTCGCGAAGGGGATAGGAGGTGTTAATCATTTTATTTATCCAGGCAATGTTCAAATCTTTGCTCACTTCATTCTGCATGCGAACAATCTCCTGGCGGATTTTCTTTTCTTCATCATTAAGATCTTTCTTTGCATACAAACCAGATTGAACCAGCATTTGTCGTCTTGATTCCATGCCATCAACCAGTGTAATCGAATCATCAGTCTTGGGATCTTTGAGCAGGCCTGATACCACCTTTTCAATGTTTTTTCTGCTGAGTTTTTGTAAATCGGAGTAAGAAATTCCAAATCCTGCTCTATTGTAAAGGTGCTTTACTTTGATGAAATTTTCTTTTGCGCTCATAGCTAACAGTTTAACTGTATGACATATTTTAAACGGCTGGGTTTAATCATTATTTTCTTTCTTATTTTTGAAAATGTTTTTTCAACTGCCAGACCATGAAATTGTTTTTCCAGATCCAGCTTTGGCTGAGGATGATGGTTTACTCGCTATTGGTGGCGATTTGAGTTTAGACCGCTTGCTACTGGCTTATTCCAACGGAATTTTTCCATGGTTTAGTGAGGGAGAACCGATATTCTGGTATTCTCCCCATCAAAGGTGTGTAATTTTTCCAGACCGGATTTTGGTGAGTAAGAGCATGAAGAAAGTTTTGCGAAACGAAATATTTACGATCACAGTGGATACCGCTTTCGAAGAAGTGATTTTAAATTGTGCTAAAACGCCGAGGAAAGGCCAGGATGGAACCTGGATTACCGATGAAATGCAGGCTGCATATATTAATCTACATAAAAAAGGTTACGCCCACAGTGTAGAGGTTTGGCAAGACGATCAATTGGTGGGTGGTTTATATGGCTTAAAAGTGAACCGTGTTTTTTGTGGAGAAAGTATGTTCAGTAAAGTTAGCAATGCTTCAAAAGCAGCAACAATTTATTTAAGTAAGCTAAACGTTGATTTAATTGATTGCCAGATGCCGAATGACCATTTGATGAGTTTAGGCGCAGAAATGATAGATAGAGCGCATTATATGGAATTGC
Source organism: Bacteroidota bacterium (assembly GCA_037032985.1). Classification (GTDB taxonomy): domain Bacteria; phylum Bacteroidota; class Bacteroidia; order Sphingobacteriales; family Sphingobacteriaceae; genus Pedobacter. The sequence continues at coordinate 222,269 of JAZBLB010000005.1, forward strand.
TTCAAGCCGAATGATTCTGCATTAAATAAAAAAAACCTGCAAAGGATATTTGCAGGTTTTCAATAATTATAGGTCTCTAATCCAAATGTTTCTGAAACTAATCGGCGGACTTGGATCACCGTGATCCTGAAGTTTGATAGATGCTGCGCCATGCTTTTTGTATTCTGGTGCACCAATCCACCTGGTTTCGCCTTTTACCACAAAGTTATTTTGTAGCAATACACCATTAAGCATTACCGTAACGGTTGCAGGCTTTAAAACTGATCCATCTTCGTTAAACCTTGGCGCATTCCAGATAATATCATAATACTGCCACTCACCTGGTTTCTTATTCGCATTAGCAAGTGGAATTCCCTGTTTATACACGCTTCCGGTTTGGCCATTCACATAGGTTTTATTATTATAAGAATCCATAATCTGGATTTCATAACCATTATCGCCAGGCCCTGTGGAAGCTAAGAATACACCACTATTTCCACGCGCTTGGCTGGTACCAGTGATATTTGCAGGAATTCGCCATTCCATGTGAAGTTGATAGTCGGTAAACTTTTTATTGGTTTCGATATTTCCAGTACCTTTTTTCACGGTAAAAAAGCCATCGTCTATTGTCCATGCGGCTGGTTTAGCCGGATCATTAACCGAATGCCAAGCATCCAGATTTCTGCCGTTAAAAAGAATTGTTGCATCAGATGGTGCTTCCTGAGGTAAACTTCCAGGTGTAACGGTTTTAGGAACGGGTTCCCAAACTTCTGTTTTAGCAGCTTCTTTTGCCGGATCTGTTTTTTTATCCTGCGCCAATGCCGACATACCAAATAGGGTTGGAATAAAAAGTAGTGCGTATTTGCTCATAATTATAGGTTATCTTTTCTAAAGTTAACCAGTTTATTAAGAAAAGGAAATTTCATATTCAATTTATTACGCCAAATCATCTGCAAGATAAGTCTCTCTGATTAATACTTCATCAGGCGCCAGTTCTTCCCGTTGTTCTTGCAGATCTTTTAACGGGCAATATCCGGTTAAGCCTCTATAGAGTAAACCAGCGCCAGCTGCAGCACCAGTTAATGCAATTACAGGGTGTGAAAATACATTAGTCAGGCCTTTGAAAAGCAAGTAAGTTCCGGCTGCACCAGATAACCAGCGTTCTGATCTTGAAATGTTTTGAAATAATTCAGGGTATTTCCAAGCCTCTTTTACGTTGTCGATCGCTCTATTTAAATTTTCGTTTTCCATGATAGTAGATTTTAAGTTAACTAGTTAACAAATAGAAAATGATAGAGTTTTAATTGAAGGCGAGAAATTAAAGCGTTTAAATCTAAGCTAGTTCAAAATATCCCTGATATCATCTTTGCTTAGCGATTTAAAGAAGCTTTCCTCTGTAGTAATAAGTGAATTTGCGAGTGTTTTTTTGCGGTTCTGTAAGGCAAGAATTTTCTCTTCTACCGTATCTTTTGCAATGAATTTATAGATAAAAACCTTTTTATCCTGGCCAATTCTATGGGTTCTATCTATTGCTTGCTGTTCTACAGCGGGATTCCACCACGGATCTAGAATGAACACGTAATCAGCCTGGGTTAAGTTTAAACCAACACCACCGGCTTTGATGGAGATAAGGAAAACTTTTAAATCAGTATTTTGCTGAAATTCTGATACAATTTCGCCACGGTTGCGTGTAGAACCATCCAGGTAGGCAAATGGTATGTTTTCTGCTTCGAAATGCTTTTTAAAGATGTCCAAGTGTTTTACAAACTGAGAGAACACCAACACTTTGTGACCGCCCTTGAGCACATTATCCAACGTATGGATCACATTTTCGAACTTGCCGGAGTCTGACAGATAAGTACCATCGATCATGACCGGATGATTTGCCAGTTGACGTAAAGCGGTTAGCCCCTGCAATAACTGCACCTGTTTCTGTGCGAAAGTTCCGTCATCCATGCTTTGCAATAGATCATTCCGATAAGCTGATTTTGTTTTTTCATAATAGGCTGCCTGATCCTCGCTCATGTCGCAATAAATTACCTGTTCGGTTTTTGGTGGTAATTCTGAAGCAACTTGCTCTTTGGTTCTGCGCAACACGAAAGGCTTAATGATGGTTTGCAATTTGCGTGCTTTTTCTTCATCCTTTTTCTTTTCGATAGCTTGCACATATTCCTCATAAAAGAAAGCCTGTGTTCCTAATAAACCTGGGTTTAAAAAGGTAAGTTGCGACCAAAGATCTCCTACCGAATTTTCTACTGGAGTACCACTCAATATCAGCCTATGTCTGGATTTCAGACTTCTTACAGCCTTGAAAGATTTGGATGCGGGATTTTTAATGTTCTGACTTTCATCCAGAATTACATAATTAAAGTAGAAGTCTTTCAATTCCTCCACATCAACTCTTGTTACACCGTAAGTGGTAATAATGATATCGTAATTTGCGAAAATGGCAACGTTCTTATTTCTATTGCTTCCTGTATGGGCGTAAATTTTAAGTTTTGGAGTGAACTTTTTAGCTTCTGTTAGCCAGTTGTATATTAATGAAGTAGGCATGATGATAAGTGATGTGCTCGGGTTGCCCCCAGCCTGATCATCTTCCTTAACTTTTTGTAGCATGGCCAATGTCTGGATAGTTTTACCTAAACCCATATCATCAGCAAGGCATCCGCCAAAGTTATATTCACGTAAAAAGCTAAACCAGTTATACCCTGCTTTTTGATAATCGCGAAGACTCCCTTTGAAGTTTACCGGCATCTGTGTGTCGGCAATGTCTTCAAAGTCTGTTAGTCGCTGAAGCTTACGTTCTAACGTAACATTAGCCAAACTATCTTCTGCTAAATCATTCAATAAGCCGATGTGGTGTTTCTTAAGTCGAAGGTTTTTACTGGTATCTGCCAGGCTAAACAAACTGCCGTATTGCGTAAACCACTTTTCAGGAATAATTGCCACTTCACCATCTGGAAGTAGAAATTCTCTTCTTTTATGAAGGATATGTTGCTTTAGGGAAAGAAACGGAATCTGGTATTTTCCAAACCAGACTACCGCATTGATGTCGAACCAGTCATTTCCTTCTTTGACCTCTAAATCGATTTTACTAGTGCCAAAAACAAAGCGTTTCTGTCCTGTGCTTTGTTCTATTTCAAAACCAAGCGACTGAAGCATCTCAATGTGTTCATTTACCCAGTTAATTGCTGCATAACTGGGATTTTCTTCACTGCCTACTACTTCCAAATTGTTGAACAATGCACTGGCCTTTTTTAGTCCGAGCGAGAGGAGCAGATTAAATTGTTTTTTTTCCCATTCTGCAGAACGCTTAATGCGATGGAAAATATAATTGTCGGCTGTTTTTTCCAGGCGAACGGTGACTTTGTGTGCGTTCTCTACTGAAAAATTGTATTCGCCATATTTAAAATATAATTGAATCTGCGATATTCCTCCATCAACATAAAGTACTTTGATTACCGGTATCGCCTCAAACTGTTCTGTCCTTATTTCGAAGCCCTCTGCGTAAACGTGATGTTTCTCAATCAATGGCGCAACAAACTTTTCAAAGTAGGTAGCTTCAGTAGATTTCGGAATTGCAATATATCTTTTAGCTAAAAACGGTTGTAATTTTTTACCTTCAATATCCTGATCAAAAAAATACAAAACATCATTAAGTAGCAGCCACGCAGGTTTGTTGCTAATAATTTGTGCCTCCTTGAACATAAATTCAATGCGCAGGTTTTGATATTTAATGGTTGGGAAGTACCGTGTTTCGGTTTCGTTTCTACGGAAGTGGAACAGAATTGATGCGGGTTCAATAGCCAATTCAAGTTTACGTTCAACGGGCCACCCGTCTTTATCCATTACGTAAAGTTCATCCTGAACCTTTAATATTTCCAACGCCTCAGCAAGTTTTTTTTCTATTTTGGGCCTAACGCTTTCGTAAAATTTATCATCAAATACTTTAGCAAAAAACTCCGTGGGCCGGATTAATTTTTTATAATGTTTTTTGATGATTGAATCTTGTTCAATATCATCAAGAATTTTGATCAGCTTATAATCAATTTCTGTTAAACAAGCTTTGAACTCTTCAGCAGTATGGGTGAAAATCCTTTGATAAGTAAAAGAGAAATCGCCATTTGGATTGAGTTGAACAATGTGAGGTTCAATTAAATAGCCCAGATACTCATGTTTACACAATGAGTATACAATTTTGCATGGTTTTGAGCTATCTACGCGTAACATTAAATGGTTTGAAAAAGATTAAAAGGTAGCCTCTTAAAAAACTTTAAACTTACGACATTTTTAGTGTTACATCAAAAGATTGTAACAATTTAGGTGAAAATTGTTTTTATGTTCACAATCTAGTTCCGATTGAAATTCAATACTTTTTACGGGATACGATGTTTTTAGATCTTTCTCAACGCTGTTTGTAGATATTCATTAATAAATCAACGTAATTTTTGCTAATCCATAATAGCCCTGAGCTGCTAACCGTGTTCTAAAAACTCAATCTTTGCTAAGCGATATTACTGGGTAATCTGGATATCGTATTTCGCCAACAAACCAGCTAATCCAGACTGTGAGAATCTGGCTTTTTTGAGTTTATTTTTATCAGGATCGATAATGTAATGTGTTGCCGTTCTGAAATCAGTTTTTTCCAGATTGGTTCTGTCGAATGTAGCATTCAGGAAATCGCAATAATCGAAACTCGAATTACTTAAATCGGCTTCTGTAAAATCTACTTCGTGGAGCTGATTATTTTTAAAAATAGCCTTTTTTAGTTTTAATTTATAGAAGGATGAATGGTCCAGTTTACAGCTATCAAAACTAAAGGCTAAGCCGAAATCGTTACAGTTTTCAAAACGTAAGCCGAGCATTTTGCAGTCTTTGAAATTTACATCATTAAATGATGTTTTAATTAACCTAGCTAGGCTTAGGTTGCAGGATATAAATTCGCAATTTAGAAACTTGATTCCACTTAAATCTGAACTGGAAAAATCACAATAGCTGAATCTGCAATTTTCATACTCGCCTTTAGGTAATGGTCTTAAGGTAAAATCAGCTTTTTCGAAGGTTTGCTCAGCAGTATAATCAGACATTGGGTAGTGGGCTTTTGAATAAAACGAAGATAAAGAATAGAACTTTGTATGGGAGTGCTGTTTAGTTAAAATTTTATTTTCGGCCATGGGAAATTTCAATTTCCCGCTACCAGAAGTAGAAATTTTAAAAAAAAATCCTCCAAAGCAATTTGGAGGATTTAATCTTATAGACTCAGTTTTAAACCGAATGATGATATTATTTTGTTGCGTACATCACTTCTTTAACCGCTTTAACTACTTTATCAGCATTTGGTAAGCTGGCTGCAATTAAAGTTGGAGAATATGGAAGTGGAACATCAGCACAAGTGATACGTAAAACAGGTGCATCTAAGTAATCGAAAGCTTTTTTCTGTACCATAAAGGCGATTTCACCAGAAAGTGATGCCAATGGCCAAGCTTCTTCTACCACAACTAAACGATTTGTTTTCTTAACAGATTCGATGATCGTGTCGTAATCTATTGGACGAACAGTACGTAAATCAATTACTTCAACATTAATTCCTTCTTTTGTTAATTCCTCTACTGCAGGATTAACTACGCGGGTTAACATTTTACCGAATGTTACGATAGTAACGTCAGTACCTTGCTTGGTTACGTTAGCTTTACCGAACTCAATGTAATATTCTTCAGCAGGAACATCTCCCTTATCGCCATACATCACTTCGGATTCCATAAAAATAACTGGATCCGGATCAATAATAGCTTGTTTTAATAAACCTTTAGCTTCGTATGGAGTAGATGGAACCACAACCTTTAGTCCTGGAGTATTTGCAAACCAGTTTTCGAAATTTTGTGAGTGTTGCGCACCTAATTGTCCGGCGTTACCAGTTGGACCACGGAAAACCATAGGGCAAGAGAACTGACCACCGCTCATTGATAAAATTTTAGCCGCACCATTAATGATTTGGTCGATTGCTACCAATGAGAAGTTAAATGTCATAAACTCTACAATCGGAATAAGGCCAGCGGTTGCTGCACCAGTTGCAATCCCAGCGAAACCTAATTCGGCAATAGGGGTATCGATAATACGTTTAGCACCAAATTCATCAAGCATTCCCTGACTAACTTTGTATGCACCGTTATATTCTGCTACTTCTTCACCTAATAAAAAAACGCGGTCATCTTTACGCATTTCTTCTTGCATGGCTTCGCGTAGTGCTTCTCTAAATTGGATTTCTCTCATTGTAAATTTTAATAACGGTGGCAAATATAATTATTAATCGCTTTGAAACCAAAGGCAATAACGCGTGTATTTTGTAATAATTGTAGTAAGC